>NZ_CM176871.1:872500-1755000 GCF_058135695.1 Cypionkella sp. PAMC25878 | reverse complement strand
CTCATGCCCATGCGGCATCGCAGCCCCATGCAGCAGCCCCGCCGCCGCCAAAGCCGAAGTATTGGCCCAAACCGTATGGTGATCCGGCGACATCATCGCAATCGGGCGATCCGCAATCACCCGGTCCAGATCCTGCCGCGTCACAGGCTGATCCAGAATCTCATAAGACGCCCCCTGCGCCATCAACAAAGCATTGGCCGGATACTCTACAGCATAAGCCTCAAACGCCGCCTTCAACGCGTCAAAGCCATGCACCCCGCCAATCTGCAACTGCACCAACTCATTGCCACCCAGCACCAGATGCAAATGGCTTTCAAAGAACCCCGGCAACAAAGTCCGCCCGCCCGCATCAATCACCCAGGTATCAGGCCCGGCCAACGCCACCACCTCAGCCGCCGTCCCAACCGCCACAATCTTGCCGCCCGCCAAAGCCACCGCCTCAGCCCGAGGCTTCGCTGCATCCATCGTCAAGACCTTCGCATTGGTCACAATCATCTCAGCCGTCATTCTCTATAGCCTTTCATATTGGCTCAAATACTCTGGGGGCCCGGGGGCTGGCCCCGGTCACTCCCTATCCCCGCAAAGCCGCAACCCGCTCGGCCATCACGCACAGCATCTCGAACATGATCGAGATCCCCAGCCACGCCGTCCCACCACTGGCATCGAACGGTGGCGAGACCTCAACCAAATCAGCCCCCACTATATTGACGCCCTTCAAAAGCCGCGCCACCTGCAACGCCTGCCACGAATTCGGCCCCCCAACCTCTGGCGTCCCCGTCCCCGGCGCAAAGGTCGGATCGACGAAATCAATGTCATAGGTAATATAGGTGTCACCCGACCCAACGATATCGCGCGCCTCGGCCATCACATCCTCAACACCCCGCGCATGGAACTCCTCAATCGCGATGATGCGGATGCCGTTGGCCGCCGCGAAATCCCAATCTTCCCGGCCATAAGCCGTGCCGCGCACCCCGATCAGGCAATAGCGCTTGGGGTCGATCAGCCCCTCTTCCACCGCGCGGCGGAACGGCGTGCCGTGGTTATACTTCGATGTGCCAAAGTAGATGTCGTTCAAATCCGTGTGGCTGTCGAACTGGATCATCCCCACCGGACGCCGCTTCGCCACCGCCCGCAGAATCGGCAAGGAACACAGATGATCGCCGCCCCCAGTCAGCGGCAACACCCCCGCCGCCACGACGCGATCATAAAATGCCTCCATCCGCGCCAGCGTATCCATCAGATCCGCCGGGTTCACCGCCACATCGCCCAGATCGGCGCAGTTGGCCAATTCAAACGGCGCGACCCACGTCACCCCATTCATCGCCCGGATCATCGTCGACAGATCGCGCAACTGCCGTGGCCCGTGTCGCGGTCCGGCCCGGTTGGTCGTGCCGCCATCCCAAGGCGCGCCAATCAAGCCAATCTCCACCTCGCCAAACCGATCATGCTCAAACGGCACATGCGGCAGCCGCATAAACGTCGGTATCCCTGCGAATCGCGGCAAATCAAAACCGGAGACCGGTGCGAAAAATTCATCATTGCGACCAAGTGTCATATCCTGCCCCCCCCTTCGGGGCGATTCTTACACCCCATATGATCAAATCCTTCGGCGCTTGTCAGCCGAACCACGACCCGCATCGCGCTTTCGCGACACCGCCCGCCAGTCCAAGGCTTGACCAGCAGCGCGCCATGGGTCCTTATCTGCGCAACAAGCCCTTTCGCGCCCAAGGATTTCGCATGTTTTCCAAACCCGCCGACCCCGCTGCTCCGCCGACACGCCCCGCCAGCGGCAATGTCAGCAGCAACAACCGCTCTGTGCTGTCGTCTGATCTGAAGATCATCGGCGATATTTCCTCGACCGGCACCATCGAAGTGCTGGGTGAGGTCGAAGGCACGCTCTCGGCCCATGGTCTGGTGATCGGTGGCGAAGGCCGCGTCTCGGGCCAAGTCTCGGCCGAGACGGTTGAGGTCAAAGGCAAGCTGGATGGCCGCGTCGATAGCCAGACCTTCACCCTGCGCGCCGCCGCCCAAGTCACCGCCGACATCAGCTACACCACCTTGATCATCGAAAGCGGTGCGCAAGTCGAAGGGCGCTTCACCAAAGCCAAGGCGTAAGCCAACTCGCAAAACCATCCCAAGGCGCGCATCCCCAGCGCGCCTTTTTTCATGCGCCTAGCGCGCAGGCGGAATGGAATAGGTCAGCCCCGCCCGCGCCACAGGCTCGTCCATCCCCTCCGAGAACAACATCACATCCCCGACCGCCAAGCTGCGCCCCAGCTTCAAAACCCGCGCCTCGGCCAGCATATCGACACCCGCCGCAGGCTTGCGCATGAAATCCAGACTGCAATTCGTCGTCACGGCCAGTGCCACCGGGCCAATCCGGCTGAGAATGGCCAGATACATCGCCACATCCGCCAGCGCGAAAATCGCGGGTCCCGACACGGTGCCCCCCGGCCGCAAATGCTTGTCCTGCACCCGCAACCTCAGACACACCCCAGCCGCATCCGCGCGCTCGACCGCAAAATCCTCTGCCACCTGCGCAAACTCCCGCGCCAAAAACCCCTGCAACGCCGCCGCATCCATCACGATCATGCTTTCCCCCTGCCCCACACCCGCCTAGAGTTCCGCCAATCCAAAGGGGGATGCAATGAGCAACGAGATCCTGTTACGCCACGACGCAGGCGGCATCGCCAGCCTTACCCTCAACGCCCCCGCCAGCTTCAACGCGCTGTCGACCGCGATGCTGAGCGCCCTGCAAACCGAAATCGCGCGCCTGCACAGCGACCAAAGCATCCGCGTCGTCATCCTGAAAGGTGCCGGCAAAGCCTTCTGCGCCGGCCACGATCTGCGTGAGATGCAGACCGCCCGAGCCGCCCCCGACCAAGGCCGCGCAGCTTTTGAGTCTCTGTTCGCCCACTGCGCCGAAGTCATGCAAGCCCTGCAAAACTTGGCCCAACCCACCATCGCGCAGGTCCACGGCATCGCCACCGCCGCAGGCTGCCAACTCGCCGCCTCTTGCGACATGATCACCGCCGCCCCCGGCACCCGCTTTGGCGTCAACGGCATCAACATCGGCCTGTTCTGTAGCACCCCCATGGTCGCCCTCGCCCGCAAAATCCCCCCCGCCATCGCGTTCGAGATGCTCACAACCGGAGCTTTCATCGACGCCACCCGCGCTTATGAGGTCGGCCTGATCAACCGCCTCACCACCCCCGAAACCCTCGACGCCGAGACCCAGACCCTCGCCGAAACCCTCGCCGCCAAACTCCCCGCAGCTCTGCGCCTCGGTAAAGCCGCCTTCCGCGACACGAGCACCCTCGACACCGCCGAGGCCTATGCCAGCGCCTCTGCCACCATGGTCGAAAACATCCTGCTGCCCGACACAGACGAAGGCATTTCCGCCTTCCTTGAAAAGCGCAAACCAAGCTGGGCCTGATCCCACCAAACCGAAAGCCGCCAATGCCTCCAGTCCCGCCGCCAAAACCCACGCCGCAGCCGCAGATCCAGATGATGAAGCGCCAGTTTGATCTGCAACTTTCTGCCGCGATCAAACAACGCCAGCAAGATCATCCCAACCCGCTGGTCCGCTTCGGCAGCAAAGCGTTTTCCCAAACCGATGAAGATGGCATTACGCTGGAAATCCTGCGCCGCTTGGACTTGCAAAACGGCACCTTCGCCGAATTCGGCGTCGGCGACGGGTTTGAGAACAACACCCTCGCCCTGCTCGCAGCCGGATGGCGCGGGCTTTGGGTTGGCGGCCAAACCCTGGCCTATGATCCCTCTGGCTCGCCGGTGCTAGATTTCCAGCAAGCGTGCATCACTGCCGAGAATGTCGCCACCCTGCTGCAGAACGGCCTGCGTAACCTAAAAACTGAAGCAGCCGACCTGATCTCGGTCGATCTCGACGGCAACGACCTGCACATCTGCCGCGCCCTGCTGGAAAGCGGCGTAACCCCGTCCCTGTTCATCGTCGAGTATAACGCCAAATTCCCGCCGCCGCTGCGCTTCTGCATCCGCTACGACGCCGATCACCAATGGCAGCGCGATGATTACCACGGCGCATCGCTGCAATCGCTGGCCGATCTGTTCGCCGAATTTGGCTACCGCTGTATCTGCTGCAACGCCGCAACCGGGGCAAACGCCTTCTTCGTCCCCGAGGCACAGCTGCACCTGTTCCCCGAAGTCCCCACCGATCTGCGCCAGATCTACAGCGCCCCGCAGTACATGCTGTTCCACAGCTACGGCCACAAAACCGGGCTGCGCACCCTCGAAGTCCTGCTGCAAACCCGTTTTCCACAAGCGTAGGGCGGGGCTCACCCCACCTAACCCGGCCCACCCCGCCGCAACAACCCCAGCCCAATCCCCAATCCACTCAACCCCATCACCAGACAAAACCCATAAACCAACTCCGGCCCGCCCAAATGCAACAGCGCCGCCCCGACCGAGGGCGCAGCCGCCGAGGCCAAAATAGGCGCCACCGCCACCGCGCCAGAAATAGCGCCAAAGCCGCGCCGCCCCAGAATATCCGCGATCAACATCGGCCGCAGGATCGACAGCAACCCCGCCCCCGCCCCCTGCAACGCCGCAAACGCAAAGATCAACAGCGGCCACCAGCCTGCACTCAGCAGTGCCAGCCCAGCCAACACCACCCCGATCAGTGACCACACCGTCGCGCGCGCATTGCCAATCCGCGCGCCCTGAAACAGCAACACCAGCCGCCCCAAAACCTGAGACGGCCCGATGCAAGCCGCCGCCAGCGTCGCCATCCCGGGGCTAGCCCCACGATCTGCGAACAGCATCAGCACATAGGTCAGCAAAATCCCGTGGTTCAGCCAGATCATGCCAAACACCGCCGCAATCGCCCAAAACGCCGGACGCCGCATGGCTTCGCCCAAAGCCCCCGGCGTATTTTCAAGGGTGATCCCGCCCGCCCGCTCCATCCGCCGCAGACTGCGCACCGCGTAAGCATTGATCGGCACCGCCAACAACATCAGGCCAGCAAAGGCAATCAACGCTCCCTGCCCGCCTAAACTCCGCCCCAGTACGTCGCCCAGCGGAAACGCCAAAGTGCCCGCAAACCCCGCCACCAGCGTGACTTTAGTGATCGCGCCGCGCGCCTCGCCCCCCAACCGCCGGGTCAAAAACGCAAAGCAGGACTCATAAAGGCAACAGGCCTGCGCCGCCCCAATCACCGCCCAAATCGCCCACCAGATCAGCGGCGAGCCCGCCAGCCCCAACCCCGCCACGCCCAGCGCGGCCAAAATCGGCGCATAAGTCAGCATCTCGCCGCCCCAGCCCCGATCCACCCAACGCCCAGTGAACGGCGTCAGCGCCGCCATCACGAGAAACCCCAGCGTCGGCCCGAACGCCAGTTCCGCCACCGACCAGCCGGTTGCCGCCTGCAAATCCGGCAACAGCGCTGGAAACGCATAATACACCCCGGCATAGGTCAGCGTCTGCCCAAGCGCCAGCAACCAAACCGCCGCCGCTTGGCCGGAAAACCAACTCACAACCGATACAATTCCCCGAACTTCGCCTCCAGATAGTCCAGCAACGGCCCTTCAGATGGCTCAAACCCACAAGCATGCGCAATCGTGTCACGCGGGCTGCGCAACCCTCCGTGCCGCTGCACATTCTCGCGCAGCCAACCCACCGCCCCCGACGTATCGCCCCGCGCCAGCGCGCCATCCAAATCCGGCACCGCCGCCCGCATCGCCTTGTTCAAACAGCCCGCATAGACATTGCCCAAAGAATAGGTCGGGAAATAGCCAAACAGCCCCACCGACCAATGCACATCCTGCAACACGCCATGGCTGGGCTTGTCCACCACCTGCCCGAAATCCGCGAGGAACCGATCGTTCCAAGCCGCCTCCAGATCATCCACCGCCAGATCGCCCCGCACCAAGGCGCGCTCAAGATCAAACCGCATCATGATATGCAGATTATAATGCACCTCATCGGCTTCCGTCCGAATGAACCCGGCATGCACCCGGTTCACCGCCCGATAAAACGCCTCCGGCCCCTCCACCGACAACGGCCCAAACCGCTCCACCATCTGACCATAAATCCACCCGGTCAAACCCCGCCCGCGCCCGATCTGGTTCTCATAAATCCGGCTCTGGCTTTCATGCACCCCCATCGACACGCCATGCCCCAGCGGAGTCATGCCGTAATCCGGGTCAATAGCCAGCTCATAGCTGGAATGTCCAACCTCGTGGATCGTCGAATACAAACAGTTGAACGGATCACTCTCCACCACCCGAGTGGTAATCCGGCTGTCATCGCCCCCACCCGAGCTGAACGGATGCACCGCAAGATCAATCCGCCCCCGGCTCCAGTCATAGCCAAACGCCGTCGCCACATCCCGCGCCAATCGCAACTGCGCCTCTTGCCCGAAATGCCCCGACAACCCCGCCGGAGCCTCCGCCGCCAAAATCGCCGCCCGCAGCACCACCAGCCGAGGCCGCATCCGCGCAAACATCCCCCCCAAAGACGCCGCCGTTGCCCCCGGTTCGTAATCATCAATCAACGCGTCGTAAAGATCGCCGCCCTCTGCCAGACATTCCGCCTCACGCCGCTTCAGTGCGATCACTTCCCGCAAGGTCGGCAGAAAATCCGCAACCTTCTCCGCCGCCCGCGCGCCCGCCCAAATCCCCTGCGCCACAGACGTCACCCGCGCCAATTCCTGCGCCAGATCCCCCGGCACCTTCACCGCCCGCTTGTAAGACCGGTCAATCTGATACAGCTGCGCCGCCGCCGCAGCATCCGCAGCCTCGGCATCCGCCAACCACTGCGCGATCTGCGGATGACTCCGACGCGCATGCAGCACCCCCTCCATCGCCGCCATCTCAATGCCGCGCTGATCCGCCCCACCGCGCGGCATCATGGTTTCCTGATCCCACCCCGTCCGCTCGGCAATCTTGCCCAAAGCCTCGGTATCGCGCTGATAGGCCATCAACTCTGCATAAGCCGTATTATTCACGCCGTTCCCTCCCGGATCGAGCCCGCCACCGGATACATCGACAAATGCCGCGCCCGAATGATCAACACCCACAAAACCACCGCGCCCACCTGATGGGTGATCGCCACATGCGGCTGTGCTGCCGTAAGCGCGGTGTAAATCCCCAACGCCACCTGAGCGACCATCATCAGCATCACCGCATGAAACGCCCGCCGCGTGGCAAAACTGCCCGAGGCCCGCCCGCGCAGCCATACCAAAATCCCATAAGCGAACAGCAAATAGCCCCACATCCGATGCATAAATTGCACCAAACCGGGATTTTCAAAGAACGCGTGCCACACAGGCAAGACGCCCCCCGCGCCATCCGGCACATAAAACGCATCCGCCGGAAAGAACTGCCCGTTCATATCCGGCCAGGTCGGAAACGCCCGGCCCGCATCAATGCCTGCCACCAGCGCTCCCAGCAAGATCTGGACAAACGCCAGATGCATAAGCCCCGTGGCCTTGACCACCAGCTTGCGCTCGCCCGCCCGCCGCGCCACAAGCAGATCAGTTTCCGTTCGCCCCAGCAGCAGCGCATACCAAGTGATCAGCCCAAGGATGATAAACGCCAGCCCCAGATGCGTGGCCAACCGATAAGAGGCCACATCCACCATCGCCCCGGTCAGACCGGAGGATACCATCCACCAGCCAATCGCGCCTTGCAAACCGCCCAAAGCGCCAATCACCAAAAGCCGCTTGGTCCAACGCGGCGGAATTTGCTTGGCCAGCAGAAAGCCGAAAAAGCCCCCCGCCCAAACCAGCCCAATCACCCGACCAAGCTGTCTGTGCCCCCATTCCCACCAAAAGATCGACTTGAACTGATCCAACGTCATCGCGGTATTTTGCAGCTGAAATTCGGGACTTGCTTGATATTTTGCAAACTCCGCCGCCCAGTCAGCCGCATTCAGCGGTGGAATAGCCCCAGTCACCGGCTTCCATTCCGTAATCGACAACCCTGAATCCGTCAGCCGCGTCAGCCCGCCCACCACGATCATCAAAGCGACCAGCGCAAAGATCACCAACAGCCAAGCCCTGATCCCGCGCCGCGCCCCCTTGCCACGCCCATCAATCAACCCGCCCTGCGGAGCCGCCACCGCAGGCCCGCCCGCGCCAACTTCCTCAAAAATGCTGCGCTTCGTGGCCATGCCCAACCCCTTCGTTGCTTGGCCCGACACTAGGCCGCGCCCAAAGCAGCTTCAAGGCCCACCCCTGCGGCCAGATACCGCAAACCGTCACGCGCTTGTGAGCAATCCGCCCTGCCAAACACTCCCCCCAACACCCCAAAAGCCGTCGCACCCGAACAAACAAGCGACTGCCCCCAAATTCCCGCCAAACCATTTTATACTGGCCCAAATATCCCCGCCGGAGGCTCCACCTTCTGCAACCCTGCCAACGCCCAGCATTTCATCTTGGCCCAAATATCCCCGCCGGAGGCTCCCCCGTCCGCCAAAAGCACAACCCATCATGTCCCCGCTGATAAAAACCCGCAGTTTTGACCAATCAAACAGGTGAGATAGTCGCAGCCTCGAACGCCATCTCTGGGTAAGAGCCCTATGAAAATTGCAAACTATTTTCTCAATTTCCGTGCTATAACTCGTCCGTCCGGCGCTGTAATATTCACATTGCCCAGACACACCAGATCAGTCGCTCATGCCCATTTTTCAAATTGGATGATGCAAAATGACTTCTGCCGACAAGCTATTTTCCGGTTCAATTCCGGAATTCTACGACACCTACATGGTTCCGCTGATCTTTCAGGCTTATGCGGAAGACATGGCGGCCCGTGTCGCCTCTGTTGGCCCGATGTCCGTGCTGGAGACCGCAGCGGGAAGCGGCGTGGTTCCGCGCGCATTGATCAAACATTTGCGCCCGGACGCCCGCTATGTCGTCACAGATCTCAGCCAACCGATGCTCGATCATGCAGCCAAACGACAGCCGCCTGACACGCGGATTGAATGGCGTCAGGCCGATGCATTGAACCTGCCTTTCGAAGACGACTCCTTCGAGGTCGTCCTGTGTCAATACGGCGCAATGTTCTTTCCCGACCGTGCCAAGGGCTATTCCGAGGCCCGGCGGGTGCTGAAAACCGGTGGCAGCTTCTTCTTCAGTGTCTGGGATAAGATTGAGAATAATGAGTTTGCCGATGTTGTATCCCATGCCGCCGCGACGGTATTCCCGGACAATCCGCCCCAGTTCATGTCACGAACGCCCCATGGCTATTTTGACCACGATCAGATTCGCGCCGATCTAAACCGCGCCGGATTCTCTGAAGCATCCATCCTGCGCAAGCAAGAAACCAGTCGCGGCCCTTCCGCGCGGCAAGTTGCCACTGCCTATTGCCAAGGAACGCCCCTGCGCGGTGAAATTGAAGCCCGCGACCCAAACGCGCTTCAGCACGTCACAGATGTAGCGGCTGACGCCCTTGAAGCGCGCTACGGGACAGGCTCTATTGCTGGCAAGATTTGTGCGCATATTGTGACGGCTATCAAATGAAAGAGCGGGCGCGCTCTGGATGCAACCGAAAGCCCACAACCGGCTTTAAAACCAAAACGGCTGTTAAGCTCCATTAACCATAACCCCAACCCGTCGGAATAACCCAATAAAAACAATGGTCCCGAGTCGGGACCGTCACTCATCCCCCTGTGCCCGCAGCTTATAGGCAATCTGGCGCAGCATGCCGTGAAAGGTCTGAACCTCGGCCTTTGTCAACCCCAACCGAGCCCACATATTCCGCAAGCTGGCCTTCATCCCGGGCACTTTGGCCTCAGGAAAGAAGAACCCCGCTGCCGCCAGCCGCTCCTCAAAATGATCCCCCAGCTTCTCAATCTCAATCCCCGAAGCCATCTCCGTCCGGGCCATCTCCATCACCACGCCCTCCGCAGGCTGGGTCTGCCTGCGCCACTCATATCCCATCAGCAGCACACACTGCGCCAGATTAAGCGAGGCAAACTCCGGATTGACCGGCACCGTCACGATCGCGTTGGCCAGCACCACATCTTCATTCTCCAACCCCGCCCGCTCTGGCCCGAACAGCACCCCCACCCGTTTCCCCGCCGCCACCAAAGCCCGCGCATGCTCCATCGCGGCCTCAGGCGTATAAATCGGCTTGGTCAACTCCCGCCCCCGCGCCGTGGTGGCGAAGACGAAATCACAATCGGCAATCGCGTCCTGCACCGAGCCGAACAACCCCGCCTGATCCAGCACCCGCCCCGCCCCCGATGCCAAAGCCACTGCAGCCGAATTCGGCCAGCCGTCCCGAGGGGCCACAATCCGCATCCGCTCCAGCCCAAAGTTCAGCATCGCGCGGGCCGCGGCACCGATGTTCTCGCCCATTTGCGGGCGGACCAGAATGAAAGCGGGCGGGATCATGGGTTTTCTCCGGGTAAGATGCCGCCTGATACGCCACCCCACCGCCCTCGCCAAGCCCGCCATTCTAGGCTATGACGGCCCAACTTCATGCAGGATACACCGATGGCCGAGCAAGACCGCCCGCAGATCACCTTGATCACCCCGCCCGCGATTGATCTGGAAACCTTCCCTGACCGCTTGGCCGCTGTGCTGGACAGCACCGATATCGCCTGTGTCCGCCTTGCCTTGGCCACCAAGGATGAGGAGATGATCCAGCGCGCCGCCGATGCCTGCCGTCTGGTCAGCCATGCCCGCGACGTGGCCATCGTGATCGAAAACCACCTGTTGATGGTCAACCGCCTCGGCCTTGACGGCGTGCATCTGACCGATGGTGCCCGCCAAGTCCGCTACGTCCGCAAAGAACTTGGCAGCGACGCCATCATCGGTTCGTTTTGCGGTGTGACCCGGCATGAAGGGATGAATGCGGGCGAAGCGGGGGCGGATTATGTGGCTTTTGGGCCGATTGGCGCAACTCCGCTGGGCAATGGAGAGCAGGTCGATTTCGATCTGTTTGAATGGTGGAGTGCAGTGATTGAAGTGCCGGTGATCGCCGAGGGGGCGCTGACCGTGGAATTGATCGAAAAATTCGGCCCGGTTACTGATTTCTTCGGCATCGGTGAGGAAATCTGGCTGGCCGACAACCCCGCGACCGCGCTGCGAGTGCTGATGGCTCCGCTGGGCTGAGGTTTTGGCTTTCCCTGTGGGGATTGGCTTGTAGATTTCGTGGTTTTTTGCCCGCGAAAACTACTATATCTTGTAGGTGCTGGCGCGCTGATCCAGTGCTTGACCTGCTGCAAGCGGGTGGCTGGCCCGGATCACGGCCTCGCAATGCGCGGCAAGCTCCTTGCGGCCGGCGAAGGCGTCTACCGCAACGGCTGGGTGAAAAATCACCTCAACCCGACCCTGCTTGCGCGCCGCCAAGACTTGCAGCAGGTGCGGTGCGAAATCCATTTCGCCCCACCACCCATAAAAGCGCGCATCTTGGCCCAAGGGCGCACGATAGATCACGCTGACCGGTTGGATATGCAGGATATGGTCGAGTCCGTGGGTGAAGAATGCCTCGAAAAGCGTTGATTTGAAAGGTAAAACTCGAATTGCGTCGGTACTGGTGCCCTCGGGAAAGAACATCAGTCTATGGCCCGCGCGCAGCCGCGACTCAAACAAAGCCTGTTGGCGCTTGGCTTCGGTGCCCTTGCGGGCGACGAAAATCGTGCCGGTCGCGCGGGCAAGCCATCCGATCGCAGCCCAACGCTCCACTTCGGATTTGGCGACGAAATAGCCGCGTTGCACGGCGTTCAGGGCGAAAATATCCAGCCATGACGAGTGGTTGGCCACCACGGCACCCTTCACTTGCATGGGTTGTCCGCGCGTGATCAGCGGCAGGCCTAGGATCGGAAACACCAGTTTGCACACGGCTTGAGTGATGTAGGGCGTCCACGGGCGGGATTGGCCGAACAGCGGGCGCTCGATAAGACGCAGCAGCAACAAAAGCAGCAAACCGCTATAGATCACCAAGCCCATCGCCGCGCCACGCAGAGCCACGCGCAGCCATCCCATTGCACCAACGGGCGGCAAAGCCAGCGCATCTTCCCGCCAAGCGCTCATGCCTCACGGCCCGATTTGCGGATGTAGAAATCGCGGTGCTTGGCGCTCATTTGCGCGGTGTCCATCACGAGGCACACGTCGGTGGTGTTGAAGGCATGATCGACCCAAGCGCCCTGCCCGACATAACCGCCCAAGCGCAAATAGGCTTTGATCAGCGCAGGCGTGGCCAGCATTGCGGTCTTACGATCTAGCTTATCCTGCGGGATCAGCGCGATTTGTGCCGCCTGCGCGGGGCGGGCAATCACCCGCAACTCGGGCGGGGCAAGATGAAAATGCTGTAAATAGGACAGCGGCTGCGCGAGGGCCACCATATCGGTGCCGTGGAATGAAGCCGCGCCAAACAGCACCTCGATGCCATGTTCCAGCACATAATCGGCCAGCGCGTTCCACAGCAACAGCATCGCCGTGCCGCCACGATAATCGGCATGAACGCAAGACCGCCCGAGTTCCAAAAGCTTGCGGCCCGAAGCTTTCAACGCGGTAAGATCAAATTCTGATTCTGAATAAAACCGCCCCGTCACCGCCAGCCGATCCGAGGGCAGCAGGCGGTAAACCCCCACCACATCTTGCAAATCCTCCGCCGAGCGGTGCGGATCAATCAACAGCAGGTGGTCAAAATGGGGGTCAAACTCATCGCGTTCCAGCCGGGCAGCATGGTCGGCCAACGCGACGGTCGCGCCCAATTCCTGCACGAAGACCTCATAACGCAAGCGTTGCGCCGCTCGCAGATCGCGGTCGTCTTGCGCCAGACGCAGGATGAAGTGCTTGTCGTCAGAAATCATCGGCAGCATCCGGTCCGGCTGTTTGGGCGGCAGGTTTTCTTAGGCGTTGGCGGGCCGCAATGCAACCAAATGGGGTGTCGCGCTGATTGTGTTAACACAAGATTAACCAGATGCTGCGTCAATGGGAGTTACGGGGTGAGAAATCCGGCGTCAGTTCCACTTGTGAAAGGTCAATCACCACCTTGCCCGCATGTTCAAAATTCACCGTCACCCGGTTGCCAATACTCGACTGCACCTGCCCTAAGCCCCAATCGGGCCGCGCTGGGTGGCGCACCAGCATCCCCGGTTCCAGTAAAGCCGCCATATTCGCCTCGTTTGTTGAAGGATGACCGCAGTGACCGCCCAAATGCCTTACAAACCCGATCTTGCAGCCCTTGTCGGCTCTCGGATTTGCCATGACCTTATCAGCCCGATTGGTGCCATCGGCAACGGGGTAGAGTTGATGTTGATGGAGGGTGCGGCAAAGGGCCCGGAAATGGCGCTGATCACCGAAAGCGTCGGCCATGCCAATGCGAGGATCCGATTCTTCCGAGTGGCGTTTGGCGCCAGTAGCGCCGAGCAGCGGATCGGCCGCAATGAGGTGCTGGCGATTATCTCGGATATGACGCATGGCGGACGGGTGCAGATTGAGTGGGATAGCCCCACCGATCTGCCAAGGCGCGATGTGAAACTGGTGTTTCTGCTGATCCTCTGCCTCGAATCGGCCTTGCCCTATGGCGGTCGGGTGCAGGTCGAGCGTGGCGAGGCGCGCTGGACGCTGCGGGCGACGGCGGCCAAGCTGAAGATCGACCCTGCGCTGTGGGAGGGACTGATTGATCCGACGGGTTTGGCCGAGATTGGCCCGGCGCAGGTGCAATTCCTGCTGGTGCCAGAGGAGATCACCCGCCAGCACCGCCGTTTGACCACCGAACTAATGGAGGGGGAAATTCGGCTTAGCTTCTGATCGTGCCATCGCCGATGACCAGATATTTGAAGCTGGTCAACTGATCCGCCCCCACCGGACCGCGCGCGTGCATCTTACCGGTGGCAATGCCGATCTCACCGCCCATGCCAAACTCGCCGCCATCGGCAAATTGGGTCGAGGCATTGCGCATCAGGATGGCTGAATCGAGCCGCTGCATGAAACGTGCGGCGGTTTCGTCATTCTCGGTCAGGATGCTTTCAGTGTGGTTGGAGCCATATTTACGGATATGCGCGATGGCTTCATCGACACCATCCACTAGTTTGGCCGCAATGATCATATCCAGAAATTCATGGCCGAAGTCCTCGGGGGTGGCTTTGACCGTGCCGGGGATCTTCAACAATTCACCCTCGGTGCGCACCTCAACCCCAGCTTTCAGCAGGTCTTCGATCAGCACCGCGCCATGCTTGGTATAGAATTGCCAGTCGATCAAAAGGCACTCGGCCGAACCACAGACCCCGGTGCGGCGGGTTTTCGAATTCAGCACCACACGGCGGGCCTTTTCCAGATCGGCGTCGCGATCGGCATAAACGTGGCAGATACCCTCAAGATGCGCAAACACCGGCACTCGGGCTTCGCGTTGCACAAGGCCGACAAGACCTTTGCCACCACGCGGCACGATCACGTCAATGTATTCAATGGCTTGCAGCATGGCGGTGACCATCTCGCGGTCACGGGTGGGGATCAGTTGGATCGCATCCTCGGGCAGGCCCGCTTCGCGCAGGCCCTGCTGCATACAATCGTGGATGGCTTCCGAGGAATGAAAACTCTCCGACCCACCGCGCAGAATGACCGCATTACCGGCCTTCAGGCACAGAGCCCCGGCATCGGCGGTGACATTGGGGCGGGATTCGTAGATCACGCCGACCACGCCCAAGGGGGTGGCAACGCGCTGGATATGCAGGCCAGACGGGCGATCCCATTCCGCCAAAACCCGGCCCACCGGATCGGGATATTCGGCGACGCTGCGCAGGGCGTCCACCATGCCACGGATGCGGTTTTCATCAAGCCGCAGGCGATCCAGCATCGCCGGGCTGAGGCCTTTCTCTTTGGCGTAATCCATGTCGATATAGTTGGCGTCGAGGATTTCCTGCCGCCGTGCCCAGACCGCCGCCGAAGCCCCGATCAGGGCTGCATATTTGCGCTCCTGCGACGCATACGCCAGTTCTGCCGCAGCCGCCCGCGCCCGGCTGCCAATATCGCGCATCACATCCAAGATTTGCCCGTCCATCTTCGGCCCTTTCACATTGGCCCAAATACTCCGGGGTCCGGGGCAGCGCCCCGGCGGCCCGTAGGATCAGATCACCATATCATCGCGATGCACCAAGGCCGCGCGGCCCTGATAGCCCAGAATTGCTTCGATCTCGCCGGAGCGATGGCCGGCTATCGCCTTGGCCTCCACCGCCGTGTAGCGCACCAAACCTTTGCCCAGAGTATCCCCGGCAGGCGACAGGATCGCCACCGGATCGCCACGGCCAAAACTACCCGTCACATGGGTCACCCCGGCTGGAAGCAGGGATTTTCCCGCCCGCAGCGCCGTCACCGCACCTGCATCCAAGCGCAATTCACCGCGTGGTTTCATCGCATTGATCCAGCGTTTGCGCGCGGCTTGCGGGTCACTTTGCGCCACAAACCATGTGCGTTGCGCGCCATTGGCCAAAGCCTGCAAGGGCCGTAGCACCGAGCCTTCCATGATCGCCATCGCACAGCCGCCCGCGACGGCGGTTTTGGCGGCCAGCAGTTTGGTTTTCATGCCGCCCTTGGACATGCCCGAAATCGGTTCGCCCGCCATCGACTCAATCTGCGGCGTGATGGTTTCGACCAGATCGAAACGCTGCGCGGTGGGGTCTTCTTTTGGGTTGGCCGAGTAAAAACCATCGACATCCGACAGCAGGATTAGCTGATCGGCCCCCACCGTCACGGCGATTTGCGCAGCCAAGCGGTCATTGTCACCGAAGCGGATTTCATCGGTGGCGACGGTGTCGTTTTCATTCACAATCGGCACCACACCAAGACCCAGCAAAGTCTCCATCGTGGCGCGGCTGTTCAGATAGCGGCGGCGGTCCTCGGTATCTTCCAGCGTCACCAGCACCTGTGCTGTGGTGATGCCGTGTGGGGCGAGGACTTCTTCATAGGCGCGGGCGAGGCGGATTTGGCCGACGGCGGCGCAGGCTTGGGACTGTTCCAGCGTCAGGATGCCGTCGCCCAAGCCCAGCACTTTGCGGCCCAAGGCGATCGAGCCCGAGGACACCAGCACCACATCGGTGCCGCGTACTTTGGCTTCGGCCACGTCCATCGCCAACGCTGACAGCCAGCTTTGTTTCAGGCCCAGCTTGCGGTCCACCAGCAGCGCCGAACCGATTTTAACGACCAACCGTTTGGCATCGCGTATATCGGGGGCGGTAAGCGGTTTTAAGGCTGCCACGGCAGGCCCTCCTCGACAGGGGCCTCGCGTTTGATTTCGGCCATAATAACCCGCAAAGTGTCGATCAGGCCGATCCCAGCCACGCCAGAAATCACATGCACCGGGCCACCTGAGGCTTTTTCAAGCGCTTTGCGGCGGGTGGTGATGGTGGCTTTATCCAGCGCGTCGCATTTGTTCAGCGCGAGGATGCGGGGTTTGTCGCCCAAGACTTCGGAATAGGCTTCGAGTTCTTTGACGATGGTGCGGTAGTCTTTGGTGATGGTCGATGAGGTGCCGTCGACCAGGTGCAGCAGGACTTTGCACCGCTCGACATGGGCGAGGAATTGCATACCAAGGCCGCGGCCTTCGGAGGCACCCTCGATCAGGCCGGGGATGTCGGCCATCACGAATTCCGCGCCATCAATGCCGACCACGCCCAAGTTTGGCACCAGGGTGGTGAACGGGTAGTCGGCGATCTTTGGGCGGGCGTTGGAGACGGCGGCGAGGAAGGTGGATTTGCCGGCGTTGGGCAGGCCGAGTAGGCCCGCGTCTGCGATCAGTTTGAGGCGCAGCCAGATCGTGCGCTCGATACCTTCTTGGCCCGAATTGGCGCGGGCGGGGGAGCGGTTGGTGGAGGATTTGAACGCGAGGTTGCCCCAGCCGCCGTTGCCGCCTTTGGCGAGCAAGACTTTCTGGCCCACGGTGACGAGGTCGGCGATCACGGTTTCTTCGTCTTCATCAAGGATCTCGGTGCCGACCGGGACTTTCAGGATGATGTCGTCGCCGGTTTTGCCGGTGCGTTGACTGCCCATGCCGCCCTGCCCCGACTTGGCGAAGAAGTGTTGTTGGTAGCGGAAGTCGATCAGGGTGTTGAGGCCGTCCACGGCCTCGGCCCAGACAGAGCCACCGTTGCCGCCGTCGCCGCCATCGGGGCCGCCGAATTCGACGAATTTCTCGCGCCGGAAAGAGACGCAGCCTGCCCCGCCGCCGCCGGAGCGGATGTAGACTTTGGTGAGGTCGAGGAATTTCATCGGAGCGGCTTTCTGAAAGATAAGTTTAGGCGATACAGGATTGGGGGGAAGGACTCAAGCGCGGGGATTTTTTGTGGGGTTTAGGGTGTCCACGCGTGGACAGGCTCTCGGTTTAGCAAAATCAATGGGTTAGACTGGTCGTATTCATCAATCATTAACCTTTGGCAGATCAAGCCGATAGATCAGGATCGGCACGGCACCCCTTGCAAGGCTTTCGCCGATGCCTTCGCCGATTTGACGGAAGCCCAATTTGCGCAGAACCGCGCCAGAGGCGGGGTTGTCGGTGCAGTGATCGGCGAACACCTCGGCCAGCCCAAAGCGCGCGATCATTTGCGGCAGGAAGGCCGTCATCGCCTCGGTCGCGAGGCCACGGCCCCAGAACGCGGGATCTAGGAAATAGCCGGTTTCGACCGGATCATCCCAGATGCCGATTGCGCCGATCAGTTTGCTTTCAAACCAGATGCCAAGGCGGAAGCCCAAGCGGCCGCGCCATTGGCTCTCAGTCAGAGTGGCGCGCACGTCGGCTTCGAGCCAAGGCGAGAGGTGCGAATTGGTCATCGGAGCGACCAACGGATCACCGCCGATGCGGGCGATGTCACGCCAGTCGCGGTCTATATCCAAGGGCGCGAGGCGCAGGTGATCTGTCAGGATTTCCAACGGGTTGGCGGCAAGATAAGCCTCAGGCGTCAGCAGCAGATCGACGTGGGGGCGATCTTGGCCTAAGGCGCGACAGTGTTTCAGGCTGCGGCCCGTTTCAACAAAGCCCAGTTTCGCCAGCACGCGCGCTGACGGTTCATTACCCTCAAAATAGCCCGCCGCGACGGTGCTTTCGTCATGGGCGAATTGCATGTCCAGCACGGCGCGGGCGGCTTCGGTGGCGTAGCCTTGGCCGTGCGCGCGCGGCGCTAACCAATAGCCAAGTTCAAAGCCTGCGCCGATCATGCCGACAAAGCCTTGCGCATCGTCAATGGCGAAGGTTTCGCCGGGATAGGCGATTTGGGTGGTAAATTCGTCGAAATCGGCAGGAGTATAGGGATAAGGCACACGGGCAAGCCAATGCGATATGGCGAGATCGTTCATATATGCGACGACCGCAGCCTCATCCGAGGCCGCGACCGGGCGCAAACGAAGCCGCGCCGTTTGAAGCTGGGCGCGTAGGGTCATGTTTCCCT
This sequence comes from Cypionkella sp. PAMC25878, assembly GCF_058135695.1. Classification (NCBI taxonomy): domain Bacteria; kingdom Pseudomonadati; phylum Pseudomonadota; class Alphaproteobacteria; order Rhodobacterales; family Paracoccaceae; genus Cypionkella; species Cypionkella sp. PAMC25878. The sequence goes on along the minus strand of NZ_CM176871.1, from coordinate 1,736,634 downwards.
CAGGCCAGCTTTTTCACATAGGTCCAGGTCGGGACCAGCGCATTGCGCGCCACCGAGAACGTCTCGGCATCGCCCAAGTATTGGAAGCCAGTATTGGTCAGCACGCGGGCGGAACCGGGATTGTCCTGAAACACCTCAGCAAAGATCGTGCAGTTGTTCTGGGGATTGGCCGCGACCAAAGCCTTCACAGCCTCAGAAGCAATGCCGGTGTTCCAGAACGCAGGGGCGACCCAATAGCGGATTTCGGACTGGCCATGCGTCGGCTTATGCGCATCCATCGGTTTCAAGCTGATCACGCCCAATACCTCGGCCAGACCGGTGGCGGAACCGTCCATCACCCAGATCTGCTCATCCGAGCGCCCGCCCATCGCGCGGGTGACGAAGGCGTCAGCGGCCCCCGGTGGCAGCGGATGCGGAATCGAATGGGTGGCTTCGGCCACGCGCTTGTCGCCTGCGTAAAGCGCGAACAAGCCAGCGTCCGAGCGCTGAACTGGGCGCAGCACAAAGCGACCAGCGGCGATCTGGCCATCGGTGGGAACAGCAATCATATCCAAAACCACGGGTCTTCTCCTGCAAGCCATCTTGGGCGCAAACCCTGAATAAACCCCATTCCGATGGCGGAAATAAGGAAGGGGACCGGCCTTTCGGCCGATCCCCCGTTTACAATCTAATTGTAAAGGTTCGGCTTATTCTGCGGCTTTCGCTGCCGGAAGCACAGAAATAAAGGTGCGGCCCTTGAAGCCTTTTTTGAAGGTGACATGACCCTCAACCTTGGCGAACAGGGTGTGATCGACGCCCATGCCAACGCCTTCACCGGGGAACCAAGTGGTGCCGCGTTGACGCACGATGATGTTGCCCGGAATGGCGACTTGGCCACCGAACAGTTTCACGCCAAGACGACGGCCAGCCGAGTCGCGGCCGTTGCGGGATGAGCCGCCTGCTTTTTTGTGTGCCATGAGGTATTACTCCTTCGCAGCAGCGGCTTTAGCAGCGCGCTTCGGTTTTGCAGGCGCTTCGACAACAGGTGCCGGAGCGTTGTTATGGGCCGCGCGACGTGCATCGGCGGTGCCGGTTGCAGCTGCGACACCAGTGGCGTCAGCGCCAGCAGCCAGCACGTCCAGCACGCGAACCAGCGTCAGGTGCTGACGGTGGCCTTTGGTGCGCTGCGACGAATGCTTACGACGGCGTTTGACGAAATGGATGACCTTTTCGCCTTTGATCTGGTCGATCACTTCGGCTTGCACGGCAGCGCCTGCCACGAAAGGCACGCCAATGGTCAGGCTTTCGCCGCCAACCATCAGAATTTCGTTGAACTGGATCTTTTGACCAGCAACGGCATCAAGCTTTTCAACGCGCAGAACGTCACCCGCCTGCACTTTATACTGCTTGCCGCCTGTCTTGAGGACCGCGAACATGGGTCTTTCCTTTTCTTGCTCCGCGTCTTGTGGCCCCGGTTAAGGAGTTTTGGGTTTCCCCGCCTCGGACAGCGCGCCCCTATGGGCGTCATGAATTAAAGACCCGACGAGATTCGCACCTCGCCGGGATGCGCGCTTATGCTGCGGGTCGGGCGTGGTGTCAAGCGGCGGTTAGATGTCTTGCCCTGCCATCAGACGCCCCGCCGATTGGCCGAGTTCTTTCGAGACTTGCACGAACATCGCGTCAAAGGCTGTGAACATCGCCCGGTTGGCTTTTTGCCCGGCGGGGGTTTCTGAGAAGGCGATGTATTTGCCAAGCTCTTTGTCGCTGAGCGGTTGGTAGGCCAGCATCAGGAACGGGAACAGCCATTCGGTGGTATCGCGGCGCACATCGGCTTCCTGCGACCAGACTTCCGCCAGCATATCATCTTCGGGCATCGGTTCGGGGAAGGCTCCGGCCGCGTTCATGCCACGGTAGAAGGCCAGATTGCCGTTCAAAGCGCCCATGACGTTTGATTCCACGAGATCGTTGATCTCGGCAAAGCGGTTGATTTGTTTTGCACGGTGGGTTTTGGCGTTCAGCGCCTTGCCCCAGAGTTTGGCGGCGGCCTCGGTGGCCTTGTCATCGAGCAGGGTTTTGCGGGCATCAATCTCCAGCGCCAGAATGTGCTGACCGAGCGGGGTACCGAAGAACGCGCGCATGGCGTTCTGGGTGGCGGGATCGTTTTCCAGCGCTGTGGTCAGGGCTGTGTCGAAGATCTGGTGCAGGCGCGTGGTGTCATAGACGCGGCTGACCACGACGTCCCAAGCGGCCCCATCTTGGCCGGGGAACAGATCCGCCTCCATATCCTTGCCATTGGCGAGGCCCTCGGTGCGCATCACTGCGATCAGGGCGTCGATCTTGAGGGTCTGGGTGAGGGTTGAGATATCGGGCTGGATGGCCTGCGTCTGCGCGTAGGATGGCAGCACAGTGGCAGGAAGGGCAAGGCAAAGCGAGAGCAGGAGGGGGCGCAGCATAACGGGCCTTTCACGGCGGATTGCGGCCATAGCTACGGTGTTGCAGCAGGACTGCCAAGGGTGCGGCGGACACGGATTGGTGAGCAAGCGGGGCTTTGCTTGTCACACCCGCCGACCCGCAAGGTCAGAGTGCAAGACCACTTGCCCGACGCAAGAAAGCGCCAATGACAGGGCCAGTCCGCAAAGTCTTTGCGCACCGCGATGAAATCGGGGTTGCAAGCCCCGCGCGACCCCGCTAAATCCCCGCCACGATCCCTACCGCGGAGAGGTGGCAGAGTGGTCGAATGCGGCGGTCTCGAAAACCGTTGTCGGTTTGCGCCGACCCAGGGTTCGAATCCCTGTCTCTCCGCCAGATTGTATCCCATCCGATATATACGAGCCCAGCAAAACAAGGCTTTTGCGCGCTTTTTCTGCTGGATAGGTATCGTATCCGCCATATTTGCTACCGTTTTTGCTACCACTTCACCCGCCGTTTTCGGTAGCAATAATCGCTTGCTGGTTGGCCGATACTGCGGCAAGCATGGCCCATGACGATCATTCAGCGCGGCAAATTCTTCTATTTGAAACGGGCGACTCCCCGGCGATACGCTGGCGCCGAGCCGCGCAAGCAGGTCTGGATCAGCCTGAAAACAGACAGTGCAATCACAGCCTCGCGCCGATCACTTACCGCATGGGATCAAGCACTTCTGCGCTGGGAGGCGATGCTGAACGGCTCCACGCTGGACGACGACAACGCCCGCTATGATGCCGCAAAAGAGGTGGCACGGGCGCACGGCTTCCGCTTCATGTCCTCGGACAGAATCGCGCAGCTTCCGATGGATGAAATCGTGTCTCGGATCGAGGCCACCTTGACCCCGGCTGGTGAAATCAACCCCGCCCTGATGCCCGGCATCCTTGGCACCGCACAGCCGCCCAAGGTCACACTGAGCCGCGCGCTGCAAATCTACTGGCAGATCGCGCAGGACAAAGAACAGGGCAAAAGCGAGGACCAGATCAGGCGCGCGCAAAACCCGCGCAAGAAGGCCTTCAAGAACCTGATCGACCATACCGGCGATGCCGCGCTCAACGATCTTACCGCCGACGACATGCTTGGTTTCCGCGATTGGTGGTGGGCCAAGATCACAGATGAAGAACTGACGCCGAACAGCGCCAACAAAGACTTCGCCTACATCGCTTCGACCCTGCGGCTGGTGAACAAGATGAAGCGGCTCGGCCTGCAACTGCCGCTCGACGGCCTCAACTTTGCCGATCCCGACAAGGTTTCCCGCGCGCCGTTCAGTGAGACTTGGATCAAAGAGAAAATCCTTGCGCCCGGCGCACTGGATGGGCTGAACACCGAGGCGCGGTGCATCCTTCTGGGCATGGTCAACACGGGATACCGCCCCAGCGAGGCGCAAGGGCTGCGCGCCGTCGACATAAGGCTCGACACCAACCTCCCGCACATCAGCATCGAGCCGGTCGGCCGCACGCTTAAGAACGCATCATCGCGCCGGATCATCCCGCTGGCGGGCGTCAGCTTGGAAGCCTTCAGGGCGAGTCCAGGTGGATTCCCGCGCTATGCGGGCAAGGCCGGGCTCTCGGCCACGGTGAACAAGTATTTGCGCGAGAACGGGCTGATGCAAACCGAGGCGCATAGCCTCTACGGGCTGCGCCACAGCTTCGAGGACCGCTTGCTTGACCGTGGGGTCGATGAACGCATCAGGCGCGACCTGATGGGCCATGCGTTGAGCCGGGAACGCTATGGCCAAGGGGCCAGCCCGGAGAAGCTAGCCGCAATCGTGCAATCTATCGCGCTCTGAAGGATTTGGTTGCGGGGGCAGGATTTGAACCTGCGACCTTCGGGATATGACCCCGACGCGCTATCCGGCTGCGCCACCCCGACAACAGTTGACCGTCTCTCCGGTCTGTCACGGCATACGCCTTCCGTCCACGGCATCCGCCTGTTGCTTTCGGGCTGCAATCTGCGCTTTTCAACGGCGCTTCTATCAGACCTTGGCACTTTGGGATTTCTGGAACTTATAGAGAACACTCACCGTTGGCAAGCACGCTATTTCTTCGGCTTGCGATGGGGGTATGCTGCCTTGATGCTGGCATTATAGAACCGGCCCGCCGACTCTGCCGCCATCATCTTCTTATGGGTTTCAGGGGGCACATTGTCGTGGTGGTAGGTTTTACCGCCGTGCAGAGTGACGGTCAAAGTCCCGTCCTTGTAATCGACGTGGCTGAACATTTTGGATTTAACTTCTGGCATGGGGTTCTCCTTGCTTTCCCGGTTTAGTGTCGTGGGTCGGTGGCCCTGCTGCGCTGAACAGATCGCTGACAGCGGCACGATCCCGCGCGCGGGCGGCGATGCCAGCCCTGCGCATGGGCATGTCGTAGATGTTGTGGCACCGCTGGCACCACGCTTTCAGGTTGTCGTCTGCGCAGTTTTCCGGCGTGTGATCGAGGTGCGCGACGGTCAGTATCACCTTGACTGGACGAGCATAGGAAACCGCATCCTCGTTGGTGTCAGGCACCATAGCCCCCGTCTCGGCGCTGAACCCGTCCATGTAAACGGTATCCGAGTCGAGACGCCAGATCGGGCCAGCGGCGCTTACCCCGCGCCGAATGAGTTGACCGTTGGGACACCCACATTTCTCGCACTTCTGTCCCGCCTGATCACGGATTCGCTGGGAAATTTCCGGCCAGTCCTTCGGATAGCGCGCCTTGTTTTCCTCACGAATGGGCATCACCTCACCATGCCAGCATCCAGCCGATCCATCAGCACAGGCTTGCCTATGATCTCTGCGATGATCTTCCCCGCCCGCGCCAAGGCGAGATTGTCCGCATCGCGCGCGCCATTTGTGTCTTGCAGCATCACCAGCAGCCGGGCCAGCGTCACCACCTCGACGGCGCGTATGCGTGTATCATCGCCGTCATTCCGCACCTGTTTGCTCAAGTGCTGGCCTGTGCGCCAATCCACGCCATGAGGCGCGACTTCCTTAAAAACAACCTCCGTAAACTCGATGTGCGGCACGCGGTTATGGAATACCGCTGCCCGCTGGCCCTCTGCCTCAATATCGCGACGGCGATCAAACTCTTTGCTCATGGTATCATTCTCTCTTTCCTAATTGGCTTGCCGGTTGCGATGGTGTTGTCCCCTGTGCGAACCGACAACATGCCGTGCATGTCAGTGGGCAGGCTATGGCGCCGCGTGCCATCTATGATTTCGCCGCGCAAAGAGAGTGCTAAATCGCTCATGTCACCACCAGATTGTTGCGCCAGTCGAAGAAACCCAAAGCCCCTTTGACCGGGGTGAAATCGACCGGCTGCACGTTGCGCAGCACGAAGCCATAGCGACCCTGAAACCACGGGCTTGTGCTGGCCTCGACGCAATCCACGATTTCAGCGGTGCCGATGATGCCGCCGCGATAGGCGTCAACGCCTCTGGTTGCGTCCCGCCGCATCATGCGATCCACCATCGACATTGGCAGTGTGTCGTCTATGAAATCCATAGCGTCACCCCATTCACCGTTTGTCATGCCCTTGGCGGCGTGGATGCAGATCGGCCCGCGTTGCTTGGTCGCCCAAGAGCGGTTCTCGATATCTTTCCCGGCGTTGATGATCGCCCAAGCCCACGGCTGGCGTATCGAGAGAGCGAGTGGTGGAAGCGCAGCGGTCTGTGGGGGGGTCATCGGGCATATCCAATCTCATCAAGCCAGCAATCCAACGCGCCGGAAAGCCCGTCTGTTATCGCGGCGTTGTAGCCTTTTTGGTATTCCGTGGGGTGATCTGTCGGAACGGTAATTTCCGCCAAATCCTTATCTGTGAGTTTCCAATTTTCCGCGCAGAACGCCGCAAATTCTCGCAGCTTGGCGTAAAATAATTCCCGCACCTCAGTTTCAAGATCAAGGGATACAGGCGCACTCACAGCGCACCCCCTTTCGTGCGGGCGTGGATGGCGGCGGCAGAAGCGCGGTAATATGTCCCTCCGTGATCTTCATAAATGCCGGATACGATGCGCCTTGCTTCAGCCAGTGGTAAAATCCACGCCTCGGAAAAGTGCAGGGTGTAGCCGTGCCCGTCCGGTTTCCAGATGCCGTTTTGCGTGCGCAGGTGAACCATTGCGCATTCCCAAGCCCGCGCCTTTTTGGATATGGGGTAGCGGCGCAAATACTTCTCGGTGATGCTTTCGCCGGTTTCTTCGCGGCCTGTATGTTCACGCAAAGCCGCCTCCACCGCCTTCTCTACGGCAGCGGTATGATCTGAAGCAGTCAGCAGTTGGCCGGATGCGATCATTGCAGCATGGTATTTCTTAAGGCTCTCATGGACGCCGTGATGCACAAAGCGTGCATGGGCGCAGGGCTGATCTACCGTCGCGAAAAACGAAGTGCGATAAATGCCAAAGCCGCCTTCGAAATCAGCCTCTGCCCAAATCTCATCGGGCCATTCGATTTCAGCCGCGACTAGGGTCAGGACCTATTGATTTTGCAACGCAGCCGTGATTCAGGCTCCGCAAGGAGACTGAGCAATGAGCAACCTTTACTGGCTGACGGACGAGCAGATGGCTCGACTTAAACCCTTCTTTCCCAAGAGCCACGGGGTGCCGCGTGTCGATGATCGTCGGGTCTTGAGCGGCATTATCTTCATCAATCGCAATGGCTTGCGTTGGTCTGACGCGCCGAAGGAATACGGCCCGGCGAAGACGCTTTACAACCGTTGGAAGCGATGGGGCGACATGGGCGTCTTTGCCCGGATGATGGAAGGGTTGGCCTCCGAGGCGGCGGTCCCGAAGACGGTGATGATCGACGCGACCTATCTCAAGGCGCACCGCACGGCTTCAAGCCTTGGGGTGAAAAAGGGGGGCGCGGTCGTCTGATTGGCCGGACCAAAGGTGGCATGAATACCAAACTGCATGCCGTCACTGACGAAAACGGCCGACCGATCCGCTTCTTCATGACCGCAGGTCAGGTCAGCGATTACACCGGCGCTGCGGCCTTACTGGGCAGCTTACCCAAAGCGACGTGGCTGCTGGCTGACCGGGGTTATGACGCCGACTGGTTCCGAGACGCCCTGAAAAACAAGGGGATCACGCCTTGCATCCCCGGCCGGAAGTCACGCGCGAAGCCTGTCAAATACGATAAACGCCGATACAAACGCCGCAATCGGATTGAGATCATGTTTGGCCGTCTCAAAGACTGGCGGCGGGTGGCAACACGTTACGACAGATGCCCAAAAGTCTTCCTCTCCGCCGTCGCTCTCGCCGCAACCGTCTTGTTCTGGCTTTGACGATCAATGAGTCTGGACCCTAGCGACGCTTGCTTACCCAAAACCAAGGACTCTGATGCCGCAATACTCTATGTTGACAGCGATTGAGTCATGCATGTTGCGCAATGCAGCCGAGTCGATGCTGGGTGCCCTCCTGATCGGTCTCAAGCCATGTATCAGCCGATCCCGCCCCTGAACTGCAAAAAGCCACGCCAGATGGCGCATTCCCCAACAGCCAGAGAGACAAATATGACAATCAATCACAAATTGCTGGATATTTTGCGTCGTGGACGCAACGAACACGAGAACCATCTGATTGACGGTGTGGTGCGCGAGGCGGTCAGCCGTCGCGAGTTTCTGCGCTATGGCTCGGTGCTTGGCCTGTCGGCACCCCTGCTGGGTGGGATTTCGGGTGCGTTGGGCTTCGGCCTTGCCCCGGTTGCTGCCCGCGCTGGCACGCCGGGCGGCACCATACGCTTTGGTCATATTGTGCCTGCGGGGGCGATCAATCCGGTGACGATTGCGGATCCCGGCGGCGTGACCATCTTGTCGCAATTCGCAGAGGCGCTCGTGCTTTCGGCACCGGATTTGTCGGCTGTGCCGCTGCTGGCAGAAAGCTGGGCACCAAACAGCGATGGCACAGTCTGGACGTTCAAACTGCGCCAGAACGTCAAATTCCATAACGGCAAGCTAGGGTCCAGACTCATTGATCGTCAAAGCCAGAACAAGACGGTTGCGGCGAGAGCGACGGCGGAGAGGAAGACTTTTGGGCATCTGTCGTAACGTGTTGCCACCCGCCGCCAGTCTTTGAGACGGCCAAACATGATCTCAATCCGATTGCGGCGTTTGTATCGGCGTTTATCGTATTTGACAGGCTTCGCGCGTGACTTCCGGCCGGGGATGCAAGGCGTGATCCCCTTGTTTTTCAGGGCGTCTCGGAACCAGTCGGCGTCATAACCCCGGTCAGCCAGCAGCCACGTCGCTTTGGGTAAGCTGCCCAGTAAGGCCGCAGCGCCGGTGTAATCGCTGACCTGACCTGCGGTCATGAAGAAGCGGATCGGTCGGCCGTTTTCGTCAGTGACGGCATGCAGTTTGGTATTCATGCCACCTTTGGTCCGGCCAATCAGACGACCGCGCCCCCCTTTTTCACCCCAAGGCTTGAAGCCGTGCGGTGCGCCTTGAGATAGGTCGCGTCGATCATCACCGTCTTCGGGACCGCCGCCTCGGAGGCCAACCCTTCCATCATCCGGGCAAAGACGCCCATGTCGCCCCATCGCTTCCAACGGTTGTAAAGCGTCTTCGCCGGGCCGTATTCCTTCGGCGCGTCAGACCAACGCAAGCCATTGCGATTGATGAAGATAATGCCGCTCAAGACCCGACGATCATCGACACGCGGCACCCCGTGGCTCTTGGGAAAGAAGGGTTTAAGTCGAGCCATCTGCTCGTCCGTCAGCCAGTAAAGGTTGCTCATTGCTCAGTCTCCTTGCGGAGCCTGAATCACGGCTGCGTTGCAAAATCAATAGGTCCTGACCCTAAAGACGCAGGCTTCGACAAGTTGGCAAAATCTTAGCCTGACTTAGAAAATATAAGTCAAAAGCCGCAACTGCATGCTTTCGTTTCGGCGCAAAGTGTCGAAATCTGCACAGGATGGCGCGACGAAACGGGCCAAAATCCAGAAAGGCCGCACGTTGCAAAAGATCATCATAGATTGTGATCCGGGTATAGATGATGCCGTCGCGATCTTTCTGGCGTTGGCTGCGCGCGATGATATCGAGGTACTTGGCATTACCTGCGTCAAAGGCAATGTCGGGCTGGACAAGACATACCGCAACGCGCAGCGGATTTGTGCGGCGGCGGGTCGGCTGGATATCCCGGTGCTGCGAGGCATTTCGCGTCCAATCCTTGCGCCAGCAGATCTTGCCGCCTCGGTGCATGGGGTGGATGGCTTGGGCGATATTGGTCTGCCGCTGCCCGATGATTTCCCAGAAACCAAGACCCATGCGGTCGATTTTATCCGGCAACAGGTCGAGAAATACCCCGGCGAGGTGGTGGTGTGCGCCATTGGACCGCTGACGAATGTGGCGGTGGCGCTGCTGTTTGACTCGCTATTGGGGAAAAAGCTGCGCTCCATCGTCTTTATGGGCGGGGCCGCTTATTGCCCAGGCAATATGAACGATTTCGCCGAGTTCAATTTCATGGTTGACCCACATGCCGCCGAGATTGTGCTACAATCCGGGGCACAACTGGTGATGTTCGGTTTGGATGTGACGCAACAGACCCGGATCGAGGAACTCCATTTAGCACGCCTACGGCAGAACGGAAACGTCTGCTCCGACATCGTAGAACGGCTGTTGACCGCATATGCCAAGGGGGATCAGCATTTGCACGACCCGTGCGTCGTTGCGTGGTTGATCGAACCGTCTATTTTTTCGGGAACACAAAGTCGGGTCAGAATCGTGACCGAGCCCGGACCGCAGTTTGGACGATCAATGGCAAACATCGACCCGCATGGAAATTGCCTCGTCATGATGCAAGTGGACCAGCAAAGGCTGTTCTCCATTCTGCTATCAAAACTTGCGCAATGGCCTTAGGGAAATCTCCAAGATCACTCGGCGGGCCGGTCGTTGCGGCGCGAACGAATGGCCGCAGTTCGACGTTGCTGCGGTCGTCATGCCGCGCCTCGGTCAGGCCGTTTTCCGCTCCGCCTGATGATCAAAGCCGGAAATGTTGCACGGTTGGCAAACAACCGCTCCAGCTTGATGCTGTATCTGCTCTGCCGAGACGCCGTCAGGCTGCTTACCGCCCATCTTGTGAATCTCACTGGTCAGACACGATTGGCCCTTAGCTGCCGGTCGAGGCGAAGGCCAAGAATAAGCATGGGCACGCGGGCGGCGGAATCGGCATATTCGGGGAAGGTTTGGCCCAAAAAGGCTTCTCGATACTGCGCACGTCGGACCTGAAGAACAAGCCAGATAGCACCTAGGTAGAAGGCCAATGCCGCGCTATGGCCTCAAACAACTCCGGCCATCATCAGAACTTCCTCGACGTAGAGGGGCTGCGCTTTGCGGCCCTGTTGTTTTGAGCAGAAGACTCAGGGTTTCTTCATCTTTTTCCTTGGCCTGCGAAAATCACAAAGCGGTTGATGACAAAGCTTGCTACTGCGGCCGAGGCCGAGGTGATCAAAAACAACCCGACATCGAGCCAGAACCGATGAGATACCAGCCGCGTGGTGATGAAAGAGACCGCGCTCAGGCTGGCGATCTGGGTCAGGGTATAGAGCACAAAGGCCGATTTGTGTGTCGTCTCAGCGCCAAAGGCAAAGTGCTTGTGCGACAGGAAGGCCAAGGGAATACACAGGATATAGACCGCCACCGATGTTGCAAAGGCCGGGGTTGCTGCAAAGCGGATCAGCCCTGCGGTGACAAAGGAATAGATCAGGCTGAAGCTGCCCCCGACGAAGAGAAAGCGCAGAAGGCTGCTCTGGCTCAGCGCCCGCCAATTCATTGCGAGGCCGCAGTCGGATTAGCGATCACCTCGAAAACCGCGAAATCCTTGCCTGGAAAGTCGATCTGGCGCAGGCCCGCGACCGTTTTTCCGGCCAACAGCGCCTTTGGCACCGCTTCATAGGTGCCATAAGACGCATCGCGGCACAGCACCACATAGTTCGCGCCGGTCTTGGCCAAGGCCTTTTCCATATTTGCCTCGGTGTAGAAAGCGAACTCGCCATTCCAAAAGGCGTCAGCGCTGCGGTGATAGGGTGCGGTCAGCGCGTAGTGATGCGTCAGGCTGATCAGGGGCGCGCCGAAGTTGAGCCGCGTCAGGATGCGCGCCTTGGGAAGTTGATCAAGCTCTTGCATGACCGCCTTAGTGCGGCACCGATCGTCGAGCATCTTGTTCACCTGGGCACCGTCTGCGTCGAGGCCCGTGACCATGCGCGAGATCGCCCGCCCGTTCCAATAGATATCGGCTGGCATCAGGATCACGCCGGCGCTGAGCCCGATCAAGACCGCACGCCGCGGGCTTGGGTTTTGTTGCCAGCCCTGGATAAGGCAGTTGATGACATAGCCAACCAGAAAGGGAAAACCGGCAGCGGTCAGCACTAACATGCGTACCTGGTAGAACATGCCCACCACGCCGACAAAGACCAGCGCGATGATCTGAACAACCGCCTCGGATTCCGCGCCCGAGGCTTTGCGAAACCGCAAGAGGCACAGCGATATCGCAAAGAGGACAGCGACGATCTGCGGGGCCACCTCGGCATAAAACTGGAAGGGGCGCAGCAGGAACACTGTCACCGCGCTCTGGGCCTCGGATATATTGTTGCGGATGAGGTTTTGCACCTCGAGCGGCAACGCGCCGTAAGGGCCGGCAAGGCAAGGCTGAATCAGCGACCAGAACAGCCACTGACCGCCAAGCACAATCGCTGCGGTCGCGGCCAGCCGCGCCCATGGCGAGGGCAGCCAGCGGGCCGCCGCAATCGGGATCATACAGGCAGCAGCGGAAATCATAATCAGCGACAGCACAGGCGTGGCCATCGCATCGCAATAGGGCACAAACCAGTGCGACGGGGCCGTCTGGCCCAGAAAGCCAAGAATAGAGACCACCAGCAGGCTGCTGCAAAACCCGATCAACTTACGCCCGGCACCCGGGCGGTAAAAGCTGGCGCGGATGGTCAGCATCGCGCCCGCAAGCACGATCAGCACCAACATCTCCAGCCCCACAACCAAGGAACAGGCCGCCGCCGCCCCGCCAATCAGCCCAGCGCGCAGCGGACGCACGGGCCAGATCAGCGCATAGGCCAGAATGGTGGTTATCAGGATCTGCACATTATGGTGGTCAATATGCCCCGGCGCAAAATGACGGTTGAAAAGCGGCAGCCAAACCATCGTGCTTAAAATCGCAACGCTGGCCGCGTTGGGCCCCAAAATCTTGCGTGTGCCGCAGCCGGTCAGCAAAACCATCGCGACAAGCAGCATCGAGGGCCAGACCACAAGCGTCAGATTCTCGGCTTGGTTCATCGGCATGAACAGATGAAACAGCGATATAATGCCGCCAATGCCGAGGTCGACAAAGCGCGACCAATGCATCGGAATGCCCTCGGGCGGAAGGACGCGGTACTGCGTCATGTCAAACCAGCTTTGACCATTCAGCCAATCGCGAACTGACAGAAGGCGCATCATGTCGTCGTTGTCGGCGCTGTAAAAGACATCCTGGATTGACGGATAGCTCTGCACCGCGCGTACGATCACAAAGACGATCGCCAAAAGGGTTGCGACTTTAAACATCGTTTCGGCGCGGGATGTGGGGTTTGCGGCCATGTTCCTGCTTTGATCTGTTTATTTGTTTTTTCCGTCATGGCTTTTTTTGCAAGCTTTTGCAATTCAGCGCGCAAGACGCGCAAAAATATCCCCGCCACGTTGCAGGAATGGGTCATGAAAATTCACGATCCTCGCCGCTATGTCGCCCCATTCCAGCAGCACTCTTTTGACAACAAATTCAAAGTTCGGCTCTGGTCCGTACTGATTCGAGAGGCTTTTGCGATGACCGAATTGACCATCTTGATGCCTTGCCTCAACGAGGCAGAAACGCTCGAGGCCTGCATCGTCAAGGCCACGGATTATCTGGCGCGCTCTGGCATTAAGGGCGAGGTGCTGATTTCGGACAACGGCTCTACCGATGGCAGCCAAGAGATTGCGCTCCGGCTGGGCGCTCGGGTGGTGAATGCTTCGCAAAAGGGCTATGGTGCTGCGCTGATCGCAGGGATCAATGACGCCCGCGGCAAGTTCATCATCATGGGCGACAGCGATGATTCCTATGACTTTTCCCGCCTTGACCCCTTTGTCGAGGCGCTGCGGAGCGGCGCGGATCTCGTGATGGGCAACCGCTTTAAGGGCGGCATCTCCAAGAATGCAATGCCGCCGCTGCACCGCTATTTGGGCAATCCGGTGCTCTCAACAATCGGGCGGGTGCTCTATCAAGCGCCGATCGGCGATTTCCACTGCGGGCTGCGAGGCTTTTCGCGCAAGGCGATCCTGGGGCTGGAGCTGGACACGCCTGGCATGCAGTTTGCTTCCGAGATGGTGATCAAGGCGACTCTTCTGGGTTTGAGGATCAAGGAGGTGCCAACCACCCTCAGCCCCGATGGCCGCTCGCGCCCGCCCCATCTGCGCAGCTGGCGCGATGGCTGGCTGCATCTGAAGCTGCTGCTGACCTTTGCGCCCTATTGGCTGTTTCTCTACCCGGGGCTGTTGTTGCTGCTGACCGGCACTCTAACCTTCGGGACACTGCTGTTCGGTCCGGTCCATATCGGCGGCGCGAACTTTGACGTGGCAACGCTGATCCTAGCCTCGGCACTGATCCTCATCGGCTATCAGATGAGCTGTTTCTCGGCGCTGGCCAAGCTCTTTGCGGTGCGTTTTGGACTCTTGCCGCAATCGCCCCGCTTTAGCCGGATCGCGGCAAAGATTTCGGTCGACAGTGCATGTATCCTTGGCGGGATCTTCCTGCTGGTCTCGATGCTGACCGCGATTGCTTCGGTGCTCTTCTGGGCCAATGCGGGCTTTGGCGATCTGAATGCGGGGATAATTGCGCGGCCCGCCGCCTTTACTGTGGTGACGGCCTCCTTGGGCGTGCAGACCATTACGAGCGGATTTATGTGGGGACTATTATCGCAAAGCGTCAAGAGTCTGGCGCAACAGCCCAAACTGCCGCTGATCGCCGCAGTTGGTTGAGATCTGCCAAATTGAACCCGCATCTTGCCCGGCGCGTTGGCGACCGGGCTTTTTGCTTTTCCGCGCAACCCGATCGCAGGAAATGCTCTCCCCCTCTGTTCCTTTGCGACCAGCTCTTCTTATAGGCAGCAATGTTCGACGAGCCCCCTTCTGGATGCCCGCCGTTCCCCTACTGTCCCTGAGCTGAATAGATGGGGTGGTTGCCGTCCAGCTCCCTTTCGGTGGGGCGTGTGTATGGCATGATCAGGTCTTGGTATCATAGCGCTCGGGGGAGGACGGTCTATGGAGGATTTTATTATCGGGGTGGATCTGGCAAAACACATTTTCCAGCTCCACGGCGCAACTGGATCTGGTGAGCTCCTTTTCCGCAAGAGGCTGACGCGGGATCAATTTCGGGATTTCATGTCGCGTCACCCGCCGAGCTCGTTTTTTTTGAAGCTTGCGGTAGTTCGAGCTACTGGGCACGCGAGATGCAGGCGCTCGGCCACGAGGTGCGTTTGATTGCGCCGCAGTATGTGAAGCCTTTTGTTAAGCGTCAGAAAAACGACGCGACCGATGCCGAAGCGATCGTTGTTGCAGCACGTCAACCTGAGATGCGTTTTGTCTCGCCCAAGAGCGAAGAGCAGCAAGCTCGGGCCGCGCTTTTCCGGCCCCGTGAGCGTCTTGTGCGCCAGCGAGCCGAGTTGATGAATGCACTGCGCGGCCTGCTCTACGAATACGGGGCAGTCTTCCCCATCGGCCTCAGCCAAACAAAGCGAATTGAAGCCTATGTCGGCAGTTCGGACGCCGAGCTTGCGGCGCTGATTGTCGCGGAGTGTCAGGATTTCCTGATGCAGATTTTCGAGCAAACAACTCGGATCGAAGCCAAGACAAAGATACTGGCGCGTGTCGCCGCCAGCAGCGAGATAGCCCGCCGTTTGCAGACGATGCCCCCTCTCGCGCATGAAGGCATGCGCTGGCGGGCAGCGGGCGTTGGCCCCATGACGGCTCTCGCTGTAGAAGCATTTGCGCCGGACATTGCGGAATTCCGATGTGGCCGCGATTTTGCCGCGTGGCTTGGCCTTGTTCCGCGCCAATATTCTTCTGGCGGTAAGGAGCGCCTTGGGCGGGTCTCAAAGGCCGGGCAGATAGATATTCGACACCTTTTGATAATCGGTGCGATGTCTAGCAACTGTATCTGTCAGGACGTCGGGGCTGCCCATTTCTGACGGCTCTTGCACAACGCATTAGCGATGGTGACCAGCTTTCTGGCGACGGCGGTGATGATGACCTTGTGCGGTTTTCCGGCCTTGCGGAGGCGATCTGCGAAGGATCTCAGGCTTGGGTTATGATGTGCCGCGACCAAGGCTGCTTGGAACATCACATGCCGCAGGGCGCGGCGACCACCGGCGATGGCCCGTTTCCCGCGAAGTGTTCCGCTGTCATGCGCGACCGGAGCCAATCCGGTGAGTGCGGCAGCTTCTTCGCCGGTGATGGTGCCGATCTCAGGCATTTCGGCGATCAGCATTGAGCTGGCAACCGGGCCTATCCCCGGGATGGAGCGGAGAACGGTGGCCATTTCCGACAGGTGATCATCGCTTGCGATGGCCCGGGTGATCCTGTCTTCCAGTTCCTTGATCAGGATATCGAAACGTTGCTTCAACTCAGTGTCGATGTCCTCGAACATTGCGGCGGTGCCGAGTTTCTGAAGCGCGCGGAATTGGGCCAGCAGCCGTTTGCGCATCTCAACCAGCTGGGCTCGTTTTGACGTCAAAGCTCTAAGAAGGCGCAGCTTTTCGGCGGGACGACGGCGGCCTGCTTCGGGCCGGAAAGCGAAAAAGCGGGCGATGAGTTCCGCATCTATCCGGTCGGTCTTGGCGCGCGTGCCGCGGCTTTGCGCAAACGCTTTCACCTGAGCGGGGGCACCCTGGCGGGCTGCAACGCCTTCTACCTCCAGAAGCGCCCAGAGCTGTAATGTGGGCGATCTAGCGAGACACCATTTCATGACTTTATAGCTTTTCTCTGAGCGCCTCGTAAGGCGTTTTCCCATTGTGAGCGCCATGTGGTCTGGCGAGGTTGTAGAACTGCTCCCACTCGGCCAGTTTGGCGTTCAGGTCGACATCACCCGTGTAGCTGAGAAGCTGATAGAACTCCTGCTCATCAGATCGGTGGGATCGTTCGACCTTGCCGTTAAGTTGCGGCGAGCTGGGCTTAATGTAGGCGTGGCGGATGCCTTTATCCTCGACATGCCAATGGAATTTCGCCTGGAACTCATGGCCGTTGTCGGTACGAATTTCCTGAATGCGGAAGGGAAAGGTTGCGATGACGTGATCGACGAAATTTATGGCATTGGCCTGGTTGTGGCGTTCGTAGATCTTCAGGGCACGGATCCGTGTCGCATCGTCAATCGCCGTGTATTGAAAACGCCGAGTCTTGGTGCCTGATTTGTCTATGAAAGTCAGGAACTTGACGTCCATCTGGATTTGATGCCCAGGAACCTGCTTGTTATAGCGCTTGGTGTGGATTTTGCGCACCCGCGTGCCGCCTGGCAGGCGGTTCACACCATTGCGCTTAAGGATGCGATACACGCCAGCGTCCGAGATTTTGAGCCCATGATAGCGCTCCAGATACCAGACGATGCGGATTGGCCCGAGGTGATAATCGCGGCGCAGATGAAGGACTTTCTCCGTGACTGCCTCAGGCGTCCGGTTCGGATGGTTGTGCGGAACCGATCTTTTATTGGCCAGCCCCGCCTCGCCATGATCTGCCAAGGCATGACGCCATCGATAAAAGCTGGCTCGCCCGATTCCGAAGTATCGACACGTCTTGCTGACGTCACCTGACGCCGCAGCGTGATCCAGAATGCGCAGCTTGCGCCGGATTTCCTGTTGGTCTTTGGCCATCGAACCCACCCTCCCACTCCAAAATGGAGATTACAGAAGGTGTCTCGCTGAATCGACAGATCCTACACTGGCCAACAAGATGGCCCGGCAAATCTGGGCGATGCTTATTAAGTCAGGAGGATTACCGAAATCCGGTGAAGGCGACAACGCCATGAGTCTCATGCTTGATCTGCGCTGAAAGCCGGTGCGATGGAGGGAGAAGACGACGACTATATGGGAAATGATCGAAAAGATCAGGATAGGGAAAACCAGTTAGGGGCTACGAGACGGTAATCCCCCCCGAAAGTAAGGGGCTGCATAAGTAGAATTTTCTCGCCAAGATGAACGAGGAGATTCTGAATGAAGACAAGCAGATACACTGAGGCGCAGATTCTTGCGATCCTGCGTCAGGCCGAAGGCGGTGTGCCGGTGGCAGAGCTGTGCCGCGAGCATGGCATGAGCAATGCGTCGTTCTACAAGTGGCGGGCGAAGTATGGCGGCATGGATGCGTCGCTGATCAGCCAGATGAAGGCCATCGAGGACGAGAACCGCCGGCTGAAGCGGATGTATGCGGACCTGAGCATGCAAGCCGACCTGCTGAAAGAGGCTCTCGGAAAAAAATGACGCGGCCATCTCAACGCCGCGAGATGGCCGAGAAAGCGGTGGCGCGACACAAGGTCAGCATTGCGCTGGCCCGCCGGGCCTTCGGGGTCAGCGAGATCTGCTATCGCTATGGCCCGAAGTTAAAAGCCGAGAACGAAGAGATCGCCGACCTTCTGGTGGGTCTGACCGACGCCCGCAAGACCTGGGGCTTTGGGCTGTGCTTTCTGCATCTGCGCAACGTGAAGGGCCATCCGTGGAACCACAAACGCGTCTATCGGATCTATTGCGCCTTGGAACTGAACCTGCGGATCAAGCCCCGCAAGCGGCTGAAGCGGGACAAACCTGATGTGCTTGCTGTGCCCGAGGCACCCAACATGACCTGGTCCATGGACTTCATGGCAGATCGCCTCGGTGATGGCCGTGCGTTTCGGCTGCTGAACGTGCTGGATGACTTCAACCGCGAGGGGCTGGGTATCGAGGTTGACTTCTCGCTACCCGCCGAAAGGGTCATCCGGAGCCTGGACCGGATCATCGAATGGCGCGGCAAACCCGGCACCATAAGGGTCGACAACGGCCCGGAATACATCAGTGGCAAGCTGCTGATCTGGGCTGAGAGACAGGGCATCACGATCCAGCACATCCAACCCGGCCAGCCGCAGCAGAACGCCTACATCGAGCGATACAACCGCACCGTCCGGCATGAATGGCTCGACCAATACATCATCGAAACCATCGAGGAGGCACAGGATCACGCCACACAATGGCTATGGACATACAACAACGACCGCCCGAACATGGGCATCGGCGGCATCATACCCGCCCAGAAACTGAAAATGGCCGCGTAAGTTCTACGGATGCACCCCGTTAAAAATGGGGGGATTACCAGACCATAAGCTCGCTGAACAGATTTGGACCCGATCACGCTGATCGCCATATCGGCCCGCGGCCTTTAACAGCGCCGCACACTGAGGCCTGACAGAAGACCGCACTCGATCTCGCCCAAGGTCAAATTCTTCTTGCTTCTAGCGCCAGGACTTCGGTAACGGGGTCGTCCCAGTCAAGCGGTTTTGCGCATGCGGGATGCGCCGCCGAACTGCGGTTTTGTGCTTTGAGAGCTTAGTCTGCTTCCCTCTTCGGCAGCCTTCGCCTGAGGTCGACCCGGGTGCATGCTTCGGTCCGGGTCAGCGCGATGGCCGCCAACATGATGCTGGTCCAATGCAATTCCGATATGCCCATCTCATTGGCGTGCTCTATGTGATCGGCGTCAGTCCTGAGCACGGCATCATCGCAACCGTGTCCCGTCGGGACCTCGAAGGCCCGCGATCAGGCGGGCAGCAGTCTGGAGCTTGTGTCTTCAGCCGGCATGGATCACCGGAGTATCGAAGCGGAAGTCGATGTCATCCTTCCACATGCGGTGTAGGATTACGGCGATACGCCGCGCCAGCGCAACCATCGCGCGCTTGGCACCACGACGGCGCGCAAGTTTTGCGGCCCAGGTTCGCAACCAGCTCGCCCGTCCACCAATCGTCGGGAAAACAGTCCACCGGACTGTTTTCTGACCCTCATCATACATCATGACCGTGGCAGCCTGACACAGCGCGCGTCGAAGGTTGACGTCGCCCGCCTTGGTGATCCCACCCGAGATGTCTCGCTCGCCCGACTGGTTTCGCGAGGGAGTCAGGCCGACCCACGGCCCGACCCTCTTCGAGGAAGTGAACCGGTCTGGATCATCGACCGCAGATCGATAGGTCAGTGCCACAACAGCGCCGATCCCCATTGCCCGGCAGGCGATTTGCGAAGCAAATCTGCCGAGAGGGGGCATCGACATCAACCGGCGGCAGACCGGATCTTCCTGCGCGAGTTGCCGGACATGGCGTTCAAGGCCCGCCAACTCTCGCCGCAGCGGCAACCGCGCGCTGAGCATGGGTTCGGTTGCCGCTTCCAGCATCGGATTACCGGCCGCCAGCTCGCGGATACGCTGTTCGAACCGGCCTTGCGATATGGTGCCGACCTTAAGTCCGAAGTTCCGAAGCAGCCCGCGCAAAGACATTTCCAGCGTGATGAACCCCTGTTGCACGGCCTTTCGAGCAGTGAGCACCGCCCGAACCTCTTGTGCGGACACCGATTTGCAGTGAACAGGCCGGAACCAGCCGAGGTGCAGAAGACGCGCGATACCTTCGGCATCACGGCGGTCCGTCTTGATCGGCATAGCCTTAAGGGCGCCCTTCACTTGCCGGGCTTCCATGAGCACGACAGGCTGCCCAGCCTCGGACAACCCGCGATGCAACCACTGCGACAAGGGGCCAGCCTCGAGCCCGACGGCAGCGATTGCGCCGTCCTGATCGTTGATCCAACGCAACAGCGCCTCGGGCTCGCTCGCCACCTGCGCCTCCTTCACGATCTTCCCATGCTCGCTGATCACGCAGATCGCGGTCTTCTCCAGCGACACATCCAGTCCGACAAACAGCTTCATCCCGCACTCCTCCCTGTGGATCCGATACGGGAATGGCGCCAGCTTGCCCGCGATTCTGCAACGGTAACGGGCGGGTCGCGACGCAGGCCCCGTTACGGCATCTCATTAACTTTGACAGCCAGAAGAGCACGGTTGCGGCGAGAGCGGTGGCGCAGAGGAAGACGATGGGGCATCGGTCGTATCGGGTTGCGACCCGGCGCCAGTCCTTGAGCCTGCCGAACATGATCTCGATGCGGTTGCGTCATTTGTAGCGGCGGCGGTCGAAGCGGATTTTCTTCCTGCGGCTCTTCCTGCCTGAGATGCAAACCCGTATCCCCTTGTCTTTCAATGCTTCTCGATACCAATCGGCGTCATACCCCCGGTCGGCCAGAAGCCACTCCGCCTTTGGCAAACCGCCCAGAAGGGCAGCTGCCCCGGTGTAGTCGCTGACCCGCTGCCCGGCAGGCGATGCATGCATCGCCGAGAGGGGGCCTGCGGTCATGAAGAACCGGATCGGACGACCTTCCGCATCGGTGACGGCGTGCAGTTTGGTGTTCATGCCGCACTTGGTTCGGCCGATCAGGCGGCCCCTTTGGTCATCAGGCCCCCCTTTTTCGACCGCAGGCTGGTCGCCGTGCGGTGTGCCTTCAGGTAGGTCGCGTCGATCATCACCGTCTTCGGAACGGCCGCCTCGGAGGCCAGCCCCTCCATAATCCGGGCGAAGACCCCCATGTCCGCCCACCGCTTCCAACGGTTGTATAACGTCTTCGGCGGGCCATACTCCTTCGGTGCATCGCGCCACCGCAAGCCATTGCGATTGATGAAGATAATACCGCTCAGGACACGTCGGTCATCGACCCGCCGCACGCCATGACTCTTTGGAAAGAACGGCCGAAGCCGGGCCATCTGTGCGTCCGTCAGCCAGAAAAGATTGCTCATCATCACCCCCGTTAGTTCGAGAGCTTGAATCATGCAGCCGCAGCGACCTCAAGCAGATCAATGGGTCCTGAGCCTAGGACGGCAACCACAGAAGCCCCTAGTTTCTAGACACCTTGCTTGGTAAATTTGGAAGCAGGGAGGACGAGATGTCCGGAGCAAAATTCACAGACGAGTTCAAGCGCGATGCGGTGGCGCAGGTCGATGATCAATGATCAATGATCAATGATCGGGGTACCCTGCAGGCGCAGCGTTGACCTATCGGAGATGTCAACGTCGACGCCGGACGCTGTAAGCTCACCACCATGCATTCAGATAACGCTTTGCCTGATCGCAGGCCTTGATCAGATCCTCTCCAAGCGCCAAGTCGGCGGCGATAGCCGTGGCCAAAGTGCAGCCGGTGCCGCGCTGCGTGCCGAATTTTCGCGGTGCGGCGAACCGCAGAGGCAGGCGTTCCGGACGAAACAACCAATCTACCGCCTCCGGCCCGTTAGCATGGCCACCCTTCAGCAGCACCGCCTTTGCGCCCATCGCAAAGAAGCCTGCGGCAAGGTCTTGCAGCGGCGCACCAGCGGCAAGGCCGGTCAGGATGGCTGCTTCCGGTAAGTTCGGGGTCACCAGCGCTGCGCGCGGGATCAGCCGGGCAATCATCGCGGCGCGTCCGATGGCATCCAGCAGCACGGCCCCCGCACTGGTCGCTAGAACGGGATCCAACACGAAGGGCAGATCCGGCAAGGTCTCGGCAATGGCGGTGACAATGTCGGCATTGACCAGCATGCCCAGCTTGGCCGCTCGCAACGAGCCTGCGGCGCGGATTTGGGCGACAACCATGGCAGCAGGTATTGGATGCACGCAACATCCGCCCCCGGCATCCTGTGCTGTCACCGCTGTGGCCGCCAGTCGCGCCGTCACACCATGATCGGCCAGCACCGCCAGATCGCGGGCCAGCCCGGCCCCGGTGGAACTGTCCAATCCGGCAATCAGCAGAACCGTCATTGGCCGTCCGCCAACAGGGCCAGCGACGCCGCACCACGCGCCGCCAGAACCTGCGCGCCGCGCCAAGCCCGCAAGCCCGACGCGCAGCACAGCACCACCCGGCCTGCACCGGGAAGCGGCCAGTTGATCAGATCATGCGGTGCCACCCATTGTGCGCCACTAATCATGTGCACCGATCCGACAGGGCGCAGATCGAGCACAGTATCGTCGGGCGTTAGCTGCGAGGCGGCGACAAAGCCAACGCCTTCGGACTCCGCAGCACCGGCAAAGCTGAAGCCGCCCAGCCGCCAGTTGGACAGATCCAGCGTGACGACGCGCCCCAGCGGGCTTGGTTCCAACTCGATGAGTTGAGCCAGAACCATCTGCGCCTGCACTGCCGCCAATGCAGCAACCACCGGCCCCAGAATCCCCGCTGTCGCACAGCTTGCCGCCTGCGCAGGCAAGTCGGGAAACACGGCGCGGTAACTGGGGGCCGTGCCACAAAAACCGCCGACATAGCCGGATTGCCCGATGACCGAGGCCGAGATCAGTGGTTTAGCGGCGGCAAGGCACAGGTCTGACAGAGTATAGGTCACGGCAAAGCTGTCGGCGGCATCGACGATCACATCTGCGGCGGCGATCAGGTCGGGCGCGTTGCCGGGGTCCAGCCGGGCGACCAACGGGGTGGACTGACAGTCAGGGTTCAGGGCTTTGACGCGCCGGGCGGCGGCTATGGCCTTGGGCGTACCGATATCGGCCATGGTGTAGAGGGTCTGGCGGTGCAGGTTGGCCAGTTCGATCACATCGGGGTCGATGAGGATCAGCTGGCCGACACCTGCTCCCGCCAGAGCCGGGATCACCGTGCAGCCCAAACCGCCAGCCCCCACCACCAGTACTCGCGCAGTGGCAAGTTTTGCTTGCCCGGATAGCCCCACCTGTGGCAGCTGAATCTGGCGGACATAGCGGCTCATTGCGCCACCTCGCAGGCGGCGACCCATTGCCGCGCACGCACTTCGAGGTCAGGGGCAGTCACCAGATCAGTGACAACCGCCACCACATCCGCCCCCGCGGCAAAGACAGCGGGCAGGCGTTCGGGGGTCAGGCCACCGATGGCGACCAGCGGTATATCCGCGATCCGTGTTTTCCAGCGCGCCAGTTTCTCCAACCCCTGCGGCTGCCATCTCATTTGCTTGAGCGTGGTCGGATAAACTGGGCCGAGGGCGATATAGGCCGGGTGCAGTGCCAAAGCCCGATCGAGTTCGGCGCGGTCATGGGTGGAAATCCCGAAGCGCAACCCGGCGCGGGTGATTGCGGACAGGTCGGCGGTGTCGAGATCTTCTTGGCCCAGATGAATGAAATCCGCCCCGGCCTCCAATGCCGCGCGCCAATGGTCGTTGACGACGAGCTGCGCACCGTGACGCTGGCAGGCGGCTTGGGCTACGACGATCTGATGCGGAATATCGGCAGCATCGCCTTTGAAACGCAACTGAACCAGCTTTGCGCCTTGGGCGACAACGCGGCCCACCCAATCGGAATCGGGCAGCACGGGATAAAAGCGCGGCAGGATCATGCGCGCGCCCCGAAGTTCAGATCGGCCATGCCCAGCACTGGGGTAGAGGCCTCCGCCATATCGCGCGGCGGCATCAAACCGGCCTCATAGGCGATCCGTCCGGCTTGCACCGCTTGCCCGAAGGCGCACGCCATTGCCGCCGGATCGCCCGCCTTGGCCACAGCGGTGTTCAACAGAACCGCGTCAAACCCCATCTCCATCGCCCGCGCCGCCTGACTGGGCGCGCCAAGCCCCGCATCAATGATCAGCGGCACCTGCGGAAAATACCGTCGCATCGAGGCCAGAGCCTCAGCATGACGCAGCCCCTGGCCTGAGCCGATGGGGGCACCCCAAGGCATCAGCACCTTGCAGCCCACATCTAGTAAGCGTTCGGCGACGATCAGATCTTCGGTGGTGTAGGGGAATACCTGAAACCCGTCGGCACAGAGGATCTGCGCCGCTTCGACCAGCGCAAAGGGATCGGGTTGCAGCGTGTCGGCATGGCCGATTACCTCTAGCTTGATCCAGTTGGTGCCGAACACCTCACGCGCCATCTGGGCGGTGGTGACGGCTTCGCGGGCAGAGTGGCAGCCTGCGGTGTTGGGCAACAGCCGCGCGCCGCTGGCTTGCAGCAGCGACCAGAAACCGCTGCCTGCCGTGGCCCCCCGCGCCGCCTCGCGCCGCAAGGATACGGTGATGACGTCGCAGCCAGAGGCGGTAATCGCCTCGGTCAGCACCTGCGGCGAGGGGTATTGCGCTGTGCCAAGCAGCAGCCGCGATGGAATGTCGATGTCGTAAAGCCGCATCTTAGCCCCCCTGCATCGGGGCCAGCACCTCAACCCGGTCACCGTCCTGCAGCGGGGTTGTGGGGCGGGCGGTGGTGGCGATGAAAGCGCCGTTCAAAGCGGTGGCGAGGGCAGCAGCACCATAGCCGAGTTCGACCAGCGCCTCGGCTAGAGTTGCCGCGCTGATCTCGCATTGGCTTCCGTTCAGTTCAATGCGCAACGGCGGCCTCCTGTGGTGCAAGGGCAAATTGATCGGCCAGTTGTTCGGCCAGCGCCGGGGCGGTCAGAAAGCCGTGGCGGTACAGCCCGTTCAGATGCCAGCGTCCGCCTGCCTTGACGATGCGCGGCACATTGTCAGCAAAGGCGGGACGCAGGCCGCTGCCAGTCTCGACGATAGCAGCCTCGGCAAAGCCGGGATGCAGAGTGAAAGCCGCCGACATCAGTTCCATGGCGCTGCGCAGGGTGATCGGGCCGGGATCGTCGCTTTCCAGCATGGTGGCCCCGATCATATAAAGCCCGTGGCCGCGCGGCACGACATAGACCGGAAAGCGCGGATGCAGCAGGCGGATCGGGCGGGTGAGCGTCACAGAGGGGCAATGCAGCAGCAGCATTTCCCCCCGCACGGCGCGCAGGCTGGGTAAATCAGCGCGGGCAGCGATGCCCCGGCAGTCGATATCGGCCTGTTCGGGGTCAAGCGGAGTGTTGCTGCGGATCGCAACGCCGCGCTGTCGCAAGCCATCGGCCAGCGCCACCAAAGCGGCACGCGGGTCAAGATGCGCCTCGTCGGCATAGAACTGCGCAGAGAAAAAAC
The DNA here is from genome assembly GCF_058135695.1 of Cypionkella sp. PAMC25878. Taxonomy (NCBI): domain Bacteria; kingdom Pseudomonadati; phylum Pseudomonadota; class Alphaproteobacteria; order Rhodobacterales; family Paracoccaceae; genus Cypionkella; species Cypionkella sp. PAMC25878. The sequence continues at coordinate 1,711,252 of NZ_CM176871.1, read as the reverse complement.
GCCCCGCAAGATCACTTTCCAGCGTGGCAATCGCCTCGGCGTCCAGCCGCACATGCCCGGTGGTGCGGGAGGCGAAACGGTCAAGCTCAGCGCGGTCGCGTGCCGGGGCCACCACCAATGAGCCACGCCGCACCACACCCGGCACCCGTACTGCCCACCAGTCGGCCGCACTGGCCCCCAGCCGCGCCACATCGGGCGCGGCCGTTTCGGCTTCGACATAGGGCGCAATCATGCCCCCCGCCAGCCAGCTTGCGCCGCCATGGGCGGGCCCGTTGTCCACCACCTCAACCGGCAAGCCGCGCTCGGCCAAGGCGGTTGCGACGCAGAGCCCCGCAACCCCGGCACCCAGAATGGTGATCATTCCGCAACCTCGGCGATGGGCAGATACACCTCGCCCTTCTCGCGGAACTTCTCCGCCATCGCCGCCATGCCCTCTTTCTGAGCCTCGGCGCGAATGTCGTGCGAAATCCGCATCGAGCAGAACTTCGGCCCGCACATCGAACAGAAATGCGCGGTCTTATGCGCCTCTTTCGGCAGGGTCTCGTCATGGAACGAACGCGCCGTATCGGAGTCGAGCGAGAGGTTGAACTGATCCTCCCAGCGGAATTCGAAACGCGCGCGGGACAGCGCATCATCGCGCGCCTGCGCCCCCGGCAGGCCCTTGGCCAGATCGGCAGCATGGGCGGCGATTTTGTAAGTGATCACGCCAACCTTCACATCGGCACGGTCGGGCAGGCCCAGATGCTCTTTCGGCGTCACATAGCACAGCATCGCGGTGCCAAACCAACCGATCATCGCCGCCCCGATGGCGCTGGTGATATGGTCATAGCCGGGGGCGATATCGGTGGTCAGCGGCCCGAGCGTATAGAACGGCGCTTCGCCGCAGGTGGCCAGTTGCTTGTCCATATTGGCCTTGATCTTGTGCATCGCCACATGGCCCGGCCCTTCGATCATCACCTGACAATCCTTAGCCCAAGCGATCCGGGTCAGCTCTCCCAAAGTCTCCAATTCGGCAAATTGCGCGGCATCATTGGCATCGGCGACTGAGCCCGGGCGCAACCCGTCGCCAAGGCTGAAGCTGACGTCATACGCCCGCATGATGTCGCAGATTTCGTCAAAATGGGTGTAAAGGAAGCTTTCGCGGTGGTGATGCAGGCACCACTTGGCCATGATCGAGCCGCCACGGCTGACAATGCCAGTGACCCGGTTCGCAGTCAGCGGGATGTAATGCAGACGCACCCCGGCATGGATGGTGAAGTAATCCACCCCTTGTTCGGCCTGTTCGATCAGCGTGTCGCGGTAAATCTCCCATGTCAGATTTTCGGCCACGCCATCGACCTTTTCCAGCGCCTGATACAAAGGCACCGTGCCAATCGGCACCGGGGCGTTGCGCAGAATCCATTCGCGGGTGTTGTGGATGTTGCGCCCGGTGGACAGGTCCATCACGGTGTCCGCGCCCCAGCGGATCGACCAGACCATCTTGTCAACTTCCTCCGCCATCGACGAGGTGACAGCACTGGTGCCCATGTTGGCGTTGATTTTCACCGCGAAGTTGCGGCCAATGATCATCGGTTCCAGTTCGGGGTGGTTGATGTTGGCGGGGATGATGGCGCGACCAGCGGCAATCTCCCGCCGCACGAATTCGGGCGTGACATGGTCGGGGATCGCAGCACCAAAATCTTCGCCATCGCGGGGGTTGCCCGTCGGGGCGGTGCGGCCAAGGTTTTCCCGGATCGCCACATATTCCATCTCAGCCGTGATGATCCCGGCACGGGCATAGGCGAGTTGGGTAACAGCCTTGCCATCCACGGCGCGCAGCGGCTGGCGGGTTTGCGGGAAGCTCGGCACCAGCCGCTCGCCTGTGGCAAAGCCGTTGTCGGCAGGCTGTACGGCACGCGGTGCATAGACCGCACAATCGCCGCGGGCGGCCACCCATGTGGCGCGCAAAGGTGCCAATCCTTGTGCAATATCGGTGGTAATCGCTGGATCGGTGTAAGCGCCAGAGGGGTCATAGACTGTCACCGGCGGCTCACCCGCCGAGGGATGCACGGCGATCTGCCGCATCGGCACCAACAGATCGGGATGTAGGATGCCCGGCACATAAACCTTGCTGGAGCCGGGCAGCGGGCCTGTGGTGACAGAGGGTAGCACGCCGTTCTGCGGGATTTGGGTGGTGTGGTTCATCAAAGCCTCTTTCGCGTTGATGACCCGTGGTAAAGGGAAAGAAGCCGGGATTGCGCCCGTATGGTGGTGCCCCGTCGAAAACTGACGAAGTGGCGACCGCTTGTGCTTCCTACGCCAGTATCAACTGGGTCAGGTTCAAAGGGTCGCTTCACCGCAGGCCAAACATTGCTGTTCGCCCCACTATCAGCCTCTCAGTCCTTTAGGCAGGACTCCCCCGACAGTGGAAGTTTTCTAGACAGCCGGCGGTGCTGCGTCAATAGGGGCTGTCCGCTCAATCTCTGGCATGGCAATGCCGTCCCGGAGTCAGCGGCGGCATAACCAAGGAAAAACATCATCGCAGCGGCACAACCGCCCCTTACGGCGGGGCCAGATCGGCCGCGACATGTTGCACGGGGTCGCCGCCACAGGTCTGAGCGATTGAACATAGGCAAATGCGCCTTAGAGCGGCACGTTCAGGCTGTTCTTGACCCGCTTCAGCGTGAAACTGGTGTTGATCGACTGCACGTTTGGCAGTTCGACAAGTGCATTCTTGACCGTCGCCTCATATTCACGAACGCTGGTCGCGATCACCTGTAGCACATAGTCATATTCGCCGCTTAACGAGTAGCATTGCATGATCTCGGGAACTTTCGCCACAGCATCTTCGAAGGCTTTGAGCCTATCACGTTGGTGATGGGATATCTTCACAAAGCAAAACACGAGAATCTCGAACCCGATGGCCTCGGGATCGACGACGAAGCGTTTCGCACTGATCGCCCCCGACGCCTGAAGCCGTTGCAGCCGCCGCCAGCAGGGCGAGTGGCTGAGGCCAGTGACCTCTCCCAATTCCCGCAAAGTCAGGTCGGGCCGCTCTTGCAGCGCCTTCAGGATGCGTCGATCCGAATCGTCCAGCAGCATGCTTCACCCGTTATGACAAATGTGATAAAATCTGCGCATGATGCAGAACAGTCTACCCTCAAGTGCCATATAAGTGGTACAATGTTGCAAGATAGCCGTCAACAAAGTCAGCAATAGAGACCTTGTTTCGCGCAACCTAGACTAGAGTGTTGCCAGACGTACCCAAGCCGGTGCGGGGGATGCAAATGGCCATCACGCTGGACGACAAGTACACGGCAGAGAGCGGTTCCGTCTTGCTGACCGGGACACAGGCCTTGGTCCGGCTGCCGATGACCCAGATGCGCCGCGACCGCAGCAGCGGGCTGAACACTGCGGGGTTTATCTCTGGATACCGCGGCTCGCCTTTGGGCGGCTATGATCAGCAACTGGTCAAGGCCAGCAAGTTTCTGGATCGCCATGACGTGGTGTTCCAGCCGGGGGTGAACGAGGATCTGGCCGCAACTGCGGTCTGGGGTAGCCAACAGTTGCATCTGTCGTCGGGCGCCCGCAAGGATGGCATCCTCGGCATCTGGTATGGCAAGGGGCCGGGCGTTGATCGCTCAGGCGATGTCTTCAAGCACGCCAATGCGGCAGGCTCCGCGCGGCATGGTGGGGTGCTGGCGATTGCGGGCGATGATCACACCTGCAAGTCGTCCTCGATTCCGCATCAATCCGATCATGCCTTCATCTCGGCGCTGATGCCGATGCTTTACCCCTCGTCGGTGCATGAATTCCTCGAGATGGGCCTGCTCGGCATCGCCATGTCGCGCTATTCCGGCTGCTGGGTCGGCTTCAAGGTGATCTCCGAAACCGTCGAGATCACCTCGGTCGTCGATCTGGCGCAAGAGATGCGGCAGTTCGTGCTGCCCACCGATTTTGAACTGCCGCCTGACGGGTTGAACCTGCGCTGGCCCGATCCACCGCTTGTGCAGGACGAGCGGCTGCAAGAGCACAAGGGCTACGCCGCCATCGCCTTTGCCCGCGCCAATGGCGTTGATCGCCTGATCATCGACCACGCCCGCGCCCGCTTTGGTATCGTCGCCTCGGGCAAGGCCTATGAGGATGTGCGGCAAGCGTTGGCGGAACTGGGCCTTGGTCCGCAAGAGCAGGCGCTGATCGGGCTGCGCCTTTACAAAGTGCGTATGCCATGGCCGCTGGAGCCCGAAGGCATCCGCGCCTTCTCGCAGGGTCTGGATGAGGTGCTGATCGTCGAGGAACGCCGCGAGATCATCGAGAACCAGATCAAAGAGCAGTTGTTCAACTGGCGCGCCGATGTGCGGCCCCGCATCGTCGGCAAGTTCGATGAGGCGGGCAAGCCGTTCCTCAGCCTATCCGCCGGGCTGACCGTGGGCCGCGTGGCGGGTGCGATTGCAGAACGGTTGCTGCGGCTTGATCTGCCCGGTGACCTCGCCGCACGGCTAAGCGCCCGCGTCGAGGATCTGCATCGGATCGAGGCGCGTGCCGAGGCGCATATTCCCCCCGTCCTGCGCCTGCCGCATTATTGCGCGGGATGCCCGCACAACACCTCTACCCGCGTGCCTGAAGGATCGAAGGCGATGGCCGGGATCGGCTGTCACTTCATGGTGCAATGGATGGACCGTCGCACCGAAACCTTCACCCATATGGGTGCCGAGGGCGTGCCATGGACGGCAATCAGCCGCTTCACAGATGAAAAGCACCGTTTCGTCAATATCGGCGATGGTACATACTTCCACTCGGGCCATCTCGCGATCCGCCAGTCGGTCGCGGCGGGGGTGAATCTAACCTACAAAATTCTGGTCAATGATGCCGTGGCGATGACCGGAGGTCAGCCGATTGACGGCGAACTGACACCAGAACAGATCACCCATCAGGTCTACCACGAGCGCGTGGCGCGGATCGTGCTGATGTCCGACCATCCCGAAGTCTATCGCACCGCAGACCTCGCCCCCGGAACCGAGATCCGCCACCGTGACGACATCGACGCGGTGATGCTGACATTGCGCGAAGTGCCCGGCGTCACGGTGATCGTCTTCGAGCAGACCTGCGCTGCTGAATTGCGCCGCAGGCGTAAGCGGGGCACCGCTGTGGACCCCGATATGCGGCTTTGGATCAACCCTGCGGTCTGCGAAGGTTGTGGCGATTGTTCCGTGCAGTCGAACTGCATCGCGATTGAGCCGCTGGAGACCGATCAGGGCCGCAAGCGCCGGATCAACCAATCGGCCTGCAACAAGGATTATTCTTGTCTCAAAGGCTTTTGCCCGTCTTTTGTCACCGTGCGTGGTGGGGCGTTGCGCAAGAACCAACCGCTTGGTGGGGCGGATGTTTCCACCTTGCCCGACCCTGTGCTGCCGCAGATCGAGCGGGCTTGGAACCTTGCCCTTGCCGGTGTCGGGGGTACTGGCGTGCTGACCATCAGCGCCATTCTGGGCATGGCCGCCCATGTCGAGGGCAAGATCCCGATGGTGCTGGACATGGCGGGGCTCGCCCAGAAAGGTGGTGCGGTGATGAGCCATGTCCGCATCTCGCGCCCCGACCGCCCCATCGCCGCGCCTCGCATCGCGGCGGGATCGGCTGATCTTTTGCTCGGCGCGGATTCCGTGGTGGCCTCGTCAAAGGACTGCATCCTTGTGTGCAGCCCCGACCGGACGCAGGCCGTGCTGAACACCCATGTCACGCCAGTGTCGGATTTCATCCGCCATCGGGACTTTGACTTTAAGGAAGCCAGTTCTGAGGCCTGCGTAGCGGGGGCGGTGCGCTCGGCCCAGCATTTCCTGAACTTCTCGGATCTCGCCACACGACTGACCGGCGACGCGATCGGGGCGAACCTGATGATGCTGGGGTATGCGTGGCAATCCGGGCTGGTGCCATTGGCCAATGCCTCGATCCTTGAAGCCATCCGCTTGAACGGCACGGCCATCAAACCCAACACCGAAGCGTTCAACTGGGGCCGTTTGCTGGCGCATGACGCGGCGAAGGTGACAGCTTTGGCAGGCATCGGTCAGGAACCGCCGACGCCGGAAACCATGCCGTTGGACGCGCTGATAGCAAGCCGCGCCAATCATCTGCGCGCCTACCAGAACCAAGATCTTGCCCAGCGCTATCTGGACGGTGTGGCCCGGATTGCTTCCGCCGCCCGGCCCGAACGCGTCGGCGACAATGACCTGAGCCATGTGGTCGCCGAGACTTACGCCAAAGTTCTGGCCTACAAGGACGAATACGAGGTGGCGCGGCTTTACAGTCTGCCCGCCTTCCGCGCCGGGCTTGAGGCCGAGTTCTCTGGCCCCTATCGTCTGTCGCTGAACCTCGCCCCGCCGATCCTGTCCGGCAAAGCCCCCGATGGCCGGCCCAGAAAGCGCGAGTTCGGCGCGTGGATCCTGCCCGTGCTTGGCCTGCTTTCGCGGTTCAAATTCCTGCGCGGCACTTGGGTGGACCCTTTCGGGCACAGCCACGACCGCAAGCTGGAGCGCGACTTGACCGCGCGCTATGAGGATGATCTGGCACTGACCGAGCAGGTTCTCGCCGCCGACACGCTGCAACTGGTGCGCGACCTGCTGTCACTGCCGCTGGAAATCCGCGGCTACGGTCCGGTCAAGCAAGCGGCCTATCAAAAACAGATGGCGCGACGGGAAAAACTGCGCGCCACATTGCAGGGCGACAGCCGCGTGGCGATGGCTGCGGAATAGGAAGGGACCAGCATGTTTCTGGCATCTATGCAGTTCGATCTGGGCGATGAGGTGGCAGCACTTCGCGACATGGTGCACCGTTGGGCGCAAGCGCGGGTGAAGCCGATCGCGCCTGAGGTGGACAAGCGCAACGCCTTTCCCGCCGAGCTTTGGGCAGAGATGGGCGGTCTTGGCCTGCTGGGTATCACGGTGCCCGAAGCATATGGCGGCGCGGGCATGGGATATCTGGCCCATGTCGTCGCGGTCGAGGAAATCGCCCGCGCTTCGGCCTCGATAGCGCTCAGTTACGGCGCGCATTCCAACCTCTGCGTCAACCAGATCAGGCTGAACGGCACGGCGGCGCAGCGGCAGAAATACCTGCCGAAACTGGTTTCGGGTGCCTATGTTGGCGCGCTGGCGATGTCCGAATCCGAGGCGGGGTCAGACGTTGTATCCATGAAGCTGCGGGCCGACCGGATGGGCGAGCACTATGTGCTGAACGGCACGAAATACTGGATCACCAACGGCCCCGACGCCGATGTGCTGGTGGTCTATGCCAAGACCGACGCCACTGCCAGATCAAAGGGCATGACCGCCTTCATCGTCGAAAAGACCATGCAGGGCTTCAGCACCTCGCCGCATTTCGACAAGCTGGGGATGCGCGGCTCGAACACCGCCGAACTGATCTTCGACAATGTCGAAGTGTCCGCTGAAAACCTGCTGGGGGCCGAGGGCAAGGGTGTGCGGGTGTTGATGTCAGGTCTGGATTACGAGCGCGTGGTGCTGTCGGGCATCGGCACCGGCATCATGGCGGCCTGTCTGGACGAGATCATGCCCTATATGGTCAGCCGCAAGCAGTTCGGCCAAAGCATCGGTCATTTTCAACTTATGCAGGCCAAGATCGCCGATATGTATACCAAACTGAACTCGGCCCGCGCCTATGTCTATGAGGTGGCCCGCGCCTGTGATCGGGGCACAGTCACCCGGCAGGACGCCGCCGCCTGCGTGCTCTATGCCTCGGAGGCGGCGATGGAGGTCGCCCATCAAGCCGTGCAAGCCATGGGCGGCGCGGGGTTCATGAACGAAACGCCGGTCAGCCGAATCTTTCGCGATGCCAAGCTGATGGAAATCGGCGCTGGCACCTCGGAAATCCGCCGGATGTTGATCGGGCGCGAACTGATGGGGGCGATGACCGTATGACAATCCTGACCACCAATATCTCGCCGCGCAGTGCTGGGTTCCGGGCGAACCTTGCAGCAAATATGGCCGCACTTGATACAGTCCGGGCGGCGGCAGAGTTGGCGTTTGCAGGGGGCGGCGGCAAGGCGCGTGATCTGCACCAAAGCCGAGGCAAGCTGTTGCCGCGCGAACGCATCGACCGCCTGCTCGACCCAGGTTCGCCATTTCTGGAGATCGGCCTGTTCGCCGCGCACGGGCTTTACGACGGTGCCAGCCCCTCGGCGGGCCTGATCGCAGGGGTCGGTCGGGTTGAAGGCCAAGAGGTGATGATCATCTGCAACGATGCCACCGTGAAGGGCGGCACCTATTATCCGATGACGGTGAAGAAGCATCTGCGCGCGCAGGAAATCGCCGCCGAAAACCGGCTGCCCTGTGTCTATCTCGTGGATTCTGGCGGGGCCAACTTGCCCAATCAGGATGAGGTGTTCCCCGACCGCGACCATTTTGGCCGCATCTTCTTCAATCAAGCCAATATGTCGGCGCAGGGCATCGCGCAAATCGCCGTCGTCATGGGGTCGTGTACCGCTGGCGGGGCCTATGTGCCCGCGATGTCGGATGTCACCATTATCGTGAAGGGTCAGGGCACAATCTTTCTGGCTGGCCCGCCTTTGGTTAAGGCCGCCACAGGCGAGGTGGTCAGCGCCGAAGACCTTGGCGGCGGCGATGTTCATACCCGGCTTTCCGGCGTGGCCGACCTTTTGGCGCAGGACGATCTGCACGCGCTGGCGCTTGCCCGCCGCGCTGTCGCCAACCTGAACCGCCAAAAGCCGCCGCAACTGGTGCTGCAATCGCCGGAAGAACCGCTTTACGACCCCGCCGAGGTGATGGGTGTGGTCCCGGCGGAGTTGAAAACCCCCTATGACATCCGCGAAGTGATTGCCCGCACGGTGGACGGTTCGCGCTTTGACGAGTTCAAACCGCGCTACGGCACCACCATCATCTGCGGATTTGCGCATGTCATGGGTATGCCCGTGGGCATCATCGGCAACAACGGCGTGATCTTTTCGGAAGCCGCGCTGAAAGCTACGCATTTTGTCGAGCTTTGCTCACAGCGCAAGATCCCCTTGGTTTTCCTGCAGAATATTTCGGGCTTCATGGTCGGGCGGACGGCCGAAAACCGCGGCATCGCCAAGGATGGCGCCAAGCTGGTGACGGCGGTGGCCACAAGCCAAGTGCCGAAGATCACCTTCTTGGTCGGCGGGTCATTTGGGGCAGGCAATTACGGCATGTGTGGCCGCGCCTATGGCCCGCGCTTTCTGTGGACCTGGCCCAACAGCCGTATCTCAGTGATGGGCGGCGAACAGGCGGCAGGCGTCTTGGCCACGGTTCGCCGCGACGCAATCGAGCGCAAGGGCGGCAATTGGTCGGTCGAGGAGGAGGCCGCGTTCAAGCGCCCGACGGTTGAGATGTTTGAGCGTCAGTCGCACCCGCTTTATGCGACGGCCCGGCTTTGGGACGATGGCATCATCGACCCGCGCCGCACGCGACAGGTGCTGGCCCTGTCGCTGTCGGCTTCCCTGAACGCTCCGATCCCAGAGACGCGCTTCGGCGTGTTTCGCATGTGAGGCAAGCCGATGTTCCGCAAGATCCTGATCGCCAACCGGGGCGAAATCGCCTGCCGCGTCATCGCCACCGCCCGCCGCATGGGCATCGCCACCGTCGCCATCTACTCTGACGCCGACGCGGCCAGCAAACATGTGGCGACGGCCGATGAGGCGGTTCGCATCGGTGCCGCCGCCGTCGCCGAAAGCTATCTGAAGGGCGACGTCCTCATCGCTGCGGCGCTGCGGACCGGGGCCGAGGCGATCCATCCCGGCTATGGCTTCCTGTCGGAAAACCTCGGCTTTGTCGAAGCGGTTCAGGCGGCGGGACTGGTCTTTATCGGCCCTCCCGCCAGCGCCATCCGGGCGATGGGCTTGAAGGATGCCGCCAAGACGCTGATGGTCAAAGCCGGGGTGCCGGTCGTTCCCGGCTATCATGGCGAAAGGCAGGACCCGGCCCATCTGGCCGCCGAAGCTGCCGCCATCGGCTATCCGGTGCTGATCAAGGCCCGTGCTGGCGGTGGTGGCAAGGGGATGCGGCTTGTCACAGAGCCCGGCGAATTTGCCCAAGCGTTGGAAAGTGCGCAACGCGAGGCCCGCACCAGCTTTGGTGATCCGGCCTGTCTGGTCGAGAAATACATCACTCAGCCCCGCCACATCGAGATTCAGGTCTTTGGCGACACGCAGGGCCATGTCGTGCATCTGTTCGAGCGCGATTGCAGCCTGCAGCGCCGCCACCAGAAGGTGATCGAGGAGGCCCCCGCCCCCGGCATGCCTGCCGAGGTGCGCGCCGCGATGGGCAAAGCTGCGGTCGAGGCCGCGCAGGCGATCGGCTATCAGGGCGCGGGAACCGTCGAGTTCATCGTCGACGGCTCCGGCCCGCTCCGGCCCGACGGGTTCTGGTTCATGGAGATGAACACACGGCTTCAGGTCGAACATCCCGTCTCCGAGGCGATCACCGGGCTGGATTTTGTTGAGCTGCAATTGCGCATCGCCGCAGGTGAACCGCTGCCTTTCCGGCAGCAGGATCTCAGGATTGACGGCTGGGCGTTCGAGGCCCGGATCTACGCCGAAGATGTGGAAAAGGGCTTTCTGCCCGCGACCGGCACACTGGATCATCTGTCTTTCCCCAAAGGCGTTGAATTCACCCGCGGGGCGGTGCGCATCGACAGCGGCATCCGTCAAGGCGACGAGATTTCCCCTTGGTATGATCCGATGATCGCCAAGATCATAGTCCACGGGCGAGATCGCGCGGCGGCGCTGAACCTGTTGTCCACGACACTAGAGCAGTGCCGGATCGCCGGATCGACCACCAATCTGGAATTCCTCACCGCTCTCTCCCGACATGACGGGTTCCGCGCTGGTGAGGTCGATACCGGCCTGATTGCCCGCGATCTGGATCGGCTGACCGTCGCGGCCCCGCTGCCCGCCGAAGCCCCGGCACTGGCGGTTCTTGCCGCGCTGAACCTGCTCGACCCCCCCAAAGCCGCCGATCCTTGGGACCGGTTGACCGGCTGGCGCGGCTGGTCCGAGGCCGAAAGCTTTGCCGCGCTGGACCACAAGGTTGGCCCGCTTGCCCTGCGTGTCATCCATCTCGGCCCCCGGCAGTTCCGCGTGACCGGGACCGGGTATGAAACCACACTCGCCCTGCTGGATCATCGCGACGGCACCCTTCGCTTCGCCTGTGACGGCCTGCAATCCACGGCGCATGTGATCGCAACTGCTGACAGGATCAGCGTGTTCCTGTCAGGCCGCAAGCACGATTTCACCCCTGTCGATCCCCTGCTGGCTGCCGAGCACGACCACGCAGGCGGCGACGCCATTCTTGCCCCAATGCCGGGCTTGGTCGCGTCGCTACGAACCAGCCCCGGCGCGCGGGTGACCAAAGGTGACGCGCTGATCTTCCTTGAGGCGATGAAGATGGAGCATATCCTGATCGCCCCCCGCGATGGTGTCGTGGCCGAGGTTCTGGTGGCCGCAGGCGATCAGGTCAGCGATGGCACCGTCTTGGTAACGCTGGAGGCCGAAGATGGCTGATCCCGTCACCCTATACGAAATGGGCCCGCGCGACGGCTTGCAAAACGAAGCCCGCCTGATCAGCACCGCAGACAAGATCAAGCTGGTCAATCTGCTGTCCGACTGCGGCTTCAGCCATATCGAAGTCGCCAGCTTCGTCAGCCCGAAATGGGTGCCGCAGATGGCCGATGCCGCCGAGGTCATGGCGGGCATCACCCGTAAGCCCGGCGTCACCTACGCAGCACTCACGCCCAACCTTCAGGGCTTTGAGCGCGCAATCGCAGCCCGCGCCGACGAAGTGGCCGTCTTCGCCTCGGCCTCGGAAGGCTTCTCGCAAAAGAACATCAACTGCTCGATCCGCGAAAGCCTTGAGCGTTTCCGGCCCGTGCTGCGCAGCGCCTGCACCGCGATGATCCCGGTCCGGGGTTATGTGTCTTGCGTCACCGACTGCCCCTATGACGGGCCGATTGCGCCCGTCGCCGTGGCCGAGGTGGCCGAGGCGCTTTTTCAGATGGGCTGCTACCAGATCAGCCTTGGCGACACTTTGGGTGCAGCCACGCCCGAAGGGATCGCGCGGATGCTGGATGCCGTGCTACAGCGCCTGCCTGCCAACCGCCTTTCCGGGCATTACCACGACACGCGCGGCCAAGCACTTTTGAACATCGCGGTCAGTCTCGACCGGGGGCTTCGGGTGTTTGACAGTTCGGTCGGGGGCTTAGGTGGCTGTCCCTACGCACCCGGCGCCAAAGGCAATGTCGCCACCGAAGCCGTGGCCTCGATGCTGCATGGCCGCGGATTCGATACCGGGCTGGACCTTGACCGACTGGCCGATGCAGCCACCTTTGCCCAAAGCCTGAGGAGACCCGCATGAGCTGGCAAACGCTTGATATCCGCACCGATCCGCGCGGCGTGGTGTATGTCACGCTCAACACCCCCGAACGCCGCAACGTGCTGTCCCCTGTGATGATCGCAGAGCTGACCGAGTTCGCCCGCACGCTGGATCAAGCCCGCGCCGTGGTGCTTTCGGGTGCGGGCACGATCTTTTGCGCGGGCGGGGATCTGGCTTGGATGCAAGCGCAGATCGAAGCCGACCGCCCGCAGCGCTTGCGCGAAGCGCGGAAACTGGCCGAGATGTTGCAAGCGCTGAACACAATGCGGTTTCCGCTAATCGGTCGTTTGCATGGAGGTGCTTTTGGCGGTGGGATCGGCATGGCCTGCGTCTGTGACGTCGTTGTGGCGGCACGCGGCACGCAGTTCTGTTTCTCAGAAACCCGGCTGGGGATCATCCCCGCTACCATTGGCCCCTACGTACTGGCCCGCATCGGCGAAGGCCACGCGCGGCGCGTTTTCATGTCGGCCCGTATGTTTGGCGCAGATGAGGCCGCAACCCTAGGCATCGTTTCCAGAGTGGTCGATGCAGATGACCTTGACGCCGCCCTAGAGGCCGAGATCACGCCCTATCTGTCAACCGCCCCCGGTGCAGTAGCCGCCGCCAAGGCGCTCACCCGCGCCCTTGGGTCTCGGATTGATGCCGATGTGATCGACGACAGCATCCGGCGTCTGGCCGACATCTGGGAGGGACCCGAGGCCGGGATTGGCGTCCGGGCCTTTCTGGAAAAGAAGATCCGGCCTTGGAGCTGAAGACGACGAAGAATGAGATTGGGACGGGGGCATCCGGCCGTTGATCCGGCCCGATGGCTATATCGCGCAGATCACACGACAGGTCGCCCAGCCGCCATCGCCCGCGCTGTGGCACTGCTGACTGCTCGGCAGGGTGATCGGGGGCTGATAAACAAAACAGGACGTATCAGCGCCAAATGCGGGGGCTATATCGCCCAACCTGTTTCTGGAATATACTTACAGAGGAACGGCTTAAGCTTTGGCTTGTCGGTTTTGGCTGTCGGCTGCCGTGCTTGGGTTTGCGGGCGCTTGGACTTTGCACTAGTGTCGCGCAAGTTCGGATCAGGAGTCTTTCATGCAGTCTTACACGTTCAGCCATGCCATCACCCGCAGGCCCGCGGCCAGCATCATCGCGGGATTGCGGGCGGTGGATACCGGCACCCCGGATCTGGCGCTGATGCAGGCGCATCATGCGGATTATATCGCGGCGCTGATCTCAACCGGGGCGGAAGTGGTCGAATTGGGCGCGCTGGAGGCTTTCCCGGATTCGGTGTTTGTCGAAGATACCGCGTTGTGTCTGCCCAAAGGTGCTGTGGTGATGCGGCCCGGTGCGCCGTCGCGTCTAGGGGAAGCGGCAGAGATGGCACCGCATCTGGAGACGCTTTACGGCCACGTGCTGCGGATTGAGGGGGCAGATAGCTTCATCGAAGGCGGCGATATCCTGACCACCGAGACCGAAATTCTGGTCGGGCGTTCGGCGCGCACCAATGCCGCCGGGGTGGCGGAACTGGCGCGGCTGGTGGCCGACTGGGGATACACGGTGCGCGAGGTCTTCACGCCGCCGGGGGTGCTGCATTTCAAAACCGATTGCTCGCTGCTCGACGCCGAGACGATCCTTTCGACCAAACGACTGGCGGACTCGGGCTGTTTTGACGGGTATAAGGTGATCCATGTCGCCGATGGCGAGGAAGCTTGCGCCAATTCGATCCGCTTCAATGATCTGATGATCATGCCTGCAGGTTTTGCGAAAACCCGCCGCATCTTGGAACAGGCGGGATATAACGTGCGCGAGATCGGCAACAGCGAATGCGCGAAACTGGACGGCGGGATGTCTTGCCTGTCGTTGCGGTTCACGCCTGCGCGCTGAGGATTTGCTCTTTTAAAAATTACTCCCGCCGGAGGCTCCTGACGATATCGGGGATGCCTCCGGCGGGAGTATTTTTGCCAAGATGAAATCAAGGCGTCATCACATCGGCGCGCTTGAAATCGGCGCTGGCCTCGGTGCCGTCATCGTAGGTGACACTGATCGAGATGGTCTGGATCGAGCCAAGCGGTTCGGTGAGAAAAATCTCTGCCCCCTCCATCTTCAGCGCGTTGGGCTGCGGCTCGGTGTCATAGCAGGGCTCCATCGCCCACACCTTGTCAGCGGTGGCCCCATTCAGGCCGTAGCGGATTTCGCTGAGCCCACAACGCCATGACAAAAGCTGGGTGAAATACAGCAGATCCTTGCCGTCAAATTCGCGCACCGCGATCCAGTTGGCGCGGGTGGCATCGAGGATTGGTTTGATCTCGGCGGCGGTGGTGAAGTTTTCGGCGAGGGCCGCAGCCGGGATTGTCGCGATGACGGCAACAATCAGGGAATTCCTGAACATCTGAACCTCCTTTTGCTTTTGCTGCCCTGCAATCGCGCCTAATGTCGCGCCAACAGCAGCAGCACGGGGGCCAATCCCCGCGAGAGAAACATGACCGATCCCAAGCCTGCGCGGCAAGCGTTCAATATCGTCGCGGTGGTGCAAGCGGGGCGGCTTCAATACGAGGCTTTGTTGCTGGCGGCGTCGTTGCGGGCAACCAACCCGAATTTTGCCGGCAAGCTGTATCTGGCCGAGCCGCAGCAGGGCGGGGCTTGGCCGAAATCTGTTGGTGTGAGCGACGCGGCGGTGCGAGCGATGCTGGTGGAGCTTGGGGCAGAGTTTCTGCCGTTTGAGGCGCGGCATTTCGGGCAAAGCTATCCGCATGGCAATAAGATTGAGGCACTGGCGGCGCTGCCGGATGAACCTTTCCTGTTTCTGGACACCGATACGCTGATCACCGGGGATTTCGACAGCGTGGTGTTTGATTTCGCAAAGCCCGCGGCCTCGATGCGGCGCGAGGGGACTTGGCCGAGCCAAGAGTTATATGGGCCGGATTTGGCGGCAACTTGGTGCGCGCTCTACGATCGGTTTGGGCTATCGTTCGACGATACGATTGATCCCAGCCAGCCCGAGAATTACTGGCAAAGGTTTATGTATTTCAACGCGGGGTGGTTCTTTCATGCCAGCCCGAAGGCCTTTGGGCAGCAGTTCTTGGACTATGCTTTGGCCATCCGCGATGATCGGCCCGAAGCTTTGATCTGTCAGGAGATTTATCCTTGGCTGGACCAGATCGCTTTGCCCTTGGTCATCCACAGCTTTGGCGGCGGGCGTCCGGGGCCGACATTGGCGGGGCTGGATGGCGACGTGACTTGTCATTACCGCACTTTGCCGCTGCTTTATGCGCGGGAAAGTGACCGGGTGGTTGAGGTTTTGGAGCATGTGGCGGGGCAGAAAGAGTTGCGGCGGATTTTGCGGGATCACGAGCCTGCACGGCTAATGATTTATCAGAATCGGGGTAAAAAGGTTCGGGCGTTGTTTGACCGTGACGACCTGCCGCGGCGCGAGCAGGCGATTAGGTTTGTGCTGAAGCGTGAAGGGTTGTGGCTGCGTTAATCTCGCGGCAGCTTATGCGTCGTCTTCAAGAGTACCGATTTTGCGGCTGTCTTCCTGCATCTCCAGCCACATCGCGTTGACCACGGCGAACATCGCGGCCAGCGGCAGGCCGAGCATCCAAGCGAAATACCACATCTATCTGTCCTTTCAGTAGAGGCCATGGGAGTTTTCAGACACGTCCGCCTCGGTGACTTTGCCCCACAGCACTTTGTAAACCCATGCGGTGTAGATCAAGATCAGCGGCAGGAAAATCGCCGTGACCACCAGCATGATGAACAGGGTCAGGTGCGAGGAGGATGCGTTCCAGACCGTCAGCGAGGATCTTGGGTCGCTGGAGGATGGCAGGATGAACGGGAACATCGTCAGGCCAACCGAGGCGATCATGCCGAAAATTGCCATTTTGGAGGCAAGCAATGTGGTGATTTCGCGCCCTGCCCTTAGGCCCAAAAACGCCAGCAGGCCGCCCACCACGCCCATCGCGGGGGCAATCGCGATCCATGGGCGTAGGCCGTAGGCGTCCATCCAACTGCCGCCTTTGGTGACGGCGAAATGCAGTGGGTTGGAGGGGCCGTCGGTGACGTAAACCCCTGCGATCTGGTAGCCGTCAAAGCCGTAGGCCAGCCAGAGGCCTAAGCCGATATAGCCGCCAACCGCCACCAATGCGGCCCACGAGCCGAGACGACGGGCGCGGATTTGCACCGGGCCTTCGGCTTTCAAGGTCAGCCAAGCCGCGCCGTGCATCACCAGCATCGCCAGTGATACCACACCGGCGCACAATGCGAAGGGATTGAGAAGGCTCAGGAATTTCATATACCACACGCCCTCGTAGATCGCGTGCAGGTCATCGGTGAAATGGAACGGCACGCCTTGCAGCACGTTGCCGACGGCCACGCCGAAGATCGTTGCAGGCACAGCGCCACCGGCGAACAGCGCCCAATCCCACACCGCCCGCCAGCGCGGATCGTCGCGTTTCGAGCGGTATTTGAACGCCACGGGTCGGACGATCAGCGCCGCCAGTACGATCCACATCGCAAGGTAGAAGCCAGAGAATGACACCGCATAAAGTGGCGGCCATGCGGCGAAAATCGCAGCCCCGCCCACGATGAACCAAACCTGATTGCCTTCCCACACCGGACCCACGGTGTTGATCGCCACCCGGCGTTCGGTGTCGGTTTTGGCGACAAAGGGCAATAAAGCCCCTACCCCCATATCGAAGCCATCGGTCAACGCGAAGCCGATCAGCAACACTCCGACCAAGACCCACCATGTCAGGCGCAGGGTTTCGTAGCTGAGAAGTTCATGCAGGATCATGGCGTTACTCCCTTACCATCGCGATGGCATCGGCGTTTTTGCGCCCTGTCAACCGGGCATCGTGGCGCTGCATCCAAGCCTCGGTTTCCGCCACTTCAAGGAAGGGGCCTTTGCGGATGTATTTCAGCATGAGGCCCATCTCGACGACGAACAGCACGGAATAAAAGATCACAAAGCCTGCCAGTGTGATCGCCACCTCGGTCATCGACAGCGCTGACACTGACATCGCGGTGGGGAGCACCCCGTCCACCGTCCAAGGTTGGCGGCCAAATTCGGCAACAAACCAGCCCATTTCAGCGGCAATCCATGGTGCCGGGATCATCCAGACCGCCAGATGCAGCGCCGGGCGCGGGAATTGCATCCGCTTGAACGAGGCGCGATAGAAGAAATAGATCATGGTGCCGATGAAGGCGAAACCCAAGCCCGCCATGATGCGGAACGCCCAGAACAGCGGCCAGACCGTGGGCACGGTGTCATTGGCGGCCATTTTGATCTGTGCTTCGGTCGCCAGCTGCGGCGTATCGGTATATTTGCGCAACAGCAGAGCAAAGCCGAGATCGGCAGAGTGCAGCTCGAACGTATCTTTCACCACCTGCGGCGTAGCCTCACGCTCGGCGCGCAGGGTCAGCAGCGCTTCATAGGCGATCATGCCAGAGCGGATGCGGGTATCGGCTTGGGCGACAAGTTCCGAGATGCCGGGGATTTCGGTGGTCAATGACCGGGTGCCGATCAGGCCCATCACATAGGGGATATGGATGGCATAGTGCGTCTTGCGCGCCTCTTGATCTGGGAAGCCGAATGCGGTGATCGCGGCAGGGGCGGGTTCGGTGTGCCACATGCCCTCAATCGCCGCGAGTTTCATCTTTTGGCTGTGGGTGGCGTTGTAGCCGGATTCGTCGCCCAAAAGCACAACCGAGAACGCCGAGGCCAGACCGAAGGCGGCGGCCACCGCTATAGAACGGCGAGCGAGTTCGATGTGGCGTCCGCGCAGCAGATACCACGCCGAGACGCCGAGCACGAAGACCGAAGCCGTGACATAGCCCGCCGAGACGGTATGGACGAACTTCGCCTGCGCGACTTCGTTGAACAAAACGGCCCAGAAATCGGTCATCTCCATCCGCATCGTCATCGGGTTGAATGCGGCGCCAACCGGGTCTTGCATCCAGCCGTTGGCGATTAGAATCCACAGGGCCGAGAAGTTGGAACCAATCGCGACCAGCCAAGCCACTGCCAAGTGGGCGGTTTTGCTCAGCTTGTCCCAGCCGAAGAAAAACAGCCCGACGAAGGTGGCTTCCAGAAAGAACGCCATCAGGCCTTCGATCGCCAAGGGTGCTCCGAAAATGTCGCCAACGTATTGGCTGTAATAGCTCCAGTTCATGCCAAACTGGAATTCCATGGTGATGCCGGTCGCCACACCAATCGCGAAGTTGATGCCGAACAAAGCCCCCCAGAATTTGGTCATCTGCCGCCAGATCGGCCGATTGGTCATCAGATAGACCGTCTCCATAATGGCGACGATGATCGAAAGGCCAATGGTCAGCGGCACGAACAGGAAGTGAAACATCGCAGTTGTGGCAAATTGCAACCGCGAGAGTTCAACGATGCCGAATTCCATAGATGTGCTCCTGCTGATCGGGCGGCCGATGTCGCTTGCTGTCTTAGGCCTGCACCCAATCGCAGGGGCTAAGCTATATCACAGATTACAATTTAGGGCAGCATCCGCACAATGTCAGCCCAATCCAGCTCGACAGGGCGATGTGACGCAGTCAGAATCGCGGCCCGAGGCAGATAGCGGCGGATGCCGTGCAAGACGTCGCGGGCGGTGGCGGTATCAAGACCCTCGGTCGGCTCGTCCAGCAGGAGGATCGCGGGGCGGCGCAGCAGGGCGCGGGCGATGGTCAGGCGGCGGGATTCTCCACCGGAAAGGCCCGCGCCGCGCGGGCCGAGTTGGGCGTCAAGGCCACCTTTGGCGCGGATCACTTGGTCGAGCGCCACGGCTTGCACCGCGGTCCAGAGGCTGGCGTCGTCGGCCTCGGGCGCGGCGAGGGTCAGCGCTTGACGGATGCTGCCCGCCATCAGGGCGGCGCGTTGCGGGATTAGGGTCAGTTGCGCGCGCAGGGCGGTTTCGCTCCAGTCGGGCAGCTTGTGGTCGCCTAGCCAGATCGCGCCGCTGGTGGGGTGGAGCAGACCTGCGGCCAGCAGCAAAGCGGTGGATTTTCCCGCACCGCTGGGACCGGCAAGGGCGAGGGTTTCGCCGGGGTGCAGGATGAAGCTAAGCGGGTGCAGGCTGGGGCAGGCAGTACCGGGACGCTGATGACTGACGGCGTCAAAGCGCAGCGAGGTCGCTGTATGGCTTTGCCCGGTTTGAACTGCGGGTGCAGACAGGCCCCGCACCACGCGGCGGGCGGCGAGGCTCATCCTGCCGAGTTCGGCCACGGCGCGGCGCAAGGGAGATATAGTTTCCGACAAGGCGAGGGCGGCAAAAAAGCCCATCGCCGCCAATGCCGGGCTAAGTTGGCCGCGTTGCGCAAGCGCCATACCCAATATCAAAGCCACCGTCGCCAGCCCGGTGCCAAGGCAGGACAGCGCAAGGCCTGCACGCCGCTCGACGCGGTCTTGTGCAAGGCGGGCGGCTTGGCTGCGGCTATCAGCGGCCAGAACCGCAGTTTTTTGCACAGTCAGTTGGCCGTAAACGGCAAGATCGCCGCGCGCTTGCACCAGATCAATGAAACGGCTGCGGAAGGCTTGGGCTGCCAGTTCGGCGCGTCGCGAGGGCGCGTAGCCCGCCCTGCCCGCCCAGAGCAGAACCACAGCGCCTCCGCCGATAAAGCCCAGCGCCAGCGTCGCAGCAATCGTCAGCCCCGCCAGCGCCCAAAGCACCGTAAAGCTGAGCAGGTGTGTCGCCATACCAGCGATCAGTGGCAAGATCAGCCGCAATGGCAGGCCGTCCAACGCGTCAATATCTGCGGTAAGACGGTTCAGCATCTGCGGACCACGCAAGCGGCTCAGGCGATCGTAAGGCGCGCTTGTATAGCTTTGCAGCAGACGCACCCGCAGCGCGGCAAAGGCCCGCAAGGTGGCGTCATGCGTCAAAACCCGCTCGCCATAGCGCGCAGCGGTGCGCCCCAAGGCGAGGAAACGCACCGAGGCCGAGGGGCGGAACACGTCAAACGAAACCCCGACCCCGGCCAGCCCTGCCGCAGCGGCAGCGGTGATGAACCAGCCAGACAGCCCCAGCAACGCCACCCCAGCCAGCAGCACCACCACGCTTAGTAAAGCCCCTCGTAACAGAGACGTGCGCTGATCGCGCCAGATTAAGTGAAACACCTGCCACAGCGCAGTCATACCAGCGCCTCCAGCCGGATCACCCGATCCATCCGGGCGGCCAGCGCCTCGTCATGGGTGGCGACGATCAGGCTGCACCCGGTGGCTGCCAGCGCCATCAGTCCAGCGGTGACAGCCTCGGCGGTGGTGGCATCCAGATCGGCGGTCGGCTCATCGGCGAGCAGCACATCGGGGCGGGCGTGCAGGGCGCGGGCAAGGGTCAGGCGGCGCGCTTCACCGCCCGATAGCCCACCCCCGGCCTCGCCCAGTCGGGTATTCAGGCCCTGCGGCAGCCATGCGACGACGTCTTGCATCTTCACCGCCCGCAGCACCGGGGTCAGATCGCCGGACCGTCCGAAGCTTAGGTTGTGCCGCAGGCTGGCGTTTAGGAAATGCGGTTGTTGTGGCATCCAGCCGAGGCGCGCGCGCCAGCCATCGGCGGTCTGGTCGTTCAAGGGCTGCCCTGCGACACGGATTTGCCCGGATTCAGGTTGCAGCATCCCGGCGAGCAGCCGCAACAGCGTGGTCTTGCCCGCGCCGCTTGGCCCGAGCAGCGCGAGCGTCTCGCCTGCGGCAAGGCTGAAATCCGGCAGGGTCAGCAAATGCTGTCCAAGGCGTGCCTGCAGCCCGATGGCGACGATATCCGCCGGTCCTGCCAATCGCGCCGCCGTAGCGCCCTGCCCCAGATGCGACGGACCGGCGCGCGCCTGCCATTCGGCCCATTCCGAAGCTACCGCCAGTGCCGCCGCGCGGTCATGCCATGCCGCCGACAGATCGCGCAGCGGTTGGTAGAATTCTGGGGCCAACAGCAGCAGGAAGATGCCAGCGGCGGGGGTCAGAGGTGTTGCATAGCTGCCAAACCCCAGCAGGCCCAACAGGGAAAACCCGACATAAACCGCCACCATCGCAACCCCGATGGCTGCGAACAACTCCAGCACCGCCGAGGACAGAAAGGCCACCCGCAGCACCGCCATGGTTTGCGCGCGCAGACGGTCGGCGGCTTCGGCAAAGCTGCTAACCACAGCCTCGCCCGCGCCAAGCAGCCGGATGTCGAGCAGCGCTTGCAGGCGTTCAACCAGTAGATCGTTCAGGCTGCCGATCTCCGCCATCTGACGTTGGCTGGCAGCTTGTGCGGCCCAACCGATCAGCGCCATGAACACCGGGATCAACGGGCCGGTGATCAGAAAAATCACCCCCACCGCCCAGGATTGCCAGAACGCCAGCGCCAAGATCAGCGCGGGGACCACCATCACCCGCGCCTTCGCCGGGGCGTAGCGGCTGACATAGGGCAAAAGCGCCTCCAGCTTTTCGGTGGCAAGGGCGGCGATGGGTCCGGCGGCGGGGCCATCACTGCGGCAAGCCTCGCGCGCCACAATCGCAGCCCGGCACTGGCTGCTGACGCGCAGACCTGCGGTGAAGGCGATGCCCTCGGCCCAATGGTTCAGAAGCGCACGCAGCACCCCCAGCAGCGCAAATCCGGCGACATATGACCAAAGCGGCGCGGTATCGGTCAGCAATCCGGCCAGAGCGCCTGCCACCAAAGCCGCTTGCAACGGCCAGATCAGCGCCGCCAGCCCGGACAAAACCGCCGCCCAACGCAGCGCACGCCGCTCGGGTGCGACCAATTCGGCCAGCACTTTGGCACTGCTCTGATCGCCCTGCTGCGTCATGTCCCGCCCGGTCTTAGATCGGGAAATGCCTAATCTGTGCCGCATCATACAGCAATGGAATCCAGCCCTCGGCGGGCTGCCTGCGGCAATAGGTCTGGGTGTGGAGCGGGGTGCCAAGCGCAGAACTAGCCTCTCAGTCGTGGGAAAAGACTATGCCGTCCTCGGTCCCTTGCAGCAGATGCGGGAATGGAATCACTGGGTCAAAGGGGGGCCGTGGCAGCGATTGGCACTGTCAAAGCGGCTTCAAATCCCGACGCTGTGCCGGGTCGGGGGGAGGTGAGAATGAGCCGTGTCGATATGCGGTCGGCAATGGCTGCGACAATCGCAAGGCCAAGACCGCTGCCCTCGGTGCCAGCGTCGCCGCGCTCAAATCGTCGGGTGAGCAGTCTGAGGCTTTGCGCTGGAACGAGCGGGCCATCATTGCCAACGCGGAATGTGCCGTCTTGCGCCAAAGTCACGTCGATTTGTCCTTGTGGCGTGCCATGCCGCAGCGCGTTCTCGACCAGATTGCGGCAAATGATGCCAAAAGCATCAGGGTCCAGGTCCGACAAAACCGGCTGATCCGGTAGGGTCAGCCGGATTTGGGAGGCGGTTGCGCGCCGCATATCCTCGACGATCAGCCGCGCCACCAGCCCCAGATCGGTCGCGTGATCCAAGCGCAGCGGCCCGCCCTCGGCACGGGCCAGTTGCAACAGCCGTTCGGCCATCCGGGTCAGCCGCTTCAGCGCGGCTTCGATATCCGCCGCGCGGCGCACTGCACTCGCATCCTTGGTTTCCACCTGCAACCGCTGCGCCTGCGCGATGGCCCCCGCCAAGGGTGTGCGCAACTCATGGGCGGCATTGGCGGCAAAGCTGCGCTCCGCCTCAAAGGCCGCCTTCAGGCGCTCTAACACGCCGTTCAATGTGGCGGCTACGGGCAGGATTTCAGCAGGCAAGCCGTTAACCGTCACTGGCGACAAATCGCGCGCGCTGCGAGCGGACAGCGTTTCGCGAAAGCGGCGCAGCGGTGCGAGGCTGGCGCGCACTGCCAGTATGATCGCCAGCAAAGCAATCGGGATCACCAGCAAGATCGGCAGGCCCAGCACCATCTGGATTTCCCAAGCAACTTTGGCGCGCTGTTCTAGTGGCTCGGCCACGGTGATCCGCACGCTGCCCTGCACGGCGTCCTCACTATAGAAGCGATGGCTGTCGGTCTGCCGGAACCCCGCCCCGTCATAGGCCGGAAAATCCGCAGGGTCCGCCGCATGGGATTGCAACAAAATCCGCCCCTGCGCATCGCGGACGATATAGGTGAAGAACTCGCCATGTGTGCGGATCGCGCCAAGCCGTTGGGTCACGCCATCATCATCGCGGCCGAGAATATCCAGCACCGCCAGTGGAAGCAGACGTTGCGCGGTTTCTTGCAGCGCCGAGTCAAAGACCTCGTCCATCTCGTGACGCAACACCAGCCCGGTCACCCAAGCCGCCGCCAGCCACAGCACCGTCAGCAGCGCCCCGAGCGACAGCGCGAGCCGGGCTTGCAGGCTGCGCGGGCGGCTCATGCCGTGCCCAGCCGATAGCCAAGCCCGCGCTCGGTCTCAATCACCGCGGCACCCAGCTTTTTGCGCAGGCGGCTGACATGCACCTCAATCGTGTTGCTTTCGATCTCGGTATCGAAGGCGTAAAGCTTTTCTTCCAGTTGCGCTTTCGACAAAAGCTGACCGGGACGGGCCAGCAATGCCTCGAACAGCGCCCATTCGCGCGCGGTCAGCGGCACTGCCTTGCCGTCACGCCGTAAGCTGCGCGCGGCGAGATCGATGTCGAGCACGCCGTGGCTGATGATCGGGTTCGGATTGCCGTTATAGCGCCGCGCGACCGATCCGATTCGCGCTGATAATTCTGCCAGATCAAAGGGTTTGACGAGATAGTCGTCCGCCCCGGCATTCAGCCCTTCGATGCGGTCAGACACCTGATCCAGCGCAGTCAGAATGATCACAGGGCTGACATCGCCGCGCTGACGCAGGGTTTTCAGAAACCCAATACCGCGCCCATCAGGCAGCATCAGATCAAGCAGCACCAGATCATAGCCCGCCACCGCCATCGCATCTGCCGCCGCGTCCAGCCGCGTCACCCAATCGACCGAATGGCCATCGCCTGCGATCTGGTCGCGCACCGCAGCACCCAGAACCGTGTCGTCCTCGATCAGCAAGATGCGCATGGCGTGTGTCTTCCTTTGATGTTGGACCCGTCTCTGCGCCGGGGCTGACGCCAAGCTGACGTGAGCAGATGCACAGCTTCAGGCTCACGTCAGCTTCATGGTGCAAACCTGCGCAAGACGGCCGCAACCCGGAGTTTGGCCCATGATGAAGACATTGACAATTCTAACCTTTCTCGCCGCTTTTCCGGCGAACCAGGCGCTGGCTGACGACGACTGCTTTGTGCCAATGGCCGATTGGCAGCCGCGTGAGGCCGTGGCTGCATTGGCCGTCAAGAACAACTGGAGCGTGCGCCGCATCAAAATTGACGACGGCTGCTATGAGATTGATGGCAGCGACGCGTCTGGTCGGCGGATTAAAGTGACGGTGCAACCCGCAACACTTCAGGTGCTTCAGATCGAATTCGAAGGTCACGACGAAGATGGCACCCGCAAAGGTGGCAAGGTCAAAAGTGACGACTGAGTCCAGCCGCGCAATCGTCTTGTCGCCTCCCCCACCGGTCGACTGTCCCACGGCCCAACCTCGCCCCGCCGTTTTGGCCGGGGTTTTTCTTCCTGACGCCAAGCTGAAGCAGAAACTGCGCGGCTGTCAGGAATCGCTCAGGTGAGACGGCCAAATTGGCCACATCGAAACAGGAGACTGACCATGAAAACCACGCGCACCCTGCTGGCTGCTTCTACCGCCTTCACCGTTTGCCTTGGCTTACCAGCCTTCAGTGCCACAAGTTCGCCGCCCACCCCGGCAGATTCCGTCGCTTCGATGATGCCGGGCGGGGCGCAGGCGCTTCCCCTCGTGCTGATCGACAGCGACGAAGACGATAATGACGACGAAAGTTCGGAGGATGACTGTGAGGATGATGGCGATGGTGGTGCCGCTTGCGGTGGCACAAGCAATCCTGCCCCCGCTGGCACCGTAGCGCCCCCTTCGAACGGGCTGTTCGGCACGGGTGCGCCGCCGAAGGTGCAAGTGAACTGAGCCACCCCTTCCCCAACCCATAAGGCAGATCTGCTATGAAATCCTTGCTCACCGCCCTTGCCCTAACCACCGCGCTGACGCTTCCCGGTCTAGCGATGGCCCGTCCGGTTACGCTGACCACCACGCTGAACGATTACGGCGGCAACGGCGCTTATCTCGCGATCTATGTCACCGATCCACAAGGCGCTTATGCGGGCAGCTTGTGGATGGCAGGTGGCAAATCGAAGTATTACCCGCATTTGTCAGACTGGTATGCGGCCACGAGCGGCGATACCGCGCAGATCAACGGGATTACTGGCGCCAGTGTGGGTGCGGGTCGCTCGCTTGAAATCACGCTTGATCTGGCCGATGCGCTGTTTGATGCGGGCTACACGCTGCATATTGATGCGGCGGTTGAAGACATGCGCAACAGTCCGAATGAGATCGCTGTGCCGCTGACCACGGCGGGGGCCTCGGCACAGGGGCGGCGCTACATCGCCAGCTTCGCCTACGGTCTTTAAGGAGGCGACTGCAATGATCCGCGCGCTTCACCGCTGGCCAGGGCTGTTGGCCCTTGCCCTTCTCACCGTGCTGGCGCTGAGCGGCGCGGCGCTTTCGGTGTTTCCCGCCGCCGAGCGTCTTGGCGTTACCCCGGCAGAGGCTGGCTTAACCGTGGCCGAGCTTGCCCAGCGGGTGCAAAAGGCCATCCCGGCGGTGGAGCAGATTGTCCGCGCGCCGTCGGGGCGGATCACCGCCTATTGGTTCGATGGCGGCACCCCCGGCTCTGCGCTGGTTGATCCAAGCACCGGGCAAGCCATCGCCTCGGCAGATCCCAATCAGACCGAGCGCTGGCTGATCAACCTGCATCGCGCGCTGTTTCTGGGCGATGGCGGGCGGATCGTCACCGCAGGCGGCGCGGCGGCGATGCTGGTCTTGGCGCTGTCGGGCATGGTGCTGGTGGCGCGGAGGGCGGGCGGGTGGCAGCGCTGGTTTGCGCGGTTGCGTGGCCCGCTTTCAGGGCGGCTGCATGTGGAGATCGCCCGTGTCGCGGTGATTGGGTTGCTGCTGTCGTCCAGCACGGCTTTGTGGATGACAGCCTCAACCTTCGATCTGTTGCCCGATAACGCAGCCCCGCCGACCGTCTTGGCCGAGCCGAGTGGCAAAACCGGGATCGCTCTGACGTCCATCCAGCAGTTGCAGCACACCCCGGTGAGCACGCTGCGGGAATTATCCTTTCCCTATGCGGGCGACGCCAGCGATGTTTTCACCCTGACGACAGAGTCCGGTATCACCACACTGGATCAGGGCACCGGGGTGGAGCTTTCCTGGGCAGGACTTTCGACATGGCAGCGTGTCTCGGAAACCATCTACATGCTGCACACCGGCCAAGGTGCGGCGGCATTGGGGCTGGTGTTGGGGCTCATGGCCTTGGGCGTGCCTGTGATGGGTGGCACCGGGGTGATCCTGTGGCTGACAGGGCGGCGCGTGCGCCCGAAGATCAAATGCAATGTAAGCGCTGCCCATGCCGAGACGATCCTGTTGGTTGGCAGCGAAGGCGGCAGCACTTGGGGCTTTGCGGCCACGCTGCAGGCAGCGTTGACGGCAGCGGGGCAAAGCGTCCATGCTGCGGCGCTTTCAAGCTATGACCCGGCCCGCTACGCCAAGGCCCAGCGCATCTTGATACTGACCGCGACCTATGGCGACGGTGACGCCCCGGCATCGGCCAAGGGGTTTCTTAATCGCTTGGCGCGGTCTGATACGCCCGCCGCCGCACTGGCCGTATTGGGCTTTGGCGACCGCAGCTTTCCAGCCTTTTGCGCTTTTGCCAAAACCATCGCCGCAGAGGCCGCGGCCAAGGGCTACGCCATTCTGTTGCCCTTCGACACCATCGACCGCCAGTCACCGCAGGACTTTGCCCGCTGGGGTCAAGCGCTGGGCGCGGCGCTGGATGTCCCGCTCACACTTGCCCATCTGCCCATCTTGGCTACCACCCAAAGCCTGACCCTGCTGTCGCGGCACGATTATGGTGCCGAGGTGCAGGCCCCGACGTCTATCCTGCGCTTTGCCTTGCCCAAGACCTCGCTGTGGCAGCGCCTTGTCGGGCGCGGTATCAGCCGTTTTCAGGCGGGTGATTTGCTGGGCATTCTGCCAGAAGGCGCTGATGTGGCGCGGTTCTACTCACTGGCCTCTGCCAGCCGGGATGGTTTTGTTGAAATCGTGGTAAGGAAACGCACAAGCGGGCTCTGCTCGGGCCAACTTCTCGCGCTGGAGCCCGGTGATACTGTGCGCGCTTTCCTGCGCCACAACCCCAACTTCCACGCCGGACGTGATCGCGTGCCACTGATCCTGATCGGCGCGGGCACGGGCATAGGGCCATTGGCTGGCATCATCCGGGGCAATCACCGGCTGCGCCCGATCCACCTGTTCTTTGGTATGCGCCACCCTGACAGTGATTTTCTCTATGGTGCAGAGCTTAGCCGGTGGCAGGTCAAAGACCGCCTTGCAATGCTGACCACCGCCGTTTCGCGCGGCACTAAGCCACATTACGTCCAAGACGCGCTGCGCGGCGAGGCCGCCCAAATCGCCCGTCTGATCCGCGACGGGGCACGCGTGATGGTCTGCGGCGGGCGCGAGATGGCGGCTGGCGTGGCCGTGGCATTGACCGAAATCCTAGCGCCCTCGGGCCTGACCCCGGCGGCGCTGAAAGCCGAGGGACGCTATGTCGAAGATGTCTACTGAACTAACCCGCTATGCTTTGAACGGGCCGACGATGGGCACGCGGTGGCAGGTTTTGTTCGATATGCCGCAGGGCTTTGCCCCCGCCCCACTGACTGCAGCCCTCCAAATTGCCGTGGCTGAAGTTGATGCGCAAATGTCGACATGGCGCGCCGACAGCGCCCTGATGCAGTTCAATGCAGCCCCACCGGAGGTCTGGCGACCTCTGCCCGCCCGCCTGATGCAGGTGCTTCAGACCGCGCTTACCATTGGGCAAGCCTCGGGTGGCGCGTTTGACATTGGCGTCGGCGATGCCGTCACTGCTTGGGGTTTTGGGGCAGCACAGGTGGATCAAACCGCCATTCGTGCCGCACTTGCGCGCCCCCGCCGCCCTGCGCATGACGTGGTGGAACTCGATCCCACCAACCTGCGCGCGCGCAAACACGGCCCGATCAGCCTTGATCTGTCAGGCATTGCCAAGGGCTACGGCGTGGACCGCTTGGCCGAAGTTGCGGCAGACTTTGGCATCACGAACGCCCTTGTTGCGATCGACGGTGAACTGCGCGCCATAGGCCTGCAACCTGACGGCGCGCCGTGGACCATTGCTGTCGAGCGTCCAGATCGCCAGATCCGCGCACCCCATGCCATGCTCGCCCTGCAAGACGCGGCGGTGGCCACTTCGGGGGATTACCGCCACTGGATCACGCTTGGAGCAAAGCAGCTGTCGCACACAATTGACCCTGCGCGCGGCGGTCCGCTGGCAGAGTCACCTGCCTCTGTCACGGTCATCGCCGCCACTTGTATGCAGGCCGATGCTTGGGCCACAGCCCTGATGGTCAAAGGCAGCGTGGAGGGCGCGGTAGTGGCGCGCAGACACCGGATTGACGCGCTTTTCCTTGATCGTACAGGCGAGGGTTTTCGTGAAACCCGGGTGGGCGCGCTGTTCGGCCCGCGTCATGACCACCGGGGCAAGGTATGAACGCGGTCACACCGCAGATGACAGCATTGCATCACGATTCCTGAACATTGCACGGTTGGTCGCTCCAGCCTGCTGGCGTGCGAAATTCAATGGCATCGGTCCGTCGTGACACACACCTAATATTCGATAATCATATCTTACAAAAGAAAAGTTGTGATGAATTTGGAGCAGATCAAACGCTTCAACCCAATGAGCCCATGTCCGAAATGCTGCCCCCTTCTATCCTGACATTTCGCGAGGCTGGGATTGCCCGGATTACGCAGAGCCTTGCCCCCGAGGTGCTGGTGCTTGGCGGCGGGGTGAATGGGGTGGCAGTTTGCGCTATCTTGAGGGGCGCAAATTCCGCCTCGTTGCCGAAGCGGCGCGTGAACGTAATCTGCTGTTGCGTCATGCGCCGCATCTGGTCAGGCCGCTGGAAATCGTGGGGGCGCTGAATGGGATCCCACGCGGGCTGTTTGGCGAGGCGATGCGCTTTGTCGGCGTGTCGCAGAAATCCGGTCCGGTGCGTCTGTTCGCGTTGAAAGCGGGTCTGGTGCTCTACGAACGGTTCGGTGCCATCGAGCGCATGTTGCCAGCCCATAAGGCCACAACCGACACGGCCAAACTTCCCATCAGATTTCGCAGGGGCACCCGCGCCGTGGTGCAGTATTTGACGGTTAGATCAGCAATCCCGAAGCGCTGATCTTTGAGATTCTGGCGGAATCGGTTGCAGCCCGTCCCGCCGTGGCGGCGCTGAACCATGCCCGTCGGACTGTATCGGCAGATGGTGACGTCGTGGTCGATAGCCCCAGTGGTCCGCTGATGTTGCAGCCAAGGGTGATCCTGAATGCGACTGGGGCATGGATTGACCGAGTCAATGCACGGCTTGGCGTGGAGATCCAGCATGCGTGCGGCGTCAAGGGCGCGCATATGATGCTGCACCATCCGGCCTTGCATGCCCGTCTGGCGGGCCAGGGGTTTAACTTTGATGACGGGCGCGGGCGTATGGTGATTTGCCTGCCCTTGGCGGAAATCAGCTATCTGTTGGCTGCGATCTCACGGCTGTTCGACGACATCACCGTGATCATAGCGCATCTGGTTTCCGTGGTGCCGGGATCAGGCCATTGCAGAACGCTGACGGCTCGGTCAATCGCGCCCCGCGCGACCACGCTTTGCACGAGGATCACTTGCCACAGAGCGTGGCTGTTGCTGTCACTGGTCAGTGGCAAGTGGACGACGTTTCGCTCGTTTGCAGAACTCGCCTCTGATCGCATGCTGGCGCATTTGGGCCGCGCACGACAGCTCTCGACGCGCGACCGCGGCTATACCGGCGCAGGGGCGGCGGGCCAAGACGCTCTGACGCGGCGCTATGACCGGATTGGGCGGAGATCGCGCGGTTTTCCGCCGAGGCCGTGGATCGGCCCGTGGTGGATGCGCCCAGCTATACGATGCGCGAAACCCTGTGATTGATCCGCAACCGCGCGGCCTGTTATTTGGACGATCTGGAGTTGCGGCGCACCCAGTTGGCGCTGGGGGCCCATCTCGGCGCGGCCACGCTGCAGGATTTGGCAGCGATCCTTGCAGCCGCGCTTGGCGAAGACCCGGAGTGGCGGGCGGCAGAACTGGCACGCGCCATGGCCGACCCGCGGATCTTTGCTCTGCGCCAACCGGATCGGGGTGCCGCGCATGGCTAATCTTGTTCTGGCGATTGATACAGGCGGAACCGGCGTAAAGGTCTTGCCGACCGCTGCGACGGGGGGCTGATTGGGCTGCGCATGGCCTCGGTAGTGACGATGCATCACCCCGATGGTCGGGTAGAACGCGACCCCGAAGCGTTCTGGCTTGCCGCCGTCGCCGCCATTTCGGCACTGTTGGCCGAGGATTCCAGCCACGCGGGTAGGATTGCGGCGCGCAGCGGGCCTTGGGCCCAGATCTTTGCCGACATCTACCAACTTCCCGTCGAGATTTGCGAAGCTGAAGAAGTTGGCGCGCTAGGGCGGCGATTTGTGCCGCCGTTGCGGGCGGTCTGCACCCCGATCTGACCCGCGCCACAGCTGCGATGCCTAGCGTGGGGCGCAGGTATGATCCGAACCCGGACCACGCTGGGTTTGACGACCAAAGGTTTCAAGAATTCGTCAGGTTTGATCTGGGGATGCTGGCGTTGACTGCCTGAGGGAGTGGCGCGCTGGGATTGCGAAAAGCGGACTGCAACAAGGAAGAGGGAGACATGAAACTGACACATCTGCTTTTGGGCACGGCATGCCCGATGATTCTAAGCCTGCTGCCGGGGATTGCCTCCGCGCAAGACGCCGACGCCTGCATCGGTAAGGTGCCAACATTGGGGGTGATCGCCCAAGGCGTGCCCGCCGTGACCGCGCTCGATGTACATCTGGTCGCGCTCAACGCCAAATGGGGCACCGAGGTTAAGATTACCCCGCTGGGCGAGAACGAGCGCCGCTCAAAAGCCCGGTTGGATGCCTCGACCGGGGCGGGTGCCTATCAGGTGATCTATATCGACGAGGCCAATCTGGCGGAATGTGCTAGCGCGGACTGGGTCTATCCGCTGGCGGAGGTGGTGCTGGATCCCAATGATATCAAAAGCTTCCGTGTCGATCTGGCCAATGTGGCCAGCCACAACGGCGTGCAGTATTTCACGCCCTTCGTCGGCGGCGGCGACGTGCTGATGTATCGCAAGGACGTTCTTGAGGCCAAGGGCATCACCTTGCCCAAAACACTGGACGAACTTGTGGCAGCCATCAAAGCCACCAACGATCCTGACAACAAGCTGGTCGGCACGCGGTCAGCGCGGCTCGGGGATGAACGTCTGGCGCTGGACGCCGTTCATCCGGGCGGTGGGTGGTGAGCGGCTGAACGGAGACTGCAGCCCGGCCTTCGCCTCGGAAGCCGCCGAAGGCGACCAAACTTTACATGGATCTGATGCAGAACGCGCCTCCGGGCGGTGGCACCTTCAACTGGTCGGATTCGGTTGAGGCGTTCCGTGGCGGCCAAGTTGCCTTGCTGATTGAATCCGATGTGTTCGGGCCTTGGATAGAGGATGCCTCAAAATCAACTACGGTGGGCAAGGTTGGCTATGCGCCGCCGCCGGACCCGCTGCGTTCGGCGGGCTGGGGCCATGGCTGGGCGGTGTCGACAGCCGGCACGAAGGACGATTGCACCAAGATCGTGGCGGGTGATTTCGTGGGTTGGGCCGCCTCGAAAGATATGGAAGCCAGCCGTCTGGCGGAAGGGATTTCGTCCGACGTTGGCCGGGTTTCAACCCTGCAAAGCGCGGCTTACAAGAAATTGGGGCCTGCGGAATATATTCAGGCGCTGCTGGATACCAGCCCTAAAACCAACCTGCTGATCATGGCAAGTCCAGCGCGGCCAGAGATCGGCGACAATCTGGGTCTTGCGCTGGAAGAGCTGTTCACTGGCAGAAAAACCGACATCAAAGCCACCCTGGATAAGGTGGCTTTTTCCGCCGAAGACAGTCTCGCCGCCGTGAAATGATCCCTCTGCTTGCCGGGAGGATGTTCCGGCAAGCGCTTTTCGCATCGGAATTGACCATGACCCGAAGCCGTTTTTTTCTGAACACTCGCGCCTACCACGCTGGAGCAGGCCAGTCTTGCCTTTGTCTCCACCGCAGGTACCGTCTTGGCAGGCGCTGATGAACCGCACCTTGCGCAATGCGGATGCGGATTTTGTCGGTCTTTATAACTTCGCCCGACTGCTGCGCGATCCCCGCTTTCTGACTGCGCTGCAAATCTCGGCGCTGTGGAAGGTGATCACCGTCACTGGCACGTGTTACTACTGGCGATGGGCATGGCGGTTTTGATGCATGAAACCGTGAAAAAGCCCTTTTGGCGCAACCTGATCTGCTTTGCCTTTCTGGCCGATCCGTCCATCGCTTTGATCGCGGTGGCGGTGGTGGATATCTGGCAATGGGGGCTGTTTTTCACCGTGATCTTTGTGAAACTGCTGGAAACCCTGCCCCGCGCCCCGGTCGAAGCCGCGATGCTCGACAATGCCCGAACATAGAAAATTCATGCCTATATCACCCTGCCGATGCTGAAAGCGCCGCTGATCAGTCTGGCCTTGGTCAAAGCCGTCGAGTCGCGGCAATCCTTCGATCTGATCTTTGTGATGACAGGCAGCGGCCTCGGCACCGCGACCGAGACGCTGGATGTTTATGCCTATCGGGTTGGCATCAACATGGACGGCAAGATCTCTTACGCCTCGGCGATGGCGATCTTGCTGATGATCATCACCACTGTAGCTTTCACAATCGTTTTACCGATACTGAGATCGGTTCCACCGACGCCCTGCGCGGCTACCACTCCGATCTGGCCGCCCTTGGTTTGACCGCTGATACCGCATTGGACTTTGACCTGACAATCACTGAAGATGCGCTCCGCCCCGCCGCACACTGACCCATACCGGAAGCCCCATAACCCCCGTCAATCACCCGTCAAACCGCAATGTGGCCGAGGTCGCTTGCCTTTACTACACCAAGGAAATGACTCAGGGCGATATCGCCAAGGCGCTGAACCTGTCGCGCCCCTCCGTGATCAGCTATTTGCGCTTGGCCCGCGAACGCCAGATTGTCTGTGTCAAGATTGCGGGGACCATTTTCGGGTCAATGCCGCTGCGGATGCGCTGAAGGAACGGTTCAGCCTGCAAAGCGTGCCGTGGTGGCCAGTGGCGGTTCTGACGGTGCGCCAGTTGATCGGATCAATGGCCAACCCGCTGCTGCCAACCTCGGAAAGCTGTTAAAGCGAAATCGCCCGGCGGCTGTCTGCGGCTTGCATCAACCTGAACGCACCTGCGGTCTGCACCCCCGCCGATTTGGCCGCGATGCTGCGGGCCGAGCCGATCATCGCCGAACAACTGATCAATCTGCGGCGCTGCAACAAGGTAATCTACTCGCTGAGCCCCTGCACGCCTGACACGCATGTGGTGCAGTTCCTGATCGCCACCAAGGTGCTGCCCTGCTTGGGCCGCTGGATGATCGGTTGATTGGGGCCGATCATGCCACTTTGGCCGAGATGATCGGGCTGCTGGTGGTCAGCGGCCTGCACAAAGCCGCAGCCATCCGCGCGGCGCTGCGTGGCGGCTTTGTCGATCATCTTGTCGTTGACGTGAAGCTTGCCGAAGTGCTGCGGTTGGCAGAGGTTTAGCCGCCGCCGCGTCGAAGCTGTGACTCTTCAAGCCCACCGCCGCGCAAGGCGATGCGCGGCGGTGACTCTTGCCCTCAACGCAAATGGTGCGGTGGCTCCAGCCCCCAGACCGAGGTATCCAACCCGGCATGGCGCGCCTTCAGTTGCAGTGCAAGATAGCGCGAGTAGTGCCGCGACTGGTGCAGGTTGCCGCCATGAAACCACAGCCCGGGTTGCATCGTCGGTTTCCACATGTTGCGCTGCTCGCCCTCCCACGGGCCGGGGTCTTTGGTGGTATCGGAACCAAGGCCCCAGCATTTGCCAACCTTGTCCGCAACCTCTTGGCTGATCAGATCCGCGGCCCAGCCGTTCATCGAACCATAGCCGGTGGCATAAACCACCAGATCGGCGGGCAGTTCGGTGCCATCGTCCAGCAC
The DNA here is from genome assembly GCF_058135695.1 of Cypionkella sp. PAMC25878. Lineage (NCBI taxonomy): Bacteria > Pseudomonadati > Pseudomonadota > Alphaproteobacteria > Rhodobacterales > Paracoccaceae > Cypionkella > Cypionkella sp. PAMC25878. The sequence goes on along the minus strand of NZ_CM176871.1, from coordinate 1,676,668 downwards.
CACAGCACCTTCCGACAAATGGCTGATGCCCTTGCCCGATTGCAGCTTGATCGAGCCGTCGATGATCAGATCACAGGCCCCCACATCAATGTAATAGCCCGATCCGCGCCGCAGATATTTCATAAACAAACCGGACTCGTCATCGCCGAAATCCAACTGGAACCCGGCTTTTTCCAGCGCTGCATAAAATCCCGCGTCGCGTTTCTTGATCTCGTCATATTGCGGCACATGGAACCCCGCCATGATGCCATAGGGCACGGAGGCAAAGATCATATCGGCCTTGTCATGCGTGATGCCATTCGCCACCGCCTGTTCGGAATAAAGCCCGCCCAGACAAACCTCCATCAGACTGTCGGATTTGACGATATGGGTGGAGGAGCGCTGCACCATGGTCACATCCGCGCCGTTCTCCCACAGGGCGGCACAGATATCATGCGCCGAGTTGTTGGCCCCGATCACCACCACCTTCTTGCCGCGATAGGCATCCGGGCCGGGGTGTTGGCTGGAATGCTGCTGCTCACCTTTGAAGATGTCCTGCCCTTTGAAGACCGGCACATTCGCCTTGCCCGACATGCCGGTGGCCAGCACAAGCTGTTTCGGGTGCAGAATAACCTCCTGTCCGTCACGCAGAACGGTGACGGTCCATTCGCCCTTGGCTTCATCGTAGCTGGCAGATGTGGCGGTGGTGGAGGACCAGTAATTCAGCTCCATCACCTTGGTATACATCTCCAGCCAATCACCCACCTTGTCCTTGGGGGCGAACACCGGCCAGTTGTCGGGGAACGGGATATAGGGCAGATGGTCGTACCAAACCGGATCATGCAGGCAGAGCGATTTGTAGCGGTTGCGCCACTGATCGCCGGGGCGGGGGTTTTTGTCGATCACGATGGTCGGCACCGATAACTGCCGCAACCGCGCACCTAGGGCTATGCCGCCCTGCCCGCCGCCGATCACCAGCACATAGGGCTGATCGGCGTAACCAAGTCGCGCGGCCTCGTCCTCGCGCTTTTCCTTCCATGTCTTACGCTCAGGATCATGGCCATGCTCGGCCCCCATCGGGCGGCGCAGCTTGCGCGGTTCTTCATGGCCTTTGAGTTCATGCAAGGTGGTCAAAAGCGTCCAGATCTTCCCGTCTTTCATCCGAATATAGCCCTGACCGCGCCCGGTGGTGGTTTCCACCACCAGCCAACCTTCGGTGACGCCATCAGCGTGGGCGACCGCTTCACCAGGATCAAGTGTAAGCGATTTCGGCGCGATTTTTGGCAGTTGCGCCTTGGCCATCGCGCCGATTTGCGCCCGACCTTCGCAGGTTTTCAGGTTCCAGGTGAAGGCGGCCAGATCGCGCCAATAGCCGGTTTCCAGAAACAACGCGGCCACCGCATCACCGTCCTGCGCCACCAATGCGCGCTCCAGATCGGCCACAAGCGCCGCAAGTGCGCCCTGAGGGGTATTATCAAGCATATGGTTTCCTCCCTTTGCTTTATGTTGGATGCCGCGCGCAGGCCCTCCCAGACCTAATATCCGCGCGGCGGTTGGTGTCAGTTCAGATCAATCAGGATCTTCAACTGTGTTCCGGCAGGGTCGAGCAGGGCGTCAAAACCCTGTGCCACTGCGTCATCGAGGCGGATTTTCTTCGTCACCACCTTCATCGCCGGAATCGCTCCGCTGGCGATCATGTCGATCACGCGCGGCCAAAGATGGGTCGGATAGGCCCAAGAGCCGCGAATATCGACATCCTTGAAGGTGACATTGTGCCAGTTGATCCCCGAGTTCCCCGGATGCAGACCGACCTGCACGATGGTGCCCTGCTTGCGCACAGCGTCAAGGCAGCTTTGCAGCGCCTTTTCATTGCCGACACATTCCAGCGCCACCTCGCAGCCAACGCCGCCCTCGGTTTGCGCGCGGATCACAGCGCCAATATCGTCACGCTTGGGGTTCAGGGTGATCACTTCGGGCAGGATGCCCTTGGCCAATGCCAACCTTGTGTCGTTGAGATCGGACAGAAACAGCTTGGTTGCCCCAAAGGCTTTGGCGGCGAGCAGGGTCAGAATTCCAATCGGCCCAGCCCCGGTGATCAGCACCGACTGACCCGCCGAAACCTGCCCTCGATCACAGGCATAGACGGCAACGGCGGTGGGTTCGACCAAAGCGGCCTCCTCATCGCGCATCGCATCGGGTATTTTCACCACGTTGTAATCGTTCAGCAAAGCGGCTTCCGCCATGCCGCCCGAAATCCAGCTTAACCCCGCCAGTGCCAGATTTTCGCTCAGGTGAAACAGCCCGCGATCTGCGAAGTAATCCCCAGCGCGTGGCATGATCAGTGGCTGCACCGACACCCGGTCGCCCACCTGCACATGGGCAACGCCCGTGCCCACGGCTGTCACCACACCGCCAAATTCATGGCCCAGAACCTGCGGCAGCTTGGCTTTGGTGAAAGGATGCGGTGCGGAAGGAATGAAGATCGGCCCATAGGCGTATTCATGCAGATCGGTGCCGCAGATGCCGACAAAGCGATTGCGGATGGTCACCTGCCCCGGTCCGGGAGTGGGAACAGCGTCGATCTGCTCAATCCGCAAATCCTTGGCGGCGTGGAAACGTAAGGCTTTCATGTGGTCCTCCCTCAACTTGGGGGACAGAGTGGCGCGCTGCCTCACCGCGCCGAAGCTTGAAAACCACCGCAAGCGATTTCAACGGCTTAACCCGCCCGCCTGTTGCAACCTTGCGCGCACCTGTTGCATCGGCTGCAACAGGTGCGCGCGCGGCATGGCGGAATGCTGCGCCATGCAGACGGCTGGGTTATGCAATCGGAAATTGTCGGCTAGGATCGTCGCTGTCGCCCCGGCCATAATGGCGCGCTGCGAGGTTGGAGGGCCGATGCAGACCGATATCGAGCATATCCGCGAAATCGAGGGCGCTGCACGCCATGGCAGCGGCACGCGGGATCCGCTGGTGGTGCAAAGCTGGCTGCGCTGTCTGGACAAGCACGGGCTGGACCCGACCGCGCGGGCCGAGGCCTATATCCTGCCCGACACCGCGCTGCGCCAGCATCGGCAACGCTCGGAAGATCTGATTTCGATTGCCCGCTCGGGGATTGATGACCTGTACAAGCTGGTCGCCGGGCAGAATTATGTGCTGCTGCTGTCGGACCGCGATGGCGTGACGGTGGAATATCTCGGCGAGGATAACCACAAACAGGACTTGCGCCGCAGCGGGCTTTACATGGGTGCGGAATGGTCCGAGGCGCGGGCGGGCACCTGTGCGCTGGGGGCCTGTATCGAAACGGGTGAGCCGCTGATCATCCATCAAAGCGATCATTTCGATGTGACGCATGGCGGGCTGTCCTGCACCGCAGCGCCAATCTATGACACCGCAGGCAGTCTTGCGGCGGTGCTGGATATCTCGCTGCTGTCCTCGCCCTTGGCGCGGGCCAGCCAGTTCTTGGCGCTGAACCTAGTGCGCCAGACCGCGCGGCGGATCGAGATGGCCAATATCATGGCCGAAAGCCGATCCGATTGGGTGCTGCGACTGGCCAGCAGCCCGGATTTTCTGGATGTCGACCCCGAGGCCGCGCTGACGCTGGATGCGGGCGGCCATGTCATCGGCATGACCAATGGCGCAGCTCGTCTAATGGCGCGGACCCTGGGGCAGGATTGGCGCAAGGGGCTGGGCTTGATCGGGCGGCATGTGTCCGAGGTGTTCGAGCTTGGCCTTGAGACGCTGGAAGGCCTGACCCGCCAGCGCGCTACGCGGGATCGCCTGATCCAGACCCGCGACGGTTATCGTCTGTTCGCCCATGCGATTGAACCGCGCCGCACCACGATGCCGCAAGTCATGCGCAGCCCAACGGTGCCGCCTGCCCTGCGCGCTTTGGCGGGGGATGATCCGGCGATGCGGCAGCTATTGAACCGCGCCACCCTGTTGGCACCGGGGCAGATGCCGCTGCTGATCACGGGCGCAAGTGGCGCGGGCAAAACCAGCCTTGCGCAAGCCATCCATACCATCAGCCGCCAAGGTCCCTGCATCCCGGTCGCCTGTGAAAGCTTGACCGAAGATGAGGCGGCGGTGCTGTTCGGGCGCGGCGATCCGCGCGGCCACAGCCCCGGCCTGATTGACGCGGCAGAGGGCGGCACCTTGCTGCTGGAGAACCTCAATGAACTGCCGCCGCGCTTGCAGGCCAGGCTGCTGACGTTGATCGCGGCGGGCAGCTATCGCCCGGTGGGAGCTTTGCGCGAGCGCCGCTCAAACGCGCGGATCATCGCCACGTTGAGCACCGATCAGCAAAGCGGCATCCGGCCGGATCTGCTGCACCGCTTGGCGGGCGCGGCGCTGCATCTGCCCCCCATCGGGCAGCGGCAGGATTTGATCGCGCTGGCAGAGCGGCTGTTCGCGCGGGCGTTTGGTGTGCCGGTGTGCTTTGACGCCCAAGCGGCGGCACTGCTGGCGGCACAGGACTGGGGCGGCAATCTGCATCAGATGGTGGCGCTGGCCGCATGCCTTGCCGCCAATTACCCGCTGCAGGCAGGCGAGGCGACACTGGGCAAGGCCGATCTGCTGCCGCATCTGCCGGGGGCGCAGCCCGATCGCACCACCACCGGGCCCGCGCTGTTGCAGCATTTGCTGACCGAACAAGGCTGGAATGTGTCTGCCGTCGCCCGGCAGCTTGCGGTGGACCGCAGCACGGTGCATCGCCAGATCCTGCGCTTTGGTCTGCGCCGCAGCTAAAGCGGTTACGGACCCAAGAACTGCCCGCCTTCGGCACGGGTGGCGCTGCCGAGGGCGGCGAGGCTTTCCAGCAGGGGTTGCGCCGAAGTGGCGTGGGCGAAGTGGCGGGCGAACTGGTCAGGGGTGGCCTCGCCCATCGCAGCAAGGGCTGCACGGACGGCGGCGATTTGCTCGGGCATGGTTTTCGGCCATGGGGTTTTGTCGGTGGTGAGCACGAGGCCGATGTCCATGCTGGTTTGCTCGCCCTGTGCTGCGGCGGCTTGGCCTGCGGTGTTTTGATACTCGGGGCGCAGCCAGCGGATTTGGCCGTTGGCTTCTTCCGCCGTGCGGCTGCGGTTCAGGGCGACGAGGTTGTGCAGGATTTCATCGTCACTCAGACTGGCGGGCCAGCCGTAGGCTTCGGCCACGGCGGCATCGATCTGGTCGTGCAGATCCCGCAGGATGCCGATCAGGCCTTGGTCGTCGGTTTCTTTATCGCGACCCTCAATCCGATCGCCCGCGCGGAGTTTTTTCGAGGCAGTTATACATCGCCGTCGGCGTCAGCTTGGGGTGCTGCACCTGCCGCAGCTTGCAATACGCGTCGAGGTCTTCGCCGAGTTGCCGCAGGCGCGGCTTTGAGCGGCTCGGACGGGGTTGGGAAGGGGAAAGGGTTGAAGCATTGAGCGTGATTGTAATTAGGACGATCTTCTAGGAATGCACCGGAAGCGAGCGCCCAACTGATGCGAAAGCGCGATGATAACACGGCAAGCAACCAAGCATCATCGAGGCATATTGCGATCAGTTTTGCGTCTGGAAAAATATCAGCTTCAAGAAAACCAAAGACCCTGCGTTTTGCAGTTCTGCAAGTTGCAACAAAACGTGCGAGGCCCGCTGAAGACTTTCTGAGGTTCACGCGCGTTTCAGCAAATTGCCACCAGCCTGTTCTGTAGCTATCCCGCTTCTGTTCCGCTCTTGCGGGCTTAACCCTATCAAGAACCTGATGAAAAAAACTCCGGATATTGAACGCGCGCCTCTGCTTCAGTATTTCCAATGAAATCAATAATGTATCCTGGAACTTCGGCGGCTATGAACTGCTTTCCGTTTATGTAGCGGCGCAGTGCGCCTTTCTTTATTGCTAGCTGATATTGCTGCGCCTCTTGCGCGGAGACGCGGAATCCTTCGCCCAATGGCGTAACTCCCTGATAAGCAATATCCTGATTGGCACTTAGCGTCTTCGCCCCCGCCACCTCCGCCCCCAACCCGCAGCTTAGCGAAGATCATGCCGCGTTGCATATTCAGCGACACATCGCGGCTTCGTTGGCATCGGCGTTTTTTGACTCGGTGGCTACGGTGAACAGGCGACCCTCGCAGCGACCCTTTTCGGCGACGGTCATCGCAATCCCCACCGCAGCCCCGTCGCCTGCATCGACCCAAGCGTGGTCAGGGATGGCAAAGATCAGGCTGGCGGGGGTTGTGGGGTCGTTCAGATGCGTCTCCAGCACCTTGCGGTTAAAGGTTTGGCGCAGGGAATTGGTGGCGATCAGCCCAAAACGGCGGTAGCCTTTGCTGTGGGCAGGCGCATAGGCGCGAGCGGCCAAAGCGGCTTTCTCCCACCAGAACATCACGAAATCGGCAGAATCCGGCACCTTTGGATAGGCCGCCCGGATCGCCTCGGTATAGCCATCGCCCAAAGCCTCGCGCATCCGCGAGGCGCCAAAAAACGGCGGGTTGCCGATGATGAAATCGGCCACGGGCCATTTGGCGGGGCGGAGTTTAGTGTAATCCAAGACTTGGGTGCGGGCCTGCGGATCAGGCACCCGCTCGCCCGTGACATTATGCACAATGGTGCCGATACCGTCCCAGCGGGTGACCAGCGCGCCGCTGGCATCGCGGCGCTCAACCCTTGCATCCCAAGCCAGCACGGCATCGCGGTTTTCGATATTCTTGAAGTCGCGCAGCACAGGCGCGGCGGGGCTGGCCTTGCCATGGGTGCGAAAATGCCATTGCAGATAGCCGATCCACAGCACAAATTCGGCGACGGCAGCGGCCCAAGGGTTCAGCTTTAGCCCCAAAAACTGATGCGGATCGACGGTATGGCCGACAAGCCCCAAGGCGGCCTGATCCTGCCCCAGATCGCGCAGCAAGGCGATCACCTCACCCTCCAGCCGTTTCATCAGCTCCAGCGCGACATAAAGGACGTTGCCCGAGCCACAGGCCGGATCGAGCACGCGAATGTCACACAGGCGGCGGTGGAAGGCCTCCACCGTGGCGCGGGCGTCCTTGAATTTGTCTTGGGTGGCATAGGTCAGTGCCGAGGCCTGCACATCCCGCCAATCGGCCCGCAAAGACTCCATCACGGTCGGGGTCACGAGGCGTTCGACATAGGCGCGCGGGGTGCAATGCGCGCCCAGCTTGTGGCGCTGACGTTTGTCCAAGGCCCGCTCCAACAGGATGCCGAAGATCGCGGGTTCGACCTCGCGCCAGTTGTGGGAGGCGGCTTCGATCAACAGGCCGAGTTGCAGGGCGTTCAGCGGGAGGGCCGTGACGTTCTTGAACAACCCGCCGTTGAAGCGTTTCAGATCGGTGGACAGCACGGTGGAAAACCCACCTGTGTCCATGGTCTGCCACAGAGATTGTAGCGTCGGCTGCGCATGCTGCGGATGGCCGCGCAGGTCTTGCAGTTTGGCGGTAAAGCTGCCCTGCAGGATCAGTTCGACATCTTCAGCAAACATGGTGAACAGGCAGCGGATCAGGAAGGTGGCGACATCTTCGGGCGCATGGCCCTGCCCCTCAAAGAATTGGCCAAGTTCCACCAGATGCCCCGCAACCTTGCGGGTGACAGCGGCGCTGATCTTGACGGGATCGAGCGACAAGGGGTCATTCCAGATCGCGTTCAGCCGAGCGCGGACCTCAGGGTTGTGCAGATCGTCGTGGAACTGGGTATAACCTTGGCCTTGGCGCAAGAAATCGGCATAGACCTAAATGACATGGCCGACATCGACCGCCGGCAGAAACGGCGGCCAGCCATCCTCTTTCGCCACCGCGCGGGCATAGCCATAGGCCTGATTGCGGGCGCGCAGCATGGTGTCATCCCATTTCGCCGAGCCGCGTCGGGCATGGCCTTTCTGGGTGATGGCGTCGTCGCCCAGCAGCGAAAGCTGGGTGGTCGGGTGGGATCAGGGTTGGCACCCTGCTTGGCCTCAAGGATGAAACAGCCGCAGCGATAGAGGTCAATGCGGCCCCGGCTGATCGCTCCGGTATGGGTGAAGCTAACCGGGCACTCAAAGCGGTAGTCGTTGTTCTGGCCATCACTGGTGGCGGGCTTCGGCGGTTCAACCCCCAACACCAGATGATGCGCCACCCATTCCAGCAGGAACGGGCCTTCGTCTTTGACGCTGGAAATCAGAGTGTGGCGGGGCGGCAAGCGGAACCTCTTGGTTTTGTGTCAGATGCAGAAAGCACGCAGGGAAAGTCAATGCGGCTGGGGGTGACAGGGCAAGCGCCACGCGCCATGATGCAGCCAAACCAAAGCAGGAGTCCTCCGATGCCCGATCTTCGTCTTGCGCTGATGCAAGCACCCTCGTCCGCCGGTGATTGCGAGGCGGCCTTTGTGGCCGTGGAGCGTGCCCTGCGCGCAGCGGGGGCGGCAGGGGCCGACATGCTGGTGGTGCCGGAAAGTTTCGCGCCGGGCTATAACAGCGATGCGATTGCAGAATTGGCGCTGCTGCATAGCGGCGCGTGGCAGGATCGTCTTGCCGATGCCTGTCGCGGCGCAGGCTGCGGGCTGGTGTTCGGCTATGCCGAGCGGGATGGTGATGTGGTCTATAACGCCGCTTTGGCCTTGGGGCCGGATGGCGCAGAACTGGCGCATTACCGCAAAATCCAGCTTTATGGCGCGCGTGAGGCGTCGATCTATCGCGCGGGCGACGCCTATGTCACCTTCGATCTGGCCGGGCATAAGGCCGCACTGCTGATCTGCTATGATGTTGAATTCGCGCCCCATATCGCGGCTTTGGCGGCGGCAGGCGTGACGGTTCTACTGGTGCCCACCGCCAATATGCTGCCCTATACCCATGTGATGCGTGCCACGGTGCCCGCGATGGCGGCCAATCATGGCATCAGCATCGTCTATGCCAATTACTGCGGGATAGAGGGCGATTTGACCTATGCGGGCGGGTCTTTGATCGTGGGGGCAGACGGTGAGCTGTTGGCGCAAGCCGGGATGGGGCCTGCCTTGCTGATTGCCGATGTACCTCAGGTAGAGGCGGGGAGGCTGTCGAGCCAAGTGCAGGATTATCGCGACATCGCCCTGCCCTAAGCGCGCGGGGGCTGTCTGCCCCCAAACACTATTGGCGAAGGGCCAATAGTGCCCCCCGAGGATATTTGCGCACAGAGGATGACAATTTTAGCTAAGTTTTAGGAATTAGCGCAGAAATCCCGGCGTCTGACTCCAGCCCAGCGCATCACGGATCATCTCGGGCAGGGTGGAGCGTATTGGCTCCCACCCCAATTCGGCGCGGGCGCGGTCCGAACCCGACACCAGCGCCGCCGCATCGCCTGCGCGGCGCGGGCCTTGGAGGATCGGTACGTCGCGGTTGGTCACAACACGACTGGCATCAATCACCTGACGCACCGAAAAGCCATGCCCGGTGCCCAGATTGAACGCCCGGTTGCCGCGTCCGTCGAGCAGCCAATTCAGCCCCTTCACATGCGCGTCGACCAGATCCATCACATGCACATAATCGCGCACGCAGGTGCCGTCGGGTGTCGGATAGTCCTGCCCAAACACCGTCAGCGCCGGGCGGCGGCCCTCAATCGCATCCAGCATCAGCGGAATCAGATGGGTTTCCGGGCGGTGCTGTTCGCCCACCTCGGCCTCGGGGTCGGCACCTGCGACGTTGAAATAACGGAAGATCACATGGTTCAGCCCGTAAGTCGCGCCAAAATTCTTCAGGATTTCCTCGATGGCTTTCTTGGACGCACCATAGGAATTGATCGGATGCTGCGGGGTGTTTTCATCCAGCAGCACGCCATCCTGATCGCCATAAGTCGCGCAGGTCGAGGAGAACACGAAGTTCATGCAGCCCGCCGCCACCGCCGCCTCTACCAGATTGAGCGAGCCGTTGACATTGGTGCGCCAGTAGCGCCCCGGGTCGGACATCGACTCGCCAACCAGCGACAGCGCGGCAAAATGCATGACGGCAACGGGGCGATAGCGCAGGAAGGCCGCGTCGATCTGGGCACGATTCAGCAGATCGCCTTGCACAAATGGCCCGAATTTAACGGCCTCCGCCCAGCCGGTCGACAGGTTGTCAAACGCCACCGGCACAAAGCCCGCCTGCGCCAAAACCTTGCAGGCATGCGCGCCAATATAGCCCGCCCCGCCCGTCACCAACACATGCTTTTGCATCATCCGCTTTCGCCCATCCCCAGCCAATGCCGCGACTAAATGAGAGTTTTAGCGCCAAGGTCCAGCGCAATCGCCCAGACTCCGGGCAAATTTGCACGTCACGCCGCCGCTGTTTCCACCGGATCGACGGCGAGACTGCTCAACTGCGCCAGCAGCGCCTCCGCCATGGCCGTAGGCACACAGGCGAGCGCATCAGCGATAAAGATGGTGTGGAAGTCGAGCCGCTTCAGATGGACAAAACGGTGATAATGAATCAACCGGGCCTTTTTCGCGCGGCTCAGCTTCAAACGATCCGCGATCGAGAAGTTCCACAGCTCGTGCAGCACCTGATAGGAAAAGCCGAACCGCTTCATGGTCAGCGGCAGCGTAATCTGATCCAGCCAAGGTCGCTTGCCCTTGATCGGGCAGCCATGGTCAAAGTCGACGGCGGTCTGCAACCAGTCTTGCGCAAAATTCGTCGTCGAACCGGGGCGGGGCAGATCGCTGAAGCTGACAAAACCGCCGTTGAAATAGGGCAGATAATCCAGCTGCCGCCCCCGCGTCAGTTGCACCCGATCTTCCGGCAGCGGCAGGCCAAAGAAATCATAGGCGCGCGGCCATTTGTCGGGCTCTTTGCCCCAAGTCGGCAGACCCTCCGGCACCACCGCCACCGCATCAGGACCCACCAGATCAAGCCCGGTCAGCGGGCCAAGGCAGACCGTATCGGTGTCAATGAACAGGCTGCGGTGTGAGCTGCGCGGGGCCGCACAGGCGAGGATCTTATTGCCATGCGGATAGGGCTTGGCCCAAACACCGTCAGCCGAGGGCAAGGGCTGCACCTGCACACCGCAATCGGCGTAAAGCGCCCGCGTCACCTCTGACAAGCTGTCCGCCGAGCGTGGCGAGACATAGGCGATCAGGTCAACCTTGCTGCGATCCGGGTGATACTTGGCCAAAGACGCGGCCAGCAGCAAAGACTGCGCCTCAAGCCCCGGGCCATCCACCACGAAAAGAATCGAGTCTTTCGCCTCAGACATCCGAACACCTCACTTGCACCAAGCTTTGCCAGAGCCTGTCGCCCCGGCAAAGCTTAAACCACTTCCCTCGGCTTAGCGCCCCACCGCGACATAGGTTTCAAACCCTGCCTCGGTGGCTTCTTCCAGCGAGTATATATTGCGCAGATCGGCCATCCGCGGCGTGACCATCTTCTTCGCCAGCTTTGCAAGATCCAAGGCCCGGAACTCATTCCACTCGGTCAGCAGCACCACCAGATCAGCGCCATGCGCCGCCTGATACGGGCTTTCAACCCATTTCACCCCCGGCAACAGCGCCTCGCCCTCGCGCTGGCCCTGCGGATCAACGACGCGCACCTTCGCACCACCGCCCACCAAGGCGGGCACAATGGTCAAACTGGGCGCGTCGCGCATATCGTCGGTGTTGGGCTTGAAGGTGACACCCAGCACGGCGATGGTCTTGCCGTTCAGGCTGCCGTCACAAAGATCAACGATCTTGTCGATCATCCGGCGCTTGATTTCATTGTTAACCTTGATCACGGTCTCTGTGATCTGCATCGGCACAGCATGATCCTGACCAATACGGGCCAAAGCCATGGTATCCTTGGGAAAGCACGACCCGCCGTAGCCGGGGCCCGCATGCAGGAACTTGTTGCCGATGCGGCCATCCATCCCCATGCCTTTCGATACGTCCTTGATATCCGCGCCAACCTTCTCGCACAAAGCCGCGATTTCGTTGATGAAAGTGATCTTGGTGGCCAGAAACGCGTTGGCCGCGTATTTGATCATCTCGGCCGACTCTAGCCCGGTATAGACGACCGGGAACTCGCGCAGGAACAACGGGCGGTAAATATCCGCCATCACCTTGCGCGCCCGCTGAGATTCGACCCCCACCACCACGCGATCAGGCCGCATGAAGTCGTCAATCGCAGCGCCTTCGCGGAGGAATTCGGGGTTAGAGGCCACATCGAACTTGGCATCCGGGTTGGCCGCTGCCACCGCGTCCGCCACCTTGCGGTTGGTCCCTACAGGCACCGTCGATTTGGTGACAATCACCGCATAACCCGTCAAGGCGCGGCCGATTTCCTCCGCTGCCGTCATCACATAGGTCAGATCTGCATGGCCGTCACCGCGCCGCGTCGGGGTGCCCACCGCGATAAACACCGCATCTGCGCCCGCCACAGCCTCGGCCAGATCCAGCGTGAACGACAACCGCCCGGCGCTGACGTTCTTCGCCATCAAGGCCTCTAGCCCCGGCTCAAAGATCGGCACCTCACCCGCGCGCAAACGCTCGATCTTGCCGGGATCTTTGTCGACGCAAATCACCTCATGCCCGAAATCCGAGAAACACACGCCCGAAACCAAACCGACATAGCCGGTTCCGATCATCGCAATCTTCATGCCAAACGCTCCTGGCTGTTCCAGTCTTGTCTTAGGCAGAGCGGGGCACTGTGTCAAATCCGCGAACAATCAAAGCGTGGAAAATCAAGCGAAAAGTCGCGAGCCATGCAAAAGGCCGGAGGACTTGCCCCCGGCCCCGCGCGCTTGCCGCAATTTACGAAATACAGGTGATCAGCACAAAGCCGTCGCCGCCGCGCCCACCCTGACCTGCGGTAACGCCAGCCCCGCCGCCGCCGCCGCCCGAGCCGCGCGCGCCCGCGCCACCCGTCCCGCCCGCAGCAGTGTTCGAAGCCCCACCGCCCGAACCACCCGAGAAGGTTGGCGGCAGCCACAGCTCATAGCCCGCCGCACCGTTGTTGCTGCCCGCCGCACCGCCTGCAAGCGTCGGGCACAGCCCAGCCCCATTCAACGCGCCGCCCGCGAAATCAGCCGAGGTTGCCCCGGCCCCCCCTGCGCCGCCTGTGATGAAGATATTGACGCCACCAAACGCCACCGCCGTCCCGGTGCCACCCGCCACAGCCCCACCCGCGCCGCCCGCTTGCCCCGCGACGCTGATAAAACTGCCCAGCGCCGAATAGGCCCCGCCGGTGGAGATGGTGCCCGCAGCCCCCGCAGCCCCCACCGCCGCCCCGGTGCCCGTGCCACCCGCGCCACCCCCATTGGCGCTGGCCAAGCCGCTCGCCACCGCCGCAACCGGGGCGACACCGATGGTTGAGCCCCCCCCCGCCCCCCCACTCGCACCGCCCGCGCCCGCCGATACGAACAGCGTCCCCGGCAGCAGTGCCGCCGCGACGACGATGCGCGACACCGCCCCACCGCCACCGCCACCGCCACCGCCGCGCGCCGCAGCCGCTGCCGCTGCAAAGCCAGCCCCACCGCCGCCCCCCCCGCCGACCAGCACGATCTCCAGCAGCACAGCGCCCAGCGGCACCGTGTAGCTCTGCCATTGGCCCGCCGCACCCGAAGGATCAAACCGCCGGGTCTGTCCTGCCTCTCGCGGCAGGAAATGCGGAAAACTCATCAGTAATCCCCCCCCAAACCTGCCACAGCATAACCGCCCGCCACCGCCGTGCCCAAAGCCACCTGCACCCGGTAGCCGGGGGGAACCGGGATGTTCAGCGGCAGTTCATTGCCCGACAAAGCCGCCACTTCCGAAAGCGTGGTCGCAGGCAGCGACAATTCCGCAATCAGCACGTTATTGGCGGCCGTCGCATTGGTCGCACCATTGTTCAAAAACACCCGCAGCACCGAGGCCACATTGGTGCCTTTCGGCCTCACATTCAGCTTTTGCAGATACGAGCCATTCGTCGCATCCGCCGTGAACACCGTATCGACAGTGCCAGTGCCATCCTTGGCGGTATTGGCCGCCGTAATGCCGCCCGCCCACTCGACACGGGCAACTTTTGAGAAAATCGGGGAAGTATTGCCGGGCATTGCCGCTCTCCTAGTTGATGAATGCTTGTTGATTCAGCGCGACCTGCACGCCGTATTTTGCCGATGCCGCCAGCGTCCAAACCGTGCCGCCGCCCGACACCGTAACATCGCCCTTGGCCCCGTCACTGATCCCGGCGCTGACCACTTGGGTCACGCCAGCGCTGCGCACCTTGACCTGTCCCGAGGTGGTATTCAGCCAGACCATGCCATTCACCGGGCTGGCAGGATCCGCCGCCTGCCCGCCCAAATTCAGCACCTGCGGCAGTGTCGCTTGCCCCGTCGCCCGCGCCACCATCATCGCGGTGTAAAACGTGCTGCCATCCGGGCTGACCTTGATCGCGAAATCATCCGAGCCGGTGGTGCCCATCTCGGCCCGCCCGGAAAACCCAGTCTGAAACGTCAAGCTGGCGGTATCTGTTGCCGCCGCCTTGTTCAGCTTGACCTGATGCCCGGCTCCGGCATGGTTCAACAATGTCGCGCCTGCATTGACCGACAAGCGGTTGGTCGCATCGGGGGTAGCCCCCCCCAGACCCAGCTTATCCGCCGTGACCGCCGCCGCTGGGGCCGAAATGCTGGTGACGCTCGCCGCAAAGCTGACGCTGGGCGAGTTGATCACCGTTGTGCCCAGCGCGCCCATCACGCTCGATCCGATATTGACCACCGTGGTCGAGCCACTGATCCCGCCAGTGCCGAGATTGATCGTCGAGGTATTGCCCGCAGCCGTAGCCCCGCTCCCCATGCTATAGCTACTGGTCGCAGTTGAAGTGCCAAGGCTCGCCGTGGCCCCGCTGATGGTAAAGCCGCCCGAAAACGTCTTGGCTCCGGTGAAGGTCTGCGTCAGCGCCAGCCCCGCCAATTCAGTCGCGCCATTCGGCAGCGTATAGCTTCGCGTCGTGCCCGTCGTCACCGACGCCACCGAGAAATTCGCGCGCTTGGTAGGGTCCGTCGGATCGCGCAGGCTGAACCCACTCGCCAGCATCCCCTGCGGCATCGCCACATAACCCGTCGCCGCCGCCACCGTTACGGCATCGAGAAAACTGCTGCCATCGGGCGAGACTTTTAGGCTGAAATCATCCGAGCCTTGCGTGCCCAGCATAGCGCGGCTGGAATACCCGGTCTGAAATGCCAGACTGGCGCTGTCCGTCGCACTGGCCTTGTTCAGCTTCATCAGATGCCCAGCGCCCGCATGATCGAACAGCGATGCAGGCGAGGAGACGGCCAGCCGATTGGTCGCATCCGGTGTCGCCGACACGCCAAGCTGCCCCACCAACAACGGCCCATCGGTCAGCGCAAGCCAAGCCGTGCCGTTGTAAACCGCCATCGCCGCTTCGGCCACGACATAGGCCTGCCAGCCCGCCAGTGGCTTGAAAAACTGCCAAACCCCGGTCTCGAACAGCGCAATCTTCCCCGCCTGCCCCGCCCAAGCCCCGCTCGCGCCCGCAGGCACTATATAGCGGTCACCCAACACCGGACCAACAGGCGGTGCGCTGACAGCCCGCGCCTTGACCGACAGCTGCACCATCAGGTCCAGCAACCGCACAGCCTCATTATGCGTCACATGTTTTTGCGCTTGCGCGGGTTGGATCAGGGGCAGCGACAGGATTGTCGATGTATCGGGCATATAGACCTCCGCAAAACGCTCGTGGAGGCAGAAGCTATGAAAACCCCGTTAACACCGCCGCACCAGAGCGCGCGGTGGTTACTCTTGCTGCAACGCCGCGCTATCGACGGCATCCCGCCATGTCACAAAGGTGATCGCGCCAATAATCATCGCACCGCCCAGCAGCACAAACACATCCACCGCCTCGCCAAACAAGATCGCCCCCAAAGCCGTCGCCCAGATCAGCGACAGAAAGGTAACCGGCTGCGTCACAGTCAGCGGAGCCGCCCGGAATGCCCGCGTCATGCAATAATGCCCCGAGGTCGCACAGCCAGCCACCACCGCCAGCCAGCCAAGCTGCGCCCAACTGACCGGAACCCAAACCCACCACGCGAGCGGTGCCAGCCCCAAAGTCACCGTCACCGACATCATTGCCACGATCACCGAGGCATTCGCCAACCCCGTCAACCGCTTGGCAAACAAATAACTTCCGCAGAAAAACACCGAAGCCCCGATCTGGCTGAGATGTCCCATATTCAGCGCCTGCACACCGGGCCGCAGCACGATCAACGCCCCCGCCAATGCCACCGCCACCGCAATGATCCGTCGTGCTGTCAGCCGCTCCCGCAAAATCAATGCCCCGGCGATCAGCATCAAAACCGGGTTCAGATAACCAATCGCCGTGGCATGGGCGACCGGGATTCGCGCCATCGCATAGAACCAGAACAGCACCGCAATCGTGTGCATCACCCCGCGCCATGCGAACAGCTTCAACACCTGCCCGTTCATCCCGCGCGCCAACCCCGGCAAGACCGGAGCCAGCAACACCACTCCAAAGACAAACCGCAAAAACGCCGACTGTGCAGCAGGCAGATCAGCGCCGAGATAGCGCACAATGCCGTTGACCCCCACGAAGGAAAGCCCCGACAGCACCATCCACATCACCCCCTCGCGGGGGCGCCCCAAATCAGTCATATTCATCCGCGGACAGAACCAAGCCTAACCGCCAAAGGCAAGCCCTGCCGCAATCGCCCACATCGTCGCCCCGACAATAATCTCCAACACCACCCAAGCCTTCGGGTTGGCAAACACCGGGGCCAGAAGCCGCGCACCATAGCCCAAAGCGGTGAAAAAGCTGAAACTGCCGCAAGCCGCCGCCGCCCCAAACGCCAGCCGATGCCCCGGATACTGCGCCGAGATGGATCCCAGCAGCACCACCGTATCCAGATAAACATGCGGATTGGCCCAAGTCAGCACCAACACCGTCGTCAGCACTTTTGACACGCTGGTTGCCGCCCCATCCCCCGGCTTCAAAGCCTCGCCCCCCGCCAAAGCCGCCTTGAACCGCAGGCCACCATAAACCAGCAGAAAAATCACCCCACCCCAGCGCATCGCCTCACCAATCCACGGCACCGATGCGGAAACCACGCCAAACCCCGTCACGCCAAGCGCGATCAGAATCGCATCAGAAATGGCGCAAGCCAGCACCACCACGCCGACATGCTCGCGCCGCAAGCCCTGCCGCAACACGAACGCGTTCTGCGCCCCAATCGCCAAAATCAGGCTGAGTGACACCAAATAACCCTGAACCGCCGCCTCAAGCATCGTTCAACTCCCGCAGCGCCGCCATCGCCTCCAAGCGCCGCTCCCAAGGCACAAACACATGATCATGATAAAACCCCGCCCCCACATTGGCGCTGATCCTTGGCCCCGCCAAAGCCGCCGAGATCGTCGCCGTCAGTCCCACCGCCGTATCGGTCACCACATATCCGTAAGCCGCCGCATGCAACTCCGGCTGCATAGACCGCAACCACATCGCCAAATCCACCTCACCCGCCATCACATCCTCCACTTTCGGCTTGACCTAGCAGCCTGTCGCAACTTCACTCAAGTTAATCATTCTCCAATTAGATAAGCCTAGCTAATGTTCGATCCCGCCCAACTCGCAGCCCTCGCCGCCGTGCATCGTCGTGGCTCGTTTGACCTTGCTGCGGCTGAGCTGCACGTCACCCCCTCGGCAATATCCCAACGCCTCAAAGCGCTGGAGGAAACTGCGGGCACCCTGCTGATCCGCCGCGCCCAGCCCTGCACCGCCACCCCGGCGGGCCTCAGGATGATCCGCCACCATGATGAGGTGACGCTGCTGGAACGCACCCTCGCCACCGACCTGCCGTGGCTGTCGCCTCGCCCCGCCACGCTACGGATCGCGGTCAATGCCGACAGTCTGGCCACTTGGGTGATCCCGGCGTTGGCGGCAACCGAGGGCTTCCTATTCGATCTGGTGATCGATGATCAGGAGGTCAGCCAAGACTGGCTGAAGCGCGGCGAGGTTGCCGCCGCCATCACCGCCCATCCCGGCCCGTTGCAGGGCTGCGATACGATCCCACTGGGAGCTTTGCGCTACCGGGCCACGGCCTCGCCCGCCTATATGGCGCGCTGGATGGCCGAGGGGGTGACGGCGGCCAGCCTTGCGGCGGCACCTGGGCTGAACTTCTCGGATCATGATCGGCTGCAAGAGATTTGGGTGGAGCGGCAGATCGGGCGGCAATCCAAACAGGCGTTTCCAAGCCATCGGCTGGCGAGCAGTCAGGGCTTCGTCGATGGCTGCTTGGCGGGCTTGGGATGGGCTTTGAACCCGGAGGCTCTGGTGGCCCCCCACCTCGCCTCGGGCGCGTTGATCGAGATGGTGGCGGACACGCCGTTGGATGTCGCCCTGCACTGGCAATTCAGTCGTCTGACCGCCCCGGCTTTGGCTCCGCTGACTCGAGAAATCCGGGCGGCGGCGGGGCGGGTTTTGATTGGGGTTTAGGGGTGGTCCCAACTCGGGACATTTTTTTGTTGTTTGATATCAGATGGATGGGGTGGGTGATTTAAGGGATTTTTAACGTTTGGGGGGTTGGGACCACCAATAGTGCGCGCTGGTTTGACTTCCAGCGATGGTTTGTCCGTCGTTTAGATGGAAGGAAAGCCTCTTGCATCTCGTCTTGAGCCAAATAGGCTGACCGAGTGCAACTTCGGACGGTGAGCTTCTTTTATGGCGATAGATTTTGAACAACTTTGGGTAAAGTTGACAGACTACCCTGACGCGTTTTTCTACAAGGGTGTGATTGTAAGGTTCCGAACATTTCACACGGCAGGAAATGGCTACAAATACGCCATCGCTACAATGATCGACAACCGATCAGAACTTTCGTTCGTCGGAATGGATGGTGGCACATGGGGTTACGGGCGCTGCGAGTTGCCCAAAGAAGCACGTTACGAAGACCGACGCGGAACCATTTCCCGAGAGTGGCTGATCAAGAATTTCGACTATATTGCGGAGCCCTCGGATACTGACGACATATCAGTGTGCCCTGACGCTCTCGATATTATGTTCGTCATGGAAGAACATGAACGCGAGATGGGAAGCCGAAAGAATTGACTACAGCTCACCTGAGATGACTCTCGACTACCAGATTATCCGCGCTACTTTTCTCGCCCTCTCAAGCAAACAACCCGCCCGGAATCAAGGCGCGCATGCGCCGCCGGGCAGCGCCTGACCACCCCATCGGGCGGGCGCTTCTGCGCTGTCCCGCTTAGAACTTAGGGGGAATTGGCTGAACTATAAAGTGCCTAGAACTGGCGTGGCTCGCCCTCCCGGCGGTCAGGCGTTGCGCTGTGTTGTTACCTTATCAAACGCGAAGCCCTCATCAGCTGACGCGCTGCGTTCCGTTCTTGCTGTTCAGCACCTGCCAGAACGGCAGCGCCGGGACGGATTTGCGGCGTGGGGGCGTAACCGCGCCGAGCGGCGGCGCAGGATAATGCCTGCCCCAAACCTGCACCGCATCGCGGGCGAGTTTGCGGGCCTGTGCTGCATCCATGCGGGCGCGCACTGCTGCGATATCGCCGCCCGCCTCATGCCATGCCCGTGCCCAGAGCCGGGCGACGGAGCGGGCACTCCACGGTAGCAGCGCGCCTGCCAGCCAGCGCCGCGCCTCGCCGGGCAGCGCGTCATAGGCTTGCATGGTGTCGGGGCGCGGGCTGCGGCGCAAAGATGTGGCGAGGTTGCCGGGGCTCATGCCGCGGCCACCCGCGCCCAGACCGGGAACGGATCGGGCAGCTTGGCCCAAGCTTGCGGCGTGAAACTTAGCACCGGCAGCAAAGCAGCATCCAAGGCGGCGGTGATCGCGGCTTGGTCGAGGTCTGCGCCGATGAACACCAACTCTTGCCGCCGATCACCCCAAGGCTCGGCCCATTTCGCGGCCACCTCAGTCAAAGCGTCGGGATGCGTCGGCCAGCGGTTTTGCGGCACCGAGGCCCACCAGCCACCCAGAGGAGTGACGCTGGACAAAGCTCCGGCAAGGCTGAATTCCAGCGCCATATTCGGGCGGCTGGCGATCCAGAAATGCCCCTTGGCGCGGATCACCCCCGGCAATTCACCATTCAACACGGTATGGATGCGGGCGGGATCAAACGGCGCGCGGGCGCGGTGGACGAAAGAGGTGATGCCGTATGCCTCGGTTTCCGGCGTGTGATGCGCGAAGCCGTAGAGTTCTTTCGCCCACAAAGGATGCTCTTGCGCGCGGTCAAAATCGAACAGGTTTGTGTCAAAGATCGCGTCGGGGCTGACGATGCTGTGGTCGGTTTCAATCAACCGGGCATCCGGATTCAGCGCCCGGATGATCTTGCGGGCGGCATCGGCGCGCGCAGGCCCGGCATCGCTGATCTTGTTCAGGATGATCACATTGGCAAATTCAATCTGCTCGGTCAGTAGATTGACGAGGCTACGGTGATCACCCTCACCCGTGATCTCGCCGCGATCTGACAGGAAATCATGGCTGGAGAAATCGCGCAGCAGGTTCAGCGCATCGACGACAGTGACCATGGTGTCGAGGCGCGCCACATCCGACAGGCTATCGCCATGCTCATCGCGGAAATCGAAGGTGGCAGCGACGGGGAGCGGCTCGGCAATACCCGTGGATTCGATCAGCAGGTAGTCAAAACGGCCCGCGGCGGCCAGTTTGCGCACCTCAATCAGCAGATCATCGCGCAGGGTGCAGCAGATGCAGCCATTGGTCATCTCAACCAGCTTTTCGTCTGATCGCGACAGGGTAGCGCCGTCGCGGATCAGGTCGGCGTCAATATTGACCTCGGACATATCGTTGACGATCACCGCCACCCGGCGGCCGTCGCGGTTGTTCAGGATATGGTTCAGCAAGGTGGTTTTGCCCGCGCCGAGAAAGCCGGAGAGGACGGTGACGGGGAGTTTGGGCATAGCGTGATTCCGTTATGTTATACTATAACGTATCAAGCGGAAATGAAGGCTGCAAGGCGAGATCGTTTCTACCGTGCAGAATGACTCACCCTCCCAGACTTCAAGGCGCGAAAGCGCCGCCGGGCACAGCGCCTGACCGCCATCCACCGACACGCCTGCGTGATCCAGACGATGGGGCGCGACTGCGGGCCGCATCCGTGCTAAACTGGCCTCAGTGTTGTTGTCCTTGGATGCGGTCGCATTCTTGCGATGTGCCCGCCGAAACAGGTGGAGGAAACGTCATGGCAGAAACAATCGGCAACCCGCTCTCATGGGCCGCGCGGCAGTTCAGTGCGGGTTTTCATCGCATCGAGGACGGCACGGCGGAAATCGCAGGCAGCGACCGCGCCCCGATCATCATCACCGGCTTGCAGATCGCCGATCTGCGCATCGCGCTGAAAAAGGGGGTGGAGGATTTTCTGGCCCTGCGCACCGATGTGATCTTTGTTGTGCTGATGTATCCGATCATTGGACTGGCGCTGGCCGGATTCGCACTCAACCGGGGCGTGTTGCCGCTGCTGTTTCCGATGATTTCGGGCTTTGCCTTGGTTGGCCCCGTCGCCGCCATCGGACTTTATGAGATGAGCCGACGGCGCGAGTTGGGGTTACCGACGACTTGGGCCGATGCATTTGGCGTGCTTGGATCACCATCGCTGTTCCCGATCCTGACGCTGGGGGTCTATCTGTTCGGGATCTTTCTGGCATGGTTGCTCAGCGCGAATGAGATTTACAACGCCACGCTTGGCCCGGCAGCCCCCGCCTCGGTGCAGGCGTTCCTGCAGGATATTTTGATGACCTCGGCGGGCAGGACGATGGCGGTCGCGGGCATCGGGGTGGGATTTCTGTTTGCTTGCGTTGTGCTTGCGCTGTCACTGGTGTCTTTCCCGCTGCTGGTCGACCGCCATGTCGGCGTGGTGCGGGCGGTGATGACCTCATTCAGCGTGGCGCGGCGCTCTCCGCTGGCGGCAGCGGCTTGGGGGGCGGTGGTGGTGATCGGGCTGGGATTTGGGGTGCTTACAGCCTTCGTCGGGCTGATGTTCGTGTTGCCGGTGCTGGGCCATGCCAGTTGGCATCTCTACCGCCGTGCCGTGGCCCCGCCGTTAAATCAGGTCAAGCCGTAAGGCGAATAGCGCCGGATTGCTGACGCGGGGCGGTTAAAGCATTGAAAAAGCCGCGCAGGATGTGCGCGGCTTTGGCTTTGGGCGCGTGTGGTGCGCTGAAGCGCACCCTACTCCAGCTGTGCTGCCACTTCCTCAGACATATCGAAGTTATGGGTGACGGTTTGCACATCGTCATCCTCTTCCAGCATGTCGATCAGGCGCATCAGTTTGGTGGCGGTGTCCAGATCCACCTCTGTCAGCACTTGCGCCTTCCAGATCAGCTTGGATTCCAGCGACTCGCCCAAGGCTTTCTCCAAAGCGTCGGAGACCTCGTTCAGGCTTTCGACCGAGCAATAAATCCAGTGGCCATCCTCATCGGATTCGACATCATCGGCCCCGGCATCCAAAGCCGCCATCATCACGTCATCAGCAGAGCCAGCCGAGGCGGGATAGGAAATCTCGCCCATGCGATCAAAGCCGTGCGAAACCGACCCGGTTTGCCCCAGATTGCCACCGCATTTGCTGAAATAGCTGCGCACGTTCGAAGCGGTGCGGTTCAGGTTGTCGGTCATCGCCTCAACCATGATGGCGATGCCGTTGACGCCGTAACCTTCATAGCGGATTTCGGTGTAATCGGCACCATCACCCATCTGCGATTTCTTGATCGCGCGGTCGATCACGTCTTTCGGCATCGACACCGCTTTCGCGGCCTTCACGGCCAGACGCAGACGCGGGTTCATATCCACGTCGGGCATACCCATTTTGGCGGCGACGGTGATTTCCTTCGCCAGCTTTGAGAACACTTTCGAGCGGGCTTTATCCTGCTTGCCCTTGCGGTGCTGGATGTTCGCCCATTTTGAATGGCCTGCCATGACCCGTCTCCGATCCCTAATTCAGGTGTTGGATTGCCTTACACCAGCCAAGGGTGCGGCTGCAACCCCGACCGCAAATCCGCACTATTCGTTCAACGGTTGCAGGGTTTGGTGCCGCAGTTTCGGCTGCACAAGGCTGAGACCCGCCAGCATCACCGCCGCCGCTGCCCAGACCCAAGGGCTGAAGCGCTCGCCCAACAGCAGCATCGCCCAGATCACGCCCGAGGCGGTGACGATGTAGCTTGATTGCGAGGCGAAGACGGCTCCGGCCTTCGCGGCGAGCCAGACGAAGGCGGAATAGAGCAGTGCGTGCAGGGCAGATGAGGCGATCAGCGCCCATTCCGCCTTTCCCGGCGGCAGCGGCATCGCAAAGCCGTGGCCCAAGGCCAGCATGATCGGCGTGCAGAGGATCAACCCAACGAGAGAGGCTCCGAACATCGCTTGCAGCGCGTCCATCCCAGCGGTGCCGGTCTTGGCGACATAGGTGCTTTCCATCGCGTAAAACAGCGGCCCGATCATCGCCACCGGCAGGAAGGCAGCCATGGCCGGATCAGGCAGGCTGGCATTGGGCAAAGCGATCAGCAGCACTCCGGCCAGCCCCATGCCCAGACCCGCCAAACGGCGGGGCGAGAAATTGTCCATCCCCAAGGCCATCGCCATCGGGAAGGCCAACAGCGGCACCATCGAGATCAGGATTGACATGATCCCTGACGGCAAGCGCGCCACCGAGATGTAGAAGGTGGCATTCGGCACCAGCGTGCCAAGCACGGCGACGACGACGTAGAACCGCAAAGCCTCGGGCCGCAACGACAGGCGTTTGCCGCGCAGCAAGGTTACGCTGCCCAAGACAAGCGTGCAAACGATCAACTGCCAGAAGATCAGCCCGAACGGCTTATGCCCGGTCGAGGCCGCGATCTTGCCAAGCGGTTGCGTCAACCCCCAGCCGAGGCCAAGGCACAGTAAGATCAGCAACAGTTGCAGGCGTTTTGGCGCGACTTGAGTCTGGGCGTGGGGTGGGGTCGCGATCATGGCGAGGATTGCTCTAAAGTGCCACCATTGCGGATCATCTTGATTTTCAGCGCCTTGCCAGTGCGATCATCGGTTTCGACATAGGCGCCTGACAAAGTGGCGGGGCCTTCGGCGGGGGTAAACCGCGCGCTTGACATGCCGGTGATGAAGCGGCGCAAAGGCTCCAGCTTTTCCATGCCGATCACCGAGTTGTAATCACCGCACATCCCGGCATCGGTCATATAGCCCGTGCCACCGGCCAAGATTTGCGCGTCTCCGGTCGGCACATGGGTGTGGGTGCCGACAACCAAGGACGCCTGCCCGTCGCACCAATGCCCCATCGCCATCTTCTCGGACGTGGCCTCGGCATGGACATCCACCACCGCCGCCTGAACGCTTGCGCCCATGCGGTGGGTTTTCAGGATGGTTTCCACCGCAGAAAACGGATCGTCAAACGGGCGCTTCATAAACACCTGCCCCAGCACCTGCGTCACCAGAACTTTGCGCCCCTGCGTGGCGTCGAAAATCTTCACGCCCCGCCCCGGAGCGACCTTGGAGAAGTTCAGCGGCCGGATGATCCGGGGTTCCTGCTCGATATATTGCAGCATGTCTTTTTGGTCGAACGCATGATCGCCCAAGGTCAGACAATCCGCCCCCGCGCCGAGCAAGACGCGGGCGTGCTCCGCCGTCAAGCCCGCGCCCTGTGACGCATTCTCGCCATTGACCACGACAAAATCGAGGCCCCAATCGCGGCGCAATGTGGGCAGGCGATCCACAATCGCCGCCCGCCCTGCCCGCCCCATCACATCGCCTAAAAATAGTATTTTCATGGCAATCGGCTTAGGCTGTGATCGCGGTGGCAGCAAGTCCATCCGCGACATTGTGGCGGCGGTGGAAGCCTCCGGCGGGAGTATTTAGGCCAAGATGAAATTGCGCGGGGGTTTTCTTTGCATGGCTTGCGCTTAGGTTAGCGGGATGGAATTGCCCGCAGCCCTTGCCGATTGGTTTGCCGCCCAAGGCTGGGCCTTGCATCCGCATCAGTTGGCGATGTTGGAGCGGGCGGGGGATGCTTCGACTTTGCTGATCGCGCCGACTGGCGGGGGCAAGACCCTCGCGGGGTTTTTGCCGAGTTTGGCAGAACTGGCGGATGGCAAGCACAAGGGGCTGCACACGCTGTATATCTCGCCGCTGAAAGCGCTGACGGCGGATATTCGACGGAATTTGCGCCGTCCGGTCGAAGGTGCTGGTCTACCGATTCGCATCGAGGATCGCACCGGGGATACCACTTACACCCAGCGCCGTAGGCAGCGCGCCGATCCACCGCATATTCTGCTGACCACGCCGGAAAGCCTTGCGCTGCTGCTGAGTTACGAGGATGCGCCACGGATATTCGCCGGGCTGTCGCGGGTGATTTTCGATGAAATCCATGCCCTCGCCGAAAGCAAGCGTGGCGATCAGTTGATGCTGCAGCTGGCGCGGTTGGAGACTCTGGCCCCCGGCCTGCGACGGGTGGGGCTGTCGGCGACGGTGGAGGACCCGCCTGCGCTGGCGGCATTTTTGGGGGCGGGCACGCAGGTGATGCAGGCCGATCCGGGACCGGACCCGGACATTTCAATGCTGATCACGCAACAGCCGCCGCCTTGGGCGGGCAACGGTGCGCATTATGCGATACCCGCGATCTTGGATCAGGTGAAGCTGCATAAAACCACGCTGATCTTTCACAACACCCGCGCGCAGGCCGAGATTTTCTTTCACCGTTTGTGGCTGCTGAATACCGAGGATTTGCCGATTGGCATCCATCACGGCTCGCTGTCGCGCGAACAGCGCGACCGGGTCGAGCAGGCGATGGTGGACGGCAGGCTGCGGGCGATTGTCTGCACGGGTAGCCTCGATTTGGGCATCGACTGGGGCGATGTCGATCTGGTTATACAGGTCGGGGCACCCAAGAACGTCAAACGCTTGGTGCAGCGCATTGGGCGGGCCAATCACCGCTATAACGCGCCGTCGAAAGCGCTGCTGGTGCCCGCCAATCGCTTTGAAGTGGTGGAATGTCAGGCGGCTCTACAAGCGGTGAAAGCGCATCAGCTCGATGGCGATCCGCGCGGGCCGGGGCCGTTAGATGTTTTGTGCCAGCATATTCTGGCCACCGCCTGCGCCGCGCCGTTTGACGCGGGTGTGCTTTACGGCGAGGTGATCACAGCGGGGCCCTATGCGGGCCTGACGCGGGCGGAGTTCGACAGCTGTCTGGATTTTGTCGCCACGGGCGGCTACGCTTTGCGCGCCTATGACAAGTGGCAGCGGCTGATGATCCGCGACGGCAAATGGTCGCTGCGCGATCCGCGCACAGCAGCGGTGATCCGGCAGAATTTGGGTACGATCATCGACACCGAGACCCTGAAGGTGCGGCTGAAGGGTCGCATGGGTGGCACACCTTTGGGCGAGGTGGAGGAGGCGTTTGCCAGCACCCTGACCCCCGGCGATACCTTTCTGATCGGCGGGCAGGTGGTGCGCTACGATGGCTTGCGCGAGATGACGGTAGAGGTGACGCGCCAGCCCGGACGTGATCCGAAAGTGGCGGTGTTCTCGGGGACGAAATTCGCCACCTCGACCCAGCTGTCCGAGCGGATTTTGCAGATTTTCCAGCAGGGGGACTGGCCCGACCTGCCCTCCCACACCGCGCAGTGGTTGAGCTTGCAGCGTGAAGTCTCGCAGCTGCCGCAGCCGGGGCGGCTGCTGGTGGAAACCTTTGGCTATGAGGCGCGGCAGCATCTGGTGCTCTATGGTTTCGCGGGGCGCAATGCGCAGCAGACCTTGGGGCTGCTCTTGACCAAACGCATGGAGGATCAGGGGCTGCATCCTTTGGGCTTTGTCGCCACCGATTATGCCACGATGATCTGGGGGCTGACAGAGGTGCTTGATCCGGCGGCGTTGCTTGACCGTGCCAGCTTACGCGCCGATCTGGAGGGCTGGCTGGGCGGCAATGCGGTGATGAAGCGCACCTTCCGCAATGTGGCGATCATCGCCGGGCTGATCGAGCGCAGTCATCAAGGGCGGCGCAAATCCGGGCGGCAAGCGACGTTCTCCAGCGATATCCTCTATGACACGCTGCGCAAATATGATGCGGGCCATCTGATGCTGGCGATCACCAAGGATGCGGCGATGCGCGGGCTGGTTGATTTCGGGCGGTTGGAGGCGATGTTGCAACGGATTGGCGACCGGTTGGATCATGTCCGGCTGGAGCGCCCCTCGCCCCTCGCGGCGCCGCTGTTTTTAGAGATGGGCAAGGTTCCAGTCGACGGCAAGGGTCGCGAGCGTTTGGCGGAAGATGCGGCGGCACAGCTGATGCGGGATGCCGGGTTGACCTAGCAACAGATGCCGCTTCGGGGGCATCGAGCCCCCACTCATCGGCGTTGCCACGGGATGCGGGCAGGTCTTGTCAAGTTGACCATCACAGGGCAAAGCTGCTCGCCATGTATCGGTTTTCACTTGCCTCGGCTGACCTGCTCGCCCTGCCCTCAGGCGCGCTGCACTGGCCTGCCGAACGGCTGTTGGTCGTCTCGGACCTGCATTTCGGCAAATCGGAACGCCTCGCGCGGCGGGGTGGTGCGCTGCTACCACCGTTCGAGACTCGCGACACCTTGCAACGGTTGGATGATGATCTGGAGGCGACGGGCGCGCGGGTGGTGGTCTGTTTGGGCGACAGCTTTGATGATCTGCGCGCCGCCGAAGCGATGGACCCCGCCGATCAACTTTGGCTGACCCGGCTGATGGCGGGGTGCGATTGGGTCTGGATTGAGGGCAACCATGACGCGGGCCCGTTTGCTTTGGGCGGCAGTCACCGGGCGGAACTGCAGATCGGGCCGCTGGCGTTTCGCCATATCGCCACGGCGCAAACACCTGAAATTTCCGGCCATTACCACCCAAAGCTGCGGCTGGCGGGACAGACGCGACGCTGTTTTCTGCTGGACCAAATGCGGGTGATCCTGCCCGCCTATGGCAGCTATACCGGTGGATTGTGGAGCCATGATCCGGCGCTGACCACCTTGATGCAGCCGCAAGCCTTGGCGGTGGCGATTGGCAAAACCGCCCTGCCCCTGCCAATGCCGCGCTAAAGCGCGACAGGTTTAGATTGAATCGAAAATCGCTGCCTCTCGCAGATGCTCGAACGTGTTTTTCGATAAGCATGTTTCTATCAAAACCTGACACGCGCTAGGCCCTACAGCAAGCCGCGCGCCACCAGTTTTTCACGGTGGTTTTTCGACACCGGCAGACGATTGCCGCCCTCCAGCGCCACGAACAGCTTGGCACCGTCGCGCTCGACCCCCTTCACCGCCTCCCATGCCACCCAATGCGAGCGGTGGATTTGCGCACCCTCAACCGGAGCCGTCTCGACCATCGCATCGCTGAGCCGCATCAGCAGGCTGGTGGTGCCACAACTGGTCTGCACGTCAACATAGTGATCGCGCACCGAAATCGACCACAAAGCGCCGGGGGTCACGACATCCAGCCGTTGCAACAGCCGGGGCAGAGGCGGCGCTTCGGGTTCTGGTTCCGGCGCGAGCGCGGGCTCAGGCGCAGCGGGCGGCGGGTCAAAGTCTAACGCGACCGTGCGGCGCAACGACGACAGCCCTAATGACAGCGAAAACACCAGCAGCATCAACTCACCCAAACCGGGATAGCTGACGGTGTCGGTCGGCGGGATCTGGTGCAGAAATTGATCCAGCATTGGCGCGATGATCAGGCTGGCAAGGCCCGCATTCAGCGCCGAGGCCCAGCGAAACCGCCGCGGCGGCAGCGTGCTGAACACCAGCACCCGGATCGCCACGCCCACCAACATGATCGCCGCCAGTAGGGGGGCGACCGCCAGCAAACGCTGGCCAAAACTATAGGCGGCATAGGTGCCAAACGGGCCCGTCAAAGCGACAAAAAGCAGCAGGACGGCCCAAAAACTAATGGACACGCCCGAGCTTATTTCCTGCTTAAATCTTTGGGCGAACGCCGACATGGGCCTCTGGCGCGTTACTGGTTACTTCGGCGGTGCTTAGCGACTGGTTTACCTTGTGGCAATCATTTCAATTATCCAAATGGATAACTGCTGCGTTTTAACAACGCTTTACAGGTTTCAGGCCGTCAAACCCTCTGGTTCGGGCAGGCCATTGGCGCGGCAGCATGCCGTCAGGGCATTGGCCAGCAGGCAAGCGATGGTCATCGGGCCGACGCCGCCCGGAACCGGGGTGATCGCGCCCGCCACTTTCGCGGCTGATTCGTAGTGTACATCACCGACCAGCTTGTTTTTGCCATCGCGTTCAATGCGGTTGATGCCGACGTCGATCACCGTGGCACCGGGTTTGACGAAATCTCCGGTGATCATTTCCGGGCGACCGACGGCGGCGACGAGGATATCGGCGCCCCGGCAGACGGCCGCGAGATCCTTGGTGCGGCTATGCGCAATCGTCACCGTGCAGCTGTCGCCCAGCAGCAGTTGCGCCATCGGTTTGCCAACGATGTTGGAGCGGCCGACGACAACCGCGTTGAGGCCCGCCAAGCTGCCATGATGATCGCGCAGCATCATCAGACAGCCGAGCGGCGTGCAAGGGACCATGCTCTTTTGTCCGGTGCCCAGCAGGCCAACATTGGAAATGTGAAAGCCATCGACATCCTTGGCCGGATCAATCGTGTTGATGATCAGTTCAGAATTGAGATGCGCTGGCAGCGGCAACTGCACGAGAATGGCGTGAACTTTCGGATCGGCGTTCAGGCTGTTGACCAGCGCCAACAGATCAGCCTCCGAAGTGTCCACCGGCAGGCGATGTTCGAAAGATGCCATCCCGACTTCGATGGTCGAGGCGTGTTTGTTGCGCACATAGACCTGTGACGCCGGGTCTTCGCCGACCAGAACCACCGCGAGGCCCGGCTGGATGCCATGGCTTTCGCGCAATTTGGCGACATGTGCCTGCACCTGCGCGCGCACTTTTGCCGCGAAAACTTTGCCGTCAATCACTGTAGCGGTCATGTTATTCTCCTAGCTCGCAGCCGCGAAGGCGCTGCGATAATGGTCCATTTGCATCCGGGTCGCCAGAACGGCGTTTTTCATCAATGTGGCGACGGTCACCGGGCCAACACCGCCGGGAACCGGGGTGATCCAGCCAGCGACCTTCGAGCAGCTTTCAAAATCCGCATCCCCGACAGTTTTGCCATCGACGCGGTTGATGCCAATGTCGATCAAAGCCGAGCCGGGCTTCAGCATCGCTCCGGTGACAAGCCCCGGCTTGCCCACCGCGACGAACACCGCATCCGCCGCGCGGCTATGCACGGCAACCTGACGGGTCATGTGGTGGCAGACGGTCACGGTTGCCCCCAGACCCATCATCAGAAAGGCAATCGGTTTGCCGACGATTTCAGAGTGGCCGATAACGCAGACATCAAGGCCTTCCAGCTTCAACGGCAGAGTTTTCAGGATTTCCACGGCGGCAACCGCCGTGCAGGGGCCAAGCGCCAGATCGTTGTAGACGATATTGCCAATCGAGGCCGGGTGCATCCCCTCAACATCTTTCAACGGATGCACCGCCTTTTGCAACGACTTCACCGGGATATGCGCAGGCAAGGGCCGCTGAATGATGATGCCGTTCACCCGAGGATCAGCGTTCAGGCCGGCCAAAACCCCGGTAAGTTGCTCTAAACTAATGCTTTCCGGATAATTCCGCGCCTCAAACCCAACGCCCGCATCCTGCGCTTGGCGCTGCTGGTTGCGCACATACAATTCCGCAGCAGCCACGTCACCGACCGAGATCGACACCAGCTTCGGCGTCCAGCCCGCGTCCGTCAAAGCCTGCGCTTCGAGCAAAGTCTCGCCGCGCATCCGCGCCGCAATGGCTTTTCCGTCAATCAGCGTCGCCGTCATACCGCCCTTTCAGGGGCTGTCCGGCCCCAGAACCTGTTCCTCGCGCGCGATCGACCATTCGATGATCCGCCGCCAGAGATCTTCTGCAAGCGCCGGGTCCAGACCTTCGGCCTCTGCCCCTGCCCGCACCCGATCTACCACTTGCTCCACCCGGTCATTGATCCGCGCGGGCAGCATTTCGGTTTGTTTGAGCACAGCAGCGCGGTCGATATAGCTCGCCCGCGCTGCCAGTTTTGCAACGATTTCCGCATCCAGAAGATCAATCTGCACACGCAAATCTTGCATCGTTAGGCAATCGGCGGGGGCCTTCATCGCGCTCTCCTTTGGGCTGGCATGGAGTTAATTCCGATGCGGTCCAAAGGCAAGGCGACGAATGGCCCCAGCCTGTTTCAATCGTGGCTTAGAACAGCCCTTCGACGTTGCCATCGGCGTTCAGGCGGATCACTTCGGCGGACGGCACTTTCGGCAGACCCGGCATGGTCATGATCTCACCGCAGATCGCGACGATGAAACCAGCGCCAGCCGACAGCCGCACTTCACGGACAGGCACGGTATGGCCGGTGGGCGCGCCGCGCACGGTCGGATCGGTGGTGAAGCTATATTGCGTCTTCGCCACGCAGATCGGCAGATGGCCGTAGCCCGCCGCTTCCCAAACGCGCAACTGATCACGGATCGACTTGTCGGCGATCACAGCGTCAGCATGATAGATCCGCTTGGCGATGGTTTCCAGCTTTTGGAACAGAGGCATCTCGTCGGGATACAGCGGTGCGAAGTTGGCCGCACCAGACTCGGCCATTTGAACGACCTTATGCGCCAGTTCTTCAATGCCTTCCGACCCCAAAGCCCAGTGCTTGCACAAGATCGCCTCTGCGCCCTGCTCGGCGACATAAGCTTTCACGGCTGCAATCTCGGCATCGGTGTCGCTGAAGAAGTGGTTGATCGCAACCACAACCGGCACGCCAAAGCCTTTGACGTTGCCGATGTGACGGCCCAAGTTCGGGCAGCCTTTTTTCACCGCTTCAACGTTTTCCGCACCCAAGTCAGCCTTGGCCACGCCGCCGTTCATCTTCATCGCGCGCACGGTGGCGACGATGACAGCAGCGGAAGGCTTCAGGCCAGCCTTGCGGCACTTGATATCGAAGAACTTCTCAGCGCCCAAATCAGCACCGAAACCAGCTTCGGTCACCACATACTCGCCCAGCTTCAGCGCGGTCTTGGTGGCGATCACCGAGTTGCAGCCGTGGGCGATGTTGGCAAACGGGCCGCCATGCACGAAGGCGGGGTTGTTTTCCAGCGTCTGCACGATGTTCGGCTGCATCGCGTCTTTCAGCAGAACGGTCATAGCGCCGTCCGCCTTGATGTCGCGGCAATAGATCGGGGTTTTGGCGCGGGTGTAGGCCACGACGATATCGCCCAAACGCTTTTCCAGATCTTCCAAGTCATTGGAAAGGCACAGGATCGCCATGACTTCCGAAGCGACCGTGATGTCAAAGCCAGTCTGACGCGGGAAGCCGTTCGACACGCCGCCCAGGTTCACCACGATATCGCGCAGGGCGCGGTCGTTCATGTCCATCACGCGGCGCCAGACGATGCGGCGGGCGTCGATCTCAAGGCTGTTGCCCCAGTAGATGTGGTTGTCGATCATCGCCGACAGCAGGTTGTGGGCGCTGGTGATCGCGTGGAAGTCGCCGGTGAAATGCAGGTTCATTTCTTCCATCGGCACGACTTGGCTGTAGCCGCCGCCCGCAGCGCCGCCCTTCATGCCGAAGTTCGGGCCCAAGGACGCCTCACGAATACAGACCACGGCCTTTTTGCCGATGCGGTTCAGACCATCGCCCAGACCCACGGTGGTGGTGGTCTTGCCTTCGCCAGCGGGCGTCGGGTTGATCGCTGTCACCAAAATCAGCTTGCCATCTGGGCGGCCTGCCAAAGATTTGATGAACTCTTGGCTCACCTTGGCTTTGTCATGGCCGTAGGGCAGCAGATGCTCAGCCGGGATGCCCAGCTTCGCGCCAATCTCCATGATCGGCTTTTTCTTGGCTTCGCGTGCAATCTCGATGTCGGTTTTGAAGGCCATTTCATTCTCCCAAGGGGCACGGACTGTCCCGTTGGCGACGTGATACCGGAGAAAATGACGATTCAAACGCGCTTTTCCGACTTCTTCCCATGCAAAATCGCCAGCCGATGTTTCCGATCGGAAAGTGCGGGGCGGGTGGGGGAAAAATTCCACGCTTGGAACACATATTCCATAACGGCGCATGACAGCAGTTGTCATCTGAACGCGGCTTTGCAGGCTTGAGCCAAGTCAAAACCTGGCCTAACCTGAGATCAATTTAGCACCCAAAGACTTGAAATTGGCTTTCTCGCCCGACTTAAACACACTTTTCCCAGGAACATGCATATGAGCAACGACATCTATAACGCCGACATTTTGGCACCAACCACCGCAACGGTGACCGTGAACGACCCCAACAACGTCGGGCTGGATTGGCTGGTGGTGGGTGGCAGCTACGCTTTGGCAACGGACGTTCGGCTCAGCTGGTGGGCGGTGGACGGCATCTCTACCCAAGCCTCGGCGCGGTTTGACACCTCGGCCACCGACAGCCACCGCTTGGTGGTCAATGGGCTGATCGAGAACGTGCGCGGCGCGATCAGCGCCGATTTTATCCAAGGCAACGAGGTTGCGAACATTCTTTACGGCGACGCGGCTGCCACCGGACCGGGCGGCAATGATACGATTTCGGGTTTTGACGGCAACGACAGCATCTATGGCGGCGCGGGGGATGATACGGTCAACGGCGATCTCGGCAATGATCGGCTGTATGGCGGCACCGGGGCCGACAGCCTCAACGGCGGCGGCGGCCGCGATCTGATCATCGGCGGCGCAGGCGCGGACGTGATGTTTGGCGGCGCGGATGGCAACGACACGCTGTCTTATGCGGGATCATCGGCGCGTGTCGTTGTGGCCTTGACCTTTGGCACCACCACCACCGGCATTGGTGGCGATGCTCAGGGGGATGTCATCGGCGGCTTCAGTGACATCATAGGCTCCAGCTTTGATGACCGTCTGACAGACACTATCAAGACCACGGTCGCCTTTGGCGGCAATGCCAACAGCTTTTACGGTGGCTTGGGCAATGATGGCTTGATCCTTGGTGGCGGCGCCGACGATGGCCACGGCGGCGCAGGCAACGACACGATACTCGGCGAGTTGGGCAATGATCTGCTTTACGGCGACGATGGGAATGATGCGCTGGTGGGCGGCGCGGGCGCTGACCGGCTCTATGGCGGGGCCGGAACGGATCGGTTTGTGTTTGAAAAGCCGTCAAGTTCGTCGATGGCTGTAGCCGGGCGCGATACCATTCACGATTTTCATCGCGCCGAGGCTGACCGCATTGACCTGCTGGATATAGATGCAATCCCGGGTGGCACCGATCAAGCGTTTACCTTCATCGGCACCGATGCCTTCGATCACAGACTTGGCCTGCTGCATTACACCACTTCGGGCAATGATGTGATCGTCAGTGGCGATCTGAACGGCGATCTGACGGCGGATTTCTCGATATTGGTCAAGAATGTCAGCGGGCTAGAGGTGGGTGATTTCCTGCTCTAAATCAAACTGTGCCCGCTGCGAGCCTGATCAAGATGCGTCCACGCCGGTTGATCGGGCACGAACAGCCGCACCTTGGCCCCCAGTCGCAACATCCCCTCGGCCTCGACCCAAGCGGTAAGGCCGCGCAGGCCCTGCGCGGCTGGTTTGAAGTGCTTGCCAAAGCCGGGGTGATTGCTCTCAATCGGGCGGGCGGGCAAGGTGCAGGGGCGGTTTTCCATATCGACCACAAGCGTCGCCCCGCCTTCGGCCTGCAAGCGGCTGGAGGGCGGCAGATGGCTGAAATCCGGGATGCCTGCAATCACAAGGCTGGTGCCGAGCAGCGCGGGGTCAAGGCTGTCGAGCCCCATCTTCGCCGCGATCTGCGCCAGATCCTCCGCCGCCATCACCGCGAATTGCCTTGTGTTGCGGATGGGATGGTCGCGCTTGTACAGCGCTGCGACACGGCTGCAGGCTGGGCGGTTGATGCCACCATGCGCCTCATCCTCCGGGCCATCGAAACCTGCGAAAATCTCGGTCAGCGCAGCGCTTTCCAGCGCCGCATCGCGGTCCGCCACGCGGCCCAGCCAAGTGATTGTGCCGTAAAATTCGGTGGGGATAAGTGCTGGCATCTCAAACCTTTAGCGTGAAAAACACCCGCTTGAACGGGAACAACACCGCGCCATCCTTTTGCAGCGGATAAGCGGCAGAAAGGCTGGCTTCATAGGCGGCGCAGAAGCTGGCGAGCTCCTGCTCCGACAGCTTTTCCGCAATCGGACGCATCGCGGTGCTTTCGGTGAAAGCCCGCACCGGATGCATCGCAGCAGTGGGCTCAAGCCGTTGGATATATTCGGTTTCCCAAGCCTCGACCCTGCCCAACGGCGACAGCAGCGCGTGATAGTCCTCGGCCTTGGCGCAGGGCGATAGCTCTTTTGAGAAATCAAAGCGGTCGGAGAACATAGACCCCGCAATATCGCGCAGGAAGCGGTGCGAGGCGGCTTTGAACTGCCGCGGCATCTGCACCGCCAGCACGCCACCGGGGGCCAGATAGCTCGCCAATCGCGGCATCAGACTGGCGTGATCCGGCAGCCATTGCAGCGCGGCGTTTGAGAAGATCAGCGCGGGCGCGTTGAAAGGTGCCCAAAGTTCGATGTCCGCGCGCGTCAGGCGACCGTAGAGACCCGAGTCATACGCTTTGGCCAGCATTGCTTGCGAATTATCGACGCCGTAAAGGAGGTGCTCGGGAAAACGCAGGGTCAGATCCGCCGCAAGCGCCCCGTCTCCACAGCCAAGGTCAACCACCTCACCCTTAGGCAATTCCCCCACCTGCGCCAGCAAATCCAGTGCAGGGCGCAAACGCAAACCCCGAAACCTTGCGTAGGTTTCGGGGCTCCAGTCTTTGTCGTCTGCGCTCACGCAGAGGGCTCCGGTGCCACCGGAGGCACCGCTTTCGGCTTGCGCGCCCGGGTTTTCGGGATCGCAATCACCCCCGAACCGCCGCTTGGCCCATCGCCCATACCGTCATCGACAGCACTCGGCGTATCGCCCGCGACCACTTTGCGAATCTCTTCGCCGGTCAGGGTTTCATACTCCAGCAGCCCCTTCGCCAACCGCTCAAAGCCTTCGGCCTGTTCGATCAGGATGCGGCGCGCGGTCTCGTAGCCCTCATCAATCAGGCCCTTAACCTCATGCTCGATCAGCATTTTCGTCTCAGCCGACACCGAAAGCCCGGCGGTTTTGCCCTGGTAGCCTTCATGTGCTTCGGCATAGTCGATATTGCCAACCGCATCCGACATTCCCCAGCGCATCACCATCGCGCGGGCAAGGCCCGAGGCTTGCTGAATGTCGCCCGACGGCCCGTTTGAGACGGTATCTTCGCCCCATTTCATAATCTCAGCGGCTTTCCCGGCCATCGTCATGGCGATCTTCTGCTTGCACTCATCCTTGTGCCAGTTCAGCCGATCAATCTCGGGCAAAGACACCACCATGCCCAAAGCACCACCGCGCGGGATGATCGTGGCCTTATAGACCGGATCACATTTCGGCAAAGCCATGCCAACAATCGCGTGGCCGGCCTCATGGTAAGCTGTATGCTCTTTCTGCTCATCGGTCAGCACCATCGAGCGGCGCTCTGCGCCCATCATCACCTTGTCTTTGGCAGATTCAAAGTCCGACATGGTGACAAAGCGGCGACCGACACGCGCGGCCAACAGCGCCGCCTCGTTCACCAGATTCGCCAGATCAGCACCCGAAAACCCCGGCGTGCCGCGTGCAATCACCCGCAGGTCCACATCCGGGCCCGAGGGCACTTTGCGGGCATGCACCGACAGGATTTTCTCACGGCCTTTGATGTCGGGGTTCGGCACATGAATCGTGCGGTCAAATCGGCCCGGACGCAGCAAAGCCGGGTCCAAAACATCCTTACGGTTGGTCGCGGCCACAATGATCACGCCTTCATTGGCGTCAAAGCCGTCCATCTCGACCAGCAGTTGGTTCAGAGTCTGCTCGCGTTCATCATTGCCTCCGCCGACACCGACACCACGCGCGCGGCCCACGGCGTCGATCTCGTCGATAAACACGATGCAGGGCGCGTTTTTCTTTGCCTGTTCAAACATATCGCGGACACGGCTTGCACCCACACCCACAAACATCTCAACAAAATCAGAACCCGAGATGCTGAAGAACGGCACCCCCGCCTCGCCCGCAATCGCCCGCGCCAGCAGGGTCTTACCGGTGCCCGGAGGGCCGACCAGCAGTGCGCCCTTCGGAATTTTGCCGCCAAGCCGCGAGAATTTCTGCGGATTGCGCAGGAACTCAACGATCTCTTCCAACTCTTCCTTGGCCTCATCAATGCCCGCCACGTCGTCAAACGTCACCCGGCCTTGCTTTTCGGTCAGCAGCTTGGCGCGCGATTTGCCAAAGCCCATCGCCCCGCCTTTGCCGCCGCCCTGCATCCGGTTCATGAAGAAAATCCACACCCCGATCAGCACGATGAACGGCAACCAGACCGACATCAGCGACAGGATTCCCGACTGCTGTTGGCTTTTCGCGCGCACTTCCACGCCCTTCGCCAACAGCCGATCGGTCAGCATCGGATCATTTGGCGCGATGGTGGCGTAAGAGGTGCCATCCTTGGCCTTGACGATCACGCTTTCACCATCCAGCGTTGCCGAGGCAACCTCACCCGCGTCAACCCGCTGAATAAATTCAGAATAAGGCACGTTGGACGACCCCGACGTGCCCGCCCCGGTGTTGAACATTTGAAATAGCGCAAGGATCAGCAGAAAGAGGACGACCCAGAATGCAATGTTTCGTGCGTTACCCACGAACTTCTCCGTATGATTGGCCGGGAGGCCCGAACGGGGCCAGTTTCGGCGGTTGTTCTTAAGATAGAGATAAGTCCGCCGGGTTCAATGCGATAAGACAAAGGAAGCGAAGCTGGGGCCGCAATTCGCGCACCAATCGTTCGGAAATCCGGCGAGGGGTGCGGCAATAAGCGTCTGACCCTGCCAGATCGCCGGGGTCACCAGCAGCGCATCGCGGGGATGGCCAAGGCTGCGCCAGTCTTTGCAGGCGGCCAGACCTGCGGTGCCAAGCGCCCGGATGGTCAGATTGGGGGTATGTGGGCCGATCAGTTGCCAGCGATGATCCCACAGCTGTGTGGTCGGGCAGGCAAGGCTTTGCACCGCCTTCGCCTCGCGCAAAATCTGGATCGTATCGGCGCGGGCCTTAAAGCGCACACCGCCGAGTGTCGCGTCTTTCCCCGCAGCAATCGCCCATTGCACCGCCATCAGCCCACTTTCGCGCGGCGGATATTCGACGCCCGACGTCCAGCGCAGCGCGGCAATCAACAGGCGGCGTTGAATTTCCATAGGGAGCGCGAGATATTGGTCACGCGAAAAGCTCAATGATTCCGCCGCCGTCTGCGTGACCATCTGCGCCGTCTTGGCGAGTTGCCAGCCAATCGCCCCGCGCGCCATAGCAAGATTTTCACTGACCGCCGCCAACGTGGCCGCAGTAATTCCCAAAGGACGCAGCGCCTGTAGCACACGGCGCGCCTTCACGCGGGCAAAGCCCTCATCGTCATTGCTGGGGTCTTCCACCCAAGCCAAACCCTGCGTGCGTAAATACTGGCGCAATTCCGCGCGCGTCACCGACAGCAGCGGACGCAACCAGCCAATCTCATGCTCTGGCCAAGCCACCCGCATCCCGGAAAGCCCGTCCAATCCGGCCTTCCGCGCAAGCCCCATCAAAAATGTCTCGGCCTGATCGTCAGCGGTATGACCCAAAACCACATCGGCAATGCCGCGCTGATGCGCCCAATCGGCCACCAACTTATAGCGGGCGCGCCGAGCCTGATCCATCAGGTTTCCTGGAATATCGCCATGATCCCAAACGCTTGTCTGATGCGCAATCCCAAGACCTGCGCAAACTTGCGCCACCATCGCGGCCTCTGCCGCCGCCTCGGCGCGCAATCCGTGATCTACGGTGATCGCTTCCACTCGCCAGCCGCGCAAGACCCCTGCCCTGTGCATCAAATGCAGCAGCGCCATCGAATCGCCGCCGCCCGAAACCATCACCCCCACCACCTGCGGCACAGGGTCTCGCCACGCATAGCTTTGCGCGACTTCGTTCAGCAGGCGCGTTTCTAAGTCAGAGGCCGGCACGCCTATTGGCACCCTAGCCCCTGCATCGAAACCTGCGCATTGGTGGCGTGAATCGTCCCCGGAAAGCGGTTGCCGACCTCGGTCAAGGTCACGCAAGCATCAGGCACCTGCCCCAATGCGCCCAAGGCCTGCCCCAGCTTCAGCAGCGACTCGGCAGCAAACGGCCCATCCGGCTTGCCCGAAAACGCCTCAAGATAAGCCCGCGCCGCGTTGGCGGTGTCATCCAGCTTGGTCAAAGCCTCGCCGCGGTTGAAATTGGCTTCCTCGCTTAATGGGCTGCCAGGATAGGATTGCGTAAAGGTCGCAAAGAGGTCCGCGGCGGCGCGAAAGTCACCTTGACCGAGCACCCCCTTGGCCCGGTCAAAATCGTTCTTTTCGCCCATTGCCAATTCCGGCGCATCGCTGGCCGGAGCAGCCGGAGCCGTCGCCGCCGGAGCTGCCGCTGCCGTATTCCCACCCAAAACCGGCGTCTCCGGGATATTCGACGGATCGCAGCCCTCGGTCTGCTCGCACAACCGGAACTCGATATCGCCAATCCGGTTGGTGCCATCGCTGATCACCCGGTTCAGCTTGAGCTCAATTTCCTCGGCCTTCGCGGTCACCCGTGTCAGCTCGGCTTCCATCGCATCCATCCGCTGCAACGCGTCACCGCCCGCAGCCCCGGTCGAGGCCGCCCCCGATTGCACCAGCTCGGCCTTCAAGCCATTGAACTGAGCCGACAACTGGCCCAACTCGGCCTTCAGATCCGCAAGGGTCTGCGCCTTGTCCTGCGCAAGCGCGGGCAAGGGCAGCAGGGCAAGACACAGAACCAGCCAACGCATCAGATCAGTCTCCGTTTCAGAGCGGGGCTCGCCCTGTGGCAAGCCCCCCGTCATTTCAAGTCGTCAGTTTAAGCGCCGGAACTAGGCCCCGGTTCCCATCGACAACACCGTCACAGCGCGGCGGTTCTTGGCATAGCAGGCTTCTTCCGAGCACACTTCAATCGGGCGTTCCTTGCCGTAGGAAATCGTCCGCATCCGGCTGGGTTTCACGCCTTGGCTGATCAGGAAATCCTGCACCGAAGCCGCCCGACGCGCGCCGAGTGCAAGGTTATACTCGCGGGTGCCCTGCTCATCGGCATGGCCTTCGATGATGATCGCGTAATCGCCGTTCGTCGCCAGCCACGCGGCCTGCCCCGCCAGCACGCCACGCGCTTCCGGCGTCAGGGTCGAGGTGTCCACCGGGAACAGCACCCGGTCGCCCACCGATTGGTTGAAATAGGCGATGGAGCGCGGATTGCTCGGATCACCCAGACCATTGGTGTTGATGCCAGAGCCCGCGCCATTGTTCATGCCATCGGCACCAGCGCCATTTTTATAGCGGTCGGGGTTGTTACAGGCGGCCAAACCAAGGGCAGCGACGATCAGAAGGGCTTTCGGAAGCAGGGTCATCAGGGGTTATCCTTTTCTTATGGGCTCGATTGCGCCCGTTATATCAGCTTTGCACGGCTAAGGGAATCAGCCGCGCTTGAAGAATTATGGCAACATCGGCGACCAGGACGGGTCCGAGGCCGGGCCTTCGGTCGGGATCGCCTTCAGGTTCCGTCCCGAGACATCCACCGACATCAACCCCGCCTGACCGCCCGCGCCCGCACCTTCACGGGTGAACATGATCACCCGGCCATTCGGCGCCCAGGTCGGGCCTTCATCGAGGAACGACGCCGTCAGCAGACGTTCTTCGGTGCCATCGGTCAACATCGCGCCAATGTGGAAGCGGCCCTCGTTTTGCTTGGTGAACGCGATCATATCGCCGCGTGGGCTCCACACCGGGGTCGAATACCGTCCCTTGCCGCCGGAAATCCGCACCCCTTCGCCACCGCCCGCGGGCATCATATAGATTTGCTGACTGCCGGAACGGTCGCTCTCAAACACGATCTGCGACCCATCCGGGCTGAAGCTGGGCGAGGTTTCAATCGACGGCGCATTGGTCAGCTGGCTCATCGCGCCCGAGTTGATATCCATCGAGTAAATGTCGGTATTGCCGCCCTTCTCTAGGCTGAACACCACGGTATTGCCATCGGGGCTGAAGCGCGGCGCGAAGGTCATCGTGCCGGGCACTTCGCCCAGATTGCGGGTTTTCAGATTGCCGACGTTCATCACATAAATCGCCGGAAAGCCCGAGGCATACGAGGTGAACAGGATCCGGTCGCCATTCGGCGAGAACCGCGGCGCCAGTACGATGCTGCTGCTGTCGGTCAGATATTTCACATTCGCGCCGTCATAATCCATCACGCCGAGGCGTTTCTGGCGTTGGTTTTTCGGCCCACTTTCCGCGACATAGACCACGCGGCTGTCGAAATATGGGCCTTCCCCGGTGATCCGGCTATAGACCGCATCCGCGACCTTATGCGCCATCCGCCGCCAGCTGGCCGGCGTGCCCGCAAATTGCAGCCCCTCGCCCAACGGCTGACCCGAGGCCACGTCGAACAAACGGAACTTCACGACGATGCGGTCGCCGCCCGCCTGCACCGCCCCGGTGATCAGCGCCTGCGTGTTGATTGCCTGCCAATCCGGGTAGGAAATCGGCGCATCAAACGAGGTCACACGGCTGATATAAGCATCCTTCGGCGTCTCAATAAACAAGCCCGTGCCAGCAAGATCCGCCGCCACCACCCGCGAGATATTCGCCGCAAGTTCCCCCGCGCCGCCCTCATCAATGAAATCCGGCACCGCGAAGGGCATCGGTTCGATCACCGGAGAGTTGATGTCGATGGTGATCTCGGCATGGGCGGTTGTGGTCAGGCTGGAAAGCCCAATCAGCAGGGCGGCGGTCAGGGATTTGAAAGGGCGCATCTTGTCCTCGTTTTTCAAGGGCGAATTATGTGGCCTGCTCTGGCCTTGTAAGTCTGTGGGTTTGTCGCGGAGTTTGCAGGGGAAAGTTAAGAAAATCATCTCAACCTCATGCCCGAAGCGTCGAAATTCAGGTTCATCACGTTCCACTCGGCGTATTTGGCAGGGTCAAGGTCGTAGCCAGCCTTGCCGCCACAGCCCTTAACACCCCGGATCACGGCGCGGCGGGCGGCTTCAAAGGCTTGGCTCGCTGTCGCCTCATCGCCACCCGAGAAGGTGGTCATGGTGATGCCATTGCTATCCGGCGTGCCGTCTTCCTTCATCTCAACCCGCAAGGTCAGCTTGATCCGCTGCGCCGCCGTGGAAAGCGTGCCGATGTTCCAGCATTGGTTGATTGAGACCCGCAAGCCTTCTTTCTCACCCGCCGTCATCGGCGGGCCTTCGGGAATATCGGTCTGACCGCCATCGGTCGCCGGAGCATCCGAGGCCGCATCGGCCAAAGCCGCATCAATCGCCGCCTGATCCGCTGCCTCAGCATCAGCCTTGGCTTGCGCATCGGCCTTCTCTTTGGCCTTTTTCGCCGCCTTTTCATCCGCCTTGACCTGCGCGTCAGCCTTGGCCTTGGCATCCTTCTCGGCCTGCGCATCCAGCGCAACCTGCGGGTCTTCCACAGGCGTCTCGACCACAGGCTTGTCCGGCCGGGTCTGCGGGCGACGGCTGGAGGTCGGGGCCAGTTCCGGCGCATCCGTCACCACCGCATCCGGTGCAGTCTGGGCTGCGGCCTCTTCCGGGGCGGCTGCGGGTTTCGGCTCCTCGACCACCGGCTGATCGGTCGGCTGATCCGTCACCTCCGGCGTGGCTGTATCGGCCACTTCCGGGGTTTTCTCAGGGCTGACCACCGGCGTATCGGTGATCCGCGTCGCAGGCCGGGGCTTCGGTTTCTCATTCACCGTCGGCACCGGGATCGGCTGTTCTGCCTCGGCAATCGGGGCCACCACCGGCGGCGCTTCATTCGGCTGCGGATCGGCGGCCACCGGAATATCGGGCGAGGGCTGCGCAGGCTTCACCGGAGCAGGTTCCGCCACCGCCACCTCAGGCTCGACCGGAGCAGGCGCTTCAACCTGCGGTTTGGACGGAGGCTTGGCAGGCTTCACTTCAGGCTTATCCGCCTTCGGCTTGACGGATTTAGCCGCCGCATCCTGCATCGCCTTCAAATCCGACTCGGACACCATCGAGACCTGCACCGAATCCGGTGGCGGTAACTCACGCGGCGCAAACAGCCAATCGCCGAGGACAACCCAGGTGATGACGACCGCATGGCCGATGCCGGAAAGGATCTGGCTCTTGTCCATCGCGCCCTAGTTGCCGTCCATCTTCGGCCCGCCCGCATCGGTGACCAGCCCAATATTGCTAAACCCGCCCGCTGAAAGCGCGCCCATCACCTCGGCGACACGCGTGTAAGGCAGCGCCCCATCGGCGCGCAGGAAAATCTTGTCGGATTTGCGCTGCGAGGCAATCGCTTGCAGCTTGGCGATCAGATCGGCGTCCGCCACTTCCGAGGTCTGGATCATCAACACACCCTCCTTGGTGATCGACACCGTCAGAGGCTCCTCTTGCTCGGTCGGCAAGCTGGCCGCCGCCGTCTTCGGCAGCTCCAGCGGCACCCCAACCGTCAGCATTGGTGCTGTCACCATGAAGATGATCAGCAGCACCAGCATCACATCGACAAACGGCGTGATATTGATATCGGCCATCGCCGCCGACGAACCCCGCCGCCGCCTGCGCCCACCGCCACCGGATTTCTTGACCACCCCCGCGCCCATATCAAGCGTCCAACTGGCGCGACAGGATCGTCGCAAACTCGTCGGCAAACGCCTCATATCCACTGGTGATATGCTCGCTATCCGCATTCAGCTTGTTGTAGAAAATAACCGCTGGAATAGCCGCAACCAGACCAATCCCGGTCGCCATCAAAGCCTCGGCAATGCCCGGAGCCACCGTCGCAAGGTCAGTGTTCTTCGTCGCCGCAATCTGGGTAAACGCGTGCATGATGCCGTACACCGTGCCGAACAGCCCGATGAACGGCGCTGTCGCCCCCACGGTCGCCAAGAACGACAGGCCTTTGTTCAACACGCCGGCCTCGCGCGCAATCGCCACATCCATCGCCCGGTCAATCCGCGCCTGCGCGCCCGCGATCAAGCCGCCATCCTGCCGGTGTGAGCGTCGCCACTCCAGCATCCCGGCAGCGAAAATCTTCTCGGACGGACCCTGCGGATCGCCGCCGATCTTCTCGAACAAGCCATCCAAAGGCTCTCCCGACCAGAACTCGCGGT
Source organism: Cypionkella sp. PAMC25878 (assembly GCF_058135695.1). NCBI lineage: Bacteria > Pseudomonadati > Pseudomonadota > Alphaproteobacteria > Rhodobacterales > Paracoccaceae > Cypionkella > Cypionkella sp. PAMC25878. The sequence continues at coordinate 1,632,539 of NZ_CM176871.1, read as the reverse complement.
CAAACACCGTCGCTTCGCCGCGCGATTTGCGGAACAGGATGTGTTTCTGGATGATGATCGACCATGACCAAAACGACATGATAATCAAGCACATCATCACCAGCTTCACCGTGAGGGTTGCGCGAAAAAATAGGGCGAGCATAGAGAAATCAATCTCTTGCGCCATGCCGACGGCTTCCGTGTTCATTATGCCTGCTCTTGTTATCGGGGCTCTTTGGCCGCTTATTGCCCTAATCTTAACAAGAATTGAACCCTATTGCCAACACAATGGCGCGATCCAAGCAACAAACCGCCCCTAAAGTTCGATTGCGTGAACAGGTACTTAAATTTGCCGCGCGGCTTTAATGCCGCTCTGGCAATAGCTTAGCGCGGATATCCACGGGAATCCGCGCAGGCTGGCCCGTTTCCGTCAGACACACCAATGTAACCAACGCCACAAACAGCCGCTCACCCGCGCGCAAAACCGCTTGACTGAGCTCAATGCGCGCACCGGAAACGGCCAAACATTCCGTCGTCACCTGCAACGCATCGTCAAACTTCGCGGGCCTCAGATAATCGGCCTCGACCCTGCGCACCGCAAACACCAAGCCCTGTGCGGCTTTCAGCGCGACCTGATCCACCCCCAAAGCCCGCACCCATTCTGAGCGCCCGCGTTCGATGAATTTCAGATAATTGGCGTAATAGACGATGCCCGCCAGATCGGTGTCCTCATAATACACCCGCAAATCAAACTGATGCATCTTGCCCCCCAAGCCGCGCAATCTCGGCAGCCTCAGAGACAATCGCCGCCTGCCCCTGCGGCGTCAAAGCGTAAATCCCCACCGAGACGCGCTCAAACCAGCCATAATGATCCGCGCGCAAAATATCGCCTGCCCGTGCAACACCTGCAACTTTGGCGATGGCGGCGGGTTTCACTGCCCCCGCCTGCAGTGCCAGCAAACACCGCAACGCATCCTGCCGATACGCCGTCACCCGCTTGATCCCAGTGGTGCCACCCAAATTCGGATCGCCCACCCGCCGCTCAAACTCGCGCAACAACCGCCCCGCCCGCAGCGTGTTCTTGCGCGGGCTATACGGGCCGGGGTCCAGATGCGCCTCAACCAGCCCCGGCTTCACCGCGAGCAGCCCCAACCCCAAGCGCCGACACAAAGCCACAATATCCTTATAGCGCAGCTTCCAACCTTTTTCCGTCACCGGAACCGCCAGATAGACATCGTCAAACAGAGCCTGCCGCGCCACACCCTGCATCACCAAAGCGAGGCTGAAGGACAGCTTCATCTCGACCACCACCGCAGGCTCATCGCCGCGCCGCGCCAGAATATCGCAAGCGCCAACCTCACCCTTCACCACATAACCCTGCGCCTCCAGATAGGCCTTCAGGTCCGGGTAAAGATCCGCCTCTTTCACAGCCGCGCCGCCAAACGGAACGCGTGGGACGCATCCCGCCCCACCGCTGGCATATGCCGCGCATAGCCCGCCCGGATCAGCCCCGCCACATCGGGCCGCAAAATCACCTGACCGTCGATCAACGCCAGCGGCGACACCTCGGCAAACGCGAGGTCCGACCACAAGCAAATCACCTGAGCCGCCTGCGCAAGCGCCAAATCCGCCGCCGCAATCGCCTGCAAATGATCATCCATGCGCAAGAACACAAACGCCGCCTTGATCGCGCCATCGGGGTCAAAGCGGAAAAACCGATACTGATTGGCCCCGGCCTGCTCCAGCCGCGCGCAAAGCGGCCCCAAATCCGGCACCAAGCGTTCCAGATTAGGAACCTGCGGCAACTCCGCCCAATCGCGGAAGAAAAACACCATCAGGTTCGCGCCCAGTTCCGGGTCATGCTCGGCCATCTTGTGATCCGCCAGAGTCACAACCGCCTCAATCGCGCCCTTGACCACGCTTAACGTCGCGTCCTCGACCCCAAATACTACCGGCACAATCGGCCGCCCCCAGCGCGCGAACAGATAGCTGCCATCCGAGCGGGTGAAAAACGTCTGAACCTGTTCCGGCGTCATGCGGGCCTCCCTCTTGCGCCCCTCCGATAGCGCGGCTTTGGTGCAGGCTCAACCATGTGGCGCGGATCCCGTGGAAAGCTGCGTCTCCGACGGGGATATTTAAGCGCAGAGGATGACCTAAGAGCCTCCGCCTGCCCATTTCACATTGGCCTAAATATCCCCGCCGGAGGCTCTTAGGGATCAACAAACGCCCCACATCAAACCTTAATAATCTATGAACAAGGCCCCCATAACCTCTTGATTTCATATAAACCAACAGCCTGTCCACGCGTGGACACTAGCCCTCAAACAAATCCTGCTGCCCCGGTGGCTTCGGCGCATCCAACCCCAAATGCCGCCAAGCCCGAGCCGCCAACATCCGCCCCCTCGGGGTCCGTTGAAGCAGGCCCTGCTGCAACAAATAAGGCTCGATCACCTCCTCCACCGCATCCCTTGCCTCCGAAAGCGCTGCAGCGATCGTCTCAACCCCCACAGGCCCGCCGCCGTAATGCTCGGCAAGCAGCATCAAATACCGCCGATCCGCGCCATCCAGCCCGATCTCATCCACCCCCAGCCGCGTCAGCGCCCGATCCGCAATCGCCCGCGTCAGCCGCCCATCGCCCTCAACGGTCACGAAATCCACCACCCGCCGCAACAACCGCCCCGCGATCCGAGGGGTCCCCCGCGCCCGCTTGGCGATCTCTCGGGTGCCTTCAGGATCGGACGGTATCCCCATCAGCCGCGCGCCACGGGTGACGATCAAATCCAGCTCATCCTCGGTGTAAAACTGCAAGCGCGTGGGAATGCCAAACCTATCCCTGAGCGGCGTGGTCAGCAGCCCCAACCGCGTCGTCGCCCCCACCAGCGTGAACGGCTGCAACTCAATCCGCACCGTCCGCGCCGCAGGGCCTTCGCCTATCACTAGATCCAGCGCGAAATCTTCCATCGCCGGATACAACACTTCTTCCACCACCGGAGACAGCCGATGAATCTCGTCGATGAACAGCACATCGCGCGGCTCTAGATTGGTCAGGATCGCCGCCAGATCGCCGGGTTTCGCCAGAACCGGGCCGGAGGTCATCCGAAACCCCACCCCCAATTCGCGCGCCATGATCTGCGCGAGGGTGGTTTTGCCCAAACCCGGCGGCCCGTGAAACAGCGTGTGATCCATCGACTCGCCACGGATTTTCGCAGATTCAATAAACACCCGAAGATTGGCGCGGGCTTCTTGTTGGCCTACGAAATCCTCCAGCACCTGCGGACGCAGGGCGCGGTCTAGGTCTTCGGGCAAGGCTTCGGGCCGCAGATCAGGGTCAGATTGCATCAGCGCGCCTTCGGAGCCAGCAGTTTCAACGCCGCCCGGATCAGGCTGGCGGTGTCAGCTTCGGGCTGATCAACGGCAATAGTCGAGATCGCCTGCGCCGCCTCACCATGCGCGTAGCCGAGATTGACCAGCGCCGACAATGCATCCGCCGTAAACCCGGCGCGATTTTGCGCAGCCGTCGGAGCCGCCACTTTGCGCGGGGCCATCGGCGTCACAGGTTCCAAAACGCTTTCATCCGCCTCAGCCGCGACCGCCAAATTCGCCCCCATCGCCATGATAGTCGGGGCTTTCGATTTCAACTCCAGAATGATCCGCTGCGCCAGCTTCGGCCCCACGCCCGGAGCCGCCTGTATCGCCCGTTGGTCGCCCAAAGTCAGCGTGCGGGCCACACCATCGGCACCCAGAGTGCCCATGATGGCCATTGCGGCCTTCGCGCCAACCCCTTGCACCGTGGTCAGCAGCTTGTGCCATTCCTTATCCAGAAGTGTTGCGAAACCAAAGAGTTGCAACAGATCTTCGCGCACCAGCAGATCGGTATACAAAGACACCGCCTCGCCCACCGATGGCATCGCGGCCAAGGTTCGGTCGTTGACATAGACGATATAGCCCACGCCGCGCACGTCGATCAGCACCTGATCCGACCCGCGCCAATCCAGCCGCCCCGAAAGCTTCCCGATCATCCAACCGCCCTTTTCATCGCCGCCTGCAAACGGCCCGCGCTTTGCAGATGATGCGCGTGACAGATCGCGATGGCCAGCGCATCCGCCGCATCGGGGCCTGCGATTTTCACACCGGGCAGTTGCACCCGCACCATATGATCGACCTGCCCCTTATCGGCATGGCCCACGCCCACCACGGTTTTCTTCACCGCGTTCGGGGCATATTCGCCCACCGTCAGGCCAAATTGCGCGGGCACCAGCAAGGCAATGCCGCGCGCTTGGCCCAGCTTTAGCGTCGCCACCGCGTCTTTGTTGACAAACGTATGTTCGACCGCCGCCGCATCGGGGCCATATTGTCGCAGAACTTCCGTCAACTGACCGTGCAAGGAGAACAATCTTTGCGCCAAATCGCCTTCTCCGTCACCGGGGGCTGAGTGGCAAATGCCATTGGCGACATGGGTAAGCTTAGAGCCCACCACATCAATCACCCCCCAGCCGAGGTTGCGCAAACCGGGGTCGATTCCCAAAACCCGCATCCCCGCCCCTTTTTCTTTTGTTTTTACGCAGATTTTCTGCTTCCCCCAGAATTAGCACGAAAAGAGAACATCCGCCAAGGGGCAATTAAATCTTGCCGCAGATGCAACCCGAGACTATGCAGACGCAGCAAAGCGACATCCGGCGCATGAAAAACGACCAATCCCGTCGTTGTTTTCAAATCGCCTATAAATTAAAGAAATATCGGTGCCGGATGGCTATGCAATGGGCGCAATGCAGACATGCTAGCGCACCCATTGCTTCGCACTTGCAGCATAGCTAGATAGGCCTCACCGGAAGCAAGGGGCTTGCCGGAGATAAAGTTTGTAAAGGATAACCGCTATGGCCGCCTATGAGTCGTCCCGCGCGGCGCCGTTTGGTGCCATCTCGATTTTCCGCTCTGTTCAGTTCGTTTCGACGTTCGCGAACGGCTTCGCTGCTTGGAATGATGCACGCATCACGCGTCGCGCTCTGGGCAAACTGTCTGACCGTGAGCTTGATGATATCGGTCTGTGCCGTGGTGATGTGGAATTGATCGGTCGCTAACTGCTTTTGAATTGATCTGAAATCAGATCAGTTCATACGCAGGCGCCTGATCTTATCGGATGTAAAAAGGGTCGGTGCCGCGTGGCATCGGCCCTTTGCGTTTGTGGTGTTGAACAAATAGAAACGCAGGCAAGGCCGCCGTGGCCCGCCTGCGTTCTGCTAAAAATCGTCCACATGAAAATGGATTATTTGAATGCCTTCAGGCCTTCGCTGATTTTGCCTGCCACGAACACCGTCGCCGGATCAGCCTGCATCAGCCAACCACCCAAGCGGTCAAAGCCTTCGCCGACCTGTAACGCCTGCACGCGTTGATCATAGGCTTTCGCGCCAACCGCTTGATAAATCATGCCTTTCAGACCAATGCCTGCGCAAAACACCATGATCATCGGCACCAGCCAAGAGCGGCGTTTGCGGGCAGGAGGGTTGAAATAGGAACGCCCGAGCGTTCCGGCGGCATCAAAGCCATAGCCTTTGGCGCGCTTTTTCTCAAAGCGCGCGACATTGTTGTAGAAATCTACCAGATTCGGGTCGGCCATCCGAATAACTCCGTATTCACTGGCCCCCGCCTTCGCACCTTTTACCCACAGATTATGGCAAAATTTGGGCAATGTGTAAAAGCTGCCGTCATTTCGCCGTTAATCTTGTGCTAACCGTCTTAGTTCCGCCGCATCACCAGACAGGACCACTCACCCAGATCTTCGCGAGCCTCTGGGGTGAAGCCATTGGCGACATAGGCGGCGGTGATCGACTCGGCCTGCACCACCAGCAGACCGGACAGGATAATCAGTCCGTTCTTTGCCAGATGCTTGGCCATATCCGGCGCAAGTTCGACCAGCGGACCTTTCAGGATATTGGCGAACACCAGATCATAGGGTGCCGCCTCGGCCAGACGCGGATGCGCGAAACCTGCGGCCTCCATCGTCTCAATCCGGCCTTCCATATGGTTGATGGCAACATTGGCTTCGGCGACGTCCACCGCGACTTCGTCAATATCGCTGGCAATGACCAAGGCATCGGGCAGCACGGCAGCGGCGGCCAGCGCCAGAACGGCGGTGCCGCAACCGATATCGGCGACCTTAGCTGGGCGGAAGCCTTCACCATAGAGCCGATCAAAGGCCCGCAGACATCCCAAGGTGGTGCCGTGATGGCCAGTGCCAAAGGCGACGGTCGCCTCAATTTGCAGCGCGATCTTGTCAGCGGGGACTTTGTCGGCGTCGTGCGAGCCAAAGACGAAAAACCGCCCCGCCTCGACAGGCGAGAGTTCGCGGCGCACTTTGGCGACCCAGTCGATTTCCGGCAATTCCGACAGCGCGAAGGGCTTGGCATCAAACGCCATCGCCAGCAGTTCCAGCACCGCCTCGGACGGGGCCTCTAGGAAATAAGCGCCAACCTCCCACAGACCCGAGTCGTCCTCGATCTCAAAGACGCCAACCCCGGTGGGCTCTGGCTCCATCTTCTCAATGGCCTCGGCGAGCGCATTGGCGGCGTCTTCGCCCATCAGGGTGGTCAAAGCGGTGTAGGTGGGCATGGGATGATCCGTTCTAGGGTTGCGCGCCTAGTAAAAGCTTTGCGGGTCAATGTCGATGGAAAGCCGCAGATTGTTCGGCAGTTTGAACTGGCCCACCCATTCGGCAATCGCAGCTTGCAGCGGGGCGGTTTTCTCGGCCTTGATCAGCAACCGCACACGATGCCGCCCGCGCACCCGCGCAACCGGTGCAGGCGCCGGCCCGTAAACCTGCGCGCCAACCTTGCGCAAGGGCCCATCGCGGCGAGCGAGTTCAGCGCCGAAATCAAACACCTGCGCTACATCGGGCGACGATAGAATAATCCCCGCCATCCGGCCATAGGGCGGCACCCCGGCCATCCGCCGCTCGGTGGCCTCGGCCCGCCAGAAGGCTTCCTCATCGCCACCAAGGATAGCGCGGATCACCGGATGCTCGGGCTGAAATGTCTGCAACAGCGCGGTGCCCGGTTTATCCGCACGCCCCGCACGCCCCGCAACCTGCCGCATCAGTTGAAACGTCCGCTCGGCGGCGCGCAGGTCTGACCCTTGCAAGCCAAGGTCAGCGTCAATCACCCCCACCAAAGTCAGCAGCGGAAAGTTATGCCCCTTCGCCACAATCTGCGTGCCGATGATGATATCCGCAGCCCCCTCGGCAATCGCCATGATCTGCTCTTTCAGCGCGCGGGCAGAGCCAAACAGGTCCGACGACAGCACCGCCACACGGGCATCCGGGAACAAAGCCACCACTTCCTCGGCCAGCCTTTCAACGCCGGGACCAACCGGTGCCATCTTGCCCTCGACCTTGCACGCCGGACATTCGGTCGGGATCGGCTTGGTCGCGCCGCATTGATGGCACACCAGCCGCTTCAGAAACCGATGCTCGACCATCCGCGCATCGCAATCGTCGCAGCCAACTTGATGGCCACAGGCGCGGCACAAAGTAATCGGAGCAAACCCGCGCCGATTGAGAAACAGCAAAGATTGCTCTTTGCGCGCGATCCGCACCTTAATCTCAGCCGCCAGCTTCGGCGAAATCCATGCGTTAGACGCCAGCTTCTGGCTGCGCATGTCAATCGCCTGCATATCCGGCAGCTCCGCCGCGCCAAACCGCGCACCTAGGTCCAGACGACCATACTTCCCCGCCTCGACATTCGCCCAAGTCTCCAGACACGGCGTAGCCGAAGCCAAAACAATCGGAGCCCCCACAATCGCCGCCCGCAGCACCGCCATATCGCGGGCGTTATAGAACACGCCCTCCTCTTGCTTGTACGAGGTGTCGTGCTCCTCATCGACCACGATCAACCCCAGATCGCGGAACGGCAGGAACAGGGCCGAGCGCGCGCCGACCACAAAGCTGGCTTCACCCTGCCCAACCATCCGCCACAATCGACGCCGCTCTGTCATCGTCACGCCCGAATGCCATTCCGCAGGCCGCGCCCCAAACCGCGCCTGCACCCGCGTCAGGAAATCCGCCGTCAGCGAGATTTCAGGCAGCAAAACCAACGCCTGCCGCCCCTTGCGCAGACATTCCGCCACGGCCTCCAAGTAAACTTCCGTCTTTCCCGACCCCGTGACGCCCTTCAACAGCGTCCCCGAATACCCCCCTTGGGCGACCAAAGCGACCAGCGCATCCCCGGCAACAACCTGATCTCCCGCCAGCCGCGTGTTCGTCACTGGGTTCAGGGCTGGATAGGGCAGATCGCGCGGCGCGTCTTGCTCCAGCACCACGCCCAGCTTCACCAAGCCCTTCACCACCGCAGGTCCACAAGCGGCTTCCTCGGCCAACTCGCCCAACGTCACCGGGGCGCTTCCAAACCGCCGCAACGCCTCCACCACCCGAAACCGCGCCTCGGTCATCTGGTTCGGGATCACCGGACCCAAAGCATAGGTCTTCTTCATCGACGGCGGATCGCCCAACCCCGGCGCACGCGTCGCCAGCCGCAGCATCGCAGCCATCGGCGTCAGGGTGTATTCGGCGGCACGGGTCAGGAACGAGCGTAACTCGGCGCGCATCGGGGCTGCATCCAGTACCCGGTAGACGCTGCGAATACGCGCCGGATCAAACTTGCCCTCACCCTTGCCCCAAACTACGCCAATGACTTTGCGCGGCCCCAACGGCACCTCGACAAAATCGCCATCGCCACAACCGCCCTCGGGCGCCTTGTAATCCAGCAGGCGGCCCAAAGGCTCGGTGGTCAGCACGCCGACCAAATCCCCTGCCTGATAGACCCGCTCGACCAGCATCCACTCTTTCCTTGTTATGTGGTTTTGAGGTAAACCCCCACCCAAGCCACCGCAACCCACCCCAATCTGCTATAGTTACAAAAAACCAAGATAGGCCAAGCATGATCGACCAAGAGCTGCGCGACAAAATCCTCGCGGAACCCGAGGTTCTGCTGGAAGACCGCGATGTGATGAACGCGCTGATCGGCGCGAATGAGCGGTTGATGGGCAGCAATATCGTCGATCTGCGCGGCATCGCGATGGAGCGTCTTGAGGGACGGCTGGACCGTTTGGAAGACACCCATCGCACCGTGATCGCGGCAGCCTATGAAAATCTCGCGGGCACCAATCAGGTGCATCGCGCAATTTTGCAGATGATGGACCCGCTGAGTTTTGAGGAGTTTCTCAAGACTTTGGCTTCGGACGTGGCGGGCACCTTGCGGGTGGATTGCGTGCGCTTGGTGCTGGAATCGGTGCAAGACGCCGAAGACCCCGCCCTGCGCAAACTGGGCGACGTGCTTTATGTGGCCGAGCCGGGCTTCGTCGGCGAATATATTTCAGGCGGGCGCAATGTACCGCTGCGCCCGGTCGTGCTGCGGCAGGTGCTGCCACAATCGGACGCGCTTTATGGCGAACGCGCGGGCTGGGTTAGGTCAGAAGCCCTGATGAAACTCGATTTCGGTAAAGGCCGCCTACCCGGCATGTTGGTGTTGGGCGCTGAAGACCCGCATCAGTTCAAACCGACGCATGGCACCGACCTTTTGGCCTTCTTCGCAGGTGTGTTTGAGCGGACGATGCGCCGCTGGCTGTCTTGAACAGCCTCGCCATCCCGCCCGCGCAACGCGACGCGCTCGCGCGCTGGCTGGATCATCTGCGGGCTTTGGATGCGGTGGCAGTGAACACCCTCACCGCCTACGCGCATGATGTGACAGGATTTCTAGGCTTCCTCGCTATCCATCACGGCGAATCCGAAGGCCTGAAAGTCATCGCGCAGATCGATCAGTCCGACCTGCGCGCCTGGATGGCGTATGAGCGTGAGCGCAAACTCTCGTCGCGCAGTCTGGCCCGCGAACTCTCTGCGGTGAAGAACTTCATCGCATGGGTCGCCGACCGCGAAAACATAGACGCAACCGCCGTCCTCTCCCTGCGTGGCCCAAAATTCCGCCGCAAACTGCCGCGCCCGCTGAGCGTCGATGGTGCGCGCGATATGATCGCCCAAGTCGGCGAGCAAGCCCGTGAAGACTGGATCGCCGCCCGCGATATCGCCGTGGTGACGTTGCTCTACGGCTGCGGCTTGCGGATATCCGAGGCTTTGGGCCTGACCGGAGCCGCACACCCTTTGTCCGACACCCTGCGCATCTTGGGCAAAGGCGGCAAAGAGCGCTTAGTCCCGACCCTCCCCGCCGCGCGTGATGCCGTGGCCGCATATGCCCGGCTCTGCCCCTACGATCTGACCCGCACCGAACCGCTGTTCCGGGGCGCGCGCGGCGGTGCCTTGAACCCCCGCCTGATCGCCTTGGTGATGGAGAAAGCCCGGATGCAACTTGGCCTGCCGTCATCGGCCACCCCGCACGCGATGCGCCACAGCTTTGCCACCCATCTGCTGTCGGCGGGCGGCGATCTGCGCGCCATTCAGGAATTGCTTGGCCACGCCTCGCTGTCGACAACCCAAGCCTATACGGCGGTAGATGCCGCCCGCCTGATGGAAGTTTACGAAAAAGCCCATCCCCGCGCCTGATTTCCGCCCCAAGCCTTGCCCCGAATCCCAATTTGAGCGATCACAACGCATGGATATTCGCCTTAAAGCCCTTTCCGTCCACCTGCTGACCGCCTCTGGCGCGGTGCTTTCAATGTTCGCGATGCTCGCGGCGGTTGAAGGCAACTGGCGCGTGATGTTCCTCTGGTTGGTGGTGGCGTTGTTCGTCGATGGCATCGACGGCCCCCTCGCGCGGCGCTACGACACGCCGAACAACTTTCCGATCTACGACGGCGTGTTGATGGATCTGATCGTCGATTACCTGAGCTATGTGTTCATTCCGGCCTATGCTTTGTTCAAATCCGGCATGCTGGATGGCTGGACCGGCTGGCTGGCGATCATCGCGATCTGCTATGGCTCGGTGATCTATTTCGCCGATACCCGGATGAAAACCAAGGATAAGTCGTTCTCGGGCTTTCCTGCCTGCTGGAACATGGTGGTGCTGGTGCTGTTCGCCGTAGCGCCCTCGCAATGGGTGATCCTGATCGCGGTGATCCTGCTGACCGTGGCGATGTTCCTGCGGTTGAAATTCGTCCACCCCACCCGCACCAAACGCTGGCGTTGGATCACCCTGCCGATGTCACTGGCTTGGGTGATCTTCGCCGGATGGGCGGCTTGGATGAACTTCGCCGAAGGATCATTGGCGCATTGGGGCTTGGTGATCACCTCGCTGTATCTGTGTTTGGCCGGGATCGTGCAGCAGATCGTGCCGGATCGCTCGGCGCACTAAGTCTGGCGTGGCGTTTTGGGCAGGCCAAGCCGGGGCCAGCCCCGGACCCCGGGATATTTTTGCCAAGATGAAACAAATTTTAGTCAAATTGTAACGGTCAAAGCCGTGTCAGGATGACCCCAGCCACGATCACCGCCGAGGCTATCGCCTTGCCTTTCGTCATCCGCTCGCCAAACGCCAGCCAGCCGATCAGCACTGCGAACAGGATCGAGGTTTCGCGCACCGCCGCCACCACCGCAATCGGCGCTTTCGTCATCGCCCAGACCGACACGCCATAAGCCCCATAAGACGCCGCCGCCGCAATCATGCCAACGCCCCAGGCCTTGCGGTCGCGCGGCAGCACGTCAAGGCCCCGATAAGCCAGCATGCCCGTCGCAAACATCAGCCCGTCAGCCACAAAAACCCACGCCACATAGGCAATCGCGTCGCCCGCCACCCGCGCGCCGTGACCGTCCAGCAGCGTGTAGCTCGCCGTCGCGCAAGCTGATCCCAGCGCAAACGGCAGCATCTTGCGGCTTTCACCATTTGAGAAAATCCCCTGCGCCATCAGCAAAATTCCGCAGCCCAGCACGAAAATCCCGGCATATTCATGCAAGCTCAGCGCATCCGCTGGCATCGCACTTGGCCACAGCATCGCCAGTACCGGCCCCAACAGCGCCACGATCAAAGGGGCCGATCCGCGCGCAATCGGGTAGACGCGCGAAAGATCGCCGTGCTCATATGCATAGGTCAGGAAGGATTTGTAGAAGAAATGCGCGCAGCCCGCCATCAGCACCCATTTCCACACCTCGGGCGCGGGCAGCGGGCAGAAACTGGCAACCGCAAGGCCAATCGGCACCTCGCCAATCGACAGGATGATCATCGCCCCCATCCGAGAGGTTCCGGTCTTGATCAGCGCGTTCCAGAGGGCGTGCAGGAAGGCCGAGCCGAGGACGGCCAGCAGAATAGCAAAGCTCAAGATCAATCCCGCCTGTAAGTGTTACCAAACTGTTACAGAGCGGCCTTGAATAGGCAAGGTCCGGCGCAAACTGGACTTACCGCTTTCTCAGCCAGATCGAGCCGTTGTTGCGCTCCATCTGATTGGTTTTCATCCGCTCGAACCGCTCAAACATGTCGCCCTTAGCTTTCAGGCTGGGCCCAAGCTTTTGCAGCACGGCATCGTTGAAGAACAGCACCTCAAAAGCGTTGCCATGGGTCAGCATGGCATCCACCAGATAGACCTCGTTCCACGATCTGTTGTCGTTAAACACCCAACGCTCGGGATACTCGAACGGGTAAAATATATCATGAATATGCACGATCACGCCGGATTTCAGCGCCGGCAGGATATGCATGTATTCGTAATGCACATCGCTACCGGTCTTCAAAACATGGGACGAGTCGATGAACAGGATGTCACCCGCCTCCAATGCCGTGAAGGTTTCGAGCGGCAACGATTGAACAGGCGCTTCGATCAGACAAGAGCTGTCGGGCGGGTTCAGTCCCTTGATGCGCGTCAAGTCGATGTCGATCGTGGTGAATTTTTCCAACTTGGCATCGGTCATCCGATCCAGCGTGTCAAACATCACCGCCGAGGAATAGCCCGCACCGATTTCAATGATCTGGCGTGGGTTCAGCCAGCGCAGCATCGCGGACAGGATAGAGGCATCGTAATACATAAACTGTGTGTTGCGGCCATAGTACCGAAAACCTTCGGTGGGTTTAAAGGGAAACGCCACGACTAGCGGCGCAATCTTTTCGTACAGCGCTCGCATTGCGTCATAGTCCAACAGCGCATCCACGCGGTCATATTGCCGGGCGTGATGCTCTGACTGCCAAAAGGCCTGCAATTCCGCCTGATTGCCAACCGGGCTGTAGTAATGCCCCGGCTTTGCAAACAGTTTGACGCGCTGTTTCTCGTCATCCATAGTCGCGTCTCTCCACTGCAGAGCTGATCTTTCACCAGAGACTAGGTGCAATTTTTGCCCTGTACAACAGACACCTCTGGCCATTTGACCGCTCAAATCAGCAGGCCCGATCAAATTAAAAGACTGGCCGCGCCTTCCAATTTGAGCAAGAACACTTTGCTCTCCACCCCGCCCTTCGCCGAGAATCCACCCAAGCCTTTGGCGGCCAGAATCCGGTGGCAGGGGATCAGCACCGGGACCGGATTTGCCCCGCAAGCCTGCCCAATCGCCGGCGCAGGTGCCCCGATTTCCCGCGCAAGATCACCATACTGCCGCGTCTCGCCATAAGGAATCGCCGCTATCGCGCGGCGCACCTGTTCGGCGAAACCTCTGCCAAAGTCCAAGGGCAGATCAAACGTGGTCAGGCGGCGGTCAAAATAGGCGGTCAGTTGATGGATCGCCTCGATCAGCAGCGGCGTCTCGGGCGCAGGCCCCGCGTGCCACCGCAGTGCCGTGATCACACCGTCCGTTTCCGTCACACTGATCGGCCCCAGCGGGCTTTGCATCCCCGCCTGCATCACGCCACCGCCCCCCCTGAAGCCAAAGGCCGAAACGCCTCGCGCAGCATGTCGGCCAGCCCCTCAATCGCCGCCGATCCGCCGCGCGGATTGCGTTTCAGCACCACACGCGCCCGATCCACGATGGGGAAGCCATCTGCATTGGTTAACTCGCGACACCCCGGCGGGATCGTGCTGCGTGAGAGGGGTGAGATCGCAAGCCCCGTGCGCGCCGCCACCCGCAGGCTGGCCGAGGTGTCACATTCAAACGCCGCCCGCCACGGAATGCTTTGCTGATCCAACGACCGCAGCGCAAAATCCCGGCACCAGTCAGAGCGGAAATACACCCCCACCGGCACCGGCTGTTGCAGGTGTTGGGCATGAGCGATGGAAGTCACCCAAACCGTCGGGTCCAGACACAACACCTCATCACCCGAGGTATGGCTGCTGTCATAAATCACTGCCAGATCAAGATGATCCTCGTCCAGAGCCGCCTGCTGGGGTGCGGTGAAATCGCAGCGCACGGTGACTTCCACGCCCGGATGACGCTCGGAAAACGCAGCCAAAGCGCGCGGCAGGATGGTTTCCGCATACTCATCCGGGATGCCAATCCGCACCGGCCCCGCCAGCGGTTTTTCCCGCAATGCCGTCGCCGCTTCCTCCAGTAAACTGGTGACACGCCGCGCGTAAGGCAACAGTTGCGCTCCCCTAGGCGTCAGCACGACCCCGCGCGGCAGCCGGGTGAACAGCGGCTGACCAAGGCTCTCCTCCAGCTTGCGAATTTGCATCGACACCGCCGATTGCGTGCGCCCAACCCGGTCTGCCGCCGCCGTCACCGAGCCCGTATCCACCACCGCCAGAAACGCCCGCATCAAATCGCTATCAAGGGGGACCATTGCGCATCGCCATCTATGAAACCGATGGCTGGCATCATTTCTATTCGTTTGTCTTATGTCAAGGATTCGGGCAAAACAGGCTTATCCGAAACGAAGCCGTCCGATCAAAACCGCGCCATGAAGGAGTCCGCCATGATCCGTTCCACCCTCGCCACCCTGCGCCAGCGCCATGCTTTGCGTCAGTCCATCGGCAGCCTGCTGCGCCGCGCCGATGATCATTTGCTGGAGGATATCGGACTGACCCGTTGTGAAGTGCAGGGTTTGATCGCTGGCAGCGCGCCTGCCCAGCCGAAATCCGGCTATTTCGCGCCGTTTCACGCCTAAGATTTCCCAACCCTGGCAACTTGAACGGGCAGAGGCACCACCTCTGCCCGTTTTTTTGCATCAAGTGTTCAACCCCAAAACCCACAACGCCCCGGATCAAGTCCAAGGCGGCGGCGGTTTGCTTAGCCCAGCGCGTCGTTGCACCGTTTGCAGGTACCGGGGTGTTTGTGGCTGCCCACGTCTGGCAAAATCCGCCAGCAACGTTGACATTTCTCACCCTCCGCCCGCTCAAACACCACGCCGATGCCCGGCGTATCCGGCAACCGGAACGCCTCAGCCGGTTCAGGATCGGCGGTCAGTTGCAGATCCGAGGTGATGCAAAGTTCCGCAAAATCCAGCGATTTCAACGCCGCTAAGATCGCCATATCCGCCACATGCACCACGGGCGCGGCCTCAAGGCTGGCCCCAATCACCTTCGCCGTGCGCTGCACTTCCAGCGCGCCGGTGACCACGCGGCGGGCGATGCGGATACCTTCCCACTTGGCGGCCAGCGCTGGGTTCAGCCATTCGACGGGAGTTTCCGGCATATCCACCAGATGCACCGAGGATTGATCCCCGGGGAAGCGGCAAAGCCAAACCTCCTCCATCGTGAACACCAGCACTGGGGCGAGCCAAGTGGTCAAACGGTGGAACACGATGTCCAACACCGTGCGGGCGGCGCGGCGGCGTTGGCTGTCTGCGGGGTCGCAATAGAGGCAATCCTTGCGGATATCGAAGTAGATCGCCGACAGATCGGTGGTGGCAAAGGTGAACAGTTTCTGGAACACGCCTTGGAAATCGTAGCGCGCATAACCGGCCCGCACCTCAGCATCCAACTCGGCCAGACGGTGCAAAACCCACTGCTCCAGTTCTGGCATATCGGCATGGGCGACCTTTTCGGCCTCGGTAAACCCCGCCAAATTCCCCAGCAAAAACCGCATCGTATTGCGTAAACGGCGATAGCTGTCGGCGACGCCTTTCAGGATTTCCTTGCCGATGCGCAGATCGACGGTGTAATCCGACAACGCCACCCAAAGCCGCAGAATATCCGCGCCATACTCATCAATTACCGCTTGCGGGGCGACCGTATTGCCTACCGATTTGGACATTTTCATGCCCTTCTCGTCCAGCGTAAACCCATGCGTCAGCACACCGCGATACGGCGCGCGGCCCTTGGTGCCACAGGCCTGCAGCATCGAGCTATGGAACCAGCCGCGGTGCTGGTCGGTGCCCTCAAGGTAAAGATCGGCAATGCCGTCAGCCGAGCCATCCTCACGGTCGCGCAGCACGAAAGCATGGGTCGAGCCGCTGTCAAACCACACGTCCAGCACGTCGAACACTTGGTTATATTGCGACGGACCCACGATGCCATGCAGCATCTTTTCCTTGAATCCTTGCACATACCAAACATCCGCGCCTTCAGCCTCGAACGCCTCCTTGATCCGCGCATTCACGTCTTGATTGCGCAACAGGAAGTCCGCATCGGTCGGTTTCGCCCCCACTTTGGTAAAGCAGGTCAGCGGCACGCCCCAAGCACGTTGGCGCGACAGCACCCAATCCGGCCGCGCCTCAATCATCGAATGCAAACGGTTCCGCCCCGCAATCGGCGTCCACGTCACCAACTGATTGATCGAGTTCAGCGCCCGTTTGCGGATCGTATCGCCATAAGTCGACATGCCGTCGTCCAGCGGCTTATCGATGGCGACAAACCACTGCGGCGTGTTGCGGTAGATCACCGGAGCCTTCGATCGCCAGGAATGCGGGTAGGAGTGCTTGACCTTACCCTTGGCCAGCAGCGCCCCTTGCGCGTGCAGGGCCTTGATATTGCTGACGTTGGCCGCACCCTCTTTGCCCTCGGCATTGATGATGAACTGGCCGCCGAACAGCGGCAGATCGGCGCGATATGATCCATCGGCTTCGACGTTATAGGTCATCGGCAGCTGGAACTTGAGGCCCATCTGATAGTCGTCATCGCCGTGGCTGGGGGCGGTGTGAACAAAGCCCGTGCCTGCGTCGTCAGTGACATGATCGCCAGCGATCATCGGGACATTATAATCCCACTCGCTATCTCCGCCTTCAATGCCGCGATAGGGATGGGCAAAGTCCATCTGCTCCAATTGAACTGCTGGAACGTCCCGACGCTTAACAAATTGCGTAACTTTTGCAGCCGACATCACGCCTTCAGCAAGTTTATTTGCGAGAACTAAAAGTTCTCCAGCTTTGGCCGTCGAGTTTTCGGCAACTTCGGCAACCTCGTAAAGGCCATATTGAATGGTAGGATTAAACGCGATAGCCCGGTTCTGAGGGATGGTCCAAGGTGTCGTCGTCCAGATCACGACAGATGCCTGACGCAAATCTTCGTGCGTCCGCAAGTCGGTGTCATTGTGCTGTGGAACTGAATGCGGCTTAAACCGCACCCAGATCGTGTGGCTGGTATGATCGTGATACTCGATCTCCGCCTCGGCCAAGGCCGTTTTCTCCACCGGCGACCACATCACAGGCTTCGACCCCTGATACAAAGACCCGTTGCTCACGAATTTCATAAACTCATCCGCGATCACC
Source organism: Cypionkella sp. PAMC25878 (assembly GCF_058135695.1). Lineage (NCBI taxonomy): Bacteria > Pseudomonadati > Pseudomonadota > Alphaproteobacteria > Rhodobacterales > Paracoccaceae > Cypionkella > Cypionkella sp. PAMC25878. The sequence continues at coordinate 1,615,065 of NZ_CM176871.1, read as the reverse complement.
GCCTCGGCGTGGTAATCCATCGTGAGATATGGCTTTTCCCACTTCCCCGTCACGCCCAGCCGCTTGAATTCCGAGCGTTGCACGTCGATCCAGCCCTCGGCAAACTTGCGGCATTCCTGACGGAAGGCCACCACATCCACGTCGTCCTTGTTCAGACCCTTGGCGCGGTATTGTTCTTCGATCTTCCACTCAATCGGCAGGCCGTGGCAATCCCAACCCGGCACATAACGGGCGTCTTTGCCCATCATCTGCTGCGAGCGCACCACCATATCCTTCAGGATTTTGTTCAGCGCATGGCCGATGTGCAGATGGCCGTTGGCGTAGGGCGGGCCGTCATGCAGGGTGAACGGCGTGCGGGCATCCGCCACGGCCTTTTCGCGCAGGCGGTCGTAAACCCCGATCTTCTCCCAACGCGCCAGCCAATCAGGCTCGCGGGCAGGCAGGCCCGCCCGCATCGGGAAATCGGTTTCGGGCAGAAAAACGGTGTTGGAATAGTCAGTCGTATCAGCGCACATCGCGGCAGTCCTTGGAAGGTGGGCCTTGGTCGCAGGCCTTAGGAAGGAGGGTATCGGAGGGGTGCAATGCACCAGAATCCCGGCGTCTGAAACGTCAGAGCGCCGGGCCGATAATTCGGATTATGCTCACGAATATGCGGTCCATGCGGGCCTTATAGAAACCTCGCGCGGAAAGGTCAAAGCCCCTGCGTCAGCGCGCCCTGTTGCAGCGCCGCAGGAAAACCCGCACCCTAGACGGATAGGAGCCTGATATGTCCCCCCTCGCACGTTTTCCGATCACGCCCGCCCAGATCGACGCCGTTGTATCGGCGTTTTATGCAGCCGTCCGCACGCATCCGACCTTGGCCCCGATTTTTGCCTCTCACATCACCGACTGGCCGGCACACGAGGCGAAAATCGCCCGTTTTTGGCGCAACGCCATCCTGTTAGAGGGCGGCTATGACGGCAACCCAATGGCCGTGCATAAGGCCGCAGGCAACGTCCGCCCCGGCATGTTCGATCCCTGGCTGGCGCAGTTCGATGCCACCCTTGCGCGCGAACTGCCGCCCGAAACCGCCAAAGCATGGTCCACCCTTGCCCATCGCATTGGCCGGGGCCTGCGCTATGGGCTGGTCGATAGCGCCAAGACCGACTCAGGCGTCCCGTTTCTGCGTTGAAACCTCGCCCGCCCAGCGGTTCAGCCACGCGAGCCCCGCCAGACACAGCCCCAACCCAAGGAAGCTGACCACCCGTGTCAGGCCCGTCAGGCCCGCTGCATCCAGCAGGAACACCTTGGCAATCGTCAACCCAATAACCGCCATCGCCACCCGCCGCAGCAGACCCGAGCGCCGCGCAATCGCCTGATACAACAATCCGGCCCCCAGCAGCATCAGCGCGACGGTATAGCTGTAAAGCTCACCCTGCACGGTGCCATAGGCACCCAGCCAATCACCCTGCCAGAACCGCCGGATCTCCAGCCCGAGGTAAAGCGCGATTAGTGCCAAGCCCACCACCAAGAATCCCAACCGCAAGCGCCGCCCCAGCCCCAGCAGCTTCCACACCGCCGCCAGCAGGATCAGCCCCGGCACACCATAGGCCAGCAGCAGCGTATCCAAAACCAGCGGCCCCAGCACCAAGGCCCCCGGATCGCCGGCGGAATAGCTGAACAGCGGGTTGAACGGCCCCACCGCCAGCGCCAAAGCCGCCACCGCCAGAAGCCCCGCCACCACGGCAATCGCCTGACGCAACCGCACCAGCACGCCGCCCAGCCGAGCGCGGTAGATCTGCATCAGCATCAGCACCAGCCACGGCAGCGCATTCAGCCCCGCCGACCAATGGGTTTCCACATCACTCGGAGCCTGTGAAGGCAAAATAAACCGCATGATCAACACATTGGCCAAGATCGCCGCCAGTCCCGCCGCCGCCGATTCCAGCACACCCTTCGGCAAAATCCGCCCCTCGGGCAGGATCTGCAACGCTGCGATCAGCGCCAAAATCACCCCGCCAAACGCCAGCACCACTTGCCCCAAAGGTGCCTCAAACGCCCAATCCAAGCCCGGATCGGCCAGCAAGCGATAACCCAAAACCGCCACCGCCACTTGAATGAACCAGCCCATTTCCGGCAGCTTAAACCGCCGATCCAACCCAGCCGCGACCAGCGCCAGCAAAGCCAAAGCCAGCGTCAACGCGGTATGCGTGGTGACCAGAAACAGCGCCAAGGCGATCAGCGACAGCGCCGACAACGTGGCATAGGCCGGGCGGCGGCGATCCGCACCGCGCGCGAACAGCACCGCCAGCCCGACCATGCCCACCGCCACCGCCATCACATGCAGCGCCCAAGGATAGGCCCCAATCACCCTCTCAGGTATCCACAGCAAAGCCAAAATCGCCACCGCCACAGGTGCGACCAAGGCCGCCGCCGCCCCGTGCAGCAAGGCCAACACCCCCTCCTGCCGCGATCTCCACGCGAAAGCGCCCGAAATCAGCGCCGCCATCCCCACCAACCAAGTGATCGTCATCGGCGCGGCCACCTCAGGCCCGCGATCCGCCGCGCCCAGAAAATCCCAAAACAGCGGCATCCGCGCCGAGCCGATCTGCACCAGCATCAACCAGAATCCCACTGCAGGCACAAAACCCAGATCGGCCAGCCCCTCGGCCTTCTCGGCCCACACAACATAAGCCAGCGCCAACAGCGCAAGCCCGCCCAAAGCCAGCATCGCCTCGGCCCCCGTCGCCCCCGCCAGCAGCACCAAGCCAGCCGTCGAGGCCAAAGCCGCCCCCGCCGCCAACAGCACCGGGAACGGTGGCCGCAGCTTGCCGAGCATCCCCGCCAGCAGCACCGACGGCCCGTCTTGCCGTGGCACCAAGCCGCGCTCAGGGATAGCCACCGCCAGCAGCGCCAGCCCCAGCAGCAGCGCCACCCAGCCCGGCACCCCCGCGCCCGCCACCATCGACATCCAGCCGCCCGCGTAGCCCAGCACCAGCGCCAGCACCGAAACCCAAGCCCAGCGCCGCAAAGTATCGACCCCCAGCCCCAAAGCCGCGATCAAAGCGAAGTAACCATAAAGCCACGGCCCCGCCTCTGCCCCGCCCGCCACCACAAAGGGTGCTGCAAACGCGCCCAGCAGGCCCACCGCGATCAGCAACGGCCCATAGAACCACCCGAGCAGCAGCGCCAACACCGCCGTCGTCCCCAGCCCCGCAAAGGCCATCTGTGGCCCGATCAGCCCATACATCAGCCGCGCCGACAGCACGGCGGCGAACACCGACACCAGCCCAGCGCCTGCGAACACCGAGGGCAGATAGGCGGTCGAGACGTCCTCACCATCGCCCGACCTGCGCCGCAGCCACTCGCCCGCGCCGATCAGACACAGACCAAAGGCAATCCCCGCCAATACCCGCAGCCCCGGCGGCAACAGCCCGTTTTCAATGCCATATTGCACAAAAAACACCCCCGCCAACGCCAGCGAGGCCGCCGAGATCGCGTAAACCCAATTCGCCTTTAACCAATCCGCCAGACGCGAAAACACACTCGGCCCCGCAGGCAACAGCACAGCCACAGGCGCAGGCGCGGCAGGTGTCGCGGCCACACCACGCGCAGCCGCCCGCTCCCACGGCGTCATCGGGCGCACGGCATCCACCCCCGCAGCCTCGCCTTCGACAACAGGCGCAGCCGCGTCAACCTCAGCGGAGCCCGCTTCATTCACAACCGGATCAACCGCCACAGTCTCAGCTACAACCGTCTCAGCTACTGCCGTCTCAGCCATCACCGCAGCCGCAACCCCACCCGGCGCGGGCGCTTGCGCCACATTCCCCGCGCCCAGCATCGCCTGCAACCGCGCCCCTTGCGCCGCCAACTGCCGTTCCAAATCACCAACCCGCCTGCGCAAGCCGCTTTGCCCCACCAGCAGCACGATAATCATCACCGGAATGGCAAGCGCCACCAAGGCCAGCAGAACCAGCAACCCGTCCATCCGCGATCCCCCACACGTTTTCGGTACACTAGCCGCAGCCAACCGCTCTGCACAGTGGGGAATATCCCACCCGATAAGGCCTTGCCGCCGCTGAAATAACCCGCACAAATGCGGCTATGAGCAGCCAATTCCCCCCGCTAACCATCGGCATCGTCGGCGCAGGCATCGGCGGTTTGGCCGCAGCCGCCCTTTGCGCCCAATCCGGCCACCGCGTCACGCTGGTGGAGCGTTTTGCCACCCCCCAGCCGCTCGGCTCCGGCCTCGTGCTGCAACCCGTAGGCCTTGCGGTGCTGGAGACAATCGGCGCAGACGTCCGCGCGTTCGGGGCATCCATCACCCAAATGCTGGGCCACGCCGGAAACGCAAAGTCCTCGATGTCGCCTACAAACCCGATGCCCCCGGCCTTGCCATCCACCGCGCCAGCCTGTTCTCGCTGCTCTGGCAGGCCGCCACCGCCGCAGGCATCAGCATGGAAACAGGCGCGGCCTGCCATGACGCCCCGCTTTCCAACGGCAAACGCCTGATCCTGCGGGATAATGCCGACCCACTCGGCCCGTTCGATCTGGTGATCGACGCCTCAGGTGCGGGCTCGACACTCTCGCCGATGCAGGCCCGCCCACTGAGCTTCGGCGCGGTCTGGGGCACCGTGCCTTGGCCGACAGACACCGACCTGCCGCGCGATCAGTTGACGCAACGCTACCAAGCCGCCCGCAACATGGCTGGCGTGCTGCCGATCGGCCAACTTCACGGCAACCCGACGCAGCATGCCGCCGTGTTCTGGTCACTGCCCCGCGCCAAGCTGGACGATTGGCCCAGCCAAGACCTGAGACAATGGAAAGCCGAAGTTACCCAGCTTTGGCCGCAAATGGCCCCGTTCCTCACCACCCTGCGCTCCCCCGCCGACCTCACCCCCGCCCGCTACAGCCACGGCACCCTGCGCCGCCCCTACGGCGAAGCGCTGGCGTTCATCGGCGATTCCGCCCACCGCGCCAGCCCTCAACTTGGCCAAGGGGCCAATATGGCGCTGCTGGATGCCTTCGCGCTGCGCGAAGCCCTGCGCCTGCCGCTGAGCGAGGCCCTGCCCCGCTACGCCCAAATGCGCCGCTGGCATGTCCGCGCCTATCAGGCGATGTCCGCCGCCTTCACGCCGATGTATCAATCCGCCAGCACCACCCAGCCGCTACTGCGCGATCACCTGCTGGCTCCAATGGCGACGCTGTGGCCGATCAACCGGATGCTGACGGCGCTGGTCTCAGGCACCATGCTACCCGCCGTCGCCGGGATGCACTGGCCGCAAACCGCTGGACAGCAGCAGCCAGCGCGCTAGGCTACAGACAAAGGAAACCCGATGCGTGACCCCTCTCTCAACGTGCTTGGCAGCGTTTTGGAAAGCTGCTCCACTGCCCCCGTCACCGGGTTTTTCCGCGATGGCTGCTGCAACACCGGACCGATGGACCAAGGCCTGCACACCGTTTGCGCGCTGATGACAGCAGAGTTTCTGGCCTATTCCAAATACTTAGGCAATGATCTGTCCACCCCGCGCCCCGAATACGGCTTTGCGGGCCTCAAGCCGGGCGATCAATGGTGCCTGTGCGCGGGCCGCTTCCTGCAAGCACATGAAGAAGGCGTCGCCCCGCAAATCTTGCTGAAATCCACCCACCAACGCACGCTGGATGTGGTGGCCTTGCAAATCCTGCAAACCTACGCCGCCGACTGATTGGCCTGCCGACTGATCACGCAGCGGTTTGCGGTACTGGCAGCCGCAAGGTGCCATCTTCATCCCGCATCAGATCCTCGATGAACAGCGACAGAAGTTGCGAGCGCCCGCTGACCCCCGCCTTGCGGTAAATCGCATTGGTCTGTGCTTTCACAGTGCCCTCAGACGTGCTGCGCAAAGCCGCAATCTCGCCAGTAGACATGCCCTTGATCGCGAACAAAGCCACGTCCTTTTCCGCCGGGGTCAGTCCCCATTCGGCAAACCGCTCGGCCAACAGCACCATGAACGCGCCCGAGGCCCGCCGCAGCCGGGTTTCAGCCTCACGCCGATCCACAATCGCCCGGCGCAACAGGATCGCGCCCAAAACCACGCCGACAATCAGCCCAAACGCCGCCCAGATCTCCATGATCTCGCGCAGCTCCCACGGCAGCGGCGTGGTGGTGATGCCGACAAAAGACGACAAAATATCTGACACGAAAAAAATCGCGCAAGCCGCCTGCAACAGAAAGATCGCAAAGACGAAAGCCGGATGTCTCACTTACGCTCCAAATTTTCCACGATAAATTATTCTGCGCGGCCCCGTCACCGACCCGCGCAACTTAGTTCTCGTTGCCACCTTTGCCCGAACCGCTGTTATCGGAATCGCCGTGATCCTGCGAACCATCATCGCCCGAGTCATGATCCTCCGAGCCATTATCACCTGATCCGTTATCGCCTGACCCGCTGCTGTCAGAGCCATTATCATCTGACCCGTCATCGCCTGATCCGCTGCTATCCGACCCATCACCCTGCGAGCTGCCTTTGCCCGAATTATCGCCGCCCGCAATCTCCGGCACCACCCGACCATCCTCGGCCAGCAAAACATCGCGCAAAATCTCACCTGTGCGCGGGTTCAGGATGATCTCGCGCGAGGCCCCACCGCGCGCAGCGACAATCCGCACCCGCCCCAGCATCGTGGTTTCCACATTGATCTCGCGGTAGCCTTGGCCGCGCAACTGCGCCACCACCGAGCTTTGAAAGCTGTCCGCGCGCGCGGCGCTGGCCATAAAGACAGCGCCAAGCACGCCGCCAGCGCACTGCCCCAAGAAAGCTCTGCGCCCTAAGAAAACTCTGCGGTTCATCCCGTTTCCCTTCGAGGCCTAAACCTGCCCCGGCTGCACCCACATTATCACCCATGCCAAGCCCCCCGGCAAGGCCGGGGGGCTTAGTCCATGCAAAACCGGTCTCAATCGTCTGAGCTGCCCTCGCCGCCACCATCATGGCCGCTGTCGTCATGGCCGCTGTCGTCGTGGCCGGTGCCGTCGTGGCCGGTGCCGCCATTGTCGTCGCCTGCATCATGATCCGGGCCATCATCCGACGCGCTGTTGTCATCGGCACTGTCGTCACCCGTAAAATCGTGATCGGTGCTCGATACTTCCAAACCGCTATTCGTCTCACCCGCCCCAACGGTTTGGGATTCGTGTTTGATCACCTCACCCGTGGCTTTGTCATAAACCACCTCGACCTTGACGCCATCTTTGGCGGCCTCAACCTTGATCTGGTTCGGGCTTTCCTTGACCTCGATGGCCGAATAGGCTTGGTCCTGATAGGTTTTCACCACATCCGCCACGGTGATCGCATGCGCCATGCTGGCAGAAAAGCCGAGTATGACCGTGAAAATCAAGGGTTTCGCTGTCCGTATCATCCTGTGTTCCTAACTTTGCTGAACTGCCAAACGAAGCCGCATCCGGCGACAGGTTCAGCGATGACAGCCCAAACCGCCGCTGCCTATTGGCGCAGAGTTTAGCCCGATCAGATCAGCCCAGAGTTTGCGGATATAAACCGCAGTTTAGGCAAAACCCGACGTAAGCGCGGGTTATGGCGAAAGGCAGCGCCAGAAGCATAGCGGAAAACTATCCTCGAAAATCCAGAAAAATAAGCCTATATCAAATGCTTAAGACATTGGTCTGAAGCTTCCGCGCCCATACTAAGACCATGGTCTGACCGGGCAGCAGAGTGATTCGGGCAGCACAACGAAAAGCCGCGCCAATCTGCATCGGCGCGGCCCTTCAACGTTCAATCCGGCTTCAGATCTTCATATCAAAGCCAAGGTGCTTGGCGACGGTGAAGATATCCTTGTCGCCGCGCCCACACATGTTCATCACAATGATATGGTCCTTCGGCAGCGTCGGCGCGATCTTCATCACATGCGCGAGGGCATGGCTCGGCTCCAACGCCGGGATGATCCCCTCCAGCTTGCAAGACAGCTGAAACGCCTCCAAAGCCTCGGCATCGGTGATGCTGACATATTGCGCCCGACCCATGTCATGCAGCCAAGAATGCTCCGGCCCGATCCCCGGATAATCCAACCCCGCCGAGATCGAGAAGCCTTCCAGAATCTGCCCGTCATTGTCCTGCAACAGATAGGTGCGGTTGCCATGCAGCACACCGGGGCGACCGCCCGTCAGTGAAGCGCAATGCTGCATCCGGTCGTCAACCCCTTTGCCGCCCGCCTCGACGCCAATGATATTCACCGACGGATCGTCCAAGAACGGGAAGAACAGCCCCATCGCGTTCGAACCACCACCAATCGCCGCCACCAAAGTATCAGGCAAACGGCCTTCGCCCTCTTGTTCCGCCAACTGCCAACGCACTTCCTTGCCGATGATGCTTTGGAAATCCCGCACCATCGCCGGATAGGGATGCGGCCCCGCCACCGTGCCGATGCAATAGAACGTGTCGCGCACATTGGTCACCCAATCGCGCAGCGCATCGTTCATCGCATCCTTCAGCGTGCCACGGCCCGAAGTCACCGGAATAACCTCCGCCCCGAGCAGCCGCATCCGAAACACGTTCGGCGCCTGCCGTTCCACATCATGCGCGCCCATATAGACCACGCATTTCAGCCCGAACTTCGCGCAAACCGTCGCCGTCGCCACGCCATGCTGCCCAGCGCCGGTCTCTGCGATGATCCGTGTTTTCCCCATCCGGCGGGCCAGAATGATCTGCCCCAGCACGTTGTTGATCTTATGCGCGCCGGTGTGGTTCAGCTCGTCGCGCTTCATATAGACCTTGGCGCCGCCAAGATGCGCGGTCAGCCGGGGTGCGAAATACAAAGGCGAGGGCCGCCCGACATAATGCTTCCACAGATCATCCATTTCCGCCCAGAACGTCGGATCGGTCTTGGCGAATTCGTAGCGTTCTTCCAGATCAAGGATCAGCGGCATCAGGGTTTCCGACACAAACCGCCCGCCGAACTTGCCAAAGCGGCCCTGTTCATCCGGCCCGGTCATAAAGCTGTTGATGCCGTCTTCCATCGCTGATCTCCCCGTTTGTTGCAAAGGGTGTAGCGCCCTTGATCGCCGGGGAAAAGGGGCCTTCCGGCCCCCTCGCCCTATCGGGCTCACCCCCGAGGATATTTGAGCGCAGAGGATGGGCTTAGAGGGTCTTTTTGTAGCCGATATGAGAGGGCAAAAACCCAAGCCGATCATAAAACGCATGCGCCCGCAGCCGGGTTTTGTCGGTGGTCAGCTGGATCACATTCGCCCCCGCCGCCCGTGCCCGCACCTCACATTCCGCCATCAACGCCTCGCCAATGCGTTGCCCGCGCAGATCGGCCACCACCCGCACCGCTTCCACCAGCGCCCGCTTCGCCCCTTGCCGTGACAGGCCCGCCAAAGTCGTCAACTGGCAGGTCGCGACAATCCGCCCGTCGCTCTCGCCCACAATCAACTGATGCATTGGATTGGCCGCGATCTCATCGAAAGCCGCGAGATAGGGCGCAAGATCCCCACTTTCCCGCGCCTGCCCCAGTGGATCATCGGCCAGCAGCGCCACCACAGCCGCCACATCTGCACGAATAGCGTCTCGAAAGCTTACAGCCATTGCGCCCGCCCCTTGCCCACCGCATCGGCGACCGAGGCATAACCCTCCCGTTCCAGCAGCGCATCCAAGCCCCGCGCGATCTTCGCCGCCAAGGAAATCCCCTGATACACCATCGCGGTATAAAATTGCACCGCCGAGGCCCCAACGAGGATCTTCACAAACGCCTCCTCGGCGCCGGCAATGCCGCCGACCCCGATCAGCGGCAGCTTGCCTTCGGTCAGAGCCGAGAGTTGCGCCAGCACCCGCGTCGACTTTTCAAACAACGGCGCCCCCGAAAGTCCGCCCATCTGGGCCTTATCAGCGCTTACCAAACCTTCGCGCGACAAAGTCGTATTGGTGGCAATGATCCCCGCCACCCCCGACGCCAGCGCAACCTCGGCAATCTCGGCCAGTTCATCCTCATTCAAATCCGGCGCGATCTTCAAAAACACCGGGATTGGCCGCGCCAATTCCGCCCGCGTCTGCATCACACCCGCCAGCAGCGCCGACAAGGCCGCCCGCCCCTGCAAATCCCGCAGTTTCTCGGTATTCGGTGAGCTCACATTCACCGTCGCAAAATCGACATGCGGTCCGCAGACCGCCAGCACCCGCGCGAAATCCTGCGCCCTATCCGCCGAATCCTTATTCGCCCCTAGGTTCAGCCCCACCGGAACCGGCCCCCGCACCCTTGCGGAAAGCCGCGCCCCAATCGCCTCGGCTCCCTCATTGTTAAAGCCAAACCGATTGATCGCCGCCCGATCTTCCGTGAGCCGAAACAGCCGAGGCTGCGGATTGCCCGGCTGCGGGCGCGGCGTCGCAGCCCCCACCTCGACAAAGCCGAACCCCGCGCGGGACAAAGGCCCCACCACCGTGGCATTCTTGTCAAACCCCGCCGCCAGCCCGACCGGATTGGGCAAATCCAACCCCGCAACCGTCGTCCGCAACCGATCCGACGTAATCACCCCCGGCAAAGGCACCAGCCCCGCCGACAGTGCTTTCAACGACAACCCATGCGCGCGCTCGGGGTCAAACCGATGCAAAACCGCCAGCCCCAAAGCCTCAATCACGCTCAAAACACGCCCTCCGGGAAGATATGCCCCGCCGCCCCCAAAGGCAGCGATTTGTCCCACACCACATCGGCCAAAACCAAATGCCGATAGAGATGCGGAAACAGCGATCCGCCGCGCGACGCTTCCCATTTCAGCGTCGCCCCCAGCCGGTCGGCATCACAAGCCACCAGCACCAGATCAGACACATCCGCGAAATACTTCGCTGCCGTCTCGGCCAGTTGCGGGGCGGCCGAGAAATGCACAAAGCCATCCGCCAGATCAACAGGCGCACCCGCCGTCTCGCCAGCGTCGCGAAAAGCGTCCCATTCGACGCGCAGGAATATCTTGTAAATCAGCATGACCGCCTCATGCCCTGCCCTAAGCTTTCGGTCAAGCATCTGTCATCAGCGCGTCACCGCCAAGCCCAATGCTCCAGAAATCCGGGCTTTGACAGACTCAAGCTCAGGTTGCACTGTACCCGCATCCAATCCCGAAGTGGAGATCGCCATGCCCCTGTCGCAAAGCATCCGTGCCGCCCTGTTGTCCGCCACCGCCTTGTTGCCGCTGAGCGCACAAGCCGAAACCGTGAAACTCACCCTGCTGGGTGTCGGCGATGTCTATAACTTCACCGAGGAAGACGGTCGGGGCGGCTTTGCCCGCCTGAACGCGGTGGCAAAGGCCGAGCGCGCCGCCAACCCCAACACGCTTTACCTTTTTGACGGCGATATGCTGTCGCCCTCCTTGCTGTCGGGCTTCGATAAGGGCCAAAACACCATTGATCTGACCAATATCGTGCCCTTCAATCTGGCGGTTCCCGGCAATCATGAATTTGACTTTGGCCCGGCGAACTTCCTTGAAAAGGTCAAAGCCTCAAAATACCCATGGGCCGCGATCAACATCACCAATGCGGATGGCTCAGGCTTGGAAGGCGTCGGCGGGGTGACGGTCAAGGACATCGCAGGGCTGAAAGTCGCCCTGATCCCGGTGGCGCAAGACACCTCGCCCTCGGTCGCCTCAACCGAGGATCTGAAATTCCTGCCCACCGTCGATACCGCGATCAAAGCCGCCAAAGCCGCCCGCGCGGATGGGGCCGATATCGTGGTCGGTGTGGTGCAGACAGATATGGACAATGACCGCAAGCTGCTGAAATCGCACGTCTTCGATGTGATCCTGTCGGGCGACGACCATTCCTATGCCACCGCCTATGATGGCGTCACCGTCTATGTCGAAACCTCACTGGACGGCCAGTTCCTAAGCCCCGTCGATCTGACGGTTGAGGTGGGCGAGAAAGACGGCAAGCGCACCATCGCCTGGACCCCGGCCTTCCGCTTCATCGACACCGCCACCGTCGCCCCTGATCCCGAGACGCAGGCCATGGTCGATAAACTCTCCGCTGGCCTTGATGAAACCCTGAACGTCGAGATCGGCACCACCGAAACCCCGCTCGACAGCCGCCGCAACGTGGTGCGGGCCGAGGAATCCGCGATGGGCAACCTGATCGCCGATGCGATGCGCGACGCCACCGGCGCAGATGTAGCGATCATGAACAGCGGCGGCATTCGGGCTGATCGCACCTATGACGCAGGCAGCAAACTGACCCGCCGCGACATTCTGACCGAACTGCCGTTCGGCAATGTCACCGTGCTGACCGAGCTGCCGGGCAGCCAGTTGCTTGGTGCGCTGGAAAATGCCGTGTCACAGGTCGAAAAAGGCGCAGGCCGTTTTGCGCAGGTCTCGGGCGTGACCTTCAGCTATGACGCCTCCGCCGAACCCGGTGCCCGGGTCTCTGAGGTGATGGTAAATGGCACCGCCCTGAACCCCGATGCGCTCTACAAAGTCGCGGTCAACGACTACATTCTCGGCGGTGGCGATGGCTACAGCAGCCTAGGTGGGGGTCGTCTGATCACCGACACCGGGGCGGGCAATCTCGTCGCCACAGATGTCATGCGCTATGTCGAAAAACTCGGCACGGTGAAACCCGTAGTCGAGGGCCGCATCAAGAAGCTCGGCCAGTAAGGCCGGGGCTAACTAAGATCACGAAAGCGTGAACGCACCGGGACGGCTGAAACTTCCCGGCCCGCACCCTCGTTTCCCTTTCATACGGCACGGAATCAACCGGCCGATTGAAAGGGAAGCTGCCATGAAAACCTCTGCGAAAACCTCTGCTCTCGTCCTTGCCTTCGCGTTGATCTCTGGCCCCGCACTCGCGGAAAACCCGATGGTCGGCGGCGCTGCGATGTATGAAAATAAAAACATCGTCGAAAATGCAGTGAACTCAAAAGATCACACCACCCTCGTCGCCGCCGTCAAAGCCGCAGGTCTGGTCGATGCGCTGCAAGGGGCTGGCCCGTTCACAGTGTTTGCCCCGGTCAATGACGCCTTCGCAGCGCTTCCCGCAGGCACGGTTGACACGCTGCTGAAGCCCGAAAACAAAGCCATGCTGACAAAAATCCTCACCGCGCATGTGGTCGCAGGCCATTACACCACCGCGCAGATGGCGAAGAAAGCCAAAGCCTCGAAAGACGGTTATTTCAACATGACCACCCTGTCGGGCGATCATCTCTCGGCCAAGATGAAGGGCGGTAGTCTCTATATCTACGACGAATCCGGCGCCGCGGGCAAAGTCACCATTTCCGACGTGGAACAGTCGAATGGCGTGATCCAAGTCGTGAACAAAGTTTTGCTACCGAAGTAACCAGTCGCACAAGTTTGTAACCAGTGACAGGCCAGCACAGTTCTCCTCCCGTGCTGGCCATATGGCGCGGTCTGCCCCCGGGCAGATCGCGCCTTTTGTTATGCAAAACCGAGCCTCGTGCCACATCCCGGCGGAGACAAGCGGCGGCACGCCGCGCAGGCGACCTAAAATAATGCGGTGCTTGCCGCGCAATTTGAAAACCGCTGGTGGCAGGATCAGGCTGACAAGATCAGTCGGGGCAGGCTCAAGCCCGCTTCAACCGGATCACCACATCGACACGGCTCACCGCCATGCCCTCGGGTGCCTCTGGCAGACCCGCAATCACCAACTCCTCCGCAGGCGCATCGGTCAAGGCGTGCGTGTCTTCCCAGTAGAAATGCGGGTGATCATCCAACCGTGTGTCGAAATAGCTGCGCGCGCCGTCCACCACGACCTCGTTCAGCAACCCCGCCTCACAAAACGCCCTGAGCGTGTTGTAGACCGTGGCCAAACTCACCTTCGCGCCAGACACCCCGACCGCCGCATAGAGGCTCTCCGCCGTGACATGCCGGTTCATGCCATCGCCGACCAACAACCCCGCCAAAGCCAACCGCTGCCGCGTCGGGCGCAATCCGCCCCTCGCCAACCATGTCGTGCTGCGCTGTTGTTCGCTCAAACCCATCGCCACTTTCCAAGGCAGGCCATAGCCCGCATCCATCCTAGCCCCCTATATAGAGTGTAAAAGCCGTGCGTTTCAAACGAAAACCCCAAACTCCCCTGCCCAGCCCCGCCGCCCCACACTTGTTCGCCCTCTCGCTGGGTGTTACATGGGGAAAAAGGCCAGCCACTGGGGGGATTTCGAGGGCATGAGCGGTTTTCCAACTTCGTTCGACAAGGACGACCTGCTGAAATGCGCGCGCGGAGAGCTGTTCGGCCCCGGCAACGCACAACTGCCCGCCCCGCCGATGCTGATGATGGACCGCATCACCGAAGTCTCCGCCGATGGCGGCGCACATGGCAAGGGCCATATCGTCGCTGAATTCGACATCACGCCTGACCTGTGGTTCTTCGAATGCCACTTCCCCGGCAACCCGATCATGCCCGGCTGCCTTGGCCTTGACGGCCTCTGGCAGCTCACCGGCTTCAACCTCGGCTGGCGCGGCTGGCAGGGGCGCGGCTATGCTCTGGGCGTCGGCGAAGTTAAGCTGACCGGAATGGTCCGCCCAGACCGCAAGCGCCTGACCTATTATGTTGATTTCACCAAAGCCATCCAAACCCGCCGCCTGACTATGGGCGTCGCAGATGGCCGGGTCGAGGCTGATGGCGAAACCATCTACCTCGTCAAAGATATGAAAGTTGCCCTGTCAGAGAATTAATCTGACAAAATCGGCGCTCAGATTCGTAGTCTGATGGCGCTTACGACACCAAAGGAGATAGCCCATGCGTCGCGTCGTCATCACCGGGATCGGCATCATTTCCTCGATCGGCAACAATGCCACCGAGGTCGAAGCATCTTTGCGCGCAGGCAAATCCGGCATCGTGTTCGCGCCCGAATATGCCGAGCATGGTTTCCGCAGCCAAGTCCACGGCATGCCGCAGATCACCCTTGCCGATCACATCGACAAGCGCGATCTGCGCTTCATGGGCCCCGGTGCCGCCTATAACTTCCTCGCCATGCAGCAGGCCATCGCCGACTCTGGCCTAGAAGAATCCGACGTGTCGAACGAACGCTCTGGCCTGATCATGGGGTCCGGCGGCCCCTCGACCTCAAACTTCTTCCTCGCATTTGATGCGGTGATCAACAAGGGCGCGCCCAAAAAGATGGGCCCGTTCATGGTCACCCGCTGCATGTCCTCGACCAATTCCGCCTGCCTCGCCACTCCGTTCAAGATCAAGGGCGTGAACTATTCGATCACCTCGGCCTGCTCGACCTCGGCGCATTGCATCGGCAATGGCGTGGAACTGATCCAAATGGGCAAGCAAGACGTGGTGTTCGCAGGCGGCGGCGAAGAACTCGACTGGACGCTGTCTTGCTTGTTCGACGCGATGGGCGCGATGAGCAGCAAGTATAACGACACCCCCGAAACCGCCTCGCGTACCTATGACGCCACCCGTGACGGCTTTGTCATCGCAGGTGGCGGCGGCGTTGTCGTGCTCGAAGAACTTTCCCACGCGCTTGCGCGCGGTGCGAAAATCTACGGCGAAGTCACCGGATATGGTGCCACCTCGGATGGCTACGACATGGTCGCCCCCTCGGGTGAAGGCGGTGAACGCTCGATGAAACTCGCCATCGCCACCCTACCCGAAGGCCGCAGCGTGGATTACATCAACTCCCACGGCACCTCGACCGTGGTGGGTGATGTGACCGAGATGGAAGCGATCCGCCGCGTCTGGGGCAAAGGCCACACCCCGCCCGTCGCCTCGACCAAATCGCTGACCGGCCACAGCCTCGGTGCCACCGGCGTCCACGAAGCGATCTACAGCCTGCTGATGATGAACGGTGATTTCATCGCCGCTTCCGCCAACATCACCACCCTAGACCCTGCCCTAGACCCATCCGAAATCGTGATGACCCTGCGCGAGGGCGTCAAACTCGACTCCGTCCTGTCGAACTCTTTCGGCTTCGGCGGCACCAATGCGACCCTTCTGATGAGCAAGTATCTGGCCTAATCCGCCACTAAAAGGAGTGCCAGTATGGCTGATCTGATGAAGGGCAAGCGCGGGCTTGTCATGGGCGTCGCGAATGAGCGGTCCATCGCTTGGGGTATCGCCAAAGCGCTGGCCGCTGAAGGGGCCGAACTGGCATTTTCCTACCAAGGCGACGCTTTCGGCAAACGCCTTGCCCCCCTCGCCGCCACCGTGAACAGCGATGTGATGGTCGATGTTGATGTCACCAACGACGACTCCTTGGATGCCTGCTTTGCCACGCTGAAGGAAAAATGGGGCACGATGGATTTCCTGATCCACGCCATCGCCTTCTCTGACAAGAACGAGTTGACCGGGCGTTTCATCAACACCAGCCGCGAGAATTTCAAAAACTCG
Organism: Cypionkella sp. PAMC25878; assembly: GCF_058135695.1. NCBI lineage: Bacteria > Pseudomonadati > Pseudomonadota > Alphaproteobacteria > Rhodobacterales > Paracoccaceae > Cypionkella > Cypionkella sp. PAMC25878. The sequence goes on along the minus strand of NZ_CM176871.1, from coordinate 1,598,773 downwards.
ATGTGCATCTCTTGCTATAGCTTCATCGACGTCGCAGGCCGCGCTTCGGAGTTGATGCCAAACGGCGGCAGCCTGATCACCCTGACCTATGGCGGCTCCAACCGCGTGACGCCGAATTACAACGTGATGGGCGTCGCCAAAGCCGCCCTCGAATCCGCCACCCGCTATCTGGCGAATGACCTTGGCCCGCAGCAAATCCGCGTCAACGCCATCAGCCCCGGCCCGATGAAAACCCTCGCCGGCGCAGCCATCGGTGGCGCCCGCGCCACCTTCCGCCATACCGAGGCCAACGCCCCGATGCGCACCAACGCGACGCTAGAGGCCATCGGCGGCACCGCCGTCTACCTCTGCTCCGACTTCGGCGCTTGCACCTCTGGCGAGATCATCCACGTCGATTCCGGCTATCATGTGCTGGGGATGCCGCAGCAGGAAAACCTGTAAGCTCAGGTGCTTGCCCTTGTCCTCTCCCTCGGCCTGATCGCCGTCACCGGCCTTGCCCTGCGCGGCGGCTTTGCTGGTGCGGGCTGGAATCGCGTCGGCTTTGATGTCAACGCTTTGGGCCTGTCCGCCGTCGCTGTCGCCGCCGCGATCTGGTTTTTCGGTTGGCAATATGGCGCGGCCTTCATCGCAGCCATCATGATCCACGAGATCGGCCATGTAGCCGCCTTCCGGGTCTGCGGCCACAAAGACGCGCAGTTCCGGCTGATCCCATTGTTCGGCGGCGTCGCAGTATCCCGCAGCCTGCCCGCCAGCCATGACCGTGACCTGTTCATCAGCCTGATGGGCCCAGCGATCTGCCTCGGCCCAATGGCCCTGTGCTTTGCGGTGGCGCAGTTGATCTTCCCACAAGCCCCCGCCGTGGCAAGCTTTCTCTACATCCAAGGCCTCGTCCTCGGCGGCCTTAACCTGTTCAACCTGCTGCCATTCTGGCCCTTGGACGGCGGCAAAATCGTGCGATTGCTGACCTACACCTTCTTCCCCAAAGCCACCCGCGCGGTGTCGATCCTGATGTCCGCCGCCGCCGCCGCGCTCTGTGTAGCAACCCATTCCTACATCCTGTTGTTCTTCGTGCTGCTCGGTTGGCAAGGCCTGATCCAATCCGAACAGCTGATCGAACTGCAACGCCCGATGCGCAAATCCACCGCATGGGTGGCGCTGGCCGCTTACCTCTCCACTGCAGGCGCGCTGTATTTGGGTGCCGCTCAGTTCGTGCAAAGCCTGTTTTAGCGTCAGCGAAACCGGATTTTGCAGAAAAATCCGTGCAAATTTCTGAAACAGAAATTCAGCCCCGGCGCCGTGCATCGCGCCAAATCGTTAAATTCCCCTTAACGGCGCACCCCCAAGCCCTTGGAAACGCACAAAATAAAAAGGTCCCGAGTTGGGACCTTCACTTTTCAATCCAGAATTTTTGGAGCGGGCGGCGGGAATCGAACCCGCGTCTTTAGCTTGGAAGGCTAAGGTCTTACCATTACACAACGCCCGCGCAGCTGCCTTCTAGCACCGCTGGAAGGCAGGCTCAACACCCCTCACCCACATTTAGAATGCCCGCAATCATTGCAGGTCATGCAGCCCTCTTTCATCTGCAACGCATAGCTGCCGCAAGAGGGACAAGCCTTGCCCCGCGGAGCCTCGCCCACCGCCATCACCTGCGCATGAGGGTCAGATTTCAGCCCCATCCCCTCGCCCGCGATAAAGCCGATCGAGACAAGATGCCGCTCAATCACCCCGCCAATCGCGGCCAGGATCGAGGGAATATACCGCCCCTCCATCCAAGCCCCGCCGCGCGGATCGAACACCGCTTTCAGCTCCTCGACGACAAACGAGATATCCCCACCACGCCGGAACACCGCCGAGATCATCCGGGTCAGCGCCACGGTCCAAGCGAAATGCTCCATATTCTTCGAGTTGATGAACACTTCAAACGGACGGCGATGCCCAGCAATGATGATGTCATTGATGGTGATATACAGCGCGTGTTCGCTGCCCGGCCATTTGACCTTATAGGTCTGCCCCTCCAGCGCCGCAGGGCGGTCGAGCGGATCGGTCAGGTAGACCACCTCGCCCCCCGCCACCATTGCCGGGGCTTCCGCCGGAACCTTATCCGTGCTTTCCGAAACCGTCAGCACCGAGCCGGTCACCGCATTGGGCCGGTAGGTGGTGCAGCCTTTGCAACCTTGATCCCAAGCGGCCATATAGACCTCTTTGAACGCCTCAAAGCTGATATCCTCGGGGCAGTTGATGGTCTTGGAAATGGAACTATCAATCCACTTCTGCGCCGCCGCCTGCATCCGCACATGGTCCAGCGGAGGCAAAGTCTGCGCATTCACAAAGTAATCCGGCAGTGCCGCATCGCCCTTCAATTCACGCCACAGCCGCACCGCATAATCAACAACTTCTTCCTCGGTCCGCGAGCCATCCTTTTGCAGCACTTTCCGGGTGTAGGCATAAGCAAACACCGGTTCAATGCCCGAAGACACGTTCCCCGCATACAAAGAAATCGTCCCCGTCGGCGCAATCGAGGTCAGCAGCGCATTGCGAATCCCATGCGTGCGGATCGCGTCGCGCACATCATCATCCATCTGCATCATATTGCCCGAAGCCAGATACCCCTCCGCCTCAAACAACGGAAACGCGCCCTTTTCCTTCGCCAGATCAACCGATGCCAAGTAAGACGCCCGCGCGATCGCATGCATCCAATCCTCGGTCTGCTTCGCCGCCTCAACCGAGCCGTAGCGGAGGCCGACCATCAGCAAAGCATCTGCCAGCCCGGTCACGCCAAGCCCAATCCGCCGCTTCGCCTTGGCCTCAGCTTGCTGCTCCGGCAACGGGAAGCGCGAGGCATCGACCACGTTATCCATCATCCGCACGGCCAACCGCACCAGATCATCCAGCGCCACCAGATCCAGCTTCGCGCCGTTGGTGAACGCCCCCGCCACCAGCGTCGGCATGTTGATCGACCCCAGCAGACATGCCCCGTAAGGCGGCAAGGGCTGCTCGCCGCAAGGATTGGTCGCGGCAATCGTCTCGCAATAGCCCAGGTTGTTGGCCTTGTTGATGCGATCAATGAAAATCACGCCGGGTTCGGCAAAATCATAGGTGTTGCGCATGATCTTGTTCCACAGATCGCGCGCTTGCAGGGTGCGGAACACCCTGCCCTCAAACACCAGATCCCAAGACGCATCGGCCTTCACCGCATCCATGAACGGATCAGTGATCAGCACCGAAAGGTTGAACATCCGCAGCCGGGCTGCATCCTTCTTGGCCTCGATAAACGCTTCCACATCCGGGTGATCGCAGCGCATCGTCGCCATCATCGCCCCGCGACGCGACCCCGCCGACATGATGGTGCGGCACATCGCATCCCACACATCCATGAAGCTCAAAGGCCCCGAGGCATCCGCCGCCACACCCTTCACTTCGGCGCCACGCGGGCGAATGGTCGAGAAATCATAGCCAATGCCGCCACCCTGCTGCATCGTCAGCGCGGCCTCTTTCAGCGCATCAAAAATCCCGCCCATCGAATCAGGCACAGTGCCCATGACAAAGCAGTTGAACATCGTCACATTGCGGCCCGTGCCAGCGCCCGCCGTGATCCGACCCGCCGGCAGATATTTGAAGCCTTCGAGCGCCTTGTAGAATCGCTCCTCCCAAACCGCAGGCTCGGCCTCGACCTCAGCCAAAGCCCGCGCGATTCGCCGCCAGCTGTCTTCGACCGAGCCATCAATCGGCGTGCCATCCTGCGCCTTCAGGCGGTATTTCATGTCCCAGATTTGCTCGGCGATAGGGGCGGCGAAGCGCGACATCAGGCGTTCTCACTTATCTTGATAGGGGGCAAAATGCAAAAGCCCACGACAGCAAAAGCGGCCACGGGCACGCCGACAGGATACTCGCAACTTCCTGCGCGAGCAACCCTTGAGCATACCAGATTTAGGTCTATTCTATGTCCTCTATGCCACGAGGGACTCATGACGCTTAACATCCTAAAACTCAGCGTCGGGACGGAATCAGTCGATGACCTCACCCAATGGCACCGCGCGCACGCGCATATCTGGGCACCCGGCACCACCGAACATGTCACCCGGATGTGGCCGAAACGCGAGGAGGAAATCCTCAACGGCGGTTCGCTCTATTGGGTGATCAAAGGCGTGATCCAAGCCCGCCAGCGCCTTGTGGGGCTGGCCGAGCGCCGCGGCCAAGACGGCATCCTGCGCTGCGCCCTTGTGCTGGACGCCGAGTTGATCCGCACCGAAAACGCGCCGCGCCGCCCGTTCCAAGGCTGGCGCTACCTCGATCCCACCGAATCGCCGCGTGACCTGCCGAAAACCCGCGCGCAGGACGATACCCTGCCCCCGGCCCTCGCCGCAGCCCTCGCAGAAATCGGCCTGCGCTGACCCTTAAAACTTAGCTAAAATTGTCATCCTCTGTGCTCAAATATCCTCGGGGTTTGGGGGCAAGCCCCCAATGCGCAGCATCCACCCTTCCCTTCCCCCAAAATCCGCGCCACAACCCAAATATGATCAAACGCCCGCTCTGGCTTGCCGCCGCTCCCGTCCTGTTCCTGCTGCTGTGGTCCGGCGGCTTCGGCATCGCCAAACTCGGCCTACAACATGCCGAACCCCTCACGCTGCTGGCCTTACGCTACACCTGCGTGCTGGCCCTCTTGCTGCCGCTCGCGCTGATCATCCGGCCGCCCTTGCCGAAAACCAAACGCGCTTGGGCCGACATCGCCATCACCGGCTTTCTGATCCAAGTCGTCTATTTCGGCCTCTGCTACATCGCCTTCAAGGCAGGTGTTTCCGCCGGAGGCGTCGCCATCATCGTCTGCCTACAACCGATTCTCGTTGCCCTCGCCGCGCCCTATACCGTGGGTGAAGCCACTTCCCGCCTTGGCTGGATCGGCCTCGCTCTTGGCCTCGCAGGCGCTGCCATCGCCATCCTGTCGCGCTCCAGCCTACAGGCCGAAAACCCATGGGGCATTCTGCTGGCGTTCGGCGGATTGTTGGGGATCACCGGTGGCACGCTCTACGAAAAGCGCTTCGGCACCCATCAGCACCCGATCACCGCCAACCTGATCCAATACGCCACTGGAGCCATCTTCACCCTACCCGCCGCCTACCTGACCGAAGGCATGGCGGTGCACTGGTCGCCCGCATTCCTGCTGATCTTGGGCTATTTGGTGATCGGCAACTCCATCCTCGCGATCAGCCTTTTGCTGGCAATGATCCGCGTCGGCGAAGTCGCCCGCGTCTCGGCGCTGTTCTACCTTGTCCCAGCCCTGTCAGCCCTGTTCGCATGGCCGCTGCTGGGTGAGGCAATGCCGCCCTTGGCATGGGCAGGCATGGCATTGGCGGGTCTGGGGGTGGCTTTGGTGAGCCGAAAACCCGCTGCAAAACTCTGATCACCAGCCGCCGGGATTGCCCGATTTTATCTTGCCATGGCCTTCTTCGCCCGCTTCGCTCATCCAGATCACCTGCGCGCCCGAAATCGCAACCGACCAGCACACTTCCGGGTCTTGGCCATAGGTGAAGCACATCTTGTCGCCCTTCACCGCCCAAGCTCCGGTGTAATCCGCCGCGTGTAGGCTGCCATCAGGGGCGTAAAACTCGGCATAAGCCCCGGAGGCCGCCATGCTGCCGGTCACGGTATTGCCAACCAGTGCAGAACGAATCGCATCACCCGTCGCCAGATCGGCCGCCACAACGGGTGTCGCGAGCAGCATCAGCGGCAGAATATAGCGCACGGTGGGCCTCCTCGGTTGCCGCCAGAGTTAACCCTTCGCCCCGCAAGGTCAAGCCGCTTCAAGCGCCGTCAGATCGCGGGCAGCGTCAGCCCCAGCTTCATCGCCAACCGCTCTAGCACGCCGCGCGCATGCGACCAATCGGCCCCACGGCTGGCGAATAGCACCGCCTGACTTTGCAAAATCAACGAATCCGACAGGACTTTCAAATGGTTCGCCCGCAGAGTCTCGCCCGACGACGTAATGTCTGCAATCGCTTCAGCCGTCAGGTTCTTCACCGTGCCCTCAGTCGCGCCCTGACTGTCGACCAGCTGATAATCCGCCACGCCCTGCGCGGTCAGAAACTCACGCACCAAGCGATGATATTTCGTCGCAATCCGCAACCGAAAGCCATGCGCCGCACGAAATGCCGCCGCCGCCGCATCGAGATCATCCACCGTATCGACATCAATCCAGCACGCAGGCACCGCGATGATCAGATCGGCATGGCCAAAGCCCAAGGCGGCAAGTTCCGCCACCTGCACATCCCAATCCGCCAGCTTATCCCGCACCAAATCGCTGCCGGTGACCCCGAGATGAATCCGCCCCGCCGCCAATTCGCGCGGAATTTCCCCCGCCGACAGCATCACCAATTCCACCCCGTCGATGCCCTCGACAGCGCCGGAATACTCCCGCTCCGCCCCGGTTTGCCGCATCACCACACCGCGGCTTCCGAACCATTCAAAGGTCTTTTCCATCAACCGGCCCTTCGAGGGCACCCCGATCTTCAACATGAGATCGCCCCCTTCAATGCCGCCACCAAGTGGGGGCGAATGATCCCCCCCACCGCCGGAATAGACCGCCCAGCCCCCAGCACCGCCGTCAGCGCATCATAACGCCCGCCCGTCGCCACTGCAGGCAAGCCCTCGGCATGGAACGAGAACACAAAGCCGTCGTAATACTCCATCGAGGTCCGCCCAAGGCTCGCCTCAAACGCCAGCGTGTCCACCGCCACACCCCGCGCCCGCAACGCCTCTAACCTTTGTGCAAACCGATCCACTGCAGGCGCAATCGCCGGAAGCATCGGGGTAATCCCGCGCAAATGCCCCAAAGCCGCCCCGGCCGGGGCCTGCAACCCCAGCAAATCATACAGCAACGCCGCCTCAGGAGCCTTGATTGGCGCAGCCTGAGCATCCTCAATCAACGCCTGCGCCCGCGCCGCAATATCTTCCGGCGCACGCAGCCCGATGAAAGTCCCGGCAGCTTCGATCAACGCATCCGGCGCACCGCCCGCCAACCGCTCCAACAACGCCACCCGCCCGGCAGGCACCGCCGCCCGACCCGCAAACCGATCCAGCAAAGCCCGGAACCGCTTTGGCCGCCAGATATGGCGCAGCAAAGCCGCCCGCCGCCGCTCGGTCGTCTCCAAGCCCCGCACCGCCGCCATCAGAATGCCAATGTCGCCCGTCACCGCCCGCAGCGGTAGACCGCTGACCAAACCTGCGAACAGCGCAAACACCTCTGCATCCGCCGCCTCGGGAGCCGCGCGGTCGAATACCTCGAACCCAACCTGCAAATACTCGCTGGCGCGGTTGCCCAAGTGTTCCTGCTTGCGAAACACCTCGCCCATATAGCAATACCGCGCCGGGTCCGCGCCATCCGTCATATGCGCCTGCACCACCGGCACGGTGAAGTCAGGCCGCAGCATCATCTCACCGCGCAAAGGGTCGGTGGTGACATAAGCCCGCGCCCGAATATCCTCGCCATACAAATCCAGCAGAGTCTCGGCTGGCAGCAGCAAATCGGCCTCAACCGGCAAAGCCCCCGCCGCCTGAAACGCCGCAAACAGCCGCTCGGCCTCAGCCCGGATTGCCGCCTTGTTGCCCGGCGGGCTCCCCGCCTTGCTCATTGCCCCAACATCTTCCGCACCGCCGCCACCAGATCGGCGCGCGGCACTTCCACCTGCGCGGGCTGGTCTTTCCATTCCTCCAGCGTCGCAGATTGCGCAATCTTGGCACCCAGAATCAGATCCTTCAGGATCACAACGCCCTTTTCGGCCTCGTTCCCACCCTGAATAACCGCAATCGGAGACTGCCGCTTATCGGCATATTTCAACTGGTTGCCGAATTGCTTGGGGTTGCCGAGATAAACCTCCGCCCGAATACCAACCGAGCGCAACTCCCCCACCATCCCCATATAATCCGCCATCCGGTCGCGATCCATCACCGTCACCACGACAGGCCCCGCCGTATCGCCCGCCAACCGCCCCTTGGCAGCCAGTGCCGCCAGCAACCGATCCACCCCTATCGAAACCCCCGTCGCAGGCACCGCCTGCCCCGTGAAGCGCTTGACCAAATCATCATACCGCCCGCCGCCCGCCACCGAGCCAAAAGACCGCTTGCGACCCTTCTCGTCGAGGATTTCAAAGGTCAGTTCAGCCTCATAAACCGGGCCGGTGTAGTAGCCGAGACCACGGACCACTGAGGGATCAATTTTGATCCGTTTAGCGTCATAACCTTGAATATTCAGCAACTCAGCGATTGTTTCAAGCTCACTAACGCCTTCAAGACCGACCACTGAGTTCTCAACTATTTCTCTGAGATAGTGGCAGGTAAACTCATTTCTTGTCTGACTAGCAGAAGCAGGCAAGCGTGCTGCCACTTGAGGGTCGGATGCAACAACTGCTTCGAACGCTTTCCACGGCAGATTCTCGGACGTGACCTCTATTTGCGCTACGTTGGCAAGTCGTCGGTCTATTTCTGCGTTTGCTTGTACAAACTTCATCACCACATCCGCTTGAGCCTCGCTCAACCCAGCGCCCTTGGTGAAATCACCGCTCTCATCCTTGCGACCAGCACCCAGCAAAGCCCGCACGCCAGCGTCTCCCAAACGATCAATCTTATCAATCGCCCGCAGCACGATGCCGCGCTCGGCTTCTTTGTCTTCGCCCGCCAAACCAGCGACTTCCATCACCCCGTTCAGCACCTTCCGGTTGTTGACCTTCACCACATAATCGCCGCGCGGAATCCCCACGACTTCCAACGCATCCGACAGCATCGCGCAAATCTCAGCGTCCGCCGCCACACTCGCCGACCCCACCGTATCCGCATCGCACTGATAAAACTGCCGGAACCGCCCCGGACCCGGTTTCTCATTGCGCCAGACCGGACCCATCGCGAACCGCCGATAGGGCGAGGGCAAATCGTTGCGATACTGCGCTGCCACCCGCGCCAGTGGTGCTGTCAGATCATAGCGCAAAGCCAGCCAGTCGGCGTCTTCATCCTGCCAGCCAAACACGCCTTCATTCGGGCGATCCACATCGGGCAGAAACTTGCCCAAAGCCTCGACCGTCTCCACCGCCGAAGTCTCCAAAGGATCAAAGCCATAGCGATGGTAAACCTCGGCAATCTTGTCCAGCATCGCCTTGCGGGCGGTGACTTCCGCGCCAAAGTAATCGCGAAAGCCCTTGGGGGTTTCCGCGCGCGGGCGACGTGCCGCTTTCGGGGCCGGGGTTTTGTCATTTGCCATAGCTTACAGCCTTCGCTTTTTCTCGCGCTCCGTGTAACGGATGGGGGCATCCGCAGCAAGCAGGGGACGAAGATGGACCGCACCGAAGCCCTCGAAGAACGCATCGCCCATCTGACCCGCGCCGTCGAAGACCTGTCGGACGTGGTCGCGCGGCAATCGAAAGACCTGGACCGCCTGCTGCGCCTGACGCAACTTCTGGCCGAACGAGAGGCGGAACGCGAAGGCCCCGGCCAAGCGCCCGAGGCCAACGTCCGCCCGCCGCATTGGTGATTACATCGAAGCCAAACGGTAAACCGCCACGCCCAGTGCAAACAGCCCCACCGCAATCGTCAGCGGCCTGCGTGGGGCCATCTTCGCCAGATAGCCGCCGAAGAACGCCGCAGGTAGCCCACCCAAGGCCAAGCCAAACACCGTCATCCGCACTTGGCTCCAGTCGGTTTCCTCGCCCCACCAGCCGAAATAATAGGCCACGCCCAGCGCGGTAAACACCACAAAACTGACGATAAATTCCGAGAAATTCGTCGATCCAATCGCATAGCGCGACTCGACCCCAGACCCCAACAGCCCGGTGTTCACAATCGGCCCCCACGATCCGCCGATGCCCTCAATCACCCCGCCCGCAAAGCCAATCGCCTGAAACCGCCGGGTTTTCACCACTTTGACGGCGATGCCATAGATGCCGCGATAAACGATATAGCTGCCCATCAGCACCAGATAGCCGTTCACCAGATATTGCAAAGCATGGCCCTTCAACCCCGACAACAGCGTCGCCCCAAGGATGCCTCCAATCGAGCCAAACAGCGCCAAAGCCCCCACAATCCGCCAGTCAATATTGCGATGATACAGGTTCGACAGCGCCGCCGTCCCCCCCGTCGGCAGTTTCGCGGCATTGACCGAGGCAGAGACCAACGGCGGCGGAACACCTTGCGCCAGCAGCACGGCGGACGAGATCACCCCAAAGCCCATGCCCAATGATCCATCAATCAACTGCGCAATAAACCCGATGAGCATGTAGTCCCAGATGCTGTCCATGCAGATTTCGCCCCTTAATTACGACAATTCCCGTAGATATTTACTGATTAAGCCCAGCAAACAACTATTTTTTTCTCTTTTGCAGGAATTTGGCAGAGATTCGACCCTTCTGCTCACAAAAGCGTCATCATCGGCGAGGTTTCGCACAACCTAGGGCGGGGGTTGTCGGTGGCTAGACGTGGCGGCGTCACACTTCCTCGACCATCACCACGCCCTGCATCGCCTTGATCGCGCCCTTGATTTGCGCCGTCACCGGGTAGCTTTGCGGCAGGGTCAAATCAATCTCGCGACCCTGATCATCGGGCACACAGAGGGTAATTTGTGCCTTGTTACGGCCCTCCACTTTGGCCAGCAGCATGGCAATCGACACCGCCGCCTCTGCCCGGTTCAGATGGATCCGCAACGCCTGCGCGCCTGCCGCATCGGCAACCTGATCAATCGGCTGCACCGCATTGGCCAGAAGCTTCAGCGTCTCGCCCTCCAGCTCCGCCTTCACCGTCAGCACCACATTCATCCCCGGCTCCAAAAGATCGCGCGCGGCTTCCAGCGTGTCGGAAAACACCGTGACCTCATAAAGCCCGGTCGGATCGGACAACGAGACGAAAGCAAAGCGGTTGCCCTTCGCCGATTTGCGCTCCTGCTTGCTGGCCACCGAGCCCGCAATCTTGGCAATGCACATCCCACGCTCGGCTTTCAGCGTCACTTCCGTCAGGGTCAACACGTCCCGCCGTTTCAACGCCGACATATAGTCATCCAGCGGATGCCCCGACAGATAAAACCCAATCGCCAGATGCTCTTGCGTCAACCGCTCTACCGGCAGCCAATCGTCCCGGTACGCCAGCCGAGGCTCCGGAATATCCGCCCCAGCCTCGCCAAACAGGCTGACCTGATTGGAGTTTTGCGCCTCATGGATCGCCGCCGAATAGGCCACCAGCGCATCCAAAGCCTCAAACACCCGCGCCCGGTTGCCGTCCAAAACGTCAAACGCCCCGGCCCGCGCCAGCATCTCCAATGGCCGCTTGCCGACCCGCTTCATATCCACCCGCCGCGCGAAATCGAACAATGTCGCGAACGGCTTGCCCCCGCGCGCGGTCACGATCAAGCCCATCGCATCTGCGCCCACGCCCTTCAACGCACCCAACGCATAGACCACCGCCCCATCGCGCACCGTGAACGTCGCCAAAGACGCATTCACGCAGGGCGCAATCGTCTTGATCCCCAGCTTGCCGACTTCGCGCTTATACACCGCCAGCTTGTCGGTCAGATGAATATCGCAGTTCATCACCCCGGCCATGAATTCAACCGGATGGTTCGCCTTCAGCCAAGCGGTCTGATAAGACACCACCGCATAAGCCGCCGCGTGAGATTTGTTAAAGCCGTAGTTGGCGAATTTCTCCAGCAGGTCAAAGACTTCACCCGCCTTTTTCACATCGACATTATGGGTCTTCTTCGCGCCCTCAACGAACTTCGGCCGCTCCTTCGCCATCTCCTCGGCGATCTTTTTCCCCATCGCGCGGCGCAGCAAATCCGCGCCGCCCAACGAATACCCCGCCATCACCTGAGCGATCTGCATAACCTGCTCTTGGTAAACGATAATCCCCTGCGTCTCGGCCAGAATATGATCAATCGTCGGGTGAATAGACTCCAGATCCTTCAGCCCGTTCTTCACCTCGCAATAGGTCGGGATATTCTCCATCGGGCCCGGCCGATACAAAGCCACCAGCGCCACAATATCCTCGATGCAGGTCGGCTTCATCCGCCGCAAAGCATCCATCATGCCCGAGCTTTCAACCTGAAACACCGCAACCGTCTTCGCCGCCGCATAAAGCTCATACGAGGCCTTATCGTCCAACGGGATCAGCCCGATATCGTTCTCCGCCCCCGGTTTCGCCTCATACAAAACCCGGCCATCGGCAGCCTGATTCAAAGCCCGCCCGCCATTGTTGATCTGATCAATCGCGTTCTGGATCACCGTCAGGGTCTTCAGCCCCAGAAAGTCGAACTTCACCAGCCCGGCCTGTTCCACCCATTTCATATTGAACTGCGTCGCAGGCATGTCCGACTTGGGGTCTTGATAGAGCGGCACCAACTCATCCAGCGGACGGTCGCCAATCACCACCCCGGCGGCATGGGTCGAGGCATTGCGATACAGCCCCTCAATCTGCGCGCCATAGTCCAACAGCCGCGCGACAACCTCCTCCTTGGCCGCTTCCCGCAACCGAGGCTCATCCGCCAAAGCCTTGGTGATTGAGACCGGCTTCACCCCCTCCACCGGGATCATCTTCGACAGCCGGTCCACCTGCCCATAAGACATCTGCAACACCCGACCCACGTCGCGCACCGCAGCCTTCGACAATAGCGCACCGAAGGTGATGATCTGCCCGACCTTGTCGCGGCCATACTTGCCCTGAACGTATTGAATAACCTCGCCCCGGCGATCCATGCAGAAGTCGATATCGAAGTCGGGCATCGACACCCGCTCGGGGTTCAAAAACCGCTCAAACAGCAAGGCATAGCGCAAAGGATCCAGATCGGTGATCGTCAGTGCATAGGCGACCAGCGAGCCAGCCCCCGATCCCCGCCCCGGCCCCACCGGAATCCCTTTTTTCTTCGCCCAGCCAATAAAATCCGCCACAATCAGGAAATAGCCCGGAAACCCCATCTTCTCGATGATGCCCAGCTCAAAATCCAACCGCGCCTGATATTCTTCCAGCGAAACCGCATGCGGAATAATCGCCAACCGCGCCTGCAAGCCCGCATTGGCCTGCCGCCGCAATTCATTCACCTCATCATCGGCGAACTTCGGCAGGATCGGCGCGCGCTTGAACGCCGCAAACGCACAGCGCCGCGCGATCTCTACCGTGTTCTCGACCGCCTCCGGCAGATCGGCGAACAAAGTCACCATCTCGGCTTCGGTTTTAAAATAATGCTGTGGCGTCAAGCGCCTACGAGGCTGCTGCTGATCCACATAAGCCCCCTCGGCAATGCAAATCAGCGCGTCATGCGCCTCATACATCGTCGCCGCCGGGAAATAGACGTCATTGGTCGCCACCAGAGGTAGGTCCAACTCGTAAGCCGTCTCAATAAACCAGCGCTCGGTGCCCGCCTCGGCATCTGTCAGCCGCCCACCCTCGCCCGGATGCCGCTGCAATTCCACATAAAGCCGCCCCGGATAAGCCGCCGCCAACCGCTCCAACAACACCCGCGCTTTCGGCAGCTGCGCCGTCTGCACCAACCGCCCCAAAGGCCCATCCGCCCCGCCCGTCAAACAGATCAGCCCATCCGAATACCGCTCCAGATCACCAACCGTCACCTCAGGCAAAGCCCCACCCTTGTCGATATAAAGACAAGAGTTCAGCTTCATCAGGTTCATGTAACCCGCTTCGTTCTGCGCCAGCAGCACAACCGAAGCCGCCGCCTTCAGCTTCTCCCCCGCCGCCCCCGGATCATAAGCGACAGACACCTGACAGCCCACAATCGGCTGCACTCCGGCGTCTTTCGCGTAAACCGAAAACTCCAGCGCCGCGAACATGTTATTGCTGTCGGTGACCGCCACCGCAGGCATCTCATGCTTGGCACAAAGCTTCAAAAGCGCCTTCACAGGCACAGCACCCTCCAACAGTGAATGTTCGGTATGGGTGCGCAGATGGATGAATCGAGGTGCTGACATGGGCCTAGCCTAACCAACCGGCGCCCGGAACAAAAGCCCGCCCTATTCGCAGGCAAATCCTGAAACTGCTATCCTCAGCGCCAAAAAGGTAATGCTTGCCAAACGATGTCGGTGCAGGCTTGATAAATCCTGACACGGACCAATCTTAAGGTCGCGCGACCCGCTTTACGCCGCATCGGGCGGGCGCGCACAAGGCCCAGTTGAGACAGACAGCGGCAGGATAGACCATGACCGAGACAGCGTTTCTCTTGAACGGAACGCCGGTGCGCATCGCAGGCGGCAGTCCGACGCGCACCCTGCTGGAATACCTGCGCGAAGATAAATCCCTTTGCGGCACCAAAGAGGGCTGCAATGAAGGCGATTGCGGCGCCTGCACTGTCATGGTCACCGATGCCAATGGCCCGAAAGCCCTGAACGCCTGCATCCTGTTCCTACCACAACTGCACGGTAAAGCCGTCCGCACCGTCGAGGGCATCTCTGGCCCGAACGGCACCCTCCATCCTGTCCAAGCCGAGATGATCGCCCACCACGGCAGCCAATGCGGCTTTTGCACCCCGGGTTTCATCGCCTCAATGGCCACCGCCCACACCCTGAACCGCACCGACCACGACACCACCCTCGCCGGAAACCTCTGCCGCTGCACCGGCTACGCCCCGATCATCCGCGCCGCAAAAGCCGCCGAATCCGCCCCGATCCCCGACTGGATGCAATCCGACCAGCACAGCCTGCCCGACACGGTGGGGACGGGGGAGGCGCATAGCCTCCCCGGCGCGTTCCGCCCCACCAACAGCGATGATCTCGCAGACTGGTATCAGCAAAACCCCAATGCCACCCTGATCGCCGGGGCCACCGATGTCGGTCTCTGGGTTACCAAACAACTGCGCGACCTCGGCCCGGTGGCCTTCCTGAACGCCGTCACCGACCTGCAACAGATCGAACACTCCCCCGGCCAGCTCCACATCGGCGCGGGCGTCACCGTTAATCAGCTGCGCGAGGCCCTGCTGCCGCACCACCCCTCCTTCGCCGAACTGCTGCGCCGCTATGCTTCCGAACAAGTCCGCAACGCCGCCACCATCGGCGGCAACATCGCCAATGGCTCGCCGATCGGCGACGGCCCGCCCGCCCTGATCGCCCTCGGTGCCACGCTGCACCTGCGCAAAGGCCACGACCTCCGCTCGATCCCCCTCGAATCCTTCTTCATCGAATACCGCAAACAAGACCGCCACCCCGGCGAGTTCGTCGCAGGCATATCCATCCCCTCAAACGCCCCCGCCCTACGCTGCTACAAACTCACCAAACGCTTCGATCAAGACATTTCCGCCGTGCTCGGTTGCTTCAACATCACCGTTGAGGCCAACCAAATCACCCAAGCCCGCATCGCCTTCGGCGGCATGGCAGGCATCCCCAAACGCGCCAGCCATGTCGAAACCGCCGTCCTAAACAAACCCTTCACCCTAGAAACCCTGCAAACCGCCCTCCCCGAATTCGTCAAAGATTTTCAACCCCTCACCGACATGCGCGCTTCGTCCACCTACCGCCTCACCACCGCACAAAACCTGCTGATCCGCTATTTCCACGACCTCAACGGTACCGCGACAAACGTTTTGGAGGTCGCGCTATGACCATGGGCAAACCCCTTCCACACGATTCAGCCCCCCTGCACGTCACAGGCCAAGCCCGCTATCTTGACGACATTCCGCTGCCCGCAGGCACCCTGCACGCCGCCTTCGGCCTCTCCATCTGCGCCCACGGCAGCATCACCGCCATCGACCTTTCCGCAGTCCGCGCCGCCCCCGGCGTGATCAAAGTCTATAGCACTGCCGACTTCGCAGAGATGCCGGATTGCTCGCCCTCCACCCACGACGAGCCCCTGCTCGCCGTGGATAAAGTCCACTACTTCGGCCAACCCGTTTTCCTCGTCATCGCCGACACCCATCTCAACGCCCGCAAAGCCGCGCGCTTGGGCCAAATCACCTACGCCGACCTCCCCGCCCTGCTGACGGTAGACGACGCCCTCAAAGCCAACTCCCGCTTCGAGCAAGGCCCGATCATCTGGGCCAAAGGCGACGCCGCCAAAGCCATCGCCACCGCCGCCCAGATCATCGAAGGCACGCTAGAAGTCGGCGGCCAAGAACACTTCTACCTCGAAGGCCAAATAGCCGCCGCAGTCCCGCAAGAAGACGGCATACATATCTATTCCTCCACCCAGCACCCCACGGAAATCCAACACAAAGTCGCGCACGCCCTGCACCTGCCGATGTCTGCCGTCCGCGTAGAAACCCGCCGCATGGGCGGCGGTTTCGGCGGTAAGGAAAGCCAAGGCAACGCCCTCGCCATCGCCTGCGCCATCGCCGCCCGAGACCTGAACAAGCCCTGCAAAATGCGCTACGACCGCGACGACGATATGATGATCACCGGCAAACGCCACGATCTGCGCATCACCTATCGCGCCGGAATTGACGCCGAAGGCCGCATCCTTGGCATGGATTTCACCCATCTCGTCCGCTGCGGTTGGGCGCAAGACCTGTCGCTTGCCGTTGCCGACCGCGCCATGCTGCACGCCGACAACTGCTACCATTTGCCCGACATTCGCATCGAGTCACACCGCCTGAAAACCAACACCCAATCCGCCACCGCCTACCGCGGCTTCGGCGGCCCGCAGGGCATCATCGGGATTGAGCGAGTGATCGACCACATCGCCCACACGCTGAAAAAATACCCCAACGATATCCGCAAACTTAACTATTACCGCGCCGCTGGCCCCACCGGACCCGGCACCGGCCACCGGATTGGTTCAACCTATTCCCCCGCGAACTCCGCCCCACAAACCACCCCTTATTTCATGGAAGTCGAAGACTTCATCGGCCAAGACATCCACGACACCTTAGAAAAATCAAGCAATTACCAGTCCCGCCGTGCTGAAATTACCGCTTGGAATAGCACAAACCCGATCCTGAAACGTGGCCTCGCGTTCACCCCGGTCAAATTCGGCATCTCCTTCACCCTCACTTGGCTAAACCAAGCGGGAGCCTTGGTGCATGTCTATCAAGACGGCTCGATTCACCTCAACCACGGCGGCACCGAGATGGGTCAAGGCCTGAACCAAAAGGTCGCGCAAGTCGCAGCCTCGGTGTTCGGCGTCGACACATCCCAAGTAAAAATCACCGCCACCGATACCGCAAAAGTCCCCAACACCTCCGCCACCGCCGCATCATCCGGGGCTGATATGAACGGCATGGCCGCGCAAAACGCCTGCGAGATCATCCGCGCCCGCATGGCCGATTTCCTCGCCGACAAGCTTGGCACCCACCCCAACGAAGTCCGGTTTGAGAACGGAACCGTGCGCGCAGGCGGTGAATCCTACCCCTTCGCCCAAGTCGTCGCATGGGCCTACCAAGCCCGCATCTCGCTCAGCTCCACCGGCTTCTACGCCACCCCCAAAATCAACTGGGACCGCGTCAAAGGCAAAGGCCGCCCCTTCCTGTATTTCGCCTACGGAGCCGCCATCACAGAAGTCGTCATCGACACCCTCACCGGCGAAAACCGCATCCTGCGCACCGACATTCTGCACGACGCCGGAACCAGCCTGAACCCCGCGCTCGACATCGGCCAAGTCGAAGGCGCTTACGTTCAAGGTGTCGGATGGCTGACCACCGAAGAACTGGTCTGGAACGCCAAAGGCGCACTCACCACCCACGCCCCCAGCACCTACAAAATCCCCGCCTGCTCGGATCGCCCGCCAATCTTCAATGTCGCTTTGTGGGATAGTCCCAACCGAGAAAACACCGTCGGCAAATCCAAAGCCGTCGGAGAACCCCCCTTCAACCTCGGCATTTCCGCCTTCCTCGCCCTATCCGACGCGATAGCCGCCTGCGGAGACGGTACGCGCTACCCAAACCTCGACGCCCCCGCCACCCCCGAACGCATTCTCGCCGCCGTGCAAGGTCAACGCGCATGACCCGCCCGCAGCCGATTTTTGAGAAAAATCGTGGCCCGGGCTTGCAGATTGTGCGCCACGTCGCTCTGTCGCAAAGCGCGGCTTGTCATGGCCCAGCCACCGCATCACATCCTTTCCACTGCGCGAAACCAATAAGCGCAAGCCACCGCCCCACCCCTTTGGCGGCTGCACGTGCCTGCCCCCGGCCCCGCCATGTTTGACCTTGCCAGCCTCAGCCAAACCGTCACCCAACACGGCCCCACCGCCCGCATCGTCATCGCCGCGCATCAGGGCTCCTCCCCCCGCGAAGTCGGTGCATCCATGCTGGTCTGGTCCACGGGCCAATCCGGCACCGTCGGCGGCGGCGCGCTAGAGCATCAAGCCACCCAACACGCCCGCACCCTGCTGCAAACCCAAGAAAAATCCCTCACCCACACCGCCCTCGGCCCAAAACTAAACCAATGCTGCGGTGGCGCGGTCACCCTGTTCACCGAAGTCTTCACCAGCGAAACCCTGCCCGAACCCAGCCCGCTGATCGCCCGCCCCACCACCGACCAGCCGATGCCGCTCGCCGTCAAACGCCTGCTGGCAAACGCCCGTAACCAAGGCACACTCCCCAGCCCCCACCTGCTGCAAGGCTGGATGATCGAGCCCCTCGCCCGCCCGATGCGCGAACTCTGGATCTGGGGCGCAGGCCATGTCGGCCGCGCCCTCGTCCACACCCTCGCCCCGCTGCCTGACCTCCACATCACTTGGATCGACGTAGCCCCCAGCCGCTTCCCCGACGCCGTCCCCCACAACGCCACCGCCCTCCCCGTCGAAAACCCCGCCAACGCCGTCGCCCTCGCCCCCCATGGTGCCGAGCATCTGGTCCTCACCTATTCCCACGCCCTAGACTTAGACCTCTGCCACCGCCTGCTGCTGCACGGCTTCCAATCGCTGGGCCTGATCGGATCACAAACCAAATGGGCCCGCTTCCAAAGCCGCCTGAAAGCCCTCGGCCACGCCCCCCAAACCATCGCCAAAATCACCTGCCCGATCGGCGACCCCAGCCTTGGCAAACACCCAAATGCCATCGCCATCGGCGTCGCCGCCCACGTGTTGCGCCCCACCGCACAGGCTGGCTACAGCCTAACCGCCCCCAGCCGGACCGCTTGACGCCAAAGCGAAAACCCTCAACCCTGCCGCAAACCTCCAAGGGGCGCCCATGTTCGATCTGATCCTAAGAAACGCCAACCTCCCCGATGGCCGCAAAGGCCAAGACATCGCCATCTTGGCCAACAAAATCGCCGAAATCGCCCCCCACATCCAAGCCGCCGCCCGTGAAGACATCGACGCCACAGGCCGCCTCGCCTCGCCGCCCTTCGTCGACCCGCATTTCCATATGGACGCCACCCTGTCGCTCGGCCTGCCCCGGATGAACCGCTCTGGCACCCTGCTAGAAGGCATCGTCCTATGGGGCGAACTCCGCCCGACACTGACCATCGACGCCCTCGTCACCCGCGCCCTGCGCTACTGTGACCTTGCCGTCACCCAAGGCCTGCTGGCGATCCGCACCCATGTCGACACCTCTGACCCCAAACTCACCACCGTTGAGGCGATGCTGGAGGTCAAACGCCGCGTTGCCCCCTACATCGACCTGCAACTGGTGGCTTTCCCGCAAGACGGCTACTACCGCGCGTCCGAAGGGGTGAAATCCCTCACCCGCGCCCTCGACATGGGCGTCGATATCGTCGGTGGCATCCCGCATTTCGAGCGCACAATGGCCGAAGGCCAAGCCAGCGTCGAAGCCCTCTGCCGCCTCGCCGCCGAGCGCGGCCTGCCGGTCGACATGCATTGTGACGAAACCGACGACCCAATGTCACGCCACGTCGAAACCCTCGCACAGCAAACCATCCGCCACGGATTACAAGGCCGCGTTGCGGGCTCGCACCTGACCTCGATGCATTCGATGGACAATTACTACGTCTCAAAACTGATCCCGCTGATCGCGGAATCCCAGATGAACGTCATCCCCAACCCGCTGATCAACATCATGCTGCAAGGCCGCCACGACAGCTACCCCAAGCGCCGTGGCATGACCCGGGTGCCGGAACTGATGGCCGCTGGTGTCAACGTCTCGTTCGGCCATGATTGCGTGATGGACCCGTGGTATGCGATGGGTTCTGGCGACATGCTGGAGGTCGGCCATATGGCCATCCACAGTGCCCAGATGGGCTCTCTGGAAGACAAAACCAAGATCTTCAACGCCCTGACGGTGAACTCAGCCAAAACCATGGGCTTGGAAAATTATGGGCTGGAGAAAGGCCGCAACGCCGACCTGATTCTGCTGCAAGCCCGCGACCCCGCCGAGGCCCTGCGCCTGAAAGCCACCAAACTGCTGGTGATCAAAGCAGGTAAAATCATCGCCCGCACCGCCCCGCGTGTGGGAGCGCTGTTCCTAGAAGGTCGCCCGTCTGCAATCGACCCCGCGATTGACTTCGCACCAGATTACTAGCGCCGCGCTTGCGCCGCCTATGCAAGCCTCCGGCGGGAGTATTTCAAAAAGAGCAATTCTCTCAAGCAGTTGCTCTTTCCGAAATACGCGCAGGGGGTGAGGCGAAGCTGGGGGGGGCTGACAGCCCCTCCGATTTATGGCTTCATAAATCGCTATCCCCAGACCCCTTCATGCACCAAAGCCGCTTCATCCTCTAGCATCGGCCCAATCACCTCGACCTGCCGCTGCCCGGCGTCAAACACCACCCGGCAAGGCAAATCCAAGGTCGGATTCTCGGGGTGATTGCCAGTGATCTGCTTCAACTGATGCTCTGACATGCCGTAGACAACCCGCTTCAGCCCGGTCCAATAAATTGCCCCCGCGCACATCGCGCAGGGTTCGGCCGAGGTGTAAATCGTACACTCGCGCAGCAATGCGATCGGCAGCGATGTCGAGGCCCGCGTCATCAAAACCCGCTCGGCATGGCCGGTCATATCGTGATCTGGCATGAAGGCGTTGTGCTGCGTCATCAGCACCGCGCCATCCGGCCCGACCAAAATGGACGCAAACGGATGCACCCCCGTCCGTTTGGCTTTCTCCGACTCCGCAATCGCCAGCCGCAGCAGTGCCACATGATCCAATTCCGCCATCGCTTGCTCCTTTTCCGCCCAATCTGTTGGCGACAGAGTCGCGCCATCCCAACCGTCAATCAAGTCAAGTTTCACCCTGAAACTGCATCAAAAATCCGCAACTGCTTCTGTCTTCGCCTGATAATCAAGCGCGCCCTCGCGGCCACCCGGACCGAAACTGCACAAAATACCATCTACACCATTGATATATATCGAATATCTCTACCTGCGCCTCTGTCATAATTCTCACCCATCCCCCGAGCCAACGCTTGCGAGCCTGCGCGCATCCGGTCTAACCTCACTCAGCCCATCTGCGCAAAAATCGGGCATCTGCCGTCCGTTGGGAAACCCAAAAAACCATGCCGCTTTCAAGAAAAACCAAGGCCATTACCCAGAGAAACCTTGAAAGTCTTTCAACCTCAATCCGCATAGCCACCCAAGCCTGTCACAGTGTCCACTACGCCACTACGTCCCAGCCTTAAGGACCAAGCGCCCGATGCAAACCCCGCCCCGCCTTGATCTTTCGGGCATCACCAAACGCTTCCCTGGCGTGCTCGCCAATGATCAGGTCAGCTTTGCGGTGCAACCCGGCGAAATTCACGCGCTGCTCGGCGAAAATGGCGCGGGCAAGTCGACGCTGGTAAAGATGATCTACGGCATCATGCAGCCCGACGCGGGCGAGATCGCGTGGAACGGCGCGCGCATCACCATCGCCAACCCCAAAGCCGCCCGCAAACTTGGCATCGGCATGGTGTTCCAGCATTTTTCGCTGTTTGAGGCGATGACGGTGCTGGAAAACATCGCGCTTGGCATGGACGCCAAAATCCCCGCCCGCGATCTTGAGGCAAAAATCGTCGCTGTGATGCAGCAGTATGGGCTGAAACTTGAGCCTCACCGCATCGTTTCGACGCTTTCCGTAGGTGAGCGTCAACGGATTGAGATCGTCCGCGCCCTGCTCTTGAACCCCAACCTTCTGATCATGGACGAGCCGACCTCGGTGCTGACGCCGCAAGAGGTCGAACAGCTGTTCATCGTCTTGCGGCAACTGGCCAAGGAAGGCTGCTCGATCCTTTATATCTCGCATAAACTCCATGAAATCAAAGCCCTGTGCGACACCGCCACTATCCTGCGCGGCGGCAAATTGGTCGATACCTGCGATCCGGCGAAGGAAACTTCCCGCTCGATGGCAGAGAAAATGATCGGCGGCAGCCTGAAGGACATTCAACGCGGCGAAGGTCGCGCCTTGGGGACTGCCAAGCTAACAGTCCAAAACCTCAGCATCCCGAAAGACGGCCCCTTCGGTATCGCGCTGAAAGACATCTCCTTTTCGGTGAAGGCAGGCGAAATCTTCGGCATCGCAGGCGTCGCGGGCAATGGCCAGAACGCCCTGCTGCTCGCTCTTTCAGGTGAAACCCCGTCGCTAAAACCCGACGCCATCCAGATCGACGGCAGCAAAATCGCCGCCCTCACCGCCAAACAACGCCGCCTCGCTGGCATGGCGTCTGTCCCCGAGGAACGCAACGGCCACGCCGCCGTGCCCGATTTCAGCCTGTCCGACAACGCCATCCTCACCGCGCGCGACCGCATGGGCATGGTGTCAGGCGGTATGGTCAACGCCCGATCCGCCCGCACCTACGCAGGCGAGGTGATCGCCGCCTTCTCAGTCAAAGCCACCGGCCCCGGTGCGATGGCCGACAGCCTTTCCGGCGGCAATCTGCAAAAATTCATCATGGGCCGCGAGATCATGCAAAAGCCGCAGGTTCTGGTGGTCAGCCAGCCGACCTGGGGCGTCGATGCCGGGGCTGCCGCCGCCATCCATCAGGCGCTGGTAGACCTTGCCGCCACCGGATCGGCTATCGTGGTGATCTCCCAAGATCTGGATGAGCTGCTCTCGCTCTGCGATACCCTCGCGGTGATCAACGAAGGCAACCTCTCAAAACCGATGCCTGTCGCGGGTGCCAATATCGAGGAAATCGGCCTGCTGATGGGCGGCGTCCACGGCGATCCCAATGCGCCCACCCATATCTCCAGCGAGGTCGCCCATGCGTATTAAGCTGGAAAAACGCCCGGCCCCCAGCACCTTCATGCTGATCGCCACGCCCATCGCTTCGGTGTTATTAACCATGCTGATCGGCGTCATCGTGTTCGACGCCATTGGCATCGAGGGCGAACGTGCGGTGATCGACATTTTCCTGACCCCGATCCTCGCCAGCTACAAATGGCAGGACGTCGCCGTCAAAGCCGCCCCCCTGATCATCATCGCGCTTGGGCTCTCCATCGGCAACCGGGCGCAAATCTGGAACATCGGTGCCGAGGGCCAATATGTGCTGGGCGCGCTGTTTGCGGCGGGCGTCGGCATTGCCGCAGGCCCAACGGGCGGCCCCTTCACCCTGATCTTAATGATCCTCGCCGGCATCGTCGGCGGTGCGGCTTGGGCAGCCATCCCGGCGTTTCTGAAAACACGCTGGGATGTGAACGAAATCCTCACCTCGCTGATGCTCACCTACGTCTCATTCCAAGTCTTGGGCTATCTCGTCGGCGGCCCGTGGAAAGACCCGAACGGTCGCAACTTCCCCGCCACAGCACCCCTGCCTGAAAGCCTCACTCTGCCGATCCTGTTCCAAGGCACCACTGTCCACCTTGGCGTCGCCATCGCTTTGATCCTGCCCTTCGTCTTCTGGGTGCTGATGTCCAAATCCGTCTTCGGCTTCCAGATCCGCGTCGTCGGCTCCGCTCCGCACGCCGCCCGCCACGGCGGTTTTGACGCCAAGCAAACCATCTGGATGGCCCTCTTGATCGGCGGCGGCATGGCAGGCCTTGCAGGCGCGTTAGAATTCACCGGAAGCCTGAAAGCCATCAACCTCGGCTTCCCCTCCGGCTACGGCTTCACCGCGATCATCGTCGCCTTCCTCGGCCGCCTCAATCCCATCGGCTGCCTGATCGCGGGCTTTGTGCTGGCCGTCACCTATGTCGGCGGCCAAGTCGCGCAAACCACCGTGCATATCCCGAATTCCACCGCGGGCATCTTCCAAGCCATGATGCTGTTCTTCATCCTCGCCTCAGACATCCTGATCCGCTACCGCATCCGCTTCATCGCCAAAAAACCCGCCAACTCAACGGAAGCGCGCACATGAGCCCGGAATTCGTCATCGCCTCCATTGTCACCATCATCGGCCTCACCACGCCGATCCTGCTGGCGGGCTTGGGCGAGTTGATCACCGAGAAGTCCGGTGTGCTGAACCTCGGCGTCGAAGGCATGATGCTGATGGGGGCGATTTCGGGCTTCGTCATCACCGCCCTGACGTTCAATCCGTGGCTTGGCGTCATCGGAGCAGCCGCAGGTGGCGCGCTGTCGTCGATGCTGTTTGCCGTCCTCGTGCTGCAACTCAACTCCAACCAAGTCGCCACCGGCCTTGCGCTGTCGATCTTCGGCACTGGCCTGTCCTCGCTGATCGGCGTTTCGTTCACTGGCCGCATCGTGCCGCAGTTCGGCTCAATCTTCCCCGATGCGCTCGCGAAAGACCCGATCCTGAAATTGTTTTTCGGCTACTCGCCGCTGGTCTATTTCGCCCTTGTCATGGTGCCGCTCACCGCATGGTTCCTCAAATCCACCCGCGCCGGCCTGATCCTGCGCGCGGTGGGCGAAAACGACCATTCTGCCCATTCCATCGGCTATTCCGTGACCGGAGTCCGCTACGCCGCAATCGCTTTCGGTGGTGCTATGGCAGGCATCGGCGGCGCGTATTTCAGCATGGTGATCACCCCAATGTGGGCCGAGAAAATGACCGCCGGGCGTGGCTGGATCGCGCTGGCGCTGGTGGTCTTCGCCGGATGGCGCACCGGGCGCTTGCTGGCGGGGGCGTATTTCTTCGGCTTCCTGATGTGGCTGGAATTGTTCGCCAAGGCCAATGGCTTTGGCAACAGCCTGCCGTTTGTCCAAGCGATTCCCTCGCAATTCTGGGCGGCTATGCCATACGTTATGACAGTGGTGGCCCTGACCCTGATTTCGTCCCGTGGCAATGTCGGGGCCTCTGCCCCCGCCTGCCTCGGCAAACCATTCCTACCCTCTACCTAAAACACCAACAGGGAGACTAAAATGACGACACTCAACCGTCGCAGCCTGATGAAAGCCGCAGGCGCTGCTGCCACGCTTTCGCTGGTCGGCACCGCAGCCCGTGCCGATGACAAGATCAAAATCGGCTTCATCTTCCTTGGCCCGATTGGCGACTATGGCTGGACATGGGCCCACAACAAAGGCCGCGAGGCGGTGGACGCCGCCCTTGGCGATAAGGTCGAGACGATCTATGTCGAAAACGTCATGGAAGACGCCTCTGCCATCCCGCTGATCCGCGATCTGGCCCAACAAGGCTGCAAGCTGATCTTCACCTGCTCTTACGGCTACATGGACCAAACCCTTGCCGTCGCAGCCGAATTCCCCGATGTGAAGTTTGAACATTGCACGGGCTTCAAGCGCACCGACAACGTGGCGACCTATAATTCGAAATTCCACGAAGGCCGCGCCGTTCTGGGCACCATCGCGGGCAAAATGTCTAAATCCGGCACTCTGGGCTATCTCGGCTCCTACAAGGTTCCCGAGGTCGTCTTGGGCGTGAACGCCTTCGCCCTCGCCGCGCAAAAGCAAAACCCCGCTGCGACCGTCAAATTGGTGCTGATCGACTCATGGTTTGACCCACCGAAAGAAGCCGCCGCGACCGAAACCTTGATCAACCTCGGCTGCGATATCGTCACCACCCACACCGACAGCCCCGGCCCGCTGCAAATCCTTGAGCAGAAAGGCCTCTACGGCTTTGGCCAAGGCGCTGATATGTCGGCCTTTGCACCGACCGCCCACCTCACCGCGATTGAGGACATCTGGGGGCCCTATTACGTCGCCCGCGCGCAGGCGATTGTGGACGGCACCTGGACTTCGACCGACACTTGGGATGGCATGAAAGAGGGCACCGTGGTGATCGCCCCCTACAACGCCGCCGTTCCCGCCGACGTGGTGGCCTTGGCCGACGGCGTGCAAGCGGGCTACAAAGACGGCAGCTACGACATCTTCACTGGCCCGATTTTCGACCAAGACGGGGTGGAAAAGGTCAAAGCAGGCGAGATCATGACGCTGGAGCAACTCGCCAGCATTGATTGGTTCGTCAAAGGCGTCGAAAGCGCGTCCTAAGCCAATCTCTGCCACCAAAGAAGGCCCGCGCACGCCGCGCGGGCCTTTTGCTTGCCACACGTCCGTTCAGGTGGAAAACTGAGCGCATCCCCGCAGACCGAAAGGACCGCCCAATGGCAAAGATCGCCAAAAATACCATCTGCATCTGGTATGACAAAGACGCCGAAGCCGCCGCAAACTTCTACGCTTCCGTCTTCCCCGACACCAAAGTAAACGCCGTCTTCCACGCCCCCGGCGACTACCCCTCGGGCCGAAAAGGCGATGTCCTCACTGTCGATTTCACCGTCTGCGGCATCCCCTGCATCGGCCTGAACGGCGGCCCTGCGTTCAAACACACCGAAGCCTTCTCCATGCAGATCGCCACCGATGACCAAGCCGAAACCGACCGCTACTGGAACGCCATCGTCGGCAACGGCGGGCGGGAAAGCGAATGCGGCTGGTGCAAAGACAAATGGGGCATCAACTGGCAAATCACCCCGCGCACCCTGACCGACGCGATGACCGCAGGCGGCGCGGAAGCCCAGCGCGCCTTTGCCGCCATGATGACGATGCAAAAGATCGATGTCGCCAAAATCGACGCCGCCCGACGCGGCTGACCGCTCCGCCCCGCCCCCAAACCGAACCAACACAGAATTGCTCTTTCTCAAATACTCAAACTGCGCGGACTCAACCCGCACTTCGCCACAGCTCACTTCGCCGCACCCGCCATATCGCCGAAATCCCACACCATTTCGCCGCCGCCCCCTTGCATTCCGCCCCCCAATACCAACCAATCGCGCAAAATCACGGGGGCGGATATGCAGACAGATTTCCTGATCATCGGCGGCGGCATCGCAGGCGTTTCCGCCGCAGCCCGCCTGTCACAACACGGCAAAGTCACCCTGCTTGAGGCCGAATCCAACCTCGCCCACCACGCCTCTGGCCGTTCTGCCGCGCTTTATGAACCCCGCTACGGCCTCGCCCCCGTGGTTGAACTCTCCCTCGCCTCGGGTGATTTCTTCCGCGAATCGGCCAATGTCTTGTCGCCGCGCGGCATCATGATCCTGGGTCGCCCCGGTGAGGATGCCGCCTTCGATCACGACATCGCCGACATGCACCTGCCCGAAATCCCCTTCGATCAGGCCCGCGCCATCGTCCCCATCCTCAACCCCGAAACCGTCACCCGCGCTGCCCTCGCCTCGCACGCATGGGATATCGACACCGACCTGCTCCTCCAAAACTTCGCCCGCGAAGCCCGCAACAATGGCGCCGAATTCCACCTCAACGCCCGCGCCACCGCCATTCAGAAAACCGCCAAAGGCTGGCACGTCACCACCGCCAACGGCACTTACGAAGCCGCAATCCTGATCAACGCCTCCGGTGCTTGGGTCGACCAAACCGCCGCAATGGCAGGCATCACCCCCTTAGGCTTCCAACCGAACCGCCGCTCGATGGCCCGCATCCCCGCCCCCGGCGGCCATGACGTGACAAACTGGCCGATGATGTTCGGCTGTGGTGAGACATGGTATGCCAAGCCCGACGCAGGCGCGCTGATCGTCTCGCCCGCCGAAGAACACCCGATGGAGCCGCACGACGCTTGGGCCGATGACATGGTGCTGGCCGAGGGGCTCGCCCGCTACGAAGAATTCGTCACCGAACCCGTGACCAAGCTGCTGTCGAACTGGGCCGGCCTGCGCACCTTCAGCCCCGATCGCGTCTTAGTGATCGGCCCCGACGCCACCGATCCCAGCTTCTTCTGGCTCGCAGGCCAAGGCGGCTATGGCTTTCAATCCAGCCCCGCTGCCAGCCAACTCGCCGCCGATCTGATCACCGGCACCCCGCCCAGCGCCAGCGCCGCTTTGATCGCCGCCCTCTCGCCCGCCCGCTTCAGCTAAAGCCGGGGGATTCCCGCCGACCGCGAAATTTCCCCCACTGACAAAGCCCGCAGGCTCTGGCATTTTGACCCGATGCGCCACGTCATAACCCTCGCCCTGATCCTCACCCTCGCCGCCTGCGGCGGGCGTCCGCGCGAAACCTTCCAATCCACCAGCTCGCCCACCGCCACCCCCAGCCGCGCCAATTTCGGCGATGCCCATCCGCAAGATTTCGGCTCAGTCGCGCCGCAAGACCACCGCATCCACGGCATCGACGTCTCGAAATTCCAGACCGCCGTTGATTGGCAAACCGCGCAAGCCAACGGCGTCAGCTTTGCCTTCATCAAGGCGACCGAAGGCGGCGATCAAGCCGATCCGCTGTTTGATCAACACTGGCAAGGCTCCGCCCGCGCCGGAATCCCGCGCGGCGCTTACCATTTCTTTTACCACTGCCGCCCCGCCATCGAGCAGGCGCGCTGGTTCATCGCCCATGTCCCCCGCACGCCCGGAGCGCTCCCCCCGGTCCTCGACATGGAATGGACCCCGACTTCCCCCACCTGCCGCATCCGCAACAGCCCCGAACACATCCGCGCCGAGGCGCAAATCTTCATCCGCGCCCTGCAATCGCACTACGGCCAGCGCCCGATCGTCTACACCGCCATCGACTTCTTTGAAGACAACCAGATGTGGAAAGTCCAAGGCGCCGATTTCTGGCTGCGCTCGGTCGCAGCCCATCCGCGCGACCTTTACGCGGGCCAGCGCTGGACCTTCTGGCAATACAGCGGCACCGGTCAAGTTCCCGGTATCACAGGAAAAGTTGACCTGAACGCCTTCGCGGGCAACGCCCGCGATTGGCAAGCATGGCTGGCCGCCAGCCAGCACTGACGCCCCTGACACCCCAAGGAATTCCATACCTGCCACAGACTCGCCCTAAAGGCGATTCTCAGCTAGCCTGACCCTGCGCCGCATATTTCAAGCGCATCGCGATTTTCAGGAGGCTCCAATGACCCGTTTTGTGGTTGATCTGGGCGATATTGCCCTGTCGAAAGAAACGCAGGCCGCCATCAGTGGTGACATGCAAAAGCTGGTGCTCGGCCATTTGGCGGGCATCCGCTACGACCAACCTTTCGTGACCAAATTCCCCCGCGATTGGTGGGGGCTGGTCGCCCGGCATGATTTCGACATGCTGTTTGACGCTGAAAAACAACTCAACCGCGCCTTTGTCACCGCAAGGGCCGGATTATGAGTGCTGCGGGCGGTGATCCCCCCACCGCCCGCGCGCCCTACACCTGCCCCAGCGCCCCCGCGAACGCGGGCGCTGGTCTCATCGGCGTGTTGGGCCCGGACGGTCGCATCCACAACCTGCGTACACCGATGACGGTCGACGCAGATTTCCTGAACGCCGCGAAAGCCGCAGGCCCACCCGAAGCCCGCATGCGCTTCTCAGGCACCTGCCAAACCTCGGCGTGCGTCCAATGGACAGGCAGCCGCTGCGGCGTGATCGACCGCGCGATGGAAGCCCTGCAAGCCCATGCAACTCCCGACCTGCCCCCCTGCACCATCCGCGCCAGTTGCCGCTGGTTCGCTCAAACCGGCCCGAAAGCCTGCGCCACCTGCGCGCTGATCGTCACGGATACACGGATTGCTGCCGAGTAACCCCGGAAAGACTCTCAAAGCACATCCAGCACTGGACAAGCTGCCAAAGTGTTCCCACTTTGGCAGCCTTCTCATTCCCGGCAACACAAATGTGCAATCTCTACTCGCAGACCAAAAGCCAAGACGAGGTACATCAAGCCTCCAAAGAGATCGCCGAAGACGATGACGTGATCGAAGATTTTACCGGCAATCTACCGCCTCTGTCAGGCATCTACCCCGACTATGCCGCGCCAATCCTCCGCCCCGCTGCCACTGGCGGTTGGCAGTTGTCGATGGCCCGCTGAGGCCTGCCAACGCCGCCGCAGTTTCTACACGGCAAACGCACCGATCCGGGGGTGACGAATATCCGCAACCTTGCCTCCCCGCATTGGCAAAGATGGCTGGGGGTCGAACATCGCTGCCTGGTGCCCTTCACCAGCTTTGCAGAGCCGGACAGCCGATCCGGCCCGAACAAAGGTAAGCCAGTTTGGTTCGCTCTTGGCGCGGATCGTCCGCTGGCCTTCTTCGCAGGCATTCGTACCGAATGGACCTCGACCCGCAAGCTGAAAGAGGGCGAGGTCACGGTGGAGGCCTTCGCCTTCCTCACCTGCGAACCAAATCGCGAGGTCGCAGGCATTCTCCCCAAGGCAATGCCTGTCATCCTGCTACGCCCCGAGGAATGCCGCCTCTGGCTGACAGCTCCGATCAAACAAGCGCTGCACCTGCAACACGCCCTTCCCGATGGCGAGTTGGATATCGTGCTGGAAGGCGCGCGAGAAGACGCGACATGATCTTGCACCCCGCGCGGTATCTACTGCGCCCCTCAACTTGACCGATACAGTCCCACCCTCAAACCCCAACAATTTGCCTAAAATTTTCCCTGCCCTACACACGCGGCTCTCTAATTTCACATTGGCTCAAATATCCCACGGGGTCCGGGGTGTGAAACCCCGGCGACCAGCAACAAAAGCCAAGGGCGGCAGGATTAGTCCCACCGCCCCCAATCCTTAACAATTCGCAAACACCGAAACCTAACCCTTTGATCCTAAAAGACTAGCCCCAGCGCCCACGCGCGGACAAATCAGCCATCCACCCGAATCCGAGCGTTGCTTGGATCAAACGGCGAATCCTCGACCACGACACAATCCCATAGCTCGCGGTTCATCCGAACCTTCAGCTTGGTGCCAACTTCCGCCAGATCAGGCCGCACATAGCCCATGCCGATCTGCTTGCCGAACGCCACCGAATAGCCACCCGAAGTCAGCCGCCCGATCTTCACGCCATCCAGCAACAACGCCTCTTTACCCCAAGGATCGGTATCCGACGGCCCATCAATCAACAGCGTACAGCACTTCGAGCGAATACCCACATCCAGCATCGCCTGCTTGCCCTGAAAGTCCTTCTTCAGATCAACAAACCGATCCAAAGCCGCCTCCAACGGCGTCGCATCGCGGCCCAATTCGTTGCCGAACGCCCGATACGATTTCTCCTGCCGCAGCCAGTTCTGCGCCCGCGCGCCGACCAGCTTCATGCCATGCTTGGCCCCAGCGGCGATCAACTGATCCCACAAATAGCGCTGCATCTCGATCGGATGGTGCAATTCCCAGCCCAATTCGCCAGTGTAAGCCACCCGGATCGCATTGACTGGGCACATCCCCAGTTCAATCCGCCGCGCCGACAGCCACGGGAAGCGCTTGTTCGACAAAGCCGTCGCCGGGTTTTCATCCTTGATCAGCTCGGCCAAAATCGCCCGCGCCTTCGGTCCCGCAATCGCGAACACCCCCCACTGCGTCGTCACATCATGGATCTCGATATAGCCGAACTCCGGCGCTTTATCCTCGGCACATTTGCGCAGATAATCCGCGTCATAGGCCGTCCAGGCCCCGGCGCTGACCAGATAATAATCATCCTCGCCATTGCGCACGATGGTATATTCCGTCCGCGTCGTACCCGCAGGGGTCAGCGCATAGGTCAGATTGATCCGGCCAACCTTCGGCAAAGCGTTGCAGGTGAACCAGTCGAGGAACGCCGTCGCCCCCGGCCCCTTCACCACATGCTTGGTGAACGCAGTTGCATCAATCAAACCAGCGGTTTCGCGAATGGCCTTGGCCTCATCCACCGCATATTGCCACCAAGCCCCACGCCGGAACGACCGCGATTTATGGTCGAAATCCTCTGGCGCATCCAGCGGACCATAGTAAATCGGCCGCTCCCAGCCATTCACCTGCCCAAACTGCGCGCCCAACGCCTTCTGGCGATCATAAACCGGCGCGGTGCGCAACGGACGGCACGCCTCACGCTCCTCATCCGGGTGATGCAGCACGAACACATGGTCGTAGCATTCCTCATTCTTGCGCGCAGCGTATTCGGTGGTGATCCACGAGCCATACCGGCGCGGATCGAGCGAAGCCATGTCGATCTCAGCCTCGCCATTCACCATCATTTGCGCCAGATAATACCCCGTGCCGCCCGCCGCCGTGATGCCAAACGAGAAGCCCTCGGCGATCCACATATTGCGCAGCCCCGGAACCGGGCCAACCAGCGGGTTGCCATCCGGCGTATAACAGATCGGGCCGTTGAAATCGTCTTTCAAACCAACCACTTCCGACGACGGCAAGCGGTGGATCATCGCCATATATTCGGCCTCGATCCGCTCCAAATCCAGCGGGAACAGGTCGGCGCGGAAGCTATCGGGCACCGAATATTCAAACCGCGCCGGCGCACCCTTTTCATAAGGGCCAAGGATCCAGCCGCCACGTTCTTCGCGCACATACCACTTCGCATCCGCATCGCGCAGAACCGGGTGTTCCGGGTTGTTTTTGCGATACTCGACCAACATCGGATCGGGCTCGGTGACGATGAACTGATGCTCCACCGGGATCGCCGGGATCTTGATCCCCAACAACCGCGCCGTGCGCTGCGCATGGTTGCCGGTGGCGGTGACCACATGCTCGGCCCGAATTTCAAACTTGTCGTCCGAGGCGACCAGATTGCCGCCCTGCTCAACCATCCGCGTGCAGGACACGATCCACTCGCTTCCGGTCCACTTATAACCGTCCACCTGCACCTTACGCTCAATCGTCACGCCATGCTGACGCGCCCCCTTGGCCATCGCCTGAGTCACATCCGCCGGGTTAATATAGCCGTCCTGCGGGTGATACAGCGCGCCGACCAGATCATCGGTGCGCAACAACGGCCAACGCTCTTTCATCTGCGCAGGGCTAAGAAACTCGTGATAAACCCCCGCCGTCTCGGCCACCGATGAATAGAGCATATACTCATCCATCCGCTCCTGATGCTGCGCCATCCGCAGGTTGCCCACCACCGCGAACCCGGCGTTCAGCCCGGTTTCCGCCTCCAGCGATTTGTAGAAATCCACCGAATACTTGTGAATATGCGTCGTCGCATAGCCCATGTTGAACAAAGGCAGCAGCCCCGCCGCGTGCCAAGTTGACCCGCTCGTCAACTCATCCCGCTCCACCAGCATGGTATCCCATCCGGCCTTCGCCAGATGATAGGCAATGCCATTGCCGACCGCACCACCGCCAACAACCAGCGCTTTGACATGAGTCTTCATCGAGTCTCTCCGAATGGGATTTGCACCCATATGTGCCGCAAGCACGCTCTGGCGAGCTAGGGCAGCCGACATTCGACAGACGAAAACGACATAGTCGCCAGAAAGCGGCATTGCTGCGCGCGCAACCGAGACGATTTTTGAGAAAAATCGTGGCCCGGGTCTACGCGCGTCGCATCCTGCCAAACACCGCCACCAGCGCAAAAATCACCGCAGCCGCACTGACAATCGACGGCCCCGCAGGTGTATCCTGCCACAACGACAGCCGCAGCCCGACCAAACAGGCCAGCCCGCCAAACCCCGTCGCATAAGCCGCCATGCTTTCCGGCGTCCGCGCCAGCCCCCGCGCCGCCGCCGCCGGGATGATCAGCATCGCCGCGATCAGCAAAGCCCCGACGATCTTCAACGCCACCGCCACCACCAAAGCCAAGGCCAGCGTCAAGACCAACCGCTCGCGATCCGGGTTCAGGCCAGAAGCATGGGCGAGATCTTCATTCAGCGTGGCAGTCAGCAGCGCCTGCCAACGCCAGACCAGCAGCGCCACCACCCCCAAAGACCCGGCCCAGATAAACCCCAGATCGGCCTTGGACACCGCCAGAATATCGCCAAACAGATAAGTCGAAAGATCGGCCCGCACCCCAGGCACATAGGAAATCGCCACCAGACCAAACGCCAAAGCCGAATGGGCCAGTACGCCCAACGTCGTATCCATCGCCCAACCGCGCGCGGCCAAGGTCGAAACCGTCCCCGCCATCGCCAGCGCCACCAGCAGCGTGCCCACCCCAATCGGCAACTGCAACGCCAGCGCCAAAGCCACGCCCAAAATCGCCGCATGGCTGGTCGCATCGCCAAAATACGCCATCCGCCGCCAGACCACGAATGACCCCAGAGGTCCGGTCGCCAGCGCCAAGCCCAGACCGGCCAAAGCCGCCCGCACCAGAAAATCGTCAAGCCCCAGCAGGTTATCAAGCATGATTATGTCCATGATGCGGGTCCGACGGCGCGCGGCCATGGGCATCAACCAAATCCGGCTCGTGGCTGTGATCATGCTGGTGCTGATACAAAGCCAGCGCGCCTTGCGATCCCAGCCCAAACAGCGCGCGATATTCCGGCGCGTTTGAGACCACCACGGGCGAGCCCTGACAGCAGATATGGCCGTTCAGACAAATCACCCGATCCGACGCCGCCATCACCACATGCAAATCGTGGCTGACCATCAAAATCGCCGCCCCGGTCTCACGCCGCACTTCCTCAATCAGCCGATAAAACCCGGCCTCACCGGGCTGATCCAGACCCTGCGTCGGCTCGTCCAAGAGCAGCAGTTGCGGCGCAGACAACAACGCCCGCGCCAACAGCACCCGCTGAAACTGCCCGCCCGACAGCCCCGCCATCTGCCGCTGCTCCAGCCCCGGCAGACCCACCCGCGCCAGCGCCAACGTGGCCTCAACGTCCCCCACCCGCACCGGAAGCGACAAAAACCGCCGCACCGTCATCGGCATCGAGCGATCAATGCTCAACTTCTGCGGCACATAGCCCAAACGCAGCCCGGCAGCCCGCGTCACAACCCCCGCAGCCAGCGGCAAAATCCCCAGCAAAGCCCGCAACAACGTCGATTTGCCCGAGCCATTCGGCCCCAGAATCGTCACAATCTCCCCCGGCTCAATCGCCAAGGACACATCCGACAGCACCGCCTCGCCGCCAAACCGCACCGTGATTCCTTGCGCCGCAAGCAGGCTCATGCTGCCACCTGACAGCTTGGGCACAGCCCCAAAGCCTCGATGGTGGAGCGTTCAATCACGAACCCACTCTGCCCCGCTGCCGCCTGCAAAGCCGCCATCACAGGCGCTGCGGGGGCTTCGGCCACCACATTACAGCCCCGGCAAATCAGAAAAGCAGGCGCATGCGCCTCGCCCGGATGCATACAGGCGGTGAAGGCGTTCAAACGCCGAATGCGATGCGCAAGTCCTTGTTCTTCCAGAAAGTCCAGCGCTCGATAGGCCACGGGCGGCTGATTGCCAAAGCCCTCGGCGGCCAGCCGTGTCAGCACATCATAGGCCCCAAGCGCCCGATGCTCCTCCAGCAAAATCTCCAGCACCCTCCGGCGCACCGGTGTCAGCCGCAGGCCCTTTTCAGCCACCAAAGCCTCAGCCCGTGCCAGCGCATCCGCACTGCAATGCGCGTGGTCATGCGCCGCAAAGGCCAGATCCGGCACCTCGCAGCCGGGGCAAGCGTCAGAATGAAGATGCGCCATGCGGCCCCCTTGACATGTTATACTATAACAATCATACCGCCCCTTGTCGCCAAACAAAAGGCCCTACCGATGCGTTATGTCATATCACTCGCGCTTGCCAGTCTGCCAACGCTTGCCCTCGCAGAAGTCCCCAAAGTTGTCACCGACATCCCCCCGGTTCACGCCCTTGTGGCGCAAGTGATGGGCGACCTCGGCACCCCTGTTTTGCTGCTGGAAAAAGGCGCGGATGAGCATGATTTCCAGCTCCGCCCCAGCCAGATGCAAAGCATAGCCGACGCCGACACCGTGATCTGGATCGGCCCCGAGCTGACGCCATGGCTTGACCGCGCGATGACCGACAGCAAGGCAGTTTCGCTGGCCCTGCTGGATGCGAAAGGCACCGAAACCCAAGCCTATCCCGCAGGCCAAGGCGAGGAAGAAGACGCCCACGACGAGTCCGACACCACCGACGCCGAACACAGCCACGCCCATGACGGCACCGACCCCCATGTCTGGATGAATCCCGCCAATGCCGCGATCTGGACAGATCTGATCGCCGCCGACCTCTCCACCCTCGACCCCGAACACGCCACCACCTACGCCGCCAACGCCGCCGCGACCAAGGCCCGCATCGCCGCGATGGATGCCGAGATCACCGCGCAACTATCCGCAATCAAAGACAAACCTTTTGTCACCTTCCACGCCGCCTACGGCTATTTCGCCGCCCATTACGGCCTTGCCCATCACGGTTCTCTGGCCTTGGGCGATGCCTCCACCCCCGGTGCTGCCAAACTGACCGAACTGCAAGCCGAGCTAAAATCCGGCGCCTACACTTGCGCTTTCCCCGAAGTGCAACACGACCCGGCGATGCTGACGCAACTGATGCGGGGCACCGCCACCAAACTTGGCGCAGCCCTCGATCCCGTCGGCTCCTCGCTCCCCTTCGGCCCCGACGCCTATGACACTCTGATGCGCAGCATTGCCAAAGCCCTGACCGATTGCCTGAACGGCTGACGCGCGCAAACGCCACCGCCAAACCCGCTTGACCTCGCGGCGATGATACAGCTTCATCGCCGCAGGCTAGGATCAAAACAGCAGGCACAGATGGCACATTTCGGCACCACCACCACAGGCGAAGCGGTTGAGAAAATCACCCTCACCGCGGGCGATCTCACCGTCGCAATCCTGACTTGGGGCGCTGTAATCCAATCCGTCCGCCTAAAAAATATCCCCTATGACCTCACCCTAGGCTCCGAAGCCCTCGCCGACTACGAAGGCCCTTTACGCTATCACGGCTCCATCATCGCCCCCGTTGTCAACCGCCTGACCAACGCCCAAGCCCCCCTCAACGACGAAACCCTAGCCTTCCAAGTCAATTTCAACGGCCAACACACCCTACATTCCGGCGATGCAGGCACCCACCTAAAAGTCTGGCACCTCATCCACGCGACTGAAACCGAGTGCCTCCTCGCCCTCACCCTCCCCCACAATGAAGGCGGCTTCCCCGGCACCCGCCGCATCACCGCGCTGTTTCAGGTCGCAGCCCCCGCCAACCTGCGCCTGACCATCACCACCACAACAGATGCCGACACCCTGCTGAACGCCACCAACCACAGCTATTGGAACCTCGACGGCACATCCGATTTCACCGGCCACAGCCTGCAGATCAAAGCCGACCACTACCTCCCCGCCACCGATGAATTCATCCCGACCGGAGAAATCCGTCCCACCAGCGATATGTTCGATTTCCGCAAAGCCAAGCCCGTCGCGCCCCACTCCCCCGACCTTGATAATTGCTTTTGTCTCGACCAAACTCAGCACCCCCTGCGCGATGTCCTCATCCTGACAGGCCGCACCGGCACCAAAATGACCGTCGCCACCACCGAACCCGGCATCCAGATCTACGACTGCCGTCATGACGCCTACAAAGGCCTCGCGATCGAAGCCCAAGGCTGGCCCGATGCCCCAAACAAGCCCGGCTTCCCGCCGATCACCTTGGCTAAAGGTGAAACCCTGACCCAGATTACCGAATGGCGCTTCACCGCAGGCGATAACCATCCACACCCCTAAAATCAGCCTAGGAAGCTTGCGCGACGGACAGTGCTGCTGAAACAGTTGAAACAAAAGGTGCGACCCTGCCCCTTTCCCTCCCGCGCGCCAAACCCTAATCCTGTCAGCGCTAACGGGAGGATCAGATGCAGCAAACACAAACCGGACGCTGGCCAGTGGCGGCGATGTTCGCCACCAATGGCTTCGTGATGGGCGCATGGGCGCCGCAAATCCCGCTGCTGCTGACCCGCCATAATATCAGCGCCACCACTCTGGGCCTGTTGATCCTCGCGCTTGGCCTTGGCGCGGTCGGCGCCATGCTGTTCGCCGGTCGCCTGATCCAAAGCCATGGCTCGCGCCGCATCGCCCGCGCCTTCGGCCTTGCCGCCGCCCCCACCTTGCCACTGGTGGTGCTGGCACCGAACCTCTGGCTGCTGACCCCCGCCATGGCTTTGATGGGCGCAGTGCTCGGCTCGATGGATGTGGCGATGAACGCCAACGCGGTCGAGGTCGAACGCCGGATGGGCCGCGCCATCATGTCCTCCAGCCACGGCTTCTGGAGCCTGGGCGGATTCATCGGCGGCCTTGGCGGCAGCTACATCATCGCACAGTGGGGGGCCGAGACCCAAGCCCTGATCGTCGCCTGTATCGCTCTGGTCACAGTGCTGCTGGCAAGCCCAAAACTGATCGCCGACGCCCCCCATCCCGTCGAGACCAAACCCAAACCGCACGCCCTGCTGCCCCGTGATGCCAGCCTGTGGATTTTGGGCTTCATGGCGCTGTTCTGCATGGTCCCAGAAGGCGCGGTGCTGGACTGGGCCGCGATCTACCTCAGCCGAGAACTTGGCTCGGATTTGTTCCGCTCGGGCCTTGGCTTTGCCGGATTCGCTGCGGCGATGGCTGCGATGCGCTTTGTAGGTGATCGTTTGCGCAATCGCTTTGGCGCGGTAAAAACCCTACAAATTTCGGGGCTTATCTCTGCCGCTGGCCTGCTGGGCGGCGCGCTGGCCCCGAATGACATCATAGCCATCGCCAGCTTTACCTTTGCAGGGCTAGGCGTCGCCAACATGGTGCCGATCCTGTTCTCCGCCGCAGGCAACCACCCCGGCATGACCGCCGGAGCCGCAATTTCCACCGTCACCATGGTCGGCTATGCGGGCATTCTGGTGGCCCCGTCCAGCATCGGTTTCATCGCCGACCACATCGGCTTTCGCGCCACCTACGCCGCTCTCGCCGTCGTGCTGCTGATCGTCACGGCGCTGGCCCATCGCACCGCCGCCGCCGATGGTCTGAAACCGCTTTAACAGTTGCAATCGCGGTGGGTCAGCTCGCCACCTGAGTCAGAATCTCATTCACCGAGGCGATATGCGCGAACTCGCCATCCAGATTGGCCAAGGTCAGCGCCAGCACATCGCCCGCCGCCATTTCGTGGCCATCGCGCAAACGCTGGCGGAAATTGATCAGCGCATCGCCGACCACCGTGGTCGCATAGCCCAGATTCCCCGCCATCCGCGCGGTGGATTCCACACAGTAATTCGCCGCCCCGCCGACAATCACCAAGCCGGTGATGCCCTCAGCGGTCAGATGATCCGCCAGCCCAGTGCCAATAAACCCAGACGAGCCCTGCTTGATAAACACCGCCTCGTCCGCCAGCGGAGCAGCCAACGGCTGCACCGCCGATCCCGGCTGATCGGCATGAAAGCTATCGCCGGGGTTCGGGTCGTTGTGATGCACATGCAGCACCGGCAAGCCCTTGTCGCGAAAGGCGGCCAACAGGGTCGCAATACCGGTGTCGGCGTCAGGATTGCCCCAGACAAAGCCCGCCTCACGCCGCGCCACAAAGGCCATCTGCACGTCGATCACCAGCAAAGCCGTGGACATGGTTATGCCCCCAAGAAATCGGTCTTGCCCACATCCACGCCATTGGCGCGCAGGATGTTATAGGCTGTCGCCATGTGGAAATAGAAATTCGGCACCGCATAGCCGTGGTAATACTTCACCGCCGGAAACGACAACTCGCGCGGCCCCGCCTTAACGCTGATGGTGCGCGCCTCGGCCTCGTCAAACGCCTCTGCCGGGATGGTGGCGAGGAACGCGATGGTCTTGGCGATCCGCTCTTTCAATTCAGCCAGCGTGGTTTCGGTATCGGCAAAGCTCGGCACCTCAACCCCCGCCAGCCGCGCAGGCGCGCCTTTGGCGTGATCACAGGCAATCGTCACCTGCCGCCACAGCGGCAACATATCCGCGATCAACCGCAACTGCGGGATCACCTCAGGCTTGATCTTCTTGGCTTCGGCAAAAGCCTCGGCTTTATCAAGGATCTTCGACAACGCGGTGAGGGAATGGGTGAAGAACGGAACCGGATTTTGCATGGGAGAGGCCTTTCGGGTGATAATTTATCCCCAACAGATGGCCGCACAAAGCCCAAATATGCAAGGGGGGCTATCGCTCCCCTCAATCCGGCGCTGGTTAACAAAATGTAAACCAGCGCCGGGTAACTCATTGATTCTTATGAATCAGCACCCCTGTCCACGCGTGGACAGCCAAAACCTCAAACCCCCAAACACCAGCGCATCACCGCCTTTTGAGCATGCAGCCGATTTTCCGCCTCATCAAAAATCACCGAATGCGGCCCGTCCATCACCGCAGAAGTCGCCTCATCATTGCGATGCGCGGGCAAGCAATGCATAAACAAAGCATCCGGCTTGGCCCGGGCCATCAAAGCCTCGTTGACCTGATAAGGCCGCAACTGATTGTGCCGCCGTTCCTTGGCCGACTCCGGGTCGTGCATCGACACCCAAGTATCGGTCACGACCAAATCCGCCCCCGTGACCGCCTTGGCTGGATCGCGCTCAATCGTCACCCGGCTGCCCTTCTCGCGGGCAAACCCGATGAACTTACCCTCCGGCTCCAAAGTCTCCGGCCCGGTGAAGGTGAAATCAAAGCCAAACTGCCCCGCCGCATGCAGGAAGCTGCCGCAGACGTTGTTGCCATCCCCGGCCCAAACCACCTTTTTGCCCGCAATCGGCCCGCGATGTTCTTCATAAGTCATCACATCCGCCATGATCTGACAGGGATGCGTGCGGTTGGTCAGCCCATTGATCACCGGCACCGTGGCATGCTCAGCCATCTCCAGCAGCGTGGCCTCTTCAAAGGTGCGGATCATGATCAGATCGACATAGCGCGATAAAACCCGCGCGGTATCGGCAATCGTCTCACCATGGCCCAACTGCATTTCCTTGCCGGAAAGCACCATGGTCTGCCCGCCCAACTGCCGCACCCCGACATCAAACGACACCCGCGTCCGCGTGGAGGGTTTCTCGAAAATCAGCGCCACCATCCGCCCGGCCAGGGGCTGGTCATCATCCGGCGTGCCTTTCGGGCGATTGTTGCGCGCGGTTTTCATCGCCAGCGCCGAGTTGATCATCGCCCGCAACTCGCTGGCGTCGGTTTTGTGGATATCGAGGAAATGTTTCATGAAGCGTCTCTTTGGTTGAGAGCGCCGAGGGCTTTCCGCCCCCGGACCCCCGAGGATATTTGAACACAGAGGATGACCAAAGGGTCAGCCAAAGACTCGTCGGGATGCACAAAGTGCTGCTTCGGCGCTGGGGTGGATCAGTCGCATTATGCTGCCTCGATCCGAAGCGCAGTGCGATCCAGCCGCGCCAAAGCCTCGGCAATATCCGCCTCGGGGATGTTCAAGGCCGGTAGCAGCCGCAGCACATTATCCGCCGCAGGCACGGTCAGCAGATGTTCGGCATAGGCGGCTTTGACGATATCAGAGTTCAGCGCCGTGCACTTCAACCCCAAGATCAACCCTTGCCCGCGCACCGCTTCAAACACGGTTGGGTGCGAAGCGACCAAGCCTTCGAGGCCCTGCCGGAACTGCGCCGCCTTGCGCGACACCGCGTCAAGAAACGCGTCATCAGCGACAATCTCCATCACCTTCGCCCCCACCGCACAGCCCAACGGATTGCCGCCATAGGTCGAGCCATGTGTGCCCGCGACCATGCCGCTTGCCGCATTTTCGGTGGCCAGAACCGCGCCCAAAGGAAAGCCGCCGCCAATGCCCTTGGCGACCATCATAATGTCGGGTGTGACGCCCGCCCATTCATGCGCGAACAGCTTGCCAGTCCGGCCCACCCCACATTGCACCTCATCGAAGATCAGCAGCGTGCCCGTCTCATCGCAGAGATCGCGCAGCAGCTGCAAATAGCCGTCGGTGGCGACCCGAATCCCACCCTCGCCCTGCACCGGCTCGATGATCACCGCACAGGTCCGGGTGGTGATTGCCGCCCGGATCGCATCTTCATCGCCCCATTTCAACTGGCGAAACCCCGGCATCAGCGGGCCGAAGCCCTTGACCATCTTCTCAGACCCCGATGCCGCAATCGCCGCCGTCGAGCGTCCATGGAACGCGCCCTCAAAGGCAATGATATCGACCCGGTCGGCCATATCATTGTCATAGTGATATTTCCGGGCCATTTTCACCGCCAATTCGCAGGCTTCGGTGCCGGAATTGGTAAAGAACACTGTGTCGGCGAAGGTCTTGTCCACCAACATCTGCGCCAGCTTTTCCTGCTGCGGAATGCGATACAGATTCGAGACATGCCACAACTGCCCCGCCTGCTCGGTCAAAGCCGCCACCAACGCCGGATTGGCATGGCCCAAGGAATTCACCGCAATCCCCGCGCCCAAATCCAGATATCGGCTGCCATCCTCCGCCGTCAGCCAAGAGCCTTCGCCTTTGACGAAAGCCATCGGCGCGCGGTTATAAGTGGGCAAAACAGCGGTGATCATGGGCAGGGCCTTTCACGGGAAAGCCTAGGCGTAGCCAAGGACTGTATGGGAAGTCAACGAGGGAAGGCCCATTTCGCCGGGCCAAAGCGGATCAAACGCCTAAGCTTTTCAGCGCAGGCGTCGGGGACGGGCAATAAGGGCGGTCCGGGTGATCATGATCTGGGGATTAGCCGAAACCCGCAGGGCTGTAAATCAAAACCTGCGAAACGATGACCCGCGCCGGAAAAATGCCCCCCGCAAAAATGCCATAGGGCCGGGATCACCCCGGCCCTGTGCGTTCGTGGTTTAGCGGGGATCAGACGAACAGGATGTCGCTGCCTGACAGCAGGAAGTCCGCGCCAACGAAGCTGCCGGTGAGGTCGATGTTCAGATCCGCCCCCGCAGTGGCATCCAGCCCGATATGCAGCGTGCTGACGCCGCCCGCGCTGGAAACCTGTACCCCGCCGGTCAGAAGCGTGCTGCCATCGCCAGCCCCAACCGATCCGGTGACAGTATAGCCCGTCAGACGGATCAGATCACCGTCGTCGAAATCCGAGATCAGATCATGCCCCGCGTTGTAAAGATCGCTGAAGATGAACAGGTCAGCCCCGGTGCCGCCGGTCAGGATGTCATCCCCCTTGCCGCCGTCAAGGAAGTCGGTGCCCGCCTTGCCGTTCAGCGTATCCGACAAATCAAAGCCGTAGATGTGATCGCTATAGGCCGACCCCGCCACGTTCAGATGATCCACACCGGCCATATCGGCGGTATAGCTGCTGTCGGTGGCTTGGATACGGGTATAGCCGCTGCCGATATACCACTCGCGCAGGCCCGCCGTTGCCAGCGACGCATCCAGTGTCAGCGTGTCGGTGCCAAGCCCAAGATCTACGCTTTCATAGATGCCGCGCCCCAAGTTCACCACATCATCGCCGTTGCCGGTGGCAAGCGTATCGCTGC
Organism: Cypionkella sp. PAMC25878; assembly: GCF_058135695.1. NCBI lineage: Bacteria > Pseudomonadati > Pseudomonadota > Alphaproteobacteria > Rhodobacterales > Paracoccaceae > Cypionkella > Cypionkella sp. PAMC25878. Next base: position 1,555,532 of record NZ_CM176871.1, on the reverse strand, counting down.
CAGTCGCCGCGCCGAGATTGATCACGTCAGCCCCGGCCCCTGTGCTCAGGTTGATGTTCTCAACCGTGACCAGCTTTGTGCCCGCGCCGCCAATGGTGCCCGCCCCTGCCGCCGTCAGCGTCAACGTGACCGCCGTGGCAAGGTTGGAATAATCGCCAATATAGGTATCACGGCCATTGCCACCGACGATGCTGTCCATCCCGCGATTGCCGTTAAGAACATCATCGCCGTTGTTGCCGATCAACGTATCGCCCGAGGCACCCCCATTGAGCGAGTCATTGCCAAGCCCACCGGTCAGTGCGAACCTTTCCATGTTGATCCAATCCACGCTCGCCGTGCCGTCGGCCATTTGGTAGCGGTTAAACCCACTTCCAACGTAGATATTGCTGACAGCACTGGTCGCCGTGGCATAATTCACCGTCATGATGTCATTGCCGCTGCCGCCATCCAGCGTGTCAAAGCCCAAGCCACCGTTCAGTTTGTCATTGCCACCCGAGGTGCCGATGTAGTCGTTCAGCGCAAAGCCTTCGGTGCTGATCACATCGGCAAAGTTGCCGGTGGTCAGGCTCAGCCGCTCGATTGCACTGACCGAAAGCCCAAGGCCCGTCATCTGCGCAGCGGTCTGGCTGGTCACGGCGTTGAACAAGGCAATGCCTTGGGCCGACAGATCGGCCGTCCACAGATCATTGCCTGCACCGCCATCAAATGTGCCGTCACCGATGCCGCCGTTCAGCGTATCATCGCCGCCGTTACCGATCAGCGTGTCGTTCAGCGCCCCTCCGGTCAGCGCGTCATCCCCCGCACCACCGCGCAGGTCATAGGTCTCGAAGTAACGGAAATCCAAGCGGTCGCCACTTGTCGCCTGATAACGCCACCAATCCGAACCGATATAGCTCAGGCTGATGCCCTGACGCGGATCGCTGATCGCGCTCCAATCCATCACCAACTTGTCAACGGTGCCAGCACCGCCGTCAGCGCCGTCCACACCGCGCCCGGTTGACACCAGATCGTTGCCGTTGCCGGTCGAAATCGAGTCGTTGTAAACCCCAGCCAGCGCCGTGACTTGATCAGCGCCATTGCCGCCAGTGAACTCGATACGCTCGATCCCGGCAAGAACCGCGCCATAGTTGGTGGTCTGCGTTTGCAGGTTGATCTGCGTGGCGGTCGACCGGGCCGAGGTATCGACCCGCCAGATATCAATGCCGTCGCCGCCGCTGACATTGTCCACACCGCCGCCCGAGGCCAACAGGTCGTTGCCAGCATTGCCCGTCAGCGTGTCGTTCAGCGCAGCCCCATAAAGCACATCACCGCCCGCGCCGCCGATCAAGTCATAGCGCTCAAAGCCCTGATAATCCAACCGATCCGCGCCATTGCCATAGCGATACCATCCGCTGCCAACATAGACATTGCTGATGCCCGCATTCGGGTCGGTCATACCCGACCAATCCATCCGCAACGTGTCGATATCGTCACCGCCATGCGCGCTATCGACGCCACGGCCAAGCGCCACATAGTCGTTGCCCGCACCGGTCGACACATCATCATTGGCGCTGTAGGCTGCGGTGTTGATCACATCCGCCCCCGCCCCCGTGCTCAGCGAGATCGCCTCCACCCCGCTCAGCGTCACGCCGCTGCCGACCACTGTCGAAACCCCGACGCCCAGCAGGTCAAGGCTCACGGCACTGGCAAAGGTGGAATAATCCGCGACCCAACGGTCCATCCCAGTGCCGCCGATGATCGTATCGGCCCCCAGTCCGCCCTCAAAACGGTCATTGCCCGCGTTGCCCACCAAACGGTCGGCCAAAGCGCCACCGACCAGCAGGTCAGCGCCCGCGCCACCCGTGATATCATAGCGTTCAAAGTTCAGAAAATCGACCGTGGTGCGCACGCCATCCGTGTAGCGGTAATAGCCGCTGCCGACATAAGTGTAGCCGATATCCCCGCCCAAAGACGAGAAATCCAGCACCAGTTTGTCGTTCCCCGCCTGCGCGTCGATCGAATACGACCCTGTCGGCGTGACCGTGACGATGTCATCCCCGATTGTCGTCGGAGTTCCGGTAATTGCCATAATATTCTCCAGAGTTTTCCCTAACACTCGCATTCTGATCCTTGAATGCGATGACGAGCCATGATCTGGAACAACAACAAAAACCGGGATCCATAGTAGGATAAAGGCAGCAATTACACGCTGGGAATTGGATTTTCAGCCTCAGCGCCGAGTCAATCCGGTGCTTTCAGCGGGCCGGTCAAGCCACGCAATCTCAAGCTGTAAATTTCTTCAAAAACAAACCTTTAGGCCGAGTTTCCGCCAACACCAAGGCGCAGCCAGACGACGAATCAGGCTCAGATCGGGCCGCGTCAAATTGTCCCGCAGCAGGGGTCAGCCGACCAACCGCAGCGCCATCTGATTTTGCCGCGCGATCACGCGGGCCAAATCAATCGTCACCATCCGGCCATCCCGCACCACCGCGCTCCCCTCGACAAACAAATCCCGCACCCGTGTCGGCCCGCACAGGATCAAACTCGCCACCGGGTCCCAAGATCCAGCCGCCTCAATCCCCGACACATCCCAGATCGCAATATCCGCCCGCTTGTCGACCTCAATCGACCCGCAATCGCCGCGCCCCAACACCTTCGCGCCGCCCAAAGTGGCGATCTCCAACGCCTCACGCGCCGCCATCGCATCCGCGCCGCGCGACACCCGCTGCAACAAAAGCGCCTGCCGCGCCTCAAGGATCAGATTGCCGGCGTCATTGCTGGCCGAGCCATCCACCCCCAGCCCCACCTTCACCCCCGCGTCACGCATCGCCCGCACCGGCGCAATCCCCGACCCCAACCGACAATTCGAGCATGGGCAATGCGCCACCCCAGTGCCAGACCTTGCAAACAGATCAATCTCACCCGCGTCCAACTTCACGCAATGCGCGTGCCAGACGTCGTCGCCCGTCCAGCCCAGATCCTCGGCATATTGCCCCGGACGGCAGCCAAACTTTGCCAGCGAATAGGCGATATCCTCCTCATTCTCGGCCAGATGCGTGTGCAACATCACGCCCTTATCACGCGCCAAAACCGCTGCTTCGCGCATCAGATCGCGCGAAACCGAGAACGGCGAACACGGCGCAATCCCCACCCGCACCATCGCGCCCTCGGCCTTGTCGTGAAAGCGGTCCACCACCCGGATGCAATCCTCAAGGATCAAAGCCTCGCGCTCCACCAAAGCATCCGGCGGCAAGCCTCCATCCGAAACACCAATACTCATGGCCCCACGCGTCGGATGAAACCGCAGCCCCACCTCGCCCGCCGCCGCAATCGTATCATCCAACCGCGCGCCATTCGGGAACAGGTAGAGATGATCCGAGGTCAAAGAACAGCCCGACAAAGCCAGCTCCGCCAACCCGACTTGCGCCGAGACAAACATCTCCTCCGGCCCAAACTTCCCCCAGATCGGATAAAGCGTCTGCAACCAGCCAAACAGCAAGGCATCCTGCCCGCCCGGCACCGCCCGCGTCAGGGTCTGATAGAGATGATGATGCGTGTTCACCAAACCGGGTGTGACCACGCAGCCGCGCGCCTCCACCATCGCGCCTGTCGTCGCCAATCCCTGCCCCACCGCCGCAATCACCCCACCGCGCAGCAACACATCACCCCGCGCAATCTCGCGGCGCGCGCCATCCATCGTCACCACGACATCAGCGTTCTTGATCAGAATTTCGGACATGATTTCCCCTTAGCACCACCCCCTTCGGTGGATCAGGGAATGCGCGACAGAAGGGGGAGTTAAGGACTCGCGCCGCCAAACCTACCAAAGCCAAGCGCAAGCGCCAAGTGCTTTCACATTGGTGCAAATATCCTCGGGGGAAGGCAGATTGGCAGCGCCAAGCTGCCTTGGGGGCAGACAGCCCCCACGATTTTTCTCAAAAATCGGCTACGCGTTCAGCAAAGTCAAAGCCTCGGCATGGATCGCCGCATTCGCCGCAGCCAACACCCGCCCACCCTCCAGACAAGGCCGCCCCGACCAATCGGTGACAATCCCGCCCGCCGCTTCAATCACCGCGATTGGCGCTTGCACGTCATAGGCCTGCAAGCCCGCCTCGATCACCAGATCAATCTGCCCCGCTGCGATCAGGCCATAGGCATAGCAATCCATGCCATAGCGCACCAGCTTCGCCTTTGGCGCCACCCGGCGGAACGCAGCACCCTCATCAGGCGTCCCAACCTCCGGGAAGGTCGAGAACAAAATCGCCTCCGACAAAGGCCGCGCCTCACGCGTGCGCAAAACCTTGCGCCCCATCGGCCCGTTCACTTCCGCGCGCCCCAACCCTCCCTCAAACCGTTCGCCAATATAAGGCTGATCAATCACGCCATAAATCACGCCAGACGCATCGCGGACCGAGATCAGCACCCCCCAAGTCGGCGTACCCGACAAATACCCGCGTGTGCCATCAATCGGGTCCAACACCCAAGTCAGCCCCGAAGACCCGACCACCGGCGCAAATTCCTCACCCAGAATCCCATCCTCAGGCCGCGCCTGCGCAAGAATCTCCCGCATCCGCTGCTCAGACAAGCGATCCGCCACCGTCACCGGATCAAACCGCACCGCTTCCTTGTTATCTGCCGTCAGACCATCGCTGCGAAAATGCTGCAAGGTCGCCGCCCGCGCCGCATCCGCCAGCAGCGCCGCCGTGCGGATGATATCCTGCGCTTCAATGTCTGAAAATGTCGTCATATCTCGCCCCATCACCGGGGCCTAAACCGCCCGTCGCCCACAAGTGTCTAGCCTTGGCTAAGCACTTGCGGGCGAGCGGTCAAGCTTTGTAACCAGCGCAATTGGGGGCAATTCACGCCGGGCTACAAAGCTATGTGCTCAGCGGTTACGCAGCTTCACTCAATACACGCGCCAGATCGAACAGGCGCCGCCGCTGTGCTTCGGGGATCGCGTAATAAGACCGCACCAGTTCCAGTGCTTCTTTATCCGCCATCATATCGTGGCCAGCTTGTGCGGCTTGTGCGCCATCCGCCAGACCTTCAAAGAAGAATGCAATCGTCACCCCAAGCGCATCTGCAATATCCCACAGCCGCGAGGCAGAAACCCGGTTCATCCCGGTTTCATACTTCTGGATCTGTTGGAACTTGATGCCCACCTTATCCGCAAGCTGTTGCTGCGTCATACCGATCATCCACCGACGATGGCGGATGCGCTTGCCGACATGAGCGTCAACGGGGTGCTTCATAACAGTCTCCACTTTCAATGCTACCTAACACCCTCATACAAAGCAATTTCCGTGCCAACTTTGCCAAAACTGATTTTCTCCTCAGATTCCCCGAAAGCTTTCTGAAAACCTGTCTTTTTGGATATGTCCAATTATACAGGCGGAGAAGAAACAGCCCCCGGATGTGGGCTACACCCCCATGCGTTTACGCTTGTCAGTCAACTCTCCCTGAACGTGTATCCCATTTTGCATTGCATTTTGCAATTAAATACACTCAAAAGTTGCATATTGCTATAATACATCCGCATGGCATCGTTTCCAGTTCGAATGGGATCGTTTCCATGCCATGAAATTGTAGCCCGATAGGCAATTCAGCCAATTTTCTTGGCGTTTCCAAAAAAATCTGACACCACCTGCTCAGCAATCGGAGACAGAAGATGCAGGTTTGGAAAGTCGCAGCTTTGGGCACCCCAGCACATCAGGCAGAGCATCCGCTGCCTACACCCGAACCGGGACAGGCCCGGTTGAAAATCGCCGCCGTCGGGTTAAATTTTGCCGATCTATTGATGGCCGAGGGCAAGTATCAAGAGCACCCGGCCATGCCCTTCATTCCGGGGATGGAGTTTGCCGGCATCCTTGACGCCCTGCACCCCGACACATCCACCACGCTCAAACCCGGTGCCCGCGTTGCAGGCTTTGCCAGCCACGGCGCTTTGGCCGAATACCTCACCGCCGCCGCCGCCCAGCTGATCCCCCTACCCGACAGCATGAGCTTCCAGCAAGCCGCCGCCTTCCAGATCGCCTATGGCACCTCCCACCTTGCTCTGTCGCACAAAGCCCGCCTGCAACCCGGCGAGACTCTGTTGGTGTTTGGTGCTGCCGGAGGCGTCGGCCTGACGGCAGTGGAAATCGGCAAACGCATGGGGGCAAAGGTGATCGCCTGCGCCCGTGGCCCCGAAAAGCTGGCCATCGCCCGCGCAGCCGGAGCCGATATCACCCTCGACAGCGAGACGCCTGATCTGAAAGCCGCCCTCAAAGCCTTGGGCGGCGTCGATGTGGTCTATGATCCGGTCGGTGGCCCCGCCTTCACCGCCGCGCTCTCGGCTTGCCGCCCCGAAGGCCGCCTGCTGACCATCGGTTTCGCCTCGGGTCAGTTGCCCGAGATCCCCGCCAATCACCTGCTGGTGAAAAACCTCAGCGTGATGGGCCTGTATTGGGGCGGCTATCTGACTTTCGCGCCGCAAGTGCTGACCGACAGCCTGCGCATTCTATTCCAATGGTTCGCGGAAGGTGGCCTGCGCCCCCACATCAGCCACGAACTCCCTTTCGAGGATTACCCCAAAGGACTAGACCTCCTGCGCACCCGCGCCGCCACCGGAAAAGTTGTGATCACCCTTTAGCACCCACTCCTCGCCGCCCCGGCCTTGAGCCGGGGCGGCGAGGAGAATGGGGTCACGCCGCCGACCTAATCGCGCGCGACAGATACACCTGCCGGATCATCGCCGCCAGTGCCGAGACCGCCTCGGAATGTACCGGATCGGCGACATACATATTGACCTTGATCACCGCCAGTTCCGGCAGCGTCCCACCATGCGCGATGCGTTCCACAAACGGCGGCTCTGATCCCGCCAGCACCGCATGTACCGCGAGGTCCGCCGAGACCGAAGCCTCAATTCCGCGCGTGTCATCGCTTTCCACCGCCATCTCCCACGGCATCCCCGCTGCGTTCAACGCTGCCTGCACGCCTTGGCGGAAGATGCAGTTATGCGCGAAGGCCAACCGCAACGGCCGCCCCTTCCACGCCGCGCCATCTGGTGCCCCCACCCAAACCAACGGCAATTCCGCCAAAGTCTGCCCATCTGGATCGACCGATTCCTCGGTGGTCAGGATCACATCACATTCGCCACGCGCGAACTGCGCCTTCAACACCCGCGTAAACGACGATGTCAGCGACACCTTCATCTTCGGATATTCTTTGGCAAACCGCCGCAGCACCTGGGGAATAGCCGGATAGACAATATCATGCGGCACCCCCAGCACGATCTCGCCCTCGTGCTGATCCTGCGTCAACCGCCCGAACACCTCATCATTCAGCGCCAGCATCCGCCGCGCATAGCCCAGCAACTGCTCGCCCGAGGCGGTCAACCCCACCTGCCGCGCCGAGCGATCCAGAAGCTGGGTGTCCAGCATCTCCTCCAGCCGCTTGATCTGCATCGACACCGCTGATTGCGTCAGGTTCAAAAACCCCGCCGCGCGGGTGACGCCGCCCGCATCAGCAATCGCCACGAAAGAGCGCAATGAAGTGAGGTCGAGATTCCGAGACATATCACAATCCTTGATGCGTGAAGTCAAAACCATTCATTTTCATAATGTCACCTATTCGGGCATAAGGATCAAGTGTTGTGATGAAACAAACGACTCACATCACCGACGCCGATGAACTCTGAAAGGATACCACCATGTTCGCCTCGCTCCACACCTCCACATTGGCTGTTGCTCATGTGCAGTCGCGCGGCACTCTTGCTGATCTCACCAAACGTCTGCGTTTGGCGATGACCGCCCGCCGTCAGCGCGCCCAACTGGCCCGCCTTGACGACAATATGCTGGCCGATATCGGCATCACGCCGCGCCAAGCCGCAACCGAAGCCGCCCGCCCGGCATGGGACGTGCCCTCCACTTGGCTGCGCTGATCGGGCTGCGCTAACCTCTGGTTATTGCAAGATTTACGCCTCAAGGATTTCCCGCAGCGGAAATCCTTGAAATCACCGCCAACAGTGCCGATATTGACAGCATTAGGCAGCGCGGACATCCGCGCCTGACCTTCAGTCCATAATCGGAGGCTTCCATGGCTGACTATCAGACGATCCGCCCCTCGGGCCAGACCGCCGGCGTTGGTGCGCGGAGCGCCGACATCGACGCAGGTTTGCGGGCACATATGAATAAAGTCTACGGGCTGATGTCCGTGGCGATGCTGATCACCGCCCTTGCCGCATGGGCGGTCGCTGGCCTTGCTGTCACAGATGTGCCTTCGCAAGCCGTCGCCCAGATTGGCGATCACACCTATCTCACCAGCTTCGGCTCGGCGATCTACATGTCGCCACTGAAATGGGTGCTGATGTTCGCACCGCTGGTGATGGTGTTTGCGTTCGGCGCGCTGATCCCGCGCCTGTCGGTCGCGGGCGCACAGCTGTTCTTCTACGTCTTCGCGGCGGCGATGGGCATTTCGCTCAGCTCGATCCTTCTGGTGTTCACAGGCGCTTCGGTTGTGACGACCTTCCTCGTGACCGCCATCGCCTTCGCCTCGCTGTCGCTTTACGGCTACACCACCAAGAAAGACCTGTCGGCGATGGGTACGTTCTTGATGATGGGCGTGATCGGCTTGGTCGTGGCGTCGATCATCAACATCTTCTTGGCTTCGTCGGCTCTGGCCTTCGCAATTTCGGCGATCGGTGTTTTGATCTTCGCAGGCCTGACCGCCTATGACACCCAGTCGATCAAAAATACCTACCTGCAACACGCAGAGAGCGGTGACAGCGACTGGCTGGGCAAATCGGCGATCATGGGCGCGTTGAACCTGTATCTCGACTTCATCAACATGTTCATGTTCCTGCTGCAATTCTTGGGCGACCGCCGCTAAGCCCCAACAACAGCGCTAAACGGTCAGACCCTGCCAGCCGCGCGCTGGCAGGGTTTTTCTTTGCCCGGAACCCTTGCGCGTCCTGTGCGTTAACTTACCACAGGAGGACGCAACATGAGCAAACTCGAACACACCAAACAAGCCGCCGATACCAAGTTCACCGTGCAAGCCGAGGCGCAAAAGCACAAGATGGACGCGGCAGCCACCAAGCACGCGCATAAAATCCCCGGCAACACCGAGCCGAACGCCGGTGGCCAAAACCGCGAAGCCGGAGACCGCAAAGCCCGCCAGAACGACCGCGCCACCAATGGCGGCGAATAAAAGCTGAACAGCAGGGCCGGGAAAATCCCCGGCCTTTCGCTTTGCGCAAACTGCCTAAAACTTATCTAAAATTTTGCGTTGCTCTTTTGGAAATACTCGCAGGGGGAGGCGCCCTTCGCGCCGGGGGGCGGCAACCTCCTTCTTTCAAACGACGGACACCAGCCCCGGCCTTTGGCCCGAGCAAGCGGCCGTCTAAACCACTGCGCCAAACACCATGCCGACCACTGCCGTCACGCCCATCGCCACAGCCCCCCAGAATGTCACCCGCACCACCGCCCGCCCCATCGGCGCGCCGCCCGCCTTGGCACCAATCGCCCCAAGCACGGCCAGAAAAATCAGCGACAACACCGTCACCCACAGGCTGATCCCCGCCGCGGGCACCAGCGCCGCCGTCGCCATCGGCAAAGCGGCCCCCACCGCGAAACTCGCAGCCGAAGCCCCTGCCGCCACCAAAGGCTTCGCCTCGGTATGTTCGGAAAAACCCAATTCATCGCGCAAATGCGCTGCCAGCGGATCTTTCGCATGCAGGGCCGTTGCAACCTCCAACGCCAGTGCCGGGGTTAAGCCGCGATCCTCATAGATCCCCGCCAGCGCGCGCAACTCCTCGGCAGGGTCAGCCGCAATCTCCGCCCGCTCACGCGCGGTATCGGCTTTCTCGGTATCAGCTTGCGAGGAGACGGAAACATATTCCCCCGCCGCCATCGACAGCGCTCCGGCGACCAATCCCGCCATCCCCGCCACCAGCACCTCGGTCCGCCCAGAGGCCGCTGCCACCCCCATGATCAGCGATGCTGTCGAGATGATACCGTCATTCGCCCCGAGCACAGCTGCGCGCAGCCAACCGACCCGCGCGACATAATGTTCTTCGTAGTGGCTGCGTTCCATGATCACCTCTGTGCCCGACCGATACGTCCCGCTTAAGGCATAGAACCTGCCCCGCGCAAAACGAAAAACCGCGCCCAAAGGGCGCGGCACTTCCGCACAGCGAAGGGGAAGATCTTACTTGATCTTGCCTTCTTTGTATTCAACGTGCTGACGCTTGACGGGGTCATACTTGTTGACCGTCATTTTCTCGGTCATGGTCCGAGCATTCTTCTTGGTCACATAGAAGTGCCCGGTGCCAGCCGTCGAGTTCAGACGGATCTTGATCGTCGCCGGTTTGGCCATAGTCGTCTCTCCTGCATCAAGGCAACACCGTTGCCCTGCGAAATCTCTTGAAGCCTGCCTTTTACGGATCAAGGCGGCAGAGTCAACAGCCAAACCGCAAGTTCTGCGATCTTGCGGTGATCTAATTGCGCGCGTGCCGCGCAAGAGTCTTTAGCGCTGACGCGCGGTGGGTTCTTGGGGCGGCGGGACGGCCCGGTTTTAGGCGTAGGACCTGCCACAAGCCTTAGATTTTGAGTATTTAGCAAAGAGCAATCCAGAGCCGGTGCAGGTTTTACACCGCAAGATGCTTTTGCCGATCACTGAGGCCGAGAATTTGCGCGGATGGCCTATAAGCCGGATTTTGTCCCAGGGTTGCCCCCTTGGATGACCATTCCTCTGCCACCCGTGTTACCACGGGCAGTCAAGCTGCCAACCCGGGCCTCTGGGCTGAAAGTTCCCTGTGGTGGTCTCCGCTATCGCCGCAGGCTCAGCACCTTTGACAGTCGCGGACCTTACCACGCGAGGCCCCTATTCGGCATTGCTCCGGGTGGGGCTTGCCATACCGTTCTTGTTACCAAGACCGTGGTGGGCTCTTACCCCACCGTTTCACCATCGCCGCAGATCCGTCCAAGGCAAGCCCTGAACACCACGGCAGTCTTTTCTCTGTGGCGCTTTCCCTGGGGTTGCCCCCGCCGGGCGTTACCCGGCACCCTTCCTTCATGGAGTCCGGACTTTCCTCGGAGCTTGCGCCCCGCGGTCATCCAGCCATCCGCGCGAGGGGCGGCTTACCCTTCGCCATCTGCGACGTCAACCGGGAAGCGCGCGGCGAGGTTTGCCATCATCGCGCCGTCCATCCCGATTGGGGCGTCCGCATTGGCACGACCCTTGGTATAAGCGGGTCTAAATCTCGTACGAAACGCATCAATCACAAAAAGTGGAGATGCGTCCGGCGGATAGCCAAAACGCTTGGCGTTCAGCATAAACACTTCCATTTGGTCAAGTGATGCGTCTGGCTCAACATTTTCCGGCCACACCGACAGCCCCTGCAACGCCAACCGCCGCCAATCAAACCGCGCCCCTGGATCGCGCTTGCGCATCGGTGCCATATCCGAATGTGCAATCACCCGATGTGCCGGAATCGCCCAGCGCTGCACGATACCTCTGAGCAAGTCTTCCAGCGCCGCCATCTGCGGTTCCGCAAACGGCTGAAGCCCGGTGTTCGCCAGTTCAATGCCGATCGAGGCCGAGTTCACATCGGTGATCCCCGCCCACTCCCCCGCCCCCGCGTGCCAAGCCCTTGATACCTCTGGCACCAAGCCCTCAACCACCCCGGTCTCCGACACCAGCCAATGCGCCGAAACCTCAAACGCCGGATCGCACAGCCGCGCCCGCGCCTCGGCGCAAGACGCCATAGCGGTGTAATGGATCACGATAATAGATGGCAAAACGCCACCCCGCCTTTCGCCAAAATTGGGCGAGGGCCAAGGCGGCGGGGTCGTCACCAAGCTCAATTCTGAACGGCAGCCCGGAACGGCGTCGGATCCCAAGCGCAGGCATAGCCGTCGCCATCCGGGTCGAGGCCCTTGCGGTCGCGATCCGGCCCGCCTGCCGCCAAGAACGCCTCTTGCGCAAGGTCCGGCGAGGGGAACTTGCCACACGCCGCGTTATAGCTGTTCAGCCGCAGCCCGCCACGCTTGTACATCTGCGTGCCCTTGGGATGATTGGTCGAGATCGCAAATTGCACGATATTGGGCGCGTCGCTGCCAGAGCGCTGCGGCAAAGCCGTCGGCTGATCGACCTGATACTGCGCGCGGTTACGCTCAATCCGGGCCTTGTCACTCTCGATGGATTCGCGCTTGGTCACCGCCTGAAAGTCCTGCTCATCCGAGACGGTGCCAACATTGGCCGCCGACCCCGGTACATTCGCCATCTCGGAGGTGGTCTCAGCAATCCCCGCCGGCGCATTGCCGCGCGCGCGCTCACCGCCACCAATCACCGCACCCTGCGGTTGGCCATAAGGTTGTGCTGCTGGGGCGGCATAGGGCGAGGCCGCCGCCTGCGTGCTGAGCGGCACATTGGTCGGCGTCAGCGCGGTATCGGTATTCTTGCCCTCGGCCTTGTCAATCGCAGCCAGCGCCCCGCCCGGCGTGAAGCCAGCGGCAGGTGCCGCAGCCACCGGGGCAGGCGCGTTATAGGCATTATAATCCTGAAACCCGACGCCCGCACCCGAATCGGGTACAGCGGTTCCACACCCAGCCAGCCCGAGGGCGGCCAAAATCATCACAGCGCTACGCATCGTCTCTGCCTCGGCGGTTTATTCTGATATTGGCGCTTACCACCATTTATCTGGCTTGGCCACAAAGCCCGCAGCCCGCTCCAAAACATAAGCGTGATTGAGCAGACCCGCCTCATCCCAAGGTCGCCCTAGCAGTTGCAGCCCCATCGGCAGGCCTTTGCTGTCGAGGCCCATCGGCACCGCCACCCCCGGCAATCCGGCGAGGTTCGCCGTCACGGTGAACACGTCGTTGAGATAGACCTCAACCGGGGTCGCCTTGTCCATCTCGCCCAAGCCAAAGGCCGAGGTCGGTGTCGCGGGCGCGAGAATAGCCTCAATCCCCGCCGCAAACGCCTGCTCAAAGTCGCGCTTGATCAACGCCCGCACCTTGCGCGCGCGGTTGTAATAGGCGTCATAGAACCCGGCCGACAGCACATAGGTCCCGACCATGATCCGCCGCTGAGTTTCCGGCCCAAAGCCCTCCGCCCGCGTTTTCTCATACATCTCGGTGATGCCATCACCCGCAGCCAAAGCCGCCCGGTGGCCATAGCGCACCCCATCATAACGCGCGAGGTTCGATGACGCCTCCGCAGGCGCAATCACATAATACGCAGGCAAAGCATACTTCGCATGCGGCAGCGAGATATCGACAATCTCCGCCCCCGCATCGCGCAGCATCTCGCGGCCTTGCGCCCAGAGCGCATCAATCTCTGCCGGGATGCCCTCAATCCGGTACTCGCGCGGGATACCGATCTTCTTGCCGCGAATATCCCCGGTCAGTGCCGCTTCAAAATCCGGCACCGCCATATTCGCGCTGGTGGAATCCTTCGGATCATGCCCCGCCATCGCCTGCAGGAAAATCGCCGCATCGCGCACCGATTTCGTCATCGGCCCGGCCTGATCCAAGCTTGAGGCATAAGCCACAATCCCCCAGCGGCTGACCCGGCCATAAGTCGGCTTGATCCCCGTCGTGCCGGTAAACGCCGCAGGCTGCCGGATCGAGCCCCCGGTATCCGTCCCGGTCGCGCCCAAACACAAATCCGCCGCCACCGCTGCCGCCGAGCCGCCCGAAGACCCACCCGGAGTGCGCAACACCTCGTCGACCTTCCACGGATTGACCGCAGGCCCATAGCAACTGCTTTCCGTCGAGGACCCCATCGCAAACTCATCCATGTTCAGCTTGCCGAGCATCACCGCCCCCGCGCCAAACAGCTTCGAAGTCACCGTCGACTCATATTCCGGCACAAACCCCTTCAGGATGTGCGACGCGGCTTGCGAAGGCACCCCCTTGGTACAGAACACATCCTTGATCCCCAACGGAATCCCGCACATATCCGGTGCATTCCCCGCAGCAATCCGCAGATCAGCCGCCCGCGCCTGCGCCAACGCCATCTCCGGCGTCTTATGCACAAACGCGTTCAGCGCATCGCCCGCGTCGATCGCCGTCAAACAAGACATCGTCAGATCAACCGCCGAAATCTCCCCCTTGCGCAGCGCATCCCGCGCCGCCGCAATGGTCCAAGTGTTTGCACCACCAGACATAAGCGCGCTCATTCCACCACCTTCGGCACTGCAAAAAACCCTTCCCGCGCATCCGGCGCATTGGCCAGAATCGCCCGTTGCTGGTTGCCATCCGTCACCACATCCGCCCGGCGCGCCAGCCGCATCGGCGTCACCGAAACCATCGGCTCGATGCCCGTCACATCGACCTCATTCAGCTGCTCCATGAACCCAAGGATGCCAGACAACTGCTCGGCGAGCTTCGGCAAAGCCGCTTCCTCCACCCGGATACGCGCCAGCTTAGCCACCTTGCGCGCGGTGTCGATGTCGATGGACATGGGGTCTCTCCGCAAATGAATTGGCCCCGTTTACCCGCCAAGGCCAGATGCCGCAAGTAGGGCGGGGTTCACCCCACCACTTAGGCCGAACGTAGGGTGCGCTTCAGCGCCCCCCTTCGCAGCAACCCCAGACCAGTCCGCACCCCGAATACCGCTTGCCTGCCCAACACAATTCGCCCAAGTTTCAGATAGATACTCCACAAACCACTCTATCACCCGTTGGAATTTGGGAATTATGCTCGATGCAGACTATAGCGTAAAAGCTGCACGACGTGCCTTGCGCGTGTTTTTACCAGAAGAAGAATTCGCGCTGGCCTCGCTCAAAGACCCCACAAAACTGTATGACACATGGGTGTTTCGCTGCAAAATACGCGGCAAGAACTCCACATTCGTCTGCAAACTCAGCACACCAGACGCGGCAGGTCGTGCAAAAATCTTAAACCAATACGAACGGCTGAAATCGACCAATGCCGCTTTAAAACACCCGCTTTTAACCACACCGCAAGCACTGGCCTTTGTGGAAAAAGACTGCGCCCTGATCATGGAGCATGTGAAGGCTGAATCGCTGCAACAGCTCCTGCCGCAGTTTTCCAATATCGCCGATGCCAGCACCCATCTGCAAAACGCAGGCCGCTGGATTTCCGGTTTCCAACAAGCAACGATGAAACCTGCCGCATTCGACACTAAACCGCACATGAACTGGCTGTTGAAAAAACTCCAGCGGCACGACGAAAAGCTGATCGTTATTCCTGACTACGACGCCTTCATGGTGGAGTTTCACCAGCTTGAACAATGCGCATCCGAGGCCCAAGCACTGCCATCCACCCGCTGCGTGACGCACAAAGACTTTCATCTCGGCAATGTGCTGTTTGGCCGCAAAGGTGCGGTCTATGGCATAGATTTTGAAAACAAAAAAGAAGATGACGCGCTGCGGGACGTCATCTCATTCCTGTTCGATTTTGCGATAAAATGGCCGGTGAACGCCACGGCGTTTGAAGGCTTTCAAACCGCCGCCGCTGCCTTTTTGGCCGGATACGCCGACCATGCAACGCCGCCCGTGGTGTTTGAGTTCTTTCAAAAGTTTTCGGCTTTGAACGGATGGTCAGGCTTGGAGGGGCGCAACCTGACAGATCAAAACAAGCGACACAGGCTGGAGCGTTTGAAGCAACTGGCCAAAACCTCCCTCCTCGACATTGCGCGCTAACAGCAAGTCATCGGCGCGTCCTGTCGCGGGGTGAATATCCACTCCACCACGCCCCCCAAATTGCTCTTTCGCAAATACTCCCGCGCGGAGCGCTCCCCGGCTATGCCTACAAAATCACCGATTTCGCAGCCAAATCCCCGCCGCGCCACAAATACAGCGCCGCCAGCGGTTGATCCCCCGTCCGCATCGCATGCGGCGTCCAGCTTGGATGATGTATCGCCTGCCCCACAGGCACGGCGGCATAATCCCCCGCGCCCTTTTGCCATTCCGCCACCCCGGCAATCGGCAGATAAACCTCCTCTGCCGCATGGGCGTGCGACGGATAGCTGATCCCCGGTGCCAGCAGCAACACGCCGCAAGCGATCCGCGCACTGGGCACAGGACCACGCAAGCCGATAAACTCGCTCCAACCATAGCCGCGCAAAAAATCCGCGCCAAAATCGCTCGCACCATAGGTCTGCCGCCACGCCAAACCCTCCGCCACCCGCTGCAACTCTCCCACCACCGCCGCCGTATCGACCGGGCTGAACCCTGCCTGCAACTCCGGCATCCAGTCGCAAACCGGCAAAGCTCCCGCCACATTCTCGCGTCGTTCACCCGCAGCGGGCCAATCCGCCAAAAATGCCGCCGCCTCCGGCACTGGCGCAAACGCCCGTCTCACCAACTCCAGCAGCCGATCCATCCAGCCCTTACTCCGAAACCCCGTATCCCCACATTGAGGTGCGCCCGTACCGCTTGCAACCCGGTGCAACCTCTTGCCTGCACCCCAATCTTAACCTCCGATTAACCATACCTCCCACCCCCCTAAAATTCCTCCATAAAAACAATGGTCCCGAGTCGGGACCCTCCCCAAACACCCCCTTCCCCTTCCCCGCTTCCCACCCTAAACTCTTCCAAACCCCAATGAACGGACCCCAAAATGCCCCCCATGATCGGCGTAATCGGCGGCTCCGGCGTCTATCAGATCGACGGCCTCGAAGGCGGATCCTGGGTCAAAGTCCCCACCCCCTGGGGCAAACCCTCGGATGAAATCCTCGTCGGCCGCCTGAACGGCACCCCGATGGCCTTCCTGCCCCGCCACGGTCGCGGCCACGTCCACTCACCCTCCTCCGTCCCCTACCGCGCCAATATCGACGCCCTGAAACGCCTCGGCTGCACCGATATTCTCGCTGTTTCAGCGGTGGGAAGCCTGCGCCCCGATTACCACCCCGGCGATTTCGTGCTGGTGGACCAATATATCGACCGCACCTTCGCCCGCGAGAAATCCTTCTTCGGTGAGGGCTGCGTCGGCCACGTCTCCCTCGCCCACCCCACCTGCCCCCGCCTCGGCCAAGCCTGCCTGCAAGCGGCCCAACAAGCTGGGATCAAAACCCACCCCACCGCCACCTACCTTGCCATGGAGGGCCCGCAGTTCTCCACCCTAGCGGAATCCCGCCTCTACCGCAGCTGGGGCGCCGATGTGATCGGCATGACCGGCATGCCCGAGGCCAAACTCGCCCGCGAAGCTGAACTCTGCTACGCTTCCCTCGCCATGATCACCGACTTCGACTGCTGGCACGAGGATCACGGCGCGGTCGACGTGGCGGCGGTGATCCAAACCCTCACCGCCAACGCCAGCGCCGCCCGCAACCTGGTCGCCAACCTGCCTGCTCTGCTGCCCGATCATCCCACCTGCCCGCACGGCTGCGACCACGCGCTGACCCATGCCCTGATGACCGCGCCGGACAAACGTGACCCCGAATTGCTGGCCAAACTCGACGCCGTGGCGGGGCGCGTGTTGAAATGCCCGAACTGAAAATGAAAGTGCTGTTGCTGGGGGCGGATGGGTTCATCGGCCGCCACATCGCCTTCTATCTGCGCGAGCAAGGCGTCCAAGTCACCGCCCAAGCCCGCACCCCCGCCCGCCTGCACCGTATGGGCTTTGCGACCCTGCAGGCCGATTTAACCGCCCGCGCCACCCATGCCCCCGCCTTCTGGCAACCGCATCTCGACCAAAACACCCATATCATCAACGCCGCTGGCCTGCTGACCGGCACCGCGGGCATCTTCGAGGCCGTCCACGTCAAAGCCCCCGCCGCCGCCTATGCCGCAAGACACCCCGGCACCCATGCCCTGCTGATTTCGGCCGTGGGGATAGAGGCCGACACCGCCTTCGCCCACTGGCGCCGCAGAGGCGAAGCCGCCGCCACCACAACCGAGGCCATCATCTTACGCGCAGGCCTTGTCCTCGCCGACACCTCCTACGGCGGCTCATCCTTGATCCGCGCGTTTGCCGCCTTGCCGTTCTTCACCCCGGTGATCGGCACAGGCGAGCAACCCTTCAACCCGATCCACGCCAGCGATCTTGCCGCCATAGCCCTCGAATGCTTGCAAAACCCCGCCCCCGGCAGATGGGAAATCGGCGGGCCGCAAACTGTCAGCCAAACCGGCATCCTGCGCGCCACCCAAAGCTGGCTCGGCCTGCCGCACCACCCCCTGCTCCACATCCCGCTTCCGCTCGCCCGCCGCTTGGGACAGATCGGGGATGCCCTCAGCATAGGCCCGATCTCGGCCACCTCGGTCGCGCAACTGGAGCAAGGCGTACTGGCCGCCCCCGCAGCGTTGCTGGAACACCTCTGCGCCGTGGCGCAAATCCCGCAAACCCGACCCGCTGATGCCCTGCCCCCGCAAGTTGCGCAGGCCAACCCGGCGCCATCGCTGCAACAATTCCACCGCAGCGCGCGCGCCTTCACCCAGTTCCTGCAATCCCGCCCCGCTGGCACGCAAGACCTGTGGCAAGCCCGGCTTTATCTGCTGAAACCGCTGATCCGCCTGACACTCGCCGTGCTCTGGCTCACCTCCGCCACCCTCGGCCTGCTCGCCCCACCCGAGATTTACCTGCCCCAGATCGCCCTGCCCGCCACCCTCGCGCTGATCCTTGCCAAAGCCGGAGGCTTGGCTGACGCCGCCCTCGGCATTGCCCTGCTGAAAAACTGGCGGCCCAAAACCACCGCCATTCTGCAAATCCTGATGGTGCTGGGCTACACGCTTGGCCTGACCCTGATCGCCCCGGCCCTCTGGCTTGATCCGTTTGGCGGCCTCCTAAAAAACCTGCCCATCCTCGCCTTGCTGCTGACCCACCTAGCCCTGACCGAGGAACGCTGATGGACCGGTATCTGATCGCCCGCTGGCTGCACATCTTGTGCTCGACCGTGCTGTTCGGCACCGGCATAGGCACCGCGTTTCAGATGGTCTGAGCGATGCGCACCGGAAAACTCGAAACCATCCATTCCACAGCCTCTGGCGTGGTGATCGCCGACTGGATCTTCACCACCCCCGCCGGCATCATTCAGCCCCTCACCGGCCTCTGGCTGATCCACCGCGCAGGCTACTCGCTGACCGAGCCGTGGCTGCTGATAGCCTATGCCCTCTACATCCTCGCCTTCCTGTGCTGGGCCCCCGTCGTCATCCTGCAACTGCACATACGAGACCTTGCCGCCGAAGCCCTCACCGCAGGCACCCCGCTCCCG
Source organism: Cypionkella sp. PAMC25878 (assembly GCF_058135695.1). Classification (NCBI taxonomy): domain Bacteria; kingdom Pseudomonadati; phylum Pseudomonadota; class Alphaproteobacteria; order Rhodobacterales; family Paracoccaceae; genus Cypionkella; species Cypionkella sp. PAMC25878. The sequence continues at coordinate 1,536,392 of NZ_CM176871.1, read as the reverse complement.
GCAAAGGCCCGAAAACTCTACCGGATCTGGCTCGCCCTTGGCGTCCCCGCTTTCGCCGCCCTTGTCGCGGTGTTCTGGCTGATGGTAAACAGACCCGACTTCTGAAAGGCTCGCTGATGTCCTCTGCCAAGAAAACCGTCAAAGACTACATCCGCACCATCGTTGATTTCCCGCATGAAGGCATCTTCTTCCGTGATGTCACCACCCTGTTCGCCGATCCGCGCGGCTTTCGGATGTGCGTCGACCAACTGCTCGCCCCCTATGCCGGGATGCGGATTGATAAGGTGGTCGGGCTGGAGGCGCGCGGTTTCATTCTGGGTGGGGCTGTCGCGCATCAGCTTTCGACCGGCTTTGTGCCGATCCGCAAAAAGGGCAAATTGCCGGGCCAGACCATCAGCCAAGCCTATACGCTGGAATATGGCGAGGCGGTGGTCGAGGTGCATGAAGACGCGATGCAGCCGGGCGAGAAAGTCCTGCTGGTCGATGATCTGCTGGCGACCGGAGGCACCGCCGAGGCGGGCATCAAACTGATCGAACGTCTCGGCGCACAGGTGATCGGCTGCGCTTTCGTCGTTGATCTGCCAGACTTGGGCGGGCGCAAAAAGCTGGAAAGCATGGGCATGGAAGTCCACGCCCTCTGCGCCTTTGAAGGGCTTTAACCCGCCGTCCAAACATCCCACGCTGCCCCAGCCTTGAGCCGGGGCCTCAGGGTTCAGGCGCATTTCAGCAGCCTAAACGCCAAATCCGCATCACCGTTAACGGCCTGTTTACCGAATCAACCTACACCAGACTTACTAAGGCCAACCCAGCCTTAGGGTGACGCTGCTTGCAACACGTGACCCACCCAACCCCAGCGCCCTGTCGGTTTTCCGGCAGGGCGTTTCTTATAATCAGGATGAACTTGCAAAACCTGCCCCAGCCGATTGCTCGCTCTGGGTGTCAAAGATCGGCTCAAACCCGCCCCAGACCATGCGCTGACCGTCAAACGGCATCTCAGGCATGTCTTTCCAACGCGCATCGGTCTGCATTTTCGCGGAGGCCGTCTCATACGTCTGCTGATCCGGCCACTCGATCCATGAAAACACCACCGCCTCATCAGCCGTCGCCAGAACCGCGCGTTTAAAGTCGGTGACTTTGCCATCGGCAATCGTCTCGCTCCACGTCTCGACCACGCGCAGCGCGCCGTATTCCTTAAAGATCGGTGCCGCCGCCCGCGCCGAGTCGATATAGGCCTGCTTTTTGGCCTTCGGCACTGCGATCAGAAACCCTTGAATATAGCTCATGATGGGTCCTCCTGTTTCGGGATGATACCAGACCAACCGCAAAACCCGCGATCCATTCCCCGATTCGCCCGCAGATGAACCAATTTCCGCCGACGCGCCGATTATCCCCGCAGCACAGCACCCGGATTCATAATCCCCAACGGGTCCAGCGCCGCCTTGATCGCCCGCATTGCGGCCAGCTTGCCCGGATCGCCGTAGCGTTCCAGATCCTCCACCTTCAACCGCCCCAAACCATGCTCGGCCGACATCGAACCACCCAGTTCATCGACCAGATCATGCACGCAGGTTTTCACCGCATCGCGCAGGTGTTCATAGTCTTTCCGGCTGCGCCCAAACGCCGGGAACACGTTGTAATGCAGGTTGCCATCGCCCAAATGGCCAAAGCAATTCACCCGGAAATCGCCCAGCTTCGCCAACCGAGGCCCGGCTTTGGCGATAAACTCCGCCACCAATCCCAGCGGCACCGAAATATCATGGCTGCTGACCGCCCCGATCATCCGGTTGGCTTCCGGGATCGCCTCGCGGATCCGCCACAGCCCCGCCCGCTGCGCTTCCGAGGCCGCAATCACCCCGTCTGACACCAACCCGTCCGCCAGTCCCGCCTCAAACAGCCCACCCAAGTGATCTTCGGCCAAACCGAACCCCGCAGGCAGACCGATCTCGATCAGCACCATCCACTCCGGCATCCCGAGCGGCAGCTTCACCTCGGGGATGCGTTCGGCCAAAAACTCCAACCCCATCCGCCCGATCAACTCAAATGCCGAGACCATCCCCGACAGCCGCTCTTGCGCCAGCGACAGCAGTTTCAACGCAGCCGCCGGGCTCTCCACCGCCAGCAAAGCCGTGCCAACCACCCCCGGCACCGGATACAGCCGCAGACTGGCGGCGGTGATCACGCCCAAAGTGCCCTCGGCCCCGATCAGCAAATGCCGCAGATCATAGCCGGTGTTATCCTTGCGCAAGCGCTTCAAGCCATTGAAAACGCTTCCATCCGGCAAAACCGCCTCGACGCCCAAACACAAATCCCGCGCATTGCCATAGCGCAGCACGTTCAAGCCCCCTGCGTTGGTGGAAAGATTCCCACCAATCCGGCACGTCCCCTCCGACGCCAAAGCCAGCGGAAACACCCGGCCCAGATCGCCGGCATGGCGCTGCACATCGGCGAGGATCATCCCGGCCTCGACCACCAGCACATTTTCCTCAGCATAGCTGCCGCGCAAGGCTGCCATCCGCTCCAGCGACAGCACCACGGGCACGGGGCCCTCGGACATCAACTGCCCGCCGACCAGCCCGGTGCCGCCGCCCCAAGGCACGATGCCGACACGCGCCTGCGCACAAGCCCGCACCACCACCGACACCTCAGAAACCGTCCGAGGCAGCGCCACCACCCCCGCCAAACCCTGCCAGCGCCCGCGCGGTTCTTCCAGATAGCGCGGCTCGGCTGCGTGCAAAGCGCCCTCGGGCAGCAGCCCACGCAGCATTTCAACAAACGCAGGATCGGCAGGGTTCAGCATCTTATCGTCTCACTCAAGGCTCAAAGCCGCGGTTCACACAGTGATCGTGCGCGCCAAAGCTGCAATCGCCGTGGCAGAGGTTTGGTTGCGCGCGGTCTTCACCATGCTCAAACCCGCCTCCAGTTTGGTCGCCAGCACAGATCGTCCGATTCCGTTCGGAGCTAGCAGATAAGCCGCCTTGTCAGAAAACAAGATCTGCTCACCATTTGCCGCATGGGCCGACAAAGCCTGCACCGCCGTGGCCGCCGCTGGGCTGGCGAGGAAATAGATATGCACACCAGCGCCATCAGCCGCGCCCTGCTTTTTGAACGGGTTCGTCGCCAAAATCGCATCGTATTCTTTCAGCGTCATCACGAACATCGGCGGCGCAAAGCCGAAACGCTCTTTCATCGCTGTGGTGATTTTCGCCTCAACCCCGGCGACGCCCGGATCAAGATACACCGCATTGCCGCTTTGCAGATGGGTGTGGATTTGCTGAAGCCCTTGTTCCAGCAGCATTTGCCGAAACTCCGGCATCGGCAGGCGATTGGCGCCCGACACGTTCACGCCGCGCAACAGCAGGACTTTGACTTCACTCATTGGGCTCTCCAGACAAGACCCCACCCGCTCCGGCGTAGGGCTGCCGCCTGCAAAGCAGCGACTTAACCCACGTCCGTGCGACCACGTCGGTCGTTCCGTAAGTTGGCGTATAACACATGGTTCCGCCAGCGCCCGTTGATTTGCAAATAAGATTGCGCCACGCCCTCATATTTAAAGCCAGATTTCTCCAGCACGCCACGCGATGCGACGTTTTCCGGCAGACAGGCGCTTTCAATCCGGGAAATATCCAGTTGCGCGAAGGAAAAATGCACCAAAGCCTGCACCGCTTCCTTCATATAACCACGCCGCGCGAAGGGCGCACCAATCCAATAGCCCATCGTGCCCGCCTGCACCGGGCCACGGCGGATATTGTCCAGCGTCACCGCGCCCAACAACTGCCGATCCTCGCGTCGGAACATCAGCATCGGCAGTGCCGTGCCCGTGGCCTCGGCCCGCCCCGCCCAATACACCCGGTTGGTAAAGGCTTTGCGCGACAAATGATCATGCGCCCAAACTGGCTCCCACGGGGTAAGATGCGCCACAGAAGCCTCGCGCAAGCCTGCCCAAGCTCTGTAATCGCTGTGCGCAGGCAACCGCAAAGTCATCCGCTCGGTTTCAACCGTGGGCCTGCGGCGGAAGGATAGCATTACGCCGCCAAACGCTTGCGAATATCTTCCAGCGAGGGGGCATCCGCAACCGGGCCATACAAAGCCAAAGCCGAATCCGCCTCTGCCAGTTCGCCCGCATAACGCCGCACATCCGCCACCGTCACCGCATCAATCCGCTCCACCGCCTCATCCACCCCCGGCACCCGATCATAAATCGCCAGCAGACGCGCGATGCGTTCGGCCCGAGACGACGGGCTTTCCAGCCCCATCAACATTCCGGCCTTGATCTGCGTCCGCGCGCGGGCCACTTCGGCCTCAGACATATCATCCGCCGCGCGCTTCAACTCATCCATGGTGATCTGGGTCAGCTCGCCGATTTCCTCAGCGCTAGTGCCCGCATACAAAGTGATCTGCCCGGCATCCTCATAAGCCCCCGACTGGGCGAAGATCGAATAGCAGAGGCCCCGCTCTTCCCGCACCTTCTGGAACAGACGGGACGACATGCCGCCGCCCATCGTCATCGCATAAACCTGCGCGGTATAGACGTCCGGATGCCGATAACCCGGCGCGTCAAACGCCATGGCGAAATGCACCTGCTCCAGATCCTTCACCTCACGGCGTTCCGACCCTTTGAACGTCGCCGCCTGAAACGTGGTCGCGGGCTTGGCCTTCATGCTGCCAAACATCGCCTCGGCTTGCTTCACAATCGCATCGTGATCGACAGCGCCAGCCGCCGCCAAAATCATCTGCCCCGGCCCGTAGTGTTCCGCCACAAAGCCCTGCAAATCCTTGCGGGTAAAGGAAGAAACCCGCTCCTCCGGCCCCAGAATCGTCCGCCCGAACGCTTGATCCGGGTAAGACGCCTCTTGCAGCCAATCGAACACGATATCATCGGGCGTATCCAAAGCCTGACCGATCTCCTGCAAGATCACATGCCGCTCAACCTCAATTTCCTTCTTATCAAAGGCCGGGTTCAGCACAATATCGCCAATCACGTCGAGGGCGAGTCCCACATCAGCCTGCAACACCCGCGCATAATAAGCGGTCATTTCCCGAGAGGTATAGGCATTGATATAGCCGCCAACATCCTCAATTTCCTCGGCAATTTGCAAAGACGTGCGCCGCTTGGTGCCCTTAAACGCCATATGCTCCAGAAAATGCGCGATGCCGTTCTGCGTTGGCTTCTCGTGCCGCCCACCCGCCATCACCCAAATCCCGGCGCTGGCAGACAGCAGCCCCGGCATATGTTCGGTGACGATGCGGAAGCCGTTCGGCAGAGTGGTCAGGCGCAGACCGGCAGATGCGTGGCTCAACGGGCAATCCTTTCGCGGATCAGCGCCTGCAAAGCGCCCAGATCATTCGGAACACGGGTGACACGTTCCGGGCGCGTGAACAAGTCCGCCATGCGTGGCGGAAGCTGGGGCCGTGTGCCCATCGCCGCTTCCACCGCATCTGGGAACTTCGCCGGGTGCGCCGTGGCGAGGGTGATCATCGGCGCTTCCCCAAGATGCTCCTCTGCCACCTTCACGCCCACGGCGGAATGTGGGCAAAGGATTTCCCCGGTCTGCGCAAAGGCGCGCTGGATCGTCGCCGTGGTCTCCTCCTCCGAACATCGCCCCGAAGCAAAGGTCTCGCGCAGCATCCCCATCGCCCCTTGCGAAATGTGGAAACCGCCCGATTTCAACTCCTCCATCAAAGCCGAAACCGCCGCGCCATCGCGGCCATAAGCGTCAAACAACGCCCGCTCAAAGTTGGACGACACCTGAATATCCATCGACGGTGAGATCGAGGCCGTCACCCCATTCTGCACATAATCCCCGGTCTTCATCGCCCGATCCAGAATGTCATTCTGATTGGTCGCGATCACCAGTTGATCAATCGGCAGCCCCATTTTCCGCGCGATATAGCCCGCGAAAATGTCACCGAAATTGCCCGTCGGCACAGTGAAGCTCACCGCCCGATCCGGCGCGCCCAACGACACCGCCGCGCTGAAATAATACACCACCTGCGCCAACACCCGCGCCCAGTTGATCGAATTCACCCCCGCCAGCCGCACGCCATCGCGGAAGGCGAAATCGTTGAACATATCCTTCACACGGGCTTGGCAATCGTCAAAATCTCCGTCCATCGCCAAGGCGTAAACATTCGCCTCAGAAGGGGTGGTCATCTGCCGCCGCTGCACATCCGACACCCGCCCATGCGGATAGAGAATAAACAGATCGACATTCGCCAACCCCCGAAACGCCTCCATCGCCGCCGACCCGGTATCGCCAGAAGTCGCCCCAACAATCGTAATCCGCTCACCGGTCTTGGCCAGTGCCGCCTGCATCATCTGCCCGATCAACTGCATGGCGAAGTCTTTGAACGCCAAGGTTGGGCCGTGGAACAGCTCCAGCAGGAAATGGTTCGGCCCCAACTGCACCAAAGGCGCGCGCGCGGCATGGCCAAAGCCAGCGTAAGCCTTCGCCAGCAGCCCCTTGAACTCAGCATCGGTAAACGTGGACCCCAAATACGGCCGCATCACCCGAAACGCGATCTCCTCATAGGACAGCCCCGCCATCGCCGCGATTTCCGCCTTCGACAAAGCAGGCACGACCTCGGGCACATACAGCCCGCCATCGCGCGCCAGCCCCGTCATCATCGCTTCGCTGAAATTCAAAACCGGAGCCTGTCCCCGCGTCGAGATATACCGCATCCGTCCCCCCTAGATTTGCCGCCTGATACGCCAGACCAGCCCCGCTGTCATCATCGCCCACACCAAGGCCAGCGAAAACCAGGTGATCGCATAGCCCCAATGGTCATTGGGAATAGACGAAGTATCCACCGGCATCGCCTCGATCCCGTCACCCGTTGGCGCGCGCGCGACAATAAATGTCGGCTCTGTGTGCAAAACCGCCGCCATCGCCACCGCATCGCGGGCAAACCACATGCCGGTCTTGGCGTCGGGGGGCGGGGTATATTGATTGCTGTCGCGCGGCCACATCAGATTGCCCTGCACCGTCAGATCGGTCACGTGCAATGCCTTGTGCTTGGCCTCATCCGGCAAAAACCCGCGATCCACCAGCAAACGCCGCCCGTCTGCCATCTGCAAAACCGAGATCACCTGCACCCCGGCGCCGATCATCGGCTGGCCAGACAGAACATAAAGCGTCTCGCCGGTAAACCGCCCCGCCGCCAGCACGGGCCGATAGCGATCCCGCTCTGGGTCCAACACCGCAGGTACCGGAACCGCAGGCTCGGAAATCCCCGCCGTCATCTCATCGAGTTGCGCGCGCTTTTCATACATGCGCTGCACTTGCCAGAGGCCAAGGCTGCACAGAAATCCCACGCCAGCCAAACCCAGCAACAGCGCAGACATCAGACGGAATTTCATCAGCAAACCCTGAAAAAGCTGCGCGGGCCACCGGGGCCCGCGCATAGTCTTAGATCGTTATGCGCTGCCCCAGATGTAGACAGCGGCGAACAGGAACAACCAGACCACATCGACGAAGTGCCAGTACCAAGCCGCGGCTTCAAAGCCGACATGCTGTTCCGGGGTGAAATGGCCCTTGTAGGTGCGGATCAGGCAGACCGTCAAAAAGATCGTGCCGATCACCACATGGAAACCATGGAACCCGGTCGCCATGAAGAACGACGCGCCATAGATATTGCCCGCAAAGCCAAAAGCCGCATGGCTGTATTCATAAGCTTGGAAGAAGGTAAACAGCATCCCCAGCACAATCGCCAGGATCAAGCCCTGCTTCATCGCCGCGCGGTTGTTGTTCTCATGCACCAAAGCGTGGTGCGCCCAAGTCGCGGCACAACCCGAGCAGAGCAGGATCAGCGTGTTGATCAGCGGCAGATGCCACGGGTCGAACATCACGATGCCTTCTGGCGGCCAAACGCCATCTTTCAGCGGCGACAGCGGCCCCATCGGATACATCGCGTGTTTGAAGAAGGTCCAGAACCACGCCGAGAAGAACATCACTTCCGACATGATGAACAGGATAAAGCCATAGCGCAGGCCGATCCGTACGACGGGCGTGTGATCGCCAGTCTGGCCCTCATGCACCACTTCCGACCACCACGCATACATGGTGTAAAGCACGCCCGCGAGGCCGATCAACCCCACGAATGGGTGCGAGCCGTGCATCCACAGCACGAAGCCAAACAGCATGACAAACGCGCTGGCAGCCCCGAAAAACGGCCAGATCGACGGCGGAAGAATGTGGTAATCGTGGTTCTTGGCGTGGGCCATGGTCGGGTTCCCTCGGTTTTCTTGTCTTTATTCTATAAGCTTGGTAGGCGTCTCGGCAAGAGCCGGGGCCACCGTATTGGCAGCCTGCTTTTGCGGAATATCGGCGACGTGGAAGGTGTAAGACAGTGTGATCTCTTTGATCAGACTGGCTTCCGGGTCTTTCACAATCGACGGATCGACGTAGAAACTCACCGGCATCTGCACCCGCTCACCGGGTTGCAAAATCTGCTCGGTGAAGCAGAAACACTCAATCTTGGTGAAATAGCCGCCCGATTGATCTGGCGTGACATTATAGCTGGCCTGCCCGCCCACCGCTTTGTCAGTCGGGTTATAGGCCTCAAAGAACGCAAGGCCCGTCTCACCGATGCGCAGTTCCATCGACGGCTGCACCGCGCGGAACTGCCAAGGCATCCCGGCTTCGAGCGAAGCGTCAAAGCGGATTTTCACCGTTTGATCCAGAATTTCATCCGCGCCCGTTGCTGCCACCGAAGTCGTGCCCGCATAGCCCGTCACCCGGCAGAACCAGTTGTAAAACGGCACCGCCGCGAAGGACAAAGACAGCATCACCACCGCAACCCCTGCCAGCAGGGCGGCGGTTTTCTTTTGCGCGTCGACAGACTTTCTCATGGGCTCACCGCTGGAGCGGCAGGCGCAGGCGCAGGCAATTCCGGCGCAATCGGCTGGGTCGATCCCAGCATCCCCGGCGCGTCATTGGCATGGCCCAGATCGCCGTTGGTCACTTTCACCACGGTCAGCGCAAACACCAGCGCGACAAAGCAGACCAGCGTCAGCCCAACGCCCAGATTGCGCGAAAACCGCCTGCGGTGAATCTCATGTTCCGGTGCCGGAAACGCCATCACCAGCCCCCCATGCCAGAGCTGTGCAGCACAACCTCTACCAAAAGTGCGGTAAAATGCAGGAACAGATATAGCAGCGAAAAGCGGAATACCGCTTTCTCCACCTTATAGCTATCCGCCTCAGCCATAACCTCATCCCGCTTCCAGATCCGATACGCCCCGCGCAGGAACTCGGCGTTCAGCAACACCGACACCGCCAGATAGACCGGCCCGCCGATTGAGGTGAAGCCCAAGCCCAGCGCGAACGGGATCAGCGCCAAAGTATAGACCAGCACATGATTGCGGGTCACTTTCTTGCCATGCGTCACCGTCAGCATCGGCACACCCGCCTTGGAATAATCCTCGTTCATGAACAAAGCCAAAGCCCAGAAATGCGGCGGCGTCCACATGAAGATCAGCATGAACATCAGGCCTGCCTCAACCGAGATCGAACCCGTTGCCGCCACCCAGCCGATCATCGGAGGAAACGCGCCAGCCGCCCCGCCAATCACGATATTCTGCGGCGTCGAACGTTTCAGCCACATCGAATAGACCACGGCATAAAAGAAAATCGTGAACGCCAACAGCGCGCCCGCCAGAATATTTGTCGCCAGCGCCAGCATCACCACCGAGATACCCGACAACGCCAGCCCAATCGCCAAAGCTTCCCCAGGCTGCACCAGACCCGCAGGCACCGGACGCCCCTTGGTGCGCCGCATGATCGCGTCAATATCGGCATCCCACCACATATTCAGCGCCCCAGACGCGCCCGCGCCCAAAGCAATGAACAGGATCGCGGTAAAGCTGACCACCGGATGCAGATGCACAGGCGCCACCAACAGCCCCACCATCGCAGTGAACACCACAAGCGACATCACGCGCGGCTTCAACAGCTGCACGAAATCGCCAAATCCCGCTTCTTTCGGGGCCTCAAAAGACCGGATATCGGTCATAACGTCCTGGCTTTCTGGTCTAACGCGGGCCCCCAAAACCGGAGGCCCGCTGTGCCGTAGCTTGGGTCTCAGTTCGACGCGAGCCGCAGATTGCCCGTCGTGGTGGCTTGCGCGATCCACGCATCATACGCCGCTTGGCTGACCACTTTCACCGTGATCGGCATATAGGCATGGTCTTTGCCGCACAAAGTGGTGCATTGGCCAAAGTAGATGCCCTCACGATCCGCCTTGAACCACAACTGGCCCAATCGACCGGGAACCGCCGATTGCATCACACCAAACGCAGGCATCGCCCAAGCGTGGATCACATCCGCACCCGTCACCTGCATCACCACGGTCTTGCCCACAGGAATCACCACGGCATTGTCGGTGGCCAACAGGAAATCTTCTTTGGTGTAGCCGTAGTAAGCCAGCTTCTTCACCGCCACATCGCTCATCACGCCCGCGGTCGACATCGGCTGATCATCGCCCCAGCCCGCTGCCGCGTCGTCAATCTTCATTGCGCCATCAATGCGGAAGGCATCAAACTTCAGCGTATCCGCCTCACCCACCTTCACATCCGGGTATTCATACGACCAATACCATTGGTTGCCCGTCGCTTTGATGGTGATGTCCGCCACCGGAATTTCCTGCTGCGTGAACAGCGCGGGCAGCGAGAACGAGCCGATGAACACCAGAATCAGGATCGGAATGATCGTCCATGCCACTTCCAACGGCGAGTTATGCGTGAAGGTCGCAGGCACCGGGTTCCGCTTCCGGTTGAAGCGGATCATGATGTAGACCAACAGCAGGGTCACAAACGCCACGATCACCGTGATGATGACCAAGATCATGTGATCCAGCCACTGCAGATCGCGGGCGATGTTGGTCGCCGCTGGCTGATGCTCGGTGCCATACGGAACCGGAGCCCCCACGGTTTCCAATGCTTGCGCCAAGGCGAAGCTAGGCTGCATAAGCAGACCAAGGCTGGCAGCCGCAACAGCGTTGAAAGTCGACTTAAGACGCATGTTCATTTCCCGTATCCAAGGGCAGCTTTCACGCCACCTTTTTGACCATGCCCAAACAGGGGGCAGAATCCCGTTATCTCTGGCCTGTGAAACCATATTAGCCGCTTCCCGACAAGAGTAAGCTGCGGCAAAACCGCGCCAGTTGACCAAGATCAAAGCAAAAATCCCACGGCTTGGCGCTGGCCATCCGCGCGGGGCGCGCTACGAAAACCCCAAACCCCGCCTTGCGATGCCCCTGCCCGCCGCCTAAGTTCGTTTCAACCGGGCCAAATCGCGCCCTGAAAGGCCCTGTCCTGATGTCCACCGCCACAACCGACGCCCCGTTCCGCCCGTTTGAATCTCATCTCGATGAAGCCACCGCCCTCGCCACCCTGCGCGAAGCCACCGCAGGCGCGGATGATGGCGAGCTGTTCTTTGAACGCCGCCGCTCCGAAGCCATCGTGCTCGACGATGGCCGCATCAAAAACGCCAGCTACGACGCCTCCGAAGGTTTTGGGTTGCGCGCCGTGCGCGGCGAAGTTGCAGGCTACGCCCATTCGACTGAGATCTCCGAGTCCGCGCTGAAACGCGCCTCGGAAACCGCCCGCCTTGCCGTAGGTGATGGCGGCGGCACCCTCGCTGATGCCCCAAAACGCACCAATATCAAACTCTACAGCGACGCCGACCCGATGGCCGACGCGGTCTTCGCCGTGAAAATCGACCTCCTGAAAGAGATCGACGCCTACGCCCGCGCGCTTGATCCCCGCGTCGTGCAAGTCTCGGCCACCATCGCCGCTGGTCTGCAAGAGGTCGAAATTCTGCGCCCCGAAGGCCTGCGCTATACCGATGTGCGCCCAATGGCCCGGATGAATGTCTCGGTGATCATCGAATCCAACGGCAAACGCGAGCAAGGCGGCACCGGCGGCGGTGGCCGCTACGGCCTCGCAGGCCTGATGGAACCCAGCCACTGGCAGCCGATGCTGAAAGAAGCCCTGCGTATTGCGCTTGTGAACCTCGATGCCGTCCCCGCCCCCGCTGGCATGATGGACGTGGTCCTCGGCCCCGGCTGGCCCGGTATCCTGCTGCACGAAGCCATCGGCCATGGCCTTGAAGGCGATTTCAACCGCAAGAAAACCTCTGCGTTCGCAGGCCTGATGGGCCAAATGATCGCAGCCCCCGGTGTGACGGTGCTGGATGACGGCACCATCCCCAACCGTCGCGGCTCCATTTCTGTCGATGACGAAGGCACACCCTCGCAGAAAAACACCCTGATCGAAGACGGCCGCTTGGTCGGCTTCATGCAAGATCGCCAAAACGCCCGCCTGATGGGGGTTGCCGCCACCGGAAACGGACGCCGCGAAAGCTACGCCCATATCCCTATGCCCCGGATGACCAACACCTATATGCTGTCGGGCAAAGACGACCCCGCAGGCATCGTGGCGTCGCTCAAAGACGGCATCTACGCTGTCGGCTTCGGCGGCGGCCAAGTCGACATCACCAACGGCAAATTCGTGTTCAGTTGCACCGAAGCCTACCGCGTCCGCAATGGCGTGATCGGCGAAGCGGTGAAAGGGGCCACCCTGATCGGCGACGGCGCCACCGCCCTCAAGCAAATCCGCGCCATCGGCAACGACCTGAAACTAGATCCCGGCATCGGCAACTGCGGCAAAGCCGGCCAATGGGTGCCTGTCGGCGTCGGCCAACCCACCCTGCTGATCGGCGGCCTGACAATCGGCGGCTCGCAAACCTGAGGCGGCCTCCAGGACGATTTTCAACACGAAAATCGTGGCCCGGCCCAAACGCTCCACACATCCAGCAGGCCGCAGCACGCGGCCTGTCCACTTGGGCACCACCCCCGGACTTGCTCTTTTCGAAATACTCCCGTGCGGAGCACTCCCGCCGCCGCATCCGAAACAACGGCCCAGAACCCCGCAGACCCGCACCACAAGACCACGATTTTCGGCCTTCCCGAAAATCGGCGCCGTGGCAGCCGAATACTTACCAAAGCGTTAACGCTCCCCCATTAACTCCTTGATTCATAACAAACCCCACCTCTGTCCACGCGTGGACACTCACAAAACCGCGTCCACCCCGCGCCGCAACCGCGCCACCGTCGCCGCCACGTCCGCTAGTTTATCCAGCCCAAACAACCCCAGCCGGAAGGTGCGGAACTCAGCCCCCTCCCCCACCTGCAACGGCACCCCGGCGGCAATCTGCATCCCCAAAGCCCGGAATTTTGATCCATTCTGCACCGCCGGATCCTCGGTGAAACTCACCACCACACCCGGAGCCTGAAATCCCGCCGCTGCCACCGAAGCCACGCCCTTCTCGGCCAACATCGCCCGCACAGCGCTCCCCAATTCCCACTGGGCCACCTTTGCCTCCGCAAACCCCATCTCCCGCGTTTCCAGCATCGCATCGCGAAACCCAACGATGGCATCCGTCGGCATCGTGGCATGATAGGCGTGGCCACCGCCCTCATAAGCCGCCATGATCGACCGCCACTTCTTCAAATCCAGCGCAAAACTGTTCGAGTTCGTCTCCGCCAGCCGAGCCTCCGCAAGCGCGCTCATCACCACAATCCCCACGGCAGGCGAAGCCGACCACCCCTTCTGCGGCGCGGAAATCAACACATCCACGCCAGTCGCTTCCATATCCACCCAAACGCAGCCCGAGGCGATGCAATCCAGCACCATCAGCGCCCCCACCTCATGCGCCACCGCCGCCATGGCAGCGATATAATCATCCGGCAGAATGATCCCCGAAGAGGTCTCGACATGCGGCGCAAATACCGCATCGGGCTTCGTCTCGCGGATCTTCGCACAGACCTCCTCCACCGGCGGCGGTGCAAAAGCCGCCTGCGCCCCATTCCCCGAGGCCCGCGCCATCACCACCGTCGGCTCCGAAAACCCACCCGCCTCAAAAATCTGACTCCAGCGATACGAAAACCAGCCATTCCGCACGATCAAAGCAGAGCCCTGCCCGAACTGCCGCGCCACCGACTCCATCGCATAGGTGCCGCCGCCCGGCACCAAAGCCACCGCCGTCCCGTTATAGACCTCGCGCAATAGCCCCGAAACCTCGCGCATCACGCCCTGAAACTTCGCCGACATGTGGTTCAGACTGCGGTCGGTGAACACCACCGAGAATTCTTCCAAACCATCCGGGTCGACATGAGCATGTGGCAGTTTCATCGCGGCACTCCTTGCAAAGCTTTAAGCGCAATCTAGCGCCAATTTCCGCCAAAGCGGTATGAAAACCGACAGCATTCTTTCGCTTTTGACCGAAGGCAGTTTGCTGAAAATCGCGACAATGCGCTACCCCAACGGCCCCGGCCTGCGCTCCTCGGTCAACAACACATTCGCCTCGACCTGCCCCACCCCCGGCAGAGTCATGATCCTACGACGCAAAACCCGCTCAAAATCCGCAATGTCCCGCGCCACCACCCGCAATCGGTAATCGAACAGGCCCAGCACATGCTGCACCACCTGCACTTCAGGGATCGCCATCACCGCCCGCTCAAAATCCTCCAAGGATACCCGTCCCTTGGTCGCCAGCTTCACCCCCAGAAACACCGTCACGCCAAAGCCCAAAGCCGCGCGATCCGCATCCACCCGCGCGCCTGCGATCACCCCCGCCGCCTCCAGCCGCTTCACCCGTCGCCACGTCGCTGGCTGTGACAGCCCAAATCGTCGGCCCAATTCACCCGCCGACACCCCGGCATCCAACGCCAAAGCACGCAAAATCGCCCGGTCCAAGTCATCAAGGTCGATCACAGCGGCAACCCCTCGCTATCTTTAATCGTCGCAATCAGCATCAGCGCATCGACCTCGGCGATATGCGGCAAAGCCAGAATCCGCTGCCGATACACCGCCTGATACTGCGCCATATCCCGCGCGATCACGTTCAGCCGCACATCGACCCGGCCTAAGAAGGTTTCTATCGCCACCACCTCCGGCACCTCACGCGCGGCGGCGATAAACTCGTCAAACGCCCGGGGATTGGTCTTATCCAGCGTAAAGCGCAGCGAAACCTCCACCTCATAGCCCAGCTTGCGCCAGTCAATCCGCGCCTGCGCAACCCCGATCACGCCCGCCAAAGCCAACCGTTCCAGCCGGCGCGACAAGGTGGCCTGCGTCACCCCGGCCCGATCTGCCAACGCGCTGCGCGTTAACGTAGGCTCGCTCAGGTGATGACGCAAAATCCTGCGGTCGGCCTCGTCAAGCTGCATGATTTCATCACCAATTCGAAATATGACGCATGATCCATCCACTAAACTGCAAAATTAGTCAAACAATGCACGCGAAACACCGCAAAAATCCCTATGCTCCGCCCCATCAACCAAGAAGGAGCGCCCAAATGCGCGTTTATTACGACCGTGACTGCGATGTGAACATCATCAAGGACAAAAAAGTCGCCATCCTCGGCTACGGCAGCCAAGGCCATGCCCATGCGCTGAACCTGCGCGATTCGGGTGCGAAGAACCTTGTCGTGGCACTCCGCGAAGGCTCGCCTTCCGCCAAAAAAGCCGAAGGCGAAGGCCTGAAGGTCATGGGCATCGCAGAAGCCGCCGCTTGGGCCGATCTGATCATGTTCACCATGCCCGACGAATTGCAGGCTGAAACCTACAAGAAATACGTCCACGACAACATCCGTGAAGGTGCGGCTATTGCTTTCGCCCACGGCTTGAACATCCATTTCGGCCTGATCGAGCCGAAAAAGGGCGTCGACATCATCATGATGGCCCCCAAAGGCCCCGGCCACACCGTGCGCGGCGAATACACCAAAGGCGGCGGCGTGCCTTGTTTGGTGGCCGTACACACCGACGCAACCGGCAAGGCGATGGAGCTGGGCCTGTCCTATTGCTCGGGCATCGGTGGCGGTCGTTCCGGCATCATCGAGACCAACTTCCGCCAAGAATGCGAAACCGACCTGTTCGGCGAACAAGCCGTTCTCTGCGGTGGTTTGGTTGAACTGATCCGTATGGGCTTTGAAACCCTGGTCGAAGCTGGCTACGAGCCGGAAATGGCCTATTTCGAATGCCTGCACGAAGTGAAACTGATCGTCGACCTGATCTATGAAGGCGGCATCGCCAACATGGACTACTCGATCTCGAACACCGCAGAATACGGCCAATACGTCTCCGGCCCGCGCATCCTGCCGTATGACGAGACCAAGGCCCGCATGAAAGCCGTGCTGTCCGACATCCAATCCGGCAAATTCGTCCGCGACTTCATGCTGGAAAACGCTGTTGGCCAGCCGACGATCAAAGCGTCGCGTCGTTCCAACGACGAGCATCAGATCGAACTGGTCGGCAAAAAACTGCGCGACATGATGCCGTGGATTTCCAAAGGCAAGATGGTCGACCGCGCACGGAACTGATCGGGCGACGGGGTAGAGCCCAGCCCTACGATAATGACAAAGGCCGGAGCATTGCTTCGGCCTTTTGCGTTTACAGCGCAGCGCTAAACCCCAAATACCGCCTCAAACCTCTCCACCCCCGCCGGATTAAACACCACCGCGCGGCCCGCAGGTTCGCGCTTCAGCCAGCTTTTCGCCTCCATTGCTGCAAGCAAGGCCCGCCCCAAGCTGCCCGCCAGATGGCTGCGACGTTCTGACCAATCCAGACAACACAGGCAGACAGCCCCTCGCCCCAGCTGCAAGCGCGTCAGATCAACGCCAAACCCAGCCACAAATTCCGCGCCCGCTGCGGTCAGCGCCACTGTCTCGCCCTCGGTAACAAAGCCGGATGTGCGCAGGAAATCAAACATCTGCACCCCGCGCCGCCCGGCCAGATGGTTGTAGCACACCCGTGCCTCGCGCAGCGCTTGATCCTTCGGCCCGGTGCGCAGCCGCAACAAGCCTTGACCCGAGGCAAAGCCCATCAGCGCCTCCAGCAACTGCGCCGCCTCTGGTCCAGCCAGCCGAAAATAGCGGTGCCGCCCCTGCTTGTCGCCCGCGATCAGCCCGCCGTCAGCCAGTTTCGCCAAATGGCCCGAGGCGGTGGGCAGGCTGACCCCGGCCTCCTCTGCCAATTCGCTCGCCGTCAGCGCCTTGCCCGCCATCAAAGCGGTCAGGATATTGGCGCGGCCGGGATCGCCGATCAGCGCCGCGATGCGGGATATGTCTGGACCTTCCTTCATAGTTTGATTTTGGCCGAAGCATTCGCGTGCGTCA
Source organism: Cypionkella sp. PAMC25878 (assembly GCF_058135695.1). Taxonomy (NCBI): domain Bacteria; kingdom Pseudomonadati; phylum Pseudomonadota; class Alphaproteobacteria; order Rhodobacterales; family Paracoccaceae; genus Cypionkella; species Cypionkella sp. PAMC25878. Next base: position 1,519,219 of record NZ_CM176871.1, on the reverse strand, counting down.
ATATGCTAGGAAAGCGTAAGAAGGAGACCACAATGCTGACCTGTATCATCCGCTATCACATCGACCCGACCAAGAAGCCGCAATTCGCCGAATATGCCCGCAACTGGGGCCAAGCCATTCCGCGCTGCGGTGCCGATCTGATCGGCTACTATGCCCCGCATGAAGGCTCATCGACCCTCGCCTATGGCATCTACAACATTGCCTCGCTTGCCGCTTATGAGGCCTATCGGGCGCGGTTGGCCGACGATCCGTTGGGCCGCGCCAACTATGAATTTGCCCAATCCGAGAAATTCCTGCTGCGCGAAGACCGCAGCTTCCTGCGCTGCGTTTCCACCCCGCATGGAGCCGTAGCATGATCGCGGTGATTTTTGAGGTGGAACTGGCCGAGGACCGCGAGGCCGATTACCTCGCCCATGCCGCTCTGTTGCGCCCGTTGTTGGAGGCTGATGCAGGCTTTCTCAGCGTTGAGCGGTTTCGCAGCCTGACAAACCTCGACAAACTGCTGTCGCTGTCGTTCTTCGCCGACGAAGCCGCCGTCGCCCGCTGGCGTGCCCTGCCGCAGCATCGCCAATCCCAAACCGAGGGCCGCGCTGGCATCTTCGCCGATTACCGCCTGCGCGTGGCCGAAGTGCAGCGCGACTATGGCTTGATGAACCGAGTTGAAGCTCCGACGGATTCACGCATCTTGCATGAGCCGAATGTTTAAAACGGCTTGCGATTTATCTGACCGAAGGAGGATCACAATTCGCGCAGGTCTTGGCGCGAATTGTGATCCAAGATCAACGCAAACCGCTCTAAGATCGGATTAACACTGATGAAGATGGAGTTAACGCAGATCATCAAGCGATTGATATTACTATATTTTACAAACGGTCCCAACTCGGGACCACCCTTACACCGCAGCCTGAACCGCGCTGACAATCTCATCGACCACGCAACGCAGCATCGCCTCATCCTCACATTCCGCCATCACCCGGATCAGCGGTTCGGTGCCGGATTTGCGGATCAAAATCCGCCCCTTGCCCTTGATCTCGGCTTCCTTCGCCGCAATCACCGCCTTGACGCCCGCTGCCTTCAAAGGCTCCAACCCCGGCGCATAGCGGACATTTTTCAACATCTGCGGCACAGTTTCAAACTGCCGCACCAATGCGCTGGCCGCCAACCCCGACCGCGCCATCTCGGCCAGAAACTGCAAGCCCGCGATCAAGCCATCGCCAGTCGTCGCATAATCGGTCATCACGATATGCCCCGACTGCTCACCGCCAAGATTGAACCCGCCGCGCCGCATCGCCTCAACCACATACCGGTCCCCAACGGAGGTCCGCTCCAACCGCAGGCCGCGTCCAGTCATGAACCGCTCCAGCCCCAGATTGGACATCACGGTGGCAACCAGAGTGCCGCCCTGCAACCGCCCCTCATCCGCCCAGCGCCCCGCCAGCAGCGCCATAATCTGATCGCCGTCAGCCACCCGGCCCATCTCGTCCAAGATCATCACCCGGTCAGCATCGCCGTCCAGCGAAATCCCAACATGCGCGCCATGTGCCACCACAGCCTCTGCCGCCGTTTGGGTATACGTCGAGCCACAGCGCTCGTTGATATTCTTGCCGTTCGGGCTGACCCCAACCGGGATCACCTCGGCGCCCAGTTCCCACAGCACTTCCGGTGCTGCTTTGTAGGCAGCCCCGTTGGCGCAGTCGATCACCACTTTCAAGCCGTCCAAGCGCAGCCCACCGGGGAAGGTGGTCTTGACGAACTCCTGATAGCGCCCCACCGCATCGTCGATCCGTTTGGCGCGGCCAATATTCTCGGGTGGGGCAAGTTTCGGATCGGCCTCAACCATCGCTTCAATCTCGACCTCGGCGGCGTCGGACAGCTTGAAGCCATCCGGGCCAAAGAACTTGATGCCGTTGTCATAATGTGGGTTGTGGCTGGCGCTGATCATCACGCCGAGGTCAGCCCGCATTGAACGGGTCAGGAAGCCCACCGCGGGGGTAGGCACCGGGCCGAGCAGCAGCACGTTCATGCCGGTAGAGGTCAGGCCCGCAGTCAAAGCGTTCTCCAGCATATAACCTGACAACCGGGTGTCCTTGCCGATCACCACCCGATGGGCCGTAGATCCATCGCGGCGGAAAAACTGGCCCGCTGCGGCTCCCAGTTTCAAGGCCATCTCAGCGGTCATCGGATAGGTGTTGGCGGTGCCACGCACGCCGTCGGTGCCGAAAAGTTTGCGGGTCATGCTGCTCCTCCTGTTGTTGCGGCTTGCCATAGGGATAGCGCCTGCCGGGTTTCGGCCACATCATGCACGCGGATCATCTGCATCCCCTGCGCCACCCCGGCGAGGGCCACGGCCAGACTGCCGGGCAGGCGTTTTTGCGCATCGGCCTCGGCGCTGATCGTGCCGATGAAACGTTTGCGCGAGGCCCCCAGCAAGACCGGGACGCCCAGATTGTGAAACAGCGACAGCCGCGACAGCAGGGTCAGGTTATGCTGCAGGGTTTTGCCAAAGCCGATGCCGGGGTCAATCGCCAGCTTATCACGCGGGATACCTGCCGCTTCAGCCTCTGCCAGACGGGCGGCGAGGGCGTCGTACACGTCCAGCAGCACATCGTCATAATGCGGGTCAATTTGCATCCTGTCCGGCGTGGCGATGGAGTGCATCAGGATCACCGGGCGGCCCGAGGCCGCCGCGACCGCCGCCATCGCAGGATCGAATTGCAGTGCCGTCACATCGTTCAGGATCGTCGCCCCAGCCGCGAAAGCCGCCTTGGCAACGGATGCCTTACGGGTGTCGATAGAGATTGCCACATCAAGGCCACCGTCGCGCAACGCCGCAATGACGGGAGCCGTGCGGGCAGTTTCTTCATCGGCCAAAACTTCAACTGCGCCGGGGCGGGTGCTTTCGCCGCCGATGTCGAGAATATCCGCCCCTGCCGCCATCTTGCGCGCCTGCATCAGCGCCGCTTCCGGGCGCAGGAACAACCCGCCATCAGAGAAACTGTCGGGAGTGACGTTCAGGATGCCCATGATACGCGGGCGGTCCATCGACAAGCCGCCGAAATCGGGGCGCTTGGCGGAAAGCCTGCGCCGGGTCTCATCATCCAGATCCGACACCGGCACCAGCATCGGCAGCGCGTCCCGGTCGATCACTTCAACATGCGAAAACCAGCACCAACCGCCTGCAATCGGCAAAGCGTCAGCGGGGCGGGCGGGGTCGGTCATCGGGATAGGGCGGATATAGGTCATGACCCTGTGGTAAAACTCTGAACCTTGTGTCGCAAGGGGGAAGCTTCAGGCCTGTTCCACCCGCACGCGGCTTCCCGCCGGAAGTGCAACATCGCCGTGAACCACCAAACGATCCGCCGCCATCAATTCCGCCAGCCACAGTGCTAGCGCCACCGGCTCGCGGCTGTGCGGGCCATCAACGGCGTCCAGCACCAGTTTCGACGGTGCCCACACCACCATCTGCCCGCGCTTGATCGCCCAGTCGATTTCGGTGCGCGTCGCCATCACCACACAGCGCGGATCGCGGGCGGCCAGAACCCACGCGTTCTGCTCAATGGCCAACAAGTCAACGCGGCGCTGCGTCGGCTTATGCCCGGTTTGCGGGCGCGCCATATCTGGCAGGCCCACGGTCAGGATCACCGGGCGGCCTTGCGCCTGCCAATGATCCAACCGGGTTTCCAGATCAGCCGCCATGATCGCGGCATTGTCGAGGAAGACCACCAACGGATGCACGGCGGCTTCTTCGCCATCCTGCCCCATCACCTTGACGGCGGTCTCGGCGCGGCTGCGCACGATTTCCACACCGAGTTTATAGGGGCCGACATCCAGCTTTTCGATCCGCACGAAGACGCGCATCGCTTGCGGCTCGGCGAGGATGCGTTCGGCAAGGCGTTCGGCGAGGGTTTCCAGCAGATTCAGACGTTCAGCGGCGAGTTCCGCCGCAATCGCTTCGGTCAGCGTGTCATAGGACAGGATCAGATCAACGTCGTCGTTCAGCGGCTCCACCGCCGGACGGACCTCGACCACGATGTTGAACAGCACACGCTGGGTGTGGCCACGTTCTTTCTGAAACGCACCAATATCCACCTCGACGATATGATCGCGCAGGCTGATGCGATCACGCGGATCGGCGGTGGCCGAGGCGATGGAACGCTCCTCTGGGTGGGCGAAGGCTTGGTCAATGTCGCTGGTCATGGGGCCCCCGAAAGGCGAAACGCGTTCAGGGCAAGCTATAGCCTGCCCCGCACAGCGCCTAGTCCGAACCCGACAGGAAGCGCAAGGGGCGCGACTTATGGATCCGTGAAGTCCAGCTTACGGCTGGCGATAAAACAGATGCGAGCCGATGGCGGCGGTGCGAGCAAACTGGCGCGACCACGACGGGCTGACGGCGCGGGTGTGGAAATAGGTGGCCCCAGCGGTCAGCTGACGCGGGGCACCATCCAGCATCACGCGGGCGATGCGGCCAGCCACATCGGCGGGACCGGGTTCGGTCATCACGTCTTTGTTGCCATCGCAGGAATAGGAAAACGCGCAAGACCCACTGCCGCGCTGCTGCACGACGCCGCAGATGGTTTTGGGATAGCGCGGGCTGTCGACACGGTTCAGCACGACTTCGGCCACCGCGAACTGACCTTGCAGGGTTTCGCCACGGCTCTCGAAGTAGATCGCGGTTTTCAGACATTGCCATTGCGCGTCGCCGATAGGCGCGGGTTGCGCCATCAGCCAATCGGCAGTGTAGCTGATCAGAACCGGGTTTTGCAGTTCGGTCTTCTTGTCAGCCTTCGCCGCCTTGACGGGCTTCTGCGCCTCGGGGACGACCGCTTTCGGCCCCACCGCCATCGCCGTCAGTTTGCCCTCTGGCAGCGCATCGAACGCCTTGTGTTCCGCCCCAAACAAGGACGCCATTTGCGAGCCCATCAGCAAGGTGGGGTCGTTGGAATGGCTTACCGTCACATCGGCAAAGGCCGCCCCGCTGAGGACGCAAAGCGCCGCAGCGGCACTCGTCCAGGCTTGGTGGAAGCGCATATATCAGTATCCCGGTCTGTTTCAGCAACGCCGGATGAGAGCAGCCTCAAGCGACGAGGAACTGGCCTAGAGAACGAATCTGCATCGGTCCACCCGCGTGGCAAAATTACCACGGGATTTTCGTACATTTGAGCGGATTTCCGCGCAAACTCTTAAAGCGTTACATTCACTTCGACTTGCAAATTCATGATATTGTGGTGGTTTTCTGGGTATCCACACGATCAGCCAATGCCAGATGTGCCGCCGCCAGACGCGCCAAAGGCACGCGGTAGGGGCTGCAAGACACATAGTCGAAGCCCGCCTTGCGGCAAAACCCAATCGATTCGGGGTTACCACCATGCTCGCCGCAGATCGAAACCGTCAGGTCTGGCCGCGTCGCGCGCCCGCGTTCACAGCCGATCAACAGCAGTTCTCCGACGCCATCGACATCCAAAATGTGGAACGGATCTTCAGGGAAAACCCCCTGCTGAACATAGGTGCTCATGAAGCGGCCCGCGTCGTCGCGCGACAGGCCATAGGTCATCTGCGTGAGGTCATTGGTGCCGAACGACAGGAAATCGGCGTGCTGCGCGATCTCTCCGGCGCGCAAAGCGGCGCGCGGGGTTTCCACCATGACGCCAAGTTTGAAGGCAAACGCCACGCCAGATTTCACCCGAACTGAGGCAGCCACCGCGTCGATATGGGTCTTGACCAGTTCCACCTCGCGCCGGGCTGAGACCAGCGGGATCATGATTTCCGGCACCACGGGCGTGCCTTTACGGGCCAGCACGACGGTGGCTTCAAAAATCGCCTGCGCCTGCATGGCGTAGATTTCCGGCAGCACCACGCCCAAGCGGACGCCACGCATCCCCAGCATCGGGTTGAACTCGGCCAAAGCCTCGGCGCGGCGGACCACATCGGACAAGGGCTTGTCCAGCGCCTCGGCCAATTCGCGCAAGCCTTCACGCGAGTGCGGCAGGAATTCGTGCAACGGCGGGTCGAACAGCCGGATGCAAACCGGCAGGCCCGCCATGATCTCGAACAGTTGCACAAAATCGGCGCGCTGCATCGGTAGCAGGCGGGCAAGGGCAGCGGCGCGGTCTTTCGAGGTGTCGGCGAAGATCATCTCGCGCATCACCACAAGCCGGTCTTCCTCGAAGAACATATGCTCGGTGCGACAGAGGCCAATGCCCTGCGCTTCGAACTGCCGCGCTGTAATGGCATCGGCGGGGGTGTCGGCATTGGCGCGGATGCCAATATCTCGGAAGCTGTCGGCCCATCCCAAGAGCTTGCGGAAGGCATCGTCCAGCGCGGGAGCAAGCATCTCGGCAGCGCCCGCCAGCACGTCACCCGTAGTGCCATCGACGGTGATCAGATCGCCTTCGCTGAAGATGCGACCATCGGCTGCGACAAGGCGTTTTTCCTTCGGGTCCAAACGCAGACCGGACGCGCCCACCACGCAAGGCACGCCCAAACCGCGCGCAATCACGGCGGCATGAGAGGTCACGCCACCGCGTTCGGTGACGACGCCAACCGCCGCGTGCATGCCACGAATATCCTCAGGCGCGGTTTCGCGGCGCACCATGATGCAGGGCTCGCCGCGCGCCGCCGAGGCTTGCGCGGCTTGGGATGAGAACACGATACGCCCCACAGCCGCGCCGGGACTTGCGGCGATGCCCTTGGCGAACACGTCGCGGGCGGCGCGCATATCGACTTGCGGGTGCAGCAGCTCAGACAGCGCGCGGGGTTCCACCCGCAGCACGGCTTCCTCGCGGCTGATCACACCGTCATCGGCCAAAGCCACCGCGATTTTCAGCCCCGCGCGGGCCGAGCGTTGTACTTTGATCGCGTCGAGGACCGAGAGTTTGCCGTCCTCTATGGTAAACTCGATCTGCATTTCTTCACGCAGTTTTTGCCGACAGACCGCGCCGTGGCGGATCAGATCGGCGAAAATCTCGGGCGCAATGTCTTCCAAAGACGGCCCGCGTTTGTCACGGGTGAGGTAGATCGCTTCGGTCTTTTTCAGCGCATCGCGGCCTTGAGATTGTCCCAGATAGCGGCCCTTCACCAAAGCCAATCCTGTAACAGGATCAATGAATTGCATCACACCCGAGCCGGAAATCCCCTGCCCTATCCCCTGCGCCATTTCTTGCACCACAAGGCCCAAAGCGGCTTCAACTGGCGCACCCTTGGCTTGACGTAGCAAGCGGGCGGAGGTGCCTTCCCATGCGCGGGCCATCGAACGCAGCACTTCCGACAGTTGCTGGGCGGGATCTTCCGGGAAAGGTTCTTCCATTTCCCGCTCATAGTGCCGCAAAGCATCGCGGAGGCTATCCGCATTGGGCTTGCCGGAATCGAACATATCGGGGTCGAGGCGGGCGACATGGGTGGCATAGGCTTGCACAAACCGCAGGTAGAGCGCGTCAGCGGCTTCGCGGCCGTTGGTTTCCACCAAGCGGTCATGCTGGGCGGCGTTCATGCCGATATTCAGCACAGTGCCAGGGCCACCCCAATCGGGATTCTCCGGCGAAGGCCGCACGGAAATCAAAGGCATCGCGCCAAAATGCGTCAGGATCGCTTTGACGTCCACCGGATGGCCCGCCGCAATCGCGCGCACGGTTTGGGCGGGCAGAGCCACTGTTTCTGGCACGGGAAGTTCAAGCCTGACCAGCCGTTGCAGGCATTTTGCGCGCCACCCATGGGCTGCGGTGCGGATATCGGCACTGGGGGTGATCTCTGCGAACTCGGCGATTTTCTGCACTGCGGCACCTTTACTTTGCGGGCGCAGGATACACTTGGTGCGGCGTGGTGCAAGCTTATTGGGCGATGTGTGAAGGGTGGGGGCTAGCCCCCACACCCCCAAGGATATTTATGCCAAGATGAAAGCGTTAGCCGTCGATCTTGGTCAGATCAGCCACGCCCGAGCAGATGGCGCGAATACGGTGCAGCAGATTCAGGCGGTTGCGGCGGATGATCGGGTTATCCGAATTGACCTGAACGGCGGTGAAAAAGGCGTCGATCGGCGCGCGAAGCTTGGCCATCGCGGCCATGGCGGCGGCGAAATCTTCGGTGCGCATGGCGGGGGTGATCTGGGCTTCGGCAGTGTCGAGGGCGGCGAACAGCGCGCGTTCTTCGTCGGTTTCGGCGAATTTCGGATCGGCACCGTAGGAGTATTCTACGCCGTCTTTGGCCTCGGCTTGGCTTAGGATGGTGTTGGCGCGTTTGAAGCCGGCCAACATGTTGGGGCCGTCATCGGTTTTCAGGAAGGCGGCGAGGGCTTCGGCGCGTTTGACCAGCAGGGTAAGGTCATCATTGCCGGGCATGGCAAGGCAGGCGTCGATCACGTCGTGGCGGATGCCTTGGTCTTTCAGGAAGACTTTCAGGCGGTCGTGGAAGAAGGCGAGGAGGTCGTTTATCAAAACCGTCCAATGTGCGATGTTCTTTGCGCGAATGGCGTCAGCTTCAGAATTGCCAATTTTTGCTTCGTTTTCTTTGGCTTGCCGATACAAAACACCGTGAGCGGCAGATGACGCTATTACTGCTGCAGCATCCAAGTATTTTGATTGTTCTTTCAGTGCGTCAAACAATTTCTCATCAGTTCGCTCGAGCCTCAACTGCATAATGCGAACTTCATTCGACATTATTGCGACCAGAAGCATGCCTGCCATCCGACCTCTAATCTGATTTCCCAAGACCAACCGAATAACCCCCAATGCAGAGCGGCGCAGGGCGAAGGGGTCTTTGCTGCCTGTGGGTTTCTCGTCGATGGCCCAGAAGCCGGTCAGCGTGTCGATCTTGTCGGCCAGCGCCACGGCGACGGAAACCGGGTCGCTGGGCACTTTGTCGGTGGGGCCGAGGGGGGAGTAATGGTCGCGGGCGGCGAGGGCCACCGCTTCGGGCAGGCCAGCCGCGCGGGCGTAGTACATGCCCATCAGGCCTTGCAGTTCGGGGAATTCGCCGACCATGGCGGAACGGAGGTCGGCTTTGGCGAGGTTTGCGGCTTGTTCGGCCAGAGCGGGATCGGCACCGACCAAGGGGGCGATTTCACGCGCCAGTGCGGCGATGCGGGCGATGCGGTCGGCTTGGGAGCCGAGTTTGTTGTGGAAGGTGACGGATTTCAGACCGTCTAGCCATTCCTGCATCCCGGCTTTGGCTACGCGCAGGTCGTTTTCCCAGAAGAATTTCGCATCCGACAGGCGGGCGGAAAGCACCTTTTGGTTGCCTTTGAGGATCGTCTCGCCGTGGTCGGCGGTTTCGGTATTGGCGACTGTGATGAAACCTTCGATCCGGCCGGTTTTCGGGTTGCGGACCGAGAAGAACTTCTGGTGTTCCTTCATGGAGGTTTGCAGAACCTCGGGCGGCAGAGCGAGGAAAGTCTCGGCTATGCGGCCCATCAGCGGGACGGGCCATTCGACAAGGCCCGCGACTTCGGTCAGAAGGCCTTTGTCCTCAACCACTTCCATGCCTGCGGCAAAGGCGAGGTTTTGCGCACCCTGCCAGATGGCGGCTTCGCGTTCGGCGGAATCCAGCACGACATGGGCGCGTTTTAGCTTCACCACATAGTCGTCAAAGCCAGTGACCGGGAAGCGGGCGGGGGCGAGAAAGCGGTGACCTGCGGTGGTGTTGCCGGATTGGATGCCGTCGATGTTCAAGGCGACGACTTCAGCGCCCGCCTCATCCGACAGCAGGCAGAGGATAGAGTGCAGCGGGCGGACCCAGCGCAAGTTGCCGCTGCCCCAGCGCATGGATTTTGGCCATGGGAAGCTGCGGATGGTGGATTCTAGGATTTCGGCAATAATCGCGGCTGCGGAGCGGCCCGGCTTTTCGACCACGGCATAGAGGGTTTCGCCCTTTTTATCGGCGCGGCGTTCAAGCTGATCCAGCGTCAGGCCGGTGGAGCGCAAAAAGCCCTCAATCGCAGCCGGAGGCGCGCTGGCGCTGGGGCCTTTGCGTTCCTCGCGCACGGGTTTGCTTTCGGCGGAAAGCCCTTCGATCGACAGCACCAGACGGCGCGGGGTGGAAAACGCACCCGCCGAAGCATAGGTCAGGCCAGCCTCGACCAAGCCATTGGTCATGATGGATTTCAGATCGTCACGGGCGCGGGCTTGCATCCGGGCGGGGATTTCCTCGGAGAAGAGTTCGATCAGCAGGTCGGACATTTATTGCTCCGCTACAGGAGAAAGCTGGTGCCACGCATAGGCGCGGCCATCGGGGAAAACCGCGACGACACGGTCGATTTCGGGGGCGGCTGGCTTGGTGGGATCGACCGGGCTCACATTGGCCTTAGACAGAAAGGCAATGGCATCGCCCTTTTCCAGCGCCTCACCAATCGCATCGGCGTCAAAGCAGCCAAACCATGACGGCGCGATCAGCGGGGTGGGCTTTTCGTAGACCTTATAGGTTTCGGTCAGCATGGCTTGCGACAGTGGTGTGTGGAAACAGGCGCGGTAGCCCAAGGGCGAGGCTTCCGCCGTGATGCCTTCGATCTGATCGACAAGGATGGGCTCGGGTTGCCCGGATTCGATCAGGGTAAGTTCGATCTCGGCACCCTTCTGGAAGCTCGCCGGGGTGTAGTGGGTGCTCTCTTGCAGCTTCCAATACATGGCGATGCCTGCGATGGCGGCGGTGATCACGATGAAACCTGCGACGTATTTTCCATTCACAGTGCAACCTCTGCATCTTGGCCTGCCGGAGTCAGCCGGAAGGCGTCGGCGCATTTCTTCGCCAGCGCGCGGACGCGGCCAATATAGGCTTGACGTTCGGTGACCGAGATTACCCCACGCGCATCGAGCAGGTTGAACAGATGGCTGGCCTTGATGGTCTGGTCATAGGCCGGGTGGGCCATGATGATGGTCTTGCCGGATTTCGGATCGAGCGGCGGGAAGTCCAGCAGGCGCTGGCATTCGGCCTCGGCATCCTCAAAATGCCGCAGCAGTTGCGCGGTATCGGCGCCGTCGAAGTTGTGGCGCGAGTATTCTTCCTCGGTCTGCCGAAAGATGTCGCCATAGCTCAGCGGGATGGGCGATTGCGGATCGTTGAACGGCATGTCCATGACGTGATCGACGCCCAAGACATACATCGCAAGACGCTCAAGGCCGTAGGTCAACTCGCCCGAAACCGGACGGCAATCATGGCCGCCGACCTGCTGGAAATAGGTGAACTGCGACACTTCCATGCCGTCGCACCAGATCTCCCAGCCCAAGCCCCAAGCGCCGAGGGTTGGGCTTTCCCAATCATCCTCGACAAAGCGGATGTCGTGTAAAGACGCATCAATGCCGATGGCTTTGAGTGACCCAAGGTAAAGGTCTTGCAGGTCGGGCGGCGAAGGTTTGATGATCACCTGATATTGATAATAGTGCTGCAGGCGGTTCGGGTTCTCGCCATACCGACCGTCAGTTGGGCGGCGTGAGGGTTGCACATAGGCAGCGGCCCAAGGCTTCGATCCCAAAGAACGCAGGGTGGTGGCCGGGTGGAAGGTGCCAGCCCCCACCTCCATATCATAGGGTTGCAGCACCGCGCAGCCTTGTGCGGCCCAGTAATTCTGCAAACGCAGGATGATTTCCTGAAAGCTGCGGGGGGCTTTGGGGGCATCAGCCATGACGGACCTCTTGAAATGTTGCCACTCCATAGGCAAGAGGCAGCCAAGGGTCAATGCAAGGCGTGTGTTGAGGGTGGAAACCGCGTGCATCTACGGGGTGCTCTGCTAGGTTCGCCGAAATGTGTAAGCTTTGCGATAGAAGAAGATTGGACGGTTCTATGAGACTTCGGATGGTTTTGCTGGCGCTGCTGGCGGTGCTTGGGTTCAGCCCGATGGCTTTGGCGCAACAGCAAGCTTGGGTGCAGGTTGAAGCCCAGCCCAGTTTGACCGAGGCAGAGGCGCGTGCACGCGACTATGCCGCCGAGTTTCCGAATGTGGCGGGATACCAGATTTCGTCAGGCTGGTATGCGATCGTACTGGGGCCCTATGCGCCGGAAGCCGCTGCGGGCGCTCTGGCCGATCTGCGCAGCGACGGCGCGATCCCACGCGACAGTTTTGTAACGGACGGCGGCACGCATCGTCAGCAATTCTGGCCAGTGGGGGCGATTGCGGGGCTGGCCCCGGCCGATCCGGTGGTGGTTGATCCGGCGCTGGATACGGTGGCCCCGGTGGTCGAGGTGATGCCCGCCGAAGAAACCGTGCGTGAGGCGAAGACTTCGGAGGCGGCGTTGGATGCCGGAGGCCGCAAGGCCTTGCAAACCGCGATGACTTGGTATGGCTTCTACGAGGGCGGCATCGACGGCGCGTTTGGCCCCGGCACCCGCAATTCGATGGCGGCGTGGCAAGAGGCGAATGGCTTTGAGGCGACCGGGGTGCTGACGACCAAGCAGCGCACGGCTTTGGTGGCGAATTATCAGGCGGATCAAGCGGAGTTTGGCTTTGCTTCTGTGTCGGAGCCGGAGGCGGGGATTGAGATTACCCTGCCGATGGCCTTGCTGCAGTTCGACCATTACGAGCCGCCGTTCGTGCATTACAATGAGAAGGCGGGTTCCAGGTTGAAGGTGATCCTGATTTCCGAACCGGGCAATCAGGACAGCCTGTCGGGGCTGTATGATATCCTGCAAACCTTGGAGGTGGTGCCTGCCGAGGGCGAGCGCAGCAAGTCGGAGAAAAGCTTCACCATCAATGCGGCATCGAGCAGCGTGCAAAGCTTTGCCTATGCCGAGGTCAAGAATGGCATGGTGAAGGGCTATCTGGTGGTCTGGAATCCAGCCGATGCGGAGCGGATGAGCCGGATTTTGCCCGCGTTGAAAGCCAGTTTCCGGGGCGTGGGCGATAAGGCCTTGGACCCCGGTTTGGTGCCGATGGATGAAGCGACGCGGTCGGGATTGCTGGCGGGGATGGAAGTAAAGCTGCCGAAACTGTCGCGCTCGGGGTTCTTTGTCGATGCGGCGGGAACAGTTGTGACGACCACTGAGGCCGTCGCGCAATGTGGCCGCGTGACAATTGATCACGCGACCGATGCGCGGGTGGTGGCGCAGGATCAGGCCACGGGGGTGGCAATCCTGCGGCCGATCACGCCACTGGCGCCGCAGGCTTTCGCGCGATTTGCGAGTGGGGCGGTTCGGTTGGGGTCGGAGATCGCGGTGGCGGGGTATTCTTATGAGGATAAGCTGCCTGCCCCGGTGCTGACCTTCGGCACGCTGGAGGAAGAAAAGGGGCTGAATGGCGAGGCGGGATTGTCTCGACTGGCCGTCCCTGTGCTGCCCGGTGATGCGGGCGGGCCGGTTTTGGACGGCACCGGGGCGGTGCTGGGGATGCTGTTGCCGCCTGCGGTGAAGGGGGCGAAACTGCTGCCCGATGGGGTGGCTTTTGCCGCGCAAGCCGGGGTGATTGGGCAGGCTTTGACGGCAGCGGGGGTGGTTGTGAGCCCGGCCACTTCGACGGATTTGGCCACACCTGACGCTTTGAATGCGGCGGGGCTGGGGATGACGGTTCTGGTGTCTTGCTGGGAATGATGGGCGTGGTCCACGCGTGGACAGGGGCTGCGCGCATGGATTTTCAATGGGTTACGGGGTGGGCATTAGCAGAATTTTAACTTTTGCACCTGAGTGTTTGTGACGCTGTAGATGCCTCCGGCGGGGATGTTTTTACGCAGAGGATGACCTAAGCGCGACGGTTCTTGAGTTGCTCTTTGAGAAATACTCAGCTTTGAAAACGCCGATGCCGCAAACTGGGCTTTCCAGTTTGCGGCATCGCTTTTGGTTTCGTAGGGTGCGTGTTTCACGCACCGTTCCTTACCCAACGTGATAAAGACTCGCGAACAGTTTGGGGTCCAGGCTGTCGGCGGCAAAGGTCGCGCCCTCGGTCAGCACCGACACGGCGTCGTGGCTGTGCAGGCTTTCCTGATGGCTTGCCACAATGCGGAAATCGCCGATGCGGCTGTCTTGCTGCAACGCTTGGCAGAAGCTGCGCGCGGCGTCTTCGACGAAGATCGGGTTAGCGGCGTTCAACTCGGCAAAGGCCTGCTCGTCTTCGCGCTTCACCATCACTTGCGTCTCTGTCGGCACGGCTGCGCGGGCGATCTCGATCAGGTCTTCAAACCACAGGCATTTGTCGCCGGTCAGTTCCACCGAGATGCGCGCGACAGAACGTTGCGAGTGCGGCGTCGCCATTTGCCCACGGGTTTGGCGGGCGTGTTCAGACAACTCCAGCGAGCACGGGCAAGTGCTGGAATAGACGAAATCGAGGTGCATCAGGCGTTTGCGCACGCCCGCTTTATCGACCAATTCCAGCGCAATGTCATAGTACTGCCAGCCCGACAGGCCGGAGCGCAGGCTTTCCACCTTCACCGGGAAGGAAAACCGCATCTGGATGCGGGCGTCAAAGCTGCCCAGATCTTTCAGATAATCTTCCAGCGCGTGTTCGATCACCTGATACGAGAAATCCCGCTCGGAATGGGCATAGAACGAGCGCATGATGCGGCTCATGTTGATGCCTTTTTTCTCGGCTTCCAGCGACACGGTGCCGGTCACCGAAGTTTCCAGCGTCAGCGGGCCGTTATCACGGGTGCGGTAGCGGATCGGCAGGCGGAAGTTGGAAATCCCGACGTGCTGGATCACTTGTTTCGCGCCGACAATCAGGCTGGCGGGGCCATTTTGCAGATCGGGCATCGAGTCTTTATAGGCGTCGGACACCACGAAATCGGCGGGATATTCGCGCGACAGCACTGGATAGGTTTCACCCACAAGTGCGCCTGCACCCGGCGCAAGGCCTGCGATTTCGGCATCAGAGGCCCGCTGCGCCCAAGCGCGCAGGGTCGCCAAAGCGGCTTCGGCCTCGGCTCGACCGGGGCGTTGATCAAGGCCTGATTTTTCTTCAAGGCCGATCATGTGAATGTTCATGGCAGCGCTCCCCAAATTGGTCGCAGAGTCAGGATATAGGGGATTTTTCCCAATTTCCCAAGCCTGTCCGAAGCAATACGCGCGAAAGGCGACATTGGATTAACAACAATGCCGGATTTGGCTGGTTCGGCGGGGCTGCGCGCCCCGCCGTTTCGGTCAGATCGCGCTCAACGCGGTTTGCAGATCGCTGATCAGATCATCGACATCCTCAAGCCCGACCGAGAGCCTGATCAGCCCCGGCGTGATGCCCAAAGCGTCTTTTTGCGGCTGTGGCAGGCGCTGGTGGGTGGTGGTGGCGGGATGGGTGGCGATGGATTTGGCATCGCCCAAGTTATTGGAAATCTTGATGATTTCTAAAGCGTTGCAGAATTTGAACGCGGCTTCTTTGCCACCTTTGATATCGAAGGTCACCAAAGTGCCGCCCGAGCCCATCTGTGCCATCGCCAATGCGTGTTGCGGATGCGAGGTGAGCGCCGGGAAGATCACCTTGGAGATGCGGTCATCGGTGGACAGCACTTCGGCGATTTTTAGCGCAGAGTCCGCCATTGCACGGCAGCGCAGATCCAAAGTGGCCATGCCGTTCAGCATGATCCAAGCGGTGAACGGACTCATCGCCGCACCCGTATGCTTCAGGTAAGGCTCTGCCACCTTGCGGATGAAGTCTTTGGTGCCACAGATCACGCCGCCCAAAGCCCGGCCTTGGCCGTCGATGTGTTTGGTGGTCGAATAGACCACCACATCGGCACCTTGCTCGACCGCGCGCGAGAAGACCGGGGTGGCGAAGACGTTATCGACGATCACCAAAGCGCCGACGGCATGGGCGATTTTTGAGACTTCGGTGATGTCGACGAGTTCTAGGGTGGGGTTCGACATGCTCTCAAAGAACACCGCTTTGGTGGCGGGGGTGCAGGCGGCGCGCCATTGGCTCAGGTCTGCACCATCGACAAAGGTGACCTTGACGCCGTAGCGGGTGAGGACTTCTTCGAGGATATAGAGGCAGGAGCCGAACAGGGCTTTCGACGACACCACATGATCGCCCGCCCGCAGCATGGCGGTCAAAGCGCCGTTGACCGCGGCCATGCCCGATGCGGTGGCAAAGGCGTCTTCGGTGCCTTCCAGCGCCGCGATGCGTTCTTCAAACATCCGGGTGGTCGGGTTGCCGTAGCGAGCGTAGATGAATTCGTCTTCACCGGCCTTGATAAAGCGTTCCTCGGCGGATTCGGCGGTGGGGTAGACGAAGCCTTGGGTGAGGTAGATCGCCTCGGCCATCTCGCCATATTGGCTGCGTCGCGATCCCTCATGCACCAGCTTGGTGCGCATTTTCCAGTCTTTGGTCATGGCGAAGACCCTCCGGTCCAAAGAAAAACCCCGAAACCAAAGGGCTTCGGGGCTGCTGACCCGGACCCTCTTTAGCGGAATGTTTAACGTGGCCCGCAATTCGGAATAAAGCACCACGCGGGTTGGATAGCTTGTCGCCACGGCGAGGTCAACGGTGAGCGGCAGAATTTGCGCGCATTGCGGTGAAAAGGGCGTAGGCTGACCGGATTATCGCACATTTTTCCGCGAGGTGATTCCGATGTCTGGATATGGCTATCAGCCTAAGCCGCTGAATTTAATGACGGGCAAGCTGACGCTGTCGCCCGAAACCCAAGCGATGATCGCCGAGATTGAGGCGAAGATGGCGGCGCGGGCCTGGATGGAGGCGATGCTGGCGCCGAAATGGGCCGATCTCATTCCCACGCTGCAACTTACGACGTTGCGCCCGGTGGTGGTGGGCCCGGTGGCGGGTGCGCCTGCCGCATGGCTGGTGCCGCTTCCGGCTGGGGCAGGACCGACTGCGCCGAATCCGGGCCCTGCGACCCCGCACGCGGGCGAGGCCAAGGACGTGCTGGATGCGGTCTACAAGCTGGAGATCGTGCAAAAGCAGGTCGGCATCGTGCAGGACGAGGCCAAGCGGCAATGGGGGATTTTCAAGGGCGAGTGGAAGGCGGCTCCAACCGGAGAGAAAGCGCTGATCGTCACCAGCTCGGTCATCGTGGCAGGGTCGTTTATTGCGCCGATTTTGGCGGTGCGCGATACGCGGTTGATGGCGTTCGGGCTGATCAAGGACAAATGGCTGCCGGTGCCGGGTTTGGACGGCTACAAGATCAAGCTGCTGGATGAGGGAGCGGGGGTGACGGTGCCGCTGCCGGTGCCGGGGCTGACGGTTGAGGCGGAGTCGCAGTTTTTGCAAAGCGGGACGAAGCCGACCACGATCATGTTCCAGTTTGATCTGATGGAGTTCTGGAAGAAAAAGTAACCGTTACGCAGCTGTAACTCCGCGTTCATGGCTTTGTTGCAGCCTTGTGGCAGCTTTTGGGCGTCATGAGGAGGCTGTGTCATGCCGGATCAGGCGGTGTTCCGAGTCGATATGGGCCGTGCAGGGTTGCGGGTGGACGGTAGCGCTTTGGCGGTGGCACTGGCGGCTTTGCCTGCGGGCGCGCCTGTCGTTGTGATGATCCACGGCTATCGCTTTGCGCCGGGGGCGCGGGGCGGGAATTGCCCGCATACGCATATTTTCTCGATGCAGCCGCCGGTGCAGGATTGGACGGCGATCTCTTGGCCGCGGCATCTGGGCCTGAGCGGCGGGCGGGCTTTGGCGATTGGCTTTGGCTGGCCTGCGCGGGGGCGATTTCGCGGCGCTTGTGTACGGGCACGCATTGCCGGACGGGCTTTGGCGGAGTTGGCGGCTTTGGTGCAGATGCTTGATCCGGGGCGGGCGTTTGATGTGATTGGGCATAGTTTGGGGGCAAGGGTGGCGCTGGCCGCCCTGCCCTACGCGCAGCCCTGCGATCTGCGGCGGCTGATTTTGCTGGCGGCGGCAGAGACAAGGCGTCCGGCGATGCGGGCGATGGGCTCGGTTGCGGGACGCTCGGTGCAGGTGGTCAATGTCACCACGCGCGAGAATGATGTGTTTGATTTTCTGTTTGAGTGGTTGGCGGGCGCGGGTCTGGATACCGCGATTGGGCAGGGCTTGCGGGAAACTCCGGCGAATTGGCTGGATCTGCAGTTGGATCAACCCGCGAGTTTGGCGGCACTGGCGCGGTTGGGCCATGCTTTGCCCGAGGCCCCGGCACGGATCAGCCATTGGTCACCTTATCTGAGGCCAGGGGCGTTGGGGCTGTATCGGGCGATTTTGGACGGCTCCTTGCCGCTTGGGGTGTTGCGGTCTGCCCTGCCAGAGCGGCGCGATCCGCGTTGGTCACGCTTGCTGGCGGGATGGCCTTGGTCGTTGGTTGGCCGGATGCAGCGGGCTTAGGCCGACGCGTAGCCCTCCTGCACCGTGCGGACCAAGGCAGTGCGGATCAGGTTGGACACCAAGGGCAACAGGCCGAAGTAGAGCAGCCATGTGGTTTGCGAGGCGTGGTGGATCAGCGTCTCATTCGCCAGCACCATCGCAAGGTTATAGATCACCATCACCCGGGTCATCACGGCGTCGGTGCCACGCATTTCCGGCTGCGGCCAGCGGAAGCGGTTGATGGCGTAAGAGCCGTCCACCACGTCGATGATGTAAAGCGCTGCG
Source organism: Cypionkella sp. PAMC25878 (assembly GCF_058135695.1). NCBI lineage: Bacteria > Pseudomonadati > Pseudomonadota > Alphaproteobacteria > Rhodobacterales > Paracoccaceae > Cypionkella > Cypionkella sp. PAMC25878. The sequence goes on along the minus strand of NZ_CM176871.1, from coordinate 1,500,768 downwards.
GCAAAGACGAAGTAGAGGCTGAGGAAGCGTTGGCAAAGCAAGGGTTCTGCCGACCAGATCAGCAGGGCCAGCACGCCGGGGCCCGCCAGCAGGATCAGCGCGACCGTGACGGGGGCGGAGACATGTGCCCGCGTGCGGGTGATCATCAGCCGGGATTTCATCGCCAGTCGCAGACCCATGCCCAGCACGAAGGCGACCATGAAGGTGGTGCTTGCATCGTCGAGCCATATCCGCAGCAAGGGCCATGCGAACAAGATCAACAGGCCGGGCAGCAGGATTTCAACCGGAAACGGAGTGGTGCGGCGAAAGCTGCGGAAAAACTGCGCGATGCTGTCCAGTGTAGCTTCAAACATTCCGCACCCCCCGGTTGCCTGCGCTGTTTCTCAAGGCGCAATCGGGCCGGGGTGGGGCTGGATTGTGGAGAAGTTGCGACCGTTAACCAAACGGCGGGGCTGATGGCGGGCTATTCGTTATCGGGGGTGGCGTCCGGTTCCACCGCATAGCGGCTGAGCACGCCGCTTTGGCTGATGAAGAACAGGAACAGCGCGGCTGTCAGGCCGAAGGTTTTGAAGGTCACCCAAGTGTCGGTGGTGAACGTCCGCCAGATCACTTCATTGGCCAAGGCAAGCGCGAAGAAGAAGGCGGTGAGGCGACGGGTCAGGATCATCCAACCCTCGGGTTGCAGCGGAAGGGCTTCTTCCATCACCAGCTTTAGATAGGACTCGCCGCGCAGAAGGCCGATGCCAAGCGTGATGCCGAAGGCCAGATAGAGCAGCGTCGGTTTCATTTTGATGAAACGCTCATCCTTCAGCCAGACCGACAGACCGCCCATGACGATCACCAAGATCAGCGTCATCAGCTGCATTTTCGACAGCGTGCCCGTGAGTTTCCACAGGATCGCGGTGGTGGCGATGATCAGCACCACGAAAATCGCCGTCATCAGGATGAAGCCGGAATAATCGGTGCCGAGGATGTGGAAGGTTTTGTCTTTGAAAAACCGGAAGCCCGCGAAGAACAGCACGATCGGGCCAAGTTCGAGGCCCAGCTTGACCATTGGATTTAGTTTCGTGTTGGCCATTGGTTTACCCCGCCCATTCCATCACGACTGCTCCTAACGCAATCAGCGCCATCAGGCCAGTGCGGACAAGCCCGACCTTTTCACCCAGCACCAACCAGCCGATCAAAGCGGCAAACACGGTGGAGGTTTCACGCAGGACGGCGGCTTCGCCGACGCGGTCGAGACGGGTGGCGATCATGATCGAGCCAAAAGAGAAATAGGCGACGAAGGCTCCAATCAGGCCGCGTTTGAACAGCGGGATGGCTTGGGTTTTGGTAAGTGCGGCGATGCGGCGGGCCATCAGGGCGGGGATGAAGATGCCGTCGAGCATGAAGAACCACGCGAGGAAGGTGAACGGGTCGGCGGTGGCGCGGATGCCCCAAGCGTCATAGGTGGTGTAGATCGCTACGAAAGCCCCGGTGGCTGCGGCGAAGCATAGGGCGGAGACGAGGGTATCACGTTCAGCGGTGAGGTGGCGCAGGTTGTAGACGGCAAGGCCAAGGATACCCGCGACCAGCAGGCAGACGCCGAACCATTGCAGCGGGTGGTAGTGCTCACCGAAGACCAACCCTGCGCCAATGACGGTGAAAAGTGGGCCAGTGCCGCGGACGACGGGATAGACCACGGTATAGGCGCCACGGTCGTAGGTCATGGCTTGAAGCAGTTTGTAGACCGCGTGGATCACGAAGGCCCCGGCGAAGATCGCCCACATATGCGCTTCGGGCCACGGCACGACAAACAAAGCGAAGGGGGCGGCGATCACGCCATAGGTGAGGTCAATGACGGCGCGCGAGAGCCACGGGTCGTGCTTGCCCTTTTGCAGCGCGCCGAAAAGCGCGTGCAGGACGGCGGCTAGCAGGGCGAGGGCCAAGGCAAGGTGCTGGCCGGTGGGGGTGCCTGCGATGGAGACGAGCCAGTTTGACATTATTCACGCTGCGCTTGGGGTTAACCGCCAGGGCCAGCCCCGGACCCCGGGATATTTGAGCACAGAGGATGACCTAGTCGGGTTGGCCTACCAAGGCGCGGGCGAAATCGTCGGGGTCGAAGGGGGCTAGGTCGTCGATTTGCTCGCCGATACCGATGGCGTGGATCGGTAGGCCGAATTTATCGGCCAATGCGACAAGGACGCCGCCCTTGGCGGTGCCGTCGAGTTTGGTCATCACAAGGCCGCTCACATCGGCGATCTTGCGGAAGATTTCGACTTGGTTGATGGCATTTTGCCCGGTTGTGGCATCCAGCACGAGGATGGTGTTATGCGGGGCGGTCGGGTCTTTCTTGCGGATAACGCGGACGATTTTCGACAGCTCCTCCATCAGATCCTGACGATTTTGCAAGCGGCCTGCGGTGTCGATCAGCAGAAGGTCGGCACCATCGGCCTGGGCTTTGGTCAGCGCGTCAAAAGCCAGCGAGGCGGGGTCGGAGCCTTCCGGCGCGGTCAGCACGGGGACGCCTGCGCGGGTGCCCCAAACTTGCAGTTGTTCCACGGCTGCGGCGCGGAAGGTGTCGCCAGCGGCGATCACCACGGATTTGCCAGCAGCTTTGAACTGCGACGCAAGCTTGCCGATGGTGGTGGTTTTACCCGAGCCGTTGACTCCCACCACCAGCACAACCTGCGGCTTTTGTGGGTAGAGCGGCAGGGGTCGGGCAACGGGGGTCATGATGCGGGCGATTTCCGTGGCCAAGGCGTCGCGGAGTTCCGAGGTGGAGATGCGTTTGCCAAAGCGGCCCTCGGCGATATTGGCAGTCACGCGGGTGGCGGTGTCGACGCCCATATCGGCGGTGATGAGGAGTTCCTCAAGGCTTTCGAGCATGGCATCGTCGAGCAGGCGACGCGGTTCATCGCTGCGGCCGATCAGGCGGGAGATCAGGCCGGGTTTGGCTTCCGGCGTGGCTTCCGGCGTTGCTTCGGGTTCGGCCACCAAAGCCTCCAGCCCTTCACCGATCTTGTCGGAGGAGCGGAACATCCGGTCTTTCAGCTTTTTGAAGAAGGACATGGGGTTTGGGCCTTTGGCTGGTTTCCCCTCACCTAAGGGATTTATCGGGTCGGGAAAAGGGCGGCTGCAGGGTTAACCACCGAAAGGCAGCCAATAGAGACCAGCGCCGAGCAGGATCAGCAGTTGCCCGCACCAATAGGCGGGCCAGAGTGCAATCGACAGCTTTTGCGCGGTCTTTCCGGTGGGGAACACGAACAGCCGTAGTGCCAGCAGCAGGTCGGACAGGATGAACAGGGCGGCCCCGATTTGCAAATATGTCGCCCCGGCGGTTTCGGGATGCGGCACCAGCAGAAGGGATGTCAGGCCCATCAGACCGATCACAATGACATAGCCGCGCACGGGCCAACGCAACGCGCCAGTGCGGGGGGCCAGCCAGAGTTCGGTGGACAGAAGCAGCAGAGCAAGAGCGATCAGGGCAGCGAGGCTCAGACCGGACGGAGCGGCGGGTGGTACGGCGTCGGCAACGCTTTGAGCGCGCAGCCAGAATGCGGCGATATAGGCGAGATGGCCTGCGGCAAAGGCGGCCATTCCGAGCAGAAACGCGGTCTGGCTGCGCCGGGTCAGGGCGAAATCGCCCAGCGCGCCGAAAGCGAGGCCGAGGGCGATCAACTGGAAGGAACTCGCCGGATGGGTGAAGGCGACGACGGCGAGCAGGCCAGTCGATGCAGTTTTGACCTGTGGACCGGGGCCGCCGATGCCGTCGCGGGCGGCCCAGATGACCCAATAGGTCAGGAAACAGACAAAGGCCAACAGGATGAGCAACAGGCGCGGGTCGTCTGGCATCTGCGGCTCCTTGGCTCTGGCCGTTGTTGGCTCTGGCCCCCGTGATTTCTCCTGTTAGATTGCGGGCTATGCAAGCCGTAACCTCACGTCCCCTGCCAATGGTGCTGTTCGCGCTGGCCTCGCTGCTGCCTTTGGTGCTGTTGGGCGCAGGTGTGGTGTGGGGGGCGTGGTGGTGCATGGCGGGGCTGGTCTATATGACCGGATTTGCCGCATGTTTGGACCAGATCAGCGGTTGGTTTCTGGGCGACGCGCCGGAGGGGGCGGAGTTTCCGGCGGCGGATGCGTTGTTGGTGGTGCTGGCTGTGGGGGCGCTGGGGTTGATGCCTGCCGCCGTCTGGGCGGTGGCGGGGCAGAGCGGGCTTTCGGCTGGCGCGCGGGTGGCGGTGTTTGTCGGCGCGGGGCTGTGGCTGGGCCAAGTCGCGAACCCGGCGGCGCATGAGTTGATCCATCGGCCCGGGCGCGGGCTGTTTCGTCTGGGGGCGCTGGTGTATTGCTGGCTGCTGTTCGGCCATCACACCTCGGCGCACCGTTTGGTGCATCATCGCCATGCGGCGTCAGCGCAAGACCCGAACACCGCACGATCGGGTGAGGGCTATTATGCGTTTCTTGTGCGGGCCTGGGGGGGCAGTTTTCGGCACGGCTGGGCGGCGGAGGATGCCCTGCGCGGGCGCGGCAAGGCCAGTCTGCAAAAGAACGGGCTGCATCCTTATGCGGTTTATATTGGGGTGGCCGGGCTGTGTCTGGCCTTGGGTTTCACGATTGCCGGGGCTTGGGGGGCATTGGCTTGGGCGGCGCTGGCGGCACATGCGCAAAGCCAGTTGATGCTGTCGGATTATGTGCAGCATTATGGGCTGACGCGAGCGGTCAAGGCGGCTGGGCGGTTGGAGCCGGTCTCAGCCCGGCACAGTTGGAACGCGCCGCATTGGTTTTCCTCGGCCTTCATGCTGAACGCGCCGCGCCATTCCGATCACCATGCGCATCCCGCCCGCCCCTACCCTGCCTTGCGACTGCAGAGGGCTGCGGACGCGCCGCATTTGCCATGGCCGCTGCCGCTGGCCTGTATGATCGCGCTGTGTCCTCCGCTCTGGAAGCGCGCGATCCGTCCGCATCTGAAGCACTGGCAGTAGCGGACACGAAGCTGTCACTGGATTTCTCGCTGGGCTGCGGGCAGGATCACTGCAACGGAGATTACCATGCGCCATTGCCTCGCCCTCGCCTTCCTCGCGTTTGCCGCCCCGGTTTTGGCCGAAACGCCCCCCCCACCCAGGGTTGTCCCGCCTAACCCCCCCATGACCGCAGCGGCGTTTGAAGCCTATGTGACGGGAAAAACCTTGACCTATGCGCTGGACGGCACGGTGTACGGCACTGAACAGTATAAACCGGATCGTAAGGTGGTTTGGGCCTTCACCGAGGATGAATGCCGCGAGGGCTATTGGTACGAGAAGGGCCCGCAGATTTGCTTTGTCTATGAAGATCCGAATGATCCGCAATGCTGGCTGTTCTTCATGGGCAGCGCCGGGATGAAGGCCGAGTTCATCGGGGATGGTGTGGGGTCTGATCTGTCCGAGGTGGCGCAAAGTGCCGGGCCGATGGGCTGTATGGGGCCGCAGGTCGGGGTTTGATCTGAGCAGTGAGGCCGCCTCGGGGGCCATCGAGGCCCCGCTCTGCGGCGCTGCCGGGGGATGATTGGCTACCTTGGGTTTGAGTTGCAGCGGCAGAAGCCTGCGGCGCGAGTATTTCAAAAAGAGCAAACCTGAAGCAGTTGCTCTTTTTGAAATACTCCCCCCGGAGGGTCCTACCTCGTAGCCATACCTCTGATTTCAGACTTGGGCCCCTACGGCTCCGCGCTAGAATTTCGCGCTTGAAATTCGGCTGGTGAGCCGATGCTTAAAACAAACTGCCTTGCTCTGGGCCACCCGGTTTGGATTTTTTCGCCGCGCGCGGGCCTAAGGTGACTCGGCCGTCGGCGAATTCGATCTCTAGGGCCAGGGCTTTTTCAGCAACGGTTTTGCTGGTGACGACATGGCCGTCGCCGCGCACCACGGCGTAGCCGCGTTTGAGGGTTTCAGCATAACCCAGCGTGGTGCGGGTGCGGTCTAGCGCGTCGAGACGTTGCGACAGGCGGACGAGGCGTTGGGTCGGGGCGACTTGCAGGCGGGTGTCGAGGGCTGCCAGTTTGGCGCGGCCTTCGGCGGTTTTGCGGGTGGCGTCACTGATCAGTCGGGTGAGCGCGGGGGCGAGGCGCGAGGCCCATTTGTCGAAGCTGGCGTGTTTGCGTTCTTGTGCCCGAGCGGTGCGGTCGTTCAGGCGCAGATCCGCGTTGCTGAGTGCCTCGGCGCGGCGGGCGATCAGGGCCAGCAGGGCTTCGGGGCGTAGGCGTGAGGCAATGGTGGCATAGGTGCCGCGTTTCTTGGCGGCGGCGATGCCCAGCGCGCCACCGAGGCGTTGTCCAGCCGTATCAAGGCGTTGGCGGGGGGTGGCGAGCAGGCTCTCCAAGCGTGGCAGCGCGCGGGTTAGGTCGCGCAGGCGTTGGTCGCGGCGTTGCAGGGTTTGGGCGACGCCGCGAGATTGGCGGGCGGTGAGGGCATCGAGGCTGGCGATCAGGTCTAGGCGCACGGGCACCGCGAGTTCAGCGGCGGCGGTGGGGGTGGGCGCGCGCAGATCTGACGCGTAGTCGATCAGGGTGGTGTCGGTTTCATGGCCGACGGCCGAGATCAGGGGGATTTCTGACGCTGCCGCTGCCCGGACGACGATTTCCTCGTTGAAACCCCAGAGGTCTTCGAGGCTGCCGCCGCCACGCGCGACAATGATCAGGTCGGGGCGCGGGATCGGGCCGCCGGGCGCGATGGCGTTGAAGCCTTTGATGGCGGCTGCGACTTCGGTGGCACAGTTCTGGCCTTGCACGGCGACGGGCCAGATCAGCACATGGCGGGGAAAACGATCACGCAGGCGGTGCAGGATGTCGCGGATCACCGCGCCGCTTGGCGAGGTGATAACGCCGATCACTTCCGGCAGGTAGGGGATCGGCTTTTTGCGGGCAGGGTCGAACAGGCCTTCAGCGCTGAGGGCGGCCTTGCGTTTTTCCAGCATCGCCATCAAAGCGCCAGCACCTGCCGGGGCCACATCATCAACGATCAGTTGGTATTTTGACTGGCCGGGGAAGGTGGTCATCCGCCCGGTGGCGATCACCTCCATGCCTTCCTCGGGGCGGACCTGCATTTTGGCGACTTGGCCCTTCCACGACACGGCGTCGAGGGAGGCGCGGTCATCTTTCAGCGCGAAATACAGATGGCCCGAGGCGGGGCGACTGACCCGGCCAACCTCGCCGCGCACGCGGACAAGGCCGAATTCACCCTCAATCACCTTTTTGACCGCACCGGAGAGTTCCGAGACGGTGAATTCGGGGGAATTGGAGGGCGCGGGTGTGTCTTCGAACATATCGGTCATCGGAGAAGATTGGCATGAAATCGCAGCGCAGGAAAGCAGCTGTCCTGCGTGTTTCAGCTTTCCGTGCGTGGTTCACCCCAATGCGGTTGAAAGAATATGATGAAGAAGATCGCCGGAAAAAGCAGCGCGCAGCCAAGGATATTGAGCAAATTGGAAGACAAACGGTTTCCCATGATTATGGCACCAGCACTGGCCACCGCACAGGCCATAGCGATATATCTTTGGCGAGCTTGGGTCAGAGAAGGCCATATCTCTGGCATCGGCGCCTGAGTGAACTCTTGACGATAAAGATAAAGCGTCCGCTGATATGCGGGATCACTGACAAATGGTAGCGTGCCCGCCAGATAGGTCGTTGTGGCTTGCATGGACTGCCGCGTTGTCTCACGAAAGGCCCGCGAACTTGTTGTATCCCGATCTTGGATAAACGCCAGCAGCGGCGGCGCGCGCAGGGGTTCCGCCGAAATGGCGCGGAGATAGCGCAGGCGGCGGTATTCACGCAGCGCAATCGCAACACTGCGCGCATCAATCGTGTATTGGCGCAGCATCGCTTTGGTGATTGCAGCTTCTAAGTCATGATCCAGAGTGACAAGGGCACTCGGGGCCGTCTTGATCTCTTGCCACAGTTTATCATCCTGCATTGCCACCTCGCACATCGCCGCACTTGTTCAACCGCAAGCACCATCCTATGAAGCCTGCATCCACAAGCCAAGCGGGGGGCGCGCATGAACATCCTTATCTTAGGCTCGGGCGGGCGCGAACATGCTTTGGCTTGGGCGGTGAAGCAGAACCCGAAGACGGATCGGCTGATTGTGGCACCGGGCAATGCCGGGATCGCGATGCTGGCGGAATGTGCGGATTTTGATATTCTCGATGGCGCCGAAGTGGTGGCGTTCTGCGCCGAAAATGCGATTGATTTTGTGATTGTCGGGCCGGAGGCTCCGCTGGCGGCTGGGGTTGCGGATGCGACGCGGGCGGCGGGGTTTCTGACATTCGGGCCAAGTGCCGAGGCCGCGAAGCTGGAGGCCTCGAAGGGGTTTACCAAGGAGATTTGTGACGCATGTGGCGCGCCTACGGCAGCCTATGCGCGGTTTGATCAGGCCGAGGCGGCGAAGGCGTATATCCGGGCGCAGGGCGCTCCGATTGTCGTCAAGGCCGATGGCTTGGCGGCGGGCAAGGGCGTGATTGTGGCGATGACTGAAGGCGAGGCCCTCGCTGCGATTGACGATATGTTCGGCGGCGGGTTCGGGGCTGCTGGCGCGGAAGTGGTCATTGAGGAATTCATGACCGGCGAGGAGGCGTCGTTCTTCGTGTTGACCGACGGCGTCCATGCTTTGCCGATTGGCACGGCGCAGGATCACAAGCGGGTGGGCGACGGCGATACAGGGCCGAATACCGGCGGGATGGGGGCGTATTCGCCTGCTCCGGTGCTGACCGATGCGGTGGCGCAGCGGGCGATGAACGAGATCGTTTTGCCGACGATTGCCGAGATGGCGCGGCGCGGCACGCCCTATCAGGGAGTGCTTTATGCGGGGCTGATGATCAAAGGCGGTCAGGGGCGGCTGGTGGAGTATAACGCGCGGTTTGGCGACCCGGAGACGCAGGTGCTGATGATGCGCTTGGGCGCGCAGGCGTTGGATTTGCTGCTGGCTTGTGCGGAAGGCCGTTTGGACCGCGCGCAGGTCAACTGGGCCGACGATCATGCGATTACCGTGGTGATGGCGGCGAAGGGTTATCCGGGGGCGTACCGGAAGGGCTCGGCGATCGAAGGGCTGGAGCGGATGCCCGAGGACAGCCGCCATATGGCGTTTCACGCAGGCACGGCGATGAAGGACGGTCAGGTTGTTGCCAACGGCGGTCGGGTGCTGAACATCACGGCACGAGGCGATAGTTTGGCTGATGCGCGCAACCGGGCCTATGCAATGATTGACCTGCTGCGCTGGCCGGAGGGGTTCTGCCGCTCTGACATCGGTTGGCGGGCGCTGTAGGCGAATTCCGTAGCGGAATTCGTCCACGGAATTCGCGCGAATTCCGCTGCAGCCTGCGGTTGCGGCGCGAAATGCCGACGATTCGATGCAAATTGCACTGAAAACAGTTCTCTGGCATAGTCATCTCTGTTCTGTTGTAGGGTCTTGCCTGCGTATCGCTGACATTGTTGCTCGTTTGGGTTGCAATTAACCAAAGGTGGCTGATTTGGCCGAACCTAACCTTACCCGTTCCGCGACGGGAACGACTGGCGATGATGTGCTGAACGTGCAGCAGGTGTTCACGGCGGGCGAGAAAGTCGCCACTGGCGCGGTGCGCAGCTACTTCACCACCCTGACGGGATATTCCGGCGACGATACGTTGACGGGCTGGCAAGGCCCGGCAAATTGGCCCACCTTTGCCAATGCAGGGCGGCTGCCGGACGAGAGTTTGACCCTGCGCACGGTGCTGTTGGGCGGCAATGGTCAGGATATGCTGATCTCGGCCAAGCGGTTTGCCGGGCTGACCGCAGCGCAAGAGGCGGCCTATAGCCTTGCCGAAACCCTGTCGGGTGGCTTTGGCAATGACAGCTACGAGTTGAACCATACCGATGTCAGCTTGATCGAAGTGGCGAATGGCGGCACCGATCAAGTGTTTGTCACGCCTAGCTATTTACTGCGCGCGGCGGCTTTGGGACGCAGCGGCGTCGACATGGCCTTGATGGTGAATATCGAAAATCTGACCTTGCAGGGAGGCCAGGACTTTAACGTCGATGGCTCGGATCTGGCCAATAAGATTTATGGCAATCTGGGCGGCAATCGTCTGCTGGGGGGCTTGAGCAAGGACTCGCTTTATGGCGGCGGCGGTGCGGATCAACTGTGGGGCGACAGCGGGCTGTTGGCAGGCCCCGGCGGCGATGATCGGCTGTTTGGTGGCACCGGCGCGGATACATTGTGGGGCGAGGCGGGGAACGACTATCTCGATTCCGGCTATGATGCGGATTGTCTCTATGGCGGCGACGGTGACGATACCCAAAACGGCAATGTCGGCGATGACAGCCTGTTTGGTGGCGCGGGACATGATTCTCTGATCGGGCTGAATGGCTTGGATTGGCTGAGTGGTGATGCGGGCCATGATCAGCTGTTCGGTGGCCGCGACAGTGATCTGCTGTCGGGCGGCGATGGCGACGATACGCTGCATGGCGGCTCGGAAGACGATACGCTGGAGGGGGGCAGCGGCAATGATCTGTTGATGGGCGATGGCGGCATTGATGTGATGCGCGGCGGCCTGGGCGATGATGTGTATGTCATGGATCGCGCGGCGGATCAGGTGGTTGAACTGGTCGGCGAGGGCTACGACATCGTACGATCCTCGGTGATCGCGCTGAGTGGCGGTGATCTGCCTCAGGTGGAGGTTTTGCAACTGCAGGGCGCGCAAAACCTCGATCTGTCGGGCGGTGGTCAGGTCATCCTGATGATCGGCAATGCGGGGCGCAACACGCTGACCTCGGGCGGGATGGACGGCGAAAGTCTGTATGGCGGCGCGGGCAATGACGTGCTTTTGGCGCTGACCGCGTTCAATCGGGTGGAGCTCTATGGCGGCAGCGGCGATGATCGCTACTTTCTGTATGACCCGGCGCTGGATCATGTGCATGAGGCGGCAGATCAGGGCTTTGATGTGGTCGAGACCGAGAGCGCTTCACTGGATGCCAGTTCGGCTGCGGATTATGGCCAGAATATCGAAGTGCTGCGGTTGCTGGGCGCGGCGCTGCTGGATCTGACCGGCGGCGGTGCGGTTCAGAGGTTGGAGGGCAACGCTGGGGCGAACCATCTGACTGGTGTGGGCAATGCTGAATATCTCAGCGGTGCGGCGGGCAATGATACGCTGGATGGCGGGGCTGGCAATGACACGTTGAGTGGTGGCGCGGACACGGACGAGTTGCATGGCGGCGCGGGCACTGACCGCTTTGTGTTCGATCTGATCGGCAGCGGCGGCGTCGATTATCTCGATGATTTCGAGTTGGGCGATGTGTTGGACCTAAATGATGCGGCGGCAACGGTTGGCCCCGGCCTGCCGCTGATCGGCGCGAGCATTGGCATCTACAATTCGATGGCAGTGTTGCTGTACGAGTTCGATTTCAACGGTGATGCCACGGTCGATCTGGCGTTCTATTCCCGCAGCGTGATCGGACTGACGGACTTGCTGGCGGGGTTTGGGTAAATCCCTTGCGTGGCACGGGCTGGCATGTGGACCGTGCGACGGGTGCGCCCTTGAGTTCCGTAGGGGATACCGCAGAGATATGGCTAGTATGCGGTTCAGTCACCACCTGCATTTCAACGAACGTTGATATTTGACCTAACAAACTTGCCGTGCGGATGCGGGCACGCAACCGCTTCTTCGCAAGTTGCGTGGATTAACGAGGCCCGAAATGCCCAACCCAATTCCAGTCGGCCCAGAAAACTTGGTCGCTGGCTGGCCATCGGCGGCAGCGTTGTTTGCGCCAATCGTGTCCGAACTCAGCGATGGCCGCTTTGCCGGCGTTTGGTTTCAGTCGAGCGATGCGTCGCCGCAAGAGGTCTGGACATGCATACTCAATCCAGACGGCACCTTTGCAACGACCCCACTTCTTGTCGAGCCAATAGGAACAGAAGGCATCACCCTGGCCACAGTTACGGCACTAGAAAATGGGCGGTTTGTCGTCTCTTGGCGGGATGAAACTTTTGTCGGTCCGGATAGGGCGAGCCTTGCCTTCAAGCACCAAGTTTTTGCTCTGGACGGAACGCCAGTGGGCACAAAAACGGTTGTCACTTCATCGCCGACACACCATCTGGGTTCGGAAAACACGACAATGCTTCCCGACGGACGCTTCATGACAATTTGGTCAGATGACGGCTCTGCCGATCAGGGACATATTGGCAGTCTAAACGGCCAGATATTTACCGCTGCCGGCGTCGCGGACTCTGCGGTCCTCACCTTTGCGACGTCGCCCCGTGGTTTTGGTCGCCGTCACTCTGTTGCTATGCTGCCGGATGGAGGTCTCGCATTGAGCTGGGAAGCGACCCCGCAGGATTTTCAGTTCAGATCATCAATACTGACGGGACACTGTCGGGCCTGACCCAGCATTTCACCACTTCTACCGCTGGAGGGGGGGGGGGGCGTATGTGCAGATCGCCGCACTGGTAAACGGAGACCTCGTCGTTGCATGGCAGGAACAATCCACCAGCGGGGGCGATCTTCAGTTGGCTCCCTGCATGCCCAACTGCTGGATGGCAACGGCGAAGCAATCGGCCCACAGTTTCAAATAAACACGACGACATCAGGCAATCAGACTGACGTTGAGATCAAGGCGCTTCCCGACGGGCGGTTTGTGGCAGTCCGGTATTCAATAGCGTCCGACTTCTCTATCGAAGGTCAGGTTTTTAATTCTGATGGCACTATGTCCGGCACCGAGTTCCACGTCGCCTCGGCCGGAGCCAATGGCCATATCAGCGGGCTAGCGTTGCAAGTTTTGTCCGATGGACGCTTTACCGTGAGCTGGCAGGATGACGAGGCACATGCGCGAATTTATGATCCAGGTGTTTTAGCCATGCATTTGGAAGGTAAGGCTGGCAACGACACGCTGTTTGGCTGCGCCGCCAACGACACCATTGCCGGGAATGCAGGCAATGACATCCTTTATGGCCGCACCGGAAACGACGGACTCTTTGGCAGCGATGGAAATGATCAGGTCAATGGAGGAAGCGGCAGCGACTTGATTTATGGCGGTGCGGGCGCTGACGTGTTGAGCGGCGAAAGTGACGGCGACGTTCTTTTCGGAGACGTCGGTAACCACACTATGGACGGTGGCACCGGAAACGACAGCCTTGTGGGCGGCGCGGGTGACAGCGGGTGACGACACTTATCCGATCGAAACGGCGTTGGACCGGATTTTCGAGCTGGTCAACGAGGGGGTGGACGAGATCATCGCTTCAAGCACTGGAATCGACCTGACCAGCTTCGCCAATGTCGAAAAGGCCCAGTTGGACGGGGATCAGAAACTCAACCTGACTGGCTCTGCTGTTGGCAATGAATTGATTGGCAACGGCGGGGCGAACGACACTGATGCTGGCGCGGGGGCGGATTTCTTTGTGTTCCGTTCGGCGGCTGACGCGGGCTTGGGGGGCGGCGGCGTTCAGTGGGGCGCGGCAGGTGCGCTATGACATTCGCATCCGTGCGATCTCGGGTGACAACGTTGGCAGTGGTGTGGCGGATTGGCAGATTGTGCTGCTGAACAAGCCGGTGCTGACGGCGATCGATCTGATCCTGTAAGCCTTGCCCTCGCGGGTGCTTCTGTTATGAAGCCCGCGATTTGAATGGCGGGAAAAGGCGTACCATGCCGCTTCTGGTGATGAAATTTGGCGGCACCTCGGTGGCCGACCTCGCGCGGATCGAAAATGCCGCGAAAAAGGTGCAGGCCGAGGTCGCGCGCGGCTATGACGTGATTGTCATCGTCTCGGCGATGTCGGGGGAAACCAACAAGATGGTTGGTTTCGTGGAAGGCACCTCAAAGCTGTATGATGCGCGCGAATATGACGCGGTGGTGTCGAGCGGCGAGAATGTGACGGCGGGGCTGATGGCGTTGCGGTTGCAAGAAATGGGCATCGCAGCGCGGTCTTGGCAGGGTTGGCAGGTGCCGATCAACACCACCTCCGCCCATTCCAGCGCACGGTTCATCTCGATCCCGCGCGAGCATATCGACGCAAAGTTTGCTGAGGGCTTCAAGGTGGCCGTGGTCGCGGGCTTTCAGGGCGTGTCGGCTGAGGGTCGGATCACCACCTTGGGGCGTGGCGGGTCGGATACCACGGCGGTTGCCTTTGCGGCGGCATTCGGGGCGGAGCGCTGCGATATTTATACGGATGTGGACGGGGTCTACACCACTGACCCGCGCATCACCAATAAAGCCCGCAAGTTGGACAAGATCGCGTTTGAGGAAATGCTGGAGCTGGCATCCTTAGGCGCGAAGGTGCTGCAAACCCGCTCGGTTGAACTGGCGATGCGCTATAAGGTGCGGCTGCGGGTGTTGTCCTCGTTTGAGGATACCGATGAAAACTCTGGAACGCTGGTCTGCGACGAGGATGAGATCATGGAATCGAAAGTAGTTTCTGGCGTGGCGTATAGCCGGGATGAGGCCAAGGTGACGCTGGTGCGGGTCGAGGATCGCCCCGGCATCGCGGCGGCGATCTTTGGGCCGCTGGCCGAGGCTGGCGTCAACGTCGACATGATCGTGCAGAATATCTCGGAAGTTGAGGTTGGCAGCAGCAAGGGGGCGACCACCGATATGACGTTCTCTTGCCCGGTCAATCAGGTGGCGCGGGCGCAGAAAGCGATGGAGGATGCTGTCGCGGCGGGCACGATCACTTATGATGGGATCGTGGTGGACAGTGATGTTGCCAAGATTTCCGTGGTGGGGATCGGGATGCGGTCTCATGCCGGGGTGGCGGCAACGATGTTCAAGGCGCTGTCGAAAGAGAACGTCAATATCAAGGTGATCGCGACGTCTGAGATTAAGATCTCGGTGCTGATCGACCGGAAATATATGGAGCTGGCGGTGCAGGCTTTGCACGATGCTTTTGAGCTTGAAAAGGCCTGAGAGGGTTTTTTCGGTTGAGAAATGGACGCCGGGTGACTAGGCTGCCCGGCGTTTTTCTATGTGGTCCCGAGTTGGGACCGGATAGAGTTTTGTTTGTTATCAGCGGTTTGCACTTTTAGGTTCAAGGTTTGTTAACCCCTGCCCCGCCACACATACCGCCCCGGCCCTTGCGCAGCGAGGATCAACAATCCGCCGGCGATAGACCAGTTTTTCACCATGATGGTGATTTGCCACGGATCGGCGCGGAGTTGGTAGTGGAAGTAGCTGGTGAAGATGCAATAGGCGGCGAGGATCAGCGCCCATGTGCGGACGCCGGGGCCGAAGATCAGGCCGAGGGCGGCGATCAGGTTGAAGGCGGCTACGGGCCAGACCAGCCACACGGGCAGGCCTATGGAGGCGATCATCTCGGCGACCGGGGCGGGGTCGCCGAGTTTTTGCAGCGCGCCACCGAGGAACAGCACAGCGATCAGGATGCGGCCGGTCAGGTTGAGGGCGTCGTTCATCTTGAGAGTGTCATTCATCGGCGGCAGGATTGCAGAGTACGGCGGTTCGGACAAGCTGGTTGTCGGCGGGCAGGCAAGCACGCTTGCGTGTGGGCAGCGCGGCTTTCCCGCTGCCCTGCGGGCCTTAGTATGGCACCTCGAACTGCGACTGGCCCAGCGAGGCTAGCACCACCACCTTGCAGCCATCTTGCACCCGGTCGTGCAGGTCGATCACGTCTTGATCGAGCATACGGATGCAGCCCGAGGACACGGATTTTCCGAGGTATTTTGGCTCACATGCGCCGTGGATGCGGTAAAGCGTGTCTTGGCCGTTCTGGAACAGATAGAGCGCGCGGGCGCCCAAGGGGTTGCCGGGGCCACCGGGCATCCCGCCATTGGCGACGGAATAGGGCGCAAGATCGGGGCGGCGGGTGATCATCGAATCCGGGGCTTTCCAGACCGGCCATTTGCGGCGGAACTGCATGCGCGCGGTGCCATTCCAGCCGTAACCTGCAGCCCCAACGCTGACGCCGTAGCGCAACGCACGGCCCGGTTCGGTGACGAGATGCAGAAACGCGGCATCTGGATCGACGATGATGGTGCCGGGGGGCTCGGCGGGGAACGGGTTCTCGACCTCTTGCCGCCAGAGTTTTTCATCTACCACGCCATCGGGCACGGCGGGGACCGGATGCGGCTCGGTGTAGATCGCGCCATAGCGGGCCGGCATCGGCGGTGGCGGTGGTGGCGGGATCACTTCGGCGGGGTTCGGGGCGCAGGCGGCGAGCGATGCGGCGGAAGCCGCGGCCATGAAGGCGCGTCGGGTGAGCATGGGGGTATCCTTATCGGCTGGAGTTTGAGCAGAACGGGGCCGCGATCAGGCGCGGCAGTGGCGTTCAGGCCAGCCTTGGCGGGCCGAGGGGCAGCGCGGGTTTGTGGCCGATCTTTGGTGGCCATGCGGCGGGGTGAACCGTCGTCGCCGGGGCGTTGAAGGCGAGTGTCAGCTCGGTTGGCCAAACCACCAGCGCCGGGTTGCAGGGCGAGCCGGGCAAGGCCGGACCTTTGCAGCGGCTTTGCGCTGCGGCGAAGGTTTTCTCGCTGGGGGTGGCTGCGACGGCTGCGTCATCAAGCTGCGCAGAGATCACCGCGACGGCGCGCAGGCCTGTGTTGAACGGGCCTGTGTTGAACGGGCCTGTGTTGAACGGGCCCGTACCGAATTTGGCGGTAAAACTGCCGAAAGGCAGCAGCGCCAACACGGTCAGCAGCAGGAAAAGGCGAGTCAGCATCGACATGGGGTTTACCTGCCATGGCAGGGCTGGGGTGTCGAGGGGCCGGGGCGGCGATCTTACGCCGAGGGTGATCACCTGTTGTCACATGGCCGTGAGGCCGACACGTTTGCGCGCAATTCTGCCGCGATTGCTGCGGCTTCGGACGGTTTTTACGCAGGCGGGTGATAAACTCGGCTGCGACAGCGGTTTGCCCACTGACTTTTGTCACATAACTCGCCTATAGAGAGCAGATTGGATTTGATCGGATTGAGGCTATGCCCGCAGAGCGCAGTGACAGTGACAGTCGTAAACTTCTCCGCCGCCTGCGCGATGTGCTGGGCACCAAGGCGAAGGGGCAAGAGCGGCTTGACCAGATCACCCATCTGATCGCGGATTCGATTGGCACCGAAGTGTGCTCGATCTATCTGTTCCGCGACCCCGAAACGCTGGAGCTTTGTGCGACGGAAGGGCTGAAGAAAGCCGCTGTGCATAAGACTCGGATGAAGCTGGGTGAGGGTCTGGTCGGTCGGGTGGCGCGAATTGGTCTGCCGGTGAACACGGCTGATGCGCCCTCTGAAAAAGGCTTTCGGTTTATGCCGGAAACCGGTGAGGAGCTGTATTCGGCCTTCCTTGGCGTGCCGATCCAACGGGTGGGTGAAAAGCTGGGCGTGTTGGTGGTGCAATCCAAGCAGGCGCGGGCCTATTCGGAAGATGAGATCTACGCGCTGGAAGTGGTGGCGATGGTTTTGGCCGAGATGACCGAGCTTGGCGCGTTCTCGGGTGAGGGCGGCGGCGGCATGGGGCGGTTGCACAAGCAGCCGGTGCTGTTTCGTGGCACCAGCGGCCAAGAGGGGGCGTCCGAAGGCCGGGTCTGGCTGCACGAGCCGCGCGTGGTTGTCACCAATCCGGTGGCGGATGATCCGTTGACCGAGATCGACCGCATCCGCGAGGCCGTGGGGGTGCTGCGGGTATCTGTGGATGATCTGCTGGCGGCGGAAAGCCTGGACAAAGACCAGAAAGCCGTGCTGGAGGCCTATCGGATGTTTGCCCATTCCCGCGGTTGGTTGCGGCGGATGGAGGAGGATATTTCCTCGGGCCTGTCTGCCGAAGCGGCGGTGGAGAAAGAGCAATCGGCGACACGGGCGCGGTTAAGTCAGGTGCCAGATGCCTATTTGCGCGAGCGGCTGCATGATCTGGACGATCTGTCGAATCGGCTGCTGCGGATTTTGACCGGGCAAGGCAAAGATACCGGGGCCGAGATGCCGGACAACCCGGTGCTGGTGGCGCGCAACATCGGGCCTGCGGAATTGCTGGAATATGGCCGCAAGCTGAAAGGCTTGGTGTTGGAGGAAGGTTCGGTTGGATCGCACGCGGCGATTGTAGCGCGGGCGCTGATGATCCCGATGGTGATCCACGCCGAGCGGATCACCAATGAGGCACTGAACGGCGATCCGATCTTGGTCGACGGCGATCAGGGCATTGTGCATTTGCGACCTGAAGATGCCGTGGCGCGGTCGTTCCGGGGCACGATGGCGATGCAGGCCAAGGCGCAGGAACGCTATGCCTCGCTGCGCGACCTGCCTGCGACGACGCGCGACGGGGTGACAGTTGCCTTGCATATGAACGCCGGGCTGATGGCGGATTTGCCGTCTCTGGTGGGCTCTGGGGCTGAAGGGGTCGGGCTGTTCCGCACTGAATTGCAGTTTCTGGTGCGCAATTACATGCCGCGCCGTGATGAGTTGGCGGCGCTGTATTCTCGGGTGATTGAGGCGGCCAAGGGGCTGCCGGTGGCGTTTCGCACGCTGGATATCGGCTCGGACAAGGTGCTGCCCTATATGAAGCCGCAGGACGAGCCGAACCCGGCGATGGGCTGGCGGGCGATCCGGGTGGGCTTGGACAAACCCGGCGTGCTGCGGATGCAGTTGCAGGCGCTGATCCGGGCTTCGGCGGGGCGGCCTTTGGCGATCATGTTTCCGTTCGTGTCTGAGCATGGCGAATTTGTTGAGGCGCGTGCGCATGTGCTGCGCGAGATTCACCGCGAGAAATCTTTGGGCCATGCGGTGCCTTCCGCGCTGGAAGTGGGCGCGATGCTGGAGACACCGAGTTTGGCCTATGCGCCGGATGCGTTTTTTGAGATGGCGGATTTTATCTCGATTGGCGGCAATGATCTGAAACAGTTTTTCTTCGCGGCAGATCGGGAAAATGAGCGGGTGAGGAAGCGCTATGACTCGCTGAACGCCTCGTTCCTGACGTTCCTGGAAGTGGTGATCGCGCGCTGTGCTGCGGCGGGGACGAAACTGTCGTTCTGCGGCGAGGATGCGGGGCGTCCGGTGGAAGCGGTGGCGTTTGCGGCGATAGGGCTGCGGAACCTGTCGATGCGGCCAGCCTCGATTGGCCCGGTAAAGGCTTTGCTGCGGCGGGTGGATTTGAGTGAGGCGCGGAAGGTGATTGATCAGGCGCGGAGTGAGGGGGCGGAGACGATCCGGCCTGCGTTGATGGAGTATTTGGCGTCAGTGGGGGAGTGAGGGGGCTTATCCTAGTGCGGCCATGCAAAAGCCCTCTCCGCGTGTTATGGCGAAAACGAGCATCGGGCCAAATTCGCTATCAGTGAGGGCGACCACAATATATGCGTGCTCACCTGTTAGGGAAATGACATTGAAGGCAAGTCTTCTGGTCGCACCCTTAGGTTGGAAGCACGGAGCGTCAAATTTCATATTTGGCTTTGATTTGATCCAATCGTTCAAAGCGTCAATGATCGTGTCCATATCGCTTCGGCTATCAACTGCCCAGTTGCCATATGACCGAATCGGCGGGACGCTAACCAACTGAGCGACGGCATTCCAATTTTCGATCTTGTCGCCATCTTGGCGCGTTGTATTGCGAATCTGAATGGAAACCACGCGATCAGCACTGTCGCAAGCAGCGCGCTTGTCTAACCAAGGATCACCTTTACAGTTGAGCCCTGCAAAAGAGAACTGCTGGCCATTGTAGAAGGTTTCCAAAAAACGTTCGATGAATTCACGTTTGAACAATAGTGTTGCTTCAGACGCTTGGGCACTCAAACAAGTTAGCCCGTAGAACATAACAAAAATAAGCAGTTTGCACATAAGAGTGGAAATCCTTCCAGGGTCGCCATGCGCCAATTTACTGTTCGCACACACAAAGCTAGGCCCAGATCGTTTAGGTTATCAAGCGGGGAAATAGACCGCTAGTCTTCGGTTCGCCCAGCCGATACACGATTTCCTGCGTATCCCTTCAGCGGAAACTCTGGCAGCCAGGCTTCGCGGCGGATGGTCCAGAGTTCGTAGGTTGGCGTCAGTAGGTTGGCGGCATCAAGGCAGCCGAGGTTCACCTCGACCTCATCACCGCTGATTGCGAACACCGACGAGCCGCAGGTGGGACAGAAGCTGCGGCCTGTGTAGCTGCGGGATTCTCCGGTGATGCTGACGGCGGTTTCGGGAAACATCGCTGAGGCGTGGAACAAGCTGCCGTGGTATTTGCGGCAATCAAGGCAGTGGCACAGGCCAACCCGGTAGGGCTGGCCTGTGGCTACGATGCGCAGTTGGCCGCAGAGGCAGCCGCCGGTGAATGTGGTCATGTCGGTCTCCTTCGGTGCAACTGAAAAGCGAATGGGTTTGGCGGCGGTCTGGGGCAACGGGGCGGCTTATCGCTTCCTTCGGGCGCTCTGCGCTAGGCCAAGCGCAGAGCGCCCGAAGGAAGCGATAAGCGGCATCAGGCTTTGGTGATTTTCGGCGGCAGGGTGGCTTTGGCGAAGGCAGCGACCACGGCTTCGCCGCCTTGGGTTTCGGCCAGACGCATCAGCGCGAAACGGATGCGGGCCATTTCGCGGTAATAGCTGAGGAAGGCGGCGTTCAGGGCAGCACCCGAGACGGCTCCCAATACGGGCACGGCTTGGGCGGCGAGTTTTTGGCCCATGGTGGCGGCAAGCCGGGGGGCGACGGTTGCGATGAGTTTTTGGATCGCGGGGCCGGTCAGCGTCATCCTTGCCGACAGGAAGGCGGCGTTGACGCCGTCGTCGCCTTGCAGGGGGGTGCCTGCGGCGAAAACCTCAAGACAGGCGGCGCGGATGCCCGGTTCCGTGGGATCAAACCCGGCGCGGATCGCCTCGGCCCGGATCGTATGCAGCATCAAGGTGATGGTGACGGGGAGTTCGGCGAGCGAGGTCAGCAAGCCCCCTGCCCCACCAGCGGCCCCGGTCGCCATGGCGGCGAAGGTGCTGGCTTTGCCGCCCATTTTTGGGCCCTGATCGGCGAGGCCTGCGAGGCCGTGGGCGGCGGTCAGCGCGCGGATCACCACCTGTTCAATCTGGGTGCGCAGGGCGGCAGGGATCAGGGCGGCCTGTTTTTCCAACCCACCGCCGATTTTGTTCACCAGCGTCATCAACGGGCCATTGGCGCGCTTGTAAGCGCGGGCCAGCTCGGCGATTTCGGTGTCGGCAGCGGGGGGGCGCAAGGCGGGAAGTTGGGTCATAGGGCCAATGTGGGGGGTTTGCGCAGCTTCGGCAAGAGCGGTGATCAGGCTTGCGGCAGGGTCGCGCCACTGGCCTTGATGACATGGCCCTTGATGCCATCCCAAGCGCCCTTTTTCAGCTCTAACCCCAGCACGCGGTCGGGGTTGGTCGGCGGCGGCATCACCACACCGTCGAGCTTTTTGAAACCGAAGCGGGAGTAATAGGGCGCGTCGCCGACCAGCAGCACGCGCTCCCACCCCAAGCGGCGGGCTTCGACAAGGCTTTCGTTGATCAACAGGCCACCCAGGCCCTCGCTTTGGCGGGTGGGATGAACGGCGATCGGGCCAAGCAGCAGCACGTCTTCACCATCTTCGCCATCGCCCTCGTCGATCTCAGCGGGCCAATAGCGGATCGCGGCTGCCAAGGTGCCGTCTTCATCGCGCAGGATCAGGCAGAGGGCGGCGACGGTGGGCACGCCGTCGCGCAACCGATAGGAAGACAAAGCGGTGCGACCGGGGGAAAAGCACAGATCATAAAGCGCCTCGACTTCCCACCAATCCTCCTCGACTTCTTCTTCCAGCTGATACACGGGCGGCCCTTCCAGAATCATCTGGAAACGCGGGTAACATGCGTTTGGGGCAGGATCAAACCTGAAGGGGATGTGGATGTTTTATGAGCCGAAAGCGGGGCCTAGAAATGGCGGGCTGCCGCACAATCCGTTCAAGGCGATTGTGGCCCCGCGGCCGATTGGCTGGATTTCGACGCGCGGCGGATTGGGGGACAATTTGGCACCCTATTCGTTTTTCAACGCGGTGAATGATGCGCCGATGCAGGTGATGTTTGCGGGCGGGATGAAGGATTCGATCTCTAACCTGCGCGAGACGGGGGTGTTTGCGGTGAATGTGGTGGCCGAGAGTATGATCGCCGAGATGAACGCCAGTTCGGAAAGTGTGGCGCGCGGGGTGGATGAGTTTGTGCTGGCCGGGGTGGAGAAGGCGGAATGTGTGGCGATTGATTGCCCGCGGGTGGCGATGGCTCCGGCGGTGTTGGAGTGCCGCTTGGTGCATTTGCTGGAGTTGGCGGGCGAGAACTGGATGGCGGTGGGGGAGGTTGTCGGCGTGCATATCCGCGAGGAATATCTGCGCGCAGGGCGGTTTGATCTCGGCTTGGTGCGGCCTGTGGCGCGGTTGGGCTATATGGATTACGCGGTGGTGAGGGAACCGTTTGAATTGCGGCGGCCGGATGAGTGAGGGGCCGAGCGGCACTTGGTCATCCTCTGTGCGTAAATATCCCCGCCGGAGGCATGCTCCGCTTGCCACAGCAGCGCGACGCGCAGGAGTATTTAGGCAATGTGAAAGCAAATTTTAGATAAATTTTAGGGAATTAGCGGCGCTGGGTGAAGAAGGCCTTTAGCAAGGCCTCGGACTCGGCGGCGTTGATGCCGTCGTAGATTTCGGGGATGTGGTGGCATTGCGGGTGACTGAACACCCGCGCGCCGTGGAGGGTGCCGCCGGATTTGGGATCGGCAGCGCCGTAGTACAGGCGGGCGATGCGGGCGGCGGAGACAGTACCTGCGCAGATTGGGCAGGGTTCTAGGGTGACATAGAGGTCGTATCCGGGGAGGCGTTCGGAGTTTGCGAGGCGGCAGGCCTCGCGGATGGCTAAGACTTCGGCATGGGCGGTGGGGTCGCAAAGCTCGCGGGTACGGTTTCCGGCGGCGGCGATGATTTGGCCGTCTTTGACCACGACCGCGCCAATGGGGACTTCACCGCGCGCGCCTGCGGCACGAGCTTCGCTTAGGGCGGCGTCCATGAAGGTTTTGAACACCGTGCTTGCCCCTTGGCGGTTGAGAGAATAGTTTGATCCAATAGCCCGCATGTCGCGCGCTGAGCCCGTTGAAGGATAAGAGACTATGGCCGAGAATACAAATCCCCCGAAATCTGCACCGAAGATCGCTGGCCCCAAGGTTGAGGCCCCCCGGACTGAAGGCAAAGCCGTTGAGCGGAAGTCTGCGGTGGCGGCGAAGCCTGCGGCGGGCACGCCGGAGGGAGATCGGATTGCTAAGGTTTTGTCTCGGGCTGGCGTCGCTTCGCGCAGGGAAGCCGAGCGGATGATTGAATTGGGCGAGGTTTCGGTCAATGGCAAGGTGATTACCTCGCCGGCGCTGAACGTGACCTCGAAGGATAAGATCGTGGCGCGTGGTGTGGTGGTGGGCGAGCCGGAGCAGGCGCGGTTGTGGCTGTATTACAAGCCGGACGGGCTGGTGACTTCGGAAAGCGATGAAAAAGGCCGTGAGACGGTGTTTGACAATCTGCCCGCAGAATTGCCGCGGGTGATGTCGGTGGGGCGGCTCGATTTGAACTCGGAAGGCTTACTGCTGCTGACCAATGACGGCGCGTTGAAGCGGCGGTTGGAACTGCCCTCGACTGGGTGGCTGCGCAAATATCGCGTGCGGGTGAATGGCAATCCGGTGGACCCGGATCTGGAGCCGTTGCGCAAAGGCATCGTGGTTGAGGGCGAGCGGTTTCAACCGATGATCGTGGTGATTGACCGGATTCAGGGTGCCAATGCCTGGCTGACGGTGGGTTTGCGCGAGGGCAAGAACCGCGAAATCCGCCGCGCGATGGCGGCGATTAACCTGACGGTGAACCGTTTGATCCGGGTCAGCTACGGGCCGTTCCGGTTGAACGATTTGCAGCCGGGTGAGGTTGAGGAGGTCAAGGGCAAGGTTTTGCGCGATCAACTTGGCCAAGGGGCGACGGTGGATGAGGATGCGCCGAAGCGGACGCGGGCACCTCGGCCTGCGTCGCGGACCACGACGGGCAAGGCTGAGGGTTCGGCTTCGGGCAAAAGATTGAAGGCGGGCGAGGGGCTGAAGCAGTTGTCAGAGGCTTGGGGTGAGGCGGTAAAGCCGCGCACATTCGGGACGGCGGCGAAAAAGGCCGAGGCTGAGGCGGGCAAGCCGCGTAGCTTTGGCACGGCGGCCAAGAAGGCTGAAGGCGGGGCTTTGCGGCCGACAAAACCAGCGGCGAAGCGGGCGACGCCGACGCGCGGTGGGCCTACGGGGCCGAAGCCTGCGGGCGGGCGGCCAAAGCGCGGTGCCTGAACGCGATAATTCCCCGTTTGTGCCCTCTGGCATGGCGGCGCGGCTGTGCCTATAGTCATGAGGTTCCCGGTGTTCGGGTAGGAGGCGTCATGTCTGCCAAGGGTCTGGAATCGGGCGCGTTTATGCTGTTGCTGGCGCTGATGGTCTATGTCGCAATCACTGGAGCCCAATGATGGCAGAGCGGTTTGGCGGTAAGTATTCTCCGGGCAATTCGCGTGTCGACGCGGGGCCGGGGGTTGCACCACAGCCGGGGATGCCGGCGCGATCAAAGTCCACCGGACGGGCGCGGGCGCTGTTCTTGCCGCCGTTTCTGTTTGCGGCTTTGGCGTTCAAGGGCGAACCCCGCGCGCTGATCATGGGGTTAGCTGCTTGCGGGGTTTTGCTGTTGTCGGCTTGGCTGACCCAGCAGGGCGCGCTGGCACAGGATGCCTATGACGCCCGCAAGGTGGCGCGGCGTCCGGCGATACCGCGCAAGGCGTTTGGCGCGGTGCTGATGGGCGCCGGCTTGGCTGTCGGTGCTATGGTGGCGCAGCCGATGGTTTATGCGATTTTGCTGGGGCTGGCCGGGGTGATCCTACATGTCGGCGCATTCGGTCTGGACCCGATGCGCGACAAGGGCATGGAGGGCGTCGACAGCTTTCAGGTCGAGCGGGTGGCTAAGGCGGTCGATGAGGCCGAGGCGCTGCTGGCGGGGATGAAGGATGCGATCCTGCGGGCCAAGGACTCGGGCCTCGAGGTGCGGGTGGCGAAGTTTTCCGGCATCGCGCGCGGGCTGTTCCGATCCGTGGAAAGCGATCCGGGCGATTTGACGGCGGCGCGGAAGTATCTGTCGGTCTATCTGATGGGTGCGCGCGATGCGACGGTGAAGTTCGCCGATGCCTTTGCACAGGGGCGTGATGCGAAAATCCGGGCGGATTATGAGACGCTGCTGGGCGAGTTGGAAACAACGTTTGCCGCGCGCACCCAAGCCATGCTGCAAGGCGATCACACCGATCTGGATGTTGAAATTCAGGTGTTACGAGATCGGTTGAAACTGGAAACCTAATCTTTCTGCAATCCGCCCCCTGCGGGGCTTTGAACGAGTGAGAGCCATGACAGAAGATATCCGCGCTGCTGCTGCCACCACGCTGGCCGAAGTTGAAAAAGTCACCGCTGTGATCCTGCCGGAGCCCGGGCGCGAGATTGTGCCGCTGGAATCCGCCCCTGCCCCGGTTGCCGAAGACATTCGCAAGCGGATGGCGGAACTGGATATGAGCAACACCCAGTCGATCATCTCGTTTGGGTCGGGGGCGCAGGCGGAGTTGCAGGTGATTTCGCAGCAAATGCTGCAAGGCGTGAAGAATAAGGATGTCGGGCCAGCCGGGGATTCCTTGCGCGAGATCGTCACCACCATTCGCGGCTTTTCGGGCGAAGAGTTGGATGTGAACCGCAAGCAAAGCTGGTGGGAATGGCTGACCGGCCACGCCGCCCCCTTGGCGGAGTTTGTGGCGCGCTACGAGCAGGTGCAGACTCAGATCGACAAGGTGACGGCAAACCTGTTGGTGCATGAGACGACTTTACTGAAGGATATCAAGAGCCTGGATATCCTTTATGGTAAGACGCTGACCTTCTATAACGAACTCGGCCTCTATATTGCGGCGGGGGAAGCTAAGCTGAAGGAACTCGACGCCAATGATATTCCGGCGCGGGAAGCTGCGGTGAAGGCGGCCCCGGAAGCCGATCAGCTGATCCGGGCGCAGGAGTTGCGCGATCTGCGCGCGGCACGCGATGATCTGGAACGGCGGGTGTATGATCTGAAGCTGACGCGTCAGGTGACGATGCAGTCGCTGCCCTCAATCCGGTTGGTGCAGGAAAATGACAAGTCGCTGGTCGGCAAGATCAACTCGACCCTGATGAACACCGTGCCGTTGTGGGAAACTCAGCTGGCCCAGGCGGTGACGATCCAGCGCAGCAAGGAAGCGGCGGTGGCGATCAAGGATGCCAATGATCTGACCAATGAACTCTTGACCGCCAACGCCACGAACCTGCAAGACGCCAACAAGATCGTGCGCACCGAGATGGAGCGGGGGGTGTTTGATATTGAAGCGGTGCAGAAGGCCAATGCCACTTTGGTCGCGACCATCGAGGAAAGCCTGGCGATTGCAGATGAGGGCAAGGCGCGCAGGGCGGCGGCAGAGATTGAGCTGGTGAAGATGGAGGGTGAGCTGCGCGACACTTTGGCTTCGGCGCGCGCGCGCAATACCGCCAGCGGCGTCAATATTGGCAGCGCCGTCTGATCATGGTGCAAGCGCGGCCCGTATTGTTGAAACGTTGGGGCGGTCTTCTGGCCGCGCTGGCGCTGTTGGGCTGCGCTGAGGCTCCAGTTTCTGTGGTGAAACCTGCGCCGCGCCCGGTGATGGCGCAGCCGCCGGAACCGGTGGTGACGCCGGAAACCGCGGCGAGTGCGGCGGCACGGGCGTATTATGCGCAAGTGCAGCAGGGCTTGCTGGGTCAGGGTCTGCTGCGCACCGATGGCGGCGGGGTGGATACGCCCTATACCGACCGGATGCTGGCGGATAACTTCATCCGTGTCGCACTTTACGACGAATACGATCGGTCCAACACCAGCACGGTGCAGCGGCAGACCACCTCGGCGCTGCGGCGGTGGCAGCAGCCTGTGCGGGTGGGCTTGCGGTTTGGCGATTCGGTTTCGGCGCAGATGCGCGCGACCGATACCGCGCGGGTGGGGTCTTACTTGCAGCGTTTGCAAGGGTTGACCGGGCATCCGATCCGGCTGGATGACAACCGCCCGAATTTCTGGGTCTATATCGTCTCGGAAGATGAGCGGCAGGCATTAGGCCCGGTGCTGCACGCCGCGATGCCGGGGTTGACGGCGAATGATGTCAGCGGCATCACAGCGATGCAGCGATCCACCTATTGCATCGTTTATGCGCAATCGGCGGGGGCGTCGGGGGTTTATACCGGGGCGTTTGCGGTGATCCGGGCCGAGCACCCCGATCTGCTGCGGCTGTCCTGCATTCACGAGGAAATCGCGCAGGGTTTGGGGCTGCCAAATGACAGCCCGCAGGCGCGGCCCTCGATCTTCAACGACGATGAAGAATTCGCTTTGCTGACCACGCAAGACGAGATGATGTTGCGGATGCTGTACAACCCCGCCCTGCGCCCCGGCATGACCGAGGCCGAAGCGCGGCCCATCGTGGAAACCCTTGCCCGTCGTCTGATGGGTGGGGAAAGCTAGGCCCTTATGGGCAAAGGAGTACGTCATGGTTTTCGGATTTCTGAAGGGCGAGTTCATTGATGTCATCACCTGGCTGGATGACACCCGCGACACGATGGTGTGGCGGTTTGAGCGGCAGGGCAATGCGATCAAATACGGCGCCAAGCTGACGGTGCGTGAAGGCCAGGCGGCGGTGTTCGTGCATGAGGGGCAGTTGGCCGATGTGTTCGGGCCGGGTATGTATATGTTGGAAACCAAC
Organism: Cypionkella sp. PAMC25878; assembly: GCF_058135695.1. NCBI lineage: Bacteria > Pseudomonadati > Pseudomonadota > Alphaproteobacteria > Rhodobacterales > Paracoccaceae > Cypionkella > Cypionkella sp. PAMC25878. The sequence goes on along the minus strand of NZ_CM176871.1, from coordinate 1,473,096 downwards.
AACATGCCGATCATGACGACGTTGCAGCATTGGGACCACGGCTTTGATAGCCCGTTCAAATCCGAGGTGTATTTCATCAACACCACCCGGTTTAACGATCAGAAATGGGGCACCAAAAACCCGATCATGTGCCGCGACCCCGAGTTTGGCCCGGTGCGGCTGCGGGCGTTTGGCACCTATTCGATGCGGGTGGCCGATCCTGCGGTGTTCCTGCGTGAGATTGTTGGCACCGATGGCGAGTTCACGGCGGATGAGATCAGCCTGCAAATCCGCAATGTGATCGTGCAGGAAGCGTCGCAAGTGTTGGCGAAATCGGGGATTCCGGTGCTGGATATGGCGGCGAATACCGCCGATTTGGGCAAGCTGATCGCCACGGCGATTGAGCCGAAGATCAAGGAATACGGAATCTCGATCCCGGAATTCTATATTGAGAACATTAGCTTGCCGGAAGAAGTCGAGAAGGTTCTGGATAAGCGCACCTCGATGGGGGTGGCGGGCGATCTGAACAAATACATGCAGTTCAATGCGGCTGAGGGCATGGCGCAACCAAACAGCGGTGTGGGGGCTATGGTCGGGGCGGGCATGGCGGCGGGCATGGGGATGAATATGGCGAGCGGGGTGGGGCCTTGGGGGGCTGCGCCTGCGGCAGCGGCACCTCCGCCGCCTCCGCCTCCACCCGCGGGCAAGGCTTGGCATGTCGCCGAGAATGGTGCGACCAAAGGCCCGTTCAGCGAATCCGATCTGGCGAGGATGGTGGCTTCAGGTGGCCTCAGCCGCAGCGCCCAAGTTTGGACAGCGGGGCAGGATGGCTGGAAGGCTGCGGGCGATACCGATCTTGCCAAGCTGTTTGCGATGATGCCACCACCACCTCCGGCAGGCTGATCTTTCATGGCCGTGATGGAAGCAAATCATTGGCCCTGCGCGCAATGCGGGGCCGACCTGCGCTATGCGCCCGGTCAGACCGAGTTGAAATGTGACCATTGCGGCTTTGTGCAAGCCATCCCCGCCAAAGCCCCGCGCCAAAAGGCGCAGGCGCTGACCGAGCATGATCTGGCCAAGGGCTTGGCCGATGATTTGCCGGATGCCGCAACCGAAGAGGTTCGCAGCACCTCATGTCCGAGTTGTGGGGCGGTGGTGGAGTTTCAGGGCGCGAACCACGCCAGCCAATGTCCGTTTTGTGCCACGCCCGTGGTGGTGGATACGGGCAGCCATCGTCGGATCAAACCTCAGGCCGTGGTGCCGTTTGAGTTGACCGAGACGCAGGCGCGCAAAGCATTGATCGGCTGGCTGGGGGGATTATGGTTTGCGCCGAATTCACTGCTCGAATACACTCGCGCCGGTCGGGCGATGGACGGTATCTACGCGCCGTTCTGGACCTATGACGCCGACACCGACAGTCGCTATCGCGGACAACGCGGCGAGTATTATTATGAAACCCAATGGGTGAATGTCACCGTCAATGGCAAGACCGAACGGCGGCAGGAACAGGTACAGAAGACTCGGTGGTATCCAGCCTCGGGACGAGTCTCGCGCGATTTCGATGATGTGTTGGTGATGGCCTCAACCAGCCTGCCCGCGCGCTTGGGCAATGATCTGACGCCGTGGGATTTGGGCAAGCTGGAACCCTATTCCGCCGATTACCTCGCGGGTTTTCAGGCTGAGGGCTATACCGTTGGCCTTGCCGATGGTTGGGGCACGGCGAAAAGCGTGATGGCCGGGGTGATTGAGGATGACGTGCGCCGCGACATTGGTGGCGACGTGCAAAGGGTCGAGTCGGTCGATACCGATTACGCCGATGAGACCTTCAAGCATGTGCTGCTGCCGATCTGGATGGCGGCTTATAAATATGGCGGCAAAAGCTATCGGTTTTTGGTCAACGGCCAAACCGGCGAAGTGCAGGGCGAGCGGCCTTACAGCTGGTGGAAGATCAGTTTTGCGTTGCTGGGCGCGGTGATTCTGGCGGCAGGGGCGGCTTATCTCTACGATCCGTCGATCTTCGGGCTGTCGAGGCCGGATTGGATGAATTGATCTGATGGCGGGCAGGTTGACTCTCGCCCGCCCGCGCGCGATAGGCGAAACAGCTTGTTTGGGCAGCTTGGGGGCCAATCCGTGACCGATCTTTCCCGCGTTCTTGACCATGCCCGCATTGCGGAACTGCCGAACCCCTATTTCGGCAAGGTGCGCGATTGCTACGATCTGCCCGCTACGGCAGACCAACCCGCGCGGCGGATTTTGATTTCTTCGGATCGGATTTCGGCGTTTGACCGGATTTTGGCGGCGATCCCGTTCAAGGGCCAAGTGTTGACGCAGATGGCGCGGTTCTGGTTTGATCACACTGCCGATATTTGCCCCAATCATGTGCTGGCCTATCCGGACCCGAATGTGGTGATCGGCAAGCATGTGACGATCCTGCCAGTGGAAGTGGTGGTGCGTGGCTATCTGGCGGGGACGACTTCGACCTCGGTTTTGACGCAGTACAAAAAGGGCGTACGGGCGATGTATGGCCATGTGCTTCCCGATGGTTTGCGTGACAATCAGGTGCTGGCGGCCCCGATCATCACGCCAACCTCAAAGGCATTCGACGGCGCGCATGACGAGCCTCTGACGGCGAAGGAGATTGTTTCGCAAGGGCTTCTGACTGCCGCGCAATGGGCGGATGTGTCAGCCAAGGCGCTGGCTTTGTTCGCGCGCGGGCAGAAGATGGCGGCCGAGCGTGGGTTGATTTTGGTCGATACCAAGTATGAGTTTGGGCTGGATACTGACGGGAATATCCTGATCGCCGATGAGATTCACACGCCGGATTCCAGCCGCTATTGGATCGCCTCGGGCTATCAGGCGGCTTTTGAAGCGGGCACGCGTCCGCCGAGTTTCGACAAGGATGTGATCCGCTCGTGGGTCGGTGCGCGCTGTGATCCTTATGTGGATGACATCCCGGAAATTCCGGCGGAGATCATCCTCGCGACCTCAAAAGTCTATATCGAGGCGTTTGAGGCGATCACCGGGCAGACATTTGTGCCCGATCTGACCGGTGCGACGCCGCTGGACCGTGTGCGCGCCAATTTGAAACCATTTTTCGCCTGAGCCACTGTTTGCGCTAACAGCGGCGTGTCGTGTAATCTCGCGCAAATGCGCAAGGAGGCCGTGATGATTCTGTCCTGTGGTGAAGCTTTGATCGACATGCTGCCGCGCAGCTCGACCTTGGGTGAGGCGGCTTTTGCGCCCTATGCCGGGGGGGCGGTGTTCAACACGGCGATGGCTTTGGGGCGGCTCGGGGCACCTTCGGGATTTTTCTCGGGCATCTCAAACGACATGCTGGGCGAGATTTTGGCGGATACGCTGACGGCATCGAACGTGGATATCTCGCTATGTGCGCGCTCGGATCGCCCGACCACGGTGGCTTTTGTCAAGCTGGTGAATGGGCAGGCAACTTACGCGTTTTATGATGAGGGCACGGCCGGGCGGATGCTGGCGCTGGCGGATTTGCCAAGCTTGGGCGATGAGATTGAGGCGGTGTTTGTGGGCGGGATTTGTCTGGTGAATGATCCGGCGGCCAGCACTTATGAGGCGTTGCAGGCGCGCGAGGCCCCACTTCGGGTGACGATGATTGATCCGAACATCCGGCCCGGGTTTATCGCGGGCAAAGAGGTGGAATATCGCGCGCGGATTGAGCGGATGGTGGCGCGGGCGGATATTGTGAAGCTGTCGGATGAAGATTTGCACTGGCTCGGGGGGGCGGGCGATCTGTTTGGGTTGGCGCGTGGGATTCTGGCGAAGGGGCCTTCGGTGGTTTTTATCACGGAAGGCGCGGCTGGAGCACGGGCGGTGACGGCGTCGCAGGATCGGTTTGTCGCGGCGCAGAAGGTGACGGTGGTTGATACGGTTGGCGCGGGGGATACGTTCAACGCGGGGGTTTTGGCGGCATTGCATCAGGCGGGGGCTTTGTCGAAGGCGCGGGTGGCCAGCCTGACAGATGCGGAGTTGGATGCGGCCTTATCGTTGGGGACGCGGGCGGCGGCGGTGACTGTCAGCCGTGCCGGGGCCAATCCGCCTTGGGCCAACGAACTTTGAGGGCGCTGCTGCAGCGGGTTTCCCGCGCTTCTGTGTCGGTGGATGGCGCAGTGGTGGGGGAGATTGGCGCGGGGTTGCTGATCTTGGTCTGTGCGATGCAGGGGGACGGCGAGGTTCAGGCGGATAAACTGGCTGCCAAGATTGCCAAGCTGCGGATATTTAAGGATGCGGCTGGCAAGATGAACCTGTCGGTGAAGGATGCGGGTGGGGCGGCTTTGGTGGTGTCTCAGTTTACTTTGGCTGCGGATTTGCGCGGCAATCGGCCGGGGTTTTCTTATGCGGCGGCACCGGAGGAAGGGCGGCGGCTTTATGAGTATTTTTCCGGACGGGTGGCGGCGGAGGGGATCGCGGTTTCCAACGGGATTTTTGGCGCGGATATGGATGTGGCCCTGCACAATGATGGGCCGGTGACGATCTGGATGGATACCGATGATTTGTGACGGTCCCAACTCGGGACCTTTTTTTAGTGTTTTGATTTAGGGACTTGGGGTGGCGGTTTTAAGGGTTTGTTAACGTTTGCACGGGGTGCAGGCAAAGGCTGGGGGGCTCGCCCCCCAGACCCCGAGGATATTTGAGCACAGAGGATGACAATTTTAGACAAAGTTTAGCGGTTGGATGGTGCGGAGCGCCCTGCCCCGCACCGATGTTTTACCTATTTGATGCCGTCAGCACATTCGATCAGCGCTGACATTGAGGCCTTTGAGCCTGCCAGCGGGTAATCGCGCACCCCGGTGCCATCGGCGTCGCGCAGATGGGCGGTGCGACCTTCGGCGACCTCGACGAGGAAACGCACGCCTTTGTCGCCATCAGGCAAATCGAACAATGCCGAATTGCCGGTCAGGGTGGCGTTGGACAGGCTCCATTCACCGCGGCGGTCAACTTCGACTTGCAGATCGGCGGTCTCGCCCTCGGTGAAGTTCCAGTCGGTGGAGTAGAATTGCAAGCGCACCGATTGGTCCTGAAATACCCAGATGGTGAAGCTTTCCGAGCCCTCATCCACCGCTGCTTGGCAGGCGATTGAGCCATCGTCAAAGCTGTTGACCGCCACCATCCAGTTTTTGTGCTGGAACAGGGTTTCTTGCTCGGCCTGCGCCAAGCTTGGGGCCAAACCGAAGCCCAACATCACTGCACCCATTCCCATTTGCCAAAGCTTCATGGCGATCCTCCTCACATTTCTGTGAGAAAGATCGGAGAAAATCCGCCGTTTCGCAAATGAATTTGGCTGTCATCTTTGGTGGGTTAGTGGTTTTCAACCTGTGGTTTAAGGCTTTTCCACCCAATCCCAGCTTTGGGTAAATGCCCCCAGCACGGCGGCGACGGCTTCGGTCGAAGCCGGGCCGGAGGCTGTAAGTTTGGCGACAAGGCCGCGCTTTTTATCCTCGACCACTGCGCGCACCGTCACCGGCAGCTTGGCTTCGGCCAAGGCGGCGTTGTAAGTGCGGGTGATCGCCAAGCGGCGCAGGTCAGGCTTAAAAACCTTGCCGACGGCGGTTTTTGGCAATTCCGGCAGAATTTCGATGTATTTCGGCTGAGCCGCACGCTCGGCGATATGGGCTTTGGCGTAATCCATCAGTTGCTCGACAGTGACGGTCGCCCCTTTCCCAAGCTCGACATAGGCGCAGGGCAACTCACCCGAATGGGCATCGGGCTGGCCGATGGCCCCGACAAAGCCGACGCCTTCGCAGCCCATCAAGGCCTCTTCGATCACGGCCGGGTCGATGTTGTGGCCGCCACGGATAATCAGATCCTTGGCGCGTCCGGTGATGAAAAGGTAGCCATCGGCGTCGAGGCGGCCCAGATCGCCGGTGCGCAGGAAAATACCATCGGCGAACAGATCACGGTTCTTATCGAGCTCGGTATAGGTCGAACCGGGCAGAACGCCGGGGTTGGAGACGCAGATTTCGCCGACTTCATCGGTGTCGCAGATGCGGAAACCGTCTGGGGTTTTTTGCAGGATGCGGATTTCTGTATAGGGAAAGGCGAGGCCGACCGAGCCGATTTTCTTCGCGCCATCGGGCGGGTTAACGGCGACAAGGCAGGTACATTCGGTCAGGCCGTAGCCTTCGACGATCTGCACGCCGGTGATTTTCTGAAAGCGGTTGAACAGCTCGATTGGGAGTGGGGCGGAGCCGGAGAAGGCACCCCGGAGGGAGTCGATTTTGGCGTTGACCGGGCGTTGCAGCAGAGCGGAAAGTGCTGTGGGCACGGTGACAAGGTAGGTCGCTTGCCAGCGTTCGATCAGCTTCCACAGGTTGTCGAAAACGCCTTCGCCGCGGTAGCCAGCGGGGGTGGGGAAGACCACATGTGCGCCGGAGGCGATCATCGACATCAAGATCGGGTAGGCAGCGAAGACGTGGAACAGCGGCAGCGGGCACATCACGGTATCGGTTTCGCGGAACAGCAGAGTTGCGCCAAGCCAGCCGTTGTAGATCATGCCAGAGGCGCGGTGTTGCGCGACTTTTGGCATGCCGGTGGTGCCGCCGGTGTGGAAATAGGCGGCGGTGTGGTCTTTGGTGCGATCAGCGAAGGTCAGTTTATCGGCGGGTTGGCGAGCGCATTCGGTGGTGAAGTTTTTGACATTGGCGGTGTGGTGGATGGGGTTTTTCGGACGCACAAACGGCACGATCCAGCTTTTCGGCGGGCTGAGGTAGCAGTTGAGATCGACTTCGAGGATAGTTTTGACGCTCGGGGCGTGCTGGACAGCTTCGGCCACCTTTTGCGCCAGATCGGTTTTCGGGAAAGCTTTCAGGGTGACGACGACTTTCGCCCCGGTTTCGCGCAGGATCGACGAGATTTGCGACGGTTCCAGCAGCGGGTTGATCGGGTTGACGATGCCTGCGGTGGCCCCGGCCAGAAGGGTGACGGCGGTCTCCAGCGCGTTTGGCAGCACGTAGGCGACCACATCATTGGGGCCAACGCCCAAGCTGCGGAACAGGTTGGCGGCTTGAGTGACTTTGGCGTGCAACTGATCCCATGTCAGGGTTTGTGCGGGGTCGCGGGGGCCGGAGAGCAGTTGGTAGCTTATCGCGGGCCGGGGGCCGTGTTTGGCTCGGGTGCGTGAGAGGAAATCATAGATCGAATGGGCGATGTCGCGGTTTTCCCACGATGATTCCGCCTCAATGGCTTTGAGATCGGCGCGTGATGCGAAGCCGCCTGTCATGATGTTCCTCCCCTGTGGTCTTTCGGATACCGGGCCGTTCTGTTGCGGCCTCGATCGGTTCAAGATGGGGAAGATTGTGGGCTGGGGCAAGGAAAAGCGGCGGGGAAAACGCAACGTCAGGGGGTAAGAGTGCCGTCTTAGGGGTTTAGGTTGCCGTCGGTGAATTGCAGGCGGGCGAGGCGGGCATAGAGGCCACCTTGGGCGACGAGTTCGTCGTGGGTGCCGATGGCTGCGATGCGGCCTTGGTCGAGGACGACGATGCGGTCGGCGCGTTTGACGGTGGCAAGGCGGTGGGCGACGACGATGACGGTGCGGCCATGCGAGAGGTGATCGACGGCGGCTTGCACGGCGCGTTCGGATTCGGCGTCTAGGGCGGAGGTGGCTTCATCGAGCAGCAGCACCGGGGCGTCGCGCAGGATGGCACGGGCGATGGCGATGCGTTGTTTTTGACCGCCGGAGAGCATGACGCCGCGCTCGCCTAGGTAGGTGTCATAGCCGTTTGGTAGGGCTGCGATGAAGTCATGGGCGGCGGCGGCTTTTGCGGCGGCTTCGACTTCGGTTTGGGTCGCGTCGGGGCGGCCGAAGCGGATGTTTTCCAGGGCGGAGGTGGCGAAGATGACGGGGTCTTGTGGCACCAAGGCCATGGCGGCGCGGAAATCCTCGCGGGCGAGGGATTTCAGGTCTTGGCCGTCGAGGGCGAGGCTGCCGGATTGCGGGTCATAGAAGCGCATCAGGAGTTGCAGGACTGTGGATTTGCCGGCACCCGAGGGGCCGACGAGGGCGACGGTTTCGCCGGGTTGCACGGTGAGGGAGATGCCGTGCAGGGCGGGGGCATTGGGGCGGGCGGGGTAGTGGAATTCCACGTTGTCTAGGGTGATCGCGCCTTTTACCGGGCGTGTCAGCGTGGCGGGGTGGAGCGGTTCGGCTACGGGATCGGTGGCGTCCAGCATTTCGACGAGGCGCTCGGTGGCCCCTGCGGCGCGTTGGAGTTCTCCCCAGATTTCGGAGAGCGAACCGACGGCTCCGGCGACGAGAACCGCGTAGATGACGAATTGCACCAGTTGGCCGGGGGTCATGGTGCCTGCGCGGACATCGCGTGCGCCCATCCAGAGCACGCCGACGACGCCCGCGAAAACGAGGAAGATCACGATGACAGTCATCGCAGCGCGGGTGGCCATGCGGGTTTTGGCGGAGGTGAAGCTTTGCTCGGACACGGCGGCGAAATCGGCGCGGGTCAGGGTTTCGTGGGTGAAGCTCTGGACGGTTTGCACGGCGGACAGGGCTTCGGAGGCTTTGCCGGAGCTTTGCGCGATCCAGTCTTGGTTCTCGCGGCTTTGGTTGCGCAGGCGGCGGCCAAGGGTGACGATGGGGATGATGATGGCGGGGACGATCAGCAGCACCAATCCGGTGAGTTTGAAGGAGGTCAAGCTCATCAGCACCATACCGCCCAGCACCGTCAGCATGTTGCGCAGGGCGACGGAAACCGACGAGCCGATGACGGACAGGATCAGCGTGGTGTCGGTGGTGATGCGGCTAAGGACTTCGCCGGTCAGGATTTTCTCAAAATACGCCGGACTCATGCCCATGACGCGATCAAACAACGCGCGGCGGATGTCGGTGACGACGCGCTCGCCCAGTCGAGTGACGAAATAGTAGCGGATACCGGTGCCGATGGCCAAGGTGGCGGCGATCAGCAGGGCCGCACCGAAGTATTTATCGACAAGGCCAAGGTCGCCCGCGTTGAAGTTGTCGATGACCCGGCGGACAGCCATGGGCAGGATCAAGCTGACCGAGGCAGTGAGGATCAGCGCGAGGCCAGCGGTGATCATCATCGGGCGATACGGGCGCAGGAAGGGCCAGAGGCCGCGCAGGGCACCGACTTTTTTGGATTTCGCGCGTTGTTCGGTGGTGGTGTCGGCCATGATCTCGCCCTTGCTAGCTTGGCGCTCGTCTAAGCCCGCCCACACGGGTCTACAAGCTTTGCTGTTGCCGCACCCCCTTTCCCCCCTGCCCTGCCCGTGGCAGGTTGGCGGCAAATGGGGGCGGATATGGTCGAATTTTTCACGGCGGCGGATGGGGCGAAGCTGGCATATGCCGATGAGGGTGCAGGGTTGCCCTTGCTGTGTCTGGCCGGGCTGACCCGGACGATGGGTGATTTTGACTATTTGCGCCCGCATCTGCCCCCCGTGCGCTTGATCCGCATGGATTATCGTGGGCGGGGGGAAAGTGCTTGGACGGGGGCTGCGAGCTATACCGTTTTGCAAGAGGCGCAGGATGCTTTGGCGTTGCTGGACCATCTGGGGGTTTCGCGGGCGGCGGTGTTGGGGACATCGCGCGGCGGGTTGATCGGGATGTTGCTGGCGGTTTTGGCGAAGGATCGGCTGGCGGGGTTGTGTTTGAACGACATTGGCCCGGTGATTGAGCGCAAAGGGTTGGAGCGGATCTTCGATTACGTCGGGCGCAATCCTTTTGTGAAAACGCATGCGGCGCTGGCCGAGCGGTTGCCGGGGGCGATGCCGGGGTTTGTGGTTGGGGCGGAGCGGTGGGCGGAGGAGGCGCGGCTGCATTATACTGAAGGGCCGGAGGGGTTGCGGATCACCTATGATCCGGCGCTGCGCGAGAGTTTTCTGGCGGGGTTTGAGGGGCCAGCGGTGGATGCTTGGCCGTTGTTTGACGCCTGCGCGGGGCTGCCTTTGGCGCTGATCCGGGGGGAGAATTCGGATTTGTTGTCGATGGAAACGGTGGTTGAGATGCAGGCGCGCAGGCCGGATATGATGTTTGGGCAGGTGCCGGACCGGGCGCATATTCCGTTTCTGGATGAGCCGGAAAGTTTGGCGGTGGTGCGGACGTTTCTGGAGGCTTGCAGATGAATATCGAGATGATCCGGGCGGCGGCGACTCGGTTGCAGGGCCATGCGCGGGTGACGCCGTTGCTGAATGCGCCATTGCTCGACCGGATTGCCGGGCGGCGGGTGGTGGTCAAGGCGGAATGTCTGCAATGGACGGGCAGCTTTAAGTATCGCGGCGGCTGGGCGGCGGTTTCGGCTTTGCGGGAGGCCAAGGGGGTTATTGCGTTTTCCTCGGGCAATCATGCGCAGGGAGTGGCTTTGGCTGCGCATCAGCACGGCTTGGCGGCGGTGATCGTGATGCCGTCGGATGCGCCAAGCGTGAAGATTGAGAACACGCGGGCTTATGGCGCGGAGGTGGTTCTCTATGATCGGGAGACCGAGGACCGCGATGCGATTGGGGCGGCGTTGGCTGCGCAGCGTGGGCTGGTTTTGGTGAAGCCCTATGATGAGCCGGAGGTGATTGCGGGGCAAGGCTCGGTGGGCCTTGAGATTGTGGCGCAGTTTGAGGCGGGGTTTGGCGGCGAGGCCGAGGTGTTGACCTGTTGCGGTGGTGGCGGGCTGACATCAGGGGTCGCGCTGGCTTGCGAGGGGCGGTTTCGGGTGCGCACCTGTGAGCCTGCGGGGTTTGATGATGTGGCGCGGTCTTTGGCTTTGGGCGCGCGGGTGCGGAATGTCGCGCTGGCGGGGTCGATCTGCGATGCAATTGTGACGCCGACGCCGGGGGAGATTACCTTTCCGATCATGCAAAGGCTGTGCGGGCCGGGGCTGGTGGTGAGCGATGATGAGGCGCTGCGGGCGATGGTGCTGGCGTTTCAGCATTTGCGCATCGTGCTGGAGCCGGGTGGGGCGGTGGCACTGGCTGCGGCATTGTTCCGCGAGGGGTTGCCGGAGACGGTGATTGCGGTGGCTTCGGGCGGCAATGTCGATCCGGCGGTGTTTCGGGGTGCGATGGAGCGGTTTGGCTGATGGGCTTGGTCTATCTCGACGATATTCGGTTGAATGCAGAGGTTTCGGGGCCAGTGGGCGGGCCTGCGGTGGTGCTGTTGCACGCTTTGGGGACTGGGCTTGCGATCTGGGATGAGGTGGTGCCGTTGTTGCCCGCTGGCTGCCGGATTTTGCGGTTTGATCAGCGCGGGCATGGGCTGTCGGACGTGCCAGAGCCACCCTATGCGATGGGGGCGCTGATCCGCGACGCTGAGCGGATGATGGCGCATTTTGGGCTGCGCGATGCGGTGGTGGTGGGGCTGAGTTTGGGCGGGCTGGTGGCGCAGGGGCTGGCGGTGAAGCGGCTGGATCTGGTGCGCGGCATGGTGTTGTCGAATACCGCCGCCAAGATCGGCTCGGCGCAGATGTGGGGCGAGCGGGTGGCTTCTGTGCAGGCCGAGGGGCTGGCGGCTTATGCGCCGGGCGCGATGGAGCGGATGTTTGGCCGCAAGTGGCGCGAGGTGGCGGGGATGCCTCGGGTGCGGGCGATGCTGGAGGGCATGGATGCCCGCGGCTGGGTCGGTTGTGCCTCGGCGATTGCGGGGACGGATTTTTACACGCCCACGGCGGGGCTGACCTTGCCCACGTTGGCGATCGCGGGGGCGCATGATGGCACGACGCCGCCGGATTTGGTGCGCGAGACGGCGGATTTGATTTTGGGCAGCCGGTTTCATTTGATGCGCGGGGCGGGGCATCTGCCGATGGTGGAGAAGCCTGCGGAATATGCGGGGGTGATTGCGGAGTTTTTGCGCTCGATTGGTCATGTTTGACGTCGTGCTGGTGCATGGCGCCTGCCATGGCGCTTGGGCTTGGGCGCGGGTGATCCCGGCTTTGGCGGCGTTGGGCGTGGCTGCGCGGGCAGTGGATTTGCCGGGGCGTGGGGAAGCGGTGTCGCTGGAGGCGCAGGTGGAAGCGCTGATGGCAGGGTTGCGGTGCCCGAGTGTGTTGGTGGGCCATTCGGCGGGCGGGTTTGCGATCACGGCGGCGGCGGTGTCGCCCTTGGTGCGCGGGTTGGTTTATGTCTGCGGCTATGTGCCCGCGGCGGGGCGGTCTTTGGCCGAGATGCGCAAGGGCTGGGCGGAGCGGCCTTTGGACGGGGCTTTCATGGTGGACCGGGCGCGCGGGGTGTTTGGGTTTGATCCGGCACTCGCTAAGGATTTGTTTTTTCATGATTGCGCGGATGAAAGCGCGCGGTTGTGTTGGGAGGCATTGGATCCGATGGAGACGGCGCTTGCGGATGTGACGGCTGCGGAGGCGCTGCCTCGGGGCTATATTTCCTGTCTGGACGACCGGGCTATTCCACCGGCGTTTCAGGCGCATATGGCGCGGGGGATTGATCCGCAGAACGCCCTGCCCTGCGGGCATTCGCCATTTTTGGCGATGCCGGAGCGGTTGGCGGGGGAGATCGCTACGATGGTGCGGGGGGTTGGTTGAGGCGTTAGAGCGGGGGCCAGCCCCCGCACCCCCGGGATATTTGAGCACAGAGGATGACAATTTTAATCGAATTGTCGGGAATTTGGTTTATGTCAGACATTCGTTTGATTTGAGGTTTTCATGTTCGCCCGCGCCAATCTGAGTTTGCTGTTCATTCTGTTCACCGTGGCGCTGGATGCGATTGGCATCGGGCTGATCTTTCCGGTGATGCCAGATTTGATGGAAGATGTGACGCACGCGGGCTTGGGCGAGGCGGCACTTTGGGGCGGCGTTTTGGCGGCCTCGTTTGCGGTGATGCAGTTTTTGTGCGGGCCTTTGGTGGGAAATTTGTCGGACCGCTATGGCCGCAGGCCGGTGCTGTTGGTGTCGTTGGCGGTGATGGCGCTGGATTATGTCGCGATGGCTTTGGCGCACACGGTTTGGTTGTTACTGGCAGCGCGGCTTGTGGCAGGGGTGGCGGCGGCGACACATTCGACGGCGAATGCTTATGTCGCGGATATCTCGCCCCCGGATCAGCGGGCGAAACGGTTTGGGCTGATCGGGGCGGGGTTTGGCATTGGTTTTGTCGCGGGGCCGATGCTGGGCGGCTTGCTGGCCGGGATTGACGTGCGGGCACCGTTTTGGGTCGCGGCGGGGTTGGCTTTGGCGAATCTGGTGTTTGGCTGGTTTGTGATGCCAGAGAGTTTGAGTTTGGCGAACCGACGCGGGTTTACGCTGGCGCGGGCCAATCCTTTGGCATCTTTGCGCGCAATTCGGCGGTTGCCGGGGTTGAAGCGGTTGCTGCTGGTCAGTTTTCTTTATGCGGTGACCTTCAACGTTTGGCCCGCGATCTGGTCGTATTACAGCAAGGCGGCGTTTGGTTGGAACGCGCAATGGATTGGCTTTGCGCTGGCGGCGTTCGGGGTCTGCATGGCTTTGACGCAGGCGTTGTTGGTGGCTCCGATGATCCGGCGGTTGGGCGAGCGGCGCACGGCGGCGGTGGGGATGGGGCTGGAGGCGGTGTCTTACGGGTTTTACGGCTTTGCCACCTCGGGGTTTTGGGCCTTGGTGTTCACGCCGATTGCGGCTTTGGGCGGGGTGACCGGGCCGAGTTTGCAGGCGATGATGTCACGGGCAGTGCCGGAAAATCAGCAGGGCGAGTTGCAGGGGGTGAATTCGTCGCTGAACGCATTGGCGATGATTATCTCACCCTTGGTGATGACTTGGGTGTTTGGGGTTTTCACTTCGGCTTCCGCGCCGCTTTACCTGCCCGGCGCGCCGTTTCTGCTGTCTGCGACACTTATGGTCGCGGTTGTTATACTCTTTGTCGCGGGGACGCGCGAAGCGGAGCGATCCTAAGTTAGCCTGACCCCAAACAGGGGGTGCTTTATGAAGCTGCGCGATCTTGAGATTTTCACTGTAGCGCCGCCTGCGCCGGGCTGGGGCGGGCGCTATTGGACCTTTGTCAAGCTGACCACGGACAATGGCATCGTCGGCTATGGCGAGTGCTATGCCTCGACCGTTGGCCCGCGCGCGATGGATGCGGTGATCCACGATGTGTTTGAGCGGCATATGCTGGGTGAGAACCCGGAGAACATCGAGTTGATGTATCGCCGCGCCTATTCTTCGGGCTTTACCCAGCGGCCTGACCCCACGGTGATGGGGGCGTTTTCGGGGTTGGAGATTGCCTGCTGGGATATCCTTGGCAAGGCGCGCGATCGGCCGGTTTGGGCTCTGCTGGGCGGGATGATGAATGAGAAGGTGCGCTCGTATACCTATCTTTATCCCGAGCCGGGCGAGATCCCGGCGGATTTCTGGGTGAATGCGGATATGGCGGCGGAGGCTGCGGCGCGCTGCGTGAAGCAGGGCTTTACGGCGGTGAAGTTCGACCCCGCTGGCCCCTATACCATTCGCGGCGGGCATGAGCCTGCGATGTCGGATATTTCGCGCTCGGTTGAGTTCTGCAAGAAAATCCGCGAGGCGGTAGGCGACAAGGCCGATCTTTTGTTCGGCACGCATGGGCAATTTACCACGCCGGGGGCGATCCGGCTGGGGGTGGCGATCGAGCCCTATAACCCGCTGTGGTATGAAGAGCCGATCCCGCCGGACAATCTGGCCGAGTTTGCCGAAGTGGCGCGCTCGGTGCGGGTGCCGCTGGCGACGGGGGAACGGTTGACCACCAAGGCCGAATTTGGCGCGCTGTTGCGGCATGGCGGAGTGCGGATTTTGCAACCGGCTTTGGGGCGGGTTGGCGGCATTTGGGAGGCCAAGAAAATCGCGGCGATGGCCGAGGTTTATAACGCCGAGATGGCACCGCATCTTTATGCGGGCCCGGTGGAATGGGCGGCGAACGTGCATTTTGCGGTGTCGATCCCGAATATCCTGATGGCCGAGACGATCCAGACTGGCGGCGAATTTCATCTGAAGCTGATCAAGAACAGTTTGAAATGGGAGGATGGTTATATCCTGCCGCCCATGGCTCCGGGGTTGGGGATTGAGTTCGACGAGGATGTCGCGCGGGCACATCCTTATACCGGGACAGGCTTGCATTTGCAGATGCAGGAAGCGCCGTGCGATTATCGCCATGGCAATCGGTTTGAGGGCGGTGCGCCTGCGCCGACCACGGTTTGACCGCCTGGTATTGCGGCAGATGATCCAGCTATGCGCCGCTTCGGTGCGCAAGTGGCTCCGTTGTGGCGGGGCCACGATTTTTCTCAAAATCGGCTGTTTGCGGTAACGATTCTCGCGTAAAACACGGCAGTCCTTGAGGATTTCCGCATGACCGATTTTCTGTTGCTGGCGTTCATCTTCCTTGTCGCCGGGGTGTTTGCGGTGCCGATTGCGGCACGGTTGGGCTTGGGCTCGGTGCTGGGTTATCTGATCGCGGGGATTTTGATCAGCCCGGTGTTGGCGATTTTGCAGGTTGATCTGGTTTCGATCCAGCATTTTGCCGAATTCGGCGTGGTGATGATGCTGTTTCTGGTCGGGCTGGAGCTGGAGCCGAAGAACCTGTGGGACATGCGGGCGCGGCTGCTGGGCTTGGGCGGTGGGCAGGTGGCCTTAACCGTGCTGGCGGTGATGGCCGTGGCGATGGCGGTGGGTCAAGTCTGGTCGGTGGCGATGGCGGTGGGGCTGGTGTTTTCGCTGTCATCGACCGCGATTGTTTTGCAGAGTTTGGGCGAAAAGGGCCTGCTGAAAAGCGACGCGGGCCAAGCCAGTTTCGCGGTGCTTTTGACGCAGGATATTGCGGTGATCCCGATGCTGGCGCTGATCCCGCTGCTGGCTTTGCCGGAGTTGCAGGGCACGCATAGCGTGACCGATCATGCCGAGGCGTTCACTTTGGTCGCGGGAATGAATGGCTGGCAGGTGGCTTTGGTCAACATTGCCGCAATCATCGGCGTGGTGCTGGGCGGCAGTTACCTGACCCGTCCAGTGTTCCGGTTTGTCGCCTCGGCGCAGTTGCATGAATTGTTCACGGCGACGGCGTTGATGATGGTGATTGGCATTGCCTTGCTGATGACGCTGGTGGGGTTGTCGCCGGCTTTGGGGACGTTCCTCGCGGGGGTGGTGCTGGCGAACTCTGAGTATCGGCATGAGTTAGAATCGGACATCGACCCGTTCAAGGCGCTGCTGCTGGGGTTGTTTTTCATGACGGTCGGTGCGGGGGTGAATTTTGCGCTGCTCTGGGGCAATCTGGGGCAGATTTTGGCGCTGACGCTCGGGCTGATCGCGGTGAAGGTGCTGGTGTTGCTGGTGCTGGGGCGGATTTTCAAGCTGGCTGCGGCGGATAAGTGGTTGTTTGGGCTGGCTTTGGCGCAGGCGGGGGAGTTTGGCTTTGTGCTGATCTCGTTGATGGTGTCCTCTGCCGTTCTACCTGCGGAAATTGCCGATAAGCTGCTGTTGATCGTGGCTTTGTCGATGCTGCTGACGCCGGGGTTGTTCATCTTTTACGACAAGGTGATCGCCCCGCGCTTTGCCGAGACGGCGCAGCGCGAGGCCGATGAGATCACCGATCCAAGCCATATCATCATCGCAGGGATCGGCCGGGTTGGCGGCTTGGTCAATCGAATGCTGCGGGCGGCGGGGTATCATACCACGGTGATCGACTTTAGCAGCAAGCAGTTAGAAATGATGGCTAAATTTGGCGTGAAGGCCTATTTTGGCGATGCCTCACGCCCCGATATTCTGCATTCAGCCGGGATTGCCGAGGCCAAGTTGTTGGTGATTGCGATTGATGATCGCGACCAGATCACCGAAATGGTGCGCCATGCGGTAGCCGCTTATCCGAACCTGCATGTGATCGCGCGGGCGGTGGATCGTAACCATGTTTATGATCTGTGGGCGGCGGGCTGCCGGGATATTATCCGCGAAACCTATGACAGCTCGATCCGCATGGGGCGTTCGGCGTTCGAGGCATTGGGCGCGACACCCGAGCAGGCCGAAGCGATGCGGCAGGTCTATCATGTGGCTGATCAGAAAATCATGCGGGCGATGGCGGATCATTATGATCCGAAGATTCCGAACTTTGAGAATGCGGCCTATGTGGCGCGCGCGCGGGAGTTGACGACAGAGGTAGATCAGAAGTTGATCGTGAAATTCGCCGAGATTTTGGGCAAGCCCGCTTTTGAGACGCTGTTGCCGGGGGCCGAGCGCGGCGGGCTGGAGGAGCGCTCTGAGCCGCCGTTGGAAACCGTAGAGCCAGAGCAAGTTTCAGGCTAAGGCCACGTTTGCGGCTAAGCCCACGCCTCCGCCAAAGCCTGTTCAGCCAAGCTGCGACAAAAGCTGTGCCAAGGCTTTGGGATCGGTTGACGCTTGGGTTTCGGCCAGTTCGGCATGAAGTTTGCCGTGCTCGGCGCACCAGAGCGGTGCCGCTTGCGCAATAAGAACGCGCCCTGCCTCGGTGAGCACGGGGCGCCGGGCGCGGGCGTCGGCTTGGTCGGGGATCAAGTGCAATAGCCCGCGTTTCTCAAGGGTTTTCGCGGCGGCGGTCATCGTGGTGGCATCCATCGCCAGAAACTCGGCCAGTTCTCCCATCCGTGGCTGCCATTGGCCGCTGAGCGCCACCAACATGGAAAATTGGCCATTGGTCAGACCCAAAGGCGCGAACAGGCGGTCAAATCGGCGGGCCAGTTTGCGCGCCGCGCGCTGGGCGGCAAGGCACAGGCATTGATCGCGGATCTGAAGGACGGTTTCGATGGGGAGGCTTGATTGCTGCATTTTATATTGATATCAAACTACTTGGAGCAGGACAAGCGGCGGGTTGTCGCAGGAGGGCAGCATGGCGGATGCACAGTATCGCTGGGTGATCGTGGCCGCAGGCGGGGTGATGGGCTGCGTGGCGATGGGGGCTTTGTTCTCACTGCCGGTGTTGCTGACGCCGATGGTCGAGGCGACGGGGTGGTCGCGCACCGGGATTTCGGCGGCGATGACCTTTGCGTTTCTGGCGATGGCGGCGATGGCGATGATTTGGGGGGCGCTGTCGGATCGGTTTGGCGCGCGGCCTGTGGTGATGGCGGGGGCGGCGCTGTTCTCGGGGAGTTTGTGGCTGGCGGGCCATGCGCCGTCACTGCTGGCGTTTCAGTTGATTTTTGGCGTGTTGGTGGGCGGCTCGGTGGCGGCGTTTTTCGCGCCGATGATGGCGACGGTGACGGGGTGGTTTACCACGCAGCGGTCGCTGGCGGTGTCGCTGGTTTCGGCGGGGATGGGGATGGCGCCTGTCACCATGTCGCCTTTGGCGGCGTGGTTGGTGCAGAGTTATGACTGGCGCATGGTGCTGATGATTTTGGCCGGGGTGGTGGCACTGGTGACTTTGCCGTTGGCACTGCTGTTGAAGCGGCCGCCTGTGCAGGAGGAGGTTGTGGGGTTTGATGCGCCGGATACAGCCATGACGGTGCGGGGGGCGGTAAGGTCGCCGCAGTTCGTCGTGTTGGTTTTGACGAATTTCTTTTGCTGCGCCACCCATTCCGGGCCGATTTTCCACACCGTCAGCTATGCCGAGATTTGCGGTATTGCGGCGCTGGCGGCGGTGTCGATTTACTCGGTGGAGGGTATAGCCGGGATGTTCGGGCGGATTGGCTTTGGCGTGATGGGGGATCGGTTTGGCGCGAAACGTGTGCTGGTGGCGGGGCTGCTGGTGCAGGCGTTTGGCGCTTTGGGCTATTTCTTCGCCCGCGATCTGGGGCAGTTTTACGCAGTGGCGGCGCTGTTTGGCTTTATCTATGCCGGGATCATGCCGCTCTATTCGGTGCTGGTGCGGGAGAATTTCCCGATGAAGATGATGGGGACGATTATGGGCGGCACGGGCATGGCGGGCAGTTTGGGGATGGCGACGGGGCCTGTGCTGGG
Organism: Cypionkella sp. PAMC25878; assembly: GCF_058135695.1. Lineage (NCBI taxonomy): Bacteria > Pseudomonadati > Pseudomonadota > Alphaproteobacteria > Rhodobacterales > Paracoccaceae > Cypionkella > Cypionkella sp. PAMC25878. The sequence goes on along the minus strand of NZ_CM176871.1, from coordinate 1,454,278 downwards.
TGGGTGGATCTTTGACCGGACCGGGAGCTATGGCGGGCTTTACATCACCTGTTTCGCGCTGGGGTTGGCGGCTTTTGCGGTGGCGATGACATTCCGACCCTTCGCGCGGCCCCTACCAGAGGCCGCGCTGGCGTAGCTTAGACTTCAACGCCACCTTTGACGCCGGTGATGTAGCTGACGATGTCGTTGCCGTCGGTTTCATCGCGACGCAAGCTGGCCACGATGCGACCGCGACGGAAGACGACGATGCGGTCGACCAGATCAAACACTTGCCGCAGGTTGTGCGACACAAGGATCAACGGTACGCCGCGTTCTTTCAAACCGCGGATGATGTTTTCGACCTGTGCGGTTTCCTGCACGCCCAGCGCCGCCGTCGGTTCGTCCATGATCACCAGTTTGGAGGCAAACGCCGCCGTGCGGGCAATCGAGACGCATTGGCGTTGACCGCCCGACATGTTGCGGATCGGGTTGTCGACGTTGGGGATTTTCACCGCCGTCGTTTTCAGCGCCTCCATGGTTTTCTCGCGCATCGCCTTGCGGTCGAGGATGGAGAACGGGCCGAGTTTGAACTTGAACAACTCGCGGCCCAGAAACAGGTTTGAGGGCACGTCAAGGTCATCGGCCAAGGCGAGGGTTTGGAACACGGTTTCGATGCCGGACTCGCGGGCCTGTAAGGGGCCTGCGAAATTCACCGGATGGCCGTCGAAAATCACATCGCCTGCCGAGCGTTGTTCAACGGCGGTGATCTGGCGCACGAAGGTGGATTTGCCCGCACCGTTGTCGCCTACAACCGCCACATGTTCGCCGTGGCGCAGGTTGAAATTGGCATCCTCCAGCGCGTGCACACCGCCGTAGCGTTTGGTCAGGCCACGGGTTTCCAGAATAAATTCGCTCATGCCCGTGCCCCCCGGCTTTTTTGCCGCCATTGATCCAGCACCACCGCGCCGACGATGATCGCGCCTTTCACCATCTCTTGGTAATAGGCGTCGAGTTTCAGGAAGGTGAAGCCCGAGATGATCACGCCGAAGATCAAAGCGCCTATCACCGTGCCGATGATCGAGCCGCGCCCGCCTTGTAGGGAAATCCCGCCAATGACGGCCATGGCGATGGCGTCGAGTTCATACATCACCCCCATATTCGCCTGCGCGGTCTGGCCTTTCGACGAGACCACGATGGCGGCGATGGAAGCCAGCATCCCGGCGATGACATAGACCAGCACCTTGTGACGGTCGACGTTGATGCCGGACATCCGCGTCGCTTGTTCATTGGAGCCAATAGCATAGGAGTGTTTGCCGTATTTGGTGTAGGTCATGATCAGATGGAACAGCACCGCCAAGGCGACGAACACGAACACCGGGCGCATCCCGGAACCGATGGCGTTGTAGCTTTCGGTCGGGAAGGAAATCGGGTTGCCGGTGGACCACCAGCGGGCGAAGCCTCGGGCGGAGACCATCATACCCAAAGTAGCGATGAAGGGCGGGATTTTGGTATAGGCGATCAATGCGCCGTTGATCAGACCCGCCAGCAACCCGCAGGCTAGACCGACGAGGATTGGCACCAGAATGGGCAAATCCATCGCCCAATCGCCGAAGATCGCCTTCGGGTTGGGGTTGCCGTTGACGAGGGCAGTTTGCGCAAAACTCATCGCGACCATGGCGGTGGCGCCGACGATGGAGCCTGACGACAGATCAATGCCGCCGGTGATGATCACTTGCGTCACACCAATGGCGATGATGCCGACGGTGGCGACTTGCAGGATGATGATCGACAGGCGCTGGGTGTTGAACAGGCCCGTAGTGCCCTCGCGGCTGTTGAACAGAAAGCTTTCGCCAATGATCAGGCGGCCCAGAATTTCAAAGGCCACCACGATGATCACGAACGCGATGAACACATTCAACTCTTGCGGGCGGGCTTTCTTCGTTGGATCGTATTTCAGGCCACCAAGGCCATGCGCAGGCTCTGCCACGGGCTTCTCCCCCCAATTTGTCAATTGAAAACGGTCTTAGCCCCGCGTTTCCCTGCGCAGGGTTTGACAAAGGGCGACGCCGTGGCGCCGCTCCTTTATCCCGTTGGGGATCAGTTCTTGGCGGCGTAGTCAGCGACGTTCGCCGGGGTCACCAATTCGAACGGCACATAGACCTTATGCTCGACAGCCTCGCCTTTCGACAGCTTGACGGCAGCATCCAATGCGCCTGCGCCCTGCCCTGCTGCGTTCTGGAACACGGTTGCGTCCAGATCACCCGCCTGCATCGCGGCCAGAGCGTCTTGGGTGGCATCAACGCCGCCGACGACGACCGATTTCATGTCGATATTGGCGGCTTTCATCGCTTGGATCGCGCCGATTGCCATCTCATCATTGTTGGCAATCACGCCGTCAAACGCAGCACCAGCCGACAGCCAGTTGGTCATCAGGGTTTGCGCTTGGTCACGCGACCAGTTGGCGGTTTGCTCGTCAATGATGTTGATCTTTACGCCGCAATCCGGGCCGCCGATCACATCATGGATGTCTGCGGTGCGCTGTACGGCGGCTTGGTTGGAAAGCTCGCCCATCATCACATAAACATTGGCTTCGGTCTTGCCCGCTTCTTTGAACAGGCGGCACACTTCTTTGGTCTCCAACGTGCCACTATCGACTTCATTCGAGGCGACGAAGGCTTGGTTGGCCGGAAGCGTGTCAACGTTGATCGGCTGACGGTTGACATAAACCAGCGGGATGTTGGCAGCGGCAGCGGCATCCGACATCGCTTGGGTCGCGGAAGTGTCCACCGGGTTGACGATGATCGCGGTGACGCCGGAGGCAATGAAGTTGTTGATCTGGTCCAACTGCTTGGCCACGTCGTTTTGCGCGTCTTCGATCTGCACTTTCAGACCAGCAGCATCGGCTTGCTTCTGAATGCCGTTGCGCAGAACGGTCAGGAAGTTGTCGTCAAACAGCGCCATCGACACGCCGATACCGTCTGCCATCGCGCTGGTGCCCATCAAAGCGATGAAGCCCGCGGTCAAAAGGGTCTTTTTCATGTGTCTCTCCTCCACAAGTCGGTGTCCGGCACACCGTTTTTGGCCGGACCGCCCTCTCCCAAGGGCGGTATTCTGCCGCGTCAGGCTGTAACGCCCGCGCGGATGAATGCGATAGATGCCGTCAGCGCGGATTTGGGGTCAGCCAGATCGTGCACTGATGCGGCGAAAGGTTCGTAGCTGATCGCACCGGTGTAGCCTGCGGCACGCAAGGCGCGGATCTGGGCGACGTTGCCCAACAGGTCATCGGCATCGACCAGAACGCGGTGCGGGTCGCGCATGTCATTGACATAGATGCTGTCCTTGACGCCCGAGACATGCACGATGCCGGTCAGCTCCGGGTAGATCGGGCCACCACCCGCGAGGGCGTGGTGGAAGGTGTCATGTACGATGAAATAGGTGCCTTTGCCGCCGACGGCTTCGATCACTTCGGCCAGAATATCTTTGTAGCGCAAGCTGCACACTTCAAAGCCTAGCGGTTCAACCATGGCTTTGAGGCCGTAAGATTGCAGCATCGGCAGCAGGGCGCGCAGGGCGGTTTCGGTGACTTGGCGGCTGTCTGCGCGCGAGGTCGCCACATTGTCGTTGCGCGGGATCAGGCTGATGGCCTCGGCCCCGCAGGCCTTGGCTATTTTCATCAGATCGTCGGCCTCGGCGCGTTTGGCGTCCGACCAATCGTTGAACATTTTCACTTCGGCAAGCGCGAGGATGCGCAGGCCGCGCGCTTTGGCGGCAGCGCCCACTTCGGTGGGGTCAGCGCCGTCAAACAGCGGGGTTTTGAAATCATTGCGGAATTCGACGCCCACGCAGCCCAAAGACTGTGCGAGATCAAGGAAGGCCAACCAGCCCAATTTCGGGGTGGTCATGTGGTTCAGCGCGAAAGGCAACATTCTGGGAATTCCTCGACTCATGGCCCCTCCTCGGGCCAGTAGTAGTACTGTCGTGGAATTGATATTCTATTTCAAGTCGCAATTCTTCTATAGGTTCTATTTAGGGGGGCGAAGTCTGATGTGTTTTGACGATATTTTCGCGCAATGCTCTGATCGCGTCCATAATATCAGGCCAGCACAACGGTTAGACCGACTCGGCCACATGCAGATCGGGCGGCAGGAAATGCTGTAAGCCGCCGGGACCCCGGCCTTCGGTGGCGGCGCGGGTCATGATCACCATCAGATCACGGCAGAGCTTTTCCAGCGGCGTATCGACGGTCAGGGTGATCAGACCCTCGGCCAGACCAGCGCGCGACTCTGGCGTGAGGGCGGAAACTACCAGCGCCACATCGCCCGCAGACCGGGCCTCGCGCAGCGCCGCGATCGCGCCCTCCATGCCGCCACCGGCCACATAGATGCCGCGCAAATCGGGTTGACGGGCCAGCAGGTTGAGGGTGGCTTCATAGGTCAGCTGGCGGGTCTCAAGGTTAACCAGCGTGTCCAGAACCGTCAAATGCGGCGCACATTCGCGCAGGTAGCCGCGAAATCCGGTCTCACGCAGTTCATGGCCGTGCCAGCGGTGGCCGCCGACAAACAGCGCCATCACGCCGGGTTTTCGGGCGGTTTGATGCATGAACCAGCCCGCAGTGCGGCCCACTTTCAGGTTATTCAGCCCCAGATAGCCCGCGCGGGCGCCTTGGGCGAAGTCTGACAGTAAGGAAAACACCGCGAGGCCTTTGCTGGAAAGTTCCTCGACTGCCGCCGTCACTTCGGGGTGGTTCACGGCGGTGGCGGCCAGCACATCGCAGCGCCCCGCCATGGCGCGCAGGGCTGCTGCCATCTCGCCGGGGGCTTGGCTGCTGGAAAATTCCAGCACCAGACGGCCTTGCACGCCGGGAGCCTGTGCCACGGCACGATGCAGGGCCTCGGCGAAGGCCTTGTAGAAATCCTGCCCCTGTTTGTGCAGCACGACACCAAAGCGGATTTCGCGCAGATCAACCGGGCGCGGCGAAAGGCGGCGCGCGGCAGGATGGCCGATGCGCTCGGCGGCGGCAATGATCTGGGCGCGGGTGTCTTCGCGCACAGGCTCGCGTCCGTTCAGCACGCGGTCCACCGTGGCGATGGAAACCCCCGCCGCGCGCGCCAAATCTGCCATGCCCAAACGTTTCATCACGCCCCCTGATGGGTTTTCATCACCAATACGGGTATTCTGACGAGATATGATGAGAAACGCCAGAGCCTAGCTTGGCAGAAATGGAATATATCTTCTATCCTAGCCGCAGAATTGGTCGGAGAGGGGGAGCTTCTATGACAAAGCGCGATTATTCACTGCTGGGCCCGGATGGGGCGCAGGCGGTTGCGACCGGGCTTGCGGCGGCGGAGTGGTATCACACCGAGGTGCCGCGCAAAGAGATGAAGGCGTTGATGCAGCGCTCTGATAGCCCGGCGATCCAGGATACCGTGCTGCTGTATGGGCTGATGATCTGCTTTGCCGGGATCGGGATTTACCTATGGCCGTTGTGGTGGTCAGCGCCGTTTTGGCTGGCCTATGGTGTGTTGTATGGCTCGGCTTCTGACAGCCGTTGGCATGAATGTGGTCACGGCACCGCGTTCAAGACGCCGTGGATGAACAATGTGGTCTATGAGATTGCCAGCTTTATGATCATGCGCAACTCGGCCACTTGGCGGTGGAGCCATGCGCGCCACCACACCGACACTTATATCGTCGGGCGCGACCCCGAGATTGCCGTGATGCGGCCCCCGGCTTTTGCCAAGCTGATTGCCGGGTTCTTTGGTCTGCCGGATGTGGCGGCGTTCTTCCCGCTTATGTTGTACAATGCATTTATCGGCGTGCATCCGACCGAGAAAACCTATGTGCCGGAAAGCGAATGGCCGAAGGTCGTGCGGGTGGCGCGGATTTCGACTGCGATCTATGGCGCGACTTTGGCGCTGGCGATCGGGATGGGGTCGATCCTGCCGCTTATGGTGATCGGCCTGCCCCGGATTTACGGCGCATGGCATCATGTGATGACCGGGCTGTTGCAGCATGGTGGGCTGGCCGACAATGTGATCGACCATCGGCTGAACTCGCGGACGGTGTATATGAACCCGGTCAGCCGGTTCATCTATTGGAACATGAATTACCATGTCGAACATCACATGTTCCCGATGGTGCCGCATCACGCCCTGCCCCGGCTGCACGCAGCGATCAAGCATGACTTGCCCGCGCCGAATACCTCGATTGCGCAAGCGTTTAAGGAGATGTGGCCCGCGCTGCGCAGGCAGTTGGCCTATGAGGATTTTTTCCTGAAGCGCAACCTGCCTGCCACGGCCAAACCTTACCGTGAAGACTTTCATTCGGCCGCGCTTGGCGCCGCCCCGACCGCTGCGGAGTAGATGATGACCCAATGGATTGACGCCTGTGCCACCGATGACATCGACGCGGAGGATCTGATCCGCTTTGATCATGGCGGCGCGACCTATGCGATTTACCATTCCCCGGATGGGCAGTTCTTTGCGACTGCGGGCAAATGCACACATGAGGAGGTGCATTTGGCGGACGGGCTGGTGATGGATTATGTGATCGAATGTCCCAAACACAACGGCCAGTTTGATTACCGCACCGGAGAGGCCAAGCGTGCCCCGGTGTGTATCAACCTGAAAACCTATCCGGTGAAGGTTGAGGGCGCGCGCGTCTTCATTCAGGTGGCGTGATGGCACGTTTGACGGTTAGGGATTTGCTGGATCAGCGCGGCAAACATCAGTTTGCCATGCTACGGGTGGAGACTTTGGAGGAAGCGGCGGCAGCAGAAAAGGCCGGGGTTGAGCTGCTGTCGATCCCGCCTGCAATGATCCTAGATCGCCAGTTTCGCGATGCCGCGCCGAATGCCTTCGCCTTTCCCGGCGATAATTTCTATGAGATCGGCGATACGGCGGATTTCCTGAAATGGGCGTTTCCGCTGTTCAAGGCCGGGGCGGATGGGTTCTATTGCTCGGGCTCGTTGCAGACGGTGAAGGCGATGGCGGATCATGGCCTGCCGGTCTGCGGCCATGTCGGGCTGATCCCATCGAAGCGGACTTGGACGGGCGGGTTTAAGGCGGTGGGCAAGACCTTGGCCTCGGCGCAACTGGTCTATCAGCAGTGCAAAGCGCTGGAGGCGGCGGGGGCGTTTGCGGTTGAAATCGAAGTGGTGCCACATTCGATCACCGAAGCGATTGCCGCCAAAACCGGGCTGTTCCTGATCTCGATGGGGGCCGGGCCTGCGGGCCATGCGCAGTATTTGTTCAGCGATGATGTGCTGGGGCAAACCTCGGGCCATGTGCCGCGCCATGCCAAACGCTACGCCGATTTCGCCAGCGAACACGCGCGGTTGCAGCAGCTGCGGATCACGGCGATGACGGCTTTCGCCAGCGATGTGCACGGCAGAGCCTATCCTGCGCCGCAGTATATGGTGGATAGCGACGCCGACGTGGTGGCGGCCTTCCGGGAGTGGCTGGGGGGCCAAGGCTAACCTACATCTGGAACGAAAGCGCGGGTGGCGGGTTAACACCCGCTGCCCTTTGAATTGGAACATACCATGACCCTGCGCGCCTGCCTTGCAACCGCCCTTATCCTGTCCAGCACCGCAGCTGGAGCCGTTACGCCCGATTACACTGATGATCGCTCCACACCGTTGGCCGTGGTGGCTTCGCTTTACAATGCGCTGAACCGACAGGAATATCTGCGGGCCTGGAGCTATTTTGCCGAAGGGTCCGTCGCGGATTACCCTTCATTTCGAGAGGGTTATCAAGATACCACGGTGATTGATGTGGCCTATGGCGCGGTGACATCCGAGGGGGCGGCGGGCACGATCTTCAGCACGGTGCCGGTGGCGATTGCGGCACACCGGGCTGATGGGTCAGAGGTGTTTTTCAATGGCTGCTACACGCTGTCGCAGGTGCAGCCCGCCGTGCAAGAAATTCCGCCGTTCCGCCCAATTCAGATTAAGGAAGGCCATCTGCGCCCGGCCAAGTCGCTGGATATTCCAGCGGATGCTTGCAATGCCAATGAGCCATAAGAGTGCCCGCCGAATCGGTCGACGCAGATAATCATCATAAAATACCCATATAAAACAATTAGTTAAAAGACTGCGATCTGATCTCTGGCCATAAACGCGTACATTAGATGTTTGATTCCACGGTTTGTTGGTGCGATCCTTTCTCAGGCATGGAAGGAAGCAACATGGGACAGGTTCGTCACGGAAGCACCACGACCCCGTTGCCCGGCAGGTGAATGCATGCATTCGCCGAGAGGCGCACGCCGTCAGAGCCGCAATACAGCGATCACAAGCTTCGCTCGCGCAGTTGAGGCGCGAGCTGGGCATCAACCCCAAGACGGTGGCGAAGTGGCGCAAGCGCGCGACGGTCGAGGATATGAAGACCGGGCCGTCGGAGCCGCGGTCCACCGTTCTGACAGAGGCCGAAGAGGCGATGGTCGTCGCGTTTCGGCGCCATACGCTGGTGCCGTTGGATGACTGCCTCTATGCATTGCAACCGCCGATCCCGCACCTGACCCGTTCGGCGCGGCACCGGTGTCTGCAGCGACATGGCATCTCCCGCCTGCCCGACGTCGAGGGCGAGAAGCCCAAACGCCAGAAGCTCAAGCGCTACCCGATCCATTGGCCGACAGGCGATGCTTGCATCGCCGAGAGGCGGGTTCTTCCACATCCGCTGCCCGGCAGTGGTTTGCCTGCAAACCACGAGAGGGGACATCGCTGAGATGCAGACCGCTGAAGGCAAGCTCTCGTTCTTCGTCGGCATCGACCGGACAGCCAAGTTCGCCGTCGCGCAACGCGTTGCAACGGCTGACAGACGCACCGCCTGGGAGTTCCGGCAACACATGCTCGAGGCCGTGCCCTATCAGGTTCAGACCATTCTCCCCGATCGAGCCATTGGAAGCGCCACGGGTTCAAGCCCAATGGCGAGGGGCATCCCGTTCGCCGAGCAACCCCGGAACCGGAACACGATCTACTCCCGGCCAATGCGCTTCGACATGATCTGCGAGGCCAACGGCATCAAGCCCCGATTGACGAAACCCAACCACCCATGGACGAACGGCCAAGTCGAGCGAATGCTTCTCGGTGTTTGACGGCAAACACCTGTCAGCCAACCGAACCGCACGATCAAGGACGCGACAGTAAAGCGCTTCCACTACGACAGCTACGATCAGCTGCGCACGCACCTTGCCGACTTCCTGGCCGCCTACAACTTCGCCCGAAGGCACAAGACGCTGAACGGCCTCACGCCCTACGCATACATCTGCAAAATCTGGACATCAGAGCCAGATCGATTCATCCTAAACCCGATCCACCGGATGCCGGGACTGAATACTTAGCGGCATTGTCCGTCATAAGCGAGAATGGAGGACAAAATGTTCAGCGCATGGAAGCTAGAAAAGGCAACAGCAACCTTGGTCGACGAGGCGCAGGCCCTTGCAGACAAGCTGGCACAGGCGAAACCACATATCGTTGAAAGTCATGCAGCGGCGGCGCGTTTCTGGGCAGCGTCCTACCTTTCCGCTGGGCAAAACTTGCAAGAATTGATCAACTGGCCATCCGCGTCTGTTGCGCGTTTTGCCAGTGCTGCGCAGGCAAAAGTCACCACCCTGCGGAAGAAGCGTGAGTATGAAAGTAGCGACGGGCTGGCGATTTGGCTTCACACGGCACGCGCCGTAACAGAGCCGCGGATCGCGCCCGTCGTTCGTGATATATGGCAGCAGCTTTTGGCTGCGGGGCCCAACGCCGATGCAATGGCACAAGATCTATTGCAGGATGCAGCCCTGCCTCTTGATGAGGGTTGCCGTATTCCCAAAGGGTTCAACATCCAAGATGAAGGTCTTGGGTCTACCTGATACGGCACTGCAGAGCATCTATGTGTGCGGTGCCATCGACGAATAAGCTGATGATGGAGTTCTCCGTAATCCTAGGGCGCAAGCCGTTATCACCGGTCGGCTTGTGCGCGTGCGTAATAGGATCGAACGCGACGGCCCGGTCGTGCACCTGATCGCCGAGCATGGGGAAGATATCTCGACCAACCGACGGGTTTGGGTCGATCATGCCTAAAGACCCGTGGTCGACGTAAAGGGCGGAACGCTGTCATTTGCTGACGCCTCGTTGCCTATGCAAAAGTTTTGATAACGCTGCCGTGCGGCAAAGCGGGCTACCCAAGGCAATCGTGATGTCGGCAATGTTGACGACTCGGGCGCAGATCACTTAGCTTGGATGGGGGAGTACAAGCTGATGTGCCAGATCTTCGCCGGGCAAAGCCCTGCTCGCTACGAGTCCGTCACCCGCCGTTTGCGGCTGAACGGCCAGTCTACCAGTATCCGGTTGGAGCGTGCGTTCTGGCGGATATTGGACGCGATGGCAGACAAACAAGGTCTGACCACGCCCGCCTTGTTGTCGAAACTTCATTCCGAAGTGCTGCAACAACATGGCGAGGCACCAAACTTTACCTCTTTCCTGCGCTGTGCCTGCACCATTCATCTGGGCGAACTAGATCAGATGCCCGATCAGGTTCAGCCCCGGTTTGCAGCGGAATAGCAATAAAATTGCGCTGTAGTAGAGGGCTACTACCCTACGCATAAATTGGTTCAGTAATCTTACCAAATCCGGGGTGGTTGAGGAGGGATTATGGCCAAGGCGATACATTCTATGATCCGTGTGCTGCGGGAAGCGCGCTCTGTTGCTTTTTACCAGACGGCTTTTGGGCTTTCGGTAGCGGATCGCTTGGATTTTCCTAGCTTCACATTGATCTATATGTCCAATCCCGAGAGCGGGTTTGAGGTGGAACTGACGGTCAACAAAGACCGCACCGAGCCTTACAATCTGGGCGATGGCTATGGGCATTTGGCCGTGTCGGTGGATGATCTTGACGCAGAACACGCTCGGTTAACGGCGGCAGGTCTGGCGCCGCGCAAGCTGGTGGATTTCAAAAACGGCGATGTGCTGGTGGCGCGGTTCTTCTTTATCGCCGACCCGGACGGCTACCAGATCGAAGTTTTGCAGCGCGGCGGCAGGTATCTCTGACGCGCTAACGCAAGGCTGCGGGGGGGAGTTCGCAGCCATTACGCACTCAAGGGAGGATGACATGAAGCAAGATCAACTTAAGGGCATCACGCGGCGCGCGCTGCTGTCGCGCTCCATCGCAACATGGGCGCTGGCGGTCTCGGGGGCGGGCTTTATCGCGGCACCTGATGCGGCTTGGGCGCTGGAGGTTGCGGTGATCACGCCGGATCAAATGGCGACGCTGCTGCAAATGGCGCGCGATATCTATCCGCATGACAAGGTGGCCGACCAATACTATGCGGTGGCCGTCAAAGGCTATGACACCGAAGACAGCAAAGACATGATCGCCGCCGGGATTGCCGAGCTGGATGCGGCGGCGGTGGCGCAGGGTCATGCCTCGTATCTGGCGATTGGTTGGGAAAAGGACCGGGTGAAGGTTCTGCAAGCCATCGAGACTGGCGCGTTCTTCCAGAAGGTGCGGGGTGGTCTGGTGACCGGGTTGTATAACCAGAAAGAGATCTGGCCGATCTTTGGCTATGAGGGCGAGTCCTTCAGCAAGGGCGGCTATATCGACCGCGGCTTCGACGACATTGCTTGGTTGTAAAGGGAGGACGAACACATGGTAGCGAAATTTGATCTGAACGACGATTCCGTGGTCGTCATCATCGGCACCGGCGCAGGCGGCGGCGTGCTGGCCAACGAATTGGCGCAAAAGGGCGTCAAGGTGGTGGCACTAGAGGCCGGCGGGCGCTATTTGCCCGAGGATTATCTGAACGACGAATGGGCCAGCTTTGGTCAGTTGGCGTGGACCGATACCCGCACCACCAGCGGCGATTGGCGGGTGGCGAAGGATTTCTCGGGCCTTCCGGCATGGATCGTCAAAGCGGTTGGCGGCACCACAACGCACTGGGCAGGCGCGTCTCTGCGGTTTCAGGACCACGAATGGAAGGCGCTGACCAACTACGGCAAGGTCGAGGGCGCGAACCTGCTCGACTGGCCGATTGATGGCGCCGAGATGGCACCGTGGTATGACAAGGCCGAAGAAAAGCTGGGCGTGACACGCACTGGCAATCGCCCCGGCCTGCCGGGCAACAACAACTACAAAGTGTTCGAAAAAGGTGCCACGGCGATTGGCTACACTAAAGTCCACACCGGGCGGATGGCGATCCAATCCTCGGATGAAACCGGCAATCGCGTGGCCTGCCAGCAAACCGGGTTCTGCTTTCAGGGCTGCAAATGGGGCGCGAAATGGTCCGCCGCTTATACCGACATCCCTGAAGGCGAAGCGACTGGCAACCTAGAGGTCCGCGACCGCAGCCATGTCGCCAAGATCCTGCATGACGCGGCGGGTAAGGTGACGGCGGTTGAATACTATGACAAGGACGGCACCTTGCAGACCCAAAAGGCGCGGATCATTTGCGTCGCGGGCAATACGATTGAAAGCCCGCGGCTGCTGCTGAACTCTGCCTCGGATATGTTCCCGAACGGGCTTGCCAACTCCTCCGATCAGGTCGGGCGCAATTACATGCGGCATGTCACAGGCTCGGTCTACGGCGTGTTCGACAAGCCGGTGCGGATGTGGCGCGGCACCACAATGGCAGGCATCATGCAGGACGAGGCGCATCACGCCCCGGAACGCGGCTTTGTCGGCGGGTATGAGCTGGAAACCCTCAGCCTTGGTCTGCCGTTCATGGCGGCCTTCCTTGATCCGGGCGCTTGGGGGCGTGAATTTACCTCGGGCTTGGACAGCTACGAAAACATGGCCGGGCTGTGGATTGTCGGCGAAGATCTGCCGCAAGAAACCAACCGCGTCACGCTGTCTGCGGATGCCAAGGATCAGTTTGGCCTGCCTGCGCCCAATGTGAATTATTCCGATCACCCGAATGATATGGCTATGCGCAACCATGCCTACGAGCGTGGTGTGGCGATGTATGAGGCGGTTGGGGCCACGCGAGCCTTCCCGACGCCGCCCTATCCATCCACCCACAACCTTGGCACCAACCGGATGTCGGAAGACCCGAAACTGGGCGTGGTCAACAAATGGGGCCAGACCCATGACATCGCCAACCTGTTCATCTCGGACGGCAGCCAGTTCACCACTGGCGCTGCGGAAAACCCGACGCTGACCATAGTGGCGCTGGCGATCCGTCAGGCAGATCATATCGCCAGCGAGATGGCTGCGGGCACGATCTGATACAAGCTGCGCGCGGGATCCCCGCGCGCATTTTTTAAGGTCCCGGCGTATTCGCCGGACTTGCCAGTGGAGATGCCGTAACGGGGCCTGCGTCGCGACCCGCCCGTTACCGTTGCAGAATCGCGGGCAAGCTGGCGCCATTCCCGTATCGGATCCACAGGGAGGAGTGCGGGATGAAGCTGTTTGTCGGACTGGATGTGTCGCTGGAGAAGACCGCGATCTGCGTGATCAGCGAGCATGGGAAGATCGTGAAGGAGGCGCAGGTGGCGAGCGAGCCCGAGGCGCTGTTGCGTTGGATCAACGATCAGGACGGCGCAATCGCTGCCGTCGGGCTCGAGGCTGGCCCCTTGTCGCAGTGGTTGCATCGCGGGTTGTCCGAGGCTGGGCAGCCTGTCGTGCTCATGGAAGCCCGGCAAGTGAAGGGCGCCCTTAAGGCTATGCCGATCAAGACGGACCGCCGTGATGCCGAAGGTATCGCGCGTCTTCTGCACCTCGGCTGGTTCCGGCCTGTTCACTGCAAATCGGTGTCCGCACAAGAGGTTCGGGCGGTGCTCACTGCTCGAAAGGCCGTGCAACAGGGGTTCATCACGCTGGAAATGTCTTTGCGCGGGCTGCTTCGGAACTTCGGACTTAAGGTCGGCACCATATCGCAAGGCCGGTTCGAACAGCGTATCCGCGAGCTGGCGGCCGGTAATCCGATGCTGGAAGCGGCAACCGAACCCATGCTCAGCGCGCGGTTGCCGCTGCGGCGAGAGTTGGCGGGCCTTGAACGCCATGTCCGGCAACTCGCGCAGGAAGATCCGGTCTGCCGCCGGTTGATGTCGATGCCCCCTCTCGGCAGATTTGCTTCGCAAATCGCCTGCCGGGCAATGGGGATCGGCGCTGTTGTGGCACTGACCTATCGATCTGCGGTCGATGATCCAGACCGGTTCACTTCCTCGAAGAGGGTCGGGCCGTGGGTCGGCCTGACTCCCTCGCGAAACCAGTCGGGCGAGCGAGACATCTCGGGTGGGATCACCAAGGCGGGCGACGTCAACCTTCGACGCGCGCTGTGTCAGGCTGCCACGGTCATGATGTATGATGAGGGTCAGAAAACAGTCCGGTGGACTGTTTTCCCGACGATTGGTGGACGGGCGAGCTGGTTGCGAACCTGGGCCGCAAAACTTGCGCGCCGTCGTGGTGCCAAGCGCGCGATGGTTGCGCTGGCGCGGCGTATCGCCGTAATCCTACACCGCATGTGGAAGGATGACATCGACTTCCGCTTCGATACTCCGGTGATCCATGCCGGCTGAAGACACAAGCTCCAGACTGCTGCCCGCCTGATCGCGGGCCTTCGAGGTCCCGACGGGACACGGTTGCGATGATGCCGTGCTCAGGACTGACGCCGATCACATAGAGCACGCCAATGAGATGGGCATATCGGAATTGCATTGGACCAGCATCATGTTGGCGGCCATCGCGCTGACCCGGACCGAAGCATGCACCCGGGTCGACCTCAGGCGAAGGCTGCCGAGAAGGGAAGCAGATCACTTCCTAAGCCGACAAAAACCGCAGTTCGGCGGCGCATCCCGCATACGCAAAACCGCTTGACTGGGACGACCCCGTTACTGAAGTCCCGAACCTAGGTGTTTCCCCCTAAGTGTTCAGTCCCGGCATCCGGTGGATCGGGTTTAGGATGAATCGATCTGGCTCTGATGTCCAGATTTTGCAGATGTATGCGTAGGGCGTGCGGCCGTTCAGCGTCTTGTGCTGTCGTGCGAAGTTGTAGGCGGCCAGGAAGTCGGCAAGGTGCGTGCGCAGCTGATCGTAGCTGTCGTAGTGGAAGCGCTTTACTGTCGCGTCCTTGATCGTGCGGTTCGGTTGGCTGACAGGTGTTTGCCGTCAAACGCCGAGAAGCATTCGCTCGACTTGGCCGTTCGTCCATGGGTGGTTGGGTTTCGTCAATCGGTGCTTGATGCCGTTGGCCTCGCAGATCATGTCGAAGCGCATTGGCCGGGAATAGATCGTGTTCCGGTTCCGGGGTTGCTCGGCGAACGGGATGCCCCTCGCCATTGGGCTTGAACCCGTGGCGCTTCCAATGGCTCGATCGGTGAGAATGGTCTGAACCTGATAGGGCACGGCCTCGAGCATGTGTTGCCGGAACTCCCAGGCGGTGCGTCTGTCAGCCGTTGCAACGCGTTGCGCGATGGCGAACTTGGCTGTCCGGTCGATGCCGACGAAGAACGAGAGCTTGCCTTCAGCGGTCTGCATCTCAGCGATGTCCGCTCTTGTGGTTTGCAGGCAAACCACTGCCGGGCAGCGGATGTGGAAGAACCCGCCTCTCGGCGATGCAAGCATCGCCTGTCGGCCAATGGATCGGGTAGCGCTTGAGCTTCTGGCGTTTGGGCTTCTCGCCCTCGACGTCGGGCAGGCGGGAGATGCCATGTCGCTGCAGACACCGGTGCCGCGCCGAACGGGTCAGGTGCGGGATCGGCGGTTGCAATGCATAGAGGCAGTCATCCAACGGCAGCAGCGTATGGCGCCGAAACGCGACAATCATCGCCTCTTCGGCCTTTGTCAGAACGGTGGACCGCGGCTCCGACGGCCCGGTCTTCATATCCTCGACCGTCGCGCGCTTGCGCCACTTCGCCACCGTCTTGGGGTTGATGCCCAGCTCGCGCCTCAACTGCGCGAGCGAAGCTTGTGATCGCTGTATTGCGGCTCTGACGGCGTGCGCCTCTCGGCGAATGCATGCATTCACCTACCGGGCAACGGGATCGTGGTGCTTCCGTGACGAACCTGTCCCATGTTGCTTCCTTCCATGCCTGAGAAAGGATCGCACCAACAAACCGTGGAATCAAACACCTAGGGTCCAGACTCATTGATCGTCAAAGCCAGAACAAGACGGTTGCGGCGAGAGCGACGGCGGAGAGGAAGACTTTTGGGCATCTGTCGTAACGTGTTGCCACCCGCCGCCAGTCTTTGAGACGGCCAAACATGATCTCAATCCGATTGCGGCGTTTGTATCGGCGTTTATCGTATTTGACAGGCTTCGCGCGTGACTTCCGGCCGGGGATGCAAGGCGTGATCCCCTTGTTTTTCAGGGCGTCTCGGAACCAGTCGGCGTCATAACCCCGGTCAGCCAGCAGCCACGTCGCTTTGGGTAAGCTGCCCAGTAAGGCCGCAGCGCCGGTGTAATCGCTGACCTGACCTGCGGTCATGAAGAAGCGGATCGGTCGGCCGTTTTCGTCAGTGACGGCATGCAGTTTGGTATTCATGCCACCTTTGGTCCGGCCAATCAGACGACCGCGCCCCCCTTTTTCACCCCAAGGCTTGAAGCCGTGCGGTGCGCCTTGAGATAGGTCGCGTCGATCATCACCGTCTTCGGGACCGCCGCCTCGGAGGCCAACCCTTCCATCATCCGGGCAAAGACGCCCATGTCGCCCCATCGCTTCCAACGGTTGTAAAGCGTCTTCGCCGGGCCGTATTCCTTCGGCGCGTCAGACCAACGCAAGCCATTGCGATTGATGAAGATAATGCCGCTCAAGACCCGACGATCATCGACACGCGGCACCCCGTGGCTCTTGGGAAAGAAGGGTTTAAGTCGAGCCATCTGCTCGTCCGTCAGCCAGTAAAGGTTGCTCATTGCTCAGTCTCCTTGCGGAGCCTGAATCACGGCTGCGTTGCAAAATCAATAGGTCCTGACCCTAGGGTCCAGACTCATTGATCGTCAAAGCCAGAACAAGACGGTTGCGGCGAGAGCGACGGCGGAGAGGAAGACTTTTGGGCATCTGTCGTAACGTGTTGCCACCCGCCGCCAGTCTTTGAGACGGCCAAACATGATCTCAATCCGATTGCGGCGTTTGTATCGGCGTTTATCGTATTTGACAGGCTTCGCGCGTGACTTCCGGCCGGGGATGCAAGGCGTGATCCCCTTGTTTTTCAGGGCGTCTCGGAACCAGTCGGCGTCATAACCCCGGTCAGCCAGCAGCCACGTCGCTTTGGGTAAGCTGCCCAGTAAGGCCGCAGCGCCGGTGTAATCGCTGACCTGACCTGCGGTCATGAAGAAGCGGATCGGTCGGCCGTTTTCGTCAGTGACGGCATGCAGTTTGGTATTCATGCCACCTTTGGTCCGGCCAATCAGACGACCGCGCCCCCCTTTTTCACCCCAAGGCTTGAAGCCGTGCGGTGCGCCTTGAGATAGGTCGCGTCGATCATCACCGTCTTCGGGACCGCCGCCTCGGAGGCCAACCCTTCCATCATCCGGGCAAAGACGCCCATGTCGCCCCATCGCTTCCAACGGTTGTAAAGCGTCTTCGCCGGGCCGTATTCCTTCGGCGCGTCAGACCAACGCAAGCCATTGCGATTGATGAAGATAATGCCGCTCAAGACCCGACGATCATCGACACGCGGCACCCCGTGGCTCTTGGGAAAGAAGGGTTTAAGTCGAGCCATCTGCTCGTCCGTCAGCCAGTAAAGGTTGCTCATTGCTCAGTCTCCTTGCGGAGCCTGAATCACGGCTGCGTTGCAAAATCAATAGGTCCTGACCCTAAAGACCCGTCATGAAATGAATGGGTAACTTTCAGTATATCATCGAATACAGTCGACAGCAGCGGAACCCGGCCCGATGGTAGTTTCATAACTGGATCCTTTGCTAATTGGCGGCAGGAGTATTACGCCAAGAAAGCTAACTGGCTGATTTTGGTATGACAAGCAATCGACACTTTGGGCTCAAAGCGACATCTCCCCCATCTGCTCCTGGTGAGACATCGCGGTGCCAGTTGAGGTTAAACTTGTCCCCGAAAGAAATCCCTTGACAGGGGGTGTGCACGAAAACGCGATTTCGTGCACTCTTATGCCTTGGTGACACAAAGTTCCAACTTTTTGGCAGAAGTTCCAAAACAGGCAGTAAAGTGATGGAAAATCATATGTTTAATAAAGCTATGGCGACTCCGGAAGGACTTGAACCCTCAACCCCAGACTTAGAAGGTCCGTGCTCTATCCAGTTGAGCTACGGAGCCGCATTTGGCCTATGTGCGGCAGGATCGGCCGCTACGCAAGGCTGCGCGTCATGTAAAGCGAGTTCGCATCAAGGCTGTAGCCCTCAAACGGTGGACAGTCTTCAAAGCCCGCTTTGTAATACAGCGCGCGGGCGGCGACGAAGGTGGGCTGCACCCCGGTTTCCAGCGACAGGCGTTTCAGGCCTGCGGCTTTGGCTTCGGCCAAGAGGTGATCGAGCATGGTACGCGACAGCCCCCTGCCCCGCGCTTCCGTCAACACATGCATGGATTTGATCTCAGCATGGGCTGCGTCGATCCGTTTGAACGCGCCCATCGCCAAGGGTTTTCCCGCATCGCGCAGCACGAAGAAATCCACCTCGGGGATCGCCAGTTCCGAGGCATCCATCATATGGATGCTTTCGGGCGGCGTATCGGCGTGCATGTCTTCGGTGTGGCGCTGCATCAGCAGCGCCAGATCCGCACTTAGCGGGCTTTCCTTGGTGATGGTCACACTCATTGTGCACCCATCATATTGGTGCCATTCACCAAGAAACCACCGGTTGCGGTGGATTCCAGTTCCCAGACCAAAGCGCCGTTTTCGCCGGGTTTGGCCATGCCTTCGGCCATTTTCAGCATCGGCGTGATCTGGCCTGTCATTTCGGGCGGGCCAGCGGCGAGCGCCTGTTCCACTGCCGTCAAACCCGTTGCAGTGACGGTGGCTTTGCCGACGGGCATCGGCGTGGCCGGGCCCGCGCTGAAAGCACCCTCATAGGTCACGGTATACAGCGGCGAGGTAATGGTGCCCGGTGCCAATGTGAGATCGACCACGCCATCGGGCAGCAAAGCTGCCAGCAACGCCTGATCTTCTTCCGGCGTGTTGACCTTCGGATTAGCAATATCCAGCGTTTCCAACAGGATCGCCGCCGGGGCTGCCAGATTGAAGCGCGAGGCTTTGAAATCGAGGCTCAGCGAGGTCGGCACCAGTTGCGCCGCCCATTCCGGCACCAGACCCGCGGGCAGGCTCAGGCCGTTCAGGGTGAAGGCTTCGCGGAACAGACCATCATCGACAATCCCATTCGCCTCAATCTCAAACGTCATATCGCTGAGGCCGACCGCGCCCATCGGAGTATCGACCTTAACGGCTTTCAGCGCGCCCGTGGCCGCCACATGCGCAAACAGCGGCAAGCCGTCTTTCACGATGCCCTTCAGCGTGTCTTGCTCTGCGATAGCGGCTGCGGCATCTGGGTTGGCGACGGCAAAGGCGATCAGTTTATAAATCGCATCCGGGCGCAGGCCCGTCATCTCGGAGGTTCCCGACTGGCTTTCGGCGGTCAGGGTGATCGGCATCCCCATTTCCGGGACCGTCATCGTCTCGGTCAGCCCGGTGGCCTCATAGGTGCTGGACGCGTCCACCCCGCCATCGGCACCGGCTTCAGCGGTGCTATCAAGTTTCATGCTGGCAAGGCTGTAGGCGACATTGGTCTCAGATTTGGTGTTCGGATCAATCACCTTCTCGGTCACCGCCATATCGGTCGCCGTGGTGGTCGAGGTGGTGAAGGCTTGCAGCGCCGCATCAAAAGTGCCGGTGCTTTGCAGGCTGGCAATTTTCACCGCGATATCCGCCGTACCTGGCACCGACAAAGTGAAGTCAAGCGCTTGATCCTGCTCCATTTCCCATGTGCCATCGCCGTTATCGGTCAGGCTGAATTCGATCGGGGTGATGGTGGTTTTCACCTCGGGCGGGGCCTTGGCGATCAGCGGCGCGAAATCGAGGGTGACATCGTAGTAATCCTCCTCGGGGGTGACGGTGACGACGCCTTCGGTCGCGCCAAGATAAGTTTGCAGCGTGGCGGTCAGGGCTTCGGCCCCCTCTGGCGTGGCTTCAGCCGAGGCTAGGCTGGCGCAGAGGCTGAGCGGCAGAGCAATAATGGCAGCATAACGCATGGGAAAACCTTTCTTTGGGTCGAAATGTAGCAGGCAAAAAGCGCCCTAAGCTTGGGCGGGGGCGATGGTTAATGCGTCCAGACACCGCGACGGTCGGTCGCGAAATTCTCCCCATAGCCACGCTGGCGGATCAAAGCTTTGCGCTTTTGCGGCTCGGTCACGTCAAATTCAATAGCGTTTGCAGTGGCATAGGCTTCGGCAGCTTCACGCGACTCAAAGCGCAGTTTGACCTGCGCTTGGGTGTCCGAAGAACTGGTCCAGCCCATCAGCGGATCAACTTCCCGCGCAGAATCCGGGGCGAATTCCAGCAGCCAATCGGTGGTTTTCGCGGTGCCAGACTGCATGGCGGTTCTGGCGGGCTGATAAATGCGGGCGCGCATGATGAAAACTCCCTGAGTGTTGGGTAGGTTTATTCCGAAATTGGCGGGAAAACGCAAGCCAGAAGGCGCTGTCGGTTGGTCGCGAGGGGGGTGAGTGGGGTGTGTGGTGCGACCAACCGACAGCGAAGTTTGCTGCTTGCTCGGGTAGAGTGCCGCAGGCTTCGCTGCAAAACAACTATAAAGTGCATCTTTGATCTACATTTTCGTTAAAATTGCATTGCTTTTCTTCACTTTAGCGAAAGATAGGTTAACAGCTGCTTTCACACGCCTTTGTTTTCCATGCCCCTTCCCCGTGAACAAAAACGGAATAGATTGGGCGCTGGAGGGAATCACGGGAAGGAATCACTGTGCCCCATAACAACATCAATGCCCTGTCCGAGCGCCCCGAGGTGCTGACCCGCCCCAAGCTGGAAGGCGGGCGGCGGTTTGTCTTGAAGACCCCGTTTGAGGCGGCGGGCGATCAGCCGACCGCGATTGCAGCGCTGTCACAGGGGATTCTGGAGGGCGAGCATGATCAGGTTTTGCTGGGCGCGACCGGCACCGGCAAGACCTTTACAATGGCGAAGGTGATCGAACAGACCCAGCGTCCGGCGATTATCTTGGCCCCCAACAAGACGCTGGCCGCGCAATTATACGGCGAATTCAAGGGCTTCTTCCCCGAAAATGCGGTGGAATACTTCGTTTCCTACTACGATTACTATCAGCCCGAAGCTTATGTCGCCCGCACCGACACCTTCATCGAGAAGGAATCGCAGATCAACGAACAGATCGACCGGATGCGCCACTCGGCCACCCGTGCGCTGCTGGAACGGGACGATGTGATCATCGTGGCCTCGGTGTCGTGCATCTATGGCATCGGCTCGGTGGAAACCTATTCGGCGATGACGCAGGATTTGCTGGTCGGGCAAAGCTATGATCAGCGGCAGGTTTTGGGCGAGTTGGTGGCCCAAGCCTATAAGCGCAACGATCAGGCGTTTCAGCGCGGCTGCTTCCGGGTGCGCGGCGACTCGGTGGAGGTTTGGCCCGCCCACTTGGAAGATCGCGCCTGGCGGTTTTCGTTTTTCGGTGAGGAGTTGGAGGCGATTGTCGAGTTTGACCCGCTTACGGGCGCGAAAACTGACAATTTTAAACAAATCCGCATCTACGCCAATTCGCACTATGTGACACCGCGCCCGACGATGAATCAGGCAGTGATCGGCATCAAAAAAGAGCTGCGGCAGACGCTGGATTTGATGGTCAGCCAAGGCAAATTGCTGGAAGCGCAAAGGCTGGAGCAGCGGACTTCGTTTGATCTGGAAATGCTGGAGGCGACCGGGGTTTGCAACGGCATCGAGAACTATTCGCGCTATCTGACAGGCCGCGCACCGGGAGAACCACCGCCGACATTATTCGAGTTTATCCCCGACAATGCCATTGTTTTTGCAGACGAATCCCACGTTTCGGTGCCACAGATCGGCGGCATGTATAAGGGCGACTTCCGGCGCAAAATGACCTTGGCCGAACATGGCTTCCGCCTGCCCTCTTGCATGGACAATCGCCCGCTGAAGTTCGAAGAATGGGACGCGATGCGGACGCAAACGGTGTTCGTCTCGGCCACCCCGGCGGCTTGGGAGATGGAGCAGACCGGCGGCGTGTTCGTCGAACAGGTGATCCGCCCGACAGGCCTGGTCGATCCGCAGATCGAAATCCGCCCGGTGGATATGCAGGTGGATGACCTGCTGGACGAAATCCGCCGTGTGGCTTTGCTGGGCCTGCGCGTGCTCGTGACGACTTTGACCAAGCGGATGGCCGAGGATCTGACTGAGTATTTCCATGAACAGGGCATCCGAATCCGCTATATGCACTCGGACATCGACACCATTGAACGCATTGAAATCCTTCGGGATTTGCGACTGGGGGCGTTTGATGTTCTGGTCGGGATTAACCTGTTGCGCGAAGGGCTGGATATCCCGGAATGTGGGCTGGTGGCGATTTTGGACGCCGATAAAGAAGGCTTCCTGCGCTCGGAAACCTCACTGATCCAGACGATTGGCCGCGCGGCACGGAACTCGGATGGTCGGGTGATCATGTATGCCGACCGGATCACTGGCAGCATGGAGCGCGCGATTGGCGAAACCACGCGGCGGCGCGATAAACAGATTGCTTACAATACCCTGCACGGGATCACGCCCACCACGATCAAGAAGAACGTCGAGGATGTGCTGCTGGGGATTTACCAAGGTGACACCGATCAGGCCCGGGTGACGGCGAAGATCGACCGCCCGATGCTGGGGCACAACCTTGCCAGCCATTTGGATGCTTTGCGTTTGGCGATGCGCAAAGCTGCCGAGAACCTGGAATTCGAGGAAGCCGCGCGGATGCGGGATGAGGTGAGGCGGTTGGAGGCGGTGGAACTGACCATCGCAGATGATCCTTTGGCGCGGCAATCGGTGGTCGAGGACGCCGTGGAAGACGCTGTGAAAATGTCCTGGCGATCAACTGGTGGTCGGGCGGGGATGCGGGGCGGTAAGGCGCGACGGCGGAAGTAGTTGGGTTAAAACGCCGCGATCACCTCATACATCACCGGCTCGAAGCCTTTGCACAGGGTGTTGATCAGACGGTTGCGCTCGCGCATTTCCGGACTGCGCAGCATCGCCTGATAATCCTCGCGCCGCTGCCATTTTGAGTAGTTGCATACCCGCGTCATCGCATCGTTCATATGCAGGCCCGCACCGATAAAGCCTTGCTGATGCCGGATAAATTCGTCGTAGGCGGCTTGCAGTTTTTCCATCAGATCATGGGCTGTGGCGGGGGTCATCTCGAAGGTGGTGATGATGGTTTGGCCTTGGAAGCTGGCGGAGATGTCGGTCATGGCGGGCTCCTTTTCGGCAAGGCTAGGCGGTGGCGGTGAGTCGGGCAAGGGACTTGGCAGGGCCGCGTTTTCGCGGCATGCTGGGGCAGGTATAAAAAGGCGTGCGATATGAAGATCTTAGACCCGAATGATCCGTTCTTTGCCAAGGCTTGGGTGCGGTGGGTGACTTGTGTTTTGCCAATGCTGTGGGGGTTGGTGGAGTTCTATTACAACAGCCCCGGTTGGGGGATTTTGTTTGTTGTGGCAGGGGCTTACGCGTTTTATATGCTGATCATCAAGCGTGCGGACAACGGATAGAGCCGCGCATTTCGCCGGAATCCCCGGTGAGCGAGGATTCGCGCAGTTTGCAGCCTGTCACCTCGGGGATCAGGGCGATCATTTCGGCGCGGATGTCGTCGCGCTCGACCCTTTTGGCATAGCCTTGCCGGATCACCTCGACGCGCTTTTCGGTATAGAAAACCGTATATTGGCGGCCGTCGCGGGTGAGATCAACCCGCTTGGCGTTGAAGAATTCTGGCGCGGGTTGGGCACCGCAGGCGCATAGGATCAGCAGGGGGATGAGGGCTTTCATGCCTTCAGTTTGGTGGGATTTGGTTAAGGTAAGGTTAATGGCGGCATTTCGCCGGGGTTGCGGAGGGAGGGAACCGGAGCGGGGTTGGCGCGTTGTCTGGTATCAGCCATTTCATAGGAGGCTTCCATGACCATCAAATCTTACATCCTCGTCGGTATCGCGGCGTTTGGGCTCTCGGGCTGCTTGGAAAACGACGCCCAGCGCGGGTTGGCGGGTGCGGCAGGCGGTGCGGTGATCGCGGGGGCCACGGGCGGCAATGCGGTGACGGGCGCTGTGATCGGCGGCGCGGGCGGGTATTTCTGCCGCGACCTGAACGTGCCGGGTTGCCGGAATAAGTGAGTTTTGGGTGAGAGGTGGGTCGCTCTTGTCGAGATAAGGTGGGGATTTACCCCACCTTTTTTATTATTTTTGTAGCGTGGCGCCCCGCCGCTTCTTAGTTCGCGCTAAGAAACAACACCGAATGCGACACGTCCAGACTCACCATTCGAAAGCGTAAAAGCGATTGTCGAACGTTGTTGGATTGAGTTCACACTCATTATAGCATTTCCATGTGCACCATTGGAGCACGTTAGAGGAAAGCTGCGAGTTGTCGAGTTGCCAGCAGCCTGCCTATTGTAAGTCCCTGAGCAGGACCAACCGCGTGAGCTTGATATTTTGATTATGTTCTGACCATCATAACCAAGTAGTGCTTCTGCGATTAGCGCATCTCCACGTTGTGTTGCCCCTTCGCCACCTACCGGCATTGGGACGCACGCCGCCAAAAATACTGCGCTTATCAGCAGAGCGAAAAATGTCTTCACTTAATTTATCCTTAAATTATCCGCGCGTCATTCTCGTGTGCTCTGTCAGCCAAACGTTAGGTAATCTGATTATCTAGGTCAACATTTTGATCAGAAAAATCTTCTCATTCACATTTATGCATCTTAACCGCAAACGCCCCGCCTATCCTGCACTGTGTGGGCACGCGAATGGATTCTCCATTCTCTTTCGCCCACCCGCTCTAAAAAGGGACAGCCTTAGCTGTCCATTTTTAGAGCGCTGATAAACGCCTCCTGCGGAATCTCCACCTTACCAAACTGCCGCATCCGCTTTTTCCCGGCCTTCTGCTTCTCCAGCAGTTTCTTCTTCCGGGTGGCGTCGCCGCCGTAGCATTTGGCGGTCACGTCTTTGCGCATCGCCGACAAAGTCTCGCGCGCGATCACGCGGGCGCCAATCGCCGCTTGGATCGGGATTTTGAACATGTGGCGGGGGATCAGGTCTTTCAGTTTTTCAACCATGGCGCGGCCGCGCGCTTCGGCGCGATCACGGTGGACCATCATCGACAGGGCGTCGACGGGTTCCTCGTTGACAAGAATCGACATTTTGACAAGGAAATCTTCACGATATTCCGAGATGCTATAGTCAAAGGAGGCATAGCCCTGCGTGACCGATTTCAGGCGGTCGTAGAAATCGAACACCACTTCGGCCAGCGGCAGATCGTAGACCACCATGGCGCGCGACCCGGCGTAGGACAGGTCCATCTGGATGCCGCGACGGTCTTGGCAGAGTTTCAGCACGTCGCCGAGGTAGTCGTCGGGCACCATGATCGTGGCCTTGATCCGGGGCTCCTCGATATGGTCGATATAGGTGAGGTCGGGCATGTCGGCGGGGTTGTGCAGGTCTTGCACGGTGCCGTCTTTCATGTGGAGTTTGAAGACCACCGAGGGGGCGGTGGTGATCAGGTCGATGTCATATTCGCGCTCTAGCCGGTCGCGGATGACTTCAAGGTGCAAAAGGCCAAGGAAGCCGCAGCGGAAGCCGAAGCCCAATGCTGCCGAGGTTTCCATCTCGGTGCTGAACGAGGCGTCGTTGAGCGAGAGTTTCTCGATGGCGTCGCGCAGGGCTTCGAATTCGGCCGCATCCACCGGGAACAGGCCGCAGAACACCACGGGTTGCGCGGGTTTGAAGCCCGGCAAAGCCTCGGTGCAGCCTTTGCGTTCGTGGGTGATGGTGTCCCCGACGCGGGTGTCGCGGACTTGTTTGATCGAGGCAGTGAAGATGCCGATCTCGCCGGGGCCAAGTTCGGCGATATCGACCATCTGCGGCTTGAGGACCGAGAGTTTGTCGATGCCGTAGACGGCGTTGGTTTGCATCATGCGGACGCGGTCGCCCTTTTTCATCACGCCGTCCATGATGCGGACCATGACGACGACGCCGAGATAGGCGTCATACCAGCTGTCAACCAGCATGGCTTTCAGCGGTGCGTCGCGGTCGCCTTTCGGGGCGGGCAGACGGGTGACGATGGCTTCCAGCACCTCGGGGATGCCGAGGCCAGATTTGGCGGAGATGAGCACGGCGTCGGAGGCGTCGAGGCCGATCACGTCTTCGATCTGCTGGCGGATGCGGTCGGGCTCGGCGGCCGGAAGGTCGATCTTGTTCAGGACTGGGACGATTTCGTGGCCTGCATCCAAGGCTTGGTAGACGTTGGCGAGGGTCTGCGCCTCAACCCCTTGTGAGGCATCGACGACCAGCAAAGAGCCTTCCACCGCGCGCATCGAGCGGGAGACTTCATAGGCAAAGTCGACGTGGCCGGGGGTGTCGATCAGGTTCAGGATGTAGGTTTTACCATCCTTCGCCGGATATTCGATCCGCACCGTGTTGGCCTTGATGGTGATGCCGCGCTCGCGCTCGATATCCATGCTGTCCAGCATCTGCGCCTTCATATCGCGCGCAGCCACCGTGCCGGTCATCTGAATGAGCCGGTCGGCGAGGGTGGATTTACCGTGGTCGATGTGGGCCACGATGGAGAAGTTGCGGATGAGATCAAGCTGGGTCATGCGCGCGATATAGCTTGGATTGGGGGGGGCGGGAAGGGGGTTGTGGTGCGCAGGATGTGTCCACGCGTGGACAGAGGGGTGGGGTGTGGGATTTCAATGGGTTATCTTGGGGTCGTTAAGAGTTTGTTAAGGGTTGCGGCCATGCGAATTGGCATAGATGAGGGGTGGCTTTGCGCGGCTCCAAGCGTGGCGGGGTGAACCCCGCCCTGCCGCAAAGACAGCTGGCGCGTGGAATCCGAGCTATGGCAACCGCGTCTTGAAAAATCCCGCGCTTGCTACCATACTGATTCCAGATAATGATCTGCGGCTGAGGGCAACCCGGTCGTGGGCGGGCAGAGGCAGAGCGATGAAAAAGTCTATTTTGTGGGCGGCCAGTCTGGCTGTGTTAAGTCTGGGCGTGGTGCTTCCGATGATGAGCAGTTTTGCCAGCGCCGGGCCGATTGAGAATGCGTGCAACCGCTCCGAGCGCAAGGCGGCCAATCGGCAGCTGTGTGCTTGTATTCAGCAGGTTGCCGATATGACGCTGAAAGGCGGCGATCAGCGTCGCGCGGTGGCGTTCTTCAAGGACCCCGAGAAGGCGCATAAGGTCTGGATGTCGAAAACCGACAGCGATGATGCGTTTTGGGAGCGCTATAAGGCGTTCGGCGCGCAGGCGCAGGCCTATTGCGGCGGCTGAACGCGGGCTCAGCAGTGGCGGAGTGAACCCCGCCCAACCCCTGTTCCCACCCCTGTTCAACGCGGGCTGACTTTGCCAAAGCGATAGTTCGCCGCATGAGCGGGCAGCGCCAGATCTGGGCTTAGGTTTGGGTCGGGGATTGGTGTGCCCATGCTGAAATCAATCGGCAGCAGGCCAGCCCAAACCGGGGTGTTCATATCCTCTGGCGGATCGGTGGGCATGCCGGTGCCGATTTTGGCAGAGGCCTCGCTCAGCGGCAGGCTTAGGATCGCGGTGGCTTTAAGTTCTTGCGTGGTCATCGGGCGCAACTGATCCCAGCGGCCGGGGAACATTTGCTCCATCATCCCGCGCAAAGCCTCGGCTTTCTCGGCGGAATTGGTCACGGCGCGGGCCTCACCAAACACCATCACCGAACGGAAGTTCACCGAATGCTCCAGCCCTGAACGCGCCAGCACCATGGCATCGGTCAGGGTGACGGTGACGCAGACCTGCGCATCTTTCGCGGTGCGTTGCGTGCGGCTGGCCGACGATCCGTGCCAGTAGATATGGTCGCCAATACGCCATTGCAGGGTGGGGATCACGATGGGCGCGCCGTCTTTGACATAGCCGACATGGGCGACGGGCATTGCATCCAGAATCGCATCAATCGTGGCGCGGTCGTAGGCGGCTTTCTCGTGCATACGGCGGGCGCGGCTGCGGTCGGAGGGGGCTTTGGGCTCGGTCATGTCTTTGAATTGCTCTTTTTGAAATACTCCCGCCGGAGGCATAGGCGGCTGGCTTGGGGAGCCTCCGGCGGGGATATTTATCGCCAATGTGAAATGGGTAGGGCAGAGTTTGGTTATCGGAAAGCGGGGCCGTGCGACCATAGGGTCAGCGACCAGCGGGTGCCTGCAATGAGCGGGGTGACGCGGTGCAGGGTGAAGCTGGGGAAGATGGTGGCGGTGCCGCGTGTGCGGGGGGCTTGGGTGATGTTGCTGTCGGGGCGCAGTTCCAGCGTGCCGCCTTCGTAGCTGGTGGGATCGGAGAGTTGCACGACGATGGTGAGTTTGCGTTTGGCAGCCCAGTTGCCTGCGCCGATATCGCTGTGCCAGTCGAAATGGCCTTCCCGTTCGGCGGTGTAGCGTGCGACTTGCGGGCTTTCGCCGAAATCGGAAAGATCAAACTGGAAGGCTTCGCGGTTGGCTTGCGCTGTCAGGCTGATCATGCGCTCAAGCACCCATGACGCTTCGGGGATATCATCCAGCCACGCGATCTCGGCCCGGCGGATATTGTGGGCGGTGGTGCCGCGCACAAGGCCTGCGTCTTTCAGGTGATGCGCTGCGATCAGGCTGATCAGGCGGTCACATTCATCCGGGGAGAGCGCGTTGGTCAGCGAGATATGCGAAGTCATGCTTGGCCTTTTTTGGGCGGGGCTTTGGGGACCCCGCCTGTTGGTTTAATTGACGGGGGCTTCCATCGTGCTGTGGTCCATGCCGGGCATATCGGCCATCGGAGCCGCCGCCGCATCGGGTTTGCGGGCGTTGTCGACGGGGACATCGACTTTCACCTCGCCCGCCTTCTCGAAGGTCAGGGTGAGGTGGATCACGTCGCCGTTTTTCAGTTTTTGATGCAGTCCCATCAGCATGATGTGGTCGCCGCCGCGTTTCAGATCGTGGCTTTGCAGGGCGGCGACCGGGAAGCCTTCGGGGACGGCCGCCATGCTCATCACCCCGCCCGCGGATTCGGTGCTGGTGTGCATCTCGACCCGATCGGCCACGTCAGAGGCGACGCCGATCAGGCGATCATCGGTATCGGCGTGGTTCATGATCTCTAGAAAGATACCACCGGTGCCGCCGATGCCGCCGCTGGTGCGGGCATAGGGGTTTTCGATATGCACACCTTGGTGGGCGAAGGCGGGGGCTGCACACAGGATAGCTGCAGCGATAAAGGCTTGAAGGCGCATGGGTTTTCCTTTGCGATTGATCATGGGAGAGGTGGGATCAGGCAAAGGATGGTGGGTCGCGGGCGGATTGTTTTGGCGGAGTGGCGGTGCGGGTTTGGGGGGCGTGTGCGGGGCGGGCGCTGCGGCTATGGGTGGGGGCAGCGGCGATTTGCGGTGGGGATGGCAGCAAAGCCGCGATGGCCGCGGTGCAATCCGGGCAGCGGTGCGGGCTGGGAATCGGTTTGCCGGTGGCGTCGAGGGTGATGGTGGTCAGGCCGCCGCTGGTGTCGGCGCAGATTTCCATCTGGGTCGCGCCCTGCATTTCGGCATGCATCACCGCCGCGTGGACCGAGGTGGTCGCAAGCGTCAGGGCGAGCAGAAGCGAGAGCAGGTGGCGGATCATGGCGCTTGGTTTAGCGCAGGTGATGCTGCGGGGGAAGGCGACAGTTTGTCAGCGCCCCTGCCCCACCGCTGAAAGCCAAAAGGCCCCGCTTGTCTCCAAGCGAGGCCCTGTGACATCAAGCACAAAGCAATCAGGCGGCGGCCTGAGCCTTGGCGATCTCTTTTTTGATCTTCAGCGCGTCGAGCGACAGATCTTCGTCCTTGGCTTTCGCCATGAACGCGTCCAGACCGCCACGGTGATCGACGGTACGCAGAGCCGCAGCCGAGATCTTCAGCGAGAAGGATTTGCCCAGCACGTCGGAGATCAGCGTCACCTGATTCAGGTTCGGCAGGAAGCGACGACGGGATTTGTTGTTGGCGTGGCTGACAGTGTTGCCAGACATCGGGCCTTTGCCAGAGAGTTCGCAGACGCGAGACATGGTCTATTTCCTTGTCAGTTTAAGACGAAAAGGCAGCCACCCGATGGGTAGCACCCGAATTTGATTTCGGGCATTTACGGGTAATCTGGCGGCGCGTCAAGCGTGCAAGGTGATAAAAGCCCGGCAAAAGGCCCGATGACCAAGCAGTTTTTGCGGAAAACGCAGCGAAATTCCACAAGTTGCGCAAGGGCTTGTCCCCTGCCCTGCCCGATTCTGGCGGCTTTGGCCCCAGCTTGGCCCCAGCTTGGCCTTGCAAGATTTGCGCTTGCGTCACTGATTTATCACAACCCCCTGAGAAAGTTCAGGGAATCCGCCAAAATTGCGCCACAATTTCGGCTCATTTGACATAATTGAGATGCAAATAGATCCGGGCGCAAGATCCGGGCAAACGAGCAGAGCAGCGCAGTGGCAAATATTACCGGAACCGCAGGGAATGATTCCCTGCTTGGAACGACTCTGTCCGATACCATCACCGGGTCTGGCGGAGACGACACGCTTGACGGCGGCAGTGCCGCTGACACGCTGTATGGCGGCGATGGCAATGACCTGCTGTATGGCGGCAATGATCTGCTGCTGTCCGTCGCTGACAAACTTTATGGCGGCAATGGCAATGACACGCTGATCGGCAATGCCGGGGCGGATTTGCTGGACGGCGGCGCGGGGATTGATACCGCAGATTACAGCAGTTCAGGCGCGGCTGTCACGGTGTCGCTGGCGACCGGGGTGGGCTCGGGCGGCGATGCAGCGGCCGATACGCTGACCGGCATCGAGAATCTCGTGGGCTCTGCCTATGCCGATAAACTGACCGGAGACGGCGGCGACAACGCGCTTTATGGTGCCGCGGGGGCAGACAGCTTGGTCGGCGGCGCGGGCAATGACAGCCTATACGGTGGCAATGACAACGATACGCTGATTGGTGGCGCAGGCGCTGATCTGCTGGACGGTGGCGCGGGGTCGGACTATGTGGATTATTCCGCCTCAACTGCGGCGGTTAACATTGATCTGGCGGCGGGCACCGGGCTGGCTGGCGATGCGCAGGGCGATGTGCTGGTCAGCATCGAGGATGTGATCGGCACCGGCTTTGCCGATACCATCGCCGGATCAAGTGCTGCCAATATGCTTTACGGCGCGGCGGGTGCGGACAGTTTGTTCGGCGGTGCGGGCAATGACAGCCTGTATGGCGGCAATGACAATGACGTGCTGGCGGGCGGTCTGGGCAATGACCTGATCGACGGCGGCTCGGGCACCGATACCGCCGATTATTCAGCCGCGACAGCTGGGGTTGCAGCCAGTCTGACCAGCAACACTGGCACGGCAGGCGAGGCTGCGGGCGATACCTTTACCAGCATTGAGAACCTTGCGGGTTCGGGGTTTGACGACACTCTGGTCGGCGACGGCAATACCAACGTTTTGTATGGGGCGGCGGGCAATGACAGCCTGAGCGGGGCTGCGGGGGCCGACAGCCTGTATGGCGGGCTTGGCAATGATACGCTGATTGGCGGCACCGGCAGCGATCTGTTGGATGGTGGCGCGGGCGACGATACTGCCGATTACTCGGCCTCGACCAACGCAGTGCAGGTCAACCTGAGCACGGGTCTGGGCGCGGGCGGTGATGCGGGCGGCGATACGCTGGTTGGGATCGAGAACGTCATAGGCTCGGGTCAGGCGGATGTGCTGACCGGCGACGGCAACAACAACGCGCTTTATGGCGGGGTTGGCATTGATAGCCTGTATGGCGGCGCGGGCGATGACAGCCTGTATGGTGGCAACGACAACGACATTCTGATTGGTGGCGCAGGTGCTGATCTGCTGGATGGTGGCGCGGGCTCGGATGATGTGGATTATTCCGCCTCAACTGCGGCGGTAAACGTCAATCTGACCACGGGCACAGGCGCGGGCGGTGATGCGCAGGGCGATGTTCTGGTCAGCATCGAGGATGTGATCGGCTCGGCCTATGCTGACACGATCACCGGATCGACGGCGGCCAACATACTGTATGGTGCGGCTGGGGCCGACCTGCTGGACGGCGGCACGGGCAATGACATTCTTTATGGCGGCAATGACAATGACACGCTGATTGGCGGCGCGGGCGCGGACAGTCTGTTTGGTGGCTCGGGCATTGATACTGCGGATTATTCGACAGCGGGCGCGGGGGTGGCGGCAAGCCTGACCACCAACACCGGCACGGCAGGCGACGCCAACGGCGATACCTTCAACTCGATCGAGAATTTGGTCGGCTCGGCGTTCAACGATACGTTGGTGGGCGATATCAATGCCAACGCGCTTTATGGCGGCGCGGGCAATGACAACCTGAACGGCGCGGCGGGCGTTGACAGCCTGTATGGCGGCGATGGCAATGACACGCTGATTGGCGGCGCCGGGTCTGACGTGCTGGACGGCGGCGCAGGCATTGATGCGGCAGATTATTCTGCTGCGGGCTCTGCCGTTACCATCAACCTTGCCACCAATGTCAACCTTGGCGGCGATGCGGCGGGCGACACGCTGAGCAGCATTGAGGTGGTGATCGGTTCTGCCTTTAACGACAGCCTGACCGGGGATGCGGGCGCGAACACGCTTTACGGCGGTGTGGGCAATGACACGCTGGTGGGCGGCGGCGGGGCTGATCTGCTGGACGGAGGCACGGGCACCGATACCGTTGATTACTCGGCCTCCGGCGCGGGGATAACGATCAACCTTGCCACGGGTGTCAACACTGGCGGCGATGCGGCGGGCGATACGTTGGTGGGGGCCGAGATTATCCTCGGCTCGGGTCTGGCGGATGTGATCATCGGCGACGGGACGGCCAACGTGTTTTATGGCGCGGCCGGTGCGGATGATCTGGACGGCGGTGCTGGCAACGATTCGCTTTATGGCGGCGCGGACAATGACACGTTGGTCGGGGGTCTGGGCAGTGACCTGCTGGATGGCGGCAGTGGCATTGATACGGCAGATTATTCAGGCGCTGCGGCGGCGGTTGCGGTCAGCCTGACCACGGGCGCCGGCACGGCGGGCGAAGCTGCGGGGGATACGCTGACCGGGATCGAGAACCTGCTCGGCTCGGCCTATAACGACACGCTGACCGGCGACGGCAATGCCAACGCTTTGTATGGTGGGCTGGGCAATGACAGCCTGAACGGCGCTGCAGGCGTTGACAGCCTGTATGGCGACGACGGCAATGACACGCTGATTGGCGGGGCTGGCGGCGATCTGATCGACGGTGGCGCGGGGATTGATACGGCCGATTATGCGTCCTCGACCTCTGGCGTGACGGTCAATCTGGCAACGGGCGTCAACACCGGCGGCGATGCGGCGGGCGATACGCTGGTGGGCATCGAGAATATCACTGGCTCGGGGGCGGCGGATAGACTGACGGGCGATGCGGGTGCCAACGTGCTGGATGGTGGCGCGGGCAATGACACGCTGGCGGGCGGGGCGGGAGCCGATACGCTGATTGGCGGCGCTGGTACCGATACGGCGGATTACGCGGCCTCGGGGGCGGCGGTGTCGGTCTCGCTGACCTCTGGCACCGGCACTGGCGGCGATGCGCAAGGCGATGTGCTGACAGGGATCGAGAACCTGATCGGCTCGGGCTACAACGACACGCTGATCGGCGACGCGGCCGCAAATGCGTTAACCGGCGGCGATGGCAATGACATGCTGTATGGCGCGGCTGGCATCGACAGTCTTTACGGCGGCACCGGCAACGACACGCTGTTTGGCGGCGCGGGCAATGACTATCTCGACGGTGGCGCGGGGACCGATACCGCCGATTACAGCGCTTCGACCGCAGCGGTGAACGTCAACCTTACGATAGGCACTGGCACCGGTGGCGATGCGGCGGGCGATACGCTGGTGTCGATCGAGAACCTGATCGGCTCGGCCTATGCCGATGTGCTGACGGGCAATGCCGGGGACAATTATCTGTCGGGCGGCGCAGGCATCGACAGTCTCTATGGTGGCGACGGTGATGACACGCTGGCGGGCGGTGCGGGCGCCGATGTGCTGAACGGCGGTGCCGGGATGGACTTTGCCGATTACTCGGCAAGCAACGCGGCGGTGTCGATCAACCTGAGCACTTGGACCGCACTTTACGGCGATGCGCAGGGGGATCAGCTGACCGGGGTCGATGGCGTCATTGGCTCGGCCTTCAACGACACCATCATCGGCTTCAACGATCAGGGGCTGACGGGCGACGTTTACACCAACGTTTTCTACGGCGGCGCGGGCGACGATTATCTCGACGGGATGGGTTCGAATGACATCCTATTTGGTGGCGCGGATAACGACACGATCTATGGCGGCACAGGCGATGATGCGAGCTATGGCGGCACAGGCAATGATGCGATCTATGCCGGAGACGGCAATGACAGCTCTTACGGCGATGCTGGCAATGATTTGGTCTATGGCGGCGCGGGCAACGATAGTGCGGACGGCGGCGACGGCAATGACACCGTTTACGGCGATGCGGGCGAAGATCTGGTCAGCGGTGGCGCGGGCAACGATCTGGTCTATGGCGGCGACGGCAATGACATTGTCGATGGTGGTGACGGCGATGACACCGCGTATGGCGATCTTGGCAATGACACCGTGCTGGGCGGGGCGGGCAATGACGCGGCTTACGGCGGCGTCGGCAATGACCTCATCTATGGCGGCGATGGCAACGATAGCGTCTTTGGCGATGCTGGCAACGATACCGTGCTGGGCGGCGCGGGCAATGACCTCGTCTATGGCGGCGACGGCAATGACAATACCGATGGCGGCACTGGCGACGATCAGGTGTTTGGCGGCACGGGCAATGATGTTGTCTCGGGCGGCGATGGCAATGACTCGGTCGATGGCGGCACGGGCAATGACAGCCTGTTCGGCGGCTTGGGCAATGACACGCTGCAGGGCGGCGATGGTGATGACAGCCTGGACGGTGGCGCGGGCAATGACAGCCTGTATGGCGGCATTGGCAATGACACGCTGTTTGGCGGGCTGGGCAATGACACGTTGGACGGCGGCACTGGCAATGACACCCTGAGCGGCGGTGACGGCAGTGATCTGATCTACGGCGGCGATGGCGGCGATGTGATCTATGGCGGCGCGGGTGCCGATACGCTGGTCGGTGGCTTTGGCGCCGATACGATCTATGCGGGCGCGGGCGATATCGTCGACGGCGGCACCAGTGGCACCGATTGGGATGTGCTGGATCTGACCGGACAAGCGCCGTTCAAGATCATCCGCGATCCGTTGAACCATCTGAATGGCGTGGTGAATTTCTACGACGGCAGCGGCCATCTGATCGGCACGCTGAGCTTCACCAATATCGAAAGCATCGTGTCGTGCTTCACCCCCGGCACGCGGATTGCGACGCCTGCGGGTGAGGTGGCGGTAGAGGCGTTGCGGGTCGGCGATATGGTGGCAACGCGCGACAACGGCATTCAGGAAATCCGCTGGATCGGCTCGCGCCAGATCACGCGGGACGAATTGCGCGCCGATGAAAGCTTGCAGCCGATCCTGATCAAAGCCGGGGCGTTGGGGCATGGTTTGCCGGAAACTGATATGATGGTGTCGCGCCAGCATCGGATGTTGATCAGCGGGCCACGTGCCGAATTGCTGTTTGGCAGCGATGAAGTGCTGGTGCGGGCGCAGCATCTGCTGAGCTTGCCCGGTGTCTCGGTGGCGGCGGTCGAGGCGGTGACCTATCTGCACATCCTGTTTGACCGCCACGAGGTGATTTTGGCCGATGGCGCGTGGAGCGAAAGCTTCCAGCCCGGCGACCGCACCATGGGCGGCATGGATCCCGAGCAACGCGATGAGATCTACAAGATCTTCCCCGACCTGGCCGAAGCGGGTCAACTCGCGCGGTTCGAGGCGGCGCGTCCGACGCTGAAATCCTTTGAGGCAAGGGTGTTGCTGGCGGCCTGAACCAGGCCAAACCACACGAATATGAACGCCGCAAGCCGATAGCTTTGCGGCGTTTTGTTTTGGCCCGCGTCTCTGATCGACATTTACGATCATAAATGCCCAAAGGGCCAACCGATACATCGGCCAGCCCTGAGGTTTTGAGTTGATTTCCCGATCAGGTGAACAGGAAGTCGCCACCCGAAATCTGGGTCTGATCCGTCAACCCGGTGATCCGAATGGTCAGATCGGTGGCCCCGTTGCCGTCGAAGTCCAGTTGCAGGGCGCCAGCGAAGAAGCGGGCTTCGGTGTTGGCAGTACCCGAGAACGCCGCGTCGCCGACATAGGCGAAGGTCCCGGTCAGCAGGCCCGCGAACTGCAGCAGATCGCCCTCGGCCAAACCGCCGTCCACGGCGTTGAAGTCCGAGATGGTCGCCTGAGAGGTCGAGGCCGCAACAAACACGAAGTGATCCGCCCCGGCGCCGCCAATCAGCACATCCGCACCGCTGCCGCCCGCCAAGGTATCGTCCCCGGCCATGCCGTTCAGCACGTTTTTGCCCGAGTTGCCCGTCAGTACGTTGTTCAACTCGTTGCCGGTGCCGTTCACCCCGAAGCTGCCCGTCAGGACCAGGTTTTCGAAGTTCGCGCCCAGCACATGGTTGACCGAAGATCGCACCTCATCGGTGCCAGCCGCAAGGCCCTCGGTGACGACATCGCCAACATGGTCGATGATATATATGTCATTGCCCAAGCCGCCCGACAGGCTGTCCGCACCGCCGCCGCCGTCCAGCGTGTCGTTGCCCGCACCGCCGTCCAGCGTGTCGTTGCCGGACCCAGCCGACAGCAGGTTGTTGCCCGCGTTGCCGATCAGGATATTGGCCGACGAGTTGCCGGTGGCGTTGATGTTGTCCGTGCCGGTCAGCGTCAGGTTTTCCACCGGAGACAGGATGGCGTAGCTGACCGAAGCATAAACCGTGTCAGTGCCTTGGTTGGTCAGTTCGGTGACACGATCATTGACGCTGTCAACGATGTAGGTGTCGTTGCCCAGACCGCCGACCATGGTGTCGTTGCCGGTGCCACCATCCAGAGTGTCGTTGCCAGCGCCACCAGTGATGCTGTCATTGCCAGCCATGCCCGACAGATAGTTGTCGTTTGCGTTGCCGATCATGACGTTGGCGTTCAGGTTACCGGTGCCGGCGATCGCCGTCGCGCCGTTCAGCGTCAGGTTTTCCAGCGTGTCGGCGAGGGTGAAGGTCACGGACGAGAACACCGTATCTGTGCCTTGGGCGGCCAGTTCGAACACCACATCGTTCAGCGAGTTGACATAGTAGGTGTCGGTGCCAAGGCCGCCGATCATCAAGTCGTTCCCGGTGCCGCCGTTCAGCGTGTCGGCCCCTGCCCCACCGTCCAGCGTATCGTTGCCCGCCATGCCGTTCAGGAGGTTGGCACCGATATTGCCGGTCAGCAGGTTGTTGGCGCTGTTGCCAAAGCCCTTCAGACCCGAAGACCCGGCGAGAACCAGATTCTCAAGATTCGCACTCAACGTCCAGTCTACGGTAGAGCTGACCGTATCGCTGCCAGCGCCACTGGCTTCGGTGATCGTGTCGTTCAGCGAGTCGACATAGTAGAAATCGTCGCCCGTCCCGCCATACAGCGCATCATTGCCAGAGCCACCGTTCAGCGTGTCATTGCCCGTGCCGCCGTAGAGGCTGTCGTTGCCCGACTCGCCGGTCAGCAGGTTGTTGCCTGTGTTACCGTTGACGATGTTGTTGAGGTTGTTGCCATGGCCTTCGAGGTTGGCGCTGCCCAACAGGTTCAGGTTCTCGGTAAAGGACAGCAGTGTCCAGTTGACGGTTGAATCCACCGTGTCGGTGCCGCCCGTGATGGTTTCGAAGGTTTTGTCATCGACGCTGTCAATGATGTAGCGATCATCGCCGTCGCCGCCCGTCAGCGAGTCATTGCCGGTGCCACCGTCCAGCGTGTCGTTGCCAGCACCACCGTAAAGCACGTCATTGCCCGCCAGACCAGACAGCAGGTTGGCACCGCTGTTGCCGGTCAGGACGTTGGCCACTGCGTTGCCAGTGCCGCTCAGGCCAGAAGTGCCCAGCAGGGTCAGGTTTTCAAAGTTGCTGAGCAGGGTATAGTTGAACGTGGTCTGAACCGTGTCGATGCCTTCATCGAAATTCTCGACCGCCACGTCATTGGCGTTGTCGAGGATGAAGATATCGTTGCCGATGCCGCCATACAGCACGTCATTGCCCACGCCGCCGTCCAGCGTATCGCCGCCCGCACCGCCGTAGAGGGTGTCATTGCCCGCCAGACCTTGCAACATATTCTGACCACCGTTGCCGGTCATCGTATTGGCCGAGGCGTTGCCGAACGCGTTGATGCTGGCAGCGCCGTTCATCTGCAGATTTTCGATGTTGTCGCTCATCGTCCAGGTTGCCCCGGTGATGACGGTATCGTTGCCTTCCCCCGGCTGTTCGATGACCACATCGGCGGTGGCGTTAATGGTGTAGGTGTCGTCACCGACGCCGCCTACAGCCACGTCATTGCCGATGCCGCCATCCAAGCGGTCATTGCCCGCGCCACCATAGAGGGTGTCGTTGCCGGTGCCGCCCGTCATATAGTTGTTGCCGGCATTGCCGGTCATGATGTTGTCAGAGGTGTTCCCCGTGGCGTTGATATTGGCGCTGCCCGACAGAATCAGGTTTTCAACCCAGCGGTCCATCGTGATGGTGGCAGAGCTTTCCATCGTGTCGATGCCGCCGCCGTCGAGCTCGACAATGGTGTCGCCCGAGCCGTCAACGTAGTAGTAGTCGTTGCCAGCGCCGCCGATCATCGAGTCAGACCCGGTGCCGCCGTTCAGCGTGTCATTGCCTGCGTTGCCGATCAGGGTGTCGTTGCTCTCCAGACCCGAGAGCAGGTTGTCGCCAGAGTTGCCGGTCATCAGGTTGGCGACAGTGTTGCCGATACCGCTGATGTTGCCCGTATCGTCCAGCAACAGGTTTTCAAAATTGTCAGCCAAGGTCCAGTTCACCGTGGTCTGAACGGTGTCGATGCCTTCATTGGTCAGTTCGACCAGCACGTCATTTAAGCTGTCGACTTGGTACAAGTCGCCGCCCTTGCCGCCGATCAGGCTGTCATTGCCGGTGCCGCCATCCAGCACATCGCCGCCATCCATGCCATAGATGGTGTCATTGCCCGCCATGCCGCGCAGGATGTTTTTGCCCATGGTGCCGGGGCTGCTGTTGCCACTGTTGCCGATCAGGATGTTGTTCAACTCGTTGCCTGTGCCATTGAGATCCAGCGAGCCGGTCAGCGTCAGGCGGTCGATATTGGCGCCAAGGATGAAGTCAACCGAAGAAATCACCAGATCGTTGCCTTCTCCGGCATTCTCGACGATCAGTTCGGCAGAGGAGCCTACATAATAGGTGTCATCGCCGACGCCACCGATCATGGTGTCGTTCTCGCCACCGCCATCCAGGGTGTCATTGCCCGCTCCCCCGGTCAGCACGTTGACAAAGGCGTCGCCCGTCAACGAGTCGGCAAAGGCCGAGCCGATCAGGTTCTGGATGCGATACAGGCGGTCGCCTTGTGCATCGCCGCCCGACCCGGTCGAGCCAGAAACCACCGAAACGGTCACAGCGGCCGATGAGGCCGAATAATCAACCGTATCCACACCCGCGCCACCGTCCAGCGTATCGGCACCTGCGCCGCCGGTCAGGATGTTGGCGTTGTTGTCGCCCGTCAAGCTATCTGCGCCCGCCGAGCCACGGATGTTCTCAAAGTTAGAAAGAATGTCGCCTTCGGCGTCACCGCCGATGTTCACACCGCTGAACAGGTTAACGGTGACCGCCGCAGCCGACGTGCTGTAATCCACCATGTCGTTGCCCGTGCCGCCATCAAGGGTGTCTGCGCCTGCACCGCCCAAGATCACGTTGTCACCCGTATTGCCGATAACGGTATCGGCAAACGCAGAGCCGATGATGTTTTCAATCGCAACCAACGTGTCCGCGCCTTCGCCCCCGGTAGCAAGTCCCGTGGTCAGGTTGACGCTGACGGCTGCGGTGGCTGCCGCATAGCTGACGGTGTCGACATCCGCACCGCCGTCGATGCGGTCGTTGCCCGTGCCGCCCAGCAGCATGTCATTGCCTGCGCCGCCGTAAAGACTGTCGTTGCCCGCAAGGCCGCTCAGCAGGTCGTTGCCTGCGTTGCCCGTCAGGATGTTCGCGTTAGCATCGCCCGTCAGTGTGTCGTCAAGGGCCGAGCCGTTGATGTTCTCAAAGTTGACAATGGTGTCGCCGGTCGCGTCGCCGCCGGTGGCACTGTTTGTGGTCAGGTTGACGGAGACCCCAGCGCCCGAGGTGCTATAATCAACGGTGTCCGAGGTGCCCGCGCCGCCGTCCATCACGTCATTGCCCGCGCCGCCAGCGATCAGATCGTTGTCGGCCCCGCCATAAAGGCTGTCATTGCCCGCGCCACCAAACAACTGGTCGTTGCCCGCAGCCCCCGTCAACACGTTGTTGCCAGTATCGCCCGTCAGCGTGTCAGCGAGGGCCGATCCGATGATGTTCTCGATCGAGATATAGGTATCGCCCTGCGCATCGCCGCCGGTGGCGCTGAGCGTGGCAAGGTTCGCGTTCACCGCAGCGGCGCTGGCGGTGTAATCCACCGTGTCAATGCCGGAACCGCCATCCAACAGGTCAGCCCCGCCGAGGCCGATCAGGGTGTCGTTGCCCGCAAGGCCGGTCAGCGTGTCGTTGATTGCGCCTGCCGTTGCCGTGACAGTGTCGTTTCCAGTTCCGCCGGTAAAAGTCGCCATTCTTAAAGCTCCAAGGTTAAGGGCCGCCGGGAGACCGGGGGACAAAGGGTGATTGCATAAAGGGATAGGTGAGACTTCGGGCCAAAATTGGACGGAAATTTCCGAAAATGCCGCGAATTGCAGCAAAAGCACGGCAGCTTGTGGCAAAGCTGGCGCGGCATCACCATCGTTACCATATTGATGTTGTTATATTATAATTGATGACGGAAATGGCGTAGCCCCGCTGGGCTGCCGCATTTTGCCGCCAGATGATCGTTAAGACCGCTTGGGTCCGAATCGATCCGCGACGGGCTGCCCGCGCGCGATGATCAAAGCTTGGTGATCAGCTGCGGTGCAGCAAGGTCAAGATCTGGGCTGCGGCAGCCTCGGGCGTGCACCGGCCTTCAGCGACGGCGCGGCCTTGTGCTGCGACGATGCCCTTGGTCGGCTCTTGCTCCAGCACCGCGAGCAAGCCGCGCCGCAATTCTTCCTTGAACCAATGCTGCGCCTGCTGACCGCGCCGCACCGCCCAATGGCCCTGCGCGCGCCGCCAATCGGCCAGAGCCTGCATCTCGGCCCAAGCCGTTGCCAGCCCCGCCTGTTCGAGCGCCGAGACGGTCATCGCCTTGGGATAGCCCGCTGGATCTTGCGGGCGTTTGCGCAACAGCCTTAGCGCACCTGCATAATCGGCGCAGGTCCGCATCGCGGCGGGTTTCAGATCGCCGTCGGCTTTGTTGACGAGGATCAGATCAGCCATCTCCATGATGCCCCGCTTGACGCCCTGTAATTCATCGCCGCCCGCAGGGGCCAAGAGCAGGATAAACAGATCGCAGAGCTCGGCCACCACGGTTTCGGATTGGCCGACGCCCACCGTCTCAATCAGGATGATATCAAAGCCAGCGGCTTCGCAGAGCGCGACGGCTTCCCGCGTGCGTCGCGCCACCCCGCCCATCTGGGCTTGGGAGGGCGAGGGCCGGATAAATGCGAGCGGGTCGCGGGACAGATGCTCCATCCGGGTTTTATCGCCAAGGATCGAGCCGCCCGAGCGGGCCGAGGAGGGATCAACGGCAAGCACCGCGACGCGCTTGCCCTGCCCGGTCAGCATCAGCCCAAAGCTTTCAATGAAGGTGGATTTACCCACCCCCGGCGTACCGGAAAGCCCGATGCGCAGGGCTTGTTTGTCGCTGCCCAAGACTTGCAACAATTCCAACGCTTGCGCGCGATGATCGGCGCGGGCGCTTTCGACCAGAGTGATGGCGCGGGCCAGACTGCGACGGTCGCCCGATTGCAGGTTGGCGGCGAGATGGGCAAGATCCATGGCGACTCCCTTTGCCACGGTGTGCCCGATGGCGCTGGGTTTTGCCAGTGTGACCTTGAAGTAGGGGCGACCTCGGGCCCCATCGAGGGGCCACTCAGCCGCGCTGCCGGGGAAAGGATTTGCGGCGTGGTTTTGGCTGCGGCGCCGGAGCGCTCCGCGCGGGAGTATTTCAAAAAGAGCACCTGCAGGGAAATTGCTCTTTGCTAAATACTCATTCTTTTTGCCACCTGCTGGCCAAGCCGGAGCGGTTGCGGGATAAGGCCTTATGATCAGATTGCCGATAGAAGATGTGTTGGGGGACGTGCGGGCTGCGATTGCGGCGCGCGGCATGGTGGTTTTGCAGGCGCCACCGGGCGCAGGCAAGACCACCATGGTGCCGTTGGATTTGCTGGCCTCCGGGCTGATCTCCGGGCGGATCGTGATGCTGGAGCCGCGGCGTTTGGCGGCGCGGGCGGCGGCGGAGCGGATGGCGGAGACTTTGGGCGAGGCTGTGGGTGCGACGGTGGGGTATCGGATTCGCGGCGAGGCGAAGGTTTCCAAGGCGACGAGAATTGAGGTGGTGACTGAGGGGATTTTGACGCGGATGATCCAGAGCGATCCGGGGCTTACGGGTGTGGGTGCGCTGATCTTCGACGAGTTTCACGAGCGGAGTTTGAATGCCGATCTGGGGTTGGCTTTGGCTTTGGAAATTCGCGGGGCTTTGCGCGACGATCTGGTGTTGGTGGTGATGTCGGCGACTTTGGACGCGGGCCCTGTGGCGGCGCTGATGGGGGATGCTCCGGTGGTGACCTCGATGGGGCGGGCCTATCCGGTCGAGACGCGGTGGCTTGGGCGCAGTCCTGATGCCTCGATGCGGTTTGAGGCCGGGGTGGTGGGTTTGGTGCGGCAGGCGGTCGAGGAAACCGAGGGCGGCGTGTTGGTATTTCTGCCGGGTGAGGGGGAAATTCGGCGGGTTGAAGCGATGCTTTCGGGGCTTGCGGGGTGTGAGGTGCGCACCCTGTTTGGCGCGATGGAGTTTGCGGCACAAAGGGCGGCTTTGGGGCCATCTGTGGGGCGCAAGGTGGTGTTGGCGACCTCGATTGCCGAGACGTCTTTGACGATCCCGGATATTCGGGTGGTGGTCGATGGCGGGCGGGCGCGGCGGGCGCGGTTTGATCCGAACTCTGGCATGTCGCGGTTGGTAACCGAGCGGGTGACCAAGGCCGAGGCGGAACAGCGACGGGGCCGGGCTGGGCGTGTGGCTGAGGGAGTATGTTACCGGTATTGGACGCGCGGTGAGGAAGGTGGGCTTGCGGCCTATCCCCCGGCGGAGATTGAGGCGGCGGATTTGACCGGCCTCGCGCTGGAGCTGGCACTGTGGGGCGGTGATGTCGGGTTTCTGACCGCGCCGAATGTCGGTGCGATGGCGGAGGCGCGTGCGCTGTTGGAGGGGTTGGGCGCACTTGAGGGCGGGCGGATCACGCTGCATGGCCGGGTGTTGGCGGCTTTGCCGTTGCATCCAAGGCTCGCGCATATGTTCGCTGTCGCAGGGCCAGAGGCTGCAACCTTGGCGGCGGTGCTGGGGGAGCGCGATGTGTTGAAGGGCGCGCCGCCGGATCTGGGCTTGCGGCTGGCGGCGGTGGCGGATCTGCGGCGGTTTGAGGCGGCGCATCCGTGGCCG
Source organism: Cypionkella sp. PAMC25878 (assembly GCF_058135695.1). Lineage (NCBI taxonomy): Bacteria > Pseudomonadati > Pseudomonadota > Alphaproteobacteria > Rhodobacterales > Paracoccaceae > Cypionkella > Cypionkella sp. PAMC25878. The sequence continues at coordinate 1,410,467 of NZ_CM176871.1, read as the reverse complement.
GTTTTGCGACCGGTGGTGGAGCGGGTGAAGCTGGAGGCGCGGCGCTTGGCGCGGTCTGTGAGTGGTGCGGATGCTGGCTATAGTTTGGCGCAGATGGCGGCGCTGGCCTATCCCGACCGGGTGGGGCTGCGCAGGAAGGGCGAAGCGCCGCGTTGGGTGCTGTCGGGCGGCAAGGGGGCGGTGATGCCGGCGGGGGTGCCGCTGGCCGGAGCGCGGTTGATTGTGGCGACGGATCTGGATGGCGATGCGCGCGAGGCTGGGGTGCGGCAGGCGGTCAGCATCAGTGAGGCAGAGTTGCGAGCGGTGTTTGGGGCGCAAATCGGCTGGCGCGAGGTGTGTTTCTGGTCGAAGCGTGAGGGGCGCGTGATGGCGCGGCGGCAGGAGTGTTTTGGCGCGCTGGTGCTGGCGGATGTGCATTGGGATGCGCCTGCCGCGGCTGTGGCGCGGGCGGCGCTGGAGGGGATGCGGCTGAATGGGCTGCATTTCACGGCCTCGGCGCGGCGGTTGCGGGCGCGGGTGGAACTGGCGCGGGGGGGTGGTTCGGATTGGCCGGATTTCAGCGATCAGGGGTTGCTAGACAGCGCGGAGGATTGGTTGCTGCCGCATTTGGTGGGGGTGCGGACTGAGGCGGATTTGCGCGGGTTTGATTTGACTGAGGCGTTGCGGGCGCGGCTGTCTTGGGAACAGGGGGCGGCGTTGGACAAGCTGGTGCCGGGGGCGTTTGAGACGCCTTTGGGGCGGCGGGTGCCGATTGATTATGATGGCGAGGTGCCGGGGATTGAGGTGCGGCTGCAGGAGATGTTTGGGGTCACGTTGCATCCGGTGGTGGGGGTGAAACGGTTGCCGCTGCGGGTGGTTTTGACCTCGCCGGGGCAGAAGACGATACAGGTGACGATGGATTTGCCGGGGTTCTGGAAATCATCCTATGCGGATGTGAGGAAGGATATGCGGGGGCAGTATCCGCGGCATCCTTGGCCGGAGGACCCGACGGTAGCGGAACCGACCTTGCGGGCCAAGCCTCGGGGAACTTGAGGGGCGGTCCCGCGTTGGGACCGTCTGGATTTGTGGGGGATTTCAGGAGGTTGGGGAGTGGCGTTAAGGGGGTGTTAGGGTCCAGACTCATTGATCGTCAAAGCCAGAACAAGACGGTTGCGGCGAGAGCGACGGCGGAGAGGAAGACTTTTGGGCATCTGTCGTAACGTGTTGCCACCCGCCGCCAGTCTTTGAGACGGCCAAACATGATCTCAATCCGATTGCGGCGTTTGTATCGGCGTTTATCGTATTTGACAGGCTTCGCGCGTGACTTCCGGCCGGGGATGCAAGGCGTGATCCCCTTGTTTTTCAGGGCGTCTCGGAACCAGTCGGCGTCATAACCCCGGTCAGCCAGCAGCCACGTCGCTTTGGGTAAGCTGCCCAGTAAGGCCGCAGCGCCGGTGTAATCGCTGACCTGACCTGCGGTCATGAAGAAGCGGATCGGTCGGCCGTTTTCGTCAGTGACGGCATGCAGTTTGGTATTCATGCCACCTTTGGTCCGGCCAATCAGACGACCGCGCCCCCCTTTTTCACCCCAAGGCTTGAAGCCGTGCGGTGCGCCTTGAGATAGGTCGCGTCGATCATCACCGTCTTCGGGACCGCCGCCTCGGAGGCCAACCCTTCCATCATCCGGGCAAAGACGCCCATGTCGCCCCATCGCTTCCAACGGTTGTAAAGCGTCTTCGCCGGGCCGTATTCCTTCGGCGCGTCAGACCAACGCAAGCCATTGCGATTGATGAAGATAATGCCGCTCAAGACCCGACGATCATCGACACGCGGCACCCCGTGGCTCTTGGGAAAGAAGGGTTTAAGTCGAGCCATCTGCTCGTCCGTCAGCCAGTAAAGGTTGCTCATTGCTCAGTCTCCTTGCGGAGCCTGAATCACGGCTGCGTTGCAAAATCAATAGGTCCTGACCCTAATCTGCTATCTAAGAATAAAATATCAGATGAAATAATCGATATCGGAAATCAGTATCTTCGCATGGTAGCCGCCGAGGAGAACATACTGTATGAACCAAATGGAAAATGATATCTACTGATATTTAAAGATTTTGACCCCAACTAGTTACAAGTCATACGCTATCTTGGCAAATTCCGATCATTGAGATTGTCCTCGCAACGCCTCCGGCGGGGATATTTGATCAGAGAGGATGAACTGGGTTGGGACTTGTGACCTCCCTGCGCCACTTGCTCGCGTGCCAGATCGGCAGCGCCTCTCCCAAATCACTTCGCAACCGTTCCACGTCTCGCGCGTTAGCCCACTGATGAGCGGGGGCCTCAGCGGGCTTTCGACCGAAAGGGTGATGATGATGCGGAATTTTGCTTTGCCGATGGTGCTGGTGGCGAGTTTGGCGGGGGCGGCTCCGATCCATGCGCAGACTGATTTGGGTGATGTTGTCTCGGGCATTGCGCAGTCTTTGATTGCGCAGGAGATGGACAAGAAGGCCTATCTCGAGGCGCAGCGGGTGAACACGGTGCGGGGGTATCGCGGCTATTTGACCCAGTATCCGAAGGGGATTTACCGGGTAAATGCGCAGCAGGCTCTGGTGAAATTGGGGGCCTCGGTGGACCCTTATCCGGGCACGCCTGATCCGGGCAATCCGCCTGCGGGGGCCTCTGCGGCGCAGGTGGAGGCCTCGATTGGTCTGAGCCGGACGCAGCGGGTTTTGATTCAGCGACAGTTGACGGCCGTCGGCTATCCAACCGGGGTGGCGGATGGGCTGTGGGGGTCTAAGACTCGCGGCGCGATTGGTCAGTGGCAGAAAGCCAATAAGCTGGCGGTGACCGGATATGTGACGGCGCGGCAGGTGAATTTGATTGCGCAGCAGGCGGGGGACAAGGTGCAGCCCACGCCGCCAACCGGGCCTTCGGCAGGCGATGATCAGCTTGAGGAGCGCTTGCTGGGTCTGAGCTATGACGAGCGGCGCGAGGTGCAGCGGCGGCTGACCTCATTGGGCTATAATACCTATGGCGTCGATGGCGATCTGGGGGCGAACTCGCGCCGGGCAATGGCTGCGTGGCAGCGGGACGAGAACCAACGGGCGAGCGGCTATCTGACGGCGGATCAGCTGCGGTTGCTGCGGCGGCAGTCGGGCGGCTGAGGCTGTGGTCTGAAGGTTAACAAGGCCGCCCATCGGTTTGGGCGGCCTTTTTTATGGCTCATTTAGCTGCTTTGACCGCCCTGCCCTGCGGATTGGAACCAGCGGCGGATGGTGTCGCGCTCGGGGTCTTCCATGTAGCTGAGGTTGGCGGGGGGCATGGCGTGGGTCAGGCCGGCTTGCATATAGATGCGTTTGGCTTCCGCTGCGATTTGGGCGGGGGTTTCCAGCACGACGCCTTTCGGGGGCCAGTAGATGCCCTCGTAGGCGGGCTCGGCGGCGTGGCACATTGAGCAGCGGCCTTGCACGATGGAGACGACTTCGTCGAAGCCTTGGGCGCTGGCGTAGGTGAGGGCTTGGGCGTTCAGGGCGGCTTCCTCGGGGCGGTGGCGCATCGGCGCGGTGGAGAGCCATGCGATGATCAGGAAGATGATTGCGGTGACGAACCATGTCCAATGCGGGTTGCCCTTGCGGGCGTGTTTGGTGTTGAACCAGTGGCGGATGGTGACGCCCATCAGGAAGACGAGGGAGGCGATCAGCCAGTTGTATTCAGTGGCGAACACCAAGGGGTAGTGGTTGGACAGCATCAGGAACAATACTGGGAGTGTCAGGTAGTTGTTGTGGGTGCTGCGTTGTTTGGCGATCTTGCCGTATTTCGGGTCGGGGGTGCGGCCTGCTTTCAGGTCAGCGACCACGATGCGCTGGTTTGGCATGATGATCATGAACACGTTGGCGGACATGATGGTGGCGGTGAAAGCGCCTAAGTGGAGGAGGGCTGCGCGGCCGGAAAAGACTTGGGTGTAGCCCCAAGCCATGCCAACGAGGATGATGTAGAGGCCGATCATCAGGCGGGTGTTGTCATCGCCAAAGCGGCTTTTGCAGATCAGATCATAGGCGATCCAGCCGAAGGCGAGGGAGGCGAGCGATATGGCGATGGCTTGGGTTTGGGTCAGGTCGGCGACTGCCGGGTCGATCAGGTAGAGGTTGGCGCCGAGGTAGTAGGCCAGAAACAGCATGGCAAAGCCGGAGAGCCATGTGGTGTAGCTTTCCCATTTGAACCAAGTGAGGTGTTCGGGCAGCATTTCGGGCGCGACGAGGTATTTCTGGATGTGGTAAAACCCGCCGCCGTGGACTTGCCATTCCTCGCCGTGGGCTAATGGTGGCAGGCTGGGGGTTTTGCGCAGGCCAAGGTCGAGGGCGATGAAGTAGAAGGAGGAGCCGATCCATGCCATCGCGGTGGTGACATGCAGCCAGCGCACCGCGAGTTCGACCCATTCCCACAGCACAACCCAGTCATACATCGCTAGTCTCCTGTTTTCAGCAGGCTATACCGGGCGGCATTGATCTGTTAATCCTGAAAAACCGGGGAATACTTTCAAGATTGGCGCGAAAATGTCCTATGTCAACACGATCAAGATGTTTGTGCGGGTGTATGAGTTGGGCTCGATGTCGGCGGCTGCGCGGGATCAGCGCACCTCGCCTGCGGTGGCTTCGGCGCGGATCTCGGAGTTGGAGAAGCATCTGGGGGTGCGGCTGTTTTCGCGCACCACCCGCAGTTTGCAGCCGACGGAGAACGGGCGGATTTTCTTTGAGGGGGCGAAGAAGGTTTTAGAGGCCATCGACGAGGCCGAAGCGGCGGTGATGGATGTCACACAAAACCCCAGGGGGACGATCTTTGTCTCGGCTCCGCTGGGGGTGGGGCGGCGGTTCATTGCGCCGCATGTGCCGGTTTTTAAGGATATGTATCCGCAGATTGATGTGCGGCTACGGCTTTCAGACCGCATCATTGATGTGACGGCTGAGGGCTTGGATGTGGCATTTCATCTCGGGATTTTGGAGGATTCAACGCTGAAGGTGCGGTTGATTGCCGATTGCCCGCGGGTTTTGTGCGCCGCGCCCGCCTATATCGCGCGGCGGGGGATGCCTGCGGATGGGGTGGCTTTGGTGGGTGACAAGCACGAATGTCTGAACCTGCGGTTTCCCGGCGCGAAGGAGTTTCAATGGGCGTTGCAGACCCCGGACGGGGTGCGGCGGTATGAGATCACCGGGCCGTTTGAGAGCGATGATGGCGATGTGCTGACCGGCTGGGCGCTGGATGGACGCGGCATCGTGATGAAGCCGGTGTTTGAGGTGGCAGATCATTTGCGGTCAGGCGCTTTGGTGCCGGTAGCTACGGCAACGCCGCCTCTGCCGACGCAGCTTTCTAGTTTGTCGCAGCATCGGCGGTTGAAGGACCCGAAGGTGAAGCTGTTCACCGATTTCATGGCGGCGCATGTGCGCGATGCGGTACGCGGGGCGATTGAGGGGCGTTCGGTAGCAATGGCGGGGTGAGCCCCGCCCTACCCAGTTTCATCTGGGCTCCGCACCGCCCGCGCGAACGACTGGGCGGTGCTCGGCGTTGACACCTGCGCCTCCGGCGGGGATATTTTTGCCAAGATGAAACGAAAATTTTAGATAAATTTTAGGGACTTAAGTCTCGTAGGGCCAGTTGGCTTGGCTAAAGGCTCCTCCGTCGACCCAGAGGGTTTGGCCCGTCACAAAGGCGGCAGCGTCTGAGATCAGGAATAGCAGCGGTCCGGCAAGGTCTTGCGGTAAGCCGACGCGGCGCAGCGGGGTGACGCGGGCCCAAGTGGCGTCGTAATCGGGGGCCTCGGCGGCGGTGCGGGCGGTGGCGATGGCGCCGGGGGCGATGCAGTTGACGCGGATGTTGTGGGGGCCGAGCTCAACAGCGGCGATCTTGGTGAATTGCTCGATGCCGCCTTTCGAGGTGGTGTAATCGACCAGTTTCGGAAAGGCGAGTTTGTTGCAGCCGGAGCCGAGGGTGATGATCGCGCCGGGCTGGTTTGCCTTGATCATGGCTTTCGCGGCGGCTTGGGTGTTGAGGAAGGTGCCGCGCAGGTTGGTGGCGATGGTGCGGTCCCAATCATCCGGGTTCAGGTCGAGGAGGCTGGACCAGGTTTGGATGCCTGCGTTGTTGACCATGACAGAGGGGGCGGTTTCGGCCCATGCGGCGGCCTCGGCGTGGAATTGGGCGGTTTGGGTGGCATCGCCTGCGTCACACTCCCATGCGCGGGCGCGTTGGCCGAGGGCTTCGACGGTGGCGATCAGGGTGACGGCGGCTTCGGTTTGGTTGAGGTGGGTGAAGCCTATGTCATAGCCAGCACCCGCAAGCGCGGTCACGAGGACGTGGCCGATGGCGGAGGGGCCTGCGGTGACGAGGGCGAGTTTGGGCATGGTCTGACCTTTGAGAGGAATTTCATGCACCATGCCGGAGGACTCTTATTGGAGGAAGAGCCTCCGGCGGGAGTATTTCAGAAAGAGCAATCTTTCAGGGAGTTATTCGCCCCAAGTGCGGTCTAGCAGGGCGAGCCAGTTGTCGTAGCACAGCTTTTGCATCAGAGCCTGACCGTAGCCGTGGTCGAGCATCGCCTGTTGCAGGGCGGGCAGGCCGGTGACGTCGCCAATGCCGTTGGGCAGGGTTGCGCCGTCGAAGTCGGAGCCGAGGCCGAGGTGGTCTTCGCCCAATTGGGCGAGCAGGTGATCGAGGTGGGCAAGGACGTCTTCCCAGCCCATGTCGCCCGACTGTTTGCCATCGCGGCGCAGGAAGGAGGTGGCGAAGTTGAGGCCGACCATGCCTTTGCTGTCGCGGATCATGTGGAGTTGGCGGTCGGTGAGGTTGCGGCTGGAGGGGGTGATGGCGTGGGCGTTGGAATGGGTGGCGACGAGGGGGGCGTTGGTCAGGGCGGCCACGTCGTTGAAGCCTGCTTCGTTGATGTGGGAGAGGTCGATCATGATTTTCAGATCGTTGCAGGTGCGGATCAGGCGTTTTCCGGCGTCTGTGAGGCCCTCGCCGGTGTCGGGGCTGGAAGGGTATGCAAAGGGGACGCCGTGGCCGAAGATGGTGGGACGCGACCAGACCGGGCCGAGGCTGCGCAGGCCGAGGGCGTGGAAGGCGTAGAGGTTGTCTAGGTTTGCGTCGATGGCCTCGGCGCCTTCCATGTGCAGGATGCCTGCAATGGTGTTGGATTTCAGGCAGTCGCGGATTTGCGCGGTGGTGGTGCAGAGTTTGAACTGGCCTTTGGAGCTGCGTTCCATCCAGAGGAATTGGCGGGCCATTGAGAAGGCGGTCGGCAGGGCTTCGGGTTCGGTTATCAGGTCGCCGAGCGGGATGGTGAACGGCGGGTTTTCCATCTGCGTCATGTAGTTGGGGGCGTCGTGGGCCTCTGGCGAGGGAATGTAGATGGCGAAGAAGCCCGCTTTGAAGCCGCCCTTTTGCATCCGGGGCAGGTCGAGATGGCCTTTGCCTTCGCCGGTCAGCCAGATCGCCTCGCGGTTTTCGGGGTGTTTGTGCAGGCGCAGCAGCAGGTCGTTGTGGCCGTCGAAAGTGGGGAACATTTTTAGTGCCTTTGTGTTTTGGGCAAGCGGCTGGGGCGTTGCCCCAGACCCCAGGATATTTGAGCCAATGTGAAAGTTGGCTTGGGGATGGATTAGCCTTCGAGCATCCGGTCGGCGGAGGCTGCGAACAGGCTGCGGGCGTAGGGGGTTTGCATTTGGGCGGTGGCGAGGGCTTCGCGGGTGAGTTCTTCCACCGCTTTGCCGTGTTGCATCACAAGGATGCGGTCGCACATGTGGTCGATCACGGCGAGGTCGTGGGAGACCATCAGGAAGGTGAGGCCTCTTTCCGTGCGAAGGCGGGAGAGCAGGTTGAGGGTTTCGGCTTGGACGGAGGCGTCGAGGGCGGAGGTGGGTTCGTCCAGCAGCAGGATTTCGGGTTGCAGCATCAGAGCGCGGGCGATGGCGACGCGTTGGCGTTGGCCGCCTGAGAGTTGGTGAGGGTATCGGAAGCGGAAGTTGGGCGGCAGGCCTACGTCGGTGAGGGCCTTGGTGATCGCGGCATCGGTGAGGGGCAAGCCGTGAATGGCGAGGGGCTCGGACAGGGTTCGGTCTATGGTGTGGCGGGGGTGGAGCGAGGCGTAGGGGTCTTGGAACACCATTTGCACTTTGCGCGAGAAGGCGCGGTCGTGGGTGATCGGTTGGCCGTTGATGCGGATGGTGCCGCCGGAAATCGGGGCGAGGCCGCAGATGGCGCGCAGGATGGTGGATTTGCCGGAGCCGGATTCACCGACGAGGCCGAAGGATTCTTTGGCGGCGACGGAGAGGGATACGTTTTCGACGGCGCGGACGAGGCGGCCTTGGGCGGTAAAGGTGACGGAGAGGTTTTCGATCTCGATGAGCATGTTCAGAGCGCCCAACTTGCGTCGCGGTCGAGGCTGGGAAGGGGTTCTCGGCTGCCGCCGATGCGGGGAAGGCAGTTCAGAAGGCCCTGGGTGTAGGGGTGTTTGGCGTGCATAAGATCTTTCGCGGCAAGTTCTTCGACGACTTTGCCTTTGTACATCACCAGCACACGGTCGCAGAAGCGGGCCACCAAGCGCAGGTCGTGGGAGATGAAGATCAGGCCCATGCCGCGGGTTTTGACAAGGTTGTCGAGGATCGACAGGACTTCGGCTTGCACGGTCACGTCGAGGGCAGAGGTCGGCTCATCGGCGATCAGCAGGTCGGGGTTGGGGATCAGCATCATCGCGATCATCACGCGCTGGCCCATGCCGCCGGACAGTTCGTGCGGGTAGGCTTCCATCACGCGCTCGGGGTCGCGGATTTGCACGGCGTTGAGGGCGTCGATGGCTTTGGCGATGGCGTCAGCTTTGGAGACTTTGTCGCGTTGGCGCAGGCCCTCGGTCAGTTGCGCGCCCACTTTCATCACCGGGTTCAGCGAGTATTTCGGGTCTTGCATCACCATGGCGATGCGGGGGCCACGCAGGCTGCGCATTTGGGTTTCAGAGGCCTTCATCAGATCTATGCCGTCGAAGGTCATCTCATCGGCTTCGATCTTGCCGGGCGGGCGGATCAGGCGGAGTACGGAGCGGCCTGTCATGGTTTTGCCGGAACCGGATTCGCCGACGATGCCGAGGCGTTCGCGGTTGAGGTCGAACGACACGCCACGGACGGCCTCAACCCGGCCTGCTTCGGTGTCAAAGGTGACGCGGAGGTTTTTGACGGAAAGAAGGCTCATTTGCTGGCGCTTTTCGGATCGAGAACGTCGCGGAGGCCGTCACCCAAGAGGTTGAAGCCGAGGGAGACGATGAAGATGGCGAGGCCGGGCATGGTGGCGACCCACCATTGCTCGAACAGGAATTTGCGGCCTGCGCTGATCATCAGGCCCCATTCCGGCAAGGGCGGCTGCACGCCAAGGCCAAGGAAGCCGAGGCCGGCGGCAGTGAGGATGACGCCTGCCATGTCGAGGGTAACGCGGATGATCACTGAGGGCAGGCACATTGGGATGACATGGCCCCAGATGATGCGGATGGGGCCCGCGCCTTGCAGTTTGACGGCGGCGATGTAGTCGGAATTGCGCACGGTGAGGGTTTCGGCGCGCGAGACGCGGGCGTAGGGCGGCCAGCTTGTCAGCGCGATGGCGAGGACAGCGTTTTCCATGCCGGGGCCGAGGACGGCGACCAACGCCAGCGCAAGGATCAGCTTTGGGAACGCGAGGAAGATGTCGGTGATCCGCATCAGGATGGTGTCGACCCAACCACCAAAGTAGCCTGCGACGGTGCCGATGATCAGGCCGACCACCGGGGCGGTCAGGATCACCAGCAGTACAATGTAGAGGGTGATACGGCTGCCGTAGAGGATGCGGGAGAGGATATCTCGACCGAAATCGTCAGTTCCTAAGATGTTGCCGGGGGTGCCGGGGGGCAGCAGGCGGCGGCCGAGTTCTTGGGTGATCGGGTCATGCGGGGCAAGCAGCGGCGCGAAGATCGCGACGAACAGCAGGGCAGCGGTGATCAAGAGGCCGATCATCGCCAATGGGTTGCGGCGCAGGCGCAGCCAGCTCAGGTAGCTTTGGCCGAGGCGGGATTGCATCCGCGAGGCCGGGTTGGGGTCGCGCAGCCATGTGGTGAGTGTGCTCATACCCGCGCCCTCGGATCGACGAGGCGGTAGAGCAGGTCTGACAGCATGTTGAGGCCGATATAGGCGATGCCGACAACGACAGTGCCCCCCAGAACGGCGGGCATGTCGGCGACCATCAGGGCGTCGGTAATATAGCTGCCAAGTCCCGGCCATGCGAAGATGGTTTCGGTCAGCACGGCACCTTCTAAGAGGTAGGCGTAGCTGAGCGCGATCACTGTGATCAGCGGCACCATGACGTTTTTCAGGGCGTGGACCCAGATGACGCGACGTTCGGGCATGCCTTTGACGCGGGCGGTGGTGATGTATTCTTGGCCGAGTTCGTTCATCATAAAGCTACGGGTCATTCTGCTGATATAAGCCATTGAGATATAGGCAAGAATCCCGGCGGGCAGGATGATGTGGGAAAACGCGTTGGCGAACATGTCCCAACGGTTGTTGAGGGCTGTATCGAGCAGGATCATGCCGGTGTATTGCGTGAGTTCAAAGTCGAGTGACATTTGATAGCCTGCGTCTAAGCGTCCGGGGCCGCCGACCCAGCCGAGCTGGCCGTAAAATAGCAGCAGGCCCATCAGGCCGAGCCAGAACACCGGCATCGAATAGCCCATCAGCCCGATCAGCCTTGTGGATTGGTCGAAGAAACTACCGGGTTTGGTGGCGGCGATCACACCAGCCGGAACGCCCAGAAGCACGCCGAGAATGGTGGCGAGGGTGGCGAGTTCGAGCGTGGCGGGGAAGCGTTGGCTGACTTCCTCGAGCACAGGCTCGCGGGTGCGGATTGAGGTGCCGAGATCGCCTTGCAGGGTGTTGCCGACATAGATGCCGAACTGCTTCCAGAGGGGTTCGTTGAGGCCCAAACGCTCGCGCGCTTCCTCCATCTGCGCTTCCGTCGCGCGCTCGCCTAAGATCGACAGGACCGGATCGACCGGAATCACGTTAGAGATGAAGAACGTCACCATCAAAAGGCCAAGGAAGGTGACAAACAGCGTGACAACCGTGCCGCCGATTTGGCGAAGTAACGGGATCAGGCGCGAGGACGGAGCGGGGGTGCTGGTCATGGAAAACGGGCGGCCCTTTGCAGGGCCGCCCATGGCCTTACTTGGTTGCAAGCCAGTAGGTGGCACCAAGATCTACTGCGCCACCAGTGTAGAAGTCTTTAACGTTGGCGCGCACGCCAGTCTGGCGGGCTTGCTGGAACATCACGATGAACGGTGCGGTTTCGCGGAATTTCTTCTGCAAAACGGCATACATTTCAACGCGTTTGGCCGGATCTTGCTCCAAAGCGGCGGCTTTGGATTCGGCGGTCATCTCACCGGGATCATAGGCGTTGCGCCAAGCCAGATAGCCGGTGTTGTTGGCGGCATCCGAGTTGTCGGGGTTCTCGGCGAAGGTCGAGGAGTTGGTGTTCGGATCGGGATAATCCGGCCCCCAGGTTTGCAGCGTGCCGTCGTGCTGGCGGGCGCGGTATTCTTTCAGCTGCTCGGCACCTTCACCGACGCTGAGTTCCACCTTGATACCGGCTTGGCCGAAGGTGTTCTGGATCGACTGCGCCACATCCATGCGGTCGGCGGCGTTGCGGACCGACAGCTTGATCGCCGGGTCCTTGATGCCGGATTCCGCGATCAGCGCCTTGGCTTTCTCGACATCCAAGGAATAGGGGTTGTCATCCAAAGCGCCCAGATAGCCCGACGGCAGGAAGTTTTGGTGAACGACGGCGGCACCCTTCATGAAGGTGTCGGCCATGCCCTGATAGTCTACCGCCCAGCGCATCGCGTCGAGGAATTTGGCGTTCTTGTAGTTTTCGTTCTTTTGGTTGAACGACAGATAATAGATCTGGCCGCCAACGTCTTCTTGGATCGCCACATCGGCATTGCCAGCCATACCAGCGACATCCACCGGAGTCAGCGTGCGGGCGATGTCGATATCGCCTTTTTCAAGCTGCAAACGCTCGGTCGCGGCTTCGGGCACATGCGTCACGAAGACCTTGGCCATTTTGGCATCGCCGCGCCAATAGCCGGGGCGCATCTCCAGAACGTAACCCTCGTTTGGCTTGAAGGATTTCAGCGTATAGGCCCCAGTGCCTGCCGAATGGGTTTTCAGATATTCGTTGCCCAGATCGCTGACGCCATCGGTGACAACTTCGTTGGCCTTGACAACATCAGCATCGACAATCGAAGCCACGCCAGCGGTCAGGCAGTTATACAGGAAGGTCGGCGCATAGGGCTTATCAACCTTGATGGTGACAGTGTCGCCTGCACCAGTGATCATGCTGTCGACGGTTTCTGCCGTCCAACCGAATTGGTTCAGGATGAACGCTGGGGTTTTGTTCAGCTTGACCGCGCGTTGCAGCGAATAGGCGGCGGCTTCAGCCGTCACCGGATTGCCGGACGAGAAAGTCAGGCCAGCCTTCATCTTGAAAGTATAAGTCAGGCCATCTTCGGCCACCGTCCAGCTTTCGGCCAGACCGGGGATGATTTGCAGGGTGGTCGGGTCGATCTCAACCAGACCGTCATAGGTGTTATTCACCACATCGAGGCCAGAGAATTCGTAGGCCTCATGCGGGTCCAGCGATACGATGTCGTCAATCGCGCCCGCCAGCACCAGCGTATCGGCTGGGGTTTCGGCCATCAGTGCGGCAGGCGCGGTGCCCAGCATCAAAGCGGCAATCGCAACAGCGCCCACGCGGCGCAGCGTCGGTTCAAGTAGCATGGAAGACTCCCTGTTTTATCATCGTTTTTTCATTGCCGTCCCTGAGTCTCTTTGAGCCTCGGGTATTTCCTGACCGATTGGGCAACTTTCATGCGGGCTTGTCAACAGCGCCTTGCGGCGCGAAACTGACGGCAGCGGGCAGTTTCACAACAGAATTGGCAAAATGTCAGACTTTTCAATCTTCGACGGGCATAATGATCTGCTCTCGTGCCTTTGGGCAGAAAAATCCTTCTCGGGTGAGGCATTTTTTAACGGACGCGATGGCGATCTTGATCTGGCAAAATGTCGGGCGGGCGGCTTTGCGGGTGGTTTCTTTGCAGTTTGGGTGGGCGGCGCGCCGGGAACCGGGCCTGATCCGATGGCGACTCACCGCGAATTTCCGGCGATAGATGCGGCGCGGGCCGAGCGGCAAACACTTGAACAGATTGCGATTCTGCTGCGGATACAGCGCGCGCGGCCAGATGCGATCCGGCTGTGTCGTTCGGTGGCCGAGATTGCCAGCGCCCGCGCCGCTGGGGCGATTGCGGCGATTCTGCATATTGAGGGCGTTGAGGGGATTGCTGCAAATCTGGACGCATTGCATGTTTTCTATGCGGCGGGCCTGCGATCGCTTGGCCCGGTGTGGAGCCGTCCGAACATTTTCGGCCATGGCGTGCCGTTCAATTTCCCCGCCAGCCCGGATACTGGGCCGGGGCTGACCGAGGCCGGGCTGCGGCTGGTGCGGGAATGTGATGCCTTGGGGGTGTTGCTGGACTTAAGCCATCTGAATGAAGCCGGGTTCTGGGATGTGGCGCGGGTGTCGGCCAAGCCCTTGGTGGCCACCCATTCCAACGCCCATGCCATCACCGCATCTACCCGCAATCTGACCGACCGCCAGCTTGCAGCGATCAAGGACAGCGGCGGGTTGGTGGGATTGAACTTCGGCTGCGCCTTCCTGCGCCCGGACGGGATCAAGAATCCTGCGACAGGCCCCGAAGACATGCTGCGCCACCTTGATCACTTGCTGTCACACTTGGGCGAGGACGGTGTGGCGCTGGGCTCGGATTTCGACGGCACGATGATTCCGAACTTTATCAGCGATGCCAGTGGGCTGCCCAAGCTTGTCGGCGCGATGCACGCCCACTTTGGCGCGGCGCTCACCGAAAAACTGTGCTGGAGCAACTGGCAGAGACTGCTGGCGCGGGTGATCGGCTGAGATCATAGCGGGCGGGTGCCGAGGTATTCGGTCAGACGCGGGTGATGTCTTCGGTCATGTCCCAGATCAGCCGACCGATCTGCGGGAAAGCCTGTGGGTTGGTTTGCGCCATGCCCTGCCCTTGCGTGGTCAGCACGATGGTCAAGGGCTTTCGACCCTCGGCTTGCCAGCGGATCATATCATGCTTGAACCAACTGGTTTTGGTATCGCCCGTCCACAGGTTATGCCCGGCTTTCGACCATATTTGAACGTCCTCCGGCAAATCGTCGCCAAGATATTCCGACAGTTGATAGGCCGGATTTGCGGCGTCTGGGCTGGCTTTGTCGCGCTGCAAGATCGCTTGCGCGCGGGCTTTTGAGGGTGGCGACAGCGGCAGGGTGCCGTCAAACAACTCCCACAGCAGTCGTGCGGCGGCAAGCGGGGTGAGGCGGTTGAGATGTGCGCCGTCGGCTCCGGCAAACTGCGCCTCGCGCCCGTAACGGGTGTCGTCCATTAGCTTTTGCGCGATGCTGCAGCCCTGCCATTCCTCCCAGCCCAGCGCCCAGAAGAACCGGTTCAGACGTTCGCGCTTGTTGACCCAATCGAGATATTCCGCGCCATGCAATAGCGTGTCGCCGGTGGTGCCGGTGATCAGGTCGATGGCGTAGTTGGTGGCACCATTCGACGACCAGCGGATCATGTCGCGCAAAGCCCGATCCATCTCACCATGCGGGGCGATGCGGGCATCTTCCAACAGCGCGAGCGCATGGATCAGGTGGAAAGTTTTCACCAAGGAACACGGGTAGACCGGGATTTCGCCGCGATGGGCAAAGCCTTCAGGGCCCTCCACGCCTTGGGTGATAAGCACGAGGCCGAAGCTTTCAGGATCGAGCCCCTGCGCGCCGTGCTGGCCGATCAGCGCTGCAGTGATGCGAGCCCCAAGTGCCGACCAGTCGGGGGTTTCGGTGAAGAGCATGCGGGCCTCCTGATTTTGCCGCAGCTTAGGGTGCGGCAGGTCGAAATAAAGCCCGCAAACGCCGCGTTGGGCGGCTTGATCTTCGGGCCTGTGATCGGTTAGCCACAGCGCATGAGCCGCTTTGCCCGCCAATTTGCCCAAAATGTGATGGTGCTGCTTTTGGCAGTCGCCTTGGGTGTGTTGGGCTTTGGCCACCGCATGGCGCTGCACGATCCGGTGGATCTCAGCGCCTATGCGATGCCGGACGGCACGTTGCCGGAGTTGTGCCATGATGGCGGCACAGCGGAGCATGGTCAGAAAGAGCAACCACCCTGCCCCGCCTGTCGGATAATCGCGGCGGTGGAACTGCCCCCCGTCATCACCCTGCCCCCGGTGCAACTGGAGCCCGTCGCGGTGATTTGGCCGGATGTGGCCTTGGCAGATGCCAGCGTCCACCCGCCGCGCGCGCCGCCCGCGCGAGGGCCGCCGACTGTCCTGATCTAAGCGCAACTGCGGGCTCTGCCCGTTTCCTTGGCTTTTTTCTGGGATGATCCCTTATGTCTGATACCAATACGGCGCCTTCAGGCGTCAACAAACTCTACTTCGCGGTCTGGCGCTGGCACTTTTACGCCGGGCTTTATGTCATTCCGTTTCTGATCATGCTCGCGATCACCGGCATCGTGATGGTCTGGTTCACCGCCGTAGCGCCGGAATATGGCGAGCGGTTGCAGATTGCGCCGCAGACCCAAACCCTGAGCATTACCGATCAGGCCAGCGCTGCGCTGGCGAGCCATCCCGAGGGCAAGATCGGCCAATATATCGCACCGCATGACGCGATGACTCCGGCGATTTACCGGGTGGATTTGGCGGAAGGCCAGCGGATGATCGCGGTTGATCCCTACACGGGGGCGGTGCTGCGCGACACCGAGAATGGCGCGACGTGGTATACTTTGGCCAATGACATCCACGGCACGCTGCTGATCGGCGATCTGGGTGATCGGTTGGTCGAGATTGCGGCCTCGCTGGGGATGCTGTTGGTGGTGAGCGGGCTGTATCTGGTTTGGCCGCGCCATGGGGCGGGCTTGCGCAGCCTTCTGCTGCCAGATTTGCGCGCCAAGGGGCGGGCTTGGTGGAAGTCATTGCATGGCGTGCTGGGGTTCTGGATTTCGCTGGGTCTGGTGTTCTTCCTGATCTCCGGCCTCGCTTGGAGCGGGATTTGGGGCGAGCGCTATGTGCAGCCTTGGTCCACGTTTCCGGCGGCGAAATGGGACAATGTGCCGCTGTCGGACAAGCGCCACAAGGACATGAACATGACCGCCGATGACACGGTGCCTTGGGGGTTGGAGCAGACGCGGATGCCTGCGTCAGGTTCGGATGCCGGGGTGACGGGGCTTGCGATGGGGGTTCCAGTAAGCTTGGAAAACATCGTGGCTTTGGGGCGGACGATTGGATTTAAGGGTCGTTTTCAGGTGGCGCTGCCGGCGGATGAGGCCGGGGTTTGGACGCTGAGCCAAGATTCCAACAGCTATGATGGCCCGGACCCGACGGCGGATCGCACCGTGCATATCGACCAATACACGGGCAAGATTTTGGCCAGCGTAGGGTTTGCCGATTACGGATTGGCGGCGAAGTCGATGGCGGTGGGCATTGCGCTGCATGAGGGGCAATTGGGGCTGTGGAACGTGGTGCTGAACATCGCGTTTTGCGGGGTCGTGGTGTTTGTCTGCTTAAGCGGCGTGGTGATGTGGTGGAAACGCCGCCCGAGCGGTGTACTGCGGTTGGCAGCACCTCCGATGCCCGCGGGCGTGCCGTTGCGCGGCGTGGCGGTGATAGCGCTGGTGTTGGGGGTGGCGTTTCCAATGCTGGGGCTGACGCTGGCGGCGGTGCTGCTGGTGGATTTTCTGGTGTTGCAGAACGTGCCTAGGATGAAGCGGGCGTTCAGTTGACGGATCGGTCGCGGCGGGGATTTCCTGCCGCGACCACGCTCTGGCAAAGGGATTGGCTTCGTGGCAGGGTGGCGGCTGCGGAGGGTCTTCATGTCAAAAATCATCATTTCCTGTGCGATCACCGGGTCAATCCACACGCCGTCAATGTCAGAGTTCTTGCCAATAACGGGCGCGCAGATTGCGGGTTCGGCGATTGAGGCGGCAGAGGCGGGGGCTGCGATTTTGCACCTGCACGCGCGGGTGCCGGAAACCGGGCGGCCCTCCAGCGATCCGGCGCATTGGGCTGGGTTTCTGGGGGCGATCAAGGCGGGCTGCAACGGCGTGGTGAACATGACCACGGGTGGGTCGGCGGTGATGAGCCTCGCGCAGCGGCTGGCGGCTCCGATGCAGTTTCGGCCCGAGATGTGCAGCTTGAACATGGGGTCGATGAATTTCGCGCTGTATCCGATGGCGGCGAAGATTTCGCAGTGGAAATACGATTGGGAAAAGCCGTTTCTGGAAGGCTCGGATGATCTGGTGTTCAAGAACACCCCGCGCGATATCGCGTTTGTTTTGAATGAGATGGGCGTGCAGCGTGGCGCGCGGTTCGAGTTTGAATGTTATGATGTCAGCCATCTGTATATGCTGAAGCATTTCGTGGATCGCGAGGCGGTCGTGGCCCCGCTGTTCATCCAATTTGTGTTTGGCGTGCTGGGCGGCATGGCGGCGGACCCTGATATGTTGATGCTGATGAAGCGCACGGCGGATCGGTTGTTCGGGGCGGATTACCAGTTTTCGGTCTTGGCGGCCGGGCGCAATCAGATCCCGATGGCGACGATAGCGGCAGCACTGGGCGGGCATGTGCGGGTGGGGTTGGAGGATAATCTTTATCTGTCGAAAGGCGTGCTGGCGCGGTCCAATACCGAGCAGGTGCGACAGATCCGGGGGATTGTCGAAGGGCTGGGGCGTGAGGTTGCGACCTCGGACGAGGCCCGCGCGATGCTGGGGTTGAAGGGTGCGGCAGAGGTGGCATTTTGATCGTGTATCGTTTGGCCGTGGCAGCGGATGTGGCGCTGATCCATGCGATGCTGTCCGAGATGGCAGAGGCCGAAGGCGGGGTGATTGGCGGCGGCGTGGAGGCGCTGGTGCAGCACGGCTTTGGGGCAGAGCCACGGTTTCGGGTGGTGCTGGTCGAAGAACGTGGCATCGCGCTGGGATTTTGCCTGTTCTTGCCGGAATACTCCAGTTGGCGCGGGGCTATGGGTATGTTTGTGCAGGATATTTACCTGAGCCATGCCGCGCGCGGTAAAGGCTTGGGGCGGGGCCTGCTGGTGGCGGCTTTGGCGCATGCGCAGGATTGGCAACCTGCGTTCATGGCGCTGATGGTCAAGCGCAGCAATGTCTTGGCGATTGGATTTTACGAGACCTTGGGCTTTGCTTTGCGCGATGCCTCGGACCCATTCATACTTGAGGGAGAGGGCCTGACGGCTCTGATGCAGCCATGATCACGGTGTTTGACGATGCGCAGCGGGCGCATGATCCGCAGTTCTTCCTGTCTTCTGGCGCGAGGAAGCCCTGCCCCGAACAGCCTGCGCGGGTCGATGCTTTGCTGGGGGCGGTGCGGCGGATGGGGGGGGCGGTGGTGCAAGCGCCGGATGCCGGGTTGGGGCCGATTTTGGCGGTGCATCCGCAGAGGTATGTGACGTTTTTGCAGGGGATATACGCGCGGTGGACGCGGATTGAGGGCGCCTCGGCTGAGGTCATTCCGAATGTGCATCCGGCCAGCCGTCTGGATGGCTATCCGCTGTCAGCGGTGGGTCAGGCGGGGTTTCATATGACCGATACCTCGTGTCCGATCTCGGCGCAGACATGGGGGGCCGCCTATGCTTCGGCGCAAACGGCGGTGCATGCGGCCGATTTGGTGTTGGGCGGCGAGCGGTCGGCTTACGCGTTGTGCCGCCCGCCGGGGCATCATGCTTTTGCCGAACTGGCGGGCGGGTTTTGCTATCTGAACAACTCCGGCATTGCAGCCCAAAGGCTGACCGATGCCGGGCGGCGGGTGGCGATCTTGGACGTGGATTTGCACCACGGCAACGGCACGCAGGGCATGTTCTACGCGCGGGGCGATGTGCTGACGGTGTCGCTGCACGCGCATCCAGAGCGGTTTTATCCGTTCTTCTGGGGTTATGAGGGCGAGTTTGGCGAAGGGGATGGCGTAGGGGCCAACCTGAACCTGCCTTTGGCGCGCGGCACTGGCGATGCGGGGTTCTTGGTGGCTTTGGCGCAGGGCATTGAAAGGGTGCAGGCTTGGGGTGCGGATACTCTGGTGCTGGCGCTAGGCTTGGATGCGTTCGAGGGCGATCCGTTTGCCGGGCTGTCGGTGACCACACCGGGCTTTGCGGCGATTGGGCGGGCGGTGGCGGCGATGGGGCTTCCCTGCGTGATCGTGCAGGAGGGCGGATATTTGTGCCCGGAGTTGGGGGATAATCTGGAGGCGGTGCTGCGGGCTTGGTAGGGCGGACGGGCCGAAACGTCGGAGCCTCCGGCGGGGATATTTGAGCGCAGAGGATGACCTAAGCGGGAGTTTAGGCGGGGATTTCGGTGATCGTATCGCCTTCGGTGAGCGCGAAGAAGGCGTCTTGTGGCACGGGGAGCCTGTGGCTTTCGATCTCGGTCAGACCTGCCCACTGGGCGCGGATCACCCGACTGACGACGGCATGGGCGACGATGATTTTCACCGGAGTGGGATCGGATTGGATGTCGCGCAGCGCGGCTTTGAGGCGGGCGGCGAAGATGGCGTAGGTTTCGCCATCGGGGGAGTGGAACCACCAAGCCTCGGGCGGAACAGAGGCGCGCAGGCCGGGGTGGGCGGTGTCGATCTCAAGGTCGGTTTTGCCGTCCCATGACCCCATGCCGATTTCCATCAGGCGGGGGTCGAGGGTGATTTCTGGGTTGCCAAGCTCGGCTGCGATCAGGCGGGCGGAGTGGTGGGCGCGGCCTAACGGGCTGGCGTAGATGCGAAACTCCGACAGGTTGAGGCTGGTAAGGCGGCGGCCCATGGCTGTGGCCTGCGCTTGCCCCATTGCGGTGAGGTTGCTGTCGACCTGACCTTGACGGCGGCCAATGGCGTTGAATTCGGTTTGGCCGTGGCGGCAGAGATAGATCATGCCCAATCGCCCAGCAGGATGTTGCGGGTGACCTGTTCGACCGGGCGTTCGCGGGCGATCAGGCCTGCGACCCATTCACAGGAGGCGGCGTTGAACACCGCCCCGCTGCCCCGGCGGTATTCGGCCATGCAGCCATTGCCGCGGGAGGCGCGGGCGGTGTTTTCGGGGGTGAGGCCGCCGTAAAGCCGGAGTGCAAGGTCTTCGGCATCGCCGGTGCCGATGAAGCGGTCGCGGTCGTGCGGGCCTGTGGAATGCGACAGCGTGGTGGCGGGGGACAGACCGACGATGGTAAGCGCACCTTGCAGGCCGGTGTCTTCGGCGGCAAAGGGCAGACCTTGCTGCATGGTATAGTCGATGCCGTCGACCTCGTAGGCGAAGATTTTTGAGACAGCGCCCAGCACGTCGCCATAGCCGAGGCCGGAGCCTTTCAACGCCCAATGTTCGGGGCGGTAGATCGCAAAACCACCAGAACCGTGGGCGGCGCAGCGGCTCCATCCGGCATAGACGCCTGCCGATCCGGTCAGGCCCATGGTGGCACTGGCGGGGCGTTGGATCTGCGGGTGGTCCCAGTAGCTGGTGAGGCGGTTGGTCTGGGCCAAGGGATCAAGCGCTTCAGCGGTGGTTTTGTAGCAGGTTTGGGTGGTGAGGGCGTCCGACAACCGGGTTTGCCAGAAGAAATTCCCGGCGAAGCGGGCGAGTTGGCCGCCTTGATCCAGCCAAGCCTCTAGGTGGTCGCGCATCTCCCATGTCCAGTATTCGTCATGGCCTGCGATCAGCACACGGTCGTAGCCGTGCAGCGCTTCGGGGTCGCGGTGCAGGTCGTGTTGGGTGGTGTAGTCGAGTTGGATATTCTGCCCTTCGCACCACAGCGCGAACGGGCGCTCAAACGCGGCCCAGCCGGAGGAGGCGTATTTCTTCGAGATGCCCTTGGCGCGGGCGTAGTCCATATGCGGGTAACGCGGTTTGGTTAAGAGGGGTGAGGCGTGCGGGATGCGGGGGGCGTCTTTGGGCCACGCGACGAAGCCCTTCGCCCACGGGCGCTGGGTGCTGACATGCGGAGCGAAGTCCCCTTGGGTCGGGCCAGTTAGGCCTTGGTAGTGGTTCGAGCCACCCCAGTCATTGTAGGCGCACCAAGTGCCTGTCGTCAGCAGCATCAGGATTTTTGCTCGCCGTGTCAGTGGCTTGAGGACGAACAGGTCCTGCGAGGAATGGCCGGGAATGGTGACGGTCAGGATGTAGACGCCGCTCTGCCAATCTTGCGGGATTTGCAGGCGGAGGGTCTCGGGCCAGTGGCAGCCGTGCTCGGAGGCGTCAAATGGGGTGGCGGCGAAGGTCGTGGCAACTGTGGTTTGCAGTAGGATTTCGGGGGTTAGGCCGTCTCGGGCGATGGTCAGTTGTGCTTCGGGTGCGCTGGACATCGCGTGCAGGATCAGGGTCTCGCCGGGGGCGTAGGACAGTGCCGCGCTATAGATCCAGACTTGCGCGCGGGTGGGGTCAGGGCTGGCGGCCTCGTAATAGTGACCCGTCACCGCATCGCCATCATCGGTCGGCCCAGCAATGAAAAAGCCTTTCAGCATTGCGCCATCCGGGCGGCGATATCCAACATCCGGTTGGAAAACCCCCATTCGTTGTCATACCAGCCGAACACCCGCAGCATGCCGCCCTTTGTCACGCGGGTCTCAGGCAACGCCATCACGATGCTTTCCGGGCGGGCGCGCAGATCGGTCGAGACGAGGGCTTTCACAGTCGAGCCCATCACCCCGCCTGCTCCGCTTAGCGCCGCGTTGACCTCGGCCACCGTGGTTGCGCGTTCGGTCATCACCGCCAGATCGACGGCGGACACCGAAGCCGTCGGCACCCGCACCGCCGAGCCTTCAATCCGGCCCGCGATCTGCGGCAACACCTGATCCAGCAGCCGCTGCGCCGAAGTCGTGGTCGGCACCATCGACAAAGCAGCGGCGCGCGAGCGGGCGAAATCGGCGGCGGGGGCATCCACCGTGGGCTGACTGCCGGTATAGCAGTGAATCGTGGTCATCGAGCCGGTCACCACGCCCCAGTTTTCATGGATCAACCGGGCCAAGGGCGCCAAAGCATTGGTGGTGCAAGAGGCGTTCGAGACGATCTGCTGGGTGGTGAGTTGCGCGTCATTCGCGCCCAAAACCACGGTCAGATCAGCGGCTTTTGACGGGCCAGAGATCAGCACTTTACGGGCACCACCGCGTAGGCCGCGCGTGGCCATTTCGCGCGCGTCGGCACGGCCCGTGCATTCCAGCACGACGTCGACACCCTTCAACGCAAGGCTGGAGATATCGGGGGTGCGATGCAGCGGGATGGACAATCCGTCGATCACCAAACTGGTGCCATCAAAGCTGACCTGCCCCGGCCAAGGCCCGAAAACCGAGTCGAATTCAAACAGATAGGCGCACATCTCAGCGGCGGCGATGTCGTTGACGCCGATAATCTTCGCACCCGGAGCCGCCCCTTTCAGCGCCGCGCGCAAGACCGAGCGGCCAATGCGACCAAAGCCGTTGATGAACAGGTTCATGGGCTTGCCCTTTCTGACGATTGGGCCAAGTCAGATCACGGGATCGGGCGTCGATCAATGGGGACGACGGGGTTTTGATCAAAAAATTGGCGCGCACGGGGCGGCGGGGGAGCGCTCCGCGCGGGAGTATTTCAAAAAGAGCAAAGCTTAGGGGCGTTGGCCGCCCGTGGCTTCGGTGATCTGGTCAGCGCTGGCGCGCACGAGGCTGCCGAAGCGGGTGGCGTCGGATAGGCCCATGCGGAAGGTCGGGCCTGCGATGCTGATGGCGGCGACCGGTTCGGCGAAGGCGTTGAAGATCGGGGCGGCAACGCCGCGCATGCCCTCGGCGCGTTCTTGGTCGTCAATCGCAAAGCCGCGCTCGCGGGTGCGGGCGAGGTCGCGGCTGAGGCTTTCGGGACTGGAGAGCGAGAGGGTGGTGGCGCGGGTCATGCCCCTGCGGTTCAGGATTTCTTCTGTCTTTTCCGTTGCATACCACGCCAGCAGCGCCTTGCCGGGGGCGCAGAGATGCATCAGCCCGGTGCTGCCGGGGGGAAAGAAGGCGCGCAGATCGGCGGTGGCCTCAACTTGAGACAGAAACAAAACCTCACCCGCGGCCTCGATCCCAAGGCTGACGGTTTCGCCGGTGGCGTCGCGCAAAGCCTCCATCGGAGCGCGGGCGCGTTCCGTGATTTTGGTGCGTTTCAGAAAGGCCGATCCGGCACGGAAGGTGCCGGGGCCGATGTGCCAGACTTGGCCGGGGTCTTCGAGTTCAACCATGCCGTGACCTTGCAGGGTCACGAGGGCACGAAACACCGTGGCGACTGGAAGGGCGCTGCGTTCGGCGAGTTCCGACAGGGTCATACCGGCGCTGTCCGCCAGAAATTTTAGCAAACCAAGCGCACGGTCGAGGGCTTGAACGGTGTTTTGCTCGGTCTTGTCAGTGGTGGATTTTGGGCGGCCGCGCAGGCGGGGTGGGTTCGACATGGGACGGCCCTTTTACGCGGCACCGCAGCGGGGCCGGGGTGAAAGCAGAATGCAGATGCAGCATAGCATGGATTGTGGCGTTGAAAAAAACTTTCGTTGCAGCTGGGACAGGTGGCGGAGGTTTGGGTTTTGGGTAACTCTGCGCAGGGGACTGTAAGGAGATGGCAGATGGATTTCAGCGCTTTTGAGGTGGGCTATGACATTCCGGCGCTGCCGGGAATGGTGGAGGCCGAGGTGCAGACACCCTGTCTGCTGCTGGATCTCGATGCTTTGGAGCGGAATATCGTCAAGATGGGCGAAGCCGCGCGGGCTTTGGGGGTGCGGCACCGGGTGCATGGCAAGATGCACAAATCGGTGGATGTGGCTTTGTTGCAGATGCGGTTGGGGGGCGCTTGCGGGGTGTGTTGCCAGAAAGTGTCGGAAGCCGAGGCTTTTGTGCGCGGCGGGGTGATGGATGTGTTGGTGTCCAATCAGGTGACGGATTTGGTCAAGATCGACCGTTTGGCGCGGCTGGTGCTGCGAGGGGCGCGGGTGATTGTTTGCGTCGATGATGTGGGCAATGTGGCGGATTTGGCGGCAACGGCGCGGCGGCATCGGGTGGTGGTGGAGTGTTTGGTCGAGATGGATGTCGGGGCCGGGCGCTGTGGGGTGCGGGGCACGGCGGCTGTGGTGGGGCTGGCGCAGGCGATTGCGGCGGCGGAGGGGCTGCGGTTTTCGGGAGTGCAGGCCTATCAGGGCGCGATGCAGCATCTGACTTTGTTTGCGGATCGCAAGGCTGCGATTGAGGTGGCGGTGGATCAGGTTCACGCGGCGGTATCGGCGCTGCGGGGGGTAGGGCTGGAGTGCGATATTATCGGCGGGGCGGGAACCGGGAGTTGGCCGTTGGAGGGCGGTTCGGGGGTTTATAACGAGCTGCAATGCGGGTCTTATGCGTTCATGGACGCGGATTATGGCCGGGTGTTGGATCAGGACGGGCGGCGGTTTGATCAGGGGATGTGGGAAAACGCGCTGTTTGTGCTGACCTCGGTGATGAGCCACGTCCGGACGGATTGGGCGGTGTGTGATGCGGGGTTGAAGGCTTTGGCGGTTGATTCGGGACTACCGGTGGTGTCGGGCACGCAGGGGGTGGAGTATCGGAACTGTTCTGACGAGCATGGGGAGATCAGCGATCCGGGCGGGATTTTGCGGATCAATGATAAGCTGCGGCTGGTGCCGGGACATTGTGATCCGACCTGTAATTTACATGATTGGTATGTGGGCGTCCGAGGCGGGGTGGTGGAAGTGGTTTGGCCGATCTCGGCGCGCGGTAAGGGGTATTGAAGGCCTGTCCACGCGTGGACAAGGGGTGGGCTGTATACACATCAAGGGGTTACAGGATCGCGTTCAGGAATCGTTAAGATTTTGCCACACCGAGCGCTAGGGAGGCGGGACAGCATCCGTCGGAGCATTGGCGCGCAGAGACACGCGGGTCCGCATCGAGGCTTAACGATGCCGCTTTGCAATGCAGCAGAGACGAAGACCTCCCGTTTCTGTTGAACGGCAAGGCCACAAAAAGCAAAACGCCCAAGCAAAAGCTTGGGCGTTTAAATTCAATACACCCACCCAGAAGGGCAGCGTAGCTTAGTTCGAGGACGACAGCACTGCGCCGACGACAACGACACCAGCGATGATTGCCCACAACGGCGTCGCCGAGGACGAAGCGTTTTCTGTAACAACGACGGGAACCGGCTCTACAGTCGGCTCAACCATGCCGCCAGCGAAAGCTGCGGACGAAGCCAAAACGAGCGAAGAAACGAGTGCGAAGGAAGCGATCTTATTCATTGAAATACTCCGGTTAGATGGATGATCTAAGCAACCATACAGCGAGCAGGCTTAAAAGAAAAGTCTAACGCAAGCAGAATCAGCCATCTTTTCGTTCAACCGCGGCATATCCGACACCCTGCGACACCCATTGCCGCGATTTGCTTACAGAACCAGCAGAATCGAACCAATATTGGTTACGAATCGTCCCAATATCGGCGGTGCAGGCCTCGGCTATGGCATTTCCGGCGGCGGCATCCCGCTCAACCGTGCAGGTGAACACATGTCGAATCGTCGTGTCGGTGCCGTCGAGGTCATAATAACTGCGTTGATGTGCTGCCCCTGCGCGCAATGTGGCTGCGGTGGGGGCATCGGCAGACATCAGGTCAAGACCAAAGCCGCGCGTGCCAACTAGAACGCCATTGCGCAAAAAGACTTGTGAGCCATCTTTCGAGGCGTAGATTGCCACGCCATCGCGCACCGCCAACTGTGACATCGGGAATTTCACCCCGCGCGACACTAAGGTCAACCAAATCTGCGGCGCACCCACTGCAGGCTGCGCACTGGCCGAATTGGTCGATCCGGCGGCACTCGAAACCGCCTTCATCAACGCCGGAGACCCACAGGCCGCCAGAGTCAGAACGGCTGCAAGGCCAGCAGAAAGGGCGAGGCGTTGGCTGCGGCGCAAGATCATCTCCAAAACCGCCCCCAAGCGGCGTCAAGGTCGGTTTCCTGATATTTCCGCACGGTGTCATACAGCCGGTTTTCGACATCGACCCGCGCGCCGCCATCGCGCAACAGCGGGCGCAACACCATGCGCGACACCTTTTGCGTTGGCCGCCCGCTGAGGAACGCCAGCGGCATATCAATGCGGATGCCCTTGTCGAACGACCCTTCGCCAAACGTGTCAAACGGCACATCGGTCAAGGTGGCAAAAGCCCCAACCTTGATGCCATTGGCAAATTCACGGTCCAGCGAAAGCGTCGCGCCATAATCGCCCGCAAGATAGCGGCCCACGTCAAGCTGAGCATGATAGCCGCCGCCAAAGCTGTAATAGCCCGAGACATGGCCGGTGACGATGCTGTAATCCTGAAAGCCAAACAGCTGGTCAAAATCGCGCTGCTTGACGTAATTCACCTCAATCCCCAGCGCATAGGGCTTGCCGGTTTGCTGCCAGAGCAATTCGCCCGAGATCCCGCCGAACATCGGCTCCAGATAACCAACAGTCACGCGGCTATAAAGTTCAGGGCCGGGTTTAGCATACCAAGCGAAGGTCAGGCGTTCAATGGCGGGGTCGCCCTCGGTGGCATAGACGCTGGCATCACTGCGCACGGGTGGCAGTTTGGTGCGCGACGCGAAGGTAGAGCGTTCAATGCCAGCATATAGCTTTTTGGTGATAGAGGTCGAGGCGATCAGGCCGGGCGCGAAATCATAGCGGGCGGTGAGCCGCAGGCCAACATCCGCTTGCAAGGGCTTGCCAGGATCAAACAGGCTGGTCGCAACATACGGCGACAGGCCCCATTTGAAGCGGGGATATTGGCTGTCGCTGAGGATCGCGCCTGCGGGCAGGGCGCCGGGCGCGGGCAGGATCTGGGTGCGCTGCTCCATCGCGATATCTTGGCCGGGCGCGAATTCCAAAGCTTCAAGATCAGCGCGGCGAATCACCACTGTGGACAACGGCACGCCTTGCGCTATCGGCACAATCTCAAACGTTGTCACCGAAGCGGGCATGGTCGCGGCAAGCGCGCGCGCGGTGCGGCCAATGGCTTGCGGGGCATTATCCAGCCGGGTGTTGCGGATGCGCAGATGCACACGGGTGGGCGAGATCGCGATGCTCTCCACCATGATGCCGTCATGCGCCAGGATGCTTTGCGTCTGATCGCGCATTGCGGTTTGCGCGCCCCGGTCGGTGACCCAGTTTGGCCCCCAGCTTTTTGCCGCCGCACTTGCCGTCACAGGCAATGGGCCGGGGCCCAAACTGCCGCCGTGCGGGTTTTTCTTAGGGTCCAGCACGATCTGAGCCGAGAAGCCGATTTCCGAGCCGTAAAGTGAATAAAGCCCAAGCCGCAGATTGTTCTTTGCGCTGTATTCGACGCCGAAGTTGAAGGGAGAGTTACGCTGGAACGTGGCGCGGTTGCCAGCTTCTTCGACGTAGGCATCCGACGAATACTCGGCCTTAAGCGACCACTTCGGGTTAAGTTGCCACTCCACCCCGGCGAAGGGGGCGACATCGCCGCGGAACCATTGGCCGGTGCGCAGCTTGCCACCCAAGCCGAAATCAACCGCGGGGCGATCCCCGAATGGCGCACCGATCGAGCCATAGCTGCCATAGCGGCCCCAGCCCAAACCGGCGGTGACTTTTACCTTATCGCCAAAGGTTTTGGTGGCGGCGATATATTCGCCCGACTGCACGCCGGTGCCGATGATGTCTTGCAAGCCGACGGTGATCGCCGGGACATAGCGGCCCTCTTGTGTGATCTGATACCGCAGATCGAAGCTGCGATCATAATAGGTGGTGATGCCATCGCTGGGGTTTGTGAACCAGTCTTTCACCGAGGAATAGCGGAAGCTGCCGGACAACCGGGGGGTGATCTGGAACGACAAAGTGGTGCGGCCAATCGGGCCGAATTGCGATTTCACCACCGACAAGGTGCCGTCGCTTTGCTGCTCACCCGAGGGCATGTCGATCAGGCCGGTGACGCCGGAAAACCCAAGGCTGGGGTGCATTTCGGCTTGCGCTGGCAAAGCGAAAACACCGCAGAGCCCGCACAAAACCAGATATTTTGATCGCGTCATGCCTGCCAACCCCACCCTGTGCGCCCTGTAGCTCGGGCACCTTGCCTTATTGATAGGCGAAATTTTTCGCAAACACCACCAATGCGACAGTAAAATACCGCCAATGTGGTGCGGATGCCGATGCAGATGAGCGGTAACCCTCGCAGCGGCTGCGCTGAGAATCCGGCCCCGAGCCGAAGCGCAAACCGACGCTCAGCCATGCACCAAAGTCAGGCGGCGTTGATCGGGGGCTTTGTCGGCAGCAACATCAAGCTCGTCCTCGCCGGTCCAGAATTGATCGAAGATCTCGCTGGTCGGCTGATAGGCGGTTTGCTGATCAATCATGATCTTGCGGATGCGCTCAACATCATTGCGGTCGCAGGCCTGCGCCAGTTGCACGAGGGCGGCGGACAATTCATCCAAGGGCTGACGACATTCGGTGGCTGACATGATGCGCGGATGGCTGGTGGGTTTTGGATCGTTGCCGATCAGCAATTCCTCATGCAGTTTTTCGCCGGGGCGCAGTTTGGTGAACACGATGCCAATCTCGCCCTTGCCGGGTTTTTCCGTCACCGGATCGGTAAAAATGATCGGCTTAAGCCCATGCAAACGCGCCATTTTCGCGGCGAGTTCGGTGATCAGCACCGGATCACCCATATCCAGTACGAAGACCTCACCCCCCTGCGCCATAGCGCCCGCCTGAATCACCAGCTGGGCGGCTTCGGGGATGGTCATGAAGAAGCGGGTGATCTTGGGATGCGTCACGGTGATCGGGCCGCCGGCCTCAATCTGGCGACGGAACAGCGGAATCACCGAGCCGGAGGAGCCCAGCACATTGCCAAACCGCACCATGGAAATCGTGGTCCCAGAATTACGCGGCGCATCGGCCAGCGATTGGCAGACCAGTTCGGCCAAGCGTTTCGAGGCCCCCATGATATTGGTCGGGCGCACCGATTTGTCCGATGAGATCAGGATGAAGGATTTCACCCCGGCGGCAATCGAGGCCTCGGCCAAGGTGGCGGTGCCAAACACGATATTGCGCACGCCCTCGGCGATGTTGTGTTCGACCAAAGGCACATGCTTGTAGGCGGCGGCGTGATACACCGTCTCAACCTCAAAGTGCCGCAGGGTGCGATCCACCAGCCGCACCGATTTGATGCAGCCCAGTACCGGCGAGATGGCAACATCAGAGCGCAAGACCTTCTGCATCGTCGCAAGCTCTTGCTCGATGGTATAAAGCGCCAGTTCCGAGATTTCATATAGCACCAGTCGCGCGGGCTTCAGCCGCAGGATCTGCCGGCAGAGCTCAGAGCCAATTGAGCCGCCTGCCCCGGTGACCATCACCACCTTGCCGGTGATATTGGCCCCCAACAGCTCACGCTGCGGCGGCACCGGATCACGGCCCAGCAGGTCTTCAATGCTGATGTCATTGATCTGATCAATGCTGGCCTTGCCGGTCATGATATCGTCCAGACCCGGCACCGTCTGAATCAGCAGCGGCTGGCTTTCCAGCGATTTCAGGATTTCGTTGCGGCGGGATTTGCTGGCCGAGGGGATCGCCAGCAGCACAACATTGACGCCGTTGTTGCGGATCAGCGATTCAATCTGCAACGGCGAATAGACCATCAAGCCGCCGACATGGGTGCCTTGAGCCTGCCGCGAGTCGTCAATAAACGCGACCGGAACATAGTCGCTGCGCTGATGCAGCACTTGCAACAACTGCCGCCCCGCCGCGCCAGCGCCATAGATCGCCACGCGTTCCTTGCGGCGGTTTTGCGCGTAGTTCACCAGTTCGCGGAAGCCAAAGCGCACGCCGCCGATGCTAAGGAAGGTCAGCAGCATGTAGATCAGCGGCACGGCGTGCGGCACCGGCAGATCGGCCAGCTGCGCCACGACCGTCATTGTCACCGCAGAGATCATTGCGCCCATCAGGATGGTGATCAGCGCCCGCCCGGCGATATAGCGCAGCACGGCGCGGTAAAACCCCAACCGCACGAAGGTGTAAATCGTGGCAGGCAGCACCGGAATCAGCACCAGCCAGACCTGCGGATCGCGCAGAAAGCCAAACCCATCCAGCTTGAGCCACATCGCAAGGACGAACATCATCGGCAGCAGCAGCACATCAACCGCGACCTGAAGCACCCGCTTTTTGCCTCGGTCCATCGACAGCAGCCGATATACATAAGGGTTCATCTGGGGATCCTCAGTCTATCAAAGGCACAGGTTGACACAATCATTGGGGTAAAATCTACGATCTATTTCCGGTTGAATAGCACAGTTTATTCTCAAAAAACAGCACCTCACGCCATCCGATTCGTCGGGCGGCTGTTTTTTAGGCGGCAGCTTGCTGATGGATGCGGAAATACGCGCCGTAGAATCCGCCGCAAACTCCCCTGTGGCAGCGCGCGCCGCTGTTGGCGGTGGTTAACGCTTTGTCTGTAGCACTTCGGCCTTACGCCCTGCGCATATCGCAGCGGCTGCGGAATCACTGGCAAACCGAGGCGAGGTAACGCGATGAACAAGGCAATTACGCAAGGGTTGGTGCTGATGCCGCCGCCGTTTTCGGCAGGTCTGGCACTGTGGTCGCGCGAGGATGGGCTCAGCGGTCAGGGCTCGTATCTGGGGCAGGCCAATGCGGCCTATGTGCCTTCGGATCAGGATTTCGCGGGCTGTCTGGAGTTGCAAAAGACCTCTGCGGTGCAAAAGCTGCGCTGCTTTCAGTCGATCCCGTGTCAGCCGGGGATGTATCTGCGGGTAACGGCGCGGGTGAAGGCGATCAGCGGCGCGCTGCCCACGGTGCGGATTGCGGGTTGGGCGGGGTCAGGCTCGGGGACCAACGTGACATCTGCCGATCAGCAGGGGCCGGATGTGGCGTTGACAGGTTACGGCGCGGTGGTGGTGGTCAGTGCGATCGTAGGGTCAGGCAATCGGCCGGGGGTGGATATGGTCTGGGGCACCGCGCCTGCATTTGGGCATTTCGGGCTGGATCTGACCGGGCCGACCGGCGGCGTGGTGCGGATTGACGACATCACGATTGAGGATGTCACGGATGTGTTCCATGCCGAGATGTTCGATTGGGTCGATGTGCGCGATTATGGCGCGGTGGGCGATGGCGTCACCGATGATCGCGCGGCGTTTGATGCGGCGGATACGGCGGCGGCGGGCAAGACCGTGGTGGTCTCGCCGGGGGTATATTACATCGGATCACACCTGACGTTTGAGAACCCGGTGCAGTTTGAAGGCACGCTTGTGATGCCGGATGCCCAGCGCTTGGCCTGCACCCGCAACTATAACCTTGATACCTATACGGCGGCGTTTGGCAGCGAACTCAGCGGATTCAAGAAGGCGTTGCAGGCGCTGTTCTATTTCACCGACCATGTGACGCTGGATCTGAACGGGCGGCGGGTGGAGTTGACAGCCCCGA
Organism: Cypionkella sp. PAMC25878; assembly: GCF_058135695.1. Lineage (NCBI taxonomy): Bacteria > Pseudomonadati > Pseudomonadota > Alphaproteobacteria > Rhodobacterales > Paracoccaceae > Cypionkella > Cypionkella sp. PAMC25878. The sequence continues at coordinate 1,378,931 of NZ_CM176871.1, read as the reverse complement.
TCAACGTGCAGGCGCTCAGCGGCCTAACCATCTTTGGCACGCGGCGCAGTTTGGTGAACGGCAATCTGGTCGCGGTGGCGGGTGCAGGCTGGAATACACAGGTGGTGAGTGCAGTTGCCACCTATGCGGTGGCCAATCCGTTCACGCTGACAGGCGTGGCCAATATCGCTTCCATTCCCGTGGGCGCGCGGGTTAGCGGCACCGGGGTTGGGCGCGAGGTTTATGTTACCTCGAAAAATGTCGGCACCAGCACGATCACCCTGAGCAGAGCCCTGTGGGCCGCCGCAGGGACCCGCACCTTCACCTTCACCCGTTATGCCTACATGCTTGACTTCTCTGGATTTACCGAGTTGAAGCGCTTTCAGATCTCGGAGGTTGAATTTACCTGCGGCGGCAATGCCAGCGCGATCAATCTCGCCCTGTCAGGCGCTACGTTTGAGGTGTTCGACTGCGGCTTCCATCTGGTGAAAGACCGCGCCATCACCTCGACCGGTGAAGGCTGTCAGGATCTGCACATCGAGAATTGTCAGTTCTACTCAAACGATCAGAACGAGTTGGCGCAGAACCGCACGTCGATCGCGTTCAACACCAATTCGAATGACATCAAAATCCGCAACAACCGGGCGTCGCGGTTTGGGCATTTTGGCGTTGTGGCAGGTTCGGGTGGAGTGTTTTTGGGCAACCACTTTTTCGGCGGCGATGACAGCCTGAACGGGGTGCGGCGCGCAGGACTGGTGCTGACACAAACCAATGCCAAAACCTTCATCACCGGCAACTATATCGACAACAGCTTTATCGAGCTGTCAAACGAACATGATGCAGAGCCGCAATATGCCAACGAATACTCTTTTGGCGGCCTCAGCGTGACGGGCAACGTGTTCACCGCGCAAAACGTGGCCCCCTGGTTCAGTTGGATCGTGCTGACACCACGCGGACCGGGGCATTTCATTTCGGGGCTTTCGGTCACGGGCAATGTGTTTTACGCGCGTTCTGGCGATATTGACCGGGTGGAGTCGATTGACACCAGCTATGCGACGCTGGAGTTCAATTCGTTCCGCAACATCAGCTTTGATCAGAATACCTTCAACGGCGTGACGCAGCGCGCGGTCAGCCCGATGCTGATTGAGCATACGCAAAATACCGTGTCGGATACTTGGGCGGTGAACAGCAACAACCTGCTGCCGTTTGGCGGGCGGGCGCGCAATGTCACGGCGGTGGTGGCCGAAGGCGCGATCACCAATGCTGCGGGGGCGGCGCAGTTTGTCACGCCCTATGCGCAAGTCGAACAGGGCGCGGGCGGGCAGTTTGCCAATCTGAAATGGCCCAGCGCCGTGAAGGGCCGGGTGCAGGTGACGCTGCGGGTGGATAATCCGGTGTAAGGTTGGGCCAGTTTAATCTGGCAGCAAGTCTTCCGCGCTGAACCGGAAGGCTTTGCCGAAGCCACCGTTCAACAGCGCCGATTGCGGCACAAGGCGCACGAAGGCAAAATCGGGCAGGTCAATGTAAAGGGTCGCCTTCGGGTGGCCCTCTAGCCAATGCGCGCGCAGGGTGGGGCGGTTGGGATCATCGGCGGCGACAAATTCCGCCAAAGCCCGGATCATCAGCCGGGGATGGGTCAGCGGATCGCCCTTTTCGCCCGGCTCACCCAGCATCAGCGCACAAGCAGGGTTGGCGCGCAAAGCCGCCGTGTGCGGGGCAAGGCCCGAGATCAAAGCGATCGGTACGCCCTCCGGGTTTAGCCCAAAGGCGATCCGGCTGATGCCCGGAGTCTGGGTTTCAGCATCGCTCCAAGCCAGCGCGGCATGATGCGTCTGCATCAAGGACAGCGCCAAGGCGCGGGCGTCTGCATCGGCGGCGGCGACGGGGTCGGGGCGTTTTTGGGTCATATCGGGCCTTTAAAACCGCGGAGCAGGCCTTCGATGGCAAGACTTGCCTGCTGGGGGTTGCCCTGCGTTTAGCATCCGAATCACCCCATTGTGAACGGGGCAATCCGCGCAGCCCTCCGACGATCCCAAGCGCGCCCACCGCCCGCCAAATTGTCTGCCGCCCGTGCCTAAGCTTCCCCCCGCTGCCATTCAACTCTAAGCTGCCAATGTGACGTGCCGTCATTTCATTGCCAATTTTCTAATAATTGACAAAATTCACCGTCCGATTTGTCAATTTATTTACAGAAAAACTACATGAATAAAAAGAGTTACCAACTATTTTACAAATACGCTATGATCAGGTTACAAACGGGGGAGCCCTGCCCTATGCGGCAGGCCGTTGGGACGGGTCGCAAGGCCTGACTGGGAACTGGGGAGAAAGTTATGTCGGATCACGCTGCTGCGCAGAAATATGCGGCTTCAGAAGAATTTGTCGCCCATGCGCATGTGAACGCCACACAGTATGAGGCGATGTATGCGGCATCTGTCGCCGATCCGAGCGCGTTTTGGGCCAAGGAAGGCCAGCGCATTGACTGGATCAAGGATTTCACCCGCGTCAAAGACACCAATTTCAAGCTTGGCGAAGTTTCGATCAAATGGTTTGAAGACGGCACGCTGAACGTCTCGGCCAACTGCATCGACCGCCATATGGTCTCCCGCGCCAACCAGACGGCGATAATCTGGGAGCCGGATGATCCGAAAACCCCTTCCCTGCACATCACCTATGCGCAACTGCTGGAAAACACCTCACGCATGGCGAATGTGCTGAAATCTCACGGGGTTTCGCGTGGTGACCGGGTGGTGATTTACCTGCCGATGATCCCGGAAGCCGCCTATGCGATGCTGGCTTGTGCGCGGATCGGGGCTATTCACTCGATCGTTTTTGCCGGGTTCTCGCCGGATGCTTTGGCGAACCGGATCAATGACTCGGATGCCAAGGTGGTGATCACAGCTGATTTCGCGCCACGCGGCGGCAAGAAAACCGGGCTGAAGAACAATACCGACGCGGCGCTTTTGCACTGCAACGACCATGTGAAATGCTTGGTCGTCAAACACACCGGCGATCAGACCTCGTGGGTCGATGGCCGCGATATTGACGTCAAGGCCGAGATGGCCGCCGCCAAACCCTATTGCGCCTATGTCGAGATGGGGGCGGAAGACCCGCTGTTCATCCTGTATACCTCGGGCTCGACGGGTAAGCCGAAGGGGGTTGTGCACAGCTCGGGCGGCTATCTGGTTTACGCGGCGATGACGCAGCAGATCACCTTCGATTACCATGATGGCGATGTGTTCTGGTGTACCGCCGATGTGGGTTGGGTCACCGGCCATAGCTATATCATCTACGGCCCACTGGCGAATGGCGCGACCACGGTGATGTTTGAAGGCGTGCCGAATTATCCCGATGCCGGACGGTTCTGGGAGGTTTGCGCCAAGCATAAGGTCAGCCAATTCTACACCGCGCCGACGGCGATCCGTTCGCTGATGGGCATGGGGCCGGAATGGCCCGCTAAGCACGATCTCTCCAGCCTCAAGCTTTTGGGTTCGGTCGGCGAGCCAATCAACCCCGAGGCGTGGCACTGGTACAACCAGCATGTCGGCAAGGGCCGCTGCCCCATCGTAGACACGTTCTGGCAGACCGAAACCGGCGGCCATCTGATCACGCCGTTGCCGGGGGCTATTCCGCAAAAACCCGGTTCAGCCACCTTGCCGTTCTTTGGCGTCAAACCTATCGTGCTCGATCCCGCCACGGCTAAGGTGCAAACCGATACCGAAACCGATGGCGTGCTCTGCATCTCCGACAGCTGGCCGGGCATGATGCGCACGCTGTGGGGCGATCATGCGCGGTTTGAGGAAGCCTATTTCAGCCAATACCCCGGCTATTACTTCACCGGCGACGGCTGCCGCCGCGATCTGGATGGCTATTACTGGATCACTGGCCGCGTCGATGACGTGATCAACGTCTCGGGTCACCGTATGGGCACGGCTGAGGTGGAAAGCGCGCTTGTCGCCCATCCGAAAGTCGCCGAAGCCGCTGTCGTCGGCTATCCGCATGACATCAAAGGCCAAGGCATCTACGCCTATGTCACCCTGATGCGCGGCGAGGAACCCTCGGACGCTTTGCGCAAGGAACTCGAAGCTTGGGTCCGCACCGAGATCGGGCCGATTGCCAAGCCCGATCTGATCCAATGGGCTCCCGGCCTGCCGAAAACCCGCTCGGGCAAGATCATGCGCCGCATTTTGCGCAAGATCGCCGAGAATGATTTTGGCGCGTTGGGCGATATTTCCACCCTCGCCGATCCGGCTGTGGTGGAAGAGCTGATCACCAACCGCATGAACAAGGCTTGAGCGGATGGCCCCGGTTCTGATCCTTCTCGGTCCCCCCGGCGCTGGCAAAGGCACACAAGCCCGGATGCTGGAGGAGGACTTCGGTCTGATCCAGCTGTCCACCGGCGACCTTTTGCGCGCGGCTGTCAGCGCGGGCACCCCGGCGGGCTTAGCGGCCAAAGCCGTGATGGCAGCAGGCGCTTTGGTGTCGGATGAGATCGTGCTGGCGATCCTGAAAGACCGCATGGCGCAACCCGACGTGGCCAAGGGCATCATTCTGGATGGCTTCCCGCGCACCTCTGGGCAAGCCGCTGCGCTTGACAAACTACTCGCCGAGAGCGGGCAAAAGATTACCGCCGCGATCAGCCTTGAGGTCGATGATGCCGCGATGGTGGGCCGGGTCTCGGGCCGCCACACCTGCGGCAGTTGCGGCGAAGGCTACCATGACACGTTCAAACGCCCCCACACAGCGGGCGTTTGTGACAAATGCGGAGGCTTGGAATTCAAACGCCGCGCCGACGACAATGCCGAAACGGTACGCGACAGGCTGACCGCTTATCACGCCCAGACGGCACCGTTGATTGCCTATTACGAGGCCAAAGGCGTTTTGGAACGCATCGACGCGATGGGTCCCATCGCCGAGATTCGCCACAGCCTTGGCCAGATCATAGCCGGCATCGCGGCTTAAAGCATACCCCGCCGCCGTTGAGGAGCGGCTGCGGGGGATACAAGAACCAGAACCAGCAGCCCTCGGCTGAACCTTGCCTTGGCAGGGATCGCAGAAGGTTTGCCCGGCTCTGGATTGGGATAGGGAACCGGCGACCAGCGCCGGACAACAAGGGAGGCCAAACATGGCTAGCTTAGCAGATGTGAGTGTACGCTCACGGCCAATGACGGCGGAGGAGCGCAAGGTTATTCTGGCCTCGTCCGCCGGCACGATTTTTGAGTGGTATGACTTCTACCTCTACGGCTCGCTTGCCGCGATCATCGGCGCGCAGTTTTTCACACCATACCCCGAAGCCACCCGCAACATCTTCGCGCTGCTGGCCTTCGCTGCAGGCTTCATCGTGCGCCCGTTTGGTGCATTGGTATTCGGCAGCATGGGTGACTTGATCGGGCGGAAATACACCTTCCTGATGACGATCCTGATCATGGGTCTGTCGACCTTCTTCGTCGGCATCCTGCCGGGATATCAAAGCTGGGGGATCGCGGCCCCAATCACCCTGATCGGCCTGCGGATGCTGCAAGGGCTGGCCTTGGGCGGTGAATACGGCGGCGCTGCGGTTTATGTCGCCGAACACGCGCCACAACACCGTCGTGGCTATTACACCTCATTCATCCAGACCACGGCGACGCTTGGCTTGCTGTTGTCCCTGGTGGTGATCTTGGTGCTGACGGGCTACGTCAACGGCCATTATCCGACAGTGGCGCAAGTCGGCCTGGACGGTGCGCCGCTTTTGGACGCCAAAGGCGTGCAAGTCATGCTGGAGCCTTGGAAGGCTTGGGGCTGGCGCTTGCCCTTCATCGGATCGCTCCTCCTGTTGGCGGTGTCGCTGTATATCCGCCTGACCATGCATGAAAGCCCGGCCTTCAAGAAAATGAAGGAAGAAGGCGCTGCCTCGAAAGCCCCGCTGCGCGAAGCTTTTGGTCAGTGGAAAAACGCCAAAATCGCACTGATCGCTTTGTTCGGCCTGACCGCTGGCCAAGCCGTGGTGTGGTATTCCGGCCAGTTCTACGCGTTGTTCTTCTTGCAAAACGTGGTGAAGGTCGACAGCTATTCGGCCAACGTCTTTGTGGCATGGTCGCTGATCCTCGGCACCGGTGGTTTCCTGTTCTTCGGCTCGCTGTCTGACCGTATCGGCCGCAAGCCGATCATTCTGGCAGGCTGTCTGATTGCGGCACTGACCTATTTCCCAGTGTTCAACGCGCTGACCGCAACCGCCAACCCGGCCCTCCACGCAGCACAAACCACCCCGGTAGTGGTCACGGCGAACCCGGCGGATTGCTCGTTCCAGTTCAACCCGGTCGGCACCGCCAAGTTCACCAAATCTTGCGACATTGCCAAAGCCCTGCTGCTGAAAGGCTCGGTCAACTCGACGACCGTCGATGCGGCGGCTGGCACGATTGCTTCGGTGAAAATCGGCGAAACTGTGATCCCTGCCTATGACGGCAGCGTGAACGGCAAAGCGATTGCCGATGCCAAGGCAGCGCTTGAAACCGCCAAAGCCGGCACCGACCAAGCCGCAACGGATGCAGCGCAAGCCGCACTGGACGCAGCCAATGGAGTGAAAGCCGGCTTTGAGAAGTCGATCAACGATGCTCTGACCGCAGCGGGCTATCCGCTGGTGGCCGCCGACAATACCACGGTGGCGAAAGTCGGTGGCTTCTTTGACATCTTCACCAAGCAAAACATCAGCGTGGTCGCGATCCTGACCTATCTGATCATTCTGGTGACGATGGTCTACGGCCCGATTGCTGCGATGCTGGTCGAACTGTTCCCGACCCGGATCCGCTACTCCGGCATGTCGCTGCCCTACCACATCGGCAACGGCTGGTTCGGTGGCTTGCTTCCGGCAACCGCGCTGGCGATCTCGGCACAATCCGGCAACATCTACTCGGGGCTCTGGTATGCCATCGTGGTGGCTCTGGCGACGGTGGTGATCGGTACGCTGCTGGTGCCGGGTGGTACGCATAAGAAAGACATCTTCTCGGACGCGAACAACCAATAAGCGTTTGACGTCTGAAACGGGCAAAGGGCCGGGAGGAAACTCCCGGCCCTTTTGCTATGCCGCCCGTTTGCTGAGGCACCGGGTACTTGACCTTGCGGGGGTCAGCGGGCGCGCAGGCGCTGATACAACGTCCAAACCCCCAGAATAACCGCCAGCCAAATCACATTGGCCAGAATTCCCACTCCGATGGCCACAGCCATCGGCACCGCCAGTTGCGCCTGCGCCGTCAGCGGCAACAACACCGCCACAAACACCGCCCCGATGGCGAGCGGGATGATGGTTCCAGAAGCCGCCCGCGTGCGCAGCATGGTGAGGAACAACGCGATCAACAGACCGATGCGAAACGGATCGGACAGTTGTGACAACAGCAGATCGGGAAGGGTCATGCAGGCTCCAATGCTTTTGACCTTGATAAGCGATGGGGCGGGGTAGGTCTAGCAGCCGCTGCGCGCTGCATTGGCCAAGCCGGGGGCCAGCCCCCGGACCCCCGGGATATTTGAGCGCAGAGGATGTCCGTTAAGAAGGCTTTAATCCGAATCGCTCAAACTCAAAGAGCGGTACAGGCGGGGACGCCGATGACCGACGCAGTGGATGGCACCCCGCGGCAAGATCCGTTCTCCCGTCGGGGTGCTTGACCGCTCTGATCATCCTCTGCGCTTAAATATCCTCGGGGTCCGGGGGCGAGCCCCCGGCTTGGCGTCAAAGCGAACCGAACGGGTCTACCGGATAGCCCACCCCGGTCATATACAGCCCATCCGGCGGCGAGACTGGCCCGCAAGCCGCGCGATCCGCCGCCTCTAGCGCCGCTTTCACCTGACTGGGTGCCCAAGCCCCCGCCCCGACCCGCTCCAGCGTGCCAACAATCGAGCGCACTTGGTTGTGCAGGAAACTCCGCGCCCGCAGGGTAAAGCGGTATTCCACCCCCGCCGCATAGGGCACCGTGACAATCGACACCTCGTCCAGCGTCTTCACCGGGCTAGCCGCCTGACAATAGGTCGAGCGGAACGTGGTGAAATCATGCTTGCCAATCAGATACGCCGCCCCCGCCCGCATCGCTTCAATATCCAAGGGAGAATGCACCCGCCACACCCGCCCCCGGTCATGCGTTGCTGGCGCGCGCCGGGCCACCAGCCGGAACAGATAGCGCCGCTCCCGCGCCGAAAACCGCGCGTGGAAATCGTCCGCCACCCTCACCACCGCCAGCACCGACACCGGAGCGGGGCGCAGATGCGCGTTCAGCGCCGAGGCCAGCCGAAAACAGTCCCAATCCTTCGCCAGATCGCAATGCGCCACCTGCCCCGTGGCATGCACCCCGGAATCCGTCCGCCCTGCGGCGGCAATTGTATGCGGCCCCGGCTCCAACCGCGCCAATGCCGCCTCAATCGCACCCTGCACCGTCAACTGCCCGCCCGCCTGGCGCTGCCAGCCGTTGAACGGACCTCCGTCATAGTCGATGAGCATGGCATATCTGGGCATCTCCCGCGCTTACCCAATACGCACCTTCCTGTCCATGCCTTCCAAAACGCCCGCCTCACCCCTATGTTGACGCCAAGCAACAGGATGATCGCGCGTGTTTTCCAGCCTAACCCACGGCATTGCCCGGCAAATAGAGGCCGCGGCTTCGGCCCTGACCGGCTATGAACCGGTGTTGCGCATCGGCGTCACCGGGCTGTCGCGCGCGGGCAAAACCGTGTTCATCACCAGTCTGGTCGCCAACCTGCTCGACCGCGCCCGGATGCCGCAACTGACCGCCCAGGCGCAGAACCGCATCGAGGCGGTCTATTTGCAGCCGCAACCCGACGACACCCTGCCACGCTTTGCCTTCGAGGATCACCTCGCCGCGATGACAGGCGACGATCCGCGTTGGCCGCAATCGACCCGCGCGATTTCCGAGCTGCGTCTGTCGTTCCGCACCCGGCCCAGCGGTTTCATCAACAGCTTTGCCGGCCCGCGCACCCTGCATGTCGATATCGTCGATTACCCCGGCGAATGGCTGCTGGACCTGTCCTTGCTGGATAAATCCTACACCGAATGGTCAGAAGACACCCTGCACCGCATCGCCAAACGCCCCGAAGCTGCCGATTTCATGGCCCATGCCCGGGCCGAGGACGGCTCGCTTCGCTTGGAAGAACCCAAAGCCCAAGCCCTCAGCCAACACTTCACCGACTACCTGAAAGCCGCCCGCGCCGCAGGTTGGTCTGATTGCACCCCCGGTCGCTTCCTGCTGCCCGGTGATCTGGCAGGCTCTCCGGTGCTGACCTTCGCCCCACTGCCTGCGCCTGCGCAAACCCCGCGCAACAGTCTTTGGCGCGAGATGCAGCGCCGCTATGACGTCTATAAATCCCGCGTCATCCAGCCGTTCTTCCGCGAGCATTTCGCCAAGATTGACCGCCAGATCGTGCTGGTCGATGTCCTTTCCGCCCTGCACCAAGGCCCGCAAGCCGTGGAAGACCTGCGCCGCACCATGGCCGATGTGCTGGCGGCCTTCCGCCCCGGTCGCAACGGCTGGCTGACGGGTATCCTGGGCGGCAAACGGGTGGAGAAAATCCTGTTCGCCGCCACCAAGGCCGACCATCTCCACCACCACCAGCACCCCGCCTTAACCGGGATCATGCGGGCGATGCTGCGCGAAGCCGTCAGCCGCGCCGATTTCGCGGGCGCACAGACCGCAGCCATTTCAATGGCAAGCCTGCGCTGCACCGTGGAAGAAACCGTGTCACGCGAAGGTGTTAGCCTTGATGCCGTGCGCGGTCGCTTGCTGACCAATGGCAAACAGGCCGTGATGTATCCGGGCCAGTTGCCCGCCGACCCCAGCCGCCTGCTCTCGCCCGCCCGCGAAGGCGCCGAGCAATGGCTCGACGCCGATTATGCGCTGATGGCCTTCGCCCCGGCCCGCGTCACCTTGCGCCCCGGCGAAGGCCCGCCGCATATCCGCCTCGACCGCGCCGCCGAATTCCTGATCGGAGATCGCTTGTGAGCCTGCATCTGAATGACCCGTCTCAAAACGAACGGGCCCGCCTGCACGGCCCGTTGATGCAAGAGTATGATGGCGATGCCGCCGATCCCGGTATGGCTGAAGCGGTGCCAGATGCGGGGGCCGCGCGCGCACTGCACACCGCCGCTTTTCTCGCCCAGCGCCGGGGGTCCGGCTTTGCCCGCTTTGCGCTTTGGGTGTTCGGCAGCCTGTTCACGCTGGTGCTGTCGGTGTCGGCATGGAATTTCGTTATCGGATTGTTTGGTGAAAACAGCGTATTGGGCTGGCTGGCCTTTGTGCTGTTCGTGCTGGCGTTGTTTGTGGTGCTGGTGCTGGCGGGCCGCGAACTGATGGCGTTCTCCCGCATGGCGCGGCTGGATAAGCTGCGCGCCGCCGCCGCCGAAGCCCGCCTCGCTGGCGATCTGAAAGCCGCCCGCGCCGCGGTGGCGAGCCTTGTCAGTCTGTATTCCGACCGCGCCGATACGGCTTGGGGCCGTGCCCGTCTGGCCGAGCGTGAGGCCGATGTATTCGATGCCGACGCTTTGTTGTCGCTGGCAGAGGTCGAACTGATCGCCCCCTTGGACCGTGCCGCACTGGCCGAGGTTGAAGCCGCCGCCCGCCTCGTCGCCACCATCACCGCTTTTGTGCCGCTGGCTTTGGCGGATGTGGCGACAGCACTTTATGCCAATTTGAAACTGATCCGCCGCCTGTCCGAGATTTATGGCGGGCGGTCCGGCAGCATGGGCAGTTTCCGCCTGATGCGCCGGGTGTTTTCGGCGCTGCTGGGCGCGGGCGCGATCGCCTTGGCCGATGATCTGGTAGGCTCAGTGGCATCGGGGGGACTACTTGCCAAGATTTCCCGGCGCTTTGGCGAAGGCGTGGTCAACGGCGCTTTGACCGCCCGCGTCGGCCTTGCCGCGATGGAATTGTCGCGCCCGATGCCCTTCGTGGCATTGCCGCGACCGGGGACGAGTGCCACCACCAGCCGCGCCTTGGCGGGCCTGTTCGGGCGCGGGACTGCGGATGAGAAGTTAACAGACCCTTAAAACGGGTATGTTAACTCATTGATTCTAAATCATCTAAAAAAGGTCCCGAGTTGGGACCACCCTTAAAATCCCGCTACGCAGCGATCCACCAATTCCGCCAGCATCGTGCGGCACCGTTCAATCTGTTCGACCGAAACGAACTCATCCGGCTTGTGCCCCTGCGCCATCGACCCCGGCCCGCAGATCACCGTAGGGATGCCCAGCCGGGCATCAAACAACCCGCCCTCGGTGCCAAACGCCACCTTGATCGTGCCATTCGCCCCGGTCAGCGATTTCACAAAGTTCACCACCCCCGCATCCGAAGGCGTGCCCAACCCCGGATAATCCCACAGCCGTTCAATCCTGATCTCCGCCTCAGGAAACTCTGCCCGGAGCGGCGCCACAATCGCCTCCGCCCCCGCCCGCAAATCCGCGATCAATGCCTCGGTATCCTCGCCCGCCAAACTGCGAATTTCAAAGTCGATCACGGCAGAGTTCGGCACGATATTCACCTGCACCCCCCCGTTCAACTTCCCCACATGCAGCGTCGAATAGGGCACATCATAATCGCCATCCCGCAACCCGGTCGCCGCCACCCGCGCCTGCAACCCCCGCACCACCCCGACAAAATCCGCCGCCAAATGCAGCGCATTGAGGGCGAGCGGAGCCAGCGCCGAATGACCTTCCCTGCCCACGCAAGTTGCCCGCAGCGCGATCTTACCCTTGTGGCCGGTGGCGACCTGCATCGCCGTGGGTTCCCCCACAATACACATCCGGGGTCGGATCGAGGCAGCCTCCAGCATGTCAATCAAACTGCGTACCCCCATGCAGCCGATTTCCTCGTCATAGGACAACGCCAGATGCAGCGGCACTTTCAGCGGGCGTTTGGCGGCGGCCAACACCGCCTCAATCGCGCAGGCGGCGAAGCCCTTCATATCGGCAGCGCCCCGACCATAATAGCGCGCGTCTTTTTCGGTCAGCGCGAAAGGCGACACAGTCCAAGCCTGACCTTCGACCGGGACCACATCAGTGTGACCCGACAGCATCATCCCCGGCACACCCTGCGGCCCGACTGTGGCGTAGAGATTGGCTTTGCCGCCGGATGGGTCGGGGATCAGCGTGGAGTCTATACCAGCCTCGGCCAGCAGGTCTTGCACATAACCCATCAAAGCGATGTTGGGCTTGGAGCTGACCGTGTCAAAACTCAGCAACCGTTCCAAAATCGCGCGCATCAGAGTCTCCTTTTGTTGCGCGCAAGCTAGCGCGAAGCCGCGAGAGGGGGAAGGCTGGGAACGACGGATGTGACACGATTTGTCACGCGGAACCCACTTCCCAAACGGCGGTCTTCCTGCCAAATTCAGTGCATATCGCCCGCGAGGGTCACAACCGATTGGACAGAACATGACATTGAAAGCGTTTTTCCCCGCCCTTGCGACCAGTGCTTTGGTGGCTTTGAGCCTGCCTGCCTTCGCGCAGACCACCACGACGGAAGCCCCGGCTGCGGCGAAGGGGCCGAATGTGAAATCCTCGGCGACGGGCAGCAAGGGGGCGGTGGCGACCTTCGCGATGGCGCAGGATTTGTACACCTTGGGCATGGCCAACAAGGATGCGTTAACGGTTTTGACGGCGGCGAAGCTGGCAGGATCGGTGGAGGTGAAAGAGGTCGAGCGCAAAAAAGAGACCAAGGGGACCGAGCTTGCGGGTGAGGCCGAGGGCAAGGATTTGCCGGTGGATGCGGCGGTGATGATGGCCTCGGCGAAGGAACTCGCGGGCGAGGATGAGGTGCTGGCGGGGCTGGTTGAGGATGCGATGGTGGAGGCTGGGCGCGGCCGGGTTGGCGGGGCGTCATCGACCCCGTCGCGGCTGCCTGCCGGGCAGACCGATACCTGGGAGGTGCCGTTTTATGGTGACAGCTATGCCGAGCTCGCGGTGGTGGGGGATGGCGATTCCAACCTCGACGTGCTGGTCACCGATGAGAATGGCAACACGATTTGCTATGATGTGAGCTGGTCGGACAAGATTTACTGCGACTTCGTGCCCAGCTGGAACGGGTATTTTTATGTGACGGTGCAGAATAATGGCGCGTCGCGGAACAGCTATTATTTGATGACGAACTGAACGGATTTCACGGATCAAGGCGGCGCGCTGAAAGGTGCGCCGTTTTCGTTTGGGCGTGTGTCCGCGCGTGGACAGAGGTTGCTCTGATATGATTTCAATGAGTTACAAGTGGGCATCAACGATTTGTTAAGGATTTCCGCGCAGGATTTGCTCTTTTTGAAATACTCCCGCCGGAGGCTCCGTGCGCAGGCCTCAGAAGCCTCCGGCGGGGATATTTGCGCGCAGAGGATGACAATTTTAGATAAGTTTTAGGGGGTTTGGCAGGCTTAGATCAGCAGGCCCGCGTGCCTTGCGCCTGCCAGCAGGTTGTCGGCGAGATGATGCGCCCAGCGGCCTTGGCTGGGGACCACGTCGGGGACTTGCACCACGAAACAGCCGGCGCGGTGGCCGGCTTCTGCGCCGGTTTCACTGTCTTCAAACACCAGGCAGCGCGCAGGCGAAACACCGAGTTTTTCGGCGGCCAGAAGGTAAGGCGCGGGGTTGGGTTTGGGGGCGGTCACGTCATCGACGGTGATGATCAGATCGAACATCTCGGCGATGCCCGCGATTTCCAGCTTATGATGCGCTTCTTGGCGGCCAGAGGAGGTGACAAGCGCCATCGGCAGCAGGCGGGCTTGCAGCAGATCCATAGCACCGGCTTTGAGGTTAAGGCCGTTAAGATCCATCGCGGCACGAAAGCCGCCTTGCCACAGCGGATGCAGCGCCTCGGGATCAACCCGCGGCATCGCGGCGCTGATGATTTTGCCGCCTGTCGGCAGATCGACGCCGACGAGTTGGTGCAAAAACGCCTCGGTCACCGGATGGCCCAATTCGGCAAAGGCGGCGAGGCCGGAGGCCATGGCAAGGCTTTCGGTATCAATCAACGTGCCGTCAAGATCGAAGAAAATCGCGTCAAACATCGCAAGCCCCGGTTTTCGGCCTTTGGTATCTGCCGACCGCGTATCTGCCGCCCTCATAGCCGATCACAGATGCAGGCGAAAGCGGCGAAAGCCGGTGGCAAGCTGCATGAGCGGTTCCAGCCGCAAATGCGGCACCTCGGCCAGATGAGCGGCGGCACTGGGGTTAAGATCGACGGTAACCGAACTGCCGGGCATTGGTACAAAGCGCCAATCGGCGGAGGCGGGCGCGGGAATGGCCCCGCTGCGCAGATAGTTTGCAAGCATCTCGCGGTTGCTCTCGGCACCTTCATAGACCACTTGCGCGGTGCCTGTGCCGGGAAAGCCCACGCCGCCCGCAGCGCGGTAGTTGTTGGTCGCCAAAGCGAAAACCTGCGCGGGGCGCACGGGTTGGCCCTGATAGCGCAGATCGCGGATGCGGCGGGCCTCGGGGGCAATCACCCGGCCAAAGGTATTGAAGCGCGGCGGCTCGGTCAGGTCGATCTGATAGCTGAGACCGTGGATGGTGTCGAAATTGAAGCTGGGGAAATCTTCGTCGATCAGCGCGGCGTCAACGGCACCGGGCGCGATCTGATGATACAGGCTGACCGAGCGTTCCAGCCAATCGTAGAGGTCTTGGCCGCTGACCCGCAGGCAGGACAGGCTGTTGGGATGGATGTAGAGATCACTGACATGGCGAGTCAGCAGCGGGCCTGCCGGGATGTCGGTGTAGTTTTCAGGCCCACCGCGCCCGCCCGCCTTGAACGGAGCGACAGCGGAGAGGAGCGGCAAGTTGGCCAGCGCTGTGCCCACCAGCACCCGCCTCAGATGATCCGCCTGCGCCGCCGCCACCAGCGCCAGCGGCGGACTTTGCGTCAGCAGGGCGAAATGGCTGTTCAGTGCGATTGGGCTGTGGCCGATTTCGATATCGGTACGTGCCAGCAGGGCCTCATGCGCCGGACGGGCGATTTCGACAATCGCGGCGTCGTCGCTGACCAGCGCTTCGACCTGCCCGGTCACCGGATCGCGCCTTGAGACCGGCCGGATTTCGGCCCCGAAGCCAGCAATCCGCCAGCCTTTGCTGCTGTGGCGCAGGGTGAGATCAATCACCCCCAGATGCGAGCCGAAAAACCCCGGCATCACGGCGGGTTTCCCGGCCAGATCGGGACGGCTGGCGGTGGGAAAGGTCAGATGGGTGTGGCCCGCAATCACCACGTCGATGCCGTCAATTTCGGCCAAAGCTGAGCTCGCGTTCTCGGCCCCCGGCTCGGCCTCTGCTTCGCCGATGCCGGAATGTGACAGCGCTATGATCAGATCGGCGCCACGCGCGCGCAGCTCGGGCACCAGATGGCGAGCGGAAGCTGTGATGTCATCCACCGAGGCACGGCTTTTCAGGTAGCGCTTTTCCCAGACCGTGGTTTGCGGTGGAATGAAGCCCAGTATGGCGATTTTGAGGCGGTGCAGCTTGCCGTGGCGGTCGCGCAGATCACGGTGCAGCAGCAGATAGGGCGCGGCCAGCGGCGCACCTCGGGTGGGTTTGAAGTAGAGGTTCGAGCAGACGATGGGAAAGCGGGTGGCGGCCAGCGAGCGGCGCAAAAAGCCCAAACCATGGCCGAATTCGTGATTGCCCAGCGCCACCGCATCGTAATCCAGCGCATTCATCGCCGCGATCATCGGATGCGCATGCAGCGGGCGGCCCGAGCGTAGCAGCGGCGTGGTTTCGGCAATGAAATCGCCCAGCACGGTGCCGTGCAGAAAGTCGCCATTGTCAAACAGCAGGCTCTGCGGGCGCTCAAAGCGGGCTTTGTGGATCAGTGTCGCGATGCGGGCAAGGCCGCGCTGCGGGCAGGGACGGCTGGTGTGATAATCCCACGCCAGCAGATTGGCATGCAGATCCGAGGTCGCAAGGATGCGCAGATCAATCACCGGGCCGCCAATGGTGCCCGATACCGCACCACGATCGTTCGCAAAGCTGTATTGCACCGTAAATCCCATTCCCCGACGCAGCGAGAGGCCTGATCTGTGTCAGGATTTTCTCCCCTTGGTTTAGCGTCTCATCCTAAACTGCCGAAAGGAAGGTGAAATTCGCGGCTAGCCGAAAAGTTTCACCTTCAAGTTGCATATTTGATCGGCTGGGTTGGATTTGACACGGGGTGCGGCGAATTGCCCTATCCGGTGTTCCATGCGATGAACGGCGCAAAGCGGGAGTGCGGCGATGCGATTGGCGGAAACGGTGACATTTGGCGGCTCGGGTCTGGATCGGGCGGCGGCTTTGCGCAGCGATCCGGTGCGGATGGCAGAGCTGTTGGCGGACGGGCGGGTGTTGCCGATTTGGCGCGGTAAGCCGTTGATTGTGGCGCAGAATGGCTTGGGGTGGGTGGCGGCGGATAGCGTGGTTTTGGGCACGGGCGCGCCGGTGTTTCTGGGGCTGGACGATGGCGTGGCGCGGTTTGCGCAGGATATTTCGGGCTGGGAGCCGGAGGTGCTGGAGGCCAGTCAACCTGCCGGATTTGTCGATGCCAATCGGCAAGGCCACCCTGCCCTGCCGGAAGATCACGCGTTTGAGGATTTGCGCGGCGTGATGGCGCTGTTGACCCCGCGTGAGGCGGAATTGGCGGCAACGGCGAAGGCGGTGCTGCAATGGCACAGCACGCATCGGTTTTGCTCTAGCTGTGGTGTGGCATCGGTGATGAGCCATGCCGGTTGGCAGCGGTCTTGCCCCGCTTGCCATGCCCAGCATTTTCCGCGCACCGATCCGGTGGTGATCATGCTGGTCACGCGTGGCAATAAGCTGTTGCTCGGGCGGTCTGCGCCTTGGCCGGAAGGGATGTATTCGCTGTTGGCGGGGTTTGTCGAGCCCGGCGAGACGCTGGAGGCGGCGGTGCGGCGTGAGGTGTTTGAGGAGACCGGGATCACCACTGGGGCGGTGCGGTATTTGGCCTCACAGCCTTGGCCGTTTCCGGCCTCGTTGATGTTCGGCTGCATTGCGGAGGCGACCTCGGATGAGATCACGCTGGACCCTGCCGAGTTGGAAGATGCGCTGTGGGTGAACCGCGAGGAATTGGTTGAGGTGATGGCGGGGCAGCATCCAAAGATTAATCCGGGGCGCAAAGGTGCGATTGCGCAGTTTTTGATGGGTAATTTCCTTGCAGAACGGCTGGATTGATCGTTATTCCTAGCGCGTTAACGATTTGGCTGCGCCTGTTGGCAGATAAAAACAAGAACAAGCAAGGCTGGGGGACAGGCGATGCGGTTTGCGACAAAGCAGGATATTGAAGCGCCGATCGCAGATGTGTTTCGGATCATCTCGGATTTCGAGGCTTGGGAGCGGGCGGCGATGCGGCGCGGCGCGGAAGTATCGCGTATCGACAAGCTGCGGGCGGTGGCAGCGGGGATGCGTTGGGCGGCGCGGTTTTCCTATCGCAGCAAGCCGCGCAATATGGAGCTGGAGCTGACCCAGATTGAACCCTCAACATTATTGCGCTTTGCCGGGATTTCGCAGGCGATTGAGGGGGTTGCCTCGATTGATCTGATGGAGCTGGGTGGCAAACGCACCCGGATGCATGTGGTCTTAGAAATCTCACCGCGCAGCCTGACCGCGCGGTTGTTCCTGCAATCTTTGCGGCTGGCGCGGGCGCGGATTGATCGCAAGTTTGATCAGCGGGCGGCACAGTTGGCGGCTGAGGTTGAGGCACGGTATCGGGCGGTGAAGAAGTATTGAGGCGGGGCGCCCGAGGGCGAAGCGTTTTCCCAATGCTGGCACAGGGCTGCGCCTGACCGCCGGGTGAGCGAGCCACGTTGGTTCTAGGCGGTTTATGTCTCAGCAATCCCCCAGATGTTCTAGGCGAGACACTGCAATAGCGCCCGCCCGAGGGGGCGGTCAGGCGCTGCCCGGCGGCGCAAAAGCGCCTTGATTCCGGGCTAGGCTGGTGTGCTTGGCAGGCGCAGGGGAGGTCAGTCCCTACGACGATCGGCGGGGTAGACGCCCAAGATATCGACCTGTGTTGAGAAGTAGCGCAGTTCTTCCAGCGCGCGTTTGACCGGGGCGTCTTCGGGATGGCCTTCGATGTCAGCGTAAAACTCGGTCGCGGTGAAGGAGCCTCCGACCATATAGCTTTCCAGCTTGGTCATGTTGATGCCGTTGGTGGCAAAGCCGCCCATGGCCTTGTACAAAGCCGCCGGGATGTTGCGCACCCGGAAGGTGAAGGTGGTGATCATCTCCTTGGCGCGGCGGGTGTCATCCGGGGTGCGGCTCATCACCAGAAAGCGGGTCGTGTTGTTGGCGTGATCCTCGATATGCGGAGCCAGCACATCAAGGCCATAGATTGAAGCTGCGAGTTCGCTGGCCAAGGCGGCTTTGGTCACATCACGGCCTTCAGCCACTTCGCGCGCGGCGCGGGCGTTGTCGGAACTGACCTTGCCCTTGATGCCGTGGGCTTTCAGAAACCCTGCGCATTGCGGCAGGATCACCACATGGCCATGGGCTTCTTTCACATCGGCCAGTTTCGCCCCCGGTACGCCGAGCAGGTTCACATGCACCCGCACGAAGGCTTCATCGACGATATGCAGGCCTGCGCGCGGCAAAAGCGAATGGACATCGGCAACCCGGCCATAGGTGGAGTTTTCGACCGCCAACATGCCCAACTCGACCTCGCCCGAGCGAGTCAGTTCGACCACATCTTCAAAAGTGGTGCAGGGAAATGCTTCCATATCGGGCCGTGCCTGCTGGCACGCCTGATGCGAATAGGCCCCCAATTCACCCTGAAACGCGATACGCCCTGACATTTCGAACACTCCGCCGTAAAAAGCCCCGCATTGGGGCTATTGGTCGCGCTACTACACCTTGAAAGAAGGCGGGGGAAGCGGGTAGATAACCCCAAATCAGGTTCCGGCTTTGCAGCCCACCCAAACACGACCCGAAGGAAGGCGCGACATGTTCGACACGATGACTTTGACCAAGGTGACCGGTGCGGTCTGTGGCTCGCTGCTGGTGTATCTGTTCATTTCCTGGGCCGGTGAAGCGGTTTACGGCGGTGGCGCTGAAAGCCATGGCGGCGAAGAAGTGGCGCAGGCCTATTCGATTGCGGTCGATGATGCCGCCCCTGCCGATGGTGCAGCCGCCGAAGGCCCGCCTTGGGCGGAAGTGTTCGCGGCGGCTGATCCGGCAGCTGGCGAGAAAGTGTTCAAGAAATGTGCGGCTTGCCACAAGGTGGATGGCAGCAACGGCACCGGTCCGCATCTGAACGGTGTGGTTGGCCGGGCACGCGGCTCGGTTGAGGGCTTTGCCTATTCCGACGGCATGGCCTCGGTGCATGAGCCGTGGACGCCAGAGCTGATCGAAGTGTTCCTGCTGAACCCGAAGGCCGATGTCAAAGGCACCAAGATGGGTTTTGCCGGTCTGCCGAAAATCGAAGACCGCGCCAATGTGATCGCCTATCTGGCGACGCTGAAGTAAATATACGGCAGATTGCCGGGAAAGGCCGCTCTTTCGGGCGGCTTTTCCATTTTCACGGGGTTGGGAGCCGGGACGCGGCTGCGATCACACATTCGCGCCTTGTGGCGTGCGCGGGTTCCGATTTAGCATGTGCAGCAATGGCCGCAGCATAGCGGCGGATGGCAGGAGGTCGGGGATGCGGCAGATCAGAGCGGGCTTGGTGGCGGTGCTGGTTTTTGGCGCAGGGTCCGCGTTTGCCGATGAAGCCAAGGTGATCACCGCGCATGGCATCTCGACCTTTGGCACGCTGAAATACCCTGCCGACTTCAAGCATCTGGATTATGTGAACCCTGATGCCCCGAAGGGTGGCGAGATTTCGGAATGGTATCCCGGCACCTTTGACAGCGTGAACCCCTATTCGGTGAAAGGTGTCGCGGCGGTTGCCTCGTCAATCTTTTACGAAAGCATCCTTGTCAGCCCCGCTGATGAGATTGGGGCGGCCTATTGTTTGATGTGCGAGACGATGGAATACCCCGATGACCGCTCTTGGGTGATTTTCCATCTGCGCCATGATGTGAAATTCTCGGATGGCAGCCCGATGACCGCCGCCGATGTGGTATTCAGCTATGAGATGTTCCGCGACAAGGGCATTGCGGAATACCGCTCGGTGTTTAACCAGAAGTTCCAGTCGGTTGAGGCACTGGACGATTATACGGTGAAGTTTGTCTTCACTCCCGGCACGCCGTTCCGCGATATGCCGGCGATTGCGGGCAGCCTGACCATCATGTCAAAGGCAGATTACGAGGCCAACAAGCGCGATCTGGAAGACAGCACGTTAAAGCCGTTTCTGGGCACCAGCCCCTATGTGCTGGACAGCCTGAAGCCCGGTCAGCAGATTATTTACAAGCGTAACCCGGAGTATTGGGGGGCGAACCATCCGCTTTCGGTGGGCCAGAACAACTTTGACCGCATCCGCTATGAATATTTCGGCGACGACACCGCCGCGTTTGAGGCGTTCAAGACCGGGATTTACACGTTCCGGCAAGAGAATTCATCCAAGCAATGGGCGACGGGGTATCAGTTCAGCAATCTCAGCAACGGATCGGTGATCAAGACCGAACTGCCGAACGGCAATATCGCCTCGGGTCAGGGGTTTCTGCTGAACCTGCGGCGGGAAAAGTTCCAAGATCCGAAGGTGCGCGAGGCGATTGGCTTGATGTTCAACTTTGAATGGTCGAACCAGACGCTGTTCTATGGGCTGTACAGCCGGATCAATTCGATCTGGGAGAATACGCAAATGGCCGCCAAGGGCGCGCCCAGCCCCGCTGAGGTGGCGCTGTTGCAACCCTTGGTCGATGAAGGCCTGCTGCCCGCGTCGATCTTGACCGATGATGCGGTGATGGGGTCGGTGTCGACCTCGGAAAAGGGCATGGACCGGGGGAATTTGCGTAAGGCGTCTAAGCTTCTGGATGAGGCTGGCTGGGAAGTCGGCGCCGACGGTATCCGCCGCAATGCCAAGGGGGAGACGCTGAAGGTCGATTTTCTGGAAGATACCCCTGCCTTTGAACGCGTGATCAGCCCCTATGTTGAAAACCTGCGGGCTGTGGGCATAGATGCGTCGCTGAACATGATCGACCCCGCGCAGATGAGCCAGCGCACCGATCCGCCGAACTTCGATTTCGACATCATCTCGGGCAATGCGGTGAATGGCGGATACGAGCCGGGGGGTGAGTTGAAGCAGGCCTATTCCTCGGTGACGGCGAACAATTCAACCCGCAACCGGGCGGGCTTTGCCAATCCGGCGGTGGATAAGCTGCTGGATTTGGTGGAAGGCGCGAAAACCCGTGAAGAATTGGACACCGTGGTCAGCGCCTTGGACCGGGTGCTGCGCGCACAACGGTTCTGGATTCCGGGTTGGTTCAACGACAACTACTTCGTCGCTTATTATGACCAATACGACCACCCCGCCACGCTGCCGCCCTATGCCTTGGGCGAGCTTTCGTTCTGGTGGTTTGATCAGGCCAAGGCCGACAAGCTTAAAGCTGCGGGCGTGTTGAAATAGATGCTGGCCTATATCCTTCGGCGGCTGATTTTGGTGATCCCGACGCTGCTCGGCATCATGGTGATCAACTTTGCCCTGACACAATTCGTGCCCGGTGGACCGTTCGATCAGATTGAGGCGCGGATGCAGGGCTCGGGTGATTCCATCGGCGCGGTCAGCGGGGCTGCGGGTGCAGATGCGGGCACCGATGCTGAAGGCGGCAAGGGCTATGTCGGCGCGCGCGGTTTGCCGCCCGAATTTCGCGCCAAGTTAGAGGTCGAGTTTGGCTTTGCCCGCTTCATTTGCCCGGCAGGCTATGAAGGCACACTGCTGCAACAGGCCAAGGATTGCCAGAAGGAAATGATCCCGGCTTATGAGCGGTTCTTCATTATGATGGGAAAATTCATCCGCTTTGACTTTGGCCAAAGCTATTTC
This sequence comes from Cypionkella sp. PAMC25878, assembly GCF_058135695.1. NCBI lineage: Bacteria > Pseudomonadati > Pseudomonadota > Alphaproteobacteria > Rhodobacterales > Paracoccaceae > Cypionkella > Cypionkella sp. PAMC25878. The sequence continues at coordinate 1,357,050 of NZ_CM176871.1, read as the reverse complement.
CGTTCTGAAAGCGTGATGGGGTTGGTGGCGGAAAAGCTGCCAGTTTCGATCACTTTGGGGCTGTGGTCAACGCTGCTGGCCTATCTGATTTCAATCCCATTGGGCATCCGCAAGGCGGTGACGGATGGCTCGCGCTTTGACAGTTGGACCTCTGGCGTGATCATCGCTGCCTATGCCATTCCCGGCCTATTGGTGGCGGTGATGCTGCTGGTGCTGTTCGCGGGCGGGTCGTATTGGAAGATTTTCCCGCTGCGGGGCCTGACCTCTGAGAATTTTGATCAGTTGTCGTTGCTGGGGAAAGCGGGCGATTATCTGTGGCACATCACTTTGCCGGTGGTGGCCAGCACGATTTCGTCGTTTGCGACGCTGACCTTGCTGACCAAGAACAGCTTTCTGGATGAGATCAAAAAGCAATATGTGATGACGGCGCGGGCCAAGGGGTTGTCAGAGCGGCGGGTGCTTTATGGCCATGTGTTCCGCAATGCGATGCTGATCGTGATCGCGGGATTTCCGGCTTTGTTCATCGGGGTGTTTTTCGGCGGCAGTCTGATCATCGAGAACATCTTTTCGTTGGACGGTCTGGGGCAGTTGGGCTTTAAGTCGGCGGTCGAGCGGGATTATCCGGTGATCTTTGGCACCTTGTTTGCCTTTGGCCTGATGGGGCTGATCGTCGGGATTATCTCGGATCTGATGTATGTCTGGGTCGATCCCCGGATTGATTTTGAGCGGAGGGGCTGATGGCATTGTCCCCTTTGAACCAACGGCGGTGGCGGAATTTCAAGGCCAACAAGCGGGCTTATTGGTCTTTGATTCTGTTCGCGGCGCTGTTCGGAATTTCTTTGTTTGCCGAGGTTTTGGCGAATGATCGACCTTTGTTGGTGGAATATCGCGGCGAATGGCGGACGCCGTTTCTGAAGTTTTATACTGAGACTGATTATGGCGGCGATTTTAAAACCGAGGCGAATTACAAAGCGCCCGAGGTGCAATGTCTGATCGTCACCGGCGGTGTGGTCGATTGCTTTGATACGCCCGAGGATATTATGGCAGCGGTGAACGCGGGTTCCTATAAGGCGGAGGGGTTTGAGAAAGGCCGCATTGTCTGGCCCCTGATTCCATTTTCATACAACACAATCAATGATTTGGGCGGCAAAGCAGCACCCTCCGTCCCCGATGCGACGCATTGGCTGGGCACCGATGACACCAGTCGCGATGTGCTGGCGCGAGTGATTTATGGCTTCCGGCTGTCGGTGGCCTTTGCGCTGATCGTGACGGTTTTGACCTCGGTGTTGGGCATCGCCGCGGGGGCGGTGCAGGGGTATTTCGGCGGTAAGGTTGATCTGATTTTCCAGCGCCTGCTGGAGATTTGGGGCGGCACGCCGGATTTGTATGTCATCATCATCGTGTTCTCGGTCTGGCAGCGCAGCTTCTGGATCCTGATTTTCCTGATGATCGCCTTTGGCTGGACCCGGTTGATCGGCATCGTGCGGGCCGAATTCCTGCGGGCGCGGAACTTTGAATATGTGCGTGCGGCCAAAGCGTTAGGCGTGTCGGATTTGGTGATCATCTTGCGGCATGTGTTGCCGAATGCGATGGTGGCGACGCTGACCATGCTGCCGTTTGTGGTTTCGGGCGCGATAGGATCGCTGGCGGCACTGGATTATCTGGGCTTTGGTCTGCCTGCATCTTTGCCGTCGCTGGGCCAGCTTTCGCGGCAAGCGCAGCAGAATTTGCAGATGCCCTCGCTGGCCTTCACCGCGTTTTTCACCTTTGCCATCATGCTGTCGCTGCTGGTCTTCATCTTTGAAGGCGTGCGCGATGCGTTTGACCCCAGAAAGACCTTCCAATGAGCGCTGTGTTGGAGGTCTCGAACCTGAATATCGGTTTCCGGCAGGATGGTCGTGATTTTTCCGCCGTGCGGGGCGTCAATTTCACCGTGAATAAGGGCGAGACGGTGGCTTTGGTCGGCGAGTCTGGCTCGGGCAAGTCGGTGACGGCGTTGTCGACCGTGGGGTTGCTGCCAGATAGCGCCAAGGTGACAGGTTCGGTGAAGTATCTTGGGCAGGAGATGGTCGGGGCCAGCCAAGCGCAGTTGCGGCGGGTGCGCGGCAATGACATCAGCTTTATTTTCCAAGAACCGATGACCTCGCTGAACCCCTTGCACACGATTGAGCGGCAGTTGGCGGAAAGTCTGGGTCTGCATCAAGGGCTTACCGGGGCAGCTGCACGGGCGCGCAGTTTGGAATTGCTGGATAAGGTGGGCATCCGTGACGCCGAAAGCCGCCTGACCGCCTATCCGCATCAGCTTTCCGGCGGGCAAAGGCAGCGGGTGATGATCGCGATGGCTTTGGCGAATGGGCCGGAATTGCTGGTAGCGGATGAGCCGACCACGGCGCTGGACGTGACGATCCAGGCGCAGATTTTGGCGCTGTTGGCGGATCTGAAGCAGACCGAAGGACTTTCTTTACTGTTCATCACGCATGATCTCGGCATCGTGCGGCGCATCGCCGACCGGGTGTGTGTGATGCAGGGAGGCGAGATTGTTGAACAGGGGCTGACGGCGGAAATCTTTGCCAATCCGCAGCACCCCTATACGCAAAAGCTGCTGGCGGCGGAACCGCAGGGGCGGCCTGATCCGGTGGCGGTGGATGCGCCTGTGGTGGTCGAGGTCGACAAGCTGCGGGTGTGGTTTCCGATCCAACAGGGGTTTATGCGCAAGGTCGTGGGCCATGTAAAGGCGGTGAATGAGGCCAGTCTATCGGTGCGCGCGGGGGAGACGTTGGGGATTGTGGGCGAAAGCGGCTCGGGCAAAACCACGATGGCGCTGGCGATTTTACGGCTGATTGACAGCACGGGGCGGATCACCGTGCTGGGGCGGGATATTCAGGGCCTGCAAACCCGGGCGATGCGGGAACACCGCCGCGACATGCAGATCGTGTTTCAAGACCCTTTCGGAAGCCTTTCCCCGCGCATGACGGCGGCAGAGATCATCGCCGAAGGTCTGGGCGTGCATGGGCTCGAGCCGGGACGCAATCGCGCCGAGACGGTGGCGGAAATCATGGCCGAGGTCGGGCTGAACCCAAGCATGGCCGCGCGCTATCCGCATGAGTTTTCCGGTGGGCAGCGGCAGCGCATTGCGATTGCGCGGGCAATGATTTTGCGGCCGAAACTGGTGGTGCTGGACGAGCCGACGAGCGCGTTGGATATGACGGTGCAGGTACAGATTGTCGATCTTCTGCGCGATTTGCAGCGCAAATGGGGGCTGGCCTATATCTTCATCAGCCATGATCTGCGGGTGATCCGCGCGCTTGCGCATAAGGTGATGGTGATGAAAGACGGCGATGTGGTGGAGGCGGGCACCGGCGCTGATCTGTTCGCCAACCCGAAAACCGACTATACCCGCGCGCTGATGGCAGCGGCTTTCGGAGACAATCTGCGGCCATGAAGATCTTGTTTGTGCATCAGAATTTCCCCGGCCAGTTTCTGCATCTGGCCCCCGAGCTCGCGGCGCGCGGCCATATTTGCATGGCGCTGACCGATGCCGCGAACAACCGCGCCTCACCGATCCCGCTGGCAAAGTATAAGCACACTCCAGAGCCAGTTGACCCTGCCGCGACTCGTCTGGGGCGCAACTACACTACGATGAGTGATCGCGGCGTGACGGTGGCGCGGGCGGCGCAGGCGATGCGGGCCAAGGGTTATGTGCCGGATGTGATCTTCGGCCACTCCGGCTGGGGCGAGACGTTGTTTCTGAAAGAGGTCTGGCCCGAAGCCAAGCTGATCGTCTATGCCGAGTTCTACTATCGCGGGCGCGGCGCGGATGTCGGCTTTGACCCCGAGTTTGGCGAGGCGAATTTCGATCAGGTGATGATCGCGCAAGGCCGCGCCACCTATCTGGGGCAGGCATTGGCGCATGCCGATGCGGGGCTGTCGCCGACGGAATGGCAGGCCTCGACCTACCCCGATCCGTTGCGCAAGATGATCACCGTGATCCATGACGGCGTCGATACCTCTGGTATGGCCCCCGATCCGCAGGCGCGGTTTAGCTTGCCAAATGGCCGGGTGGTGACGCCGGGGGATGAGGTTTTGACCTTTGTGAACCGCAACCTAGAGCCCTATCGCGGCTATCACACCTTCATGCGCGCGCTGCCTGCGGTCATGACGGCACGACCGCAGGCGCAAGTGGTGATCGTCGGCGGCGACGAGGTGTCTTATGGTGCCGCGCCAAAGGGCGAGAAGGGCTGGAAAGAACGCTTCCTATCCGAAGTGCGCGACCGCTTGGATATGTCCCGTGTGCATTTCATGGGCAAAGTGCCCTACCCCGATTTCGTGGCCCTAATGAAGGTCAGCCGCGCCCATGCCTATCTGACCTATCCGTTCGTTTTGTCTTGGTCGATGATCGAGGCGATGGCGGCGGGCTGCCATATCATCGGCTCGGCCACCCGTCCGGTGATGGAGGCTTTGGAGCATGGCAAGACTGGAACCTTGGTGGATTTCTTCGATGTGCCGGGTTGGTCGGCGGCGATGATTGAAGGGCTGGCGCACCCGGAGCGCTTTACCGAGATGCGGGCGGCGGTGCGCAAAGTGGCGCTGGAGCGCTATGATCTGCGCGGGAATTGCCTGCCGCGTATGGTAGCGTTTGTCGAGAGTTTTGCGCCGAAGGGTTAACGGTGATGACGCGCTCCCTCTATCCCACGCCGCCCCGGCCTTGAGCCGACGCCTCTTGATCAAACTCCGAGGCCCCGGCTCAAGGCCGGGGCGGCGTGGTGAATGGGACAACTCACACCGCCGCCGAGTGCTTCGCCTTGCTTTGGTCGTAAGCGTCGAACATCCGCGCCACCATGCGGGTCAAAGGGCGGCTGGGCTCTGGGATCGAAAGGCCGGTTGCATCCAACTCCAGCATCTGCGGGAAGGCCTGCGCGGCATTGGTCAGCAGCGTGTCCAACCGCTCAGGCGTCACTGAAAAATCGCGCAGAATCTCGGCGCGGTTGATGTGGAAATCGCACATCAGCGCCTCAATCAGCCGCCCGCGCAGGATGTCTTCTCCGGCAAAAGCATGGCCGCGCTCGGTTGAGAACTGCCCTGCGCGGATGGCTTTGGTATGGGCGGCGGTGGCGGGGGCGTTTTGCGCGTAGCCTTGCGGGAAGCGGGAAATTGACGAGGCCCCAAGCCCGATCAGGATCGGCGAGGTATCATCGGTATAGCCTTGGAAATTCCGCCGCAGTTTTCCCGCTTTGGCCGCCTGCGCCATGCTGTCGCTGGGTTTGGCGAAATGGTCGATGCCGATTTCGGCGTAACCATCCGCCAGAAACAACCGCCGCGCGGTTTCAAACAGCTCCAGCCGTTCTTCGGGGGTCGGCAGAGCATCAGTGGGAATCATCTGCTGGCGGCGGCTCACCCACGGCACATGCGCGTAGCCGTATAGCGCCACACGGTCGGGCGACAAAGCCAGCAGTTTTTGCACGGAATCGGCGATGCGGGCCGGGGTTTGATGCGGCAGGCCGTAGAGGATATCGGCGTTGAGGCTGGTCACGCCACGGGTGCGGATCATCTCGGCGACAGCGAGCGTTGTCTCATAGGGCTGCATGCGACCAATCGCGGTTTGGATTTGCGGATCAAAATCTTGCACCCCGATCGAGGCGCGGTTCATGCCTGCGGCAACCAGAGCGTCAAGACGCGGGGCGTCGATCTCTGTCGGATCAATCTCAACCGAGAAGGTGCCGCCCTCGGCCATTGGCACCACGTCGAAAATCTGCGCGGCGAGCTCGTGGATCAGATCGGGGGCCAGCATGGTGGGGGTGCCGCCGCCCCAGTGTAGTTTCGCCAGCCGGATGCCGGGGGCGAGATGGCTGCGCAGCAGCTCAATCTCGGCTTTCAGCACTTTGGCGTAGGCGCGCACGGGATCATCCGACACCGTGCCTTGGGTGCGGCAGGCGCAGAACCAGCACAACCGACGGCAGAATGGCACGTGTACATACAGCGAAATCTCTGTATGGTCTGGGATGGCGCGAATCCATGCTGCAAAATCGGCAGTTCCTACCGCGCCGCTAAACTGCGGTGCTGTCGGGTAGCTGGTATAGCGGGGCACGCGCGCGTCAAAGAGACCGAGCTGCATCAGTTGCGAATGGACTGTCATGCGGGTAGTTTGGCAGCGAGGGCGCTCGGATGCCTTGACCCAGATCAATCGACCCGAACCCATCAACCGAAAGGCCGGATATGTCGCATCACGACCCAAAAATCGCCGATCTGAATTGCGGCGACTGTCCGATCCGACACCGGGCGGTTTGCGCGCGCTGTGAGACGGATGAACTGCATCAGTTGGAAGCGATCAAATATTATCGCAGCTTTCAGGCTGGGCAACCGGTGATCTGGTCGGGGGATCGGATGGAGTTTGTGGCCTCTGTGGTCACGGGCATCGCCACCCTCACCCAGACGATGGAGGATGGGCGGCGGCAGATGGTGGGCTTGTTGCTGCCGTCGGATTTCGTCGGGCGGCCCGGTCGGGCGACGGCGGCTTATGATGTGACCGCGACCACCGATCTGGTGATGTGTTGTTTTCGCAAGAAGCCGTTTGAGGAATTGATGGGCTCGACCCCACATATCGCGCAGCGGTTGCTGGAAATGACGCTGGATGAGTTGGATGCAGCCCGGGAATGGATGCTGCTGTTGGGCCGCAAGACGGCGCGGGAGAAGATTGCCTCGCTGCTCACGATCATTGCGCGACGGAATGCGTCTTTGAAGCAGGCGACGAAGGGTGGCGTGCGGTTTGATTTGCCGCTGACCCGTGAGGAGATGGCGGATTATCTAGGGCTGACATTGGAGACGGTCAGCCGCCAGATCTCGACCTTGAAACGCGAGGGGGTGATCGTGCTGGAGGGGAAACGGCATGTGGTCGTGCCCAATCTGGATCGTTTGCTGGAAGAAACAGGAGACGATTCCGATGGTGGGATGTTGAACTGAGGTCCCAACCCGGGACCTTTTAGAACCCTTTAAAAACAATATGTTGACCCTGCTGCGTTAACCGTTTTTTAATCCTTCACCTCCCACACAGGATAGGACATGCCGCAATCGCCAGACCCCGAGCAACCCACCGGAGCGTTGACCCTGCGCACGCTGACCATGCCGCGCGATGTCAACAACAACGGCGATATTTTCGGCGGCTGGGTGCTGTCACAGATGGATATGGCGGCAGGGATTGTGGCTTCGGCCCGCGCACAGGGCCGGGTGGCGACGGTGGCGATTGATGCGATGCAGTTCATCCGTCCGGTGAAGGTCGGCGACGTGCTCTGCATCTATGTCAGCATTGCGCGGGTCGGGCGGACCTCGATGGGCTTGCAGATTGAGGCTTGGGTGCTGCGCAACCGGCAAGAGCGGCGTGAGAAGGTCACGCATGGGCTGTTCACCTTTGTCGCCATTGATGAGGACGGCAAGCCACGGGTGCTTCCGGCAGAATAGCCCAGCCTTCACGCTTGCGCGAGCAGGGCCGATCATCAGACCAAAGGCTGATCATGCGGCACCTGCCTTGTGCTATGGTGGCCCTGCAGGGTCGTGGTGCGCCACCCCTGCAGTCTCGCAGGACCGGGCCGCTGCGGCTTTGGTTGATCCTGCGACGTTGCTGCGGAACGTCCGACCGCAAGGAGATCTGTGATGCAATATAGCAAACACCTGACCGCGTTGAGTGCGGCTTTCATTTTGGCTTCCAGCCTTGCCGCACAAGCGGCGGGGATGCTGGCCGATGCCAAGGGCATGACTCTGTATACTTTCGACAAGGATGCGGGCGGGGTTTCAGCCTGCTACGACGATTGCGCTGTGAAATGGCCGCCCTATCTGGGTGCGGCGACCGACAAAATGACCGAGGGCTGGACGCTGGTGGATCGTACCGATGGCACCAAGCAATGGGCCTATGACGGCAAGCCCGTGTATTATTTCGTGGAGGATAAAGCCAAAGGCGATGCCAAGGGCGACGGCATGGGCGGCAAATGGCATGTGATCAAGGAATGATCTGAGCCTTGCTCTGAATGACAAAGAGGCGAGGGAAATCCCTCGCCTCTTTGATTTAACGCGCTTGTTTGAGCAGCGGTTTCTGCGCTTTGGGGCGATCAGAAAACACCCGTCAGATACAGCAGAATGATGATCACAATCGGGATCCCGAGGAAATAAGCGACGATGCCTTTCATGGTGTTCTCCTTATATTTGGTGTCGAACCTGCTGGGGAAACCCGGAGGGCGCGGTTTGGTTCCCGTCGTCGCGCGGCTTTGAGATAAGTTTGCAGAATTGGGCGGTTTGCTGCGGCGAGCGCGGCCTTGGGAACCGTTTGCGGTTTCACGCGTTGAGCTTGCACAGGACAGCGGTGCCGAAGTCTTTGATTTATCAGGGGAGATCTGATGGTCAGGCTAAGGTGACGTTTGTGCAAACCCAAAGCGTAAATGGAGATTATCATGGACAAAGACCGGATTGTAGGCTCGGCCAAAGTGGTTAAGGGCAAGGCGAAAGCGGCGGTTGGCTCGGTGATCGGCGATGCCAAGATGCAGGCCGAAGGTAAGGCCGATCAAGTGGAAGGCCGGGTGCAGAACGCCGTCGGCAGCGCCAAAGACACCGTGCGCGATGTGATCAAGGGCAAGTAAGCCAAAGAATTTCGCGGGTTTGCCGTTCCGGCTGACCCGCACCCGATCTGGCGATTGTGCCCGATCTGGCCCTTTATCATGGAGTTATCCGATGTCGCTTGGAACCATTCTGCTGATCATTCTGGTGATCTTCCTGCTCGGCGGCTTTAGCGGCCGTTTCGGCGGTTACGGCTATGGCTATGGCCACGGCGGCGTCGGCGTGATTGGCGTGGTGGCAATTATCGTGCTGATCTTGGTTCTGACCGGGCGGATGTAGAGGACGGCGTAGGGTGGGTGATTCCATGGATTTGGCGCGCCAAATCTTTGGGTTCACTCACCCTTATGACCGTCGGGGTACGGTGGGTGAACCCGCACAAAGCGGCGCGGAACCACCCACCCTACCGATTAACGGCTGAACCGCTTGTACTTCGCGCGTTTCGGCTCCAGCGCATCTGGCCCCAGACGCCGCACTTTGTCTTCTTCGTAGGCTTGGAAGTTGCCCTCGAACCATTCGACATGGGCGTCGCCCTCAAACGCCAGCATATGGGTGCAGAGGCGGTCGAGAAAGAAGCGGTCGTGGCTGATGATGATGGCGCAGCCGGCGAAGTCTTCAATCGCGGATTCAAGGGCTTGCAGGGTTTCGACGTCCAAATCGTTGGTCGGCTCGTCGAGCAGCAGCACGTTACCGCCCGAGCGCAAGAGTTTCGCCATGTGGACGCGGTTCCGCTCACCGCCCGACAGCAGGCCAACCTTCTTCTGCTGGTCGGTGCCTTTGAAGTTGAAAGCGCCGGTGTAGACGCGGGAATTCATCGACATATCGCCGAGTTGGATGACCTCCGAGCCGCCGGAGATTTCTTCCCAGACGTTTTTGTTGGGGTCCAACGCGTCGCGGGATTGGTCGACGTAGCTGAGTTGCACGGTGTTACCCAGAACGATGCTGCCTTCATCGGGCTGTTCTTGGCCCGACAGCATGCGGAACAGCGTCGATTTACCGGCACCGTTCGGGCCGATCACGCCGACGATGGCACCCGGTGGCACGGTGAAGGTCAGATCCTCGATCAGCAGCTTGTCGCCCATGTGTTTCTTCAGGCCGGTGACTTCGATCACCTTGCTGCCCAGACGTTCGCCGTTCGGGATGATGATCTGCGCCGACGACGCGCGTTCCAGCACGGTTTGGCCTGCCATCTCGTTATAGCGGGCCAAACGGGCTTTGCCTTTGGATTGACGGGCTTTGGCACCCGAGCGGATCCATTCGAGTTCTTTTTCCAAGGCTTTCTGCTTGGATTTATCCTCGCGCGCCTCTTGGCTCATCCGTTTGGCTTTTTGATCGAGCCAAGCCGAGTAGTTGCCCTCGTAGGGGATGCCGCGGCCACGATCGAGTTCGAGGATCCAAGAGGTGATGTCGTCGAGGAAGTAACGGTCATGGGTGACGATCAAGATGGTGCCGCGGTAGGCGATCAGGTGTTTTTGCAGCCACGCGATGGATTCAGCGTCCAAGTGGTTGGTCGGCTCGTCGAGCAGAAGCATGTCGGGGGCTTCAAGCAGCAGTTTGCACAGAGCCACGCGGCGGCGTTCCCCGCCAGACAGCGATTCCACATCGGCGTCATCGGGCGGGCAGCGCAGGGCGTCCATCGCGACACCGACGGACGCTTCCAGCTCCCACAGGTTGCCCGCGTCGATCTCGTCTTGCAGGGCGGCCATCTCGTCGGCGGTCTCGTCCGAGTAGTTCATCGCCAGTTCGTTGTAACGTTCCAGAATGGCGGTTTGTTTCGCCACGCCGAGCATGACGTTGCCTTTCACGTCCAAGGACGGATCGAGATAGGGTTCCTGCGCCAGATAGCCGACTTTTGCGCCCTTGGCGGCCCAAGCCTCACCCTTAAAGTCGGTGTCCATGCCGGCCATGATCTTCAATAGGGTCGATTTACCCGAGCCGTTGACGCCAACCACACCGATTTTCACGCCGGGCAGGAAGTTCAGGTGGATATTCTCAAAGCACTTCTTGCCACCGGGATAGGTCTTGGAGACGCCTTCCATGTGGTAGACATATTGATACGAGGCCATTGGGGTGCTCCTGGACAAAGTCGCTCTGCGCTGTTGGCGCGGTATGTAGCGATTGTTGGGGGCAAGAGCAACGTGGGGGTTATGAGGGACCTATTGCTGGCACAGAAAAGGTTTCCAGATGATCGCGGATCGTACTGCACAGCCAGTCGCGTCGGTCACGAATGTTAAGGGGGCCGAACCAATCTTCACCAAATTTATCGGCACTTATTGATGGAGGTGCGCCCAATAAGTACTCCCAAGCCTGTCGCACGTTGCTCTGTTCGCGCGCCTGATTTCCCAAAAGTGGCGTTGCGAGGTGAAAAAACCGACAAAACTGGTCAAAGGTTGCCGTGCCATCACGCAGGTGGGGATAGAAGTCTGGTGCGAGAACTTTACAGATCAGACTTGTATAAATCACGGTCTGAACGGGAGCGTAAATGCCACCAAAACTGGACGCGAGCAAAGCAAGATGTGTCAGCATTTGCTGAACATCGCGAATGCTGACATTTCTTGAAAGACTGATCGGCCATAACACAGACTTGAAAGTCTGTTGGAAATCTTGCGCCAAACCCATGTCATGCGCGTAGAAGTCAAAGCAAACCAGCTCATTTCGGGCGGCAATGTTGGTTCCTATCGCCCGTGGCAGGGATAGGCGAACACGGATGAATTTTTGCAAATACACGGCGGCATTGATACCCACCACGTAGCGGGCCTTCACCGAGTTTTCCAAAGCTTCAAGGTTGACCCCAAGTACAAAATGCACGTTCGGTACCGCGAAGAAGTGTTTGATGATCTCCAGAAGTGACAGGGCATAGTCGGGGCGGCAGCGGTCTAACTCATCGACGATGAAGACGATCTTTCGCGGGTTGTCGCCTTCCTTTGCGCGTTCGGTCAGAGCAGTAAGCGCATCTCTAAAGCCCTGCATCGCATCTATGCGCCCAGCTTCTGCCTTCCAGAACCGCTCAATGGCGCCATCGCCAGCGTCACCAACCTTTGAAATCATAGCGTCGCCAATCGCACTCGCAGCTTCTGTAGCGCCATAAGTGACGGCGGCCAGTGCCACGCGAGAGGCTAGTTTCGCCAATGGGAAGGCTGCTTTCTTGACCGCGCCAACAGCCTTTGCCCCCCAAGTTTTCTCGGCATTGTCCGAAGTTAAGCGACTGACGAGACTGACCAAAGGGTCGTCTAAAAAATCATGCTCGAAGGCATCGAAGTAGATGACTTCGGCTTTGCCCTCGAGTTCCTTGGAATGTGCGCCTGTCCACAGTTTTAGAAAATGTGATTTGCCGCTGCCCCAGCCGCCATCCAAGGCGATCACTAAAGGTTGGTTGATCCGGTCCACAAGATTCGTGAGTTTTTGCCCCAGTGGCTTTCTGTCAAGAAAATCAAACTTTCTGCCCTGCGCGTCTGTGTCGTCAAAGCCAACCTCGCCAATCTCAAACACGGGATCTTCTGGGAACAGTTTCATCTTCACTCCAACAGCTAACGGGGAGGCAAGCGGTTGTGGGATGAAACAGGGCAAGGCTTGGGCGCACAAGGTGTCATAAGTGACATCTGCGACTTATTCGGCGATGCTTGCCCTGCGAAAAAAGCGTGATTTTATCAAAGCCAAGAGCATTTGCGACCCTACACCTGCTTCAATGGGCCAGATTGGCCTCGTGTTGGGCTTGGCTTGCGCGATCTCGGCATGGGCGCGGACGTCTTCGCGACCGATGGTGACGCGGCCCGGCATGGTGGACCAGCGTTTATGCTTGGTGGGCGTATGCCCCTGCCCTGTGGTTAATTTGACCCGATTGCTGTGCGGCGATGGATATCTTCTCTGTTGCGGGCGGATTGCGGGATGGCTGTTCTCTCAAACCTACTCAGTTTGGAATTCCGCTTTGGGCGGCAAAGATGCAGAATAAACACGATAGCGTGAGTCGTGTAAAAGCGGCTGTTTCACAGAGATGAGCCCAATGACCTATCCGGTTTTCAGCTTCCCCCTGCCCAGTGCGCCATCTCCACCGCCAGAAGCGGATTTGGGCGTGCTGGCGCGCCAAGCCGCAGCCGCGTTGGCTGGGTTGGCGCTGATCACCTTGCAAAGCCATTACGACATGGCGGCGTTCCGGTTGCGCGGGTTGCTGCAAGAGATCGAGCGCCTGCCCACCGCAGAGTTGCCGCTGGGGGATCGCGATGGCGCAGTGTTGCTCTGGCGGTTGCAGGTTTTTGATGCGCGGTGTGACACGCATTTTCTGACCGGACTGCCAAACCTGCGGGCTTGGGCCAAGCGCATGTTGACGCAAGACAGCGCTGCCGACCTGCGTGCGGCGCTGGTGGTCGCGCGGTTTCTGGCGCAGCAGCGCGCGTTGGGCGGTCTGCTCACCAACCCGCAGCGTGATGTTCTGTGGCAGGCGCTCTGATCGGGCGTGCACCCATCGGCCGCAACGCAGACTGGGCGCAACGCAGACTGGGCGCAACGCAAACTGGGCGCGCCGTCCCGCTGAGGTGCCTACAGGGTTTTGCCCAGCCAGAGTGTGGCGGGAAAGCTGGTATAGGCCGGAATATCTTGCCAGCCGTCGCGGCGGTAGAGCGCTATGGCCTCTGTCAATGCCGTGTTGGTGTCGAGCTTCAACTGGCTGTAGCCAAGCGTTTTCGCGCGGGACTCAACGGTGTGCATCAGGCGACGGGCGAGGCCTTGGCCACGGGCGGAAGGGTCGACCCAGAGGCGTTTGACCTCGGCAGTGGTTTTGTCGAGAGGGCGGAGCGAGACGGTGCCGATCGGCAGATCGTCACTCCATGCGATCAGGAAGCCGCCGTGGGGTGGGCGGTAAGCCTCGGGATCGGTCAGCGGCAGGGTCAGCATATCGCGGCTGAGGCTGGGGATTTTCTCGGTCAGCAGCTGGTAATAGGCGTCGAGGCAGGCGATGGCAGCAGGATCACTGGCGTCGGTGTCGCGGATCTCGATCTGGTCGCCCAGCAGGGTGGTGGCGATCAGGTCCATCGCGTCGATCAGGGCTTGGGGGTGCTTGCCTGCGCGTGCAAGGGTTTCGGCGGCGCGGGCGTAACCGATGGCCTCATAGGCAGCCATTTCGGTTTGGCCTGCCGGGGTGAGTTGCGCAGTGCGGCGGCGGCGATCAATGGGATCGGTAGCAAGCTGGATCAGGGCTTCGGCTTCGAGCGCGCGCAGCAGGCGGCTGAGCAGACCGGAGTCGAGCGCCAGTTTGGTGCGAATGTCGGCGATGTCAGTGCCTTGCGGGGTGATCAGTTGCAGCACGCGGGCGGCACCAAGCGGGCGACCCCGGCCTAGGTAGGAATGGTCAAGCGCGCCGACCTCACGGGTGACGGCGCGGTTAAAGCGGCGCAGGCGGGCGATGGCGTCGAGCATGTTTGGCTCCGGTCAGATATTTTGCCTGACTTTAGTCAAGTAGTTTATGCGGTCAAGAGGGGCTGGCGCAGATCGGGCACAGTCTGGGCTTGGCATGCGGGAAGCGATTGTAAAGCTGCAAGGCTTCAGAGAAACATGGCGGCATGAGAACAGGGTTTCCCATTGCGACCAAAGGCATGGTCATCGGCCTTTTGGGCGGATCGTTTGATCCGGCGCATGAGGGGCATGTGCATATCACGCGGGAAGCGATCAAGCGGATGAGCTTAGATCGGGTGTGGTGGCTGGTCAGCCCCGGCAATCCGCTGAAGGCGCGCCAGCCTGCACCGATGGTGGAACGGCTGGCGCGGGCGCGGGCGGTGATGCCCGATCCGCGCGTGGTGATTACCGATCTGGAGGCGCGGTTGGGCACGCGGGCCACGGCGGACACTTTGCGCAAGTTGCGGGCGATCTATCCCGGCGTGCATTTCGTCTGGCTGATGGGAGCGGATAATCTGGTGCAATTTCACCGCTGGAACCGCTGGCGGGATATTCTGCGCAGCGTGCCTGTTGGAGTTTTGGCGCGGCCGGGGTCTGGAGTGGCGGCGCGGACCTCTGTTGCCGCGCGGGCGTTTCGGGTCAATCAGGTCGATCGGGGCGAGAATTTGCGCGGGCGCAGGGCTCCGGCATGGTGTTTTGTGAACATCCCGATGAATGGCGCGTCTTCCAGTGCGATCCGGGCGCGGGGCGAGTGGAAGCGGTGAATTTGCCGTGATCTGCGGCGGGCGGAGGCTATCTGGCCCTGCTCACGATTGCATCACGGCCTGCGCGCGGGATATTTGTACGACGGGATGACCAAAGGAATCGTGATGCAGGTTGGGCGCAGATGGGTGTTGGGCGGGCTGCTGGCGGGGGCTGCGCTGCCTGCGTGGGCGGAAGCGCCTGCCCTGTCGCTGCGGCCCCGCGCGCGGCCAAGTCCGAGCGCGTTGGTCAAGCCTGCGGATCAAGGCGCTGCGGCATTGGTGGCGGCGGCCAAGCTGACCGGGGCGGTGGGGTATTGCGTGGTTGATATGACCTCGGGTCGGGTGTTGGAGGCTGCGGGTGAGGCGGTGGAAATGCCGCCTGCCAGTGTCACCAAAACCGTGACCACCGCCTTTGCGCTGGAAAAACTGGGGGTCGAGCATCGCTTCGTGACGCGGGTGATGCGGGTGGGGGCGGTGGTGAACGGTCGGCTCGACGGCGATCTGATCTTGGCAGGCGGCGGTGATCCGACCTTTGACACCGACAAGATGGGCGATCTGGTGGCGGCGCTGGCGGCCTCGGGGCTGCGCGAGGTGACGGGGAAGTTCGTGGCCTACGCGGGAGCTTTGCCGGAAAGGGCCGAGATTGCGCCGGATCAGCCGGATTTCGTCGGCTATAATCCAGCGATTTCGGGGCTGATGCTGAATTTCAATCGGGTGAATTTCGTCTGGAAAGCGGTGAATGACGGGTATTCTCTGGCGATGAACGCGGAGGGCGCGCGGTTTGTGCCAGCCGTTACGATGGCAAGCGTGCAAGTCGTGGATCGGGACGTCCCGGTGTTTGCCTATGAAGCGGGGGCGGCGCGCGACAACTGGTCAGTGGCGCGCGGGGCTTTGGGGCGCGAGGGCTCGCGCTGGCTGCCGGTGCGCCATGCGGCGACCTATGTGGCTGAGGTGTTCCAGACCCTGTGTGCGGCGCAGGGGATCAAGCTGCCTGAGGCCGAGGTGGTGTACGCTTTGCCTGCGGCAGCAGAGATAGTGCGGCACGAGTCCGAGGCTTTGCCGGATCTGCTGCGCAAGATGCTGAAATTCTCGACCAATCTGACGGCAGAGGCGGTGGGACTGGCGGCCTCGGGCGCGGGCACTCTGGAGGGGTCGGCGGCGGTTATGACCGCTTGGGCGCGGCGGCGGTTTGGCGTGCAAGCGGTGTTTGGCGATCACTCCGGGCTGGGGCCCAAAACCCGGATCAGCCCGGCGGAGATGGTGCAGGTGATGATCAAGACGCGGCAGGATAAGCGGTTGTCGCTGCTGCATGATCTGCTGAAAACTGCCGATCTGCCTAGTGCGGATGGCAAGCCTGCGGCGAAAGCTGGCAAGCCCGGCAAGCTGGCGCGGGTTTCGGCGAAAAGTGGCACGATGAATTTCGTCTCAAACCTGTCGGGCTATGTCGATGCGCCGGGGGGGCGGTCGCTGGCCTTTGCGATCTTCACCGCCGATCTGCCGCGTCGCGCGGCGGTGCCGGTATGGAACCGCGAATCGCCCGAGGGGGATAAGGCTTGGGTCAAGCGGGCGCATCGTTTACAAGGGCAGTTGTTGAACCGCTGGGGGCAGGTTTATCTTTAAGTTGGGTGCAGCAGGCCAGACTGACCGATGACTTTGCGCAAGCGTGCGGGCTTCCCTAAAGCCCATATACAGCCAGCGACCCGGATCGCGACTTGCCGTTACGTTAAGCCGCATCACGCGGAAAACACGCGGAGATTTCCCACTTGAATGCGCAGAACACGTTCTAACCGCATAGACAGAACCACCGGAGCGTGTAGTCTTTCGATGTGTCGGCACGGGCAGAACGGCCGCGCCGGAGTTCGCTATTGCATCAACAGGAGGATTGCATGGATCGTCGTTCGTTTTTGACAAAAGCTTCTATCGGGGGTGTCGGTGCTGCGGGGGCCGCGATGCTGGCCTCGCCGATGATTGCGCAGTCGTCCCCGAAGGTGACGTGGCGGATGACCTCGTCGTTCCCGAAATCGCTGGACACGATTTATGGCGGGGCTGAGGTTCTCGCAAAGATGCTGTCGGAAGCCACCGATGGCAATTTCCAGATTCAGGTGTTTGCGGCGGGGGAGCTGGTGCCCGGTGGCGCGCCTGCGGCGGATGCGGTGAGCGCGGGGACCGTCGAGGCTTGTCATACCGTTGGCTATTATAATTTCGGGCAGGACCCGACCTTTGCGCTGGCGGCGGCGGTGCCGTTCTCGCTGTCGGCACGCGGGATCAATGCGTGGCATTATCACGGCGGCGGCATTGATCTGTATAACGAATTCCTCGCCACCAAGGGCATTTTCGGCCTGCCGGGCGGCAATACTGGGGTGCAGATGGGCGGTTGGTTCCGCAAGGAAATCAACACTCTGGCCGATCTTCAGGGCTTGAAATTCCGCGTCGGGGGCTTTGCCGGCAAGGTGCTGACCAAGCTCGGCGTCGTGCCGCAGCAAATTCCGGGCGGTGATATTTATCCGGCGCTGGAAAAGGGCACGATTGATGCGGCGGAATGGGTTGGCCCCTATGACGACGAAAAGCTTGGCTTCTTCAAGGTCGCGCCGTTCTATTACTATCCGGGCTGGTGGGAAGGTGGGCCGACGGTTCACTTCTTCTTCAACAAGGCGCAATACGAAGCGCTGACCCCGACCTATCAATCGCTGCTGCGCACCGCTTGCCGTGCGGCCGACGCCGATATGTTGCAGAAGTACGACTACAAGAACCCGACGGCGATCAAATCTCTGGTCGGTCAGGGCGTGCAGTTGCGGCCGTTCAGCCCGGAAATCCTGCAAGCCTCGTTCACCGCTGCGAATGAGGTTTATGCCGAGATGGAAGCCACCAACGCGCCGTTCAAGAAGATCTGGGAGTCGATCAAGGCGTTCCGCAATGACTATTATCAGTGGACGCAGGTTGCGGAGTATAACTACGACACCTTCATGATGATCCAGCAGCGCGACGGCAAGCTGTAAGTCAGACGCCAAACGAAAGCCCCCGCCGAGTGATCGGCGGGGGCTTTTTCATGCGCTCAACTGGGTATCACGGCGCGGGGGGCGCGGGTTTCGTGGTGCCGAAGCTGGGTGGCTGCGACAACAGATCATTGCCCAAAGGTGCTGGCGTTGTTGGCGCGGGCGTTGCCGGTGCAGGTGGTGTGGCGGTGCCACCCAAACCACCGCCTAAGCCGCCATCTAGGCCGCCCAGGCCCCCCAACCCACCAAGACCCGAGTTTGGCGCGGTGAAGGTGACATGCGAAGTGTCCACCACGGCACCTTTGTAATGCATCACCATCTGCGGGAAGCTGATCACCAGCCCGATCATCACCACTTGGATGATCACGAACGGCACCGCCCCCCAATAGATCTGGCTGGTTTTGACGGGAGCGGTCAACTTGCCGGTCACTTTGTCGATAAACGGCTCTTTTGGCGCCACGGATCGCAGGTAGAACAGCGAGAAACCGAATGGCGGGTGCATGAACGAGGTCTGCATGTTGACGCCGAGGATGACACCGAACCAGATCAGATCAATCCCCAACTTCTCGGCCACCGGGGCCAGCAGCGGCACAAGGATGAAGGCCAGCTCGAAGAAATCGAGGAAGAACGCCAGCAGGAACACCAGGATAGACACGCCGATCAGGAAGCCCAACTGGCCGCCGGGCATGGCCGTCAGCAGATGTTCCACCCAGAGATGGCCTTGCACGCCGTAGAAGGTCAGCGAGAACACCCGCGCGCCCAGCAGGATAAACATCACGAAAGACGACAACCGGGTGGTGGAAGCAAGGGCCTGCTGGATGACAGACAGGTTCAGGCGGCCTTTGATGCCTGCAAGGAACAATGAGCCAACCGCGCCCATAGCGCCGCCCTCGGTCGGGGTGGCGATGCCGAGATAGATCGTGCCCAGCACCAGAAAGATCAGCGCAAGCGGCGGGATCAGCACGATGATCACCTGCGAGCACAGTTTGGACATCAGGTTCAGCTTCAGCGCCCGATCCAGCAAGGCCGCGACATAGATCGCGATGATAGCGACGGAAGCCCCAATGATATCAGCGCCTTCGCCGTAGAGTGGCAGCAGGGCTTTGATGATCAGATAGCCCATCACCCCCGCGATCAGCAGCGACACCACCAGTGAGATGACACCGTTGCCCAAAGTGCGGGCCTCTTTCGGCAGCGCCGGAACCCAGTTGGGGCGGAACATGCTGACGAGGAACACATAGGACATATACAGCCCGGTCAGCACCAGACCCGGCACCATCGCGCCCTTGTACATATCGCCGACCGAGCGACCGAGCTGGTCGGCCAGAATGATCAGCACCAGCGAGGGCGGAATGATCTGTGCCAAGGTGCCAGAGGCCGCAATCACGCCACTGGCCATCCGACGATCATAGCCATAGCGCAGCATGATCGGCAGCGAAATCAAGCCCATAGCAATGACGGATGCCGCGACAACGCCCGTGGTTGCGGCCAGCAATGCACCGACGATAATCACCGCATAGGCAAGCCCGCCGCGCACCGGGCCGAACAACTGGCCGATGGTTTCCAAGAGATCCTCGGCCATGCCGGAGCGTTCCAGCACGATGCCCATGAAGGTAAAGAACGGGATGGCGAGCAGGGTTTCATTCTGCATCACCCCCCAAAATCGCTCGGGCAGCGCGTAAAGCAGCGGCCAATCCAGCGTGATGGTGCCTTCCGACATCGGAGCTAGAAACACGCCAAAGACGAAGAACAAAAGACCATTGGCGGCGAGCGAGAACGCCACCGGGTAGCCCGCCAGCAGAAACACCACCAGCGAGACGAACATGATCGGCGCCATGTTCTGCGCGATCAGTTCCATCATGTGCGGTCCCCTTTGGCGGTTTTATCGGCTTCGGCTTGGATGGCGGCGAGTTTTTCGGCCAGTTCCGCGCCCTCATTGGCTGCGGCTTCGTGGCTGGACACGAAGGGGGTCGGATCGGGGATGATGCCGCGCATCACCGCGATTTTCTTGATGATTTCCGAGATGCCTTGCAGGGTCAGCAGCAGCATCCCGATCAGCAGCAAGGCCTTGGCGGGCCACAGGGTCAGACCGCCCGCGTTGTTTGAGGTTTCGCCGGAATGATAGGATTGCAGCACATAAGAGGTGAAATATACATCCATCAGGATTGCGAACGGCATCAGGAAGAACAGATGGCCCAGCAGATCAATCCAGTGCTGCGCGCGCCGGGACAGCGCACCATAGACAATGTCGATGCGGATATGTTCGTTCTGCCGCAGAGTGTAGGCCGCCGCCAGCAGAAACGCCGCGCCATAGAGATACCATTGCGCTTCCAGTAGTGCGTTGGATGAGCTGTTGAACAGCTTGCGCACCACCGCATTGCCGGCACTGAGCAGGATGGCGGCCAGAATGAACCAGCCGACCGCCTTGCCGATCATCTCGGTGCTTCGATCTATAAAGCGCGATAATATCAACATGATGGCCCTCCGTTGCGGTTGAGTTTGGTCAACTCGCGGCTATCGGTCAATCAGCGACACAAAGCAGATCGCAATCAGCGCTTAATTTTAGATTCGATTTACCGATGACGTTAGGTCAAGCGGCGCAGGCATCGGCAAAACCGGGGCGCGGCTTCAGGGCCGCAAATGCCGCACCCTTGCGCCCCATTCGATGGCGGCGGCGTGCAGGCGGTCGATATTCAACTCCTCGCGTACCTCCTCCAGCATCCGCAACTCGACCTCACGCAGGCTGCCATCGGCGGTGGCGACGTCGCAGGCGAGGGCATAGGCGGTTTCGTTCAGCCGTTCGGGCAAAGCATCGCGGATCAGGCCGAACAAAGCTTCAAGGCCGTCTTCCTCCTCAAACAGATCAAAAACGGTTTGTGCCACGACGCGGATGCGGTCGGCGTCATAGCTGGCGAACACCGGCATGTGGTTGACGGTGCGCTGAATCGCCACCAATTCGGCGGTGCGCATGTTCTCATCCGAGGCGGAAACCGCGATCATCACGGCAAGCAGTGCGTCTTGGGGCGACAGCGAGGGGTGGGTATCGGGCACGTCTGCTCTCCTATTGTTGCAGTGCAGAATATTGACCTGAGGGCTTGGCGGCAATAGAGGACAAGGGCTTGTGATGACATGGGGTCATCACGCGTTGGAGTATGCCGCGATGTCCGCTTTGCGCGATGCTGGGATGAAATCGAAAGCTTGGCCCTTTGAAGAGGCCCGCGCGCTGCTGAAACGCTTTGAGAAGAAGGCCCCGGAAAAGGGCTATGTGCTGTTTGAAACCGGCTATGGCCCGTCAGGTCTGCCGCATATCGGCACCTTTGGCGAGGTCGCCCGCACGACGATGATCCGCCGCGCGTTCGAGGCGATTTCCGATATTCCAACGCGGTTGATCTGTTTCTCGGACGACGTGGACGGGATGCGCAAGGTGCCCGAGAACGTGCCGCAACAGGATATGCTGCGCGAGCATATGCAGAAGCCTTTGACTTCGGTGCCCGATCCCTATGGCGAGTTTGACAGCTTTGGCGCGCATAACAACGCCATGCTGCGGCGGTTCCTAGATACGTTTGGCTTTGAATACGAGTTCATCAGTGCCACCGAGTTCTATAAATCGGGCAAGTTCGACGACACGCTGAAGCTGGCGACCGAGCGCTATGATGCGATTATGAAGATCATGCTGGCCAGCTTGCGCGAAGAACGCCAGCAGACCTATTCCTGCTTCCTGCCAATCCATCCCGAGACCGGGCGGGTGATGTATGTGCCGATGAAAAACGTCGACGCCGTCAACCACACCATCACCTTCGATGATGAGACGGGCCGCGAATGGACGCTTCCGGTCACCGGCGGCAACGTCAAGCTGCAATGGAAGCCGGATTTCGGCGCGCGCTGGGCGGCGCTGGATGTGGACTTCGAGATGTATGGCAAGGATCACTCCACCAATACCCCGATCTATGACGGGATTTGTGAGGTGCTGGGCGGGCGCAAGCCGAACCATATGTCTTATGAATTGTTCCTCGACGATCAGGGCCAGAAGATTTCCAAATCGAAGGGCAATGGGCTGACGATTGACGAATGGCTGTCTTATGCCTCGTCGGAGAGCCTGTCGTATTTCATGTATCAAAAGCCGAAGACGGCGAAGCGGATGCATTTCGACGTGATCCCGCGGGCGATGGACGAATATCATCAGCAGTTGCGGGCCTATCCGACGCAGGATGTCGATCAGCAGGTCAACAACCCGGTCTGGCACATCCACAAGGGCAATCCGCCCCTGTCGAAAATGGTGGTGCCGTTCTCGATGCTGTTGAACCTTGCCTCGGTGTCCGGCGCGAAGGATGCCAAGGGACTGTGGGGCTTTATCAAGCGCTATGCGCCGGATGCTTCGCCCGAAGGCAACCCCGATCTCGATGCGGCGGCGGGCTATGCCCTGCGCTATTTCGCCGACCGGATTGCGCCGACGCGGGTGTTCCGCCTGCCTTCCGATCAGGAACGTGCCGCGATGCTGGATCTGCGGGCGCGGTTGGTGGCTTGGGACGGTGGCTTGGACGACGAAGCGCTGCAAAGCATGGTCTTCGCTGTCGGCAAGGATCACGCGTTCGAGCCGCTGCGCGATTGGTTCAAGGCACTGTACGAGGTGCTTTTGGGCGCCTCGGATGGACCGCGCTTTGGCGGCTTCATCGCGCTTTACGGCGTGGACGAAACGATTGCCCTGCTGGATCGCGGCTTGAATGGTGAGCTTATCGCCTGATCTGCTGAAAAATACGCCCCCGACTCAACGCTAGCGTGTGTGTCGGGGGTTTTTATTTGACGAAACCTCGCGCTGCTTTACCATTTATCAATGGGGACGGTGGTAAGAGGTGTTGCGATGCGACTTTACCTTTATGTTGCCGCTTTAGCGGGGCTGGCGTTGCCTGCTTTGGCGCAGGAAGGGCCTATTCAACAAACCATTCAACAGCAGCTTGACGCCTTCAATGCCCGCGATATCAGCAAGGCTTGGACCTATGCCTCGCCCAATATCAAAGGCGTTTTCGGCACACCGGATCAGTTTGGCGAGATGGTCGAAAAGGTCTATCCGATGGTCTGGCGGCATGACGCGGTGCGGATGCTGGAATTGCGCACGGTGGCGGGCAATCTGTGGCAGCGGGTGATGATCACCGATGCTGGCGGGCGAACCTATCTGCTGGATTATATGATGGTTGAGACGCCGGATGGCTGGCAGATCAACGCCGTGCAACTGTTGCCGCAGCAGGGCGTGGGGGCCTGATGCGCTTTTCCAGCGGCCCGCTGTCATGGCTTTGACAGTGCAGAGGCCTGAGTGGGCCGATCAGCCGAATCATGTTTTCGGGCGGTGGGCTTTGATCATCGCGGGGTCGGTCTCAACCCAGCCCGCGCCGATCAGGTCCATGCAATAAGGCACGGCGGCGAAGATGGATTCGAGGCTGGTGGCGATGGCGTTGGGGCTGCCGGGGAGTGTGATGATCAGGGTTTTGCCGCGGATGCCTGCCGTTTGCCGCGACAGGATGGCGGTGGCGACGACTTTGCCGTTCGCCGCCCGCATCGCCTCACCAAAGCCGGGAAGTTCCATGTTGATCACATCTGCGAGCGCCTCGGGCGTCTGATCGCGCGGGCTGGGGCCGGTGCCGCCGGTGGCGAGGATCAGATCGGCGTACCAGTTATCCGCCAGATCGCGCAGTTCGCCGGCCACTTCAGCGCGACCATCGGGGGTGATGCGGCGGAGAATTTCGACGGGCGTGGTGATGATGCGGCGCAGCCAATCCTCGGCGGCGGGGCCGCCACGGTCTTGGTATTCGCCTTTTGAGGCCCGGTCGGACACGGTGAGGATGGCGATGCGGGCGGCGGCTTTGGCGGACATGGGGCGGCTCCTTTTTGACCGCAGGGTGCGGGTTTGGCGGTGCGGGTGCAAGCCCCTGCTTGCCGCATGGGCCTTGCGCGCGTAAGCTGTCGATTGCCCGATTGGGGCCGAAAAGGATGCCGTTTGCCTGATTTTACGCTGCCCGATTTGGGCTGGTCTGACCATTTCTCTGAACAGCTGACCGAGGAAGATGCGGGGTTTGTGCCTGCGCGGCTTAGCTCGCTGCATCGGGCAAGGGTGCAGGCTTTGACGGCTTCGGGAGCGGTGGAATTGCTCTGCCCGCCAACGCTGTCGGTGGCTGGGATGGCGGTGGGGGATTGGGTGCTGGCGGATGGCCCTCGGGTGGGCCGGGTGCTCGACCGCATTAGCCTGTTGCAACGCCGCGCGGCGGGAACCGGGACGGTGGCGCAACTGATCGCCGCCAATGTCGATACGATGTTCGTGGTCACCTCGTGCAACGCCGATTTCAACGAGGCGCGGTTGGAGCGCTATCTGGTGCTGGCGCATTCTGCCGGGATCACGCCAGTGGTGGTGCTGACCAAGGCAGATATGGCCGAAGCTGCGCCTTATGTCGCGCGGGCGGAAGGGCTGTCGGCGGGGATGGCGGTGGTGGCGTTGAATGCCAAATCGGGGGATTTGAGCGTGCTGGACCCATGGTGTCGGGCGGGACAGACGGTGGTTTTGCTGGGGTCGTCTGGGGTGGGAAAATCCACGCTCGCCAATAGCTTGACCGGGGGGGCTTTGGAGGTTGGCCCGGTACGGGAAGACGATGCCAAGGGGCGGCACACCACCACCTCGCGCTATCTTTTGGCCCTGCCCGCAGGCGGCTGGCTGATCGACACACCGGGGGTGCGCGAGTTGCAGCTGACCGATGTGGCCGATGGTATTGATATGCTGTTTTCCGATCTGATTGATCTGGCGGCGGGCTGTCGGTTCCGTGATTGCAAACATACGGTCGAGCCGGGTTGTGCGGTGCAGGCGGCGATCAAAGCGGGTGTGGTCGATGCGCGAAGGTTGGACAGTTGGCGTAAACTGGGGGCGGAGGAGAAGGCTAATTCCTCGGCGATGCAGGTGTCTAAGGTGCGGGCGGCGGGGAAATATACCAAGAAATCAGCGGCAAAGCGGCGGCCTGGGGGTTAGCTTTGATTGGGGGCCAGCCCCCAAGCCCCCGGAGTATTTTTGCCAGTATGAATGCAAATTTGAGTTAAATTATAGCGGCTTGGCTGGCCCACAGGAATTGCTCGGGCGTTTCCACCGCACAGGGGCGGACTTGACGGAGGCGATTGAGCGCGGGATCGGCGGCTTCTCCGGCCTCGACCATCAGGCGCAGCGCGGCGGTGCCGGATCTGCCGCAGCCGCCCATGCAATGCAGCAGGACTTTGTGGCCTTTTGCCAGTTTGCTATGGGCGAGCGCAGAAATTTCGGCCCAGCCTGTGCTTGGGGTGTCATAATCTGCGGTGGGCAAATGCGCCCATTGGATGCCGAAGTGCGACAGGTTTGCGCCAAGGCCGAGGGCTGTGCGCGAAAGTTCCTCGGCGCTCACGAAGCTGACCACGAGCGCCGGATGCCAATGCCGGATCGCGATCAAATCGGCCTCGTAGAACCCCGCCCGTCCGGGGCATGGGCTGATGCCTAAGACCCCCTGCCCCACCGCCAGCTCTGCGATTGTCAGCCGCATCTGTTCCTCTTTGGTTTACGTTTCGCCGCGCGCGCCGTAGTCTGGCGCGACCCGAATCCGCCCGCATGTTCTCTGAGGTATGATGACCGAAACCACGCCGCAAACCTATCAGGTTTTGGCCCGCAAATACCGCCCCGCGACCTTTGCCGATCTGGTCGGTCAAGAGGCGATGGTGCGCACGCTGAAGAACGCCTTCGCGGCGGACCGGATTGCGCATGCGTTCATGATGACCGGGATCAGGGGCACCGGCAAAACCACCACAGCGCGGATCATTGCCAAGGGGCTGAATTGCGTCGGCCCAGACGGCAAAGGCGGGCCTACGACTGAGCCTTGTGGGCTGTGTGAGCCTTGCGTGGCGATTGCCGAGGGCCGTCATGTGGATGTGATGGAGATGGATGCGGCCTCACGCACCGGCGTGAATGACATGCGCGAAGTCATTGATTCTGTGCATTATCGGGCGGCTTCGGCGCGGTATAAAATCTATATCATCGACGAAGTGCATATGCTGTCCAACGCGGCGTTCAACGCGCTGTTGAAGACGTTGGAAGAGCCTCCGGCGCATGTGAAATTCATCTTTGCCACCACGGAAATTCGCAAGGTTCCGGTGACGGTTCTTAGCCGGTGCCAGCGGTTTGATCTGAAGCGGATCGAGCCGGAGGTGCAGATGGCTTTGATGCGCAAGATCGCTTCGGCGGAGGGCGCGCAGATTACCGATGGCGCTTTGGCGCTGATTGCGCGGGCGGCGGAAGGCTCGGCGCGGGATGCGACCTCGCTGCTGGATCAGGCGATTTCGAATGGGGCTGGCGAAACCACCGCCGATCAGGTGCGGGCGATGCTCGGGCTGGCGGATCGCGGCCGGGTGCTTGATCTGTTTGATTTGATTATGAAAGGTGAGGCTGCCGCAGCTTTGGCGGAACTGTCTGGGCAATACGCCGACGGGGCCGACCCGATGGCGGTTCTGCGCGATCTGGCCGAGATCACCCATTGGGTTTCGGTGATCAAGATCACGCCCGAAGCCGCCGAAGATCCGACCACGCCGCAGGATGAACGCGAACGTGGGCTGGCGATGGCCGCCGTGTTGCCAATGCGGGTGCTGACGCGGATGTGGCAGATGCTATTGAAAGCATTGGAGGAAGTCACCCTTGCGCCGAATGCAATGATGGCGGCCGAGATGGCGGTGATCCGGCTGACCCATGTGGCGGATTTGCCCGACCCCGAGACTTTGGTGAAAAAGCTGATGTCGCAAAGTGCGCCTGCGCGACCGACCGGGGGGGCTCCGGCTGGTGGCGGCGGTGGCATGGTGCATGGCGCGCTGCGGATGGCGCCCTCTGCGCCGATGCGGGGGCCGACCATGCAGGGCGGGCAGGCTTTGGCCGTGGCGGAAAGCCAGTTGGTGGTCTATGCCAGCTTCGCGCAAGTCATTGAATTGATCCGTGAAAAGCGCGACATGCGGTTGTTGGTTGAGGTTGAGGAAGGCGTCAAACTGGCAAAATACGCGCCGGGGCGGATCGAGTTTGAACCGGCTCCGGGGGCGAAGCCCGATCTCGCGGCACGACTTAGCCAGCGGTTGCAAGGCTGGACGGGCGCGCGTTGGGGTGTGTCGGTGGTCAACACCGGCGGTGCTGCGACGCTGGCCGAGGAGCGCGATGCGGCCTCTAATGCTGCCAAGGCCGAGGCGATGGGCAACCCCTTGGTACAGGCGGTGATGCTGGCGTTTCCGGGGGTGCAGATTACCGAAATCAGGACGGCAGAGGCGATGGCGGCGAGTGCCGCGATCGAGGCTTTGCCGGAAGTGGAAGATGAATTTGATCCGTTTGAAGACGACTAGGGAGCGAACATGCTAAAAGGTTTGGGCGGCATTGGCGATATGGCCAAGATGATGAAAGCTGCGCAGGAAATGCAGGGCAAGATGGCCGAGCTGCAAGAAGAAATGGCGCGCACCGTGGTGATCGGTGAGGCCGGCGCGGGGTTGGTCAAGGCACGTGCCACCTGCAAGGGCGAGGTCACGGGGCTGGATATTGACCCGTCGATTTTGGTCGCTTCGGAAAAGGAAGTGGTCGAAGATCTGATCCTTGCGGCGATCAAAGATGCGCAGAACAAGGGTCAAGCTCGCAACATGGTTGAGATGCAGAAAATGACGCAAGCGCTTGGCCTGCCTGCGGATTTCAAGCTGCCGATCTGAGAGGACCCTGCCTGAATGGAGCAATCCCGTGACATTGAAACGCTGATCGGACTGATGGCGCGGCTGCCGGGGCTGGGACCTCGGTCGGCGCGTCGGGCGGTGTTGGCGCTGCTGAAAAAGCGGGGAGCGTTGATGGCCCCCTTGGCGCAGGCGATGGCGACGGTGGCGCTGACGGCAAAGGATTGCACCATTTGCGGCAATATCGGCACGGCTGAAATCTGCCCGATTTGCAGCGACGCGACCCGCGCCAATGGTGAGATTTGTGTGGTCGAGGATGTCTCGGACCTTTGGGCGATGGAACGCGGCGGGGCGTTCAAGGGCCGCTATCATGTGCTGGGCGGCACGCTTTCGGCGCTGGATGCGATTGGGCCGGAAGAATTGGGCATCCCTCGTTTGGTGGACCGTGCGGCGGGTGCGACGGAGGTTATTCTGGCGCTGAATGCCACGGTGGATGGCCAGACGACGGCGCATTACATCGCCGATGCGCTGGCCGGGCTGGGCGTGCAGATCACCTCATTGGCGCAGGGCGTGCCGATTGGTGGCGAGTTGAACTATCTCGACGATGGTACGATTGGCGCGGCGCTGCGGGCGCGCCGCAGCTTTTAACGGCGTTTCTCGCCCAAGCTTAAGCCTGCTTCACAACCATACCGCGCTTTCGCCGTATTCCCGCCATATTCCGGCTCTTAACTGGGTTAACCGAAAACCGGAGGGCGCTATGGCCATTGTTTCAATGATTGCAGGCGGAATGCTGGGATTTTTCTCGGCTCTGTTCAGCTTGGTGGCATTGAACGTCAGCTGGATGACGGCCCTAGGGTTGTGGAGCGGTATTGGCTGCGCTGTCGCCGCTTTGCTGCTCGGATGCGCGATGTGGCCCCGCCGCAAAGCGGTCGAGTTGCACCGGACGGAACACGCCTAGCGCGTAATTTTTTCTTGATCTGTGGCCAGAGTCGCCCCTATCAAAGAGTGCGACGTTGACTCTCTGCGATCTCTGTCTCCGATTTCGGCCACAGCATTCGACAAAGGCTGACTGCGCCAAGCCGCCGCAATCTCGCGGGCGGCACTGCTAAGGGAGACATCACGATGGCTAAGGGCACCGTGAAATGGTTCAATGAAACAAAAGGCTTCGGCTTTATCGCCCCGGAAGGCGGCAAGAAGGACGTGTTCGTGCACATCTCGGCGCTGGAGCGTGCTGGTCTGCGCTCGCTGAAAGATGGCCAGCCGGTCACCTTCGACATCGAAGCGGGTCGCGATGGCCGCGAATCGGCGACCAATCTGGCGCTGGCCTGAACCGAAAGCCTCTAACCCTAAAGTCAGGGGCTGATTGAGATTTGAAAGGGGCGCATCCCAGATGCGCCCCTTTTGTATTGCAGCACAGACCCTGATCGCCATCGACAATCAAAATTCTTTTGATCGAAAACTCACATCAGCCGCATGGCGAGCCGGTCGCGCAGCGCATGTTCAAAACCCACCCGCAGCGAGATGCCCGAGGTGGGCGCGCGCAATACCACAGCCTCACCGCGTTCCTCTGGGAATTCCTGCGCGGTGCAGTCTTTTGAGAGCAGAATAACCGGCACCCGCCGCGCCACGTCGATCAGCAGCGCATGGGCACGGCGACCCGCCGCAAGCCCGCCAAACGCATCACAGTCAATCACGCACAGCCCATAGCCTGCCGGATCTTCGATCACCGCTTCTAGGCCGACGAACAGATCATCGGTCATTTCCACCTTGCCCCCAAGACCGGCAAGGCGGTGTGGCAGTGGGTTGCCGTCTTGACCTTGGCTGACCAACATCACCCGGATGCCAAGCCCGACCGGTGAGGCGCTGTGCTGTTCTAGTGACCGAATGACTTGCACGATTGTTCCCCTAAACATGGTAGGCGGTCTGCGTCTTGATTGTTTAACTTTAGGCGACAGTTGCGGCGAAATTGGGCGGGCAATGAGACGTTCTTTGGTGAATTGTGGCGAAGATTGGGCGTTGAACCCGCAGGCTTTGCCCGTCATGATCCGCCCAAATGCACCGGGATTTCGCTCATCATGCCAGCGCCAGATTACCAAAGCCTTATCGACGCCGCCACTTGGGCCTTTATTCGCGATAGCGAGGCGTCCTATCCGCCGGACACCGCCAGCCTGACGATTGCCGATCAACGGCGGATTTATGATGCGATGTGCGCGCAGTTTCATCGCGGCTATCCGGCGGGAGTGGTGGCGCAAGATCGCGCGATCTCAGGCGTGCCGTGTCGGGTCTATCCGGGGGCAGCCCCCACGGTGGTTTATCTGCATGGCGGCGGCTATGTGGTGGGCGGCTTGCACAGCCATGACGATGTCTGCGCCGATATTCGCGCGGCAACCGGCTTGCAAGTGGTGGCGGTGGATTACCGCTTGTCGCCCGAACATCTGCATCCGGCGGCGTTTGAGGACGCGCGCGCGGTGGTGCAAGCCTTGCCGGGGCCGCTGGTGCTGGTGGGGGATTCCTCAGGCGGTAATCTCGCGGCTTCGGTCAGCCATGCCCTGCGGCGCGAGGCGCGGATTCTGGGGCAGGTGTTGATCTATCCGGGGTTGGGTGGCGATCGCAGCAAGGGCAGCTATCAGACCCACGCCTTCGCGCCGATGCTGACGCTGGCGGATGTGGCATTCTACGCGGGCATCCGACATGGCGGGGTTGAGGTATTGGGCGATGCAACCGTCGCCCCCTTACAGGATACCGATTTTGCTGGACTGCCGCCGACCGTCGCGATTGCCGCCGAATGTGATCCCCTCGCCGATGATGCACATGACTATGCCACGGCGATCCGGGCCGCTGGCGGGCGCGCCGTATCATTTACCGCGCCGGGGATGGTGCATGGCTATCTGCGCGCACGGGTGACGGTGCCTCGGGCAGCGGCATCCTTCACTGAAATTTGCAACGCTATCAGCGCCTTGGCGCAAGGCAACTGGCCCTATGGAGAGATCAAATGAACGCACATGCCAATATCACCCACTGGGCCGAGCGCGTCGATATGGCGGCGGCCTTCCGCTGGAGCGTCAAGCTGAACCTGCATGAGGCGGTATCAAACCACTTCAGTTTGGCGGTGAACCCCGAAGGCAGCAAGTTCCTGATGAACCCAAACATGCGGCACTTTGGCCGGATCACTGCGTCGAGCCTGCTGGAAATCGACGCCAACGATCCCTCCACGATGAACCGCCCGGATGCACTCGATCCCACCGCTTGGGGCCTACACAGCAGCATCCATCGCGCTTTGCCCCATGCGCGCTGCGTGATGCATGTGCATTCGATCCATGCCACCGTTCTGGCCAGCTTGGCGGATAGTTATCTGCCCCCGATCGACCAAAACTCGGCAATGTTCTTCGGGCGGCAAGTGGTGGATGCTGATTACGGCGGCATGGCGTTTGAGGAAGAAGCCGCCCGCTGCGTGCAGCTTTTGACCGACCCAAAGATCACCACGATGATCATGGGCAACCACGGCGTGCTGATCATCGGTCAATCGGTCGCCGATGCGTTCAACCGCCTGACCTATTTTGAGCGCGCGGCTGAGACGTATATTCGCGCTTTGCAAACCGGGCGCGAGTTGCGGATCCTGTCTGATGCGGTGGCCGAGAAAACCGCTGGCGAATGGGACAGCTACCCCGGCTATGCCGAGGCACATCTGCGGGAGGTTAAGGCATTACTGGATGAAGACGGCGCGAGCTACGCCAGCTAAGGCCGGAATTCGCGCGAATTCCGTGACGATTTTCGCGCGAAAATCGGCTAGGCGGTGAAGAACGGTTTCGCCTTCATACTGGGCGGAACCGGCGCCCCCATCCGGGTCAGGATCGACGGCGCCAACGCCAACTGGTCCAGCACGGTATCGGGCCCCGGCATTTCAGACTCGCCGAAGTAGTAGAACGCGAATTCCTGCTGCAACGCGCCGGTGCCGCCGTGGTGACCACGTTCGTCTTGGCCGTGGTCGGCGGTGACGATCACCTCATAGCCCGCGCTGCGCCATTGATGCAGAAATGTGGCCAGCATTTCATCCATCCGGTAGCAGGCGTCGTCCATTTCCTCGCAATCGTGAAAGAACCGATGGCCGAGGCTGTCGAGTGTGCAGGTGTGCAAAATGCCGTAGTCGATGCCTTTGACCAGACACAGCCGGGTCAAAGTGGCGAACAGATCGACATCGGAAGGGGTCATTTGGTTGTAGCTAGTATCTCCGGTCATGGTGTGGAAACGACCATGGCTGATCGGGCCATCGGGTTCATCATATTCAATGTCGCGGACCAGATCGAACGGATAGCGGTTGAAGAATTCCGACCAGAAGCTATGCGTCACCGCCCCGGTTTTGCCGCCAGCCTTGGAGATTTCCGAGAACACATCCGGCAATTCCAACCGACGCCGCAAGCCGTTGCCCCAGATGCCATGCACCTGCGGCGGGGTGCCAGTGTGGATCGAGGCATAGCAGGAGCCGGAGGTGGAGGGCAGCACCGACCGCATCCGCCACACCCGCGCCTCGCCTTGCGCGACCCAGCCCTCAAGATTGCCAAACAAGCGGCGCCAGTTGCGATAGGGGACGCCGTCGAGGATGATCAGCAGCAGTTTACGCATTTATAACTCCGGCCCGACGGAGCTGTCGAAGCCTCCGGCGGGGATATTTGGGCCAATGTGAAAGCCTTGGTTCGGGCTTTAGTTGCCGCCGCTTTCCATTTTGCGCGAGGCGAGCACCTCTTCCAGCCAGCCGAGTTTCATCTCGGGCACCGAGGACAGCAAGAGGTCAGTGTAATCGTCGAACGGCGGCGTAAGCACGTCGGTTTTGCTGCCATAGCGCACGACTTGGCCGCGATACATCACCGCAATTTTGTCGGCGATGGCTTTCACCGTTGCAAGGTCGTGGGTGATGAACAGATAGGCGACGCCTTCGCGGGCTTGTAAGGACAGCAGCAGCTTCAGGATGCCATCGGCGACCAGCGGGTCCAGCGCCGAAGTCACCTCATCGCAAATGATCAACTTGGGCTTGGCCGCCAAGGCGCGAGCGATGCAGACGCGCTGTTTTTGGCCGCCGGAAAGTTCTGCGGGGTAGCGATCAATAAAGCCCGCGCCCATTTCGATTTCTTCCAGCAGTTCTTGGATGCGCTTGCGCTTGGCGTCGCCTTTCAGGCCGAAGTAAAACTCTAGGGGTCGCCCGATGATGGTGCCAACGGTCTGGCGCGGGTTCATTGCGGTATCCGCCATTTGGTAGATCATCTGCAATTCGCGCAGATCATCCTTTGAGCGGCTGGCCAGATCGGGCGACAAAATGCGGCCTGCGAAGGTGATGCGACCTTGCGCTGTTGGCAAAAGACCAGTGATCACACGGGCAAGGGTGGATTTGCCCGAACCGCTTTCCCCCACCACGGCGAGGGTTTGGCCAGCCGACAGATCGACGGTGACATTCTTCAGCACGTCAAAATTGGTGCCTCTGTAGCGGGCGGTGATATTGGCGACCGACAGCACCGGGGCGGTGTCGGCTTTTTCAACGTGGTCAATCGAGCGCACCGAAACCAACGCCTGCGTATAGGCCTGCTGGGGCGCGTTGATAATCTGATCGGTTGTACCGTATTCGACCTTCTTGCCGCCGCGCAGCACGAGGATATCATCGGCGACCTGTGCCACCACCGCGAGATCGTGGGTGATATACAAAGCCGCCACCCCGGTATCGCGGATCGCGGCTTTGATCGCCACCAGCACGTCGATTTGCGTCGTCACATCCAGCGCGGTGGTCGGCTCGTCAAACACCACCAGGTCAGGCTTCGGGCACAAAGCCATCGCCGTCATCGCGCGTTGCAGCTGCCCGCCCGAGACTTGGTGCGGATAGCGAGTGCCGAATGTCTCGGGGTTGGGCAGGCCGAGTTTGCGGAACAGATCGACCGCGCGGGCCTCTGCCTCGGCCCGTGTCATCAGCTTGTGGTGCAGCGAGGTTTCAATCACCTGCTCCATCAGCCGCTTGGCCGGATTGAACGCCGCCGCAGCCGACTGAGCAACATAGGTGACTTCCCGACCACGCAAAGACCGCAGATCACTCGGGCCAGCACTGCGAATATCGCGGCCGTTCAGCAGAATTTGCCCGCCTGCCAGACGCGCACCGCCCCGCGCAAAAGCCATCGCCGACAGCCCGATGGTGGATTTGCCGGCACCGGATTCGCCGATCAGCCCCAGCACTTTGCCCTGTTCTACTGACACCGATACATCATCGACCAGCACGACTTTGCGGGGTGCCTCGCCGGGTGGATACGAGGTCGCTTCGATCCGCAGGTTCTTGATTTCCAAAAGGTTGGGTTTCGCTTGATCAAGCACCGCGACCGCCTTTCAAGCTGGTGGTGCGTGACAGCACCCAATCCGCCACCAAGTTCACCGAGATCGCCAGCGCCGCAATCGCAATCGCCGGGGCCAGTGCTGCAGGGATGCCATAAACCAGACCCGCCGAGTTTTCCTTCACCAAGCCGCCCCAGTCGGCCAAAGGCGGTTGCACGCCCAAACCGAGGAACGACAGGGTCGAGATGAACAGCACCGCGAAGATGAAGCGCAGGCCCAATTCCGCCACCAAGGGCGACAGAGCGTTGGGCAGAATTTCCGAGAAGATGATCCAGCCCTGTTTTTCACCGCGCAGGCGCGCCGCTTCGACATAATCCATCACGGTAATATCGACAGCCACGGCACGCGACAAACGGAAAACCCGCGTCGCATCCAAGAAGCCCATCACCAGGATCAGGTTCAGCGTGGTCACATCGACTGCCGTCAGGATCACCAAAGACAGGATCAGCGTCGGGATCGCCATGATCAAATCTATGAACCGCGACAAAGCTTGATCGACCCAACCGCCCGCCGTCGCCGCCAGAAAGCCCAACACCGATCCGGTCACAAACGACAGGATTGTCGAACACGTGGCGACAAAAATCGTCACCTGCGCGCCGTAGATCATCCGTGTCAGCAGGTCACGGCCAATCGAATCGGTGCCCAGCCAATGTGCCGCCGAGATCGGGTCCCAGACGCCACCGACCAGCTCATCCATCTTATAGGGTGCGATCAGTTGCGCGAAGATGGCGATGAAGAAGAAGCCCCCGGTCAGGATCAGACCGAGCAGGGCGGAAAGTGGAATACGCCTCATTTCGGGTGCCTCAATCTTGGGTTGGCCAGAATAGACACCACATCCGCCAGGATGTTCAGCCCGATGTAAACGGCGGCAAAGATCATTCCACAGGCCTGCACCACCGGCAGGTCGCGCTTGGTGACGTGATCGACCAGATATTGCCCCATGCCGGGATAGACAAACACCACCTCAACCACGACGACGCCCACCACCAGATAGGCCAAATTCAGCATCACCACGTTGACCACGGGCGCAATCGCATTCGGAAACGCGTGCCGCCAGATCACCGTCAGCGGCGACAGGCCCTTCAACTCGGCGGTTTCGATATAGGCCGATTGCATCACGTTCAGAATGGCCGCCCGGGTCATCCGCATCATATGCGCCAGCACCACCATCACCAAAACGATGACGGGCAGGATGATCGCCTGCAACCGCTCAAACACTCCCATGCCGGGGAACACCATCGACATGGCGGGGAACAGTTGCAGTTTCACGGCAAGGAAATACAGCACCAGATAGCCCGCCACAAACTCGGGCAAGCTGATGGTGGCAAGCGTCACGCCGGAAATCAACCGGTCCGGCCAGCGCCCATTATAGCGGGCCGCCAGCAGCCCCAGCAAAATAGCCAAAGGCACCGAAATCAGCGCCGCCCAGAACGCCAGAAACAGCGTGTTGCCCAGACGCGAACCGATCGACTTGGCGATATCCTCGCCATTGGTCAACGCGACGCCCATATCCCCGGTGACAAACCCATACAGCCAATGGCCATAGCGCCAAAGCACCGGCTCATTCAGCCCCATTTTCTCGCGCAGGTTGGCCAAAGCCTCGGGCGTCGCCGATTGGCCGAGCATGGCTTGCGCGGTATCGCCCGGCAAAGCCTCAACGCCAAAGAAGATCAGCGCCGAGACTGCCAGCATGAGCAGCAGACCCAGCGCCAAACGCTGGGTCACGAGTTTTACGACCGGGTGCATGCGGCGATCAGGTGTTCAGCCAGCACTTGGCAAGTGCGCGGCCATTCATCAATTCACCGTTCGGGTCCGCCTGCCAGCCGCCAACTTCCTCACGCTTGGCCTCAACGAAATCGTTGAACATCGGGCAGATCAAACCGCCGTTGTCGCGCACCAGATTTGCCAGTTCCGAATATTCCGCCTTGCGCTTAGTCTGGTCCAACTCGGCGCGAGCTGCAACCAACACCTCATCGAAATGCGGGTCTTTGAACTTGGTATCGTTCCAATCCGCCGTCGACAGATACGCGGTGGAATACATCTGATCCTGAACCGGACGCCCGCCCCAATAGCTGGCGCAGAAAGGCGCGACGTTCCAGACGTTCGACCAATAGCCATCATCCGGCTCGCGCTTAACTTCCAACGGGATACCCGCCGCATTGGCCGATTGCTGGAACAGTTGGGCTGCTTCAATCGCGCCGGGGAAGGCACCCGCCGCCACTTGCAGCACGATGGGCGAGCCATCATGGCCGGATTTCTTATAGGCCTCAGCCGCCGCTGCCGCATCATATTCGCGCTGCGGAATGGTGTCGTCAAACAGCGGATACGCCGCGTTGATCGGGAAGTCGTTGCCGCGCGAACCCAAGCCGCCAAGGATCTTGTCAACCATTTCCTGCCGGTTGACCGACAGTTTCAACGCCATCCGCAGGTCGTTGTTGTCAAACGGTGCCTTGTCGCAATGCATGATGAAGACGTAGTGACCACGGCCAGCTACGGCTTGAATCGAAATCCCCGGCGCACCTTTCAGCAGTTCGACAATCTTCGGATCAACCCGGTTCATCATATGGATCTGACCGGCCTGCAAAGCCGAGGTGCGGGCGGTGTTGTCGTTGATCACAATGATCTCGACATCATCGGCATGGCCCATGGTGCTGTCGAAATAATTGGCATGCTTGGTGAAGGTATGGCGCACGCCCGGCTCGTTGGCGACGATCTTATAGGGACCAGCGCCGATGCCTGCGGTCGGGTTATCAATACCGCCGCCGGGCTGGATGATCAGGTGGTAATCCGCCATCAGGAACGGCAAGTCGGCATTGCCCGACTTCAGCTTCAGCGTGACCATGTCACCCTCGGCCTTCATGTCGATGATGTCCTTGACGATACCCAAAGCGCCCGACTGCGATTTCTCATCGGTGTGACGTTTCAGGGTGGCGACCACGTCATC
Organism: Cypionkella sp. PAMC25878; assembly: GCF_058135695.1. Taxonomy (NCBI): domain Bacteria; kingdom Pseudomonadati; phylum Pseudomonadota; class Alphaproteobacteria; order Rhodobacterales; family Paracoccaceae; genus Cypionkella; species Cypionkella sp. PAMC25878. The sequence goes on along the minus strand of NZ_CM176871.1, from coordinate 1,320,343 downwards.
GGCGGTGACGGTCTTGCCGTCGTGATATTCGACGCCCTTGCGGATCTTGAACTTCCACTCCATCGCGTCCGGGCTGGACGAGACTTCTTCAGCAATCCGGTAATCCAGCTCGCCCTTGGCATTCACGTCCAGCAGCATTTCGCCCCAGATCATGTTCACCGCGAAAGGCACTTCCGAGGCCGCCAGCGCTGGGTCGAGCGAGTTGGTGCTCTCGCCTCCCTGCATCCCTGCGCGCAACAGACCGCCCTTTTTCGGTTCTTCCGCACGGGCAGCTGAGGCGAGCAAGGTCGAGGCCAAAGCCGCAGACACGCCCAAAGCCCCCGCACGGCCGACGAATTCACGACGGCTCATCAGACCTTTGGCGGCACGGGCGAGTAGATAGTTCAGCTCATTCGACATTTTAGTCTCCCTAGAAGGCCCCGGTTTTGTGGGCCGTTTTTTGTTGATTACCCAATCAGTAACCCGTGCATTTCCGTTCTGGCAACGATTCTTGCCCTGCGCGGGTTAAACAAATCGGCGTGGCACCTTGTCGTCATAGTGGCGTTCAAACACCTTGGTGTCGCCTTCCCAAGCGGTCAGACTGGCTTTCAGATGCAGATGGCTGGCAGTGGCGGTCATCTCGGCCCAAGCGTTTGTTTTCACAGACCAATCGCCCCGAGATTGCCGCTGCTCCCAAGTATGCACAGCGCGCGCCGACAACGGATCATCGGGGTGGATTTCCCACAGTTCCGTCATAGACTCCCCGGTGCAAAGCCCGTGCGAGAGGTTCTCCACATCGCCCAGATCATCGCTGATCACCAAGGCAGTTGTGCCCGAAATCAAGTCAGTTTCAATCTTGCGCGTGGTCTTACCCGCACGCAGCACCCGATGCGCCCACGACTTTGCGCCTTCAGGACTTGGCGGCGTCCATTCATTTTCGCTGCCCTGATGCACCGGCAAATCAAGACTGCCCGCCGTCACGGTCAAGAAAGCAGCCTCGGGCGAGGGCCAAAGGAACGGCCAATAAGTTGTGGACAAAGCCAAGCGAAGATGATGCCCCGCAGCCAAGCGATACGCCATCTGGTCGATGTCAAACGCCACTTCAACCACCTGCCCCACAGGCATTGGCGCTGGGTCTTCCATACCACCCCTATGACACAGGTTCAACATCCCATGCGCGATCCGCACCGATGATCCATCCGGCCCTACATCGCACAACCGTGCCACCACGAAGCCCAAAGGTTGATCGCTGGACAGCGTCAGCGACAACCGCGCCGCGCCCAGCAGATCGAGCGGCGCGCTCAGAACCGTACCATCAAAGCACACCGACAACGCATCATCGCTCGCCTGATCCCCCGGCATCTCAGCATTTAGGCCCATCGGGAAGAACTCCCCCGTGTGCATCCCCAACTGCTGCGGCGTGTTGACCCGAACCGAGAAGCCCTGCCCAACCACAGCCCCCAGCACACCGCCGGAGGGGTCTGGGGAGGGCGCCCCGCTCTCCCCAGCGCCAGCGCCAAGCGCCAACACAACCCGCGACACCCGCGCCGAAGGCCAAGCCGCCTCCGCCACCCAATGCCCCGCCCGATGCTTCGCCGATGCATCCGGTGCCTCAGAATGGATCATATAGGCGCGATAGGCCGGATCATGCTCCGCGCCATTCTCAATCCCCTTCAACCAGCGATCCCACCAGCGCAAAGCCACCTGCAGAAACCCAATCGCCGGCCCCGGCACCGCCGTATGCGGATATTGATGCACCCAAGGCCCGACAATGCCCTGCACGGGCGCTGGTACATTCTCGACCAGATGCGCCACGGTGTTCATATAGTTATCCGCCCAACCGCCCCAGCTTAGCACCGGAACCGTCATGCGGCTGTAATCCTCGGACACCGAGCCATGCTTCCAGTAATCGTTCTTCTCTTGCATCTCGGCCCAGCGCGGCGCGAGCCAAGGCTCATTCTCCAAACGTTTCAACCACTCCGCGCGCCAGTCAGGCCGCAGCACCGGGTCCGACGGACGGCTGGAATAAGACAGCATCACCGCCCCCCAGCCGAAATTCTCGCCCAGCAAACAGCCGCCCTTGTAGTGAATATCATCGGCAAAACGGTCGGTGGTCGAGCACACAGACACCACCGCCTTCAACGCCCGGGGTTGCAAAAACGCCGTCTGCAGGCAGTTAAAGCCGCCCCAGCTTTTGCCCATCATCCCCACCGCGCCCGAGCACCACTCCTGCGCCGCCAGCCACTCAATCACCTCACACGCGTCGGTGAGTTCCTGAATGGTATACTCGTCCGTCATCAGCCCATCGCTGTCGCCATTGCCGCGCATATCGACGCGCACGCAGGCATAGCCGTGGCCTGCGACATAGGCATGCATCATCTCGTCGCGCGGCAAAGTACCATCGCGTTTGCGGTAGGGGATATATTCCAGCACCGCAGGCACGGGCCCCGCACCTTCGGGCCGCCACACCCTCGCCGACAAACGGCAGCCGTCGGAAAGCACGATTCCCATGTCGGGATCGTCGGTGATCGCAAAGGGAAACTCGGTTACAATTTTCATCCAGATCCCTCATGCGCTGCGCGCGTATCAGGCGATGCTAAGGTGTTGAAATCCGTCCTTCAAGCGGCGCTTTAGACCCCGTTTGCGACGTCGCGTCACATTCGCGTCAAATGCCCCTTGCAAGGCAAACCCAAGCGCGGCACCACTTTGGCGCAACCCCGAAAACTGCAGAGGATCCGCCATGCCCAGCCGCCCAAATATCCTGATTGTCATGGTAGATCAGCTGACCGGGACGCTGTTCGACGATGGCCCCGCCGCCTTCCTGCACGCGCCCAACCTGAAGCGCCTCGCCGATCATTCGGTGCGCTTTGCCAATGCCTACACCGCCTCGCCGCTCTGCGCCCCGGCCCGTGCCGCCTTCATGTCCGGTGCTTTGCCACGTCGCACCCGCGTCTATGACAACGCCGCCGAGTTTGCCTCGGATATTCCCACCTACGCCCACCATCTGCGCCGCGCGGGGTATTACACTTGTCTCTCGGGTAAAATGCACTTCGTCGGCCCCGACCAGATGCACGGGTTTGAGGAACGCCTGACCACCGACATCTACCCTGCCGATTTCGGCTGGACTCCAGACTACCGCAAACCGGGTGAGCGGATCGACTGGTGGTATCACAACCTCGGATCAGTGACCGGCGCAGGCATCGCCGAAATCACCAACCAACTCGAATACGATGATGACGTCTGCCACCAAGCGGTGCAGAAAATCTACGACCTCTCGCGCGGCCTCGATCCCCGCCCATGGTGCCTGACCGCCAGTTTCACCCACCCGCACGACCCCTTCGTCGCCCGCAAGAAATACTGGGATCTCTACAACGACGCGCCGGAACTAGAACCGCCAACACCGCTGGCCTATGAAGACATGGACCCGCATTCGCAACGCCTGATGGACGCCTGCGACTGGCGCGGGCTTGAAGTCACGCCCAAGCATATCCGCCGCGCCCGCCAAGGCTATTTCGCCAATATCTCCTACGTCGATGCCAAAATCGGCGAGATTTTTGAGGCGCTTGAGGCCACCCGCCAAGAAGCCATTGTGATCTTCGTCTCCGACCATGGCGAGATGCTGGGCCGCAAAGGCCTGTGGTTCAAAATGAACTTCTTTGAAGGCGCCTCCCGCGTCCCGCTGATGATCTCAGCCCCCGGTCTGGAGCCGAAACGCATCGACACGGCGGTATCGACCATCGACCTGACGCCAACCCTCTGCGATCTGGCGGGCATCTCGATGGAGGAAGTCATGCCTTGGACCGACGGCGAAAGCCTGCTGCCTCTGGCCAAAGGCGCCCCGCGCACCAGCCCCGTAGCAATGGAATACGCCGCCGAAGGCAGCATCACCCCCATGGTCGCGCTGCGTCTGGGCGCATGGAAATACATCCACTGCCCCTCTGACCCCGATCAGCTTTTCGATCTCGCATCGGACCCAGAAGAAAACCTCAATCTGGCAGCCGACCCCCGCGCTGCCGAAGTCCTCGCCCATTTCCAAACCCTCACGCAAGACCGCTGGGACATTCCCGCCTATGACGCCGAAGTCCGCCAGAGCCAAGCCCGCCGCTGGGTGGTCTACGAGGCCCTGCGCAACGGGGCCTATTACCCCTGGGATCACCAGCCCCTGCGTGCAGCATCCGAGCGGTATATGCGCAACCACATGGATCTGAACGTGCTGGAAGACAACAAACGCTTCCCGCGCGGGGAGTAACCAAGGCGAATTTCAAAGACGACGAAATTCGTGTGGCGGCGCTGTTGGATTTTAATCTGATACGACTGTATCGGCTCCTCTGTGGAAGCCTCCGGCGGGAGTATTTCGAAAAGAGCAAATCCAAAGCAGTTGCTCTTTTTGAAATACTCCCCGCGGAGCGTCCAACCTGAAATCCCACGCAACGCCCCAGACCCATTCCCCGGCAGCGCCGCAGAGAGGGCCCTCGATGGGCCCCGAGGCGGCACCCTGTTTTAGGTTCAGCGCGCGTCGGCCAAGACCCGCTCCGCACCCTCCCAGCCCATCAACATGGCGGGCGCGTTGGTGTTGCCTGCGATCAGGTTCGGGAAGGCGCTGGCATCAATCACCCGCAGGCCTTGCACGCCATGCACCTTCAACCCTGCATCCACTACCGACGTCGCCGCATCGCGCCCCATCCGCGCCGTGCAACTGGGGTGATAGACGGTACCAGAGCGTTGGCGGAAATCGGCGATCAGATCTTCATCGCTTTGCACAGCGGGGCCGGGGCGCAGTTCTTCAGCAATCATGCTCGCCAAAGCAGGCTGCGCCGCGATATGGCGCAGGTATTTCACCGCCGCCAGCATCTCGGCCACATCATGTTCGGTTGAAAACGCATTTGCGGTGATCACCGGATGCGCCAAGGGATCGGCTGAGTTGATATAGATACGCCCGCGCGAGGTCGGGCGGCAGTTCGAAAGCCCGATCGACAGGCCGGGAAATGGGTCTGGCGTCAGCAAGGGGCGTTCCCCCGCCTTCGGCAATAGCGTCGAGAACGCCTGCAAATACAACTGCATATTCGGCCGGTCCAAATCGGCACTGGTCTTGAAAAACCCGCCCGCGTGGTTGATCGACTTCGCCAGCGGCCCGCCCCGGGTCAGGAAATACTGCGCGCCGACGAACAACTTGCCCCACCACGGCCGCAGCAAATCGTTGTAGGTCGCGACTTTCATCCGCCATGTGTAGTTGATGCCCTGATGGTCGCTCAGATGGTCGCCGACATTCGGATTGTCGAGCAATACTGGGATATTCAGCCCCGCCAGCAATGCCCCCGGCCCCACGCCTGACAGTTGCAACAACTGCGGCGAGTTGATCGCCCCCCCGGCCAAAATCACCTCAGCATTGCAGCGCAGCGCGCAGCGCACGCCTTCGCGCAGATATTCCACCCCCACCGCGCGCTTGCCCTCAAACAGCACCCGCGTCACCTGTGCGTTTGTGATAACCTGCAAGTTGGACCGCTTCATCGCAGGCCGCAAAAACGCCCGCGCCGCCGAATTGCGCCGAGCATTCTTGATCGTCATCTGATAGGTGCCGGCACCTTCCTGCTCGGCGCCGTTGAAATCGCGGTTATAGGCCAGCCCCGCCTGCCCGCAGGCCTTGATGTAATCGTCAACCAGCCAATGCAGCCCCTTGCGGTTTTCCGAGATAAACAACGGCCCGCCCTTGCCACGCCAATCATCCCCGCCTGCCTCGGTATCCTCCATCGCCTTATAGGCGCTCAGACATTCGTCCCAGCCCCAGCCCGGATTCTCTGCCCCCCATTCGGCGTAATCGTCCTTATGGCCGCGAATATAGACCATCGCGTTGATGCTCGATGACCCCCCCAGCAGTTTCCCCCGAGGCCAGTGATCGCGCTGCCCGTTCAGTCCCGGATCAGGCTCGGTCTGATACATCCAGTTCACCGCCGGATCGTAGAACAACTTGCCGTATCCCAACGGCAACTGCACATAAAATCGCCGATCGGTGCCGCCAGCTTCCAGCACGGTGACTTTGTGTTTCCCCGATGCCGTCAAACGCTCGGCCAGCACCGAGCCTGCCGAGCCTGAGCCCACAATGATGTAATCCGTATCCTGCATATCCGGCCCCTTCGCGCCGCACCGGGGGGTGGGCCTTGCGTTTGTAACTGGGCAATGACGCGGCCCCTTGCCAAGATACGACAAAATATGTCGGTATTTCTAAACGCCCCGCTCTTGCATCCCACAACTCTTGCATCCCAGCACCCGCGCCGCCATATTCACCAAGCGCAGGACGGCCTGCGGCATCTGCACCGCTTCGGGACGGCCCGGTTTGCTGATGAGGGCCCTATGGCTTGGATTTATCTGACAATCGCCGGAGTTCTTGAGGTCGTCTGGGCCTATTATATGAAGAAATCCGAAGGCTTCACCCAACTTACCCCCAGCTTGATCACGCTGGTCGCGATGGCAGCCAGCTTTGGCCTGCTGGCTGTGGCGATGCGCAGCCTACCCTTAGGGACCGCCTACACAATCTGGACCGGCATCGGTGCCGTTGGCGCCTTCATCCTTGGCATCGTGTTCTTGGGTGAGGCTGCGACCCCGATGCGCCTGATCGCCGCCGCGTTGATCGTCAGCGGCTTGGTGCTGATGAAACTGTCCAGCACGCATTAGCGCGCAGTTTTTTGCAGCAAGTTTGCTATGCTTTGGCGCGAACGGAGGTGTCAAATGCGCGTCATGGTGATCGTCAAATCCACCGCAGACAGCGAACTCGGCCTGATGCCCACACCCGAGGCATGGGCGGCCATGGGGGCGTTCAACGACGAACTCGAAGCCGCAGGCATCACCCGCGCGATGGGTGGGCTAAAGCCATCGAAACTCGGCAAACGGGTTCGCTTTGACGGCACCGGACGCACGATCGCCGATGGCCCCTTCGCCGCCACCAATGAGGTGATCGCGGGCTTCTGGATTTGGGAGGTCAAAGATATGGCCGAGGCGGTGGATTGGGTGACACGCTGCCCCAACCCGATGCCCGGCCCGTCGGAAATCGAAATCCGCCCATTCTATGAGGATGCGGATTTCTCCGATATGTAGCTTACTTGCCCTTCCAAACCGGATCACGTTTTTCGGCAAAAGCCTTTGCCCCTTCCAACTGATCCTCGGACGCATACAAGCGATCCACCGTCGGCAGCAGCCGCTTGGTGACGCGGTTCAATGCGTCTTGGAAGCGCATGTTTTCCGCCTCGCGCACCACTTCTTTGATCGCTGCATAGACCAGCGGCGGGCCAGATTCCAACAACCGCGCCAGATCCCAAGCCTTCGGCAGCAGATCCGCGGATGAGGTGATTTCCTTCACAATTCCCCAGCGATGCGCTTCCTCGGCATCAAACCAACGCCCGGTCAGCAGCAAATCCATCGCGACGTGATAGGGGATGCGCTTGGGCAGCTTGATGCTGGCGGCATCGGCCACAGTGCCCGAGCGGATTTCCGGCAAGGCAAAGGTCGCGTTGGCCGAACACAGGATCAGGTCAGCTGACAGCGCCAGTTCCAAACCGCCACCGCAGCAAATCCCGTTCACCGCCGCGATCACCGGCTTGTTCAGGTTCGGCAATTCCTGCAAGCCGCCAAAGCCGCCCACGCCGTAATCGCCATCCACCGCGTCGCCCTCTGCGGCAGCCTTCAAATCCCAACCGGGGCAAAAGAATTTCTCCCCCGCCGCGCGCAGAATACATACCCTTAAAGAGTCATCGTCGCGGAAATCGCGGAACACCAACCCCATCACCCGGCTGGTTTTCAGGCTGATCGCGTTGGCTTTCGGGCTGTCCAGCGTGACCTCCAGAATGGCCCCCTCGCGCCGGGTCTTGATCGGGCCTTCGGTTCGCATTTCCATCTTCAAGCCATCCTTACCAATGCATCCACCGCAACCGCCCCTTCGGGCCGCACGAGGATCGGGTTAATCTCAATTTCTTCCAAACGCGCATCGGCCAGCATCAGATCGCCCAAGGCTACGGCAATCTCGGCCACCGCCTGCATGTCAGCCTTGGTGCGCCCCCGGTAGCCATCCAGCAGCGGCCACAGCCGCAAGCCACGCATTGCCTCCAGCACCTGCGGCACGCTCACAGGCAGGATCAACGTCACCGTATCGGCCAGCACTTCTGCCGTGACCCCGCCCATGCCCAAGGTCAAACTGACGCCATAAATCGGATCACGCCGCAGCCCCAGCAGGATTTCCCCTACCGCGCCCGTCACCATCTCCTCGGCCAGATAGCCCGTGGCCCCCGGCATCTCGGCCTGCCCTTCCAGCGAAGACAGCCCCAAGCGCACCGCCCCCGCTTCGGTCTTATGCGCAAACCCCAGCCCCTTTAAAGCATAGGGCGCGGTCAACCCCGCCGCCCCCGCAACCACCTCGGCCAACGTCCCCGAAACCGCCCGTGGCACCGCGACGCCCGCCTGCGCCAGCAAAGTTTTCCCCTCGGCCTCCGACAACATCCGGCTGTCGCGCGGTGGCAGTGCCTTGGCAGGCCGCCACCCCGAAACGCCCGGGGCCACCTGCGCCGCCTTCACCGCAGCCAGTGCCGTCTCCAGCCCCATCAGCGTCACAATACCCTGATCCATCAGGGTAATCGCTTGGCGCTCATCGAAATTCTCGGGCATCGAAGCCACAGGCAAAGCAATCTTGCCGCTGGTTTTCTGCGCCGACACAATAGCCTCCAAGGCAGGCTGATAGCCCGCCGGATCGCAGCGGTCATTCCTCGGCGGGTCGATGATATAGAGGCCTGCGTCGTAAGCCTCTAGCATCGCGGTAAAAACTTCGGTGGTTTTCGGCCCGTCACCCCAGATAAACGTGTGATAATCCAGCGGGTTGGAGATCGTCGGGATTTCGCCCAGCACCTTGAACAGCCGGTCATGCGTCGCCTGCGGCACGGGCGGGAAATCAATGCCATAAGGTGCCGCCAAATCCGCCACCAACCCCGCCTCGCCGCCCGAGCACGACAGGCTGCAAATCCGTGAACCAATCTGCGGCCCATGCACATGGAAAATCTTCAAAGTCTCAATCAGTTCCGACGGCGTATTCACCTCGGCCACGCCGATCTGGCGCAGAAACGCCGACGACGCCGCTCCACCCCCCGCCAAGGATGCGGTATGCGAAGCCGCCGCCGTCCGGCTCAACTCCGTCTTGCCGGACTTAATACAGACAACCCCCTTGCCCATCGCCCGCGCACGTTCCGCCAAAGCGGCAAAGGCCACCGCATCGTCAATGCCCTCGATATACATCCCCAAGGCAGTCACGCGCGGATCGTCCAGCAATGCGCCCGCCAGATCGGCCAAACCCACCACCGCCGCATTGCCCAGACATGCCACATAAGCCACCGGCAAAGCCCGCTTCTGCATACCGAGATTGATCACGATGTTCGAGGATTGGCTGACCAAAGCCACTCCGGTCTGCACCGGAATCCCGCCGTGCTGATCCGGCCAAAGCAGCGCGCCGTCGAGGTAATTGATCACCCCATAGCAGTTCGGCCCCAAAATCGGCATATCGCCAGCCGCCGCGATCAACCGCGCCTGCAACTCCGGCTCGCCAGCCTCGGTCCAGCCAGAGGCAAAGCAAATCGCCCCGCCCGCCCCCATCGCCGCCAGTTCCGCCACCACTTCAATCGTCGCAAACCTGTTGACCCCGATAAACGTGGCATCCGGCGCTTCGGGCAGATCGGCCAGCGACGCATAGGCCCGCAAGCCGCCAATCTCGGCCTTGGTCGGATGCACCGGCCAAATATCCCCGGCAAACCCCATCTTGCGGCATTGCTCGATCACGTTCAGCGCCCAACCTGCGCCCAGCACGGCAATGCTGCGGGGTCGCAGCAGGCGGTCAAGATTGGCCATTCACTATCCTTCGGTCTTACCAGCGCGGTCGATATGGCCCAGATCCCGCTCTGGCCACACCCGATCCCGCACCATCTGTTTCAACACTTTCACATCCGGGAAACCGCCGCGCTCTTTGCGATCCCAGATCACCTCACCGTCCAGCGTGATCTGAAACAGCCCGCCCGTCGCCGGGATCAGCGTGACCGAGGCGATGTCCTGCCCGAAGGTAGACAGCAGTTCCTGCGCCATCCAAGCCGTGCGCAAAAGCCAGTTGCATTGCGTGCAATAGCTCAGGGTGATCACCGGCCGCTTGATATCGCTCATAAATCTGGACTTTCGTTAGGCGCCATAGGGCCGCAACAACTCGCGGCTGATGATATGGCGCTGGATTTCCGAAGTGCCTTCCCAGATACGCTCCACCCGCGCGTCGCGCCAGATGCGTTCCAGCGGCAACTCGTCCATCAAGCCCATACCGCCATGAATCTGGATCGCCTCATCCGCGATCATCGCCAGCACTTCACTGGCTTTCAGCTTGGCCATCGACATATCGGCTTCCGTCACCGTGCCCTGATCGTATTTCCAAGCGGCCTCGCGTGTCAGCAATTCCGCCGCTTTCAACTCCATCGCCATATCGGCCAGTTTGAAGCTGACGCCTTGGAATTTGCCGATCTGCTGGCCGAACTGCTTACGCTCTGCCGCATAGGAAATCGCATGGCCCAACGCACGTTCCGCACGGCCCAAGCAGGTCGAGGCCACTTGCAGTCGGGTTGCACCCAGCCATTTCCCCGCCACTTCAAAGCCCTTATGGACTTCACCGAGGATCTGGCTGGACGGCAAACGGCAGTCATCAAACTCCAAAATCATGTTGTTGTAGCCGCGATGGCTGACGTTGCGGTAGCCCTCGCGCACGGTGAATCCCGGCGTGCCTTTATCGACCAGAAACGCGGTGATCAGCTTTTTCTTGCCGCGCGGCGTGTCTTCCTCGCCCGTCGCTACCCAGACAATCGCGAAATCCGCGACGTCAGCATGGCTGATGAAATGCTTGGTGCCGTTCAGCACATAATCGCCGCCGTCCGCCTTCGCAAATGCCTTCATGCTGCGCAGATCAGACCCCGATCCGGGCTCCGTCATCGCCTGACAGTCGTGCTTTTCGGCGCGGATGCAAGGGAACAGATATTTCTCGCGCTGCTCTGGCGTGCACGCCAGAAGGATGTTTGAAGGGCGCGCCACACAGTTCCAGTGCAAAGCATAGTTCGCCTTGCCCAACTCTTTTTCATACAAAAGCCACGTCAGGGTATCGAGGCCAGCCCCGCCGACATCCTCCGGCATGTTGGCCGCATAAAGCCCCGCCTCGACGGCTTTTTTGGAGATTTCCTTCATCAGATCATGCCGCAAAACCCCGGTGCGCTCCACCTCGGCCTCATGCGGGAACAACTCGTTCTCCACAAAGGCGCGGGTGGTGTCGATAATCATCTGCTGTTCTTCAGACAGGCCGAAATTCATCTTATTTCCTTACGGATCAACGTTGTAGGTCATGCCATCGACCGCCAGAGCTTGGCCTGAAACCATGCGCGCGCCGTCAGAGGCCAAATAAAGCGCCATCGCCGCCACATCTTCGGGGTCGGTCAGCCGTTTCAAAGCGGTGCCAGAAGCATAGCCTTGGCGCACCGCATCGGGCGTCATGCCCTTGGCCACCGCCTCGGCCTCAATCACCCGGTCAATGCGCGGGCCATTCACCGAACCGGGGCAGATCGCATTGGCGCGGATGCCATGCGGACCCAATTCCATCGCCACGGTTTTCATCAAGCCGATGACGCCCCATTTCGCCGCCACATAGGGCGCGCGGAATGGGTTGCCATAAAGCCCAGCAGTCGAGGACATGAAGATCATCACGCCCTTGCCCGCTGGTTTCATCAGCCTTGCGGCATGTTTTGCCGCCAGCATCGCGCCATCGAGATTGACGGCAAGACACTGATGCCACGCCGCCAAATCCATATCTTCAATCGCCGTCGTCGGCCCCTTGATCCCGGCATTGGCGCAGAGCACGTCCAGCCCGCCCCATTCCGCTGCGATCTGCTCGAACAGAGCCTGCATCCCCGGCTCAAGACTGGCATCGCAGACCGAGCCGCGAATGCCCGGCGGCAATGCGGCCACCATGGCTGCGTCCACATCCGTCACCCAGACGCGATAGCCCGCCTCGGCGAAGGCTTTCGCCATCACCAGACCAATGCCATTCGCGCCTGCGGTGATCAGAACGGTTTTCATTTCTTCTGCCCCACAGCCCGACCTGCACCTTCCGGCAATGACAGCCCGGCTTGCGCCTCGGCAATCGACTTCAACTTCGCCCAAACCTCAGCCGAGGCAGGCGCCGATTTGCCCGAAGCCATATTCACATGCAGGCACAACTGCTCAATCGTGGCGACACATTCCTCGCCCTTCATGATCCGCACGAAACTACGGAACCGCTTCTCGTCCGCCGAAATAATCTGCAACGTGCCCGTCAGCTTGTCGCCAAGCTTGGCCTCGCCCAGATGCCGGATATGGGTTTCTGCCGAGTAGAACGAGTTCCCCGCCGCCACATAGTCCATCCCAGCCCCGATCAGCCGCAGGAAGGCATCGACGGTTTCCGAGTTGGCGAAGTAGTAACGGCTCTCGGTCATATGGCCATTGTAGTCGATCCATCCCGGCAACACCTGCATCTGCGCCATCACCAAGGGCGCATCCTTCGGGGCGCTGTCGATTTCCGCATGGAACGCCACCGCGCGGGCGGCGTCATGTTCGCGCAGAACCTTGCCCGCGCCCCAGTTGCGATCCTTCAACGCACGCAGGAAGCCGATCAGGTTGCTGTCGCGAATCCGCTCCAACTCGCGGATCGAGTGCATCCCCGATTGCGCATCTGACTGGCCCGCGATCAGGTCAACCAACGCGTCATTGAACTCGGGAACGTCGGTCAGCTTGGTCCAAGGGGCGGTCAGATACGGCCCGAACTGCGCCATGAAATGCTTCATGCCCGCCTCGCCACCCGCGACGCGATAGGTCTCAAACAGCCCCATCTGACCCCAGCGCAGACCAAAGCCCATGCGGATCGACTCGTCGATTTCTTCCGTGGTCGCCACGCCATCCTTCACCAGCCACAACGCCTCGCGCCACACCGCTTCAAGGAAACGGTCGGCGATATGGGCGTCGATTTCCTTTTTGATATGCAGCGGGAACATGCCGATCTCTTTCAGGATCAGCTTGGCATTCTCGATCACTGCAGGGTCAGATTTCGGCGACGGCACCACTTCGGCCAGCGGCAGCAGGTAAACCGGGTTGAACGGATGGGCCACGAAAATCGTCGCCGGGTTCGCCGCGTTTTCCTGCAACTCGGAAGGTTTGAAGCCAGAGGTCGAAGACCCGATCGGAGTGCCCAATTCCGCCGATTGTTGGATCTGTGCAAACACCCGATGCTTCAAATCCAGCCGCTCTGACACCGATTCCTGAATGTAATGCGCGCCTTCCACGGCTTCGGTGATGGTCTGCGCGAAGGAAAGCTTACCCTCGGCAGGCATCGGAATATCACTCAGAGCAGGCAGCGACGCCCGCGCGTTCGCCATCACTTCGCTGATCTTACGCTCTGCCTGCGGATCGGGATCGAACACCGATACATTCCAGCCGTTGAGCAAAAACCGAGCCGCCCAGCCGCCGCCAATAACCCCACCACCAATGATCGCTGCTTTTTTTGTCATCGTCTTTCCTTCATTTTGGCTGATTGGTCATTCCACAGCGTCTTGGACATAGCCGTCTTCATTGATCGTTCTTCCTAAGGAAGAATATGCGCGGCACTGATGATCGTCTGCATCACAAGCAATGTCGCAATCTGCTGATGTCTTGCAGGCTTTACCAGCGTCAGCAGCGGGATAGTCACAGGCGTAAGTTCCGGGATCTAGCATCGAATAAATGCCGTCCCGACCTCCTTCTGCCTTGCATTGCGCGATGTCTTTGGGGGTTTCTCTGATCTCCCTAGAACGGCAAACGCTAGGCCCGTCAGCTACGGCGGAAGTTGCTTCCCAGAGACATTTGACGCCACCCAAAGGCTGACCATTCGGCGTCACCCAGTTAACCGTGGAAACGCAGGCTGCGAGCACAATGCAGACAGCGACAGCCGTCAACTTGGCCTTGGACCAAACCACCCTCATTTCGCCAACGGCGCGCGCTTCTCCAGCTTCAGTTTCGCCCGCACCTCCGCAGGCGTGATCACCCGCGCCCCAAGGTTCGAGATGATCGTCACTGCCCGCTCCACCAGTTGCGCGTTGGTGGCCAGCACACCTTTGTCCAGCCACAGGTTATCTTCCAGCCCGACCCGGACGTTGCCGCCTGCCAAGACCGAGGCCGCGACATAGGGCATTTGGTTGCGGCCAATCGCAAAGGCGCTCCAATGCCAATCGGTGGGGACATTGTTCACCATCGCAAGGAAGGTGTTCAGATCGTCCGGCGCGCCCCACGGCACGCCCATGCACAGCTGCACCAAGGTCGGCGCCGGGATCACGCCTTCACGCGCGAGCTCTTTCGCCAGCCAGAGATGCCCGGTGTCAAACGCCTCAATCTCAATCCGCACCCCCGCCGCCGTCATCCGCTTGGCCATATCCCGCAACATGCCGGGGGTGTTGACCATCACATAATCGGCCTCATTAAAGTTCATCGTGCCGCAGTCGAGCGTGCAAATCTCGGGCCGACATTCCACCACATGCGCCACCCGCGCGGTGGCCCCGATCATGTCGGAATGGCCCGCCATCTGGCCCATCTTTTCGGTGCCATCAAACAGCAAATCGCCGCCCATCCCCGCCGTCAGGTTCAGCACCACATCGGTGCCACAATCGCGGATACGCTCAGTGACCTCGCGATACAAAGCCAAATCGCGGCTAGGCTTGCCGGTTTCCGGGTCACGCACATGGCAATGCACCACAGCCGCCCCCGCCTTCGCCGCATCAATCGCCGATTTCGCAATTTGCTCAGGCGAGCGCGGCACATGCGGGCTGCGATCCTGCGTGCCGCCCGATCCGGTGATGGCGGCGGTGATGAAAACTTCGCGGTTCATGGCCAAGGGCATGGGAATCCTCCAATTCGATTGCGGGCAGCATAGCGGGCTTGCAGCGCCACGCTTGACGATTTACGCAATATTCATGACAAAACCCGCAAAAATCGACGCATCCATCTTCGCAGCCTCAGCTGCGCCGCTGACCCTAGCCCTATTGGTCCTCCCACAATCCTCAATCCTTGAAGTCGCCTCCACCCTAGACCCCTTGCGCTCCGCCAACCGCCACCTCGGCCACGACGCCTACCGCTGGCGGGTCGTCACCCCCGACGGCCAAGCCGTGCCGCTCACCTGCGGTATTGAGTTGCCCTCCAACGGCCCGCTGACGGTCGCCGAGGGTGCCGACGCCCTCATCGTCATCGCTGGGTTCCAGCAATCCCACTCTGCCACCCAGCCCCTGATCCGCGACCTCTCCCGCGCCGCCCCCCGCTTCAAAGCCATCGGTGGCATCGACGCAGGCGCCTGGGTGCTTGCCCGCGCAGGGCTATTGAACGGCTTTAAGGCCACCGTTCACTGGGAAGACCTTGAGGATTTCGCCGCCACCCATCCGCAGATCGACACCGCCCCCGACCGCTTTGTGATCGACCGCAACCGCTTCACCGCAGGCGGCGCGGCACCTGCCTGCGATCTGATGCTGCACCTGATCCGCGCCCGCCACGGCCCCGCCTTGGCCCTGCAAGTCGCGGCCTCTTTCATCACCACCGCCCGCGATGGGTCCGAGCCACAAATGACCCGCACAATCCCCGATCCAAGGCTAGATCCGCGCGTTTCCACTGCCATCGCCCGCATGGAAGCCACGCTAGACGCCCCTGAAACCACAGCAGTAACCGCCGCCGCCATCGGCCTATCGCCGCGCCGCCTTGAGCAAATCTTCCAAGAAAACCTAGGCCTCCCGCCCGCGACCTACGCCCTGACCCTACGCCTCGCCGCCGCCCGCCGGATGATCACCGACACCCGCCACCCGCTTGCCGAAGTGGCGCTGCGCTGCGGCTTTTCCTCGGCTTCAAGCCTTGCCCGTGCCTTCCGCACTCAGCTCAACCTCACCCCCAGCAGCCTGCGTCGCTGAATCGTTGCGCACCACATCCTTCAGGGGCGACAGAATTCGCAAAGCCACATAAGTCACCGCACTCAAAATCACCGCAATATCGACCAACCCATAGCCCACCGCAG
Source organism: Cypionkella sp. PAMC25878 (assembly GCF_058135695.1). NCBI lineage: Bacteria > Pseudomonadati > Pseudomonadota > Alphaproteobacteria > Rhodobacterales > Paracoccaceae > Cypionkella > Cypionkella sp. PAMC25878. Next base: position 1,304,262 of record NZ_CM176871.1, on the reverse strand, counting down.
CGCCCAAAGCCCCGGTGCCCCACAGGCTCGCCGCCGTCGCCGTGCCACGCGCCTGCACGCCCTGCTTCAAAATCGCGCCACCACCGATAAAACCAACCCCGGTGATCAACCCCTCCAAAACCTTGGCCTGCTCCGGGCTGTCCTTACCCAACACCCCAATCGCGATGATCGCAAAACCACAAGCCGCCATCGCCACCAGTGGAAACGTCCTAATCCCGGCGCTGCGTTCTTCCTTCTCGCGGTTCCAACCAATCGGCAAAGCCAGCAGATAGGCCAGCACCAGCTTGATCAAATGCGACGCGGTTTCCTGCGCGTTGAACGTCAGGTCGAAATAATCCATCATCGCCGGGCCAACTCCTGGGCTGAAACATCCGGCGATAACGCATTGATTTGGCTTTGGTTCCTAAACGACCTCCACCAAACCACGCCCCTTCAACAAAGGCTCCACCCCCGGCATCCGGCCGCGGAATTTGGTGTACAAAACATCCGGCTCCTCCGAGCCGCCCGCCGACAAGATGAACTTCTCCAATCGTGCCGCCACGCCCGGATCAAACGCATCCCCCGCCTCCTCAAAGGCCGCAAACGCATCAGCGTCCATCACCTCGGACCACATGTAAGAATAATACCCCGACGAATAGCCATCCCCCGAAAACACATGCGCGAAATGCGGCGTCGCGTGCCGCATCCTGATCGCACGCGGCATCCCCAAAGCCTCCAACACTTCCGCCTGCTTCTGCATCGGATCGGCAGGCGCCGCCCCCTCGTGAAACGCCAGATCGACCATGGCCGACGAGATAAACTCCACCGTCGAGAAGCCCTGATCATAGGTCCCGGCATCCAACAGCCGCTTGATCAGATCGGCGGGCATCGCCGCGCCAGTCTGCCAATGCCGCGCGTGCTTTTCCAGCACCTCGGGCACTTCCATCCAGTGCTCATAAAGCTGGCTCGGCAGTTCAACAAAATCACGCGCCACCGAGGTGCCAGAGATAAAGCCATAGGTCACATTCGACAGCATCTGATGCAACGCATGGCCAAATTCGTGAAACAAGGTCCGCGCATCGTCATAAGACAGCAGCGCCGGATCGCCCTTGGCAAAGTTGCAAACATTCACCACCACGGGCCGCTGATCGCCGCCCAATTTGCGCTGCGACCGCATCGCCGAACACCAAGCGCCCGAGCGTTTTGATCCCCGAGCGAAATAGTCCCCAATGAACACCGCGATATGTGCGCCGTCGCGTGTGACCTCCCAAGCCCTTGCATCGGCGTGATAAAGTGGGATGTCCAACTGGCGAAATTCCAACCCAAACAGCCGATTGGCACAATCAAAGCAAGCCGCCAAGATCGCTTCCAACCCCAGATAAGGCTTCAATATCGCCTCATCCAAATCATGCTCCGCCGCCCGCCGCTTCTCAGAATAATACCGCCAATCCCAAGGTTCCAGCGGCCCAGCGATGCCATCCGCGTGCAACCGCGTCTCCAAAACGCCTGCATCCTCCAACGCCTTGGCCTTGGCGGGCGCCCAAACCCGCATCAGCAAATCCCGCACCGCAGCAGGCGTCTTCGCCATCTCCGGCTCCAGTTTGTAATCGGCAAAACTGGCATAGCCGAGCAAAGCCGCCCGCTCCGCCCGCAAGGCCAAAATCTCCGCAGCCACCGCCCGATTGTCGGTCGCCCCGCCATTCGCCCCGCGCAATCCCCAAGCCTCATACGCCTTCTGCCGCAGACCACGCCGAGGCGAAAATTGCAAAAATGGCACGATCAACGACCGCGACAGCGTCACCACCGGCCCAGCCGCACCCTTCTCCACCCCCGCAGCACGGGCCGAGGCCACCACAAACTCCGGCAATCCCTCCAGATCAGCCTCTGACAATCCCATGAACCAAGACCGCTCATCCGCCAGTAGGTTCTGGCTGAACTGCGTGCCCAACACCGCCAACCGCGATTTCACCGCCGTCAACCGCTCGGCCTGCTCGCCCTGCAACAACGCGCCCGAGCGCACGAACATCTGCCGATACAGCGTTAAAACCCGCAACTGCTCCGCCGAAAGCCCCAAACCTTCCCGCCGCTGCCACAGATCCTCGATCCGCCCAAACAGCGCCGTATTATTTGTCACCTCCGAGGCAAAAGCCGACATCTTCGGCGCCAGATCCATCTGCAACGCCTCGCGCGCCTGCGTCGAATCCGCCCCGGCAAGATTGTAAAACACCCCACCGACCCGGTCCAACGCGCACTCCGCCAGCTCCATCGCCTCGATAGTATTGGCAAAGTTCACCTCAGCCTGCTCGGTTATCGCCGCAATATTCGCCCGCGCCTCGACCAGCGCCGCCTCAAACGCCGGGGCAAAATCCGCGTCCTTAATCTGCGCAAACGGTGGCAGCCCAAATTCCCCATCCCAAGCGCTCAGCAAAACATTCATCGCAAATCTCCTTTGGGCCAAAGCTAGGCACCGCACTGGATAAGGTCCAGCCTCGCAGTTGCTCTTTTTGAAATACTCCCGCCGGAGGCTTCGCCAGACGGGTCCACCGCCGCCTCGCAAACCCAACCCCACCTATGGACAAAGCACCCACCGCGCGTAAGCGCTCAAGAGACTTGCGCGGCACGCGCGCAATCAGATCACGCCCCTTACCGCTGATCGCGCGCCTTCAACCGCGCCTCAATCCGCCGCAGCACCAGCGATAACCCCACCGTCATCGTCAGATACAGCAGCGCCACCAGATTATAGGTCTCAAAATAGCGGAAATTCCCCGCCGCCGTGACCTTGCCCAACTGCGTAATATCCGCCACCCCCAGCACAGACACCAAGGACGAATCCTTCACCATCGCCACAAAATCATTGCCCAAAGGCGGCAGGATCATCCGAAACGCCTGCGGAAACACCACGTGCCGGAACCGTTGCCAGCCCGACAACCCCAAAGCCTGCGCCGCCTCGATCTGGCCCTTATCGACCGCCTGCAACCCGGCCCGGAACACCTCGGCCAGAAACGCCGAATAGGCCAAAGTCAGCGCGATAATCGCCCGCCACAACAGCGGAAAATCCCGCGTCTTCACCGGTTCCAACCCCAAATGTGCCGCCAGCCAGTTCCAACCATAAATCGCCCCCGGTGCCGCCACAAACGCCACATACAAAAGCAGCACCATGATCGGCACGCCGCGCACGACCTCGATGTAAAACCGCGCCACCTGCCGGATCGCGCGAAACCGCGACAGCCCCGCCAGCGCCAGCAACAGCCCCAACACGCAGGCCATCGCATAAGCCACCACGGTCACAAAAATCGTCAGCCAAATCCCCTTGGCCAGCAACCGCATCGCCGAGGAGTAAACCTCACTCGCCCAAACTTGGTAAAACAGCACAGCCCCGATGCCGCCAAGCGCCACCAGCCACCACGGAAAATCCTGATCTTTCAATGCCTTCATCGGAAATGGCCCCGACACCCGCCGGGGCCGCTCACTTCACTCAGCCTTGTAATCCAAGAACCACTTCTTGTTCAGCGCCTCAAAGGTGCCATCCGCCTTCAATGCCGCAATCCCGGCATTGATCGGCGCTTCCCAGTCTGATCCCTTGGGGAAAATAAACCCGAAATCTTCCGACCCCAGCGGCGCACCCACCAGTTTCAGTCCGCCGTTTGAGGCATCCACATAGCCTTTGCCCGCCGTCATATCGGTCAGCACCGTATCGACATCGCCCGCCTTCAACGCCTCAACACTGGCACCAAAGGTCTCAAACAGCTTGATCCGCGGGTTCGCCTCATTGCCATCCAGCACCGAATACACCGCCGTGTAGAACGGCGTCGTCCCGGCCTGCGCGCCCACCAGCAAATCCGCATTGGCGGCAAAAGTCGCGGCATCGCTGAACCGTGTCTCATCGCCACGCACCAGCATCATGCTTTCCGAGCGCATATAGGGGTCCGAGAAATCGACCTTTTCTTTGCGATCATCCTTAATGGTGATCCCCGTCATCCCCATGTCGAACTGCCCCTCCGACACCGCCGGAATCATCGCATCCCACGAGATATTGGCGTATTTCACCGTGAAATTCAGCCGCTTGGCGAGTTCCGCCACCGCGTCATATTCCCAGCCCACCGCAGCCCCCGATTTGTCAACAAACTGCAACGGCGGATAGGCGTTCTCGGTCACAATGGTGATCTCTTTGCCGCCCAGATCGGGCAAATCGCCCGCAAAAGCTGCAGAAAAAGCCCCGGAAACGCTCAAAGCAAGGCCCGCAAGGGCAGCAGCAATCTTCATATGTGAACTCCCTGTCACAGAGTGGATGCGCGTTTATGACAGTGGCAGGGGGGCGGGGGCAAGGGGGGCAAATATTCTAAATCGGTTGCTTAGCGCAGAGCTACGGCACCGTTTGGGAGAAGTAATGCACTGCATCTGGTCGCCAAAAGATAAAGCCTGCAGGAGCAACGTCAAAGTAAGGTGCCAGCCCTTCATCAGCGAAGCGTCCAGCAATCATCTCAGAATCCGCTTCGCCTTCAATGGTCAGCAAATTCTGCGAAGCCACAACATCCTCAAAATGCTTCAACGTATTTGCTTTCGCAAACTCAAGCGGATCCTTTAGATCGCCCTCTACCTTATAGACGTGAATATCGTGATCAACGCCAAAGGTTCTGATCCGCCAAATGCCCTCCGGTGAAATCCACCACTGGACAGTGTCCGGCACATGAGAACTGCCAGCCACGGCATATTCGACGTTGTTTGCGTAGCTGCCGCTCACAGAAAGGACTGTAACGAAAAGTATGCCATCTGACGGCCTTGGCGCCGCCACGGCCACGACTGCCCAAAGGACGAAAAGAAATCCAAGCGCCGTAATCCTCTGTAAGACAATCCGAACGACTGACACAGCCAATCACCTCTATTTGTCATAACAACTGTAACCCAGAAAAGATGAACGGGCGGTAAATTTCTGCCTCCTTTTGACCTGTGCATCCCCGCACACCCCGCCCCCAAAACCCCGCCACTTCGCCCCATTGCGCCAACCCGCCCCCGGCCTCATCTTCCCTATAACCACAGGAGGCCCAGATGCCCAAACTTCCCACCTATTTCATCTCGCACGGCGGCGGCCCGTGGCCGTGGCTACCGAACATGCGGCAGATGCTCGCCAGTTTGGAGGTCTCGCTCGCCCGGATGCCCGCCGAGATCGGCACCACGCCGAAAGCCATCCTGATGATTTCCGGCCATTGGGAGGAAGACGATTTCGCCGTGATGTCCGCAGCCCATCCCGGCATGCTCTATGATTACGGCGGCTTCCCGCCCGAGACCTATAAAATCACCTACCCCGCCCCCGGCGCACCAGAACTGGCCCAGCGCACCGCCGATCTGATTAAATCCGCAGGCCTGCCCACCCACCTAGATCCCAAGCGCGGCTTTGATCACGGCACTTTCGCACCCGCCTATGTGATGTATCCCAATGCCGAAATCCCAATCTTCCAAGTCTCGCTGCAACACAGCTACGATCCCGCCGCCCATTTCGCCCTCGGCCGCGCGATAGCCCCGCTGCGCGATGAAGGCGTGTTGATCGTCGGTTCCGGCCTCAGCTACCACAACCTGCGCCTGTTCGGCCCCGGCGCCAAAGCCCCCTCCGCCGCTTTCGATGCTTGGCTGTCAGACACCATGGCTCTGCCCGGCGGCCAACGCACCAAAGCCTTGCTGGATTGGGAAAACGCCCCCTCCGCCCGCATCTGCCACCCACAAGAAGACCATCTCGTGCCGCTGTTCGCCGCATTAGGTGCTGCCGAAAACGAAGACGCCACCATGGTCTATCACGACAAAAATGTCTTCGGCGGTGTTACCGCCTCCAGCTACCGTATTGGTTAAGACGCCTGCGGGGGCTGGGTTAAACTCAGTCCCCGCTACGCGCTAAATCAGCCACTGCGCCAAAATCATCAGCGCCCCTGACACGGCCCAACTGCCCGCATCGACCAAGCGGCTGACGGGTCCCAACTTCTTGAAAGCATTGTTGGAATATCCCATCACGATGAAGGCCACGATGCCCAAAACCAGAGGCCCGCAAAGTCCGCGCGCCATCATCACGCCAACGAACAACCCATAGAGCACCAGCCCCAGCACCAGCGAGCCAAACGCTGGCCCCATCGGATCGCCGGGCGCATGCTGCACTTTGGTCGAGGCGCTCCACGCCGGATAAAACCCCTTCGGCGAATACCAAAACCACCCGGCAATAAAGGCGGCGATGACCCCCACCCCCACGCCCAGCCAATCCACCCCCTCGAACATCACGACCTCCCCGATTCGGCCATCTTAGTTGAGAATGGTTAACCCGCCGCAAATGGCAAAACATATTGCCCTGTTCTGTATCGGCTCACACCCTTTTCCATTCGTCAATTTCTCAGATCCCAAGAAATTTCCACAGCGCCTTCAATGCCTTACCCCACACACCGCGCAATCCGCCCGTGATTTCACCCCAATCACCCGCGTCTCACCATACAGCGCATCGTGGATCAGCAACCGCCCCCGCAGCGGCTCCCCCGCCCCGGTGATCAGCTTCACCGCCTCCATCGCCATCATGCTACCAATCACCCCCGGCAAAGGGGCCGCCACCCCAGCCTCGGCACAAGTTGGCACCGTGCCCGGCGCTGGCCTCACCGGGAAAACGCATTCATAACAAGGGCTTCCCTTCACTGGATCGTAGACCGAAAGCTGCCCCTCCCACTGCGTGATCGCCGCCGCCACCAAGGGCTTACCCGCCGCCACGCACAACCGATTGACCAAATACCGCGTGTCAAAATTGTCCGAGCCATCCAGCACCAGATCATATTCCGCGATCAACCCGCCCGAGACCGCATCCAACCGCCGCATATAAGGCTTCACCACAATATAAGGGTTCAACGCCCGCATCGCGATTTCCGCCGAACGCACCTTATCCATGCCAATGCGTTGATCGCTATGAATAATCTGCCGCTGCAAATTACTAGGATCAACCGTGTCATCGTCGATCACCCCAATCTCGCCCACCCCCGCCGCCGCGAGATACAAAAGAACCGGAGAGCCCAACCCCCCCGCCCCCACCACCAAAACCTTCGCATCCTTCAGCTTACGCTGCCCCGGCCCGCCAATCTCGCGCAGCAGAATATGCCGGGCATAGCGCTCCACCTCACCACTGGAAAACGCTGTGGGCCTGATCACCGGAGCCGCCAATTCTACCCTCCTTTTCAATCTCTTAAGCAGAACCCGATAACCCAGTACCGCACCAAACCCCAAGGCCACCGCCAGCCAAACCCGCGCATCCCCCCCGGTCATCTCGCGCAACGGATGCCCCGCAGGCAGCAGCAAATTCACCCAAACCGCCGCCAGCCACAAAGCCGCAATCACCCCCCAACGCACCCGCTTTGGTGTGCCCAAAACCCAGCCCAAAACCCACAGTGCAAAGGCGAGCGCGACAACAAGCATCAGTCTTTTCCACCCGAACGCGGGGCAGCCTGGCCAAAGCCCGTGGAGCCAAACCCGCCCGCACCCCGCGCGGTTTCATCCAAACTTTCAACCACCTGAAACCCCGCCTGCACAACAGGTGCCACCACACATTGCGCAATCCGGTCGCCGTGCCGCACCACATAGGGCTCCGCGCCCAAATTGACCAAAGCCACCCCCAACGGCCCACGGTAATCGCTATCAATCGTCCCCGGAGTGTTTGGCAAAGTGATGCCAAATTTCACAGCCAACCCCGACCGAGGCCGGATCTGCATCTCATATCCCACTGCAACCGCCACCCGAATCCCGGTCGGCACGATCACCCGCTCCATCGGCGCAATCACAATACCTCCCGCCCGATCCGCCTCGGGTAAATTGGCGCAAACATCCGCCCCCGCCGCCCCAGCCGTCTGATAACTGGGCAAAGCCACCGTTCGATCCGCCCATTCCTCCCACATCACTTGCACCAGCGTCATGGTCATCCTCTGTGTAAAAATATCCCCGCCGGAGGCATCCGACCCATCTACCAAAACCACCGCTTCAGACCCTATCCCACGGAACTTTCCGCAAAATTCTGGCTTCACTCCAGCAAAACTGCCGCGATCCGCTCCGCCAAAGCCCGCGCAACCGCATCTTTACCCATACGCGGCCAAACCTCGGCCCCCGCATCGGTAATCAACGTCACCGCATTTTCAGACCCGCCCATGATCCCGGTGGCAGCTGAGACATCATTGGCCACGATCCAATCGCAGCCCTTGCGCAACCGTTTCGCCGCCGCATATTCTTCCACGCGATCCGTCTCAGCCGCAAACCCCACCACCAACTTTGGCCGCTGCATCCCCTTGGAAACACGCGCCAAAATGTCCGGGTTCTCGGCAAACTCCAGGCTCGGTGCCTTCCCCGAGCCATCCTTCTTCATCTTCGATCCGCTCGCATTGGCCACCCGCCAATCCGCCACCGCCGCCGCCATCACCGCCGCGTCAGCAGGCAACGCCGCCTCAACTGCCGCCAGCATGTCTACCGCCGTCTCCACCCGCACCACCGCCACCCCCGCAGGAGCAGGCACGCTTGCAGGGCCTGTCACAAACGTCACCCGCGCGCCCAAATCCCGCAGCGCCACCGCAATCGCCGTGCCCTGCGCGCCCGACGACCGATTGGCAATATAGCGCACAGGATCAATAGGTTCATGCGTCGGCCCCGAGGTCACCAGCACATGTTTACCCCGCAACGGACCCTCCGACAGCGCGCCAGAAATAGCCTCCAGAATCTCCTCTGGTTCCGCCATCCGCCCTGGCCCAAACTCGCCGCACGCCATCTCGCCCGCATTCGGCCCGATAACCAGCACGCCATCCGCCCGCGCCTGCGCCACATTGCGCTGCGTTGCCGGATGCTGCCACATCCGCACATTCATCGCCGGAGATACCAGCACGCGGGTATCGGTGGCCAAAAGCAACGTCGAGGCCAGATCATCCGCCCGCCCCTGCACCATTTTCGCCAGCAGATCCGCCGTCGCAGGGGCCACTACGATCAGATCCGCCACGCGCGAAAGTTGAATATGCCCCATCTCGGCCTCATCGGTCAGATCGAACAAAGCGGAATACACCTTCTCTCCCGCCAAGGCACTGACCGACAAGGGTGTGACAAACTCCGCCCCGGCGCGCGTCAGAACCGGAGTCACCGCCGCCCCCGCCCGCTTCAAAAGCCGGATCAAAGCCAAAGACTTATACGCCGCGATACCGCCGCCAATGATCAGCAAAATCCGCTTGTTCGCCAGCATCGCCCACTCCCTTGGCCCCCCATAGATGTAGGCGGCACCGGGACCAAACTCAACGCCCTAAAGCGGCAGAGGTTTCAAAGCAAAGCCAGTACTTCCGGCGATTGCGCCTCTAGCGCGCGGCGCAGCTTCACATAGGCCGCCGCCTCCAACTGCCGGATGCGTTCTTTCGACAGGCCCAGTTCCACCCCCAAAGACTCCAACGTCCTCGGCTCATCACGCAACCTTCGCTCCGCCACGATATGACGCTCGCGCGCACTCAACCCCCGCAGCGCCGCCACCAACCAGCCGCGCAATCGCTCGGTATCATGCGAAAACTCCACCCGCTCCGCCGCCTGCGGGCCGTCATCTTCCAGCGCGTCAATCCACTCGCGACCATCTTCGTCCGCCGCCTGCGTCGCGTTCAAAGACGCATCAGAGCCCGCCAGTCGCCCCTCCATCATCTCAACTTCCGCCACCCGAACGCCGATTTCCTGCGCGACTTTCTCGCGCAACTGATGCTGATCCAGCACCAACCCTTCCGCCGCAGCCTCACGCTCCATTTTGGCCTGTACCCGCTTCATGTTGAAAAACAACGACTTCTGCGCCGAGGTGCTGCCCGTCCGCACCATCGACCAATTCCGCATCACATAATCCTGAATGCTGGCCTTGATCCACCACACCGCATAGGTCGAAAACCGCACACCGCGATCCGGGTCAAACTTTTCCGCCGCCTTCATCAACCCCAGCGACGCCTCCTGAATCAGATCATTCATCGGCGCGCCATAGCGGCGAAATTTCGAGGCCATCGAAATCGCCAGCCGCATATAGGCGGTGATCAACCGATGCAGCGCCGCCTCGTCGCGCTGGTCGCGCCACGCATAGGCCAGTCGCAATTCAGTCTCAGCGTCAAGCAACTCCGCCGCCCGCGCCTGCCGCGACAAAACCTGCTGATAGGGTGCGTCAAGTGCCATCTGATCCCCCAATGCCCCGCGCATTTGCGGCTGACAGAAGGCATACGCAGCCCGAGCCCATTTGGATCCCTCGCAGCTTCCTACAAAGGTGAATTATCTTCACCCATCACTTCCCGTGATGAACCTGCGCACAAATCACCGCTTTCCATCGCGCCCGTGCATCGCCTAGCCTGCGCTCAACCCAAACCCGGAGCCTCTAATGACCTATGATCTCGTAATCGGCGACCGCGCCTATTCCAGTTGGAGCCTGCGCGGCTGGCTGCTGTTCGATGCCTTCAACATCCCCGTCAAACTGCACACCGCCCGCCTCTATACCGACGAGCTTCCCAATCTTCTCAAAGACTTCTACCCCGCCAAAACCGCCCCCACCATGCGCACGCCCGACGGTGTGGTGGTGCCAGAAACCATCGCCATCGCCGAAGAACTCGCCTCCCGCCACCCGCAGGCTGGCCTCTGGCCCAGCGATCCCAAACACCGCGCCATCGCCCGCGTGCTCGCCGCCGAAATGCACGCGGGCTTTGCCGCCCTGCGCGAGCATTGCCCGATGAACCTGCGTGTCAGCTATACCGATTGCGCGCCCACGCCTGAGGTTCTGGCCGATCTCAAACGCCTCGAAACCATCTGGGCCTGGGCGCAAAATGAAACCGGATCAAGCACTTGGCTCTGCGGTGCCTACTCCGCCGCCGATGCCTTCTTCGCCCCCGTCGCCGCCCGCGTCGCCAGCTATAACCTCCCCCTCGCCCCTGCAGCTGCGGCCTATGTCCACGCCCATCTCGCGCACCCATCGTTCCGCCGCTGGCGCGCGATGGGCCTGATCGACGGCGCGGATCAGGATTTCTACCGTCGCCCCTACCCCCGCCGCCCGTGGCCCGGCCCGGTCCCCTTCGCCGCGCGCCCGGTCGAAGGCAGCGCATCTGAAAACACCGCCTGCCCCTATTCCGGCAAGCCCATCACACATGTGCTTGAAATCGCTACCCGCCGCATCGGCTTCTGCAACGCCTTCTGTCGCGATAAAACCGTGGCCGATCCCGAAGCATGGCCGAAGTTTATGGCGATTTATCAGCCCTGAAGCCTGATCTTTACCATTCGTAAACCATTGCCCCCTAGCCGTTAACGAAGATGAACGGGGAGGGGCGCAATGGTCGCACGGGCCTACACAGTCGCCTTTGAAGGCGTGGAGGCCCGCATCGTCGAGGTGCAATGCGCCATCGCCCCCGGCATGCCGTATTTTGGCGTCGTCGGCCTGCCCGACAAAGCGGTGTCCGAAGCGAAAGAGCGCGTCCGCGCCGCAATGGCCTCGATGTCCATCGCGCTGCCATCCAAGCGCATCATGGTGAACCTCTCGCCCGCCGACCTGCCGAAAGAGGGTTCGCATTTTGATCTGCCGATTGCTCTGGCGCTGCTCGCCGCATTGGAAATCATCCCGAAAGATGCGGTTGAGGCCACCGTCGCCCTCGGCGAACTCTCCCTCGATGGCCGCCTGATCGCCGTGCTCGGCGCACTCCCCGCCGCCATCGCCGCAGCCGAACAAGACTGCGTGCTTTTATGCCCGAAAGCCTGCGGTGCCGAGGCAGCGTGGGTCGGCGCCACGCAAGTCCTCGCCGCCGCCACCCTCAACGACGTGGTGCGCCACTACACCGGGCAAATCCCGATCACCCCGGCAGAGGCAGGCGAGGTTGCACCGCAAGCCACCGGCCGCGATTTCCGCGATGTGAAGGGGCAAGAACGCGCGAAACGGGCGTTGGAAATCGCCGCCTCCGGCCGTCACCACGCGCTGATGGTCGGCACGCCGGGGTCAGGGAAATCCATGCTCGCCGCCCGCCTGCCCGGCATATTGCCACCACTCTCCGCCCAAGAAGCCCTTGAAACTTCCATGATTCACTCCCTCGCGGGCCTGCTATCCGAAGGCGGCATCTCCCGCTCCCGCCCGTTCCGTGAACCCCATCACACCGCCTCAATGGCCGCCATCGTGGGCGGTGGCAAAGGGGCCAAACCCGGCGAGATTTCCCTCGCCCATAACGGCGTTTTGTTCATGGACGAATTTCCCGAATTCCCCCGCGCCGTCTTAGAGACCCTGCGCCAGCCGATTGAAACCGGCGAAATCATGGTCGCCCGCGCCAACGCCCATATCCGCTATCCCTGCCGTTTCCTGCTGATCGCCGCTGCCAACCCGTGCAAATGCGGTTATATGTCCGACCCCGCCCGCGCCTGCGCGAAAGTCCCGATCTGCGGCGAAGACTACCTTGGCCGGATATCGGGCCCGCTGATGGACCGCTTCGATCTGCGCGTCGAAGTCCCCCCGGTGGCCTATACCGACCTCGACCTGCCCTCCTCCGGCGACAGCTCGGCAACGGTCGCCGCCCGCGTACAAGCCGCCCGCGCTTTGCAAACCAAACGCTTCCAAGGCCATGAGAACACCCGCGTCAACGCCGATATGGAGGGCAGCCTGCTGGAACAAGTGGCCGCCCCCGATCCCGAAGGCCGCGCTTTGCTCGCCAAAGTCGCCGAACGCTTCGGCCTATCGGCGCGCGGCTACCACCGCGTGCTGCGCGTCGCCCGCACCATCGCCGACCTAGACGCCTCCCCCGGCGTCCGCCTGCCGCATATCGCCGAAGCCGTCAGCTACCGTCTGGCTGTGGGCGTGAAAAACTAGCCATCCGTTCCTCAAGCCTTGCGGCTCTCCTCGCTGAAGCGAAGAAGGCCGCAAGGCCTGATGAGCGCCCGCTTACACCTCGCGTTTGGCCTCAATCACCTGCCAAATCCGCTCGGCGGTGTTGGTGCCATCAAACCGCTCCAACTCTTGTATCCCCGTCGGTGAGGTCACGTTGATCTCGGTCAGATAATCGCCAATCACGTCGATGCCGACAAAAATCTGGCCATGCTCGCGCAGGGTCGGCCCAATCGCCGCACAAATCTCCAAATCGCGCGCGGTCAGCCCGATCTTCTCCGGCCGCCCCCCCGCATGCATGTTTGACCGGGTTTCCCCCGCCTGCGGCACCCGGTTGATCGCACCAACAGGCTCGCCATTGACCAAAATCACCCGCTTATCGCCTTTGGACACGTCCGGCAGAAACTTCTGCACAATCAACGGCTCGCGGTTCATCCCGGTGAACATCTCATACAGCGAGGCCAAATTGCGATCATTCGGGTCCAGCCGGAACACCCCCGCGCCGCCATTGCCATAGAGCGGCTTCAGAATAATATCGCCATGCTGCGCCTTAAATTCCCGAATCGTCTGCAGATCCCGCGCAATCGCAGTGGGCGGCGTCAGCTCAGGAAACCGCAGAACCAGCAATTTCTCAGGATAATTCCGCACCCAGAACGGGTCATTCACCACCAAAGTCTTCGGATGAATCATATCCAGCAGATGCGTCGTGGTGATGTAACCCATGTCAAACGGCGGATCCTGCCGCAGCCAAACCACGTCAAACTCGCTCAGATCGACCTCGGTCTCCGGCCCATAGCTGACATGATTACCAAGCTCACGCCGCAAGGTGATCGGAAACCCGCGTGCCATCACCCGACCCTCAACAAAGGCCAACTTGTCAGGCGTATAGAAAAACAACGAATGTCCGCGCGCTTGCGCTTCAAGTGCGATGCGGAACGTGCTGTCACCGTTGATATTGACCGACCCGATTGGGTCCATCTGTAGCGCGACTTTGAGGGGCATTAGACTCTCCGGAAACCATTGCGCCTTTGATGCCGCAAGCCCGCACCGGATGCAATCAGGCGGCGTAAGCGTTTTCCAACACTTCGATCCGCCCCACCGCATCGACCAATGCCACGTCAAACCGCACATCGGTCAACTGCCCCGCAGGTTCCCCCGCCAGAAATTCTGAAGCCGCGCCATAAATCCGCGCCATCTGCTGCGCCGTCAGATGTTCCGCTGCCAGCGCATGGGTTTTGCTTTGCTTGACCTCAATGAAGATCACCTCAGCGCCATCGCGTGCAATCAGATCAATCTCCCCCGCCGAGCCACGCCAGCGCCGCGCACACACGACACGACCCGAACGGTCATAAAGCTGCGCCACTTGTTCTTCGGCGGCAAACCCTGCGTGATAAGACCGTGCTCCGCTCATCCGCCTGCCCTTTTCAATGCCAGTTGATACACATCGCGCCGCGCCAGCCCATAAGCCTGCGCCACCGCCGCCGCCGCATCTTTCATCGTCATATGCGTCAAAGCCTGATCCAAAGCCTGTTCCACCGTTGCCGCATCTGCCGCCTGTTCCGGCGCGCGATCAATCAACACGACGATCTCGCCCTTCACAGCGCGCCCGTCAAATGCCGCCGCCAATTCGCCCAACGTCCCGCGCGAGACTTCTTCGAATCGCTTGGTCAACTCCCGGCACACCACAGATTTACGCCCTTCCCCTAACCCTTGCACCAAATCATCTAATAATGCCTTAACGCGCTTCGGCGATTCATAAAGAATCACCGTCGCCTGCACCTGTGCCAGTTCGCGTATAAACGTCTGCCGCGCCCCTTTGGCCGCTGGCGGAAAGCCTGCGAACAAAAACCGGTCCGACGGCAGCCCCGACACCGTCAGCGCGCAGAGAACCGCCGAGGCCCCCGGCGCGGACAGCACGGGGTAACCTTCTGCTATCGCGGCACGCGCCAGTTGAAAACCGGGGTCCGAAATCAGCGGCGTTCCGGCTTCCGAGGCATAGGCCACCGACTTGCCTTCCGCTATCGCGCGCAGCAGGCGCGGCAAGGCGGCATCATTGTTATGCTCGTGATAGGCCACCAACGGGCGGTCCCCAAGGCTAACCCCATGAATTTCCATCAGATGCCGCAGGGTCCGGGTATCCTCTGCCGCCAGCACATCCGCCGAGGCCAGAATATCCAGCGCGCGCAAGGTGATATCCCGTGCCGCCCCAATCGGTGTGGCCAAAAAATACAGCCCCGCCACAAGACGCTGTTTTTCCGGCGCCGCTCTGCTGATCGTCACCCGGATGGCCTCCCTGATAAGTTTACTTCCCGCCCCGATGCGCTTAACCTGAACACCAGTCCGCCAAGGGTGAGGGAGTTCTATGTTGTCCGTTTTGATGCGGGCCCGCAAGTCGCTGGGCCAAATAGTTATTGCAGCCGCCGCAGTGGTCTTGGCCGCTTGCGTGCCCTCCTCTGGCCCAACCGTAGGCGGAGGCAACGCTTCGGGCAAAATTCAAGTGGCGCTTCTGGTGCCCGCAGGCTCCGGCCAAGCCAGCGATGAACTTCTCGCCCGCTCGTTGCAAAACGCCGCCCGCATGGCGATTTCTGATCTTGGCGGTGCCGCCCGCGTCGATCTGCGGGTGTACAACACCGCAGGTCAGCCCGCCCAAGCCGCTGCGATGGCGACCCAAGCCGTCGCCGATGGCGCGCAGGTCATCCTTGGCCCGGTGTTCGCGCAAGAGGCCAATGCCGCCGGCGTGGCCTTGGCAGGCTCTGGCGTCAATGTGCTGGCGTTCTCAAACAACCCCGATATTGCCGGCAACAACGTCTTCGTGCTGGGCCCAACCTTCAGCAACACCGCCAGCCGTCTGGCGTCTTATGCCGTGCGCCAAGGCAAATCCCAGATCATGATCGTGCATGATCGCAACACCGCAGGCGAATTGGGCCGTGCCGCGATCGCGCAGGCCGTGACGCAAGCGGGTGGCTCGGTTGTCGCCACCGGCAATTACGAATTCTCGCAAAACGGCGTGGTGGCGGCGGCCCCCGGCATCGCGGCGGCTGCAAAATCCGCAGGCGCGCAGGCGGTGTTCCTGACCGCCGATACCGCAGGCGCTTTGCCCTTGGTCAGCCAACTGCTGGCCGACAACGGGCTGTCCAGCGCCTCGGCGCAGTTCATCGGCCTGACCCGTTGGGATATTCCGGCTGCCACTCTTGGCCTGCCTGGCGTGCAGGGCGGCTGGTTCGCGCTGCCTGATCCCGCACTTTATGCGCAATACCAAGCCCGCTACCAATCCACCTTCAACGAGCCGCCGCATCCGATTTCCGGCCTCGCCTATGACGGCATCGCGGCCATCGGGGCGCTGATGAAAAAAGCAGGCCCCGGACCATTGTCGAAACAAGCCCTGACCCAAGGCGCGGGCTTTGTCGGCGTCAACGGCATCTTCCGGCTGCGCTCGGATGGCACCAATGAGCGCGGTCTGGCCATTGCGCAAATCCAAGGCGGACGTGCCGTGGTCATTGATCCCGCCCCGCGCAGCTTCGGCGGCTTTGGGTCTTAAGGCAGAAACGGGAGTCCGGCATGAAACGCGCCGTGGCCCCAGCGGCTGGCCCTGTGGCAGCACCCGATCTGTTGATCCCCGCCGCCGATCTGATCGACGGCGGGGCGCTCTTGGCCGCGATCCTCGCTGAGCTTCCCGCAGCGGATGCCCGCGCAGGTCGAGCCGTCGCCGTCCGCCATATGACCCTCGCGAAGAACCGCGCCAATGCGGCCCTAGAGGCTGCCTTCCTGCTGAACCCACTGAAAGCCCGCGCGCTTGTCTCGGCCCAGTCTCACCTCACCGATGTGCTGGTCACCACCGCTCTCATGATCGCCCGCGACCATCTGCACCGCGCACAATCGCCCACCACCGCCGAGCGCCTGACAGTTCTGGCGGTCGGCGGTTTTGGCCGCGCCGAGATGGCCCCGCATTCCGACGTAGACCTGCTGTTCCTCACACCATGGAAAATCACCCCTTGGGCGGAATCGGTGATCGAATCCATGCTCTACATGCTGTGGGATTTGAAACTCAAAGTCGGCCACTCCAGCCGCACCGTTGCCGATTGCATCCGCTTGGGTCGCGAAGACATCACCATCCGCACCGCGCTGCTGGAGCACCGCTTCATCGCAGGCGACGCCTCCCTCGCCGCCGAACTCAACGAACGCCTGTGGTCCGACCTGTTCCGCAATTCCGGCCCCGAATTCATCGAGGCCAAACTTGCGGAACGCGCCGAGCGGCACAAACGCCAAGGCGGCCAGCGCTATGTGCTGGAACCCAACGTCAAAGAGGCCAAGGGTGGCTTGCGCGATCTGCAAACGCTGTATTGGATCGGCAAATACCTGCTGCGTGTCTCCTCCTCGGCAGGCCTTGTCGCCGCTGGCCTGCTCAGCCGCGAGGAATACGACCAGTTTGAACGGGCCGAGAATTTTCTCTGGGCGGCGCGCTGCCATCTGCATTACATCACCCACCGCGCCGTCGATCAGCTGACCTTCGATGCACAAGTCGATGTCGCCACTCGCATGGGCTACCACGACACCACGGGCCGCCGCGCCGTAGAATTGTTCATGCAAGACTACTTCCGCCACGCCACCCATGTCGGTGAACTGACGCGGATTTTCTTGACCGAACTTGAAGCCCGTCACGCCAAGCCCGAGGCTCGCATCCTTGGCATGTTCAACCGCCGCAAGGTCAAGCCGCCCTATAAACTGGTGCAAAGCCGCATCGACGTCGCTGACCCGGCGCAGTTCCTTGCGGATCCGTTGAACATGCTGCGGGTGTTTGAAGAAGCCCTGCGCTCGCGCTATTTGTTGCACCCCAACATCATGCGGGTGATCGCAAGCCACCTCGACCTGATCGACGACACCCTGCGCGACACTCCCGAAGCCCAGCGCATCTTCCTCGATCTGATGCTGAAGCACGGCAACCCCGAACGCGCTTTGCGCCGGATGAACGAGTTGGGCGTGCTCTCGGCCTTCATCCCCGAGTTTGAAAACATCGTCGCCATGATGCAATTCAACGTTTACCACCACTACACGGTCGACGAGCACATCATCCAGACCATCTCTGTTCTGGCCCAGATCGAGCGCGGCGAACTGGTCGAAGACCTGCCGCTATCGTCCTCGATCCTGAAGGCTGGCATCAACCGCCGGGTGATCTATGTGGCCTTGCTGCTGCACGACATCGGTAAAGGCCGCCCCGAAGACCATTCCATCATCGGCGCGCAAATGGCCCGCCGCATCGCGCCCCGTCTGGGGCTGGATCAGGAAGAAACCGAAACCGTCGAATGGCTGGTGCGCTATCACCTCTTGATGTC
The DNA here is from genome assembly GCF_058135695.1 of Cypionkella sp. PAMC25878. Classification (NCBI taxonomy): domain Bacteria; kingdom Pseudomonadati; phylum Pseudomonadota; class Alphaproteobacteria; order Rhodobacterales; family Paracoccaceae; genus Cypionkella; species Cypionkella sp. PAMC25878. The sequence goes on along the minus strand of NZ_CM176871.1, from coordinate 1,286,109 downwards.
CGACATGGCGCAAAAGCGTGACATCGGCGATCCCCGCACCGTGCGCGATTTCGCCAAAGCGGTGAAAACCCGCAAACGCCTTGATCTGCTGACGGTGCTGACGGTCTGCGACATTCGCGGCGTCGGCCCCACCACATGGAACAACTGGAAGGCCATGTTGCTGCGCCAGCTCTACAGCCTCACCGCCGAAGCGCTACAAGGTGGCTTGGAAACCATCAACCGCGACAAGCGCGAGGATGAGGCAAAAGCTGCGCTGCGTCTGCGCCTGCACGACTGGCCCGAGTCCGAGATCACGACCGAGCAAGGCCGCCACTACGCGCCCTATTGGCAGGGCCTGCAAACCGACACGCAAGAGGTGTTCGCCCGCCTGCTGCGCGGCCTTGGCGATGATGAAATCCGTATTGATCTGCACCCCGAACCCGCCCGCGACGCCACCCGCGCCTGCTTTGCCTTGGGCGATCACCCCGGCATTTTCTCCCGCCTCGCCGGAGCCTTGGCACTCGTCGGCGCAAATGTGGTGGATGCGCGCACCTACACCTCGAAAGACGGCTACGCGACGCCAGTGTTCTGGATTCAAGACGCTGATGGTCGGCCCTATGACGTCGAACGCCTGCCCCGCCTGCGCGGCATGATCGAAAAAACCCTGCGCGGCGAAGTGCTGCCGCGCGAAGCCCTCGCTGGCCGCGACAAGGTCAAAAAACGCGAACGCGAGTTCCGTTTCCCGACCCATATCACTTTTGATAACGAAGGCTCGGAGATCTACACCATCATCGAGGTCGACACCCGCGACCGCCCCGGCCTGCTCTACGATCTGACCCGCACCCTAGCCGCCAACAACATCTACATCGCCTCCGCCGTGATCGCGACCTACGGCGCACAGGTGGTCGATAGCTTCTATGTCAAAGACATGTTCGGCCTGAAACTGCACACCAAAAGCAAACAAGAAGCCCTCGACCGCAAACTCCGCCAAGCCATCACCGAAGGTGCCGAGCGGGCGCAGAATTCCGCCTGAAAAAACCGCCAACTTTCATCTTGGCTCAAATATCCCACGGGGATCTGGGGGTGTGAAACCCCCAGCCACCGCGTCAGTCTCCCGACGATCACATAACCGCAGCGCCCCTACTTCTTACCGTTCACCGACTCGACCGCCATGCTGGTCAGCTTGGCATTGGCCGCCTTCTCCATGTCCAGAATCTGCGACAAAAGATCATGCGCCTCGGTATGGCCCAAAACCTTCGCCCATTCCCGCAGCGTGCCGTAGCGCGCGATCTCGTAATGCTCCACCGCTTGGGCTGCCCCAATCAGCATCGCATCCAAGGCCGCCCCGCTGGCCTCAGCAATGATGCCTTCGGTCTCTTTGATCAGACCCTCAATCGCATCACATTTGACACCCTCGGCCTTCTCGCCAATCACCGCGAACACCTGCTTCAGCAGAACGATCTGCTGTTTGGTTTCGTCCAAGTGATGCGTCACCGCCTTTTTCAGCTCAGCATTGCCCGCTGCAGCCGCGACTTTCGGCAACGCTTTGGTCAGCGCGGTTTCGGCATAATAGATGTCTTGCAGTGTGTGATGAAACGCTTCAGCCAGAGTTTTCATGATAGTCTCCATCAGGTTGATTGAAGTGAATTGCGCAAATCCCGCGTCAATTCGGCAAAAGAAAACCGACCGTAGCAGCCAAGCTGCGTCCGGTTTTCTGTCGTCTCCCGCGCCGCAAAAGCGGTGCGCCCGTTCAACTAAGCCCGGTATCAGATGTAGCGTTGCGCATCCTCTGGCGTTGGCAACCGCCCGTCCGGCGTCATGCCATGCACCGCCTCTGGGATCACCCGAGCCAACCGCTCCAGCAACATCTCGCGGCTCAGCCCGGTTTTCACCGACAATTCCGCCAGTGTATCCTCGCCCAAGGTCGCAGCCAGATCATGCCCCGCCACGGTCTTGTTCTCGCCGGAGGCTACCCAACTGTCGGCAGCCTCGGTGTGACCATTGCCACGGAATTGATCGACCAACCCGGCCAACCCACCCGACAAAGCGCCGCCACCCGAAGATCCGGTGAAGAACGAGCCAATCTCCGACAAAACATTCGAGATCGACTGACTGTTGTGCGAATCCAAACCGGTCGCAGGCTGATCGCCCGAACCACCGGCCTTGCGCAGCAGATCGCTGATCTTGTCGCGATTCTGGTATCCTGCCACCGCCAGCAAAGCCAGCAGCGCCGTCATAGATGGTGAACCTCTACCCATGGTACTTCTCCTCAGTATATTTGCAAAGCGCGCGGCCTTCAGGTCCGACGCGACGCATAGCCCCAGATCAACAGCACGATCACCGCGCCCACAACCGCCCCGATGAGGCCCGCGCCCTCATACGGCGCATACCAGCCCATCGCTTGCCCCAGATAGGTCGCGACAAAAGCGCCGATGATGCCCAGAATGGTGGTCAGGATGAAACCCGAAGGCTCATTGCTGCCCGGCGTTACAAACTTCGCCACCACACCCGCGACGAAACCAATCAGAATTGTCCAGACGATGCCCATTTGATTCCCCACTTTGCTGCGACGGCAGTGGTTACGGCTGCCAAGATGCAAACGACCAAGGCTGCAATCCGTTCCATTTCCTGCGCAGAAAATGTTTCGCCACCTCGCAGATTGGCGGTGCCCCATTGCGCGGACTTGGCCCTGGCTCACGGGAACGCCCGCCGTGAAAGGCCACGGCCATCATTCCTTCGATCTTTCACATTGGCTCAAATATCCCGCAGGGGTCTGGGGGTGCGAAACCCCCAGACGCCAGCCCAGCAACACGCCGCCGTCAAGCCCGCTACTTCGCCGTTGCCCGCAACATCCAAGCCGCCTGCTCGTGAAACGCAGACCGCCGCGTTGCCAGATCAGCCGTCACCGGATCGCTGTTTTCCTCGGCAAGCTTGAACAACGCATGGAACCCGACTGCTACCGCCGCGTGATCCTGCGCCAGATCATCCACCATTTCCAAAGTCGAGGGCAGCACCTCCAGATCCTTGATCCCAGACACCTTCATCACCTCGGCAAAAGAGAACGGGGCCAACTGGCCCAAAGCCCGGATGCGCTCGGCCAAATCATCAGCGGCGGGGAACATTTCTTTATACTGTTCATCGGTCAGATGATGGATCGAGTAGAACAACGGCCCCTCGACATTCCAATGATAGGCGTGGGTCTTGAAGATCAAACGATAGGTATCCGCCACTGCCTTGGTCAACGCCGCCGCCAACGCCTTGGTGTCCTTCACTCCGGTCTGAACCCGCTCGGCCTTCGGCACAACTTTCATTTGCTCGGTCATCTGGTGTCCTCTCCTGATCTGGCAGCGCAAGCTGCATGAGCGTCGCGAAACCAACGCCCACCCCGCCCAATGGTTCCCCGCCGCCATCCGCCGTAGGGGGCGTGATGCCACGCGCCAACCCTTCGCCCCAGCTCAGACCCTTAACAACGCCTTAACGCCCCCCTCTTAACCCCTTGAAATCCCACACCCCACTCCGCTGGCCACGCGCGGACACATCTGCGTGCCCACCCTCACCCCCTCAAATTTCCCATTTCACCCCGCCCGCATTCCCCTGTAAGCCTTGCCCAAACCAAAGGGCCGCCCATGAAACCGATCAGCCTCCTGCGCTCCATCCTCACCGTCGGCGGCTGGACCCTACTTTCGCGCGGCGCAGGCTTTGCCCGCGACATGATGATGGCCGCCTATCTCGGTGCAGGCCCGATCGCCGACGCCTTCAACGTCGCGTTTTCCCTGCCCAACATGTTCCGCCGCTTCTTCGCCGAGGGGGCCTTCAACATGGCCTTCGTACCGATGTTCGCCAAAAAGCTGGAGGGTGGCGAAGATGCCAACGGCTTCGCCCGCGACGCCTTCAACGGCCTCGCCGCGATCCTGATCCTCTTCTCGATCATCGGCACCTTCGCGATGCCATGGCTGGTCTGGGCGATGGCCTCCGGTTTCGCAAACGATCAACGCTTCGATCTCGCCATCCTCTACGGCCAGATCGGCTTCAACTACATTCTGTTCATCAGCCTCGTGGCATTGCTGTCCGGCGTGCTGAACGCCTACGGCCATTTCACCGAGGCAGGCTTCGTCCCCGTCCTGATGAACCTGATTTTCATCGCCATGATGTTCTTCGCCGCCAAATTCGGCTGGGATATGGGCCTGACCCTCGCTTGGGCCGTCCCGATCACTGGCGTCGCCCAACTCGCCTTCACCTGGTATTCCGCCGCCAAACTCGGCCTCACCTTTGCCCCCCGCTGGCCCAAGATCACCCCCGAACTCAAACGCCTCGCCATCATCGCAGGCCCGGCGATCCTGTCTGGCGGCGTTGTGCAGATCAACATGCTGGTAGGCCGCCAAGTCGCCTCCTACACAGAGGGCGCGGTGTCGTGGCTGGTCTACGCCGACCGCCTCTACCAACTCCCACTCGGCGTGGTCGCCATCGCCATCGGCACCGTCCTCTTGCCAGACCTCTCCCGCCGCCTCCGCGCAGGCGACGAAGCCGGAGGCCGCGAAAGCTTCAACCGCGGCACCGAACTTGCCCTCGCGCTGACCTTCCCCTGCGCCGTCGCTTTGATGGTGATCGCCCTGCCGCTCACCCAAGTGCTCTACCAACGCGGCGCTTTCACCGCCGACGACACCGCCGCCACCGCCCTTGTGCTGGCGATCTACGGCGCCGGTCTGCCCGCCTTCGTGCTGCACAAAGTCTACCAGCCGCTGTATTACGCCCGCGAAGACAGCCGCAGCCCGTTCCGCTTCGCCATAGTCTCGATGATCATCAACGCCGTCATCGCCGTAGGCCTGATGCCCTACATCGGCTTTGCTGCCGCAGCCCTTGCCACCACGCTCGCAGGCTGGATGATGGCCGCCCAACTCTGGCTTGGCACCAAACGCATGGGCGACGCCGCCCGCTTCGATACCCGCTTCCGCAGCCGCGCGCCCCGCATCATCATCGCCGCCATAGTGATGGGAGCAGCGCTCTACGGCGCACAAGTCGCCCTCGGCGAGATGCTGGCCAGCCACGGCTGGCGCTATGCAGGCCTCGCTTTGCTGATCGCCACCGGCATCTTAAGCTACTACGCCGCAGGCTCCGCCATCGGCGCGTTCAAACTCTCCGATTTCCGCAAACTGCGCCGACGCTAACGCCCCCTGATCCGTTCGCGCACCCGCACAAACCCACCGGGGCTGACCACAAACGACAGCAAAAACCCCGCAGCAAAGCCGGGCAAATCCGCGACCCACGACCAATCATGCCCAACCTCGCCCATGCTCGGCATCAGCATCGGCAGCAGCGTGTAAAACGCGCCGAAAATCGCCTGAAACACCATCAGCGCGCCAATCAGACTGAACGCACGCAACTGGTTCACTCCAGTGCCCGCCAGCTTCACCCAGATCAGAAACGAAAACGCCCCGATCAGACCATAGACCCCCGGAAACGCGCCAAACAACGGTTGGTTCGGCACCGCATAGGCATAAACCAACGCCCCCACCGCGCCCGACCCCAGAAACACCACTCCCACCGCCCAGCCTTTGAACACCTCGCCGACGAACTTACCCAAAGCCATCGTCATCGCGATGCCAAACAGCGCCTGCGTCGCCGAGCCGTGGATGAACGCAAAACTCAAAAACCGCCGCAGCAACGGCATATCCACCGCCCCCGCCGCCCAATTCTGCCGCCAATACTCGGGGAACACCCCGTAGCCCTCGATCGCAGTTATCCGCCAGCCCACCGCCTGCGGTCCCCCAATCACCCCGGCATCCGCCAGCGAAAACGCGATCTCCAACGCGATCATCGGCAGCGCCAACAGCCACACCACCCCCGGCAACGGATTGATCGGCGCAATCTGGTCAGCTCTCACATCGTCCTGCATCGCATTCCCTTCCGGCACCACTGATTGACGCCCCCGCCCCGCAGCGTTAAGCCCAAAGCGCAGCTTTTTCCAGATGGAGTATCCCATGTCCGAGCCGGTCCAAACGCCTCAGACTTTCCCCACCCGCATCTTCTCGGGCATCCAGCCCTCCGGCGGATTGACCCTTGGCAATTACCTCGGAGCCCTGAAACGCTTCGTGCAAAAGCAGGATGAGGGCATTGAGACGATCTATTGCCTTGTCGATATGCACGCGATCACCACTTGGCAAGATCCGGCGAAACTGCGCCAACAAACCCGCGAAGCCGCCGCTGGCTTCATCGCCGCAGGCATCGACCCTGCGCGTTCGATCCTGTTCAACCAAAGCCAAGTCACCGCCCATGCCGAGCTTGGCTGGATCTTCAACTGCGTCGCCCGCATGGGCTGGATGAGCCGGATGACCCAGTTCAAGGACAAAGCCGGCAAGAATTCCGAGAACGTCTCGCTTGGCCTTTACGCCTACCCCGCCCTGATGGCCGCCGATATTCTGGCCTACAAGGCCACGCATGTCCCGGTGGGCGAGGACCAGAAGCAGCATATCGAACTGACCCGCGACATCGCGCTGAAGTTCAACAATGACTATAAGGTGAATTTCTTCCCGATCACCGAACCGGTGATCGAAGGCGCTGCGACCCGCGTGATGTCCCTGCGCGATGGTACGAAAAAGATGTCAAAATCAGACCCTTCCGATCAATCCCGCATCAATCTCACGGATGACGCCGACACTATCGCCAAGAAGTTCCGCAAAGCCAAAACCGATGCCGAACCCTTGCCCAGCGATCTTGAGGGCTTGTCCGGTCGCCCCGACGCCCGCAACCTGATCAACGTCTACGCGGCCTTGGCCGATATGACCCCCGAAGCCGTGATCACCGAATACGCAGGCGCACAATTCGGCACCTTCAAGCCCGCACTGGCTGATCTGGCAGTGGCGAAACTCTCACCGATCACCACCAAGATGAGCCATCTGATGCAAGACCCCGCCGAGATCGACCGCATCTTGGGCAAAGGTGCCACCCGCGCCAATGCCATAGCGCGGCCCATTGTCGATCAGGTCTACGACATCATCGGCATGATCCGGTCGCGTCAAATCTGATGGCGCAAGCCTGATGTGGAGGGGGCTTACCCGACTGATTTTGTTACTGGTTCTGGCAGGTTCACTTGCCGGGACCAGCCTCACCGCCGCCCGCATCGCCTCTGATCCGCTGCTCGCCCCGTTTGTCGAGGCCAGCAAAGATCAGATCGAAGCCGCAACCGAACGTATGCTGATAACCGCTGCCACGCCCGAAACCCTCAGCGCCCATATCGCCAACCGCCTCGCCGAATCCCCGCGCAACTGGCTGGCCCTCGATGCATTGGTGGATCTCGCCTACGAGCGGAAAATCTCACTGCCCTCGGCCCTAAACGCCGCCGTGCAAACCGCGCGCGAGGATGATCACAGCTATTACGCCACCGTCACATCCTGCGCCGCCTGCGGCTATGATCCCACGCAATGCAGCCTGTCCGAAGTGATGATCTGCCAAGCCCCCATCGCCCTCACCCCCATCGGCGATATCGCAGGCATCACCCGCGCCGGAGTGGCCTACGCCAGCGGCGACGACGTAGACCAAATCGACCTCGCTCTTTCGGTCGTAGGATTAGGAGCCACCGCCGCCATCCTCGCCTCGGGCGGCTCCAGCGGAGTGGTCAAAGCAGGCGCAAGCCTCGCCAAACTTGCCCGAAAAATGGATCGCCTGTCGCCTCGGCTGGTCGAAATGGCCATAGACGCCGCCCGCGCAGGCGTAAATTGGGCCGCCCTCCCCGCCGTGCGCAGTCTCGACGATCTCACCGCCGCGATCCGCACCGAAGCCTTCCTGCCGCTGACCAACACCCTCACCGACCTCAGCCGCCTGAACACCGCAACAGACGCCACCACCGCCCTGCACCTGCTGCCGATGGTTGATGATGCCAATGACGCCCGCCGCCTTGCCAATGCCGCCGAAGCCCTCGGCCCCAAACTCGTCGGCCGCGCCGAAGTCCTCGGCAAAGCCCGCCTGTTCCGCGCCACCCTAAGATTCTCCGAAACCGCTTGGGCCTTAGGCGCGGGCCTCGTCAGCCTGCTGCTCTCCACCGCCACCCTGATCAGCAGCGTGATCCAACACGCCCTGATCAAACGCCTGCGCCGCAGCATAAAACGCACCGCCTGACCCCACGCCCGGAATTCGCGCGAATTCCGTCCACGATTTTCGCGCGAAAATCGCCTCGCATCCCGTCACTCCGCCATCATCGCTTTCAACACCGCCTGAGCCTCAACCGAATCCCATTCCGCATCGCCAATCAACCGCGCCACTTCCTCGCCCGCAGGATTGACGATCAACGTCACGGGAAGCCCCATCACCCCCATCTGATGCGCCAGCCCCGATTTCGGATCGCGCAATACCGGCAGCGAAGTCACCCCCGCCTCGCCATAGAACTTTACGATCATCGCCACATCATTGCGTCCGGTCGCCACCGGAACCACCGCAATCTCCGGCATCGCATCCGCCAACCGCTGCAACGCGGGCATTTCCTTGCGGCACGGCGCGCACCATGTGGCCCAGAAGTTCAGCACCATCCATTTGCCCTGATACGGTGCCAGTGACGTCTCAAGCCCCGCGCCATCCAGCAACACTGCCTCGGGCAAAGCCACAGGCGCGACCAGAGCCAGCTTTTTCATGTCACCCGTCAGAAGCCCCTCAACGCTGCCCGCATTTGCACCACAGGCAAAGGCCGTATACAGAGCCACCAACAGCATCTTGCGCATCATGTCGAAGGCCCTTCCATGACCAATTCCCCAAAAACCACCGCCAACCAGATGTGGGGCGGCCGCTTTGCCTCTGGCCCTGACGCGATCATGACCGCGATCAACGCCTCGATTGGCTTTGACCAACGGCTTTACGCACAAGACATTGCAGGCTCTCGCGCCCATGCTGCCATGCTGGCCGCCACGGGTATCCTGACTTCTAGTGATGCCGAGGCCATCGGGGAAGGCCTGCTCACGGTGTTGTCAGAAATTGAGTCCGGGAATTTCACCTTTTCCGTAGCGCTCGAAGACATTCACATGAACGTCGAATCCCGGCTGAAAGACCTGATCGGCGCGCCCGCGGGCCGCCTGCACACGGCCCGTTCGCGCAACGATCAAGTCGCCGTCGATTTCCGCCTTTGGGTGCGCGATCAATGCGATGCCGCGATCCAAGGCCTCAATGCCCTGATGCGCGCCTTCCTCGCCCAAGCCGAGGCTGGCACCGATTGGGTGATGCCCGGCTTCACCCATCTGCAAACCGCGCAGCCCGTGACTTGGGGCCACCATATGCTGGCCTATGTCGAAATGCTCGCCCGTGACAAATCCCGCTTTGAAGACGCCCGCCGTCGCATGAACGAATGCCCGCTCGGGGCCGCCGCCCTCGCCGGAACCTCCTTCCCCATCGACCGCCACATGACCGCCGCCGCCTTAGGTTTCGACCGCCCCACCGCCAACAGCCTCGACTCAGTCTCCGACCGCGACTTCGCGCTGGAATTCCTGTCCGCCTCCTCCATCTGCGCCATGCACCTGTCGCGCTTTGCCGAAGAGTTGGTGATCTGGTCCTCCGCCCAATTTCGCTTTGTCAAACTGTCCGACAAATGGACGACGGGCAGCAGCATCATGCCGCAAAAGAAAAACCCCGACGCCGCCGAACTGCTGCGCGCCAAACTTGGCCGGATCCTGGGCGCAACCGTCGCGCTGTTCACCATCATGAAGGGTCTGGCGCTGACCTATTCCAAAGACATGCAGGAAGACAAAGAGCAGGTCTTCGACGCCGCTGACACCCTGATGCTGGCGCTGGCCGCGATGACAGGCATGGTTGGCGATATGACCGCCAACCGTGACGTGCTGGCAACCTCGGCAGCGAGTGGCTTCTCCACCGCCACCGATCTCGCCGATTGGCTGGTGCGCGCCCTGAACCTGCCGTTCCGCGACGCCCACCACGTCACCGGAACCCTCGTCGCCCTCGCTGAATCCAAAGCCTGCGATCTGCCCGACCTGTCCATCACCGAGATGAAATCGGTGCATGACGGCATCATCCAAGAAGTCTATTCCGTCCTAGGCGTCGAAAACTCCGTCCGCAGCCGGATGTCCTACGGCGGAACCTCGCCCACCCGCGTCGCCGAGCAAGTCGCCCGCTGGAAAACCCTGCTGGCCTAAGGCACCTTCCGGCCAGCAACCCCGAAAGCAAACATGCGCCTGCTGATCCTCGCCCTCCTGCTCACCGCCTGCACCGAGCCCCGTCTTGGCGCAGGCATAGGCATCGGACCGCACGGCGCAACCATCCGCCCAGTGATTTCCGGCGCTATCCCCGGCGGCGGCCGCATCAGCTATTCGCCTTGAGGACAAGACATGAAACTCCTTCCCCTGATCGCCCTGCTTGTCCTCACCGCCTGCGGAGCCGATGGCCCTCCCACTGCCCCGGAAACCGGGATAACCATGTCCGGCGATGCCCGCGTTGGCATCTCATCGGACGAAACCCCGTAATCACCGCAAAGCCCGACTGCGTCGAATTGCGCAAGCTTCGGCTTCTGCTATACCCCAAGCGACTGATTTCATAAGGGGCCGCCGAATGGACCATTTCCTATATCGTGACGGCATCCTGCATGCCGAAGATGTGGCCGTGGCCGATATTGCCGCGCAAGTCGGCACGCCGTTCTACGTCTATTCCAGCGCCACCCTGACCCGGCATTACACCCTGTTCACCGAGGCGCTTTCCCCCCTGCCGCACCTCGTCTGCTTCGCGATCAAATCGCTGTCGAACGTGGCTGTCCTCAAACTGCTGGGCGACCTCGGTGCGGGCATGGATGTGGTCTCTGGCGGCGAGTACCGCCGGGCCTTGGCCGCTGGCGTTCCCGGCAACCGCATCGTGTTCTCCGGCGTCGGCAAGACCCGTGAGGAAATGCGCCTCGCCTTAGAGAACGGCATCCGCCAGTTCAACGTCGAATCCGAACCCGAACTGCGCGCCCTCTCCGAAGTGGCCAGCGCGATGGGCACCACCGCCCCGATCACCATCCGCGTCAACCCGGATGTCGATGCCCGCACGCATGAGAAAATCGCCACCGGCAAGAAAGACAACAAATTCGGCATCCCGATAAGCCGCGCCTCTGAGGTCTATGCCGAGGCCGCGAAGCTTCCCGGCCTTCAGGTGATCGGCATCGACGTGCATATCGGCAGCCAGTTGACCGAGCTTGAACCCTTTGAACAAGCCTACAAAAAGGTCGCCGACCTGACCCTGCGCCTGCGCAGCGAAGGCCATGTCATCTCCCGCCTCGACCTCGGCGGCGGCTTGGGCATCCCCTATGAGCGCTCGAACACCGCCCCGCCGCTGCCGCAAGAATACGGCGCGTTGATCAAACGCACCGTCGGCCACCTCGGCTGCGAGATCGAGATCGAACCTGGTCGCCTGATTTCCGGCAACTCCGGCCTGCTCGTCTCAAAGGTCATCTATGTCAAAAACGGCGAGATCAGCGATTTCTTGATCGTCGATGCCGCGATGAACGACCTTGTGCGCCCCTCTATGTATGGCGCGCATCACGACATCATCCCGGTTACCGAAGCCAAAGCCGCCACCGAATCCCACAGCTATGACGTGGTCGGCCCGGTCTGCGAAACCGGCGATACCTTCGCCAAAGCGCGCCCGCTGGCCCCATTGAAAGCAGATGATCTGATCGCCTTCCGCTCGGCAGGCGCTTATGGCGCGGTGATGGCGTCGGAATACAACACAAGGCCGCTGATCCCCGAAGTGCTGGTGAAAGATGATCAATTCGCCGTCATTCGCGCCCGCCCCAGCTATGAAGACATCCTGAACCGCGATACCATTCCTTTGTGGCTTTGAAACTGTAGAGGCCGATGACCGAAAGCACCGAAGCGCAAGCATTAAAACGCATTGAGACCCCGCTGCGGATAACGTGGGCGGGGCTTTGGGCTGAACGCATCACCCGCGCCTTCTGGCCGTTCTGGACCATCGCCATCACCAGCCTCTCCGCCGCCGCTTTCGGCCTGCAAGACCTGCTACCGATTGAGGCCGCATGGTTCGGCATGGTCACAGCCACCCTCGGCCTGATCTGGGGGGTGATCCACGGCATCCGCGCCTTCCGCCGCCCCACCCGCGTTGAGGCGCTGGTCCGGCTTGACAGCAAACTCCCCGGCCAACCCATCGCGGCTTTGCGCGACACCCAAGCCATCGGCATCACGGATGAGGCCTCAAAAGCCGTCTGGGCCGCCCACCGCACCCGCATGGCCGCCCGCGCTTCCGGCGCGAAACCGGTGCAGCCCGACCTGCAACTGTCCTCCCGCGACCCCTTCGCGCTGCGCTACGTCGCCCTGACGGCGCTGGTGATGGCGCTGCTGTTCGGCTCGATCTGGCGCGTCACCTCCGTCGCAGGCCTCACCCCTGGCGGCACCGCCAACGCCGCCGCAGGCCCAGCATGGGAAGGCTGGGCACAGCCGCCCAGCTATACCGGCAAACCCGCGCTGTATCTCAACGACCAAACCGCCGACGCTTTGACCCTGCCCACCGGCACCCGCCTGCAAATCAGGCTGTACGGCGAACCCGGCGCGCTGATCGTGTCGGAAACCGTCTCGGGCCGCACCGACGCCCCCCCCGCCAGCCAACCTACCCAAGATTTCACCGTCACCACCTCCGGCAAACTCGCCATCGAAGGCGCTGCGGGCCGCGCATGGAAAATCATCGCCACCCCCGACAAAGCTCCCAGCATCACCCCGGCGGCCGAGATCACCCGCGACGGCGAAGGCCGCTTCAAGCAAAAATTCGCAGCCAAAGACGATTACGGCGTCACCAAAGGCGAAGTCACAATCGCCCTAGACCTTGCCGCCGTCACCCGCACCTACGGGTTGAAAACCGACCCCGACTCCATCGCCCCCGTCACCCTTGATCTGCCGCTGCCGTTCAAAGGCAGCCGCGCCGACATTAAAACCACCCTCGTCGATGACCTCTCGGAATCCGTGCTCTCCAACCTGCCCGTCACCCTCACCTACGCCGTCACCGACGCCGCAGGCAACACCGGCACCGCCGAACCGATCCACCTGATCCTGCCTGGCAAACGCTTCTTCGACCCGCTCGCCGATGCGATGATCGAGATGCGCCGCGATATCCTGTGGTCGCGCAGCAACGCCCCGACCTCGCTGGAAATCCTCAAAGCCGTCTCCAACCAACCCGGCGATATCTTCCCCGATGACACCTCCTACAACAGCCTGAAAGCCGTGATCAAACGGCTGGATGCCGAAGCAAAAACCCTCACCCCGAAAGCGCGGGATGAGATCGCCAAGGAACTCTGGGCGATTTCGCTGATGATCGAAGACGGCAAGCTGAACAACGCCAAAGACCGCATGATGCGCGCGCAAGAACGCCTCGCCGAAGCCATCCGCAAAGGGGCCTCGCCCGAGGAAATCCAAAAACTGATGGATGAGATGCGCGACGCGTTGGATGAATACATGGCGGAAGAAGCCAAGAAAAACCCGGCTGATCCCAACGACGAAACCTCGCCGCAGCAAAAAGGCCCGAGCATCACCCAAGACCAGATCGACCAGATGCTGGATAAGCTGCAAAAGCTGATGGAAGAAGGCAAAACCGCCGAAGCCGCCGAGTTGATGAAGCAACTTCAAGACCTTATGAACAACATGAAGGTCCAGCAAGGCGATGGCACTGGCGGCAAAGGCAGCCCCGGCAAACAGGCGATGAAAGACCTCGGCAACACTTTGCGCGGCCAGCAAAGCCTGTCCGACGACAGCTTCCGCGATCTGCAAGATGGCCAAGAAGGCCCCGGCAAAGACGGCAAGACGCTGTCGCAACGCCAGCAAGAGCTGCGCGAAAAGCTGAAAGAGCTGCGCGAGGGCGGCAAACTCCCCGGCCAAGGTGGCGACAAGAACGCAGACGGCAAGCAAGCCCTGAACGACGCCGAACAGGCGATGAAAGACGCCGAAGACGCGCTGAAACAAGGCGATCTGCCCGGCGCGTTGGACAAGCAAGCCGAAGCGATGGACAAAATGCGCGAAGGTCTGCGCGATTTCGGCGATGCTTTGGCCGATCAAGACCGCCAGCAGGGCGCATCCCCCGATGGCACGCAAAAGACCGAAGACCCGCAGTCCGGCGGTCCGCGCGATCCCTTGGGCCGCGAAAACGGCCTGCACATCGGCTCGGATGGCAACCTCGCCGAGAACAAAGACATCTACAAACGCGCGCAGGAACTGCTCGACCAGATTCGCAAACGCTCCGCCGATCAATCCCGCACCGATCAGGAACGCAGCTACCTCAACCGCTTGCTTGATTTGTTCTAACCCGCCGACCGGACTGATTCTTTTTCCGCCCCCCTTGTTTTGCCAGCCAAAATGGCGCATGTAGGCAGGGCGAAACGCTATCTATCGAACATCTGTCTCCTCTCTAGGCCTCAGTTCTCGATTGCTACGACTGAGCCACGTCATCGCATTCCGCGGATGGCACACCAAAACTAGGAGACACACGATGGCTAACGGCACCGTGAAATGGTTTAACGCAACCAAAGGCTTCGGCTTTATCGCCCCGGCAAACGGCAACAAAGACGTGTTCGTGCACATTTCCGCAATGGAACGCGCTGGCATCCGTCAACTGAATGACGGCCAAGCAGTGACCTTCGACATCGAAGCAGGCCGTGATGGCCGCGAGTCGGCGATCAACCTCGCTCTGGCATAAGCCAACCGGGCGGTTCACACCGCCCATCGAGATTTGAAACGGGGGGAGCGCAAGCTGCCCCCGTTTTGCTTTGCAAGCCATCCGCGCAACGCGCAGGCACTCCGCCCCAAAACAAAAGGCCCCACGAAACCGCAGGGCCTTTCCTTCAAATTAGTCTAAAATTTGCTTTCATCTTGGCCTAAATATCCCACGGGAGGTCCGGAGGGTGTGAAACCCTCCGGGGCCAGCAAAGCAAACCTCAAGCGGCCAGTGCGTCCACTTCAGCTTCACCCTTGGCAATCGCTGCATCCACGCCGTAAGCCATCGCGTCCGCCGCTGCAAACTGCACGTCGGTGATGCCGAAGAAGCCCAGCATATGGCGCACGTAGCCCGACGCGAAGTCGATTTCCGACCCAATCTTGGTGCCGTCCGAGGTATAGGCCACGATCGCGCGTTTGCCGGTCAACAGGCCAATCGGGCCGGTTTCGGTGTAGTTAAAGGTCTCGCCTTTGCGGGCCAGCTGATCAATCCA
The DNA here is from genome assembly GCF_058135695.1 of Cypionkella sp. PAMC25878. Classification (NCBI taxonomy): domain Bacteria; kingdom Pseudomonadati; phylum Pseudomonadota; class Alphaproteobacteria; order Rhodobacterales; family Paracoccaceae; genus Cypionkella; species Cypionkella sp. PAMC25878. Next base: position 1,270,961 of record NZ_CM176871.1, on the reverse strand, counting down.
CGACTTCAACTGCGACGGCACGCCAAAGTTGTACACCGGAAGCGCGATGACCAGCAGGTCAGCGGCTTTGACTTCGGCCAGCAAAGCATCGGCATAAGCTGCAGTCACTTTCTGATCGTCATTGCGGGCGTCCGCCGGGGTGAACACAGCGCCCAGCCAAGCGCCGTCAATCGCGGGCACGCCAGCCGACAGGTCACGGGTCACAACAGTAGCGCCCGGATTGGCAGCCAGCACACGCTCCATGATCCGATCGGTCAGGCGGCGCGACACAGCGCCAGCGGGTTTGATCGAGGATTCTACGCGCAAGATATTGGTCATTTTCAGGGTCCAGTTCAGGATGAGGAGGAATTCTATGCGCCTTAGATGCGCCTTTTCCTATCTCTGCGCAATTAGAGGAATCGCACCTAAGTTGCGCATTTACGCACACAACTAAGGGACACACCCGCACTGACACCTTCCCCGCTTCCCACCCCCATTCGTTAAAACTTCCTGAACGCTGCCTTCTAAGTCGTTGATCTTAAAGTATCTCAAATTGGTCCCGAGTCGGGACCAAAGAAAAAGGGCCGCGCAACCTGCGCGGCCCCTCCAAACTCAAAACCAAAATCACCCCAAAGCCGGATAATCCGTATAGCCCTTCTCACCCGGCGTGTAGAACGTCGCAAAATCCGGTGCGTTCAACTCCGCCCCCGCTTTCATCCGTGCCACCAGATCCGGGTTGGCAAGGTATGCCCGGCCAAACCCAACCAGATCCGCAGCACCCGCATCCACAGCCGCCTGCCCCGAAGCCGCATCCAAGCTGCCACCGACAATAAACGTCCGAGGCCAAGCCGCGCGCAACTTCGCCCGGAACTCTGCCGGAATCGCCGGATTGCCCATCGCCGCATGATCGACCAGATGCACATAGACCAGACCGATCTTAGCCAAGCTCGCCATCAGCGCCAGATACGTCTCATCCACCTCCGGATAAGCCGCCATCCCCGACGCCGTGCCATAGGGCGAGAGCCGGATGCCGACCCTGTCGCCACCAATCGCCGCCACAACCTCCTGCGCGACCTCGGTCACAAAGCGCAACCGCTTCGCCACCGACCCACCCCAAGCATCGCTCCGCTTGTTGGTATCGGGCGACAGGAACTGCTCCAGCAAATACCCATTCGCACCGTGCAGCTCGACCCCATCGAACCCCGCCGCAATCGCATTCTTAGCCGCCGTCACGAACTCCGTCTTGGCTTGCTGAATATCAGCCTCGGTCATTTCCTGCGGCGCCGGATAGTCCTGCATGCCCTCGGCGTCGGTATACATCTGACCCGCCAAGGCCAGCGCAGAAGGGGCCACGATCTTCGCGCCTGCAGGCATGTTCCCCGGATGGCTGACCCGCCCGGTGTGCATGATCTGCGCGAAAATCACCGCGCCTTTGGCATGTGCCGCCGCGGTGACAGGCTTCCAGGCCGCCACCTGCGCGTCGCTCCACAGCCCCGGCGTGCGGGCATAGCCGCGACCGTTCGGGCTGGGGGCCGTGCCTTCAGTGACGATCAGACCAGCCGCGCCACGTTGGCCATAATAGTCCGCCATGATCGGCGTTGGCACCGCATCAACGTCAGCACGGCACCGGGTCATCGGGTTCATCACAATCCGGTTTTGCAGCTTATGCGGCCCCATCGAGGTCGGGTCAAAAATCGAAGCAGTCATTGTTTCGCGTCCTTTGACAGAAATCTGAACCCGGAAGTTTAGCCACTTTCCCAGCAGAGACCACGCCTGTTTCCGCCCTCCCCCCTGTGCGGAAATGCAGGCCTGCGCGCCCTTGAAACTGTGGCAGCAAAGCAGGTCAAGCGGCGGACTATCTTAACAACTCGTAAATGATCCCCCGCTAAATCATTGATAAATATAAGACCGCACAGATGTCCACGCGTGGACACTACCCCCTGGCACTGAAAAAATCGCTGATCGCCTTCGCCATCGCCTCCGATACCCCCGGCACCGCCATCAGATCGGAAATCCCCGCCCGAGCCACCGCCTTGGCCGAGCCAAAATGCGCCAGAAGCGCCCGTTTGCGAACCGCGCCCACCCCCGGAATATCATCCAGTGGCGTGATCGAAACCTGTTTCGCCCGCTTCGCCCGATGCGCCCCATTCGCCCAGCGATGCGCCTCATCCCGCAGCCTTTGGATAAAATACAGCACCGGATCATTACGCTGCAACGCCTTCACCGGCATCCCCGTGCGGTAAAACTCCTCTTTGCCGGCGTCGCGATCAATTCCCTTCGCAACCCCTACCATCGCGATATCATCGACGCCAAGTTCCGCCAGAATCCCCGCCACAGCCGACACCTGCCCCGCCCCGCCATCAATCAGCAGCAGGTCCGGCCAAGACCCCGAACTGCGGTCAGGATCCTCCTTCAACAACCGTTCAAACCGCCGCGTCATCACCTCGCGCATCATGCCGAAATCGTCCGAATTCTTCCCCGCCGCCGACTTGATGTTAAACTTGCGATACTGCGATTTCAGGAAGCCATCAGCCCCCGCGACGATCATGCCGCCGACAGCGTCCGAACCCTGAATATGGGCGTTATCATAGACCTCAATCCGGGTTGGCGGCGCATCAAGATCAAATGCCTCGGCCAGCCCCGCCAGTAGTTTGTTCTGGGTGGAGCTTTCCGACATTTTCCGCGCAAGGCTCTCCCGCGCGTTCCTAACCGCATTTTCGACCAGTTCCGCCTTCTCCCCCCGCTGTGGCACGGCAAGCTCGACCTTCCTACCTGCCCGCTCGGCCAGCAGATTGCTGACCAAGTCTTCGTTCTCCACCGGATGCGACAGCAAGATCAGCCGGGGCGGCTCTTTGTCGTCATAGAACTGCGCCACGAAAGCCTCCAGAATCTCGGCCTCCTCCGCCCCCGCCCCGGTGCGCGGGTAGAAATCGCGGTTGCCCCAGCTTTGATTGGCGCGGATGAAGAACACCTGCACGCAAGCTTGCCCGCCCTCCAGATGCAGCGCGATCACATCGGCCTCAGCCACCCCCGCCGGGTTGATCCCCTGCGATTGCTGCACTTGGGTCAGCGCCTTGATCCGGTCGCGCAAAGCCGCTGCGCGCTCAAACTCCATCGCGTCCGAGGCGATGTTCATCTCTGCGGCCAGATTGGATTGAACAGTGGTGGTCTTGCCCTGCAAAAATCGCTCGGCATCGGCCACCAGAACCGCATAGCCCGGCCCGTCAATCCGCCCAGTGCAGGGGGCAGAGCAGCGCTTGATCTGATATTGCAGGCACGGTCTGGTGCGGCTATCGAACATCGAATCCGAGCAGTTGCGCAGCAAAAACACCTTTTGCAACTGGTTCAGCGTGCGGTTCACCGCGCCAGCCGAGGCAAACGGGCCGAAATAGCTGCCCTTCTCTGATCGCTTACCACGGTGCTTTTTCAACTGCGGGAAGGGGTGCTCGGTGCTGATCAAGATGTTCGGGAAGGATTTATCATCGCGCAGCAGCACGTTGTAACGCGGCTTTAGCTGTTTGATCAGGTTTTGCTCCAGCAGCAGCGCCTCGGTTTCCGTCCGCGTGGTCAGGAACATCATCGAGACGGTCTCGGAAATCATCCGCGCGATGCGGCCCGAATGACCCGAGGGGCGGGCATAATTCGACACCCGCGCCCGCAGATTGCGGGCTTTGCCGACGTAAAGCACTTCCGAGGCCGCGTTCAACATGCGGTAAACGCCGGGGCTGCCATCCAGCGTTTTCAGGTAATCCTGAATCAGATCGTGCCCGGTTAGACTGACTTCACTCATGCAGAAACATCGCCCTCGGATTCGTTGATTCTTAACGCTGCCTGCAATGATAGTCAGGCTGGGACAAGAGGAAAGCTATCCCCGCTTTCTGTGGATAACATTGCGGAGAAGATTTCAGAACCGCCAAATTTCCCTTGTTTTTGGCCCCATTCGCTGTATTGCCTATTTTTTAGGCGAAATAATAACGCATTGATAACAATGGAAAGATTTCTGACCATCTGGCAAATCCCTGATAAGTCAGGACTTTTTGTAACGCATCTGTGAAGCAAATGCAAAAAGTGGACAACTTTCACGGGAGGCCAAATTTTGCCTAGTCGAAATCCATCACGTCGGGGGTTTTCCAACCCAGATGCTGGCCGCCATCGACGGAGATCATTTGCCCTGTCACAGCGGGTGAATCGAGAAAAAACCCTAGCGCTGCGGTGATGTCGGCAGGATTTGCACCGCGTTTCAGGATCGTGGCGCTGCGTTGCGTCACAAAGCTTTCGGCGCTTTGACGGCTGCCTTGCAAGGTCGGCCCCGGCCCGACGCCGTTCACCCGAACCCTCGGGGCAAGACCCTGCGCCGTGGTACGCGTCAGCGCCCAGAGGCCCATTTTCGCCAAAGTGTAGGACAGAAATTCGGGCGTCAGTTTATGCACACGTTGGTCGATCATGTTCAGCACCATGCCGCTGGCCACAGGTTCACCATGATCGTCGAGTTTCGGCGTGGGAACTTGGGCGGCAAACGCCTGTATCAGCACGAAGGGCGCGCGCAGGTTGCTTTCCATATGGCGATCCCAGCTTTTGCGGGTAACCGTGGCAACCGTGTCATATTCAAAGATCGAGGCGTTGTTGATCAGCACCGTCAACGGCCCGCCAAGCCCCTGCACCGCCATCGGCACCAGCTTTTCGACTTGGGTTTCAATCAGCAGATCGGCGCGCAGGGCGACGGCTTTGCGGCCCAGAGCGGTGATTTCTTTCACCACCGCCTCGGCCTCTTTGCGGGAACTGGCGTAATGCACCGCCACATCATAGCCACGCTTGGCCAGATACAGCGCCATCTCGCGGCCCAGCCGCTTGCCCGCCCCCGTCACCAATGCCCTCATCGTCCACCCTTTTTGCAATCGCACCCCTTGGAGCCAATCACATAGCGCCCGCAGCGTTTGCAGGTAGCCGGATTGGAAAGTCCAAGGCGTTTTTTCACCGAACCCCCGATACGACCGGGGAATAGTGCGTTGCCGACCATGCCAATGGCCAGCATCACCAGCAGAAAAACGAGGACGGCTTTGATCATGTTACAACCCGTAGCGCGCCCAAAGCGCGCGATCTTCAACTGAGGCCAGCGCATCTTCGGCCATGTTCAGGCCAAAGCGGCTCAGCAATCCCCGCTTTTGCCCCAATGGCACCAGCTTTACCTTATCGCCATAAAGCGATTTCAGCTTCGGGACCAGATGCGCCACGCCATCGGCCAGGCCCAGATCAACCGAACGTTGGCCTACCCAAATATCGGCGTTGAACAGATCGGCATCGGCAAGGCGATTGCCGCGCCGCGTTTTGACATGAGCGATGAAGGCCTCATGGATCGGGGCTTGCAGGGCTTTCAGGCGTTCGATGTCTTCAGGCTTTTGCGGCAGGAACGGGTCGGCGAGGCTTTTCTGCTTGCCCATGGCGACGATGCGGCGTTCAACCCCCTGCTTCGCCATCAGTTCGGGGAAACCAAAGCTCGCGAAGATCACGCCGATGGAGCCGACGATAGAGGACGGATCGACCCAGATCTGATCCGCCGCACAGGCCAGCCAGTAGCCGCCACTTGCGGCGACATCCTCGACAAAGGCATGAACAGGCACGGATTTCTCCTCCGCCAATCGCCGCACCCGCGCCGCGATCAGGCTGGATTGTACTGGAGATCCGCCCGGAGAATTCACCACCAGCGCCACTGCTGTGGGCTTCATCCGAAACGCCTTTTCGATGATCGCTGCCAGCCCCGCATCGTTTAACGCATTGCGGCCAGAGCCAATCGTGCCCGCCAGCCGGATCACCGACACAACGGGGGATTTCTTCACAAAGGGGATAAATTTCATCATGCCGCAAAGCTAAGGCTTCGCACCCGCAAGCACAACTCTTGCAACCTCATCTTGGCCCAAATACTCACCCCAGGGGGGCCGCTTCACATCCCTTGCGCATCAAACCATTCCCCGTCACCCTGCACCGCATGATCGACAAGTTGGAAATGTTCATTGCCCTCGCCAACGAGCGCCATTTTGGCCGCGCGGCGGAAGTGTGCCGGGTTACGCAACCCAGCCTGTCGTCAGCCATCCGCCAGCTTGAGGATCAGTTGGGCGTGCAACTGGTGTTCCGCGGCTCTCGCTTTCAGGGGCTGACGCCGGAAGGCCAGCGCGTGCTGGATTGGGCGCGGCGGATTGTCGGCGATATGCGGGCGCTGAAGGATGAAATGCGCTCGGTGCATTCCGGTCTTTCGGGCAATCTGCGCATCGGCGTCATCCCCACGGCCCTGCCGATGGTGGCCGATTTGACCGCGCCGTTCACTGCGCGCCATCCGAACATGCGCGTCACCTTGCTGTCACGGACTTCGGTGGAAATTCTGGCGGGTATTGAAAGCTTGGAGCTGGACGCAGGCCTGACCTATCTCGACAACGAACCGTTGGGGCGGGTGGCGCAGACGCCACTTTACACCGAGTTCTACCGCTATCTCTGCGCTCCAAACTCTCCGCTGGCGGATCGGGCGCAGGTGACGTGGAGCGAACTCGTGCATGAACCTTTGTGTCTTTTGACTGCGGATATGCAGAACCGCCGTATCGTCAATCAGCATCTGGCCGAGGTCGGCGTGCGGGTAGCGCCGACGGTGGAGTCGAACTCCAGCATCGCCTTGGTGGCGCATGTGAAGTCGGGGCTGTGGGCCTCGGTGGTGCCGATGAAACTGGCGGATATGTTCTCAGGGCAGGGCCTACGGGCGATTCCCATCGTTGAACCAGAGGCCGAGCATCTGGTCGGCCTGATCACCGCCAAGCGTGATCCGCAAACCCCTGTTCTGCAAGCGCTTATGGATGAGGCCGCCAAGCTGGCGATCCGGCTGCGCCGTTAGGCTTGATAGCCTTAGGCTATTGAACAACGGTATATCAATATTGATTTCCATATCAATCGGCGTATGACGTAGCAAAGCTACCAAAGGGCCGCCACATGCTTGATTCCGTCGACATCACCTCCCGGCTTGAGGAAATTCTCAGCGCCCATAAAGGCATGGAGGGATCTCTGCTGCCGATTCTGCACGCCATTCAGGCCGAGTTTGGCTATGTGCCGCAGGTGGCTTTGCCGATCATCGCGCAAGACCTGAACCTGTCGAAGGCCGAAGTGCATGGCGTGATGAGCTTTTACCACGATTTCCGCGAACATCCGGCGGGCGATCATGTGCTGAAACTGTGCCGCGCGGAATCTTGTCAGTCGATGGGCGCAGATCGGGTGGCTGCTCATGCACAAAAGTCGTTGGGGATTGAGTGGCACGAAACCACCAAGGACGGCCGCGTCACACTGGAGCCGATTTTCTGCCTTGGCCTTTGCGCTTGTGGCCCCGCCGCGATGATCAACGGCAAGCTGGTGGGCCGGGTCGATGAAGCCCGAATTGATGCGATCATCGGGGGTTTGAAATGAAGATTTACCTGCCGCTGGACAGTGCAGCCGTCGCCCTTGGCGCTGACGAGCTCGCCGAGTCGCTAATGTTTCAAGCCCAAGCGCGTGGGATCACCCTGACGCTGGTGCGCAATGGCTCACGCGGGATGGTCTGGCTGGAGCCAATGGCCGAGGTTGTGACCGATGCAGGCCGGATGGCGTTTGGCCCGCTGACGCTGGCTGATGTGCCTGCTTTGTTCGATGATCTGGCAGCGCATCCAAAGGCCTTAGGCTTGACCGACGATCTGCCTTGGATGAAGGCGCAAACTCGCCTGACCTTTGCCCGCGTTGGCGTGATCGACCCGCTGTCGCTGGACGACTACAAAACGCACGGTGGTCTGGCTGGCCTGACTTTGGCGCTTGCCATGGACAAGGCGGCTATCGTTGCCGAAGTCACGAATTCGGGCCTGCGTGGTCGCGGTGGCGCGGGCTTTCCGACGGGGATCAAGTGGAAGACTGTGTCCGAGGCTGCGGCAGATCGCAAATACATCGTCTGCAACGCTGATGAGGGCGACAGCGCCACCTTCGCCGACCGCATGTTAATGGAGGGCGACCCCTTCACGCTGATCGAAGGCATGATCATTGCTGGCCTCGCAACCGGGGCCACCAAGGGATTTGTGTATATCCGTTCAGAATACCCGATTGCGATTGATGTGATGCAAAAGGCGGTGAAAATCGCGGCGGATGCGGGGGTGCTTGGCACGTCGGTTTTGGGGTCATCCCACACCTTCAACATAGAAATCCGCGTCGGTGCCGGTGCCTATGTCTGCGGTGAGGAAACCTCCCTGCTGAACAGCCTTGAAGGCAAGCGTGGCGTCGTTCGCGCCAAGCCGCCGCTGCCCGCTTTGCAGGGCTTCATGGCGAAGCCGACGGTGGTGAACAACGTGATTTCGCTGGCCTCGGTGCCGGTAATTTTCGAAAAGGGTGCCGAGTTTTACAAGAACTTCGGCCTTGGCCGGTCGCGCGGCACCATCCCGTTGCAGATCGCCGGTAACGTCAAGCACGGCGGGCTGTATGAGATCGCTTTCGGCCTGACGCTTGGTGAAATCGTTGATAAAATTGCCGGAGGTTCGGCATCTGGTCGCCCGGTGAAAGCAGTGCAAGTCGGTGGCCCGCTGGGCGCTTATTTCCCGCGCGCTTTGTTCGATACGCCATTCGGTTACGAAGAATTCGCGGGCAAAGATGGCCTGATCGGCCATGCTGGACTGACGGTGTTTGACGACTCTGCCGACATGCTGAAACAAGCGCGTTTCGCGATGGAATTCTGCGCCATCGAGTCCTGTGGTAAATGCACCCCCTGCCGGATCGGCGCTGTCCGCGGTGTTGAAACCGTTGACCGGATTGCCAAGGGTGATGCCTCGGCGATCCCTCTGCTGACCGATCTGTGCAACACCATGAAGGCCGGTTCACTTTGCGCCTTGGGCGGCTTTACGCCCTACCCGGTGATGTCCGCCCTGACCCATTTCCCCGATGATTTCGCCCCTATGAAGGAAGCCGCTGAATGAAAGACTTCATCATCCCGGATCGCGATTTCGGCACCCCTGCCGCCAAAAGCAAACAAATGGTCACATTGACCATCGACGGCTTTGACATCACCGTGCCGGAAGGCATCAGCATCATGCGCGCCGCCGCAGAAATCGGCATTTCGGTGCCAAAACTTTGCGCGACGGACAGCATCGACGCTTTCGGATCGTGCCGTTTGTGCCTCGTGGAAATCGAGGGTCGCAACGGCACTCCGGCGTCCTGCACTACCCCGGTTGCGCCCGGCATCAAGGTTCACACCCAGAACGCAAAACTGAAGCAACTCCGCCGTGGCGTGATGGAGCTTTACATCTCGGATCACCCGCTGGACTGTTTGACCTGCTCGGCCAATGGCAATTGCGAGTTGCAGGATATGGCCGGTGCAGTAGGCCTGCGCGACGTGCGGTATGAGGCGATTGATACCCATTTCAAGGTGAAAGACACCTCGGGCATTGCCAATCCGAACTACATCCCGCGCGACGATTCCAACCCGTATTTCAGCTACGACCCGCAGAAATGTATCGTCTGCTCGCGCTGCGTGCGCGCTTGCGAGGAAGTGCAGGGCACGTTCGCGCTGACCATCGAGGGCCGGGGCTTTGATAGCCGCGTGTCGTTCGGTGCCAAAACCGACACCGCTTTGTCGTCGGATTGCGTGTCTTGCGGCGCCTGCGTGCAGGCCTGCCCGACCGCGACCTTGCAAGAAAAGTCAATCATTGAGATCGGCACGCCAGAGCGTTCGGTGATTACCACCTGTGCCTATTGCGGCGTCGGTTGCAGCTTCAAGGCTGAGATGCGCGGCGATGAATTGGTCCGCATGGTGCCCTACAAGCACGGCAAGGCGAACCGCGGCCATTCCTGCGTCAAGGGCCGTTTCGCCTACGGCTATGCCAGCCACAAAGACCGCATTCTGAACCCGATGATCCGCGACAGTATCAACGACCCGTGGCAGGAAGTGTCGTGGGATGAAGCGATGGACTTCACCGCCAAGCGGATGAAGGGCATTATTGAGAAGCACGGCCGTCATTCCGTAGGGGTGATCACCTCGTCGCGCTGCACCAATGAAGAAGCGTATCTGGTGCAAAAACTGACCCGCGCCGTGTTTATGAACAATAATACGGATACCTGCGCCCGCGTCTGCCACTCACCCACCGGCTACGGTTTGGGTCAAACCCTTGGCACCTCGGCAGGGACGCAAGACTTTGACTCGGTTGAAGAAACCGACGTTGTGATGATCATTGGTGCCAATCCTGCCGCTGCCCACCCGGTCTTTGCCAGCCGTTTGAAAAAACGTCTGCGTCAAGGGGCAAAGCTGATTGTCGTCGATCCGCGCCGCACCGAGATGGTCGAAAGCCCGCATGTCAAAGCCGAGCATCACCTCGCGCTGACCCCCGGCACCAACGTCGCAATTGTCACCGCTTTGGCGCATGTCATCGTGACCGAAGGGCTGTTCGATGCCCAATTCATCCAAGATCGCTGCGATTGGGATGAGTTCCAAGATTACGCCGAATTCGTCAGCCAGCCGCAAAATTCGCCCGAATCCGTGGCCCTGCTGACGGGGGTTCCTGCTGCGGAAGTGCGTGCTGCGGCGCGGCTTTATGCCAAGGGCGGCAATGGCTCGATCTACTACGGCCTCGGCGTGACTGAGCACAGCCAAGGTTCGACCACGGTGATCGGCATTGCCAACCTTGCGATGATGACCGGCAACATTGGCCGCCCCGGCGTTGGCGTGAACCCGTTGCGTGGTCAAAACAACGTGCAAGGCTCTTGCGACATGGGGTCGTTCCCGCACGAACTGCCGGGCTATCGCCATGTCAAAGGCGAAGGCGTGCGCGACATCTTTGAGAAGGCATGGGGCGTCAAGATTGACGATGAGCCCGGCCTGCGCATCCCGAACATGCTGGACGCGGCGGTTGAGGGCACCTTCAAGGGTCTGTATTGCCAAGGTGAAGACATCCTACAATCCGACCCCGACACCAAACACGTCGCCGCCGGTCTGGCCGCGATGGAATGCGTGATCGTGCATGACCTATTCCTGAACGAGACGGCGAACTACGCGCATGTGTTCCTGCCCGGCTCGACCTTCCTAGAAAAAGACGGCACCTTCACCAATGCCGAACGTCGCATCAACATGGTGCGCAAGGTGATGGCACCGCGCAATGGCTATGGTGATTGGGAGATCACCCAAATGCTGGCCAACGCGATGCTGAAAGACACCGGCGGCGCCAAGTGGACCTATACGCACCCGACGCAAATCATGGATGAAATCGCCATGACCACCCCGTCTTTTGCGGGTGTGAGCTATGAGAAGATCGAAACCATGGGCTCGATCCAGTGGCCCTGCAACGATAAGGCCCCGGAAGGCACGCCTTTGATGCATGTCGATGGCTTCGTGCGCGGCAAGGGCAAGTTCATCAACACCGAATATGTGGCAACGGATGAGAAAACCGGCCCGCGCTTCCCGCTGTTGCTGACGACCGGGCGCATCTTGTCGCAGTATAACGTCGGTGCGCAGACCCGCCGCACGGGCAATGTGGCCTGGCATTCCGAAGATTTGCTGGAGATTCACCCGCATGACGCCGAAGTGCGTGGCGTAAAAGAGGGTGATTTCGTGCGTCTTGCCAGCCGCTCGGGCGATACTACCCTGCGCGCGACGATCACTGATAAGGTCAATCCGGGTGTGGTCTATACCACCTTCCACCATCCGGACACGCAGGCCAACGTGATCACCACCGACTTCTCGGATTGGGCCACCAACTGCCCGGAATACAAGGTGACCGCTGTGCAAGTCTCGCCCAGCAACGGCCCGTCGGAATGGCAAGAAGAATACAACGCCCAAGCCGCGATGTCGCGCCGCATCGCAGCGGCAGAGTGATGCAAACCCACCGCCCCTTGCCGCGCCTGACCTTCGGGTCGGGCGCGATCAACGGGTCGGCATCGGCCCGAGACCTGCCCGAGGAAGTCGCGGTGGCCTTGTCGTTCAACGGCTCCACCCAAGCCGTAATGATGGCCTCGCCTGCTGATCTGGAAGATTTTGCCTATGGCTTTGCGATGACCGAAGGTATCGCAAAACCTGAAGAAATTCAAAGTGTTGAAGTGGTTGAGACGCCACTCGGCTTAGATGTGCAAATCTGGTTGGAACCGCAAGCTGAAGCCCGCCTGACCAAGCGCCGCCGCACCATGGCAGGCCCGGTTGGCTGCGGGCTCTGCGGCATCGACAGTCTGGAAGAAGCCACGCGGGTGATGCAGCCCGTCCCCGTCTCAAATTTCCGCATGACCCCGTCCGAAATCATGGCCGCCGTCGCTTCCCTGCCCGCCGCCCAACCGCTGCACGATCTGACCCGCGCGGTCCACGCGGCCGGTTACTATAGCGGCAAACTGCTCGCCGCCCGCGAGGATGTTGGCCGCCACAACGCGCTGGATAAACTCTGCGGCCATCTGATCCGCACCGGGCATCCAACCGGAGCCGTCGTGCTGACCAGCCGAGTTTCCATCGACATGGTGCAAAAAGTTGCCACCCTCGGCGCGCCAATCCTCATCGCCGTGTCCGCTCCGACCGCCCATGCCGTCCACCTTGCTGACCTCGCTGGCATTACCCTGATCGCCCTCGCCCGCCCGGATCGGTTTGAGGCCTATACCCACACCGACCGCATTTCGCAGGAGACCGCTCATGTCGCTTAACGACACCCACGCAGGCCCACACGCCAAGCTGATCTATATGGCGAACCAGATCGCCAAGTTCATGGAATCGAAACCGCATGACGAAGGGCTGACCCTACTGGCCTCGCATATCAATGACTTCTGGGAACCCCGGATGCGCCGTCATCTGTTTGAAGTGCTGGATGCAGGCGGCGCGGGCTTGCGGCCGCTGGTACTAGAGGCGTCCGCTGCGATCAAACGCCCCGTTGTCGCTGCTTAACTCCACGGCAAGAGAAAAAGCTACTTCTGGATCAAGGCATCACAGCATCAAACGAGTGCTTGAGCCGCTACGGTCTTTATCCTAGGGTTAATGCATGTCGATCCGAGATTCACCGGGCCGGCCATTTTGATCGGATTTTATTATATCGGAGACGTTTCATGCGAAATGTCATTGTGCGATCAGGCTCGTCTGGGCAATCCGTCCGGGACTTGCAAATGGCGCTGAACAATCGCCTGAATCCTTCGCCCAATCTGATCATCAACGGCCTTTTCACACCGCAAACCGAACGCGCCGTGCTGGCGTTTCAACGCTCTAACTGGCTGGAGATGGATGGCATCGCCGGGCTCTGCACGCTGGATGCGCTCTATGGCACCGAGTCCGCGCCGATTATCCTGCACAACGTGCCCTACCTCAGCCAGCCGACGCCAACGACATGTTGGGCAGCGGCGACGGCGATGCTGACGCGGTTGTCGATCCAAGCCGTCCGCATGACCACGCCGCAACGTCTATTGACCGCCGATGGTTCGCTGATCAACGAAAGTGAGCGCGGCCAAAGGCTTGAGGTGCATCAGACTTTCGCCCAGATGCACCGGCTGCGCTATCAGCCGCCGCAAAGCTGGCCCGTCGCGGCCTTGATCGGGTTGTTGCGGAGCGGCCCGATCATGCTGGAATTCTTGCACAATCCCGGCTCTTTTCAACGTGGCACCGGCTCCTCGGGGCATTATGTGGTGATCGTCGGGGCGCGCGGTTCTCACAGCGCCGATGGCAGCACGACAACGCTGCGGATTTATGATCCCGATGACAGCGACGGTGACGGGATTTACTCGGTGGTCTACGCCTCGATGCTGCGCCGTGTGCCGCTGGCGACGTTTGGGATGTTTACCCAGTAGGCACAGCGCAAAATGCTGCGAAAAAGTGGTGGTTTTCTGCGCAGCGCCCTTGGATTTGAAATCCTTTTTCGACCGGATGTACTGCATAGCAAAACTTTGCGGTAAATGCTTGATCTTGCCAGACAATTCGTAGGGTTTGGAAATCAAAGATCTGCCGTGTGATCGGGTATTGCGCCTTATACGCCGCCTCTTTCGCGACAAAAATCCGCAACACCTGCAAGCCTTGCTGAGGCCACGGCAGATCGCTGATTTCTTTGTGTTCCTCTGGCCGAAGCACCGTCGACCAGAGCTCTGCTGGCAGAGGGTGCAAGGGTTCTATATCCAAACCCAGCCCCCGATAGTCGCGCGTCAATCCCATCACGGCGAAACAAGCCCCGGTGCAATGGCTGATGCTGCCTGTCGCAGCTTGTGGCCAGATCGGAGCACGATCCAGAGCCATCGGAATCGCCACAGCTGCAAAGCCCAAACCGCGCAGCGCCTGTCGCGCGGCACTGCGCCCGGCGGCGAATTCTGCCAACCGCGCGGGTACTACACCCGGCAGAACCTCGCCCGGCCACAGTTCCAGCGCTTCGTCAACCTCACCCAGCGTCACGCCACTTGGTAGAACCGCGCGCAGGCGGGCTGCAATGTCAGGCATTCACCTGCCCACGCATCGCCCGTCGCCGCGCCATCGCATCGGCGCGCGCATGGGCACGGTCAGACACCACCGCAGGGGCCGCTTTCGGGCGATCATCCAGATGCGCCGCCAAAGCCGACAAGACCGGGAAGCGGAAAATATCGGTGATCGAGAGCTTTGCCGCGCCAAGGCTATCCCTGATCTCGCGATGCACCTGCACCGCCAGCAGAGAATGCCCGCCCAAAGCGAAGAAATTATCCTTCGAGCCGACTTTCGTCAGCCCCAAAACCCGCGCCCAGATCGCCGCGATCTGCGTCTCGATATCCGAGGTGGGCGCAACAAAATTTTGCGTTTCCAGCGGCTTGGCGCTCGGGGCAGGCAGTGCCTTGCGATCTACCTTACGGTTGGGCGTTAGCGGAAAGACATCAAGGCTGACGAAATGCGCGGGCATCATGTGCTCCGGCAAAAGCCCCGCCAATTCTGCCCGCAGTGCCACCTCGGTCGCCGCGCCAACAATATAAGCCACCAGCCGCAAGTCGCCCGGCGCATCTTCGCGGGCCATCACCACGGCTTGCCGCACCCCCGGCTGCGCCTCCAGCACAGATTCAATCTCGCCGAGCTCAATCCGGTAACCGCGCAGTTTGACCTGATGATCCGTGCGGCCCAGAAAGTCGACCTTACCATCCGCCCGCCAACGCACCAGATCGCCGGTCCGATACATCCGCGCGCCCCAAGCACAGGCGTGCTCTGGCGAAACAAAACTATCGTTCACAAATCGCTCTGCCGTCAGATCAGATCGCTGCCAATAGCCGCGCGTCACACCATCGCCGCCGATCCACAACTCCCCAGCAACGCCGGGGGCGACCGGATTCATCGCCTCATCCAGCACATAAATTTGCTGGTTCGCCAAAGGCTTGCCGATATTGCAAACCCCATCAACCGCACCGACTTCCTCCACCGAGGACCAGATGGTTGTCTCGGTCGGGCCATACATATTCAACACCCGTGCCGAGGTCGCGCGGCGCAGATCAGCAACCAGTGCCCCCGGCAAGGCCTCGCCCCCCAGCATCACAGTCTTCACGCCTGACAAAGCCATACGTGACTCATCGTTCATAGTGATCATCCGGGCCATCGAGGGCGTGCATTGCAGATGCGTCACGCCATGTCGCAGGATCTGCGCCGCGATTGAGAAATCATCCTCGGCCACACCGCCACCCGCATTGGCGCGCTTGACCACTTCGGCCAGCGGATACAGCCCCTCCATCACCTTTTCAGGTGCTACACCATAGTCGATCAGGCAAGCCACTTCGCCCACCCCGATCCGCTTCAACTGCTCAACCCGCGCCAGTGCATCTTCGACCGTGCCGAACAGGCCCGAGTCCTCAAAATAGCGCTGGAAGGCGAAATCGAGGATCGCTTCAGTCTCCTCCGCGCTCAGCGTTTGCAGATCAATCTGCATCGGGTTCGACACACCCTGCGGCTTTTTGAACGCCGGGAAGGCCCAAGCGTATTGCTTGATCAGGGCCGCCGCCGAGCGCAGATAATCCTTCATAGGGCCACGCGCCACATCCCGCGCGTGATCGCGGTCGCGCGCAATATAGCTGTGCAGCATCAGCGTCACGGTATGCGCAGCCGGATCATGCCCCGCATCGCGAAGCGCTTGATGGTAAAGCTTAATCTTACCCGCAACCTCCTCAATCGACTGGCCCAGAAGATGCGTCAGCACATTCGCCCCAATCGCCCCCGCCTCCCGCCAAGTGTCCGGGTTGCCCGCCGTCGTCACCCACAACGGCAGCTCTTTTGAGACCGGACGCGGTTGGCTGATCAGTTCAAACGTACCGCCATCTGCGGTCGGAAAACCAACTTTTTCACCCCGCCACAAGCGGCGCACCTGATCGGCGGCGGCAAACATCGCCGCCTTGTTGTTCGGGGGCGTATTCTCGGGCCGCAGCACGAAATCGTCCGGGTGCCAGCCAGAGGCCACCGCCACCCCAGCGCGGCCATTGGTGAGGTTGTCGATCACCGCCCATTCCTCGGCAATCCGCGCCGGATGGTGCAGCGGCATCACGCAAGACCCTGCGCGCACGCCGATGTTTTTCGTCACCGCCGCCACCGCAGCCCCGGTCACCGACGGGTTCGGATAAGGGCCACCAAAGGCGTGAAAATGCCGCTCGGGCGTCCAAACCGCGCAAAAGCCGTGGCTGTCGGCAAATTTCGCGCCTTCCAGCAGCAGTTCGTATTTCTTCGGGCCTACACCGTCGTCATTGCCCCAATAATACAGCGAGAACTCCATCTTCTGCGCCGAAGCAATCGTGCCACCCGACACCAAAGCCCGACTTTCATCACTGGTCAGCACCACTTTGAAGCCGCGCGCGAGGGTCCAGAACAGCTCCAGCACCGAAATGTCAAAGGACAGCGAGGTCACCGCCAGCCACACCCCAGCTTCTGGACCAATCCGCTGATCCATCCCGGTGAAGAAATTCGCCACGTTGCGGTGTTCCACCATGACGCCCTTTGGCCGCCCGGTAGAGCCCGAGGTATAGATCATATAGGCCAAATCAGCCGAGGTAACATCAGATATGGGGTTGGCATCGCTGGCTTGACTGGGACGCGCGTCGGTATCCAGACATAGCACTTGCGCGGCATGCGCGGGCAAACCCGCCGCAATAGCGCTTTGCGTCACGATCACCGGGCAGGCAGAATCCTCAATATACAAGGCGATACGGTCTGCGGGATAAGTCGGGTCCATCGGCACATAGGCCCCACCTGCTTTCTGGATCGCCAAAGCGCCGACCAGCAGATCAAGACTGCGATGCGCGCAAAGCCCCACAAGTGTGCCGGGCAGAACCCCCATGCCGATCAGCACATGCGCCACCCGATTGGCGCGGGCATTCAGCGCCGCATAGGTCAGGCTTTGATCATTGCAGACCAAAGCCACCGCATCGGGGCTGCGCAGCACTTGCTGCTCGAACGCCTGATGCACGCAAAGGCCTGAATCGTATGAAGTTTTGGTTTGGTTCCAGCCGTGCAGCACCTGATCGCGTTCGACTTCGGTCAGGGTTGAGATGCTGGACAATGGTGCATCAGCGGCGGCTTCTTCCAAGGCCACGACCAGATGGCTGATGCGCGCGGCATAGGCCTGCGCCTCGCTCAAGGAGAGGCGCGTGGCGTCGAAATACAGGGCGGTGGGCGTCAGCGTAACGGTGGTTCCCGCAACCGGGCCAGCCTCTGCCACGCCAACTTGCGGACATTGCAGGCCAGCAAGCCCCGTGTCGCGCGTCATCAAATCCAGCGCGAAACCCGGCTTTGGTGCCAAATCCAACCCGTTCCGCGCCTGCGCGACGTGGCCTGCAGCCGCAACACGCAACGGCCGCCAGCCCGAGGCATAGCCCGCCACCCCCTGCGCCGCCTGCGCCAGATCAACCACAGCCGCGCCAGAGGCCAGTCCAGCGGCCAGCGCAAGGTCAGCCGGCGCGCCCGAAAGCGGCAGCGTTTGCCAGTCTGCCACCGCCGTGCTCGCATGACCAAGTGCAACAGGCTGCATTGATTTCAAGGCCTTGCGCAAGGTAGGCTCCGCCACAGCCAAGACTTGCCCCAACGCGGCCAGCCCCTCGACCCCAGCCAGAAGCACTGTATCCGTTACTGTCGCAGGCGAAACCGCCAGCCCCTTTTCCTGACAAGTCAGCCGCAGCAACCGCACCGCACCTACGCCGCAAGCCACCACCAACCCCGCTTCATCGGCGCGCAAAACCTGCCCCGGAGCCCCCGAACCTTCGGCAATCTCCGCAGTGCCTACGTTCAAAACACCGGACCCAAAGGCAATTTTCGCCGTGGTCAGCGGGTTCCAATAGCGTCCGTGATCCAAGGCCCGCACCAAGCGCACAGCCGCCTCGGCGGGCTGCGAGAAATCAATCCGCCCCATCGCTGCCGGGCGATCATGGCGCAAAAACAGTCGCCGCTGGCTTAAATCCTGCGGCTTGCGTTGCAGCACGCTACTTTCCAACTGTGCCAAAACGCTGGGAAAACTCTCCAACGCCGCCTCAAAACAGCGGGTGTTCAGGGTCAGCGCGGTGTCCTGTGGGGCGATCTCAAAACGACGGCTATCCAGCACATCGCCTTCATCGACGCCACCTTCGATAAGATGCCACGAAATGCCATGTTGAGTCTCGCCGTTCAAAATCGCCCAGACCGGCGCGTTCAGACCGGCATAGTGCGGCAAAGGTCCGTCGTGAAAGTTCACCGCGCCCTGCGCCAGTGCCAAAACCTCTGGTCCGATCACTGACAAGTTGGCCACCGACAGCAGCCAGTCGACGCGCGCGCCCAACCGCGCCGCCAGGTCACGCCCGTAGGCCTCCACCCGCAGACCCTTCTCTTCCGCCCACAGCCGGACATCCGTGTTGCGCGTCACCACAGCATCCAGTCTATGGCCACGCGCCAACAGCATTTCACCGCACTGGCGGGTCAGGGTTTCATTGCCGATCAGATAGGCGGAAAACTGGGTCATCTTGGCGTCCTTACCCCTCGGTCGTGTGGGGTGATTTGGCTACGGCGGCAGGTTTGCCGAAAATGGGGCTGACCGCCGCGCGCAACGCGTGCAGGGTCAGGTCTGTCAAATACAGTGGCGGATCGCCGCGGTCTTTGCGCTGGATCAGCAGCCGCGCACGCCACAGGATACCCCCGGCAAGCAGCGCAAGTGTTGCGGCCAGCGTATAGAGAACACCATGGTTTTTCACGAAATAATGCAAACGGCTGTCCAACCAGAACCCCGGTATGCGCTGCCATTCCCGCATCCCCGTGGAGACTGAACCGATATGCATCACCCGGCTTTCCACCAAATAATCGGTCGGCCAGCCCGCCAGCGCTGCGCGGCGACACAGATCGGTTTCCTCAAAATACAGGAAGAACCGCTCATCAAACAACCCGATCTGATCCAGCACCGCTTGCCGCATCATCAGGCTTGCCCCCGCCAGCCAATCCACCCGACAGGCGGCTTGCGGGATCGGTTGCGCGACGATCCAGCGGTTCAACATCCGGCTGACAGGGCCGAACCGGATCTGCGACTCAAATTCCGAGGCGATCGAGGGGAAACGGAACGCCGTGCGATGCGGCGCACCATCGTCGCCATAAATGAAACTGCCCGCGAACCCGGTTGCCGGATGGGCCTGCAAATGCGTCAGCAAGGCGCGGATTGCACCGCGGTCGGGAAAGGCATCCGAGTTCAGGATATAGACAAATTCCGGCGCAGAACCATCCGGCATCCCCGCCCGGATCCCAAAATTATTACCCGCGCCAAAGCCGCCATTGTGCCCCGATTGCAGGACGCGTACTTTCTGAGCGCCATAGTCCCAGCCGCGTTTTTGCACCTCAGCCGTGATCGCCTCAAACGATCCATCACCGGAGTCATTGTCCACAATCACCAGCGCGCCTTCGATCCCGTCCAACGCCAGCAGAGCCGACTCCGCCGCCCGCAGCGTCATCTCGGTCGAGCGCCAGTTCAGCAAAACCGTGAGCAAGCCCGCCATGCTCACTCCGCCGCAGTGGCGAGGGGGACGATATTCGTCGCGCCCTTCTCGGCTTCAGCAATCACCGCCCGCAGCTTGGCCGCCAGCACTCGCACATTCGGCTCCAACACCATGCTGTCGTGGTCACCGGGCACCTCGACCGTCACAAGCGTGGGCGCAAAACGGGTCAATTCGTTGTCACCAAACACATATTCCTTGGATTTCGACACCCAGTTGCCGCCTGTCACCGCCCAATGCCTGTCTAAAGGTGGGCGGAACAACACCGTCGCCCCGCGCCGCACTGTCATCTGGTACATCGGCAAAGCAGCGCGGAAGGCCGCCTCAATCGCCGCATTATGGAACTGCGCGTCGGTTTGTTCGGTCGCCTGCGGTTGGCGCTTTTGCATCTCCCAAGCCCAACGTTTGCGGGCCCATTCAGCCAGATAGCTGGGGCCTTTGGCGCGCAACTCTGCCAGTTTGATCAAAGTCTTATCCGTGCGCTTCAAACCTGGTCGCAACGGCAATGGTGTATCCAGCAGCACCAGCAAAGACACCGCTTCCCCCGCCGCTTCCAACTGTCGCGCCATTTCCCACGCGGTCAGACCGCCACCCGAGAAACCGCCCAGCATATAGGGGCCAACGGGCTGCACCTGACGCAACTCGGCAATGTAATCGGCAGCCGCTTCCGGCAATGTCGTATGCGGCGCGGCATCGCCATAAAGCCCACGCGCCTGCAGGCCATAGAACGGCCGGTCACCACCCAACAGTTGCGCCAAGTGGCGCAGATTCAACACGTTACCGAACATGCCCGCCACAAGGAAGAACGGCTGCTTCGCCCCGCCCTCGCCCTGATGCATCGGCACCAGATGGGTAAACCGCCGCGCTGGAGCCGTCAGTTTCGCAGGCGCATCGCCGCCCACATCGCCAATCTGCGTCACGATCAGCGCCGCACAGCGCGCAATCGTTGGCGCCTCAAACAGCACTGAAATCGGGAAATCCACCCGATACGCTTTTTTCACCATCGCGAACAGTCGCACCGCGATCAGACTATGACCACCAAGGTCGAAGAAACTGTCCTCGACCCCCACTTGGGCGACGCCCAACAACTCCTGCCAGAATCCGACCAACGTGCGTTCGACATCATTGTGCGGCTCGACATAGGCCGTGTCCAGATCGGGCCGCTCAAACGCCTTGCCCTCGGATTTTGCCGCCTGCGCCTCTGCAGTCTGCCGGATCAACGCGGGCAGATCGAGGCTGGAGACGATGATCTGACTGCCACCCAAAGCCACAGCACGGCCAAACGCCTCAGCTCCTTCGCTGGGTTTGATGCCCAAACTGAACGCATGCAGCAGGCGTTCCTCGGCGGTTGAGATCGGCTTTGCGGCCGCATCATCATAGCTCACTTCGCGCGGATCGGGGGCGGTAAAGCTCAGCCCTCCCTCCAGCTTGTGAATGTTAAAGCCTTCAATTTCAACGCAAACTTCACCTTCTGGCGTGGCAAGCGTCACGTCAAAACTTGCGGTCTGCGCGCCTGCGCGATTGTCTGCCGCATTGCGCACCCAAGACACTATCTCTGCCGGAAGCGGGCGCAGCACACGGATGCGGGCATACGACACCGGCACCCAAAGATGATCCGGCTGATAGCCCGCAATCAGCCCCATCGCCCAGCCGGTCGCCATATCCATCAGCGCCGGATGCAGCAACCACGGCCCCGCCTCAGCCGCAAATTCCGCAGGTAAAGCCAGCCGCGCCAGCCCTTCACCGCCGCCAATCGAGCGCGAGCGCAGCACCCGCCAGCGCGACCCAAACGCCAGATGCTCCTCTTGCGGGCTGCGCAGACCGACGCCAACCTCGGCCGCAGGCAACCGCCCGGCAATCGCCAAAACGTCAATCTTAGCAGGCTTCGCAGCCAGTGGTATCGCCCGCGCCTGCGCGTGCAACTGCCAACCCAGCCGCCCCTTCACCGTCACGCCCGAGCGCAATTCAAACCCATAGCCCTCATCATTGCGCGACAGCGTGGCGCGCACTTGCCGCAACTCACCCTTGCCCACATCCAAAGGCCGGAAGAAATACAGATCGCGCAACTCAAACCCGCCCGTCTCACCCTGCGCCCGCAAAGCCTCGGCGGCGATTTCAATCGTGCCGGTACCGGGGATCAGCGCCTGCCCCGACTTAGTGCGGTGGCCATCCAGCACCCAACGATCCAAGCCATAAGAGGCCGTAAACAGACGATTTCCCTGACCGTCAAAGCTGGCTTCATCCAGCATCGGCGCGGAAATCGGCAGGCGCGGGGCAGGCGGCGCACCCGTGCGATCCGCCAAAGCCTCTGCCGCCATGCCGACGCCGGTCCAGATGCCCCAGTTCAGCGCCACAACTTTGGTTTTGCCGCCGCTGCGCGATTTCGAATAAGCGTTCAGGAATTCATTCGCCGCCACATAATCAATCTGTCCGGCAGGCCCGGTCACGGTCGACGTCGAGGCAAACAGCACCAGCAGATCGACCGATCCATCCGGGAACAACTGATCCAGCACCAGCGTGCCATGCAGTTTCGGTGCGAACACTTCCTCAACCTGCGTAGGAGTCTTCAGCATCAATGGCCCATCATCGACCACCCCCGCCGCATGGATCACCGCGCGGATCGGGCCAAAGCGTTTCACCCCAGCCTCCACAGCCGCGCGCATATCCTCCATGTTGCAGACATCCGCCGGGGCGACGAGAACTTCGCCACCCAAAGCCTCCAGCCGTTGCAGCGCCAAAATCCGCCGCGCAATCGGGCTGCTTGGGTCATGCGCCGCCAGATACTTCGCCCAAGTCCCCCGATCCGGCAAATTGCGCCGCGCGATCAGCGTGATTTTCGCACCAAACCGCTGGATCAGGTCCTCGGCGATGGTCAAGCCGATGCCTCCAAAGCCGCCGGTGATCAGCACATGCGCGGCTTGCGGCAATGTGAAGGATTGTTCAGGAAGCTTGGCTGCCTTCAACCCCAATTCGTAGCGCTTTTCCCCCCGAAGGGCAGCGATGGCAGTGGCGGGTTCGGCCAAAAGCTCCTCTAACACCTGCTCGGTCAACAGCTGCAAGGCTGGTTTGCCTCGACGCGGCGCGACTGGCAAAATCACGTCCAAAGTCGAAACCGTCACTCCCGGCAACTCGCGCGGGATCACCCGCGCCGGGCCGAGCACGGTGGCTTTTTCGGGATCCGAGAGCAGCTCAGATTTCACCTGAACCGCCCCGGTTGAGGCGACGGTGATATGGATCGGGCGCGGCAGGTTTTCCGCGGCAATCGCTTGGGCGAGGAAGAGCAGGCTGTAGAAACCCTGCTCGAGGTTGCGGTGGAAAAAGCTGGAGCCGGGGCGGAAATCCTGCCCCCGCGTCACCAGCCAGAAATGCGCGATCCGGCTAGGGGTATGTCCCTTCGCCACCAGATCGCGGATCAACAGATCATAGCCCTCACGGCCCCGCTCCGGGGCCAGAAGATAGCCGCCCTCGCCATCACGACCGAAGGCATCGCCTGCGCGCACAGTGGTTACTTGATGGCCAGCGCCGCGCAAACGCGCCGCGCACTCCATGCCAAGTCCTTCTGTATCAAGGAAAATCAACCATGTCTCTGGCTTTGCATCCGCAAAATCCGCCGCATAATCAAGCCCTGTCGCCGCAGGTCGCCAATGCGGCCTCCAGCCCCATTGGCCAATGTCGTCAATCCGGGCGGGCAGCGCCACGACCTCAACTTCCGCACCCTTGCCCGGTTCGATGAAATACGGTTTGCGCTGAAACGCATAGGTCGGCAGCACCACGCGCTTGCGCGCGGCCCCGCCCCAAATCGGTTCCCAATCCACCGGTACACCGCAAGCCCAGAGCCGTGCAATGCTGGCCACATGCCACGCATCATCGGCCATCTTCTGCTCGGGATGCCGAAGCGCCGCGATCACCTGTCCCTGCGGCACGCCATTGGCCTGTGCCAGCGACGCCAGCGCGCGCCCCGGCCCTATCTCAAGGTAAACCCGCCCCGGTTCCACCATCAGATCAGTCATGCAGGCCTGAAAGTTCACCGTGTTACGCAGGTGCTGCACCCAGTAGTCCGGGCTGGTCGCCTGTTCATCGGTCAAGCGAATTCCTGAACGATTGCTCACAATCGGAATCTGCGGTGGGCTTAAGTGAATTTTTGTGAGGTAATTGCCAAATCTTGCCAGAATGGGCTCCAGCATCCGGCTATGCGCCGCGATGTCGATCTGAATCCGCTGGGTTTCCACATCTGCTTTCGCCAGTTCCGCGGCCAAGGCCACCAGCGCCGCATCCGGTCCCGAGACCACACAAAGCCCCGGCGCATTGACCGAGGCCAGATCGAGATCACCCGTGATATAGGGCCGCAAATCCGCCTCTGCCAGCGGCACCGACAACATGCCCCCCGGCGCAATCGTGTCAAACAAAGTGCCGCGCAGATGCACAAGGCCGATGCAGTCTTCGAACCCGATCACTCCGGCCAGACAAGCCGCCGTATTCTCGCCCATAGAATGCCCGACCAGCGCGGTGGGCGTGACACCCCATGACATATACAACTGCGCCAGCGCATATTCAGTGATCATGATCAGCGGCAGTTGCACCGAGGGGCGCTTCAACCGCTCATTCGCAGCGGCCTCTTGTTCCGGTTCCGGCAACCACAAAGCACGAATATCATAGTCGAGCTTCGGTCGCAGAACCGCCAAACCCTTGTCCATCCAATCGGCAAACACCGGTTCGGTGGCGTAAATGTCCCGCGCCATGCCCGCGTATTGTGCGCCACCACCGGGGAACATGAACACCACCTCGGGATTCTCGCCCAAGTAATCATGATTAAACACCCGCCGTGGATCGCCGCCTTCCAGCAACGTAGCCGCCTCGTCATGCGAGCCCGCCACCAGCACCCGACGCTTTTCAAACGCGCGGCGGCCTTCTTTCAACGTATAGGCCACATCGGCCAGATCCTGCCCCGGGCTATCGCGCAGATGCGCTGCCAGCCGAGACGCCCCCGCATCCAGCGAGCCCTTAGATTTTGCTGAGATAACAATCGGTTGGAATGGCCAAAGGCTTTGCTCTCCCACAGCCCGCACAGGCGCTTCCTGCAACACCACATGCGCATTGGTGCCGCCGACACCAAGCGAGTTCACCCCCGCCCGACGCGGCCCGTCACTGACCCAATTCGTCAGACTATCATTCACCTTGAACGGACTGGTCGCAAAATCAATCGACGGGTTCGGCGCCTCATAGCCCAAACTTGGCGGCAGTTGCCGATGATGCAGGGACAGCGCCACCTTGATCAGCGAGGCCACCCCCGCCGCCGTATCCAAGTGCCCGATGTTGGTCTTGACCGAGCCGATCCGGCACGAGCCCACCGCATCCGTGGTCTGGCGAAACGCGGAAGTCAGCGCCGCCACCTCAATCGGATCACCCAGATAGGTCCCCGTGCCATGACATTCCACATAAGACACATCCGCCGCCGAAACCCCGGCAACCGCCTGCGCTTCGGCAATGCATTTCGCCTGTCCATCAACCGAAGGCGCCAAATACCCCGCCTTCGCCGCCCCATCGTTGTTAACAGCGCTGCCCTTCAGAATTGCCCAGATATGATCGCCGTCCCGCACAGCATCCTTCGCGCGCCGCAACACCACCGCCCCGGCACCCGAGCCAAACACCGTGCCCTCGGCGCGATGATCAAAGGCGTGGCAATGGCCATCCGGCGATAGAATCTCGCCCTCGGTGTAAAGATACCCGCGGGCGTGCGGCAACTCGATGGTCACGCCGCCCGCCAGCGCCATATCACATTCGCCATTCAGTAGGGCTTGGCTGGCGAAATGCGCAGCCACCAGCGAGGTCGAACACGCGGTTTGCAGGTTGATCGACGGGCCTTTCAGATCGAAGATATGGCTCACCCGTGTCGCCAGAAAATCCTTATCGTTGCCGGTGTGGCGCAGCAGGAACATCCCCGTCTGATCGACCAGATCGCGGTTTGAACACAGGTTGAAATAGAAATAGCTGCCCATGCCGCAGCCTGCGTAAACCCCGATGGCTCCGGGGAAATTTTCGGGTGGATGGCCGGCATTCTCCAACGCCTCCCATGCCACTTCCAGAAACTGGCGGTGCTGCGGATCCATGATCGCCGCCTCCTTTGGCGAAAAGCCGAAGAAATCCGCGTCGAAATCGGCAAACCCCTCCAAAACCGCCGCCGAGGGTACATAATTCGATTTGCGCAGCCGCGTCGGGGATTCTCCAGCGGCCAGCAATTCCGCCTCACTCAGCACGCGGATCGATTCCACCCCACCCACAAGATTGGCCCAATAGGCGGCAATATCCGCCGCCCCCGGCAGATGTGCCGCCATGCCAACCACGGCGATATCGCTATCGCTGATGCCCGAGGGATCAAAATCTTCGCTCATGCGCCTTCTCTCTCTCGCTGCCCGCAGGTCAAAACCCTCAGACAGACCTCAACAATTTACCGCAAAATCCACAGCTCTCCTACCCTAGCACGCTCTGAAATGGAGCGTGCAGGGCCTTTGAACAATCCCGCACTACTGAAACAATACGGCCCGGTTATGGCAAAGTTTCGGGCAAATCGGCTACCAATGCCCAATACCTGTGCCCCGCCACATCGCCCATTGCGCCCGGCAGTAGACCACAAGATCAAAGCCCAAGCCCAAAACCGTGACCAAAAGCCGCTTGGGCCGCAGCAGATCGCGCGGGCTTGCGGCAGCGCGGGCCAGCCTTTTGGTCAAGAAATGTCCCGGCACGAACCCAAACGGCCAGCGCGGCAAAACCTGACGCAACGCACTGCCAAGCCAGCCCGGCTCGGCTGCCGCCCGCGCCAGTTCTGCGTGCCGCGCAACCTCTGGCACCGCCACCAGCGCGCCAAAGCCCGCGAAATTCACCGCCGAGCCGATCACAATCCGCACCTGATGCCGGATCAACGCCCCGATCGAACGCTCCGAGGCGTAGATGTGAAACACCCCCTCCGCTCCACCAATCCGGCTGAAATCTTCCGGTCCCGTCAGGGCATCCGTCAACACCATCGCGCGCAGAAA
Organism: Cypionkella sp. PAMC25878; assembly: GCF_058135695.1. Classification (NCBI taxonomy): domain Bacteria; kingdom Pseudomonadati; phylum Pseudomonadota; class Alphaproteobacteria; order Rhodobacterales; family Paracoccaceae; genus Cypionkella; species Cypionkella sp. PAMC25878. The sequence continues at coordinate 1,244,034 of NZ_CM176871.1, read as the reverse complement.
ACCATCCTCAACGGGAAGGCCAATCGGCAGATGAAACCGCCGCGCCACGGTCGCAGGCATCGCGTAAAGCTGACCGCAGATCGCTGATCGCCAATCGTCCAAGCCGCCGCCCGCCGATGCGATGATCTTGTCCATCACAGACAATCCCTCGGGCCGTGCCACAATGTCCTTGACCGGTTGGCTGTTGATCGCCCAATGCGACCCCATCGCCTGCACCAAACGCCGCAAAGCCCCCGCATCGCAGAACTCGATATCCGCATCGACGAATACCAACACATCGGCATCCGCCCGCGCCAAATCATGCACAAAACGGTTCCACGTCTGTGACTTACCGCCTTCGGGCAGATCGACCACCTCAACGTCTGCGCGCGGCACTTGCGCCACGGTATCATCCGAACAACCATTCGCCAGCACCAGAATCCGCGCTGAGAAGGCCGGATCAAGCAGAATGTCCTGAGCCAACAGCCGGGTGACCATTGCAGCAATTCCTGCCGCCTCATTGTGGGCAAAGACGCCAATATCCACTCGCATCAGATCACCGTCCGCTTCTGCTTGCCGTCCTTCAAGCCCCCTCGCAGCACCGCGCGGCTTTCAGCCAAGCGCAAGCGCCGCATCCGCTCGGCTTCGCCCAGCAACCCGCCAGCCATCAGCCAAGTGAACGGAATATGTGTGGCATTGGGCAGCAAATCGACCATGTTCGCGGCCAGTATCAGCGCCAACCCGGCTGTATAACGACTGAACGGCGGTGCAAACCGCGACAGCGCCTCGCGCCCTAAAATCAGCAGCGGCAAACCGGTCAGCCCGAACTCGGCAATAAATCCAAGCCAACCATAGGTGCCCATCACAATCACCCAATAGCCATCTGCAATCGCCGTCATTTGCCCGGTGATCGGATCATGCAAAAAAGCCCGGCCATAACCGCCCCAACCGAATAGCGATTTCTCCTGCGCCCGCGCCAGCAATTCTTCTTCATTGTCAAAACGGAACTGCAAAGACCCCGCCCGATCCGCGCTAAAGCCATTGGCGAAATCAAGGATCTGCTGCAGCGGCACCAGATGCAGCCCCCGCAGGATCGGGTAACTGATCACCACCAGCGCCAGCACGCCGGCCACCAACACCTGCACCCGCCAGCTTGCCAGCAGCAACAGCGGTGCGAGGCACAGAGCATAGACCACCACACCCGCGCTTTTGCAGATGTAGAGCATAAAGGCCAAATACAGCACGATTACCAAAGCCTTGGGCCGTACCTCGGCTGGCGTGTCGCGAAGGCGCACCAGTGCGGCCAGCAGACACATGAGCGCGAAAAACGCCACCCACAATCCATGCGGCAGAAATACCACCGGGCGATAACCGCCCTGCCGGATGGTCTGGAAAAAGTCATGCTGGAAAAACCCATAGACCCAGACGTTCATCTGCGGCGAGAACCGCGCCTCAATCAGCATCGGCACCGAATACCAAAGCCCGGCGAGCACCAAAGCCTCCAGCACCGCGCGCATTCCTTCGGGCGTGCCCAGATAACGCCGCGCCAAAAAGAACGGCAGCAACGCGATGAACTGGTTCGCCACCGCCGCCGCCGAGTCGTATATTTTCATGCCCTGCACATAGCCTGCACCAAAATACAACGCGTCAGTATTGGTCAAGACCGTCGCAAAAGGTGACAGAATATACATCAGGATCAGCGCTTTACCCATCCGCCCCTCAGGCAGAAAGCTGATCTTGTCACGCACCACATACAAAGCACAATACCAAGCGATCAGGTTCGGAATCGTGGTCTTGTCCAGATCGGGGATGATCGGAAAGTTGATCACCGTCAGCGGCGGCATGATCAGATAGCCGCCCAGCACCGTCCAGATTAGCGCCCGCGCCGGGTCCAGTCGTTTCCACATCTGCCAGCACAGCATCGGCCAGACAAATAGCATCAGATAGGCGAGGATATTCGGCGAGGCCACGGCGTGGATCAGCTTTCTGTGAGCAATGCCAGCGTTTTAGCACAAACCACCGGCACTGGCCAATGCCGCAGGGCCCGATGTCAGGTCAGCCGCAGGAAAATCGGGATGCGGCGCAGGATCACCACGGTGGCCCAGCTCATCCCGAAGGTGGCAAGGGTGGCAAGCATGCGGTCAACCTCTGGCCCCGCGAATTTATAGGTCACCAGCATGAAGAACGGGTGCAGCAGATAGATGCCAAACGCCACCTGCCCCAGCTTTGGCAGCACCCTGTGCTGCATCTGCACGCGCCAAAACGCCTCAAACAGCAGCACTGCGGCGAACACCGTCCAAGCCCAGGGTGCTGCTTCGGTTACCAGATAAGCCCCAACCGCCATCGCAGCCGCCGCGATCACCGGCCAAGACGCACGCCCCATCGGACGCGCCACCCCCACCAGCAGGCCCAGCGTGTAGACCGGCAGCGAATACAGCCACTGTGGCAGCGGCGCGGGCGGGGCGTAGTAATGCATCCCCCAGAACATCGGCACCGAGATCAGCACCAGCACCCCCAAAACTCCAGCCAGCCGCCCCGGCGTTGTCACAAAACACCCGACAGGTTTCACCAACAGCATCGCCAGAATGATAAACGGCAAGAACCACAAATGGATCGCCGATCCGACGAACAACGTCCATAGATCTTGCAGCAGTTGCCACTTGTCCGGCGAATCGGAAACTTTCAGATCGACCAATCGGAAAAACGCCGACCAAAATAGCCACGGCAGCAGCAACCTTTCGGCCCGAGAGCGGAAATTATACGTCCCGCCCGCGCGTTGATAGGATTGCATTGCCAGAAACCCGGTCAGCACCAGAAACAGCCCCAACGACAGATGGCCAACCCAATCATCCTCCAACGCATAAGCATGCGCCGCCACGATGCCAAAGCAGGCAAGGAAGCGGGCCAGATCAACTGATTGGCGATGATTACTGACTTTACTCATCCCCTGTGGGTAATCCATAACGCCAAAACCATGCAACGGGTTCTATGCTGCAAGCGCGAAACAGATTGTTCGCATTTACCAAACCTGCGGCCACATATCAGCCATGTTGCTGTGCGACGCCCGCAGGAAATCAAGAGGGTTCCGGTGCAGTTTCGGTTTGAGACAACCACGATCACGGTGAATATCCCCGACCGCGCCACCTTACTGGCCGCAGTCGGTCAGCGCTTTGCGTCGCGGGATGGCTTTGCACTTGCCACGATTAACCTGGATCACTTGGTGAAACTGCGCGCCTCACCCGCATTTCGCACCATCTATGTCACGCAAGATTTCGTCGTGGCCGATGGCAATCCCATCGTTTGGCTGTCCTACCTCGCCCGCCGTCCGGTTGAACTGGTGCCGGGCTCAGATATGGTGGTCCCCTTGGTGCAACTGGCGGTGCAATCGGGCCGCCGCGTCGCGCTGATTGGCACCACAGAATCCGCCCTCGCCACCGCCGCCTCCGCGCTTGAATCTCAAATCCCCGGCCTGAAAATCGCCCTCACCATCGCCCCACCGATGGGATTTGACCCGAAGGGAGCTGAGGCACAGGCCATCCTCGCCCGCCTTGCCTCCGAAGACATCGGCTTCTGCGTCCTTGCTTTACCTGCAGGCAAGCAAGAGGCGCTCGCCGCCCTTGGCCGCAGCTTCACCCCACACACAGGTTTCGGCAACTTCGGCGCAGGGCTCGATTTTCTCGCAGGCAGCCAAACCCGCGCGCCGCGCTGGATGCGCACCTTGGCGATGGAATGGCTCTGGCGCGCGCTGTCCAATCCCCGCCGGATGCTGCCGCGCTATGCCGCCTGCTTCGCGATCCTGCCCGGCCAGATCATCGCCGCCCTAAAACTGCGCTGACTACTTATACTCGATCAACCCGCGCCTGCGGCCACGCAGCCGGTTCACCCAATAGCTGATCACCCCCTGCGCCTCGGCAAATTTCCCCACGACGGTGAAGAACCCCCACGCGAGCCCGCCGCGCCGCGCCAACCGCAGCACCTGTACGGGATAGATCAGCGCCAAAAACCAACCCAACGGATGCAGAAATCCCGCCAAAACCACCGCAACAGGCAGCACCAAACCCCACAAAATCGCCCGCCGCACTTCGACAACCCAATGCCGCTCCGGTGCCGCCCCATAGCGCGCAGCACCCTCTGCAAAGGCATACCCGGCCCGCACCATCCGCTGCCACCACGGACCAAACCGCAGCAGATTTGCGTCGTGTAACGTCATCTCAGCCTCAATCCGCCAGACCTCCCCCCCCGCCCGCCGCAACCGCAGACACAAATCCGGCTCCTCACCCGCGATCAGGCTGGCGTCATAGCCCTCCGCCGCCTGCACCGCCGCAAACCGCATCAGCGCATCACCGCCGCAAGCAAGCGCCTGACCCACCGGAGTGTCCCATTCCCTATCCGCCAACCGATTGTACGCCGAGGCCTCCGGAAACCGCTCTCGCCTGCGCCCGCAGACCACCACTGCCGCCGGATGCTCTGCAAACCCCGCCAAAGCCGCCGCAAACCAGCCCGGTTGCATTTCGCAATCGCCATCGACGAACTGCACGAACTCAGGGCTTTCCAGCATCACCAACCCCGCATTGCGCGCCCGCGCCGCCGTGAACCCAAGCCGCATATCCAGCGCCACCACTTCGGCCCCCAGCGCGCGCGCGGCCTCGACCGAGCCATCGGTTGAGCCGGAGTCGATGTAAACCAACCGCCGCACCCGGCCTTGCAATGACCGCAAACAGGCGATCAACCGCGCGCCTTCGTTGCGCCCGATCACCACCGCGTCAATCACTGCATCTTGCATCAAACACCCCTTAACCTGCTGCCAATCTAAGGCCATGTTTGTGCCTTGGCTATGCCCCGCTGCACACGCAGCATAGGCCGCAAGTCTTTCAATTTGAGGGCAGTTCAGCTATGTATACCCCTTCTGGGCGGGGGCCCGGACGAATCTTTCGCCGAGCTGTGTCATGCGTCGCAGTCTGCGACAGGGTTCGTTCTTCACCACCCCCAGCCTTGGTTGGGTCTTTGTTTAGATGGTTGCGTCCCGGTCCGGCGCGGTTTTGCAGGAGCCCGGCCTTCGGATGAGCAGACACAATATCTTGACGTCGCGGCCCACTGGCCCCACAGATCTGGAGCTTTCGGCCATGACTGCCAACCATCCCGGTCCTCGCAAAGACGGCAAAGCCAGCGGCATTTCGGTGTTCGGCACCGGTCAGACCACCGCACCGCATGATGTCTCGCCCGATCTGATCACCGGGCGTGAGATTTTTTCTTCCAATCTGCCCGCTCTGTTCAACCCAGCAAGGGTCTGGGAATCGCTCAGCCCGATCCAAGCCGACACACGTTCGAAATCTGGAAACGCTCTGTTTCTCGAAGCCTCATCGCATCCAGCAGCCACAGCTTTCGACATCCTGCGCACCCGGCTGTTGCGCGGTCTGGCCGAAAAAGGCTGGAAGCGCATCGCCGTTACCTCGCCCACGCATGGCTGCGGCAAATCCTTCGTTGCCACCAACCTTGCCTTTTCGCTGGCCCGCCGCCCCGCCAGCCGCACCGTGCTGATGGATTTCGACCTGCGCCACCCCGAGATCGCGCAAATTCTTGGCGTCAAAGGCGACATCAATCTTGGGGAATTTCTCGCGGGGCACCAGCCGCTGGAAAGCGAATTCCGCCGCTTTGGCCGCACCCTCGCGCTGGGTCTGAACACCCGCCCTATCGTGCGCGCTTCGGAAACCCTGCACGACCCCGACACCGTTGCAGCCCTTGCCGCGATGATCGAACAGCTTGACCCCGAGGTGGTGATCTACGACCTGCCCCCGGCTTTGGTGAATGACGATCTGCTGGCCCTTGGCCCCTCGCTGGATGCCGTGCTGCTGGTCACCGATGGCTCAAAATCCTCACCGCAGGAAATCCGCGCCTGCGAGAAACTGTTTGCAGGCCGTATTCCGCTGCTGGGCGTGGTGCTGAACCGCGCGCAAGATTTCAATGCGGGCCGCTACCGCTACGCCAAGAAGTAAATTATGGGTCAAATTCAATCTATTGAGGAACTTATCAGCCTGCTGCTCCGCCGCCGCGGGATGATCATCCTAATCACCGTAGCAGGGCTGCTGGCCGCTGTGATCTTCGCAAAATCGCGCCCAGACATCTATGAGACCGCCGCCGTCATCCAGATTGAGGGCGCACAGGTGGCCGAACCCACAACGCCCGGCGCGCAAGCGCAACCAGATGGCGGTGGTGCGGCGCAGATCCTGCAAACCATCGAACAACGCCTGACCACCCGTGACGCGCTGACTGCGGTGATTGAGCGTCACAACCTGTTTACCGATCAGCCGCAACTGACCAGCGATGAGAAACTCGTCGCCCTGCGCAGCTCGGTCACTTTCCAAGCCGTAGACAGCGCGGGCGGGCAGGGCTTTGGCCAAAGCCGCAGCATTTCGGCGATCATCATCTCGGTCCGCTTCGGCGATCCGAAAACCGCCGCCGAACTCGCCAATGATTTCGCCCAAGGTATCCTTGACCAAAGCGCCGCAGGCCAGCGCGACCGTGCCGACAAGAACGTCGCCTTCTTCAAGGAAGAGGAAGCCCGCATATATGATCAGATCGCCAAGCTGGAAGATGATGTAACGGCCTATAAAAACGCCCATGCCGATGCGATGCCCACCCTGTCCGATGCCCGCCGAGATGAAATAGTCAGCCTCTCCGACGATCTGCGCCAAGCCACGCAAGACCTCGTCGGCCTGCAGGGCGAACAAGCCGCGATTGTCGCAAAGCCGCAGCAACGCGAAACCGACAAGCGCCGCTCGGATGATATCGCCACGCAAATTGACGTGCTGAACGCCCAGATCGCCTCGATCAATGCCCGCAAGGCCGCTGTCGAAACCGCCCTCGCCGCCACGCCCGAGGTGGAACGGGTGCTGGCCGGGTATGATCGCCAACTTCAGCAGTTGCAGGGCCAATACGACAACGTCACCCAGCGGATGGCCGAGGCCGAAACCACCCAACGCCTCGCCGAGCGCCAGCAGTCCGAGCGTTTCACCCTGCTCGACCGCGCCTTGTCGCCAGAGTATGCCACGGGCGGCGGCAAAAAGAAAATCGCCATCGCGGGCGCGATTGCCAGCCTGCTGGGCGCCATCGGCCTTGCCTTCTTGCTTGATCTCGCCAAACCCGTGGTGCGCACCGCAGCCCAGATGCAGCGCCAGCTTGATCTGGAACCGGTGGTCTGCATCCCCGAAATTCGCGCACCCAAAGGCCGTGTCGGCAGCGCCGCCCTGCGTCTGATCGACGATCCCAAACGCCCGATTTTCGGCCTGCCGCGCTTTGCCGTGCTCGCCGCCGCCACGACCCTAGCGCTGGTGCTGATGGCCGCCGTGATCGGTTAAACACCGAAAGCTTTTCTAAAATTATCATCCTCTGCGCGCAAATATCCCACAGGGGAAGCCGCCCACTTTGGCGGCGTGGGGGTGTGAAACCCCCAGCTTTTGTGAAGCACAAGACATGAAGAAGCCCGCTCCACATACGAAGCGAGCCTCATGCCTTCCGTAAAATCTCAATACCCAGTGCCCTGCACTACAACGCCCACCGTCGCGGCCAGCACCTTCATATCGGTCAGCAAAGACAGATCAGCCTCATAGGCATCATCGAACTGCACCCGCGCCTCAAACGTCGTGCGGTTGCGCCCCGAGGTCTGCCAATAGCCGGTGATCCCCGGCCGCAGCGCGTAATAGGCTTGGCCGGGATACAGGCTTTGCTGGCTGATCATCATCGGGCGCGGCCCCACCAGACTCATATCGCCCACCAGCACGTTCCACAGCTGAGGCAGCTCATCCAGCGACGATTTGCGCAGAAACTTCCCCATCCGCGTGATGCGCGGGTCCGCCTTCAGCTTTTGCGTTCTGTCCCACTCCATCCGCGCTTCCGGGTCAGAGGCTAAGAATTCCTCCATCCGCTCATCCGCATCGCGCACCATCGAGCGCAGCTTCCACATCCGAAACCGCTTGCCGCCCTTGCCGACCCGCATCTGCGTGTAGAACGGGCTGCCGCCATCGCGTGCCACCAGAACCGCAGCGATCGCCACAATCGGCAGCACCGCAGGGGCCGCCAGCACAATCGCCGTGATGTCAAAGGCCCGTTTGAAAAACCGCCGATACGGCCCACGCCCTGTCGGGCCGGCCAGGATCATCGGTGTCGCCGCAATGTCGCCAGACCCCCGTGCGGGATCAGCCGAGGCAGATCGGAAACTGTAAAACACTCTGTAATTGATCGTCATTGCGCGTCACCAAACGGCATAATGACACCACCACCCCGCCCCACCGTCTCGTGGGTTTCAGGAAACGGACCAAACGCCCGGTTACCCGGATTCGATCAGAAACTAGCAGTTCATTTGCCGCACTTAAGAAGTACGCCCCCACAGCTAATTTAGCCGTTTCAAAGGGGGCTTGGCGACAGCTATTGAGAGGCGGCGAACATATTTAAGCCATTTTAACCAAGATATTTTGCCATATTGCCGCCATGATCTTGCCATGTTTCAAACTAGCGCAACCCTGACGTGAAACTCCGCAACACCTCTCCGCCGCAAGTGCACAGTGAATACGGCAGCGCAGCATCGGCATGCGAATCACCCTGCTTGCAGTAAGCTTGGCCGTGCATCCGCAACACCAAGCTATTGTTTCGACTTAATCACCAACGCCGCGCAACGCTTAAGAGCGTCCGGCATCCTGTCGGCCCAAACCGAGCGCCGCAAATGCCATAATCGCCAGCATTCCCCCCAAAGGATAGGGCAGCAACGCGTGCGCCAATCCACTGTCATGCACAAGCGCGACCGCCAAAGCAGTCGCCCCACCCGAAATCGCGCTGAACAGCACGCCGACAATCATCATCCGCCACGCTTTCATCAGACTATTCCTGACAGGTTCAGTTTTATAGGATTCCGAAACAATTCTAGCGCAAAATGCAAAAAGCTCGGTGGAACGCTACAATTTTCAACCCTGACGCGATGATTGGCCGCTTATTCTGAAACAATCCCCAGTAAATATCGGCCATAATCGTTCTTTTTGAAAATATCCGCCCGCGCCAGCAGGGCGGCTTTATCAATCCAGCCCGCGCGATAGGCGATCTCATCCGGACAGCCCACCTGCAAGCCCTGCCGCGCCTCAAGCGTGCGCACAAAATTCCCCGCGTCCAGCAAGCTGCCATGCGTACCAGTATCCAGCCAAGCAAAGCCGCGGCCCATTTTCTCGACGGTCAGGCTGCCCTCGGCGCGGTAGATCTCCAGCAGATCGGCAATCTCCAACTCACCGCGCGGCGAGGGCTGCACCCGCGCCGCCAATTCCGGCGCGCGACCATCCAGATAATACAGCCCCGTCACCGCATAGTTCGATGGCGGCACCTCGGGTTTCTCAATGATCGCCTGCACATTGCCCGCCGCGTCAAACTGCACTACGCCATAGCGCTCGGGGTCGGCCACCCGGTAGCCAAACACCGTGCCGCCCACCGCTTTCGCCGCAGCCGAGGCCAAAATCTCGGGCAAGCCATGGCCGAAGAAGATATTGTCGCCCAACACCAGCACGCTTGGCGCGCCGTCCAGAAAATCCTGCGCCAACAGATAGGCCTGCGCCAAGCCATCGGGGCTGGGCTGCGCGATATAGGTTAACGAAAGCCCCCACTGGCTGCCATCGCCCAGCAACCGGATGAACTGATCCTGATCGTCCGGCGTGGTGATGATGGCGATCTCACGCACCCCGCCCAGCATCAGCACAGACAAAGGATAATAGATCATCGGCTTGTCATAGATCGGCAGAAGCTGCTTCGACACCCCCATGGTAATCGGCCAGAGCCGCGTGCCAGAGCCGCCCGCCAGAATAATCCCCTTGCGCGTCATACCGCCAACTCCTGCAAAATCTTGTCCAAACCATTGCGCCACTCCGGCCGCGCAATCCCAAATGCCGCTAATCCGTTGCAATCCAACCGTGAATTCAACGGCCGCTTCGCGGGCGTCGGATAAGCGCTCGACGGGATGTCATGCACCGCACAAGCCAAGCCCGCCCGCGCCATGATCGCGCGCGCAAAATCGGCCCAAGAGCAGTCCGGCGCGCCCGCAAAATGCTGCACGCCGCCCGGCTTGCCCGCACGCAAGCCCGCCGCCATCACATACAAAGCATCGGCAATATCTGCCGCAGGTGTCGGCCCACCGATCTGATCCGCCACCACGTTCAGACTGTCCCGCTCCGCCCCCAACCGCAGCATAGTCTTAACGAAATTGCTGCCATGCGCCGAGACAACCCAAGAGGTCCGCAGGATCAGATGCACGCCGCCCGCCGCCTGCACGGCTTGTTCACCCGCCAGCTTCGTACGCCCATAGGCCCCCAAAGGTGCCACCGGATGATCCACACCAAACGGCTGATCCCCCGTGCCGTCAAAGACATAATCGGTCGAGATATGCAAAAACGGCAGTCCTCGCGCCGCACAGGCCCGCGCCATGGCTCCCGGCGCATCGCCGTTCACCACCCACGCCGCTGCTTCCTCGGTCTCGGCCTTGTCCACCGCCGTCCAGGCCGCCGCATTGATCACCACATCGGCATCGCAGGCCGCAATCGCCGCCGCACATGCCACCGGATCCGCCAAATCCGCTTGCTCGCGCCCGATAAACTCCGCCGAGACGCTCAAAGGCATCCGCCGCGTCAATTCCCGCGCCACCTGCCCGGTCTGGCCAAAAACCAAAACCCTCACAGCCACCCCCACGATTTTCGCGCGAAAATCGCCCCGGAATTCGCGCGAATTCCGATCACGCTTTCACCCCCAGCCGCACGCCCACACCCGCGCGCGCCTGCAACGGCTTCCACCATGCCTCATTGTCCAGATACCACTGCACGGTTTTCGCAAGACCTTCCTCGACCGTCACGCTTGGCCACCAACCCAGTTCCTCGCGGATCCGCGAAGGATCAATCGCATAGCGCGCATCATGGCCGGGGCGGTCAGTGACGTAAGTGATCTGATCGGCATAGGGCGCAGCCTTGGGGCGCTTGGCGTCCAAAATTCCGCAGATGGTCTTCACCAGATCAATATTACGCCGCTCGTTCTCGCCGCCAATATTATAGCTGCGCCCCAGCGCGCCTTTTTCCACCACCAACAGCAGCGCGTCAGCGTGATCCTCGACATAAAGCCAGTCACGCACGTTTTCACCGCCGCCATAAACCGGAATAGGCTTGCCCGCCAAAGCGTTCAAAATCACCACAGGCACCAGCTTTTCCGGGAAATGGAACGGCCCGTAGTTGTTCGAGCAATTCGTCAGCACCACCGGCAGCCCGTAGGTTTCGTGCCAAGCCCGCACCAGATGATCGCTGGCGGCTTTGCTGGCCGAATAGGGGCTGCGCGGATCATAGGATGTGTCCTCGGTGAACTGCCCCTCGGCCCCCAAAGACCCAAACACCTCATCCGTGCTGATATGATGGAACCGGAATCCCGCCGGACGCCCCGCCCCCTGCCAATAGGCCCGAGCCGCCTCCAGCATATTATAAGTGCCGTTGATATTGGTTAGGATGAAATCCCCCGGCCCATCAATCGAACGATCCACATGCGATTCCGCCGCCAGATGCATCACCACATCCGGGCGGTGCAGCGCAAAAATCTCATCCAACCGCGCCCGATCCCGAATATCCGCCCGCTCAAAGCTATACAGGTTCGACCCCGACACGCTCGCCACATTCTCCAGACAGGCCGCATAGGTCAGCGCATCCAGATTGACCACTTCATGCCCACGCGACACCGCCAACCGCACCACAGCCGAGCCAATAAAACCCGCGCCACCCGTTACCAGTATCTTCATTCTGCAACCCATTCAAAAGGGGACACCACATCGCGCAACAACGGTGCCACCGCATCCTTGCCCGACAGAATCGGAGCGCCCGAAAGCCCCCAATCAATGCCAATCTCAGGATCATCCCAGCGCACGCCACCGTCACAGTCCGGCGCATAGACATCGGTGCATTTATACTGAACCTCGGTGTTCGGCACCTTCGTCACGAACCCATGCAAAAACCCCTTAGGCACCAGCAACTGCCGCCCATTCGCCGCCGACAACTCCACCCCAACCCAAGCCCCAAACGTCGGTGACCCCCGCCGGAAATCCACCGCCACATCAAAAATCACACCAGAAGTACAACGCACCAGCTTGTCCTGCGCCCGCGGTGGAGCCTGATAATGCAGCCCCCGCAACGTGCCCGCCTGCGCCGACATCGAGTGATTGTCCTGCACAAAGCCCAAACTCAGCCCCGCCCCAGCCATCGCCGTCGCATTCCACGTCTCAGAAAACCAGCCGCGATCATCGCCAAACCGCTTCGGCGTGACAATCAACACCCCCGTCAGTGCCGTTTCTTCAATCTGCATATCTCAAACCCATTCGCACATCCGCCGCGAAGCTTTACCGCAAGCGCGCAGCCACGCCCAGACCGGATTGCGGCCCTACGCCATCCCCAGCATATCGGCATTGACCCAAAACGCCAAAACCACAAGCGCCGCCGCCAAACCGAACAGCACCACGTCATTCACCGGATCCCAAGCCCGATGCTTGCGCGCCAGCAAAATCACCGCCGGATGTAGCGCAAGTAAGGCCAAAGCCTGCGCCAACAACGCGCCTTCCAGCCCGCCATGGGTGATGCCGATCAGAAATGCCACGGTCTGGACAAAGGCCTTCAACGCCTGCAGCCAGAAATAGTTCCGCCCATCGCCAGCCGCCAAAGCCGACTGATCATAGCTGATGCCAATGGTTTCCGGCATCTGGATCAGCGCAACCATCACCACGATGAACCCAGCCGCCGCATAGCGCGAGTCATACAGGATCCCGACCAACGGCACCCCAATCACCGCCAAAAACCCCAGCAGCAGCAGCGTTCCGCCCGAAATCGCCCAGCGTAGCTTGCGCATCTTGGCAAAATTTGCCGCTGATTCCGCTGGATGGTGATCGCGGTACAAAGGAATCATAATTCGGCTGTTCACCGCCCGCGCCAACAGCAGCGGGAACGACGCCAGAAAATACCCAATGTTATAGACCCCTAACTCCTCAAGGCTCAGATAATGCCCAAAGATCGCCTTATCACCCTGCGCCAAGGCAAAACCGCAGGCGGTTGACATAAAAATCCACTTGCCGAAATGGATCAACTCATGCCCCGCCGACTTGTCCCAATGAAACCGATTGGCTGGCCCCGGCAAATACATCCATGTCAACACCAGCTTGGCCAAAGACCCGACAATGGCCCCGACCACCAGCCCCCAGACCGAATGCGTCATCAACGACAACACCACCATCGCCACAATCCCAATCGCCTGCGCGATCAGATCCAGCAGCGTCACCTTGCCCAACAGCAAGTGCCGTGTCGCCGTATCAATCCGCGTTGGGTTGAACCCTGAAATGAACAAGGAAATCCCCGCGACGGGTAGCAGATACACAAGCTCCGGCGCATGGTAAAACTGCGCCAGCGGCCAAGCCAAAGCGCAAGTCACCAGCCACAGCATCGTGCCGCGAAACGCGTGAATGGTGAACGCCGTGTTCAGAAAATCCGGGTCATCGCCACGTTTGTTCTGCGCGATTGAGGCTGAAACCCCGACATCCGAGAACATCACCATGCCGACCAGCACCACCGAAACCAGCGCCATCACCCCAAACGCATCCGGCGCCAGAATCCGTGTCAAAATCAGGTTCGAGCCCAGCCGCATCACCTGCGTCAGCGCGTAAGACCCAGCCGTAAACGCCGATCCACGCAGCGCCCGCGCAAACAAACTTCGTCCCGCAGGTGCGGTCCCATTCAGCTCAGACATCAAGCAAACCCTTTAAGACTTCGCCGCGACCCTAGGCGGATGCGGGTAACGCGTCAATGAAGCCCGATTTGGCAACAATCTATGCGCGAAATCGTTGAATTTGCCTTACTCTTGCCAAAAGCCGTGCCTATTGACCAAGGCTAAGACCCAATTCGGTGCCGCCATGCAAATTGCCTACCTGATCAACACCTATCCAAAGCCCTCGCATACCTTTATTCGCCGTGAAATAGCAGCGCTTGAGGTGCTTGGCTGGCAGGTTCACCGCTTTGCCATGCGCTCGGATCGCAGCGCGCTGGTCGATCCGGTCGATTTCATCGAGGACGACAAGACCGAACATGTTTTGGAAATCGGCGGCAAGAATCTCCTCCGCTCCAGCCTCGGCTGGATGATCAAACACCCCAAACAGGCGCTTACAGGCCTTGCGATGGCAATCCGCTGCGGCACAAAGGGCACTTCCGGCGGCCCCGGCACCGGCGGGGTGCCGCGTCATCTGATCTATCTGCTCGAAGCCGCCCACATCGCGCGTCGGGCCAATGAACTCGGCATCCAGCACATCCACGCCCATTTCGGCACGAATTCCGCCACCGTCGCCATGCTGGCCGAAGCATTGGGAGGCCCCGGCTTCAGCTTCACCGTCCACGGCCCCGAAGAATTCGACGCCCCGCGCGCATTTTCCTTCCCCGAGAAAATCGCCCGCGCCCGCTTCACCGTCGCGATCTCCAGCTATTGCCGCAGCCAGCTCTACCGCTGGAGCCAAATCCCCGAATGGCCAAAAATCAAAGAGGTGCATTGCGGCGTTGACACCTCCGGCTACCCCACGCCCGCCCCAATGCCGGAAGGCGGCCCGCATCTGGTGGCGATTGGTCGTCTGTGCGAGCAAAAAGGCTTCCCCGTCCTGATCGAAACCATGGCCATCGCCGCCAAACGCCTGCCCGGCCTGACCCTGACGATCTGCGGCGATGGTGAGCTGCGCGAACTGATCGACAGCGAAATCGCCCGCCACGGCATCCAAGACCGCATCAATATCGCAGGATGGGTCGATGAGACCGGCGTGCGCGCCGCCATCGCCGCCGCCCATGCGCTGATCCTGCCCTCGCTCGCCGAAGGCCTGCCGATGGTGGTGATCGAGGCTATGGCCTGCGGTCGCCCCGTGATCTCCACCTGCATCAACGGCGTGCCCGAGCTTTTGACTCCGAAGGAAGGTTGGCTGGTGCCAGCAGGCGACCCCGCAGCCTTGGCCGATGCCATCCTAGAGCTCTCCAACACCCCCAACGCAGTGCTGGCCGAAATGGGCCTTGCCGCCCGCGCCCGCGCTATGGCCCGCCACGACGGCAACACCGAAGCCGCCAAATTGGCGCAGCATTTCACCGAAGCGCTGAAATCCGCCGCAGTGGCCGCCCATCCGCTGCATACCGAAACCGTGAACCCCGCATGACCTACGCCCTCATCTGCGCCAGCCACAGTGACGAGATCCTAAACGCCAACCTCGCGCGCTCGCCGATAATCGCCGAAGGCGCGGTGCCCCTGCATCTGGAACGCGACGCCGCCTCCGCTGCCGTCGCCTATAACCGCGCCATCGACGCCACCGATGCTGAAATCCTGATCTTCGCCCATCACGACGTCTACCTGCCGCGCGGCTGGGAAAACCTGCTCACCCGGCGCCTGCGCGAACTCCAAGCGCATGATCCCAACTGGGCGCTCTACGGCCCGTTCGGCGTAGGCCTCGATGCCAGCCATATCGGCCCGGTCTGGTCTTCCAGCATCGGCCTGATCGTCGGCCGCGTCCCCACCACCCCCGCCGAAGTCCAATCCTACGACGAAATGGTCATCATAATGCGCCGCTCGGCAGGCCTGCGCTTTGACGAAACCCTGCCCGGCTGGCACATGTATGGCACCGATATCGTAACCTCGGCCCGCACCAAAGGCCTGCACGCCTATGCAGGCGCGCTCCCCACCATCCACAACGACCGCTACCACGACCATCTGCGCGAGGATTTCGTGCAATCCTACGCCGCGATGCGCAAGAAATGGCACGACCATCTGCCCCTGCGCACCCCAATTATCAAAATCAGCAAATCCGGCCTGCACCTCTATAAAAACCGCTGGCGAGACTACCGATCCGAGAAATTCCGCGCCAACATGTCGGTCGGGATCAATCACCCCCCGGAATACCTCGCCTCGCTTTGCGGTTGGTCCGACCTGACCGCGTCAGCTTAATTCAAACAAGATTAAAATTTGCGCCCCGCCCCAGCGGCCTCGCCCCTTTGGGTCTTGGCCGCACTAAAGGCTTTCATCTTGGCCTAAATATCCCCGCCGGAGGCATCCGACGCTGGCCTAAGGAGCCTCCGGCGGGAGTATTTCAAAAAGAGCAAATGCAAAGAGCCCCCTAAATCATCCCGCGCAACTTAGCTGCCACCGCGACCGCCAGCTTGGCATGTTCGCCCTGATCAAAATGCACCCCATCCAGCGGGCTAACCTTGATCACCTGACCCGCATTCAGAAACTCCACCCCGCGCGCCTTGGCCAAAGCCGCATACATTGGCGCCAAAGCTTGCGACCGCGCAGCCCCGCCCCAGAACTCATCCTTGATCGGCCCGATCTCAACCACCGGCGTCGGACACACCAACAACACCTTAAAACCGCTATGCCGTTCCTGCATCACCCGGTGCTGTGCTATGTCCAACAGGCCAGCGATCCCCCCAACGACTGCCTCGGGCGTCGAGGTAAACCGCGCCTTCACATCATTGGTGCCCAGCATCAGCACCAAAATATCCAGCGGCCCGTGGCTTTCCAACGCGATCTTCAGCCCCGCCTGCCCGTTCATATGCGCGCCCATGATCGGATCATCGAACATCGCCGTCCGCCCCGGCAAACCCTCCTCGATCATCTCACAGCCCAAAGCCGCCTGAACCCGCGAGGGCCAGCGCACCCCCAGCCCATACCGCTCATACTTCGCCAGATCGACAATCGGTGGCGTCCCATGCGTATTACTGTCGCCAAAGCACATCACAACCGGCATCTGATCCCCCTATTTTGCGCCAAGCTACGAAGCCGACGCCCGCGCGTAAACCCCCTTCCCCTTTCGCGCCCTGCCCCCCATATATACCCCAACCCAAAACCTTTGAGGCTTCCCATGTTCGGCACCGCAACCGCCCCCACAGCAGCCCCCGCCACCGACCTGATCACCGACGGCTCGGAAAAAACCTTCCTGCAAGACGTGATCGAGCCGTCACAAACCACCCCCATCATCGTCGATTTCTGGGCGCCATGGTGCGGCCCCTGCAAAACCCTCGGCCCCGCCTTGGAAGCCGCCGTCACCGCTGCCAAAGGCCGCGTGCGGATGGTGAAAATCAACGTCGATGAAAACCAAGCCCTCGCGGCCCAACTCCGCATCCAATCCATCCCCACCGTCTACGCCTTCTTCCAAGGCCAGCCCGTCGATGGCTTCCAAGGCAATGTCGCACCATCCGAGTTGAAACGCTTCGTCGATAAACTCGCCGCGATGGGGCCAGAGCCGGACAACGGCCTCGCCGATGCCATCGCTGCCGCTGAAACCATGCTGGATGACGGTGACTACGCCGATGCAGTAGAAACCTTCACCGCCATCCTCGAAGAAGAACCCGAGAATGCCGTCGCCTATGCTGGCCTGATCCGCGCCCACCTCGCGCTTGGCGATCTTGATCTGGCCGAAACCCTGATCACCACCGCGCCCGGTGCCCTCACCAAAGCCAAGGAAGTTGAGGCCACCCGCGCCATGCTTGATCTTGCCCGCCAAGCCGCCTCCGCTGGCCCCGAGGATGATCTGCGCGCCGCCCATGCCGCAGACCCGAAAAATCCGCAGATCCTGTTTGACCTCGCCACCGCCCAGCACGCCAACGGCAAGGTTGAGGAAGCCGTCAACACCCTGCTTGATCTGTTCAAACTCGACCGTGAGTGGAACAACAACGCCGCCCGCACCCAGCTGTTCACCATCTTCGACGCGCTAAAGCCGCAAGACCCCATTGTCTTGGCAGGCCGCCGCCGCCTGTCCTCGATGATCTTTGCCTAATGCGGATCGCACACTAGCTAGAGGGCATGATGAAGCAAACTGACCTGCCCGACACCATGCCGCTGTTCCCGCTTCCGGGCGCGCTTTTGCTGCCGCGCGCCCGCCTGCCCTTGCATATTTTCGAGCCGCGCTATCTGGCGCTGCTGGACGATTGCATGAAAACCCCGCACCGCCTGATCGGCATGATCCAACCGCGTGAGGCGCCAAATGGTGAAAAGCGTCTGTCGGCCATCGGCTGCGCTGGCCGTCTGACCGGATTTTCCGAGACCGACGACCACCGCTATATGATCACCCTCACCGGTGTGTCGCGCTTCCGCCTGCGCGCCGAACTCGAAGGCTTCACCCCCTACCGGCGCGCCCATATTGATTGGCAACCCTTCACCCGCGATCTGGGCCGCGAGGAAACCGACACCGGTTTTGCCCGCGAACCCTTCCTCGCCCTGCTCGCCCGCTACTTCGCCACCCGCGATCTTGGCACCGATTGGAGCGGCATCAAAGCCGCCGACACCGAACTTCTGATAAACTCGCTATCGATGCTGCTGCCCTTCGCCCCCGAGGACAAACAGGCGCTGCTCGAAGCCCCTTCGCTGATCACCCGCCGCGAAACCCTCGTCACCCTTCTGGAAATCGCCCTCCATTCCGATGGCCGCGATGAGACCTTGCAATGACAGACACCCCCACGCCCCTGCACGACCGCCGCATGCTCGAGGCGCTGGTCTGCCCCGTCACCCAAGCCGTGCTTACCTATGACGCGGAAAAGATGGAGCTGATCTCCAAAGCCGCCCATCTGGCCTTCCCGATCCGGGACGGGATTCCGATCATGCTGGTGAGTGAGGCGCGGCAAGTCGAATAGGGCAGGGTCGCCCCACCGCTTCCCCCCCTTTACGCCTCCCCCCCAACCCGCGTATCACGCCTCAACCCCGAGGTAGTCGATGCCGTTCCTGATCCTGACTCAAGCCCGTAGCGGCTCTTATCATCTCGCCGCACTGCTGAACTCGGCACCGGATATCACCTGCTTTGGCGAGATTTTCAAAGTAAACGCGCTGGAACTGCCCAAACCCCAGCTTGCCAAACTCGGCCTGACCAACCGCGATATGGCCGCCCGTGACGCTGATCCCATCGGCCTGCTGAACCGTCTGCGCAAGGATACCGAAGCCGAGGGCGCAATCTTCGGCTTCAAAGATTTCCTGCCCAACCTGAACCGCGTCAAGCTATTCGGCAAACTTGGCCATTCAAAAAACTGGCAAAAAATCATCCTGCTGCGCAACCCGATCGAGCGCTACATCTCGCGCCGCCGCGCCGCCGAAACTGGGGTTTTCGTGCTCAAACAGGGTGAGTCCGTCACCGCCGATCTGCTCCATGCAAAAATCAGCTTTGACGCCGATAGCTTCACCCAATTTCTGAAAAACCATATGCGCTTTGTCGAGGTGGCGCAGAACCTGCACCACAAACACGGCGACGCGGCGGTATTTACCGCCCGATATGAAAAGCTGTCCGACCCGCAGCATCTGCAAGCTATTCTGAAGTTTGTCGGCTCAAAAGCCAGCGCCGATCAACTGACCAGCGATCACGTCAAGCAATACGAAAAACCGCTGTCAGAGGGCGTCGTGAACTGGGACGCCTTCGCCGCCCACCTTGCCACGAACGACCTGACCCACCTCCTGCCAGACGATGCAAATCCGTAGGGCGGGGTTCACCCCGCCACGCGCTCTAAACCTCCAACCCCCGCAACAACCGCGGCACTTCGCCCGACAACCCCGCCGCCTGCCGCATGAACTTGCGCCGAAGCCCCGGCACCGCATTCACCAGCCCCATCCCCAAATCGCGCCCCAACCGCAGTACCGGATTGTCGTTCGAGAACAACCGGTTCACGCCATCCATCCCCAAGGCCAGCGCTGTAGAATCAAACCGCCGCCAGCGCTGATAGCGCTCCAACACATCCGCCGCCCCAATATCCTCGCCCCTGCGCCGCGCCTCAATCAACACCTGCGCCAAAGCCCCCACATCGCGCAGCCCCAAGTTCAGCCCCTGCCCCGCAATCGGATGCACCCCATGCGCCGCATCGCCCACCAAAGCCACGCGCGGGGCGACGAAGCTGTTCGCCAAAGTCAGACTTAAGGGATAAGTAAACCGCTCCCCCGCCAGCGCAATCTCGCCCAGAAAATCGCCAAACCGAGGCCGCAACGCCTCCAGATATTCCGCATCCCCCAACGCCTGAATGGCCGCCGCCTGTCCTTCTGTCTCACTCCAAACAATCGAAGAATGATGCCCCCCCACCAGCGGTAAAATCGCCAGCGGTCCGGAAGGCATAAAGAACTGCTGCGCAATGCCCTGATGATCCTTCTCGTGTCGAATGGCCGTCACCAACGCCGTCTGCCCATAGCCCCAACCCGTTCGCCCGATCCCCGCGCGCGAGGCCACCCCCGACGCACGCCCATCGCATCCCACCAAAACCGAGCCTCGAACGACACGCCCCGAGGCCAAAACAACCTCAACCCCCTGTGCGCTGACCTCCTGAGAAACCACCGTTTCCCCCGAGATCAACTCAATCCCCGCCACCGCCATCGCCGCCAGAAACGCCGCGTACAAATACCGATCTTCGGCCATGAACCCCATCGGGCCTTCTTCCATCTCGGCATGATCAAAGGTCAGGAAAAATGGCGCGGCCCCCTGCCCCGCCACCCCGTCGCTGGCCTTGATCTGCAAGATCGGCTGCACCCGGTCTTCCAAACGCGACCAAACCCCGATCACCTCCAGCAGTCGCTTCGATGCCACAGCCAGTGCATAAGCCCGCCCGTCAAACCCAGCTTCGGCCCTCGCCCCCGCAGGTCGCGCATCCACCACCACCACCCGCAAACCGCTCTTAGCCAAAGCCAAAGCCAAAGCCGGGCCATTCAAGCCGCCGCCCACGATCACAATGTCAGCATGTTTTTCCATACCGCCAAATATGGCCCAACCTACAGGATTGTCCATGCGCCGTCTTGCCGCTACGCTCCGCCAAAATGGGGAACAACATGAGCAAAACCTGGTCCAACATGACCGCCGCTGACCTTGGTCGCGAGATCGGCAAAGGCAGTATCAACCCGGTCGAACTGACCGAGTTTTTCCTCGAAAAAATTGCCATCCACGAGTATTCCACCCGCATCTACGCCCGCCCCACCCCGACGCGTGCGCGCGGCGAAGCAATGGGGGCCGCCACCCGCGCCAAATCCGGCCTGCGCCGGGGCTTGCTGGATGGCGTCCCGGTCAGTTGGAAAGACCTGTTCGACACCGCAGGCATCGTCACCGAGGCCGGATCGGCGCTGCTGAAGAACCGCACACCGCTGAAAGATGCCGCCGCCGTAGAAACCGCCACCCGCCAAGGTATTGTTTGCCTTGGAAAAACTCACATGTCCGAACTCGCCTTCTCGGGGTTAGGCCTTAACCCCGTCACCGCCACCCCACCTTGCATCAACGACGATCAAGCCGTCGCGGGCGGATCTACCTCAGGCGGTGCGGCCTCGGTTGCCTTCGGCCTCGCCCCCGCCGCCATCGGATCAGACACCGGCGGTTCCGTCCGCATCCCCGCCGCTTGGAACGACCTTGTCGGCCTGAAAACCAGCCACGGCCGCCTGCCGCTGACCGGAGCGGTCCCCCTATGCGAGCAATTCGACACCATAGGCCCGCTCGCCCGTTCTGTCGAAGACTGCGCGCTGCTCCTCGCCGCCCTCGAATCCGGCAAACCCGCCGACCTTGCGGGCAGCAGCCTGACCAACGCCCGCTTCCTCGTCCTGAACACCGTCGCGCTCGACGATCTGCGCCCCCGCCCCGCCGCAGGCTTTGCAGACGCACTCACCCGCCTGTCGCGTGCAGGCGCGCAAATCTCTCACGCAGACATTCCCGAAACAGCCGAGGCGATGGCTCTCGCAGGCATCTTGTTCACCGCCGAAGCCTATGGCATCTGGGCCAAAACCATCGAAGCCGCCCCCGAAAAAATGTTCCCCCGTATCCTCGAACGCTTCCGCACCGGGGCCACGATCAAAGCCGCCGATTACATCGCCGCATCGCGCCGCCTGCACGACATTCGCCAAAGTTGGGCCGCAAAAACCGCCGGATACGATGCCATCCTGCTCCCAACCTCGCCCATTCTGCCGCCCAATGCCCACCGCCTGATGACCGACGATGCCTATTATGTCAGCGAAAATCTGTTGGCCCTGCGCAACACCCGCATCGGCAATCTGATGGGGCTTTGCGCGCTTACCCTGCCCACAGCACAACCGTCCTGCGGCATCTCTTTCATGGCGGGCCCTAGCCAAGAGGAACGCCTGCTCCGTATTGGCCAAGCGGCAGAACGCGCGCTGGCCTAAAAGCCACAACAACAGCAACCAAGCCCATATCCCATATGGGTTTTTCTGGACGCGCCCGCATGATCTGGTTATCCTGATCCAGAACGGGGCGATATGACCCTGAGATGAGGCAGTAATGGCGTTTCCCAAGCGGTTTTCGAACCTGCCGGATTATGCGTTTCCGCGTTTGCGGAAGCTTCTAGACGCATATCCGCCCGGCGGTGAAGCCATTTCCATGACCATCGGCGAACCCCGGCACCCGATTCCCGATTTTGTCGCGCCCATAATGACCGCCAATATCAATGACTTCGCGGTCTATCCGCCAAATGACGGCACGCCTGAACTGCTGGCCGCGATTTCCGGTTGGATCAAACGCCGCTACAACGCGCAGATCGCGCAAGATCAACTGATGGTCCTCAATGGCACCCGCGAAGGCCTCTATAACGCCTGCATCGCCCTTTCGCCCGAAACGAAAAACGGCAAACAGCCCATCGTGCTGATGCCGAACCCGTTCTACCAAGTCTACGCGGTCGCCGCCGTCACCGTCGGGGCTGAACCGCTCTACGTTCCCGCCACCGCCGCCACAGGTTTCCTGCCCGATTACGCAAGCCTGCCTGCGGAAATCCTAGACCGCGTCACCATCGCCTATATCTGCTCGCCCGCCAACCCGCAGGGCGCGGTCGCCAGCGCAGACTATTGGAAAACCCTGCTGGGCTTGGCCGAGAAGCATGATTTCACCATCTTCGCCGACGAATGCTACAGCGAAATCTGGCGCAATACCGCCCCCACAGGCATCCTCGAAGTGGCGCAAGCCACCAATGCCGACCCCGAGCGCATCTTCACCTTCCACTCGCTGTCAAAACGCTCCAACCTCCCCGGTCTGCGTTCTGGCTTCGTCGCAGGTGGCGCAAAAGGCATCGCGCAAATCCGCAAACTGCGCTCTTTCGCAGGCGCACCGCTGCCGCTGCCGATCCAAAAAGTCTCGCAAGCCGCATGGAACGACGACCATCACGTCGCCGCCTCGCTCGCCCTCTACCACACGAAATTCGACGCCGCGGACGCAATTTTCAGCGGCCTACAGGGCTTCAAAACCCCCGAAGGCGGCTTCTTCCTCTGGCTGCCCGTCGAAGACGGCGAACAAGCGGCGCTTAAAGCATGGCGACAGACCGGAGTCCGGGTTCTCCCCGGCGCGTATCTGTCGCGCGATGCGAACGGGGAAAACCCCGGCAAAGGCTATATTCGGGTCGCACTTGTGGCCCCCAAAGAAGAAATGCAGCGCGGGTTGATCCAACTCCGCGACTGCCTCTACGGTTGAGGACAGGGTAACATGGCATCTTATCAAGCACGGCAACGCGATCCGCTGTTGGACCAAGGCACCACAGCGATGCTGGAACGCCGGGGGCGCGAGCTTTTGGGGCTAGCCCTGATCGCCTTGGCTTTCGCCTTCATGCTGATGCTGAACAGCTATTCCCCCGAAGATCCCGGCTGGATGGTCGCCACAGACGAGCCCGCCGCCAACACCCTTGGCCGCTTCGGCGCGGCCCTCGCGTCCACCCTGATCATCATCGGCGGCAAAGGCACATGGGCGATCCCGCTGATCCTATGCGCTTGGGGTCTGCGGTTTGTGCTGCATCGCGGAGCCGAGCGCGCCGTCTCCCGCATGGTCTTCGCCGTCATCGCCATCGCCATGGCCTCGGTCTATGCCGCCACCCTGCTGCCCTCCGCGATGTGGGTGCAAAGCTTCGGTATGGGCGGCTTGTTCGGCGACACCGTGGTTGGCGCGCTGATGAACATCATCCCCGGCGGCTCGGCCATTGGTCTGAAACTAATCTCGCTGGCCTCGGGCGCCGCAATGGTTGCCCTGACGCTGTTCGTCACCGGCTTCAACTTCCCCGAGATTCGCGCCGGCTTCCGCTTCCTGATCACCAGCCTGATCTACAGCTATTCCATCCTGCTCGGGGCCGCTGGCAAAGGCGCGCAAGGCACCACCCGCGCCGCCGCCGCCATCCAAGCCCGCCGCCGCCGCAACGCCGCCGAAGCCGCCCGACCAGACGAGACCCTGCGCGCGCCAGCCGATTGGCGCGAAGACCGCCCGCAATCCACTATCCGCCGCGCCGAACCGAGCGTTGAGGCCGCAGCCTTTGGCCGCCCCTCCACCTTACGCGCCGACGCCCGCTACCCTGAACCTCTCGCCGAGGCTCCGCAATACGCCCCCCCCCGCGAAAAACTCGGCCTTTTGGCCCGAATGCCCGCCCTGATGCGCCGCGCCGTTGATCCCGAACCCGAACTGATCGAACCCACACTCTCGCAAGCCGCCGATCACGCCGACATGCCGTCCGACGACCGCATCAAATCGCGGATTTCCGATGCCATCCGCTCGCGCACCCGCCCGCCCGAGGCGCAACTCTCCCCTCTCGCCGCCGCCATCCAGCGCCGCGAGCCGCCGCTACAACGCCCGCGCAGCCCCGCGCCGTTGATCGCCGACACCCGCCCGATCATACGCATCGAACCGCCCGTCACTGCCCCCAAAGCCCCCCTCCACAACGCCTTCGTGGAAACCGAAGACGATCAAGCCTTTGATCTGCCTGAAAACCACGGCTTCACCCTGACCGACGATGCGCATGACTACGCAGCCGACGACGACGCTGCGGATGAAGACGAAGATTACACCTCTGTCGCTGTAATCCCCCGCCCTGCTCCCACACCCGAGCGCCGCCCGGTTGTCCAGCATGCAGTGAAAAAACCCACTGCCCCCTCCACCCGCGCAGCAGCCGAGGCCCAGCCCCGCTTGCGCTTCGACGATCCCGCCCCGGCCTACGAACTGCCGCCAATCTCCCTGCTGGCCCCGCCATCTTCCGTCCAGCGCCACGCCCTCTCCGATGAAGCGCTGGAAGAAAACGCCCGCATGTTGGAATCGGTCCTCGACGACTACGGCGTCAAAGGCGAAATCGTCAGCGTTCGCCCCGGCCCGGTCGTCACCATGTACGAACTCGAACCCGCCCCCGGCCTGAAAGCCAGCCGCGTGATCGGCCTCGCCGACGACATCGCGCGCTCGATGTCGGCCCTCAGCGCCCGCGTCTCCACCGTTCCGGGCCGTACCGTCATCGGCATCGAACTCCCGAACGCCACCCGAGAAAAAGTCGTCCTGCGTGAAATCATCGCCGCCCGCGACTTTGGCGACAGCAACATGCGCCTGCCGCTCGCCCTTGGCAAAGACATCGGCGGCGATCCCATCGTCGCCAACCTCGCCAAAATGCCCCACCTGTTGATCGCAGGCACCACTGGCTCGGGCAAATCCGTCGCCATCAACACCATGATCCTGTCACTCCTCTACAAACTCTCGCCCGAAGAATGCCGCCTGATCATGATCGACCCGAAAATGCTGGAACTCAGCGTTTACGATGGCATCCCGCACCTGCTCTCCCCCGTCGTCACCGACCCCAAAAAAGCCGTTGTCGCGCTGAAATGGGTGGTGTCCGAGATGGAGGAACGCTACCGCAAAATGTCGAAAATGGGTGTGCGAAATATTGAAGGCTACAATGGCCGCGTCCGCGAAGCCCTATCGAAAAATGAGATGTTCAAGCGTACCATCCAGACCGGCTTCGATGAAGACACCGGCGAGCCGATGTTTGAAACCGATGAATTCCAGCCCGTCACCATCCCCTATATCGTGGTGGTGGTCGATGAGATGGCCGATCTGATGATGGTCGCAGGCAAGGAAATCGAAGCCTGCATTCAACGCCTTGCCCAAATGGCCCGCGCCTCCGGCATCCACCTGATCATGGCCACCCAGCGCCCCTCGGTCGATGTGATCACCGGCACGATCAAAGCCAACTTCCCGACGCGGATCTCCTTCCAAGTCACCTCAAAGATCGACTCGCGCACCATCCTCGGCGAACAAGGTGCCGAACAACTGCTCGGCATGGGCGACATGCTCTATATGGCCGGCGGCGGTCGCGTCTCCCGTATCCACGGCCCGTTTGTGAGCGATGAAGAAGTCGAAGAAATCGTCAACCACCTGAAATCCTACGGCCCGCCGGTCTATATGTCGGGCGTGATCGAAGGTCCCGAGGACGAAAACGCCGCCGAAATCGACAGCCTTCTCGGGCTCGGCTCCGACGGCCTAGACGACAGCCTCTACGACCAAGCCGTCGCCATCGTCGCCAAAGACCGCAAATGCTCCACCAGCTATATCCAACGCAAACTCGGCATCGGCTACAACAAAGCCGCGAAACTGGTCGAGCAGATGGAAGAACACTCGGTCATCACCGCTGCGAACCATGTCGGCAAGCGCGAGATTTTGCTGCCGGAGCATTGAGGGGCAAATTTGTATGAGAAAACACCTGATCATAGCGATGTTAGCGTTTTCGACCCCGGCACTAGCTGGGCAATATGAAGACTCCCGCGACGCAGCATATGGCGATGCTATGGTTATTTCGACTATTAAGGGTAATGTTTCAACTTGCGCCATCATCGGCACTCAAGTCGCCAATATCATGGTCAGTCGGCTGAATGGCGAGGCCATGTCAAAACAAATGTCAGAACAATATATGGCCTTCCACAAGTTCGTTATACGCGACGCATACAAGCAGCCATTTTATCAAACTCTTGAAATGAAGGAAAAGCTGGTTCGAGACTTCCGCGAGCGATATGAAGTTGAATGTTACGAAATTCTCGGCGCGAGTGGATAGTCGAACTGCGCAAGTCAGAGTGTGAAATCACTCTGCCCCCTACTCAGGCCACCGCCCCCTCGGCCAATCCCGTGCCGTATGAATGACGCGCACTATTGAAAGCTCCTCCGCTCCCGCCTGCGCAGAAATCACATAGACAATAATGTAAGGCAGCGAAGCCACAGACTTCTCATAAGTCCCAACCACCCGGCCCGCGCGTCCCGTCGCGGCCCGCCCAAGCGCCGCGGCAGCGGCCCGCAAAGCATCTACCACCCGACGCGCCGCATCAGGATTATCCGCCGCGATGTAAATCAGTTGCCCCTTCAGATCGTCCAGCGCATCGCGCGACCAAACGACAACCCGAGTCAAACCTTGCCGCCCTCTGCCGCATCAATCGCGGCATATAACTCCGCCATCGCCGCATCATCGGTCACGACCCGCCCCGCCTCGACATCGGCCAGACCGCGCTGAATACCGCCAATGATCGCCAACTCACGCTCGACATAATCCGCGACAGCCTCCGCCGCGAGAAACGAATTGCTGCGCCGGGTGTCCTGCGCAAGCTGCCCCAGCTTTTCTTTCAGATCAGAACTAATGCGAATGGTCATCGTCGTGCTGGCAGACATAAAAGCCTCCTGTGCTCACATGTACACAAAATAACACATATACATCTCTGTCGCAATATCATCGCCCCCCCCCTCAGGCTCACACTAAACAATTTCACATTGGCTCAAATATCACCGCCGGAGGCTCCCCCGTTGAGGCAATAGCTGCGTTCAAAAACTTGAAGTCCAACAACGCGCAAACCTTAAGAAGCCCTTAAAGGCGCCTATCTAACGTATTGATAAATATAAAATCTACCGATGCGCCGCGCGTGGACACACCCCAGCCTCAGACCCCGATCAACCGTGATCGCGCCTTCAAAGCCCCCAGCCAAGCCAGCCCATGCACGGTAGCGCGCGAGGGCCGATACTCCGCCGCGACCCAACCCTGATAGCCACTTTCATCCAAGCAGGTACAGAGCCCGGTCAAATCAAACCCGCCCCCACCCGGCTCGTTCCGGCTTGGAAACCCCGCGATCTGAACATGATTGACCCGCGCGCCATGCTTGGCCCAAACCGCCGCCGCATCGCCATGAATCCGCGCCGCGTGCCACAGATCAAACTGTATCCCGACCTGCGGCAAACCCAGATCATCCACAATCCGCCCCGCCTGATCGAAGTCGTTCAGGAAATACCCCGGCATGTCATCCGGGTTCAAAGGCTCCAAAGTGATCGTCAAATCTGGTGCCTGCGACGCCGCCCAAGCCAGATTCTCCGTATAAACCTGCTCCGCCTGCGGCCCCTTCGCCACCCCGGCCATCACATGAACCCTCGCTGCCCCCAACCGTGACGCCAGTTCCGCCGCCCGCAGGAAGCCATCGCGAAACCGCGTCTCCTCGCCGGGGACGGCAGCAAATCCGCGATCCCCAGCCGCCCAATCACCGGGAGGCGTGTTGATCATCGCCAGCGGCAA
Organism: Cypionkella sp. PAMC25878; assembly: GCF_058135695.1. NCBI lineage: Bacteria > Pseudomonadati > Pseudomonadota > Alphaproteobacteria > Rhodobacterales > Paracoccaceae > Cypionkella > Cypionkella sp. PAMC25878. Next base: position 1,215,712 of record NZ_CM176871.1, on the reverse strand, counting down.
GCCAGCCAAAGCGGCTTCCCAGTCCTTGGCGGGATAGTCGTAGGGGAACAGGATTTCCGCACCATCAAATCCCGCCTGCGCGGCCAAGCCGGGGCGGTCGAGGGGGGAAACCTCGGTGAACAGCATAGTCAGGTTAGCGGCAAATAAAGGCATCAGCGCAGCTCTAGCGAAGGAATCACCGGAAAGAAACAACCATCTGACCAAAGCCCGAACCAGCTTTCCCCCAAATGGTCGTGATGCGCGCCCAATTCCATCAACCGGTAGAAGGATTTGCGATCAATCAAAGCCTCCAACCCCGCCCGGATATGCACATAGGGCGAAGGCTCCCCGCCTTCCCCCACCACCACGCGGATCGGATTGGCAGCATTTGCCACCACCTCATCTTCGGTTTTGGTGAAGAACCGCAAGCGCTGGCCCTCGCCAGCCCCCTCCACCTCAAAATCCACCGCCAGCATCGGCGCATCATCGACCCGGATCCGCACCTTCTCCCCCGGAGTGACCAAGAAGAACTCATCCCCCTCGCGCCGCAGAATCGAGGAAAACAACTTCACCATCGGCATTCGTCCTATGGGAGAGCCTTCGTGAAACCAGGTCCCATCCTTTGCTATCCGCATATCTATGTCGCCACAAAATGGCGGATGCCACAAATGCACCGGCGGCGGGCCTTTTTTTGCAGCGACTTGCACCGCAGCCAGCCCCTCGGCCAGCGGTTTCACGATCATTTGTGCATCTTCGCTTTTTGCCATTTGTACCCGGCGCCCAGATTGGATCATATGGCAGCATATAACCTGTTCCGGAGAATTGTCATGGCCGATCCCACCCAACTCGTCGCCGAGATCGAAAGCTTAGGCGTGCGGCTGGCGCAGGCGAAGGCCTCAATCAATCAGCGCTTTATCGGGCAGGACAAAGTGGTGGATCAGGTTTTGGCAGCGATGCTTTGCGGTGGTCATGCGCTGCTGGTCGGCCTGCCGGGGCTTGGGAAGACGCTGCTGGTCGATACCCTGTCCACCGTGATGGGCCTGAAAGGCAACCGCATCCAGTTCACCCCCGATCTGATGCCCGCCGATATTCTGGGGTCCGAGGTGCTGGAAACCGCCTCCGATGGCTCTCGTGCGTTCCGCTTCATCGAAGGCCCGGTGTTTTGCCAGCTTTTGATGGCCGATGAGATTAACCGCGCCAGCCCCCGCACCCAGTCGGCTTTGCTGCAAGCCATGCAGGAAAAGGAAGTCACCATCGCAGGCCAGCACCGCGCTTTGGGCCGCCCGTTCCACGTTCTCGCCACGCAAAACCCGATTGAGCAGGAAGGCACCTATCCTTTGCCAGAGGCGCAGTTGGACCGCTTCTTGCTGCAAGTCGATGTCGACTATCCCACCCGCGCGCATGAACGTGACATCTTGCTCGCCACCACCGGGGCCACAAAATCCGAATCGCATCAAGTGTTTAGCGCAGAGGAACTGCTGGCCGCCCAAACCATACTGCGCCGGATGCCGGTCGGTGATCAAGTGGTGGAGGCCATCCTGGATCTGGTCCGCGCCTGCCGTCCGGGCGAACCCGAGGGCCGCGATCTGGCGGGCAGCCTGTCTTGGGGTCCTGGGCCGCGTGCCGCGCAAGCCCTGATGCTGACCGTCCGCGCCCGTGCGCTGCTCGATGGCCGCCTGGTGCCCTCCATCGCCGATGTCGCCGCGATGGCGAAACCCGTGCTCGAGCATCGCATGTCATTGTCCTTCGCCGCCCGTGCGCGCGGCGAAACTCTGTCGGGCTTGATTGACCGCACCATCACCCGCGCCCTGCGCACCGAGGCCGCTGCGTGAGCATACCCACAGATCTTCGGGCGAGAGCCGAAACGCTCGGCCAATCGCTGCCAGCCTTGTTGGCAGAAGCCGAGCATTTGGCCGCAACTCTGATGCTGGGCGAACATGGCCGCCGCCGCGCGGGCCAAGGCGATGAATTCTGGCAATACCGCCCCGCGCATCAGGGCGATGCCGCGCGTTCGATTGACTGGCGCAGATCTGCCAAATCAGACGCGCATTTCGTGCGCGAACGCGAATGGCAGGCGGCGCAATCGGTGACGCTCTGGGTAGATGCCGCGCGCTCGATGGCGTTTTCGGGCGACAAAGACCGCGCCCCGAAACTCGACCGCGCCCGTCTGCTGGCACTCGCGCTTTCCGTCTTGCTGCTGCGCGGAGGCGAGCGTGTTGGCCTGTCCGGCACCACGCCAAAACCGGGCCGCGCGCAGATCATGGCGTTGGTCGAAGGTCTGTCTTCGGACAATCCCGACGACTATGGCACCCCCGATGTCGCTGGCATGGTCAGTCATGGCCGCGCGGTGTTCCTGTCAGATTTCCTCGGCAATCTTGATCCGTTGGAAACAGGCCTGACCCTTGCCTCAGATCGTGGCGTGCGCGGCGTGTTGCTTCAAGTGCTTGATCCGGCAGAGGAAGATTTCCCCTACCAAGGCCGAACCGTGTTCGAATCCATGCAAGGCAGCCTCCGTCACGAGACCCAATCCGCAGGCGATCTGCGCGCCCGCTATCTTGACCGTTTGGCTGAACGCAAGGCCCGTCTTGCCACTTTGGCCCGCGCGATGGGCTGGCATTACCACGGTCACCACACCGGACAATCGGCGCAAACCGCTCTGCTCTGGGCCTATAGCGCCTTGGAGGGCGGGCGATGAACATGCTCGCCTTCACCACGCCTTGGCTGCTCTGGGGCCTGATCGCGCTGCCAATCCTGTGGCTGCTGCTACGCGCCATCCCGCCCGCTCCGATCCACCGCCGCTTTCCCGCAGTGGTGCTGCTGCTGGGCCTGACCGACGAAGACCGCCAAGCCGACAAAACCCCGTGGTGGCTGCTTCTACTGCGCGCTTTGGCCGTCGCCGCCGCAATCATCGGCTTTGCGGGCCCGATCTTGAACCCTGAAAACCGCGCTCCCGGCTCTGGCCCCTTGCTTATCGTGCTGGATGGTGGCTGGGCAGATGCCAGCGATTGGCCGCGCCGGATGGACAAAGCCAACACCCTGCTGGCCGAGGCGGGTCGCGCTGGCCGCACCACCGCCGTGATCCGCTTGACCGACCTACCGCAGCCTGTCGAGTTTCAAAACGCCGACGCATGGGCAGGCCGTCTTGCCGCGATGGAGCCGCAACCTTTCGCGCCGCAAGGCTACGCAGATTGGGCAAAAATTCTGCCGAGCGAGAGTTTCGACAGCTACTGGCTCTCCGACGGCCTCGACCATCCGGGCCGCGATGCCCTGCTCAAAACCCTTCAATCCAAAGGCAGGCTCACCGCCTTCCTCGCCCCCCGCCCGGTCTTCGCCCTGCGCCCCGCTGCGTTTGAGGATGGCAAAATCACCCTCACCGCCGCCCGCCTCCCCGGTGAGGCTGCCGATCTGGACGTGATCGCGCGCGGCCCCGACCCCTCCGGTATCGACCGCGAACTCGCCCGCGCGCCCCTGCATTTTGACGCCAATGCGCCAGAGGCCAAAACCTCCCTCGACCTGCCGCCCGAATTGCGCAACCGCGTCAACCGTTTTGAACTCCTCGGCCAACGCTCCGCAGGGGCGGTCAGCCTCACCGATGACAGTCTGAAACGCCGCAAAATCGCGGTGATCGGCGGCACGCCTGACCGCGAAGGTCTGCCCCTTCTGCAGCCCAGCTACTACCTGCGCCAAGCCCTCACCCCCGTCGCCGATCTGGTTGAGGGTGGGCTTTCGGATGTGATCCCGGCCAATCCCGATGTAATCATCCTCGCCGATGTCGCCAAGCTGACTCCGGTTGAAACCGACGGCCTGTTGGAGTGGGTGAACAAGGGCGGTCTGCTGCTGCGCTTTGCCGGACCACGACTGGCAGCGTCGGAATTGTCGCGTGCGGAAGAAGACCCGCTGATGCCGGTGCGGCTGCGCGAAGGTGGCAGGTCAGTGGGCGGTGCGATGAGCTGGGGCGAGCCGAAAACCTTGGCACCTTTCCCGGAAAACTCGCCCTTTCATGGCCTGGCGATCCCCGATGATGTCACCGTAAGTCAGCAAGTCCTCGCCCAACCCGACCCCGACCTCACCACCCGCACCATCGCCGCCCTGACCGATGGCACGCCCCTCGTTACCCGCAAAGAAATCGGCGCGGGGCAAGTGGTGCTGGTGCATGTGACGGCAAATGCCGAATGGTCCAGCCTGCCACTTTCGGGGCTTTTCGTACAAATGCTTGAACGTCTGGCAGTGTCCACCAAACCCGCAGCGCCCGATGCAAAAGATTTGGCAGGGCTAACGTGGGTGCCGCAGAAGATCATGGATGGCTACGGGTTAGAGCGCGATGCAGGCGAAATCGCCGGGATAGCGGGCGAAACGCTGTCTAAAGCTATGGCAATTGGCCCCGGTCCGGGCCTGCCAGCGGGGCTTTACGCCAGTGCCGAACGCAAAGTCGCGCTGAATGTAATCTCTGCCAAAACCGCGATCACCGCCGCCACTTGGCCCGCAGACACCGTCATTGAGGGCATTGAGACGGTGAAAGCACAGGCGCTGAAAGGCATCTTGCTGACCGCCGCCATGCTGATGTTGGCCTTGGACGTATTGGCCGCGCTTTGGGTTTCGGGCCGTATCGGTGGTCTGGCCCGCGCCGCAGTCTTGCTGCTGGCCCTGATGATGCCGCACGATGCCCACGCACAGGTGCCTGATGACGTCAAAGCGCTGGAGGCGACGCGCGGTGTGGTGCTGGCCTATGTGCAGACCGGCGATGCCGCGATGGATCAGGTGTCAGAAGCTGGCTTGCGTGGCCTCAGCGATCAGCTTTGGCTGCGCACGGCGGTTGAACCCGAAGCCCCAATGGGCATTGATCTGGAAAAGGATGAACTGGCGTTCTATCCCTTCCTCTATTGGCCGATCACCCCAAACCAAGCGATCCCGTCAACCGCCGCCTATGCCAAGCTGAACCGCTTTCTGCGCACGGGTGGGATGATCCTGTTTGACACCCGCGATGGTGATATCGCGGGCTATTCGGGCGACACCACGCCGGAAGGCCAGATGCTGCAACTGATCGCATCCGGCCTCGATATTCCGTCGTTAGAACCGATGCCGAAAGACCATGTGCTGACCCGCAGCTTCTACCTGCTGCAAGATTTCCCTGGCCGTTTCGCAGGTGGCGCGGTGTGGGTTGAGGCCTCTGATCCCGAAGCGGAAAAGGCCGAAGGCATGCCCTTCCGCAACCTGAATGATGGCGTGACGCCGGTGATCATCGGCAGCGCAGATTGGGCCTCGGCTTGGGCCACTGACACCGACGGCGTGCCGATGTTCCCAGTGGGGCGCGGTTATGCGGGCGAGGATCAACGTGAGATTTCCTACCGCTTTGGCATCAACGTGATCATGCATGTGCTAACCGGAAATTATAAATCGGATCAGGTGCATGTGCCTGCCCTGCTGGAAAGGCTAGGCGAATGAGCCGGACCTTGGTTTTCGACCCCCTGATAGCCTTACCGGTGATCTGGGCCTTGGCAATCATCGCAGGCCTGCTGGTCGCCTTCGCTTTGTGGAAAGGTCTGCGCGGCGGGCCGTTGCGTGGCCTTGCCTTCATCGCTTTGGGCGTCGCGCTTGCGAACCCATCCTTGCAAGAAGAAAACCGCAAGCCCTTGTCCGACATCGTTTTACTACTGGTCGATGAAAGCTCCAGCCAAACTCTGTCAGACCGTAAAACGCAAGCAGAGGCTGCGGTCGCAAAGGTTACAGCCGAGGTCGAAGCCCTGCCAAACACCGAACTCCGCCTGATCCGCTTTGGCGACGGCCCCGAGGATGCAGGCACTCTGGCCATGACAGCGCTTGCGCAAGCCATGGCCGAAGAACCCCGCGCCCGGATTGCCGGAGCCATTCTGGTGACCGATGGACAAGTGCATGATCTTGGCCTCGCCCCGGCTTTGCCCGCGCCGTTGCAGGTGCTCTTGACCGGGAAAAAGCAGGATTGGGATCGCCATCTGATCATCAAAGACGCCCCTGCCTTCGCGATTTTGGGCGAAGAATTCACCCTGAAACTGAGAGTCGAAGACAAGGGCGCCGTGCCAGCCTCGGCTGGCACATCGGTGGCCCTGACCATCGGCGTCGATTCCGATGCCCCAATGACGTTTCAGATCCCGGTGAATGAGGATATGGAACTGCCCGTGCGCCTGCCCCATGCCGGGATGAACGTGCTGCAATTCTCGGTGGCCCCGGTCGCAGGCGAGTTGACCGACCGCAACAATGTCGCAGTGGTGCAGGTCAACGGTGTGCGCGACCGTTTGCGGGTGTTGTTGGTGTCTGGCGAACCCCATGCGGGCGAACGGGTCTGGCGCAATTTGCTGAAATCTGACCCGAGCGTGGACCTCGTGCATTTCACCATCCTGCGCCCGCCCGAAAAGCAAGATGGTGTCCCGGTTGAGGAGCTGTCGCTGATCGCCTTTCCGACCCGCGAGCTGTTCGTCGAGAAGATCAAAGATTTCGATCTGATCATCTTTGACCGCTACCGGATGCGCGGTATCCTGCCGATGGAATATATTGATAACGTTGTGCAATATGTCAAAAATGGCGGCACGGTTCTGGTCGCTGCAGGCCCCGAATTTGGCGCGGTGGACAGCCTGTGGCGCTCGCCTTTGGCCGAAATTCTCCCGGTGGAGCCGACCAGCCAAGTGATCGAGGAAGGCTACAAACCCAAGCTCACCGAGCTTGGTCGCCGCCATCCCGTGACCGAAGGGCTGGAAGCACTGTTCCCGAAAGGCTGGGGCCGCTGGTTCCGTCTGATCGACGTGAGCCTGCTGCGCGGTCAGGTTCTGATGTCTGGCCCGCAAGACAAACCATTGCTGGTGCTCGACCGCGTCGAAAAGGGCCGCATCGCAGTGCTTGCCTCGGATCAAGCGTGGCTTTGGGGCCGTGGCTACGAAGGCGGCGGACCGCAGTTGGAACTGCTGCGACGACTCGCACACTGGATGCTGAAAGAGCCGGAGTTGGAGGAGGAGGCGCTGACCGCCACCAACAAGGCAGACGTTCTGACCATCACCCGCCGCACGGTTTCCGACAAACCGCTGGGTGATCTGACCATTACCGGGCCGGATGGCAAAATCCAAACCCTGACCCTGCCGCCGATGGGTCCGGGCAAATACAGTATCGACTGGAAAGCCCCGGCCTTGGGCCTGTATCGCCTGCAACAGGATGATCTGGTGCGGGTGGTGGCCGTCGGCCCGTCTGCCCCGAAGGAGTTTGTCGAAACCTTGGCCAGCGCCGAAGGTCTCACCCCTGTCGTCGCCACCATGCAGGGCGGCATCCTGCCGATTGAGGCTGGCCTGCCCGGTATCCGCACCGTGCGTGAAGGTCGCCCTGCCGCAGGGCGCGGCTGGATCGGCGTCACCCCGCGCGGCGCGTTTGTGACCGAAGATCTGCGCATCAGCCCGCTGGTGCCCGGTTGGCTAATGTTGATCCTCGCCGCAGGTCTGGCGGTGGCAGCTTGGTTGGTGGAAGGTCGATTCAAGCGCCGCGCAGCATGACCTTGCGTGATTCCGAGGCGAACTCACGGCGGATCAGCATCGCAGAGGTCAGCAGCGTCGTCGCGATCAGAGGGTAGGGGCCAAGCAGCCAACCCAGACTGCCCAGTGCGAAATAGATCGAGTGCAAGCCTCGGTTAAAGCTTTTCGCCGCCGTTATGTTCAACTCTGCCGCCTGCTGCGCCCGGTGCGACGCTGCTGGATCACTGGGATCATTCGGAACCGCCGCCATCATGATCGCACAATAGCCAAACAGCCGGTTCGACCAGATAAACTTCAGCACCGCATTGGCCAGAAACACAATCACCAGCAGCACCCGCAGTTGCAACCCGGTGGCATCGGCGGGCAGGGTCAGATCCTCTGCCAGCCCGACAATCGCCGCCGGATTGCCGATCAGCGCGATGCCGCCGCCAATCGCGATCAGCGAGGCGCTGGCAAAAAACGCCGTGCCCTGCCGCAGACTGTCGATCATCGAAGCGTCAAAAATCCGCGGCTGCCGGGTCAGAAACTGCCGCATCCATTCGCGTCGATATTCTTTCATCAACACAGTGACCGAAGGACGGCTGGCAGGCGGGTGCTCGATCAACCAGCCGATCCCTGCCCACGCAATCAAAGCCAGCGCCACAGAAAGCGCGTCGATGGTGCTGAACGGGCCGAGACTGATCATACTTTGCATGCCACAAACCTATGCTTTCACGGCAAATCTGGGAAGGGCCAACAGTATCTTGCCATTTCAAAAAATTGGTTATATTTTTTGACCACGCAAGGAGTCTGTCATGGATATGCCGATCCCCAATGCCGCCATCGTCGCGCGCAAATCTGCCATTGTCGCACGGTTGCGCAGCGTTCTGCCTGCGGATGCGGTGATCAGCGATCCGGCGGAAACCCGCGCCTATGAATGTGATGCGCTGACCGCCTACCGCTGCGCTCCCCTCGTCGTCGTCCTGCCCCGCACCACCGCCGAGGTCGCCGCCGTTTTGGGAATTTGCCATGAAGAACAAGTGCCTGTGGTGCCGCGTGGCTCTGGTACTTCGCTGGCCGGGGGCGCTTTGCCCACCGCCGATTGCGTGATATTGGGCGTGTCGCGGATGAACGCAGTGCTGGAAACCGACTACGACAATCGTTTCATCCGGGTGCAATCGGGCCGCACCAACCTGTCGGTGACGGGGGCGATTGAGGCCGATGGCTGGTTCTATGCTCCCGATCCTTCCAGTCAACTCGCCTGCGCCATCGCGGGCAATATCGCGATGAACTCGGGCGGCGCGCATTGCCTGAAATATGGCGTCACCACCAACAACCTGCTGGGCGTGACCTTGGTGCAAATGGATGGCACAGTGGTCGAGGTCGGCGGGCCATGGCTGGATTCTGGTGGGATTGACCTTTTGGGAGTGATTTGCGGCTCGGAAGGGCAGCTTGGCGTCGTAACAGAGGCCACCCTGCGCATCCTGCCGAAACCCGAAGGCGCGCGGCCCGTTCTGGTCGGCTTTAACTCCAACGAAGTCGCAGGCACCTGCGTGTCTGACATCATCAAAGCCGGCATCCTGCCCGTTGCCATTGAATTCATGGATCGCCCCTGCATCCGCGCGACCGAGGCCTTCGCCAAAGCCGGCTATCCCGATTGCGAGGCTTTGCTGATCATCGAGGTCGAAGGTTCACCGTCTGAAATCGCCGAACAACTCTCCCGCATCAAGGCCATCGCGATGACCCACAATCCGGTGGAATTTCGCGAAGCAGCCGACGAAGACCAAGCCAAACGCATCTGGCTGGGCCGCAAATCGGCGTTCGGAGCAATGGGACAGATCAATGATTACATGTGCTTGGATGGCACGATTCCGGTCTCGGCTCTGCCCTACGTGCTGCGCCGTATCGGCGAGATGAGCGCCGCTTGCGGTCTGGACGTCGGCAATGTGTTTCACGCAGGCGACGGCAATATGCACCCGTTGATTCTGTTCGACGCCAACAAACCCGGCGATCTGGAACGCTGCGAGGCGTTTGGCGCGGATATCCTGAAGCTCTGTGTCGAGGTTGGTGGTTGTTTGACAGGAGAGCACGGCGTGGGGATAGAGAAGCGCGACCTGATGGCGGTGCAGTTCAATCCGGTCGACCTAGAGGCGCAGTTGCGGGTCAAGGACGTGTTCGATCCGGCGTGGCTGTTGAACCCGGCGAAGGTGTTTCCCTTAGATGTAACGGCGGGGCGGAGCGCGGGTTGAAGCGCCGGGACTGTCTGCCCACCAGTCCATTGATTTCTTGAACTAATAGCGAAACCAACGGACTACCCCAAGGATATTTGAGCACAGAGGATGACCATGCGACCTGCTTCGGAAAGCGAACTGAGCGAGATGATCCAAGCCGCGCAGGCTTTGCATATCCAAGGCGGGGGCACGCGTGGAGTTGGGTGCGTGGTGGGCGAGGTGTTGGATACCAGTGGGTTGAGCGGTGTTGAATTGTATGAACCCGGCGCTTTGACTTTGGTGGCGCGGGCGGGGACTCCGCTGGCCGAGATCAATGCACTGCTGGCCTCTGAACGGCAGCGCTTGGCTTTTGAAGTGCCCGATATGCGCGCAGTTTTAGGTCGTCAGGGTGTCTCAACCATCGGCGGCGTGGTGGCCGCCAATGCCTCCGGCCCGCGCCGTGTGCAGGTTGGGGCCTGCCGCGATGCCTTGCTCGGGGTGCGCTTTGTCGATGGCCGGGGCGATGTGATCAAGAACGGCGGGCGGGTGATGAAGAATGTCACCGGCTATGATTTGGTCAAGCTGATGGCCGGAGCACATGGTGCTTTGGGCGTGTTGACCGAACTGTCGTTCAAAGTGCAGGCGGTGCCAGAGGCCGAGGTGACGCTTGTGGCCGAGCGGGCTTTACCGCAGGGGTTGGCGGATTTGCGGGCCGCACTTAGCTCTCCCTATGACATTTCGGGCGCGGCTTGGATACAGGGCCGGGCGATGATCCGGCTGGAAGGTATGGCCGGATCGGTCGCATACCGTGCGGGGAAGTTGCGGGATTTGCTCGGGTTTGAAGAAGCGCCAAGTGATTGGGCGGCGATCCGCGATGTGTCTGCTTTTGCTAGGCGGACGGGAACCGTCTGGAAGCTGTCAATCAAGCCAACCGAAGCCGCAGCCCTGATCCAGCGCCTTGGGCTGGAGGCGATTTGCGATTGGGGCGGCGGGCTGGTCTGGCTGCTCGATCCATCAGCTGCGGCGGATGTGCGTGGCGCAGTGGCAGGGATCGGCCATGCCACCCTGATACGGGCCTCGTCGGGGATGGAAACCATTCCTGCCTTCCCACCAGAAGCCCCCGCCGTGGCCACCCTCACCGCTGGCCTGCGGGCAAAATTCGATCCACGCAGCGTTTTCAATCCGGGGATGAGGAGCTGATGCAGACGCATTTCACTGAAACTCAACTGCAAGACCCAAAACTGGCCGAAGCCAACAAGATCCTGCGATCCTGCGTGCATTGCGGGTTTTGCACCGCAACTTGCCCGACCTATCAAGTGCTTGGTGATGAGTTAGACAGCCCGCGTGGTCGGATTTATCTGATCAAGGAAATGCTGGAAACCGGACGGCCCGCCGATGCGCGCACCGTCAAACATCTGGATCGCTGCCTGTCGTGCCTCGCCTGCACCACCACCTGTCCGTCTGGTGTGGACTATATGCATCTGATTGATCAGGCGCGGGCCTATGTCGAGAAAACCTACAAACGCCCGCTCTCAGATCGCCTACTGCGCTGGGTGCTCGCCAAAGTGATCCCGCATCCCACCCGCTTCCGGCTTGCGCTGTTTGCCGCTAAACTGGGCCGACCCTTCGCACGGTTGATCCCGGATGCGAGGCTGAGGGCCATGCTGGCAATGGCTCCGAGAACCATCCCCCCGGTCAGCCGCAACGATGATCCGCAAAGCTTTGCGCCCACTGCGCCCAAGCGGATGCGCGTGGCTTTGATGACCGGATGCGCGCAAAAGGCACTGAACACCGATATCAACGACGCCACCATCCGTCTGCTGCGGCGTTTGGGTTGCGAGGTGGTGGTGCCGCGCGGCATGGGCTGTTGCGGTGCGCTGACGCATCACATGGGGCGCGAGGCCGAAAGCCATACCGCCGCCCGCGCCAATATCGCCGCGGTTATGGCTGAAACGCGTGGTGCTGGCTTGGATGCGATTGTGATCAATACCAGTGGGTGCGGCACCACCGTTAAGGATTACGGCCATATGATCGGCACGGCAGAGGCCGCTGAAGTATCCGCCCTGACGCTGGATATATCCGAGCTGTTGCAACGCCTTACCCTGCCGGAAGGTGCGCCCAAAGGCTTGACCGTCGCCTATCATGCCGCCTGTAGCCTGCAACACGGCCAGCAAATCAAAACTGCGCCAAAAGACCTGCTGAAGCGTGTAGGCTTCACCGTGGTCGAGCCTGCCGACAGCCATCTGTGCTGCGGATCAGCAGGCACCTACAACCTGCTGCAACCCGAGATTTCGCAGGCATTACGAAGCCGCAAAGTTCAAACCCTAGAGGCCAAGCATCCCGATATCATCGCGGCCGGTAATATCGGCTGCATGATGCAGATCGGCGCGGCGACAGCCATCCCCATCGTGCATACGGTTGAACTGCTGGATTGGGCCACAGGTGGGCCGAAACCGCGCGCCTTGGGGTGATTTGCCTCACATCTGCCTCACTTTTTGGCTAGATCGGGCGACCAGACCGGAGAACCCATGCGCTTTGCCCTCATCGCCCTGCTTGCCCTTGCCAGCCTGCCCGCTGCGGCACAGGAATCCCCCCTCATCAGCCTGCAAACCGGCGATGATTCAAAGGGTTGGAACGCGGTTGGGCGATTGAACCTAGGCGACCGTGGTTTTTGCACCGGCACCCTGATCGCCCCCGATCTGGTGCTGACCGCCGCCCATTGCCTGTTCGACAAAGAAACCGGGGCGCGGATTGACGCCCGGGATATCCATTTCCTTGCCGGTCTGCGCAATGGCCGCGCCGAGGCCTATCGCAACGTGGCCCGCGCCGTCGCCCACCCGGATTACGCCTATTCCGGCGAGGACGATCTGGATCGCACTGCCTTTGATGTCGCCGTGCTAGAACTGGATCAGCCGATCCGCCTGCCCTCGATCCAGCCGATCGGCACCACGTCGCCGCCCTCCTTAGGCGATGAGGTTGGAGTGGTGTCTTACGCGCAGGATCGCGCCGAAGCGCCTTCGCTGCAACAGATATGCCATGTGATTGATGGCTCGGACAAAGTGCTGGTGCTGTCCTGCGATGTGGATTTCGGCTCCTCCGGTGCGCCGATTTTCACGGTGAAAAACGGCGTGCCGCAGATTGTCTCGGTGGTTTCGGCCAAGGCGGAATCGGACGGCAAAAAGGTCTCGCTCGGCACCCCGCTTGAAGCGCCTTTGGCCGTTGTGCTGGCAGAACTGGCGAAAGAAAGCCGGGCGGTTTCAGTGGCGGGCACCAAGGTCAACACCCTTTCCGGCGGCAAAGCCAGCGGCGCAAAATTCGTCAAACCCTGATTCCTCGACTCTTGCTGGGTCTTGAAACCCGCCAAAGCGCTTCCCAAATCAGCGTAGTCCCCAAGGTGCCGCAATCGGGCTTCGGGGGCGTCAACCGCCTTGCCCTTCTGGGAAGGCTTCCGCGCCGTTCACAAAACGGCCATCGCTTGAAAGAGGATGACTATGCGCAATTTTGATTTCGCTCCGCTCTACCGTGCCACCGTTGGCTTCGACCGTATGGCCGATCTGGTTGATCGTGCCCTGAACGCCGATGTGGCCCAGCCCACCTATCCTCCTTACAACATTGAGAAAACCGCCGATGATGCCTATCGCATCTCGATCGCCGTCGCCGGTTTCTCGCCCGATGAGCTATCGGTAGAGGTGAAAGACGGTGCGCTGCACGTCACCGCCCGCAAAGCGCCTGAGACTGAAGGCCGCGCCTATCTGCACCGTGGCATCGCCACCCGCGCCTTTGATCGCCGCTTTGCTTTGGCCGATCATGTCCGCGTCGCCGGGGCAGCCCATGAACACGGTATGCTGCATATTGATCTGGTGCGTGAAACCCCGGAGGCGCTGAAACCCCGCCGCATTGAGATCGGTCGCCGCGTCGATGTTGAGACGAAAGCGGTTGAGGCACAGGTCGAAACCGCCAACGCCTAAACACCACACCGACCCAAAAGGCCCGGCCCTGCGCCGGGCCTTTTGCTTTGCCTCACGCTCTGCGATACTCTGGGCCACAGCGGCAACCAGCCGTATGGAGAGCAGATGAAAGCCCACCTTCCCCCCAAACAAATCACGGCTGTTGAAACTCCGCACCCGATGCACCCCGCCACCCGCGCGCTGGATGGCGGCCTGCGTCCCGATCCGATCACCGGGGCCATCGCCCCCAGCATTTCCATGTCCGTCAACAACGTCTTCACCCCCGGCGGCTCTGCATTTTCCGCCGATGGCATTGGGGATCTGACCGAACTGCCCTACCTTTACGCCCGCTGGACCAACCCGACTGTCCGCGATCTGGAACGCCGCCTCGCCAGCCTCGAATCCGCCGAAGATGCCCTCGCCACCGCCACCGGAGTCGCCGCGATTGCTGCAACCTTTCTGGCGCTGCTGAAATCGGGTGATCATCTGATCATTTCCGACGTGTGCTATGCCGGGGCTTACGAACTCGCCACCCGGATTTTGCCCGGTTTTGGCATTGAGGTCACGCCAGTGAACCTCTCAAACCTCGATGCCCTCAAGGCCGCCCTGCGTCCGAACACCAAACTGATCCATGCCGAAAGCCCCTGTAACCCCTTACTGCGCTTGACGGATCTTTCCGCGCTGGCCGAGATTGCCCGCGCCGCAGGCGTGTTGACTTCGGTGGACAGCACCCTCGCCACCCCCGTGATAACCCAGCCACTGACCCATGGCATGGATCTGGTCATCCACTCATTAACAAAGTTTATGAACGGCCATGGCGATGCCTTGGGCGGCGCTGTGATTGGCCGCAAAGAGCTGATTTCCCGCATCCGCGCCTCGTCTGGGGTCTATCTCGGCGCGGCACTGTCGGCACAAAACGCGTGGCTGATCCTGCGCGGCATCGACACTTTGTTTCCCCGCCTGCGCACCGCCTCCGAGAACGCCATGGTGCTCGCAAAGCATCTGGAAGCGCATCCCAAAGTCTTGGCCGTCACCTACCCCGGCCTTGCCAGCCATCCGCAACACGCCCTTGCCGCCCGCCAAATGGCGCTGCCCGGCGGCATGATCACCTTCCAAACCGCCGATCCCGAAGCGGTGGCACAAAAGATGGCCGCGCGGTTCCGTGTGATGCACTACGCCTTTTCACTCGGCCACCAACGCAGCATCTGCGTCCATATCGGCACCGATGATATCATGGCCTCGACCTACCGCATGACAGGCGAAAGCCTTGCAGATTACAAGCGTTTCGCAGGCGAAGGCGTGTTCCGCCTATCGGTCGGCTTGGAAGATGCACGCGATCTGATCGAGGATCTGGACCGCGCGCTGGCCGATTAATGCGCCCGATTTAACGCTGGGACAAAGCCTTGGCGGTGCGCATCAGGTTCACCGCCTCAATCCGGTAGCCGAACTCGTCCGCACCGCGCGAGGCGAGGGCCAGAGCAATCGCCTGATCCCAGCCCCAAGCGCCGAGATACTTGGTATCGGTCAAAAGCTGCCCAAACCCCGCAATCGCGGCGGCAAAGCGGGTTTCATCCGTCACCGGCATCCCCGGCACAATTGGGGTTTCCTGTAGGGTGCTGTCTTTGCCGCCGGGCGCAACCGAGCGCAGCCGCAGATAACCCAGTTCACTGGAACCCTCCGGCGCCTTAGCCGAACCATAGCGCAGCGGATCATTCCGCAACGCCGCACTCCCCGGCGCGGTCACCTCATAAATCGCCGTCACCGCCGTGCCCGCGCCAATATCGCCCGCATCCACCTTGTCATTGTTGAAATCTTCACGCGCCAAAGCGCGGGTTTCATAGCCAATCAACCGATACTCCGCGACCTGTGCCGGGTTCCATTCCACCTGAATTTTCACATTATCTGCAATCGGATATAGCGCCCCGGTCACCTGATCGACCAACACTTTGCGCGCCTCATTCAGCGTGTCGATATAAGACGCCGTGCCATTGCCGTTCTGCGCCAGTGCTTGCATCGTCGCGTCATCGAGATTGCCGCGCCCAAAACCTAAGACCGACAGATACACCCCGCTTTCGCGCTTCTTGGCGATGAAGTCCTTCAACGCCCCTGGGTCATCAATGCCGACGTTGAAATCGCCATCGGTCGCCAACAGCACTCGAGAAACCTCGCCCTCGGCTTTCATGCTGTCCGCCACCTGATAGGCCAGTTCCAACCCCTGCGCGCCCGCAGTCGATCCCCCCGCCGAAAGTTGATCCAACGCCGCCATGATCGCCGCCGTATCACTGGCCTTGGTGGGCGGCAACACTTCGCCCGCACTTCCCGCATAGGCCACAATCGCCACCTGATCCTCTGACCGCAACTGCCCCAACATCAGCCCCAGCGATTGCTTCAACAGCGGCAGCTTGTTGGCATCCTCCATCGAGCCCGAGGTATCCACCAAAAACACCAAGTTCAGCGGAGGCCGATTTTCCACCTGCGGCACCGCGCCCTGAATGGCGATATTCACCAGCCTTGTGTTCGGGTTCCACGGTGTCGGCATCACGGTAATGGTGGGCCGAAACGCCTGATCGCCTTGGGGTTTCGGATAGGCGTAAGGGAAATAATTCACCATCTCCTCGATCCGCACCGCGGCCGGATCCGGCAGGTACCCCGCGTTCAGACCTGATCGCAACGTCGCATAAGACGCCGTATCTACGTCAATCGAAAAGGTCGAGACGGGTTCTTCCGCCGTCACCTTCACAGGATTGGCGTCAGCATTGGCGAAGGTTTCGGTATTGGGCTGCGGCAATGGGGCGGGTTCCATCACGGGCATCGGCGCTGCGGGCTCAGCGGCATAGCTGTCGGCCGCCATTTTGGCGACGGCGCGCCCGGTTGGCATCGGCGCGGGTGCTATCGCCTGCTCATCACGCATCACCGCTTCAGGCTCTGCCAGCGTTGCAGTTTGGGCAGCATCCGCTGCGACATCAGCATCAGTCTTTGCTTGCTTATCTGCCTTCGCCTTGGCTTCCGCTTTGGCTGGAGCCTCGGCTTCGGACACTTGGGGCGCTGGCTTTGCCTCGGTGGTGTCATTCTGCGTTTGGAGCATAGGCTCTGGCAACGCATCCGGCACGGTCAATTCAGCAGGCGCATCCACTTGCGCGATGGGCTTGTTGCCGCGCGCCTCCTCCATCGGCCCCTTCCCCGACAACGGCAGGATCACCACAAACCCCACCAACAGGGCAGCGACAGATGTGGTAGCGGCAAGAATAGGTTTCATTTTCAAAGCGTTCAGCATGGCGAGCCCCCTTTGCAAGATACCCGCCTTCACAGGGCGGTCTTGCTTAGGACGCATCACCTCGGTCGATCCTTGGAGCCGATCAAAATTTTCCCTCGCCAACCGCATAGCGACAGCTTTGGCAGCGGGATCGGGCGCGGGCACAGCGCGCAAAGCAGCTTTCAGGGCGTCAAGCTCATCACTCATCTTGCTTCCTCCGCCATCGCGCGCAGGCGTTTTTTCACCTCGGACATCCGCCAAGCCACCGTGCCTTCCGACACCCCCAGTACCAAGCCCGCCTCGGCCTGAGTCATCTCCTCGCCCAGCACCAGTGCAACCGTATCGCGCAACTCAACCGACAATCGCGCCATCGACTGCGCCAGCCAATCCTGCGCCTCTGTCTGCACTTTAATCTCATCCTGCCGCGCAATTTCCCAATCGCCCCAACCGCTCGCCGCCTTCGCATGGGTGGCCTGACGGCGGCGCAGATCGTGGGCGGCGTTCATCACCACCCGGTAAAGCCAAGTGGTAAACCGTGCGTCACCACGCCAATGCCGTAGCTTCACGGGCAATGCCGCGCAAATATCCTGCGCCAGATCCTGCGCCTCGGCCCGTAGTCCGATCAAGCGATAGGCCAGCCCGTAAATCCGGTCGTAATGCCGTTCCACCAGCAGCGCGAACGCATCCCGATCACCGCCAGCGGCGGCAGAGGCGAGGGTCTCATCTGGGGTTTCCATCAGCATGACTTTAATGAGACGCAGCAGGTCCCGCAATCCTTGGCAGGACGGCAAAATAAAAGCGCGCCCGGACATCCCGAGCGCGCTTCTCTAGTGAGCAATCAGGGCTCAACAGGACTGGGCTTAATAGATCAGCCCGTCATAGACGCCATAAGCGCTGTTGGTCGAGGCCAGTTGCCGGGTCTGGCCCTGCGCATCGGCATAGGCCACCACAGCGTTATAGGTGCCGGGGCCAAACGAGCCGTCGATGCCGCCGCGATAGTAGCCATAGGCCGACAGGCGGCGCTGGATCAACCGACGCTCGGACGACGAATAGTTGTTAAACGCCCGTGCGGCCGCGGTGCTGTAAACCGAGACGCGCTGTGGCTCATAGCGGGGTTCATAGCGCGGTTGGTACTGCTGATAGCGCGGCTGTTCATAGCGGGGTTCATACCGAGGCTCGTAGCGCGGCTCGTAATGCTTCTTGTTCGGCTTGGTTTCACGAATGATACCTTGCAGCAGAATGACGCCAGCAGCGCCTTTCAGCACGTCTTGCTCACGTTGGCCCCAAGCCAGTGCAGGGGCTGCGGGCAAAGCAACCGCAAGGGCGAGCAATGCGGCGATGGTGTTCCGTTTGATGTTTGAGACAGCGGGCAGCATGTCATATCCTTTCATGTTGTTGGCCAGCGAGAGCAGTCTCGTTGGGCCGATGAGAGCAACATGTGGATTGAACGCGCGATAAGCAAAATCGTTGCCTTGATAGGCGATAACAATACGGTGTTTGCGGCGGGATGCAGCACGCCCCCCGCCGTAAGTAGTTTATTTAATACGGAAATCGAAATGCTTGCGCACATTTTCTTCGATTTTCCAAATGCCCTTAAAAGTTGGCTCCACCACGAAAGAATCGCCAGCTTTGACGGTCACGGGCGTGCCGCCATCCGGCGTGATAGTGATCTTGCCCTCAATCAGCACGACGTATTCATAGGCCGTGTAGGTGGCGTGGTAGCTGCCAACGGTGCATTCCCAGATGCCGGAAACCATATCACCCGCCGCCGAAGTGTGCAGCGCCCAAGTCTTCATTTTCGGGCTACCTTCGGTGACAATCCAACCATCCAGATCGGCGGTGGAGGGTTCTGATCCGGTGGTAGCGGGCAGTTTAACGACGGTTTGCATGCGCATACTCCTGTTAGGTCAAGGTCCAGTGTGGCGATTGACGCCAGATTGTCCCAGCCATCCCCGACATCCGCCCCGCCAGACCCGACAATGCGCAAGCGGGGCTTGTGTCGAGGGCAGGCAACCCTGATATCTGCGTCAAACCATGTGGAGATGCCGTTGCACCGTATTGCCATGCCCGAACGCCCCGACTGGCGCAGCGAAGCCGAAAAGCTTGGTTTCACCTTCGCCGATATGTATGGCGAGCCCTACTGGGACGAAACCTCAGCCTATAGTTTCACGCTGGCCCAGATCGAAGACGATATCGAAGACCCCAGCACCGAACTCCACGCGATGTGCCGCGAGGCTGTGGCAAGAGTGATTGGTTCGGAAAGCCTGATGCAACGGATGAATATTCCGCGCGCGCATTGGGATCTGGTGGCGCAAAGCTGGCAAGATGCCGAGCCGGAATTATATGGCCGTTTCGATCTGGCATACGACGGCAATGGCCCAGCCAAGCTGCTGGAATATAACGCCGACACCCCGACATCGCTGTATGAAAGCGCCTCGTTCCAATGGCTGTGGTTTGAACAGCAACTGGCCGCCCGCGTGCTGCCGCAAGGCAGCGATCAGTTCAACGGCGTGCATGAGGCTTTGGTCGCCCGTCTTGCCGAAATGTTTTCTCCCGACACCGATCTGCATTTCGCCGCCGTCGCGGGTGCGCCGGAAGATTACGCCACCGTGGAAACCATGGCTTGGGCCGCGCGAGAGGCAGGTTTGGGCGCACATTACACCGATCTCGACAAAATCGGCATCAGCTCGGACGGCCAGTTCACCGATGCCGAAGATCGGGTGATCGGCGCGCTGTTCAAGCTCTACCCCTGGGAAGACCTGCTGCGCGACCCGTTTGCCGACAAGATCGCGGCCTCAGGCTGTCGTTTCATCGAACCGGCATGGAAGGCGATCCTGTCGAACAAAGCGATTCTGCCCGTGCTGTGGCAGATGTTTGAAGGCCACCCCAACCTGCTGCCCGCCTTTTTCGAGGATGAGGCCGCCTTGGACCGTGCGCCTGATTTGCTGGCCGCTGGCTATGTGGTGAAACCGATATTCTCGCGCGAAGGCCAGTCGGTGACCATCCATCAAAATGGCACCGTGCTAGAGGCCGCCACCGCACGTGACTACGACCAGCACCCAAAGATCGTCCAAGCCTACCACCCGCTGCCCATATTTGCCGACATGCGCCCGGTGATCGGCGCGTGGATTGTCGGAGAGACTTGCGTCGGCATGGGTTTGCGCGAAGATCGCAGCCGGATCACGCAGGATTTGTCGCGGTTCAAACCGCATTTTATTGAGGGCTAAGCCAATGAAACGCTCACGTCATGTCGCATTGGCTTTGCTCGGGGCCGCCGCCTTCGGGGTCGCCGCCTGCACCGAGGAAAAGACCGAAGCCAGCGCCTTTGCCGACAAGGCAAGCTGTCTGGCCGAGGCCAGCCCTGACGGTTGGTTCAGCGCTGCCGATTGCGAAACCGCCTTTGCCGAGGCGCAAAAGCTGCATGACGAAACCGCACCCCGCTATGAAAGCCGCGAGTTGTGCGAGGCCGAGCATGGCGCGGGGGCCTGTGGCGGCGATGCGGCGGCGAACAGCGGCGGTGGCGGTTCGGTGTTCATGCCTTTGTTGATGGGCTATATGATCGGGCAAGCCTTGGGCGGCGGTCGGGTGATGTCGCAGCCGGTGGTGCAGACGGCGGGCGGAGGTTATTCCACACCGAACGGCGGCACCCGGATCAGCAATCTCAACAGCGGCGGCACTATCAATGCCAGTGCGTTCAACAAGGCTCCGGTCACCAAGGGCTTGGCCCCGATGACGAAAACCCAAGTGCAATCGCGCGGCGGCTTTGGTGGCTCGGGCGCGAACCGGGCAGTGGGCGGCTAAACAAAAACGGCGCAGGTTGCCACGCGCCGCTTTTCATCTGAGTGCTCGTCTGCCCGAATTAAACCGACAAGCAGACGTATTTCAGCTCCATGTAATCGTCGATGCCGTGGCTCGATCCTTCACGGCCCAAGCCCGACTGCTTCACGCCGCCAAACGGTGCCATCTCATTGGAAATCAGCCCGGTGTTCACACCCACCATGCCGTATTCCAGCTGTTCCTGCACACGCGTGATCCGGCCGATATCCTTGGCATAGAAGTAGCTGGCCAGACCAAAGATCGTATCATTGGCGCGGCGGATCACTTCTTCCTCGGTATCGAACTTGAACAACGGCGCCAGTGGGCCGAAGGTTTCCTCATTGGCCACCTTCATCGCAGGCGTAACCCCCGTCACCACCGTCGGCTGAAAGAACGTGCCGCCCAAAGCGTGCCGCGCACCGCCGGTCAACACCTTGCCGCCACCCGCCAACACATCAGCGATATGTTCTTCCACCTTCTCAACCGCATCTTCGTTGATCAAAGGCCCGGTGGTCACGCCCGCCGTCAAACCATCGCCAATCGCCAACTTGCTGACCGCGGCCGCCAGCTTCTCAGCAAAGGCATCATACACCCCAGCCTGCACATAAATCCGGTTCGCACAGACGCAGGTCTGGCCGTTGTTGCGGAACTTGGAAATCATCGCACCCTCGACCGCCGCATCCAGATCGGCATCGTCAAACACGATAAACGGCGCGTTGCCGCCCAATTCCATCGAGCATTTTAACACCTGCTCTGCCGCCTGCCGCAGCAGGATGCGACCCACTTCGGTCGAACCCGTAAAGGTGATCTTGCGAATAGCCGGATTCTCACAGAACTCCTTGCCGATCTCGGAAGACCGCGAGGAAGTGATCACCGAGAACACACCGCCCGGCACGCCAGCCCGCTCCGCCAACACCGCCAAAGCAATCGCAGACAATGGCGTTTCCGCCGCAGGCCGCGCCACAAAGCCACAGCCCGCCGCCAAAGCTGGGGCCACCTTGCGCGCGATCATCGCATTCGGGAAGTTCCACGGCGTGATCGAGGCACACACCCCAATCGGCTGTTTCAGCACAGAAATCCGCTTGTCACGCATATGGCCGGGAATGATCTGCCCGTAAGTGCGCTTGGCCTCTTCGCCGAACCATTCGATATAGGCCGAACCATAAGCGATCTCGCCCTTGGCTTCAGCCAACGGCTTACCCATCTCGGCGGTCAGAATCGTCGCCAGATCCTCCTGCGCCGCCATGCACAGATCAAACCATTTGCGCATCACCTGCGCGCGTTCTTTGCCGGTGCGCGCAGCCCATTCCTTGCGGGCCACATCGGCGGCGGCAATCGCGCGCGCGGCATCGGCACGGGTCAGGTCAGGCACATGGGCAATCACATCGCCGCGCGCCGGGTTGGTGACGGCAAAGGTCGCACCATCGGCGGCCTCAATCCATTGCCCCGCCACATAGGCCTTGTTCGGAAGCAAGCTGGGGTCTTTCAACAACGAACGCAGATCGGTCACGGAATCGAGCATGGGGGCCTCCATTAGCACGGGTTGCCCCTGCTTGCCCGCTCTGGACTTAAAAGTCCACATCCTCCACCAATGCTGGACCTAAAGCTGGCGTCAAACTGGAGTGATACCGATGGACATGACCCGCGAATATCTGAACGGCGCCTTCATTCCGGGGTCCGAGGCGCTGCCTGCGCTGTGGACCGCCAAGGCCGCCGCTTTCCGCGAAAGCCTCGGCCCCCGCGCGCGCCTTGACATCGCCTACGGCCCCGCCCCGCGCAACCGCTTCGATCTGTACCTGCCCGAAGCCACACCGAAAGGCCTGATGGTGTTCATCCACGGCGGCTACTGGCTGGAAACCGACAAAAGCCTCTGGTCCCACCTCGCCGCAGGTGCCATCGCTCAAGGCTGGGCATGTGCGCTGCCCGGCTACACCCTCGCTCCTGAAGGCCGCATCGCCCAAATCACCGCCGAGGTTGACGTCGCTATCACCGCCGCCTGCGCGCTTGTCGAAGGCCCGCTCGTCATCACCGGCCATTCCGCAGGCGGTCATCTCACCGCCCGGATGGGCAACCCCGACCGCAGTGGCACCCTACAAGCCCGGCTCACCCGCATCGTACCAATCTCGCCCCTCGCCGACCTAGAGCCGCTCTCGCAAACCGACATGCAAACCAACCTGCTCCTCGACCCCGAAGAAATCGAAGCCGAAAGCCCCGCCCGCCACGCCCTGACCACCCAAGCCCATATCTGGGTCGGAGGCGCAGAACGTCCCGCCTTCCTATGGCAAGCCCGCACCCTGTCGGAAAACTGGAACTGCCCGTGGACGGTCGATCCCGGCACCCACCACTACAACGTGATTGACGCACTGGAAGACCCGAACTCACCGTTGATACAAACCTGCCTCAAAGGCCTCTAAGCCCATCCTCTGCGCTCAAATATCCTCAGGGGTGAGGCGCGCCGCGCCGAGGGGCAGAATGCCCCTGATTTTTCCCAAAAATAGCAGCCGCCTAACTATTCGCGTGCATCCGCTCAATATAGGCGCGCATTTCTTCCGCCTCGTGCCGCGCATCGCGCAACCCTTCCATCGCAGCGCGCAATTCGGCCTCAGACTGGGCGATCTGGTTCATCAACTCGCCCTCACGGCTTTCGAGGTAAACAATCGCCTGATCGCGCATCTCCTCCGCTTCATGCAAAGATTGCGCCATCCGGTCCATTTCCGCCATATCGCCGCCCGCCACACGGGTAAAGCGGTGCAGCAACCAATAGGTGAACCAGCCCGCCGCGAAGGCCAACAGCAGGATGACGGCAGTGGCCGCGATAAATTCGGTGCGGTTCATAGCTGCATCCCCAACATCATTCTGACTTCTTCGGTCGCGGCTTTGGCGCGATGGTTTTTTTATGTGGTGCCACCGAAGGGCTGGTATCGCCCGAAAAATCCGGGCCCTCCTGCGCGGCTTTGACCGTACTCTGCGCCGCATCCGAACCCTGCGCCGCTGTCGCTGCCGCCTTACCAGCATCGGGAGAGGCGGGCTTTGGCGCCCCGATCAACCGGAATTCAATCCGCCGATTGGCCTCCCGCCCGGCTTCGGTGCCATTGTCGGCCAAGGGATCGGCCTCGCCATAGCCGCGCGCCACCATGCCAGAAACATCAATCTGCCGCCCCTGCAAAGCCAACACCACGGTTTCCGCCCGGGCTTGCGACAGCGCAAGGTTGCCGCCGTCCGAGCCTTGCGAATCGGTATAGCCAGCGACTTCCAGTTTGACGCCCGGACAGGCTTTCAGCACATCCGCCAACGCCTTCATCACGCCACTGGCAGCCGAGGCGATTTCGGCCGACCCCGGCGTGAAGGTGATCTTCTGCCGCGCCACCACGTCATCAACGTCCTGCGCACATTCTTCCGAGGTCGGGATCCCCGCCAACGGATCAAGCGCCTTGTCGTATTTCACATCGACCTTAAAGGTCTGGCCCTGTCCGAGTTTCTCGGAAAGAATCTGCGAGATTCGGACCTTGGCGGATTGCGACCCAGTGATACCCTTCAGTTCCACCGTATCAGCCCGCACCAGCAGGGTGCCGTTGTCCAACTCTCCCAAAGCCTGCAGCCCAGCCAGCACCCGCAACGGCCAGCCGGTCGGCAGTTCGGGGTCCATCCGGGTCGCAAGGTAAGTGTTGCTGCCAAACTCGGCCTTGGCAAAGCTGTCAACGGCTTTGCGCAACACCTCATCAGTCAGACGACCGCGCATCTCCAACCGATGCGTCTCAGGCGCGAGCTTGGCGGTGAACTCAGCCGGGCCTGCAACTCCACCTGTGGCCTTCTTCTCCAGCGTTGCTTTCAGCGAGAACACATCCGGCAGCGCTGCACCCAATTCTCCAACCACCCGGTCAAAATCCGCCTGCGGCACATCGGCACCCGCCAACAGCGTCACATCGGCATCCGCGAAGGTCAGCGTCGCGCTTTGCAACTGCGCCACCGCTTTGATCCCGGCGATGGTGGCATCAGCCCAGCGCGGCGTTGGCACGCCCAGCCCGATGGTGCAAGCATTGCGTCCCACGGCACCCGCAGCCCCCGCCGCCGCCAAAATCTTCGCGCGCGCCACCTCGGTATCCGCCGAACAGGCATCAAACCGCGCGCCCTCGGCGTCTTTCACAAAGCGCAGCGTGAACGGCGTCAGCACCGGACGCGGCGCCGAAATCTCAATCTTCACCGCCAGCCCCGCAGGCTTCGCGCTGTTCAACTGCTTCTCAAAACTGCGCTTTTCGGCCTCAGATCCAGCAATCGCGGTGATCGCCACCTGATCCGCCGCCACCGAAATCTTTGATCGCGGCAACATGCTCAGCGCGTTCAACCCATAGGTCAGCGCCGCATCCCAGCCTTCCGGCGCCGGATAGGCCGCCGTCTCCAACATATCCGACAGTGGAATATCCGGGGAAAGCGCCTGCGCCGTGTCTTTGACGCCCTGCAGCTCATCGCTTTCCGGCAACAAACCGATCAACTGAATCCCATCATCGTTGCGCAGCATTTCCACCGAAAACCGGGGCGCTTCAATCGCCTTCACCGGAGTCACCTCCAGCCGGTCGCGTATGCGGGACGAATCGATCAGGCCGCCCACAAGATTGACCACTTTGTACCGCATGGCCTCATTCGGAGCTGTCCCGTTTAGGTGAATTTGCAAGCCATCCGGGGTGACGCTGGCAAAGGTGATGCCCTCGGTCAGCAGCATGGATTTCACCGCCCGGGCGGAAATATTCTCAACCAGCACAGCCGCACCCCAGGCCACCAGCACCGAAACCATCCCCGCCGCGATAAATGCGCAGGGGGCAAGATACTTCGCAGGAAGCTGGGTAAGGCTGAGTTTCGGCAATGTTACCACGGGGTCATTCAACTCGGTCTGTCAGAAACGCCGCCGGAGGACAGCAGGCCACCCGGTCCCGGTCTGCATAAAGCGCGCGTCCCCCCGGATCAATCAAAGGAACACCGCAACGGCAAGAAACAGCGCAGGAATGAGGCCAGCATCGCGGTTGGATAGAAACAATCGCCGACATTGCGCCGGATCGTCGATATTTAAGCCACGCAGCTGCCACGCCATATGCCAACCAAAGCCCCAGACCCCCGCCAAAGCAAGGATCAACGCAAGCATTTTGCCGGGGGGAATCGGGATGCTGATCACCGCGCCCGCCATCAAAACCACCGCCACCACCATAAACCCGCGCAGCCACGCCCGCGAGTTGTCACCAAACAGCCGCGCCGTCGATTTCACCCCGATCAGCGCGTCATCCTCGCGGTCCTGATGCGCATAAATCGTGTCATAGAACAATGTCCAAGCGATGCCCGCGCCATACAACAGCACCGCAGGCAGCCGCACCTCGCCGGCATGGGCGGCATACACCAGCACCGCCCCCCAGTTGAACGCCAGCCCCAGAAACGCCTGCGGCCACCAGGTAAATCGCTTGGCGAACGGATAAATCAGCACCAACCCCAGCGACGCCACCCCCAACCCAATCGCCAACCAGTTGTAAGTGAACAAAATAAGCGCCGCGAGCGCCGCCTGCACCGCCATCCACAGCAGCGCGCCCCGAACCGTCACCGCCCCCGAGGGCAGCGGCCTGCTGCGCGTCCGCGCCACGCTTGCGTCAATCTCACGATCCGCAATGTCGTTCCAGGTGCACCCCGCCCCGCGCATCAGAAACGCGCCCAAGGCCGAAGACACCGCCAACCACAGATCCCAGCGACTGAAGCCATCGCTCAAGCCCGCCAGCGCAATGCCCCACCAGCACGGGATCAGTAAAAGCCACGTCCCAATTGGGCGATCCGCACGGCTCAATCGCAGATAGGGCCGGGCCGCCTGTGGCGCAAAGCGATCCACCCAGTTGTCTTTCGGCGCATCCGCCACCGTGGCCTCTGGTTTTTCCGCAAACTCAGACATAGATTCCCCAGCATGACAGATGCAAAAATCCGCCTCTATGTAGATCAGGCACTGGCGCATGGGCAAGCCGTGGCCGTCAACGCCGATCAGGCCCACTATCTTTTCAACGTGATGCGGCTTGCGCGCGGCGCGCCTGTGGCCCTGTTCAATGGCCGCGACGGTGAATGGCGCGCGGAAATTGCCGAGGCTGGCAAACGCGGCGGCATCCTGATCTGCACCGATCAAACCGCGCCTTTGCGCCTGCCCCCCGATCTCTGGCTCGCCTTCGCGCCGATCAAAAAAGCCCGCACCGATTTCATCGTCGAGAAAGCCACCGAACTCGGGGCCGCCCGCATCATCCCGGTGCAAACCCGCCACACCAACGCCGAACGCATCCGCCAAGACCGCCTGCAAGCCCACGCTTTGGAGGCGGCCGAGCAATGCGGCGCCACCTTTGTCCCCGAAGTCAGCGACCTGACCAGCTTGGATAAATTCCTCACCACTCTCCCCGCAGACCGCAAGCTGCTGTGGTGTGATGAGGCGATGGTCGGCCAAGCCCCGGCCCTAAGTGGCCCACGCGGCGGAAAATGGGCCATCCTGATCGGCCCCGAAGGCGGCTTCTCGGCAGACGAACAAACCCGCCTGCGCGCGCTGCCGCAAATCCACCCCACCGCCCTCGGCCCCCGCATCCTGCGCGCTGACACCGCCGCCGTCGCAGCCCTCACCCTGTGGCAAGCGACCTTAGGCGACTGGGCATGATCCGCCCCGAGTTCCTCGCCATGCTGCGGCGCTTCTCCGAAGTGATCTGGGCATCTGCCATCATAGGCTTCGGCCTCTGGCTGATCCTATTAGGTGGCTACCTGCTCACCCCTGTTGGCACCGCCATCGGTGCATTCGGCGTGGCTTGGGCCATCCTTGCGCTGCGCCGCCAGCGCTTTGCCCAAACCGTCGAGGCCCCCGGCATTGTCGAGGTCGATGAAGGCCAGATCGGCTATCTCGGGCCACAAACCGGCGGCTATGTCTCAATCCCCGAGCTGACCGAGCTGCGCCTGCTCTCTCTGCGCGGTCGCCGCGTCTGGCGGCTCAAACAAGCCGATGGCCAAGCCCTGCTGATCCCGGTTGACGCCACCGGAGCCGACAAACTGTTCGATGCCTTCGCCAGTCTGCCCGGCATGAACACCCTCGCCCTTGTCGCCGCCCTAGATGCCAAACCCAGCACCGGCTCCAGCCATCTGGCGCTGGCGGCGGAAACCAAAACCATCTGGCACCGCCCCGCTATCGGCGCACTTTCCCGCGAGTGAACCTATTGTAACGCGCGTGCGGCCACTCTTGACTTAGCAACGCCGCCGCTTCACCAGTTGCATCCTGAAATTTCCAAAGCGAAAGGGCTCTGCCCCATGTCGATTCCTCAATCCGGCGGCGGCCCCATCGAAGACTTCGCGCAACTGGCCGAGTTGATGGAGTCCGGCAGTAAACCGAAAGCCGATTGGCGCATCGGCACCGAGCATGAGAAATTCGGCTGGCTGACCGACAGCCGCGCGCCGCTGCCCTATGCTGGCGACCGTTCAGTATCCGCCCTATTCGCGGGCCTGCAAGGCTTCGGCTGGACCCCGGTGCTGGAAGCCGAGAACATCATCGGCATGACGCGCAACGGCGCGAACATCAGCCTTGAGCCGGGTGGCCAGTTTGAACTCTCCGGTGCGCCCTTGGAAAACTTGCACCAAGGCGCGGCTGAATTGCAAAATCACCTCGACGAGGTCCGCGCCATCGCCGATCCTCTGGGCATCAAATTCATGGGGATCGGGGCCGCGCCGGAATGGTCGGCCCAGACCATGCCGGTGATGCCAAAAGGCCGTTACCGTCTGATGACCGATTATATGGGCCGCGTCGGCACTCATGGCACCCAGATGATGTATCGCACCTGCACCGTGCAGGTGAACCTCGACTACGCGTCGGAGGCCGATATGGTGAAAAAACTCCGCGTCGCCCTCGCCTTACAACCCGTCGCCACCGCCCTGTTCGCCTCCTCGCCGTTCTTCGATGGAAAACCCAATGCCCATAAATCATGGCGCAGCCGCATCTGGCGCGGCTTGGACAATGCCCGCACCGGAATGCTGCCCTTCGCCTTCGATCAAGGTTTCGGCTTCCAACAATATGTAGACTGGGTCTTGGACGCCCCGATGTATTTCGTCTACCGCGACGGCAAATATATCAACGCTTTGGGTCAATCCTTCCGCGACTTCCTCGCTGGAAACCTGCCCGCTTTGCCCGGTGAAAAGCCCACCCTGTCCGACTGGGCCGACCATATGACCACCGTGTTCCCCGAAGCCCGCGTGAAGAAATACATCGAAATGCGCGGGGCAGATTGCGGCGACCAAGCCCATATCGACGCGCTACCCGCTTTCTGGGTCGGCCTAATGTATGACGACGCTGCATTGGACGCCGCATGGGATCTGGTCAAAGGTTTTGACACCGAGACCCGCGAAGCCCTGCGCGTCAACGCGTCTGTCAGCGCCCTGCAAGCCGAAGCCAACGGCATCAAACTGCTAGACCTCGCCCGCGCCGCCGTCGGCCTGTCGCACGCAGGCCTCGCTGCCCGTGGCCTTGATGAGCAGCGCTACCTCGCCCCCCTCGTGCAAAACCTCGCCACCGAGAAGACCCAAGCCGACCGCTGGCTGGATCTCTATAACGGCGCATGGGGCAAAAGCCTGACGCCGATCTATGAGGCGTCGAGCCTCTAGGTTTCACTCTGGCCTAAATATCCCCGCCGTAGGCTAACTGCATTTATGCCAGAAGCCTCCGGCGGGAGTATTTCAAAAAGAGCAAATCCTTTAGGCCTTCTTCGCCCCGATCCTCGGCTCCGTTCCCGCTTTAAGGCGCTGCAAATTTGGCCAGTGCCGGATGTAGACCAGCACGGTGAGAATGAACACCAGAGCCAGCATCTGGCCCTGATCGAACATGAACAGCCACAGCCCGGACAAGGCCGCCGCCACCAGTGCCGCCAGCGACGATATCCGCCACACAGCCGCCGCCAACGCCCAAGTCGCACAGGCCGCCAGCCCCACCGGCCAAGCCAAAGCCAACAACGTGCCAAGGAATGTCGCCACCCCTTTGCCGCCTTTAAACCCCAGCCAAACCGGGAACAGATGCCCGAGAAAGGCCGCTAACCCGGCCAGTTGCGCCGCATCCTCTCCCACCGCATAGCGCGCGATCAGCACCGCGATACCGCCCTTCGCCGCATCCAGGATCAGTGTCGCCAAGGCCGCACCCTTGTTCCCCGTCCGCAGCACATTGGTCGCGCCAATGTTCCCCGAGCCGATAGAACGCAAATCCCCCAGACCCAGCGCCCGCGTGATCACCACGCCAAACGGCACCGACCCAAGCAGATAGGCCAGCACCGCGACCGCTACCAAAACCAACGGCGAAGAAACAATCTCTGGCATATCTTACCCCTGATAAACCGCTTGGCCCGCGACATAAGTTGCCAGCACCTTACCCTCCATCCGGCAGCCGTCAAACGGTGTGTTCTTGGATTTCGAGTGCAATTTGAACCGATCTAGCAGGTAAGGCGCGTAGGGGTCGAACAGCACCAAATCCGCCGGAGCCCCCACCGAAAGCCGCCCCTGCGGCAACCCCAGCCGTTTCGAGGGGTTCAAAGACAACGCCCGGAACAGTGTCGGCAAATCCAACTGCCCCGCATGATACAGCCGCAACGCCGCAGGCAGCAACGTCTCCAACCCCACCGCCCCCGAAGCCGCTTCCTCAAACGGCAGCCGCTTGCTCTCCTCATCCGCCGGAGTATGAAATGACCCGATCACGTCGATCAGCCCCTCCGCCACCGCCTGCACCATCGCCATCCGGTCTTCTTCCGAGCGCAGCGGCGGGGTGAACTTGAAGAACGTCCGGTAATCGCCGACATCAATCTCATTCAGCGTCAGATGATGGATCGACACCCCCGCCGTCACATCAAACCCATTCGCTTTTGCGCGCTCCAACGCAGGCAAACTGCGCGCCGTGGTGATCTGATCGACGTGATACCGCACCCCGGTCATCTCAACCAAGCCCAGATCACGGTCGAGCCCAATCCGCTCCGCCATCGCCGAAACCCCCGGCAACCCGCGCAAAGACGCAAACTTCCCAGAAGTCGCCGCCGCCCCCGCCGACAACCCCGGTTCCTGCGGATGTCCGATCACCAAGGCCCCCAAGGATCGCGCATAGGTGAACGCCCGGCTTAACGCCTTGGTATCGCTGGAAACCTTGAACACATCGGTAAACGCCACAGCCCCCGCATCGAGCAGAAACCCGATCTCGGTCATCTCATGGCCCAAACGGCCCTTGGTCAGCGCCGCCATATGCCTGATCCGCACCCGCGCCTCCCCCGCGCGCCGGGTCACAAATTCCAACACCTCCGGCGTGTCGATCGACGGCGTGGTATCGGGCCGCACCACCATCGTGGTGATCCCGCCCGCCGAAGCCGCCAACCCCGCCGAGCGGAACGATTCCTTATGCCGCTCGCCGGGTTCACCGATCTTGACGCCGATATCGACGATCCCCGGAGCCAGACAATGCCCGCCGCAATCCACCTCCGCTGCCCCCAGCGGAGCCTCGCCATCGAGGGCCACAATCACACCGTTGTCGATGGTCAAAGAGCCGATCTCATCCGTGCCGGACTCCGGGTTGATCAGGCGGGCGTTGGTGAAGTGGAGGGTCATTTTGCCCCTTTCGTTTCACTGGAAATTGTTGCGAGCCGATCTCGGAACACGAGATCAAGCCTCGCTATGCGAGGCGCTGCCCAGTCAAATGCCGCATCCCAAGTGCAGCGATCAGCCAGATTTGGGGCAGAAATCGAAGAAGTTATTGCGCATCGCTGCACGAGTGGCTTTTCGTCCCAAAACAGTGGCTCGCCAAACGCGCGCTCTATTGCAGTTCTGCTGCGCTTGAGTTCCAAGAACCACTCGGTCGCCATTGGATTTTGCAGCGTAAGGCCAACACGAAATTTCGCTTCCTGCGAAATGACAGCAACATGGAGGTGAGTTCCAGCGGTGCCAATGGGAAACCCAATCCAGTTTTTCTTTGTCGACCGATGAGCGGGAGGAAAAATGGATTCCCGTTCTAGCTTGGCGGCGAAAGCTCGCCAGAAATCCGGATATTCAGTGGCAGTCAAAGCCTGAGAAGCAATCATCCCCCTCACCCCGCCATCCAAACAAACGCCACTGTAAACACCGCCAGAAACACCAGCACCCCGGTTGCCACCATCCCGCTCATCCGGGCATCCGACCATTTCCGCTTGGGCTTCTCGCTCATACCAGCACCCCCACAGCCACCCGCCCGCGTTCCGCCCGCAGATTGCGCGCCAGGAGGTCCATGCAGGCCATCCGCACCGCCACGCCCATCTCCACCTGATCCTGGATCACCGAGCGGTTGATGTCATCCGCCAACTCGCCGTCAATCTCGACGCCCCGGTTCATCGGCCCCGGATGCATCACAATCGCATCCGGCTTTGCAAACGACAGCTTCTCGGCGTCCAGCCCATAGCGGTGGTAATATTCCCGCTCGGACGGAATAAACCCGCCATCCATCCGTTCCTTCTGAAGCCGCAGCATCATCACCACATCCGCGCCCTCAAGCCCCTTGCGCATGTCGTCGTATAACTCACAGCCGAAATGCTCCACCCCCGCTGGCATCAAGGTTGGCGGCGCAATCAACCGCAGCCGGTTCTCCATCTTGCCCAGCAAAATCAAATTGCTGCGGGCGACGCGCGAATGCGCAATATCGCCGCAAATCGCAATCGTCAGCCGCTGAATCCGCCCCTTCGCCCGCCGGATGGTCAGCGCATCGAGCAGTGCCTGCGTCGGATGCTCATGCCGCCCATCGCCCGCGTTCAGCACCGCGCAGTTGACCTTCGAGGCCAGCAAATTCACCGCCCCAGACGCACCATGCCGCACCACCAGCAAATCCGGGTGCATCGCGTTCAGCGTCATCGCGGTATCAATCAGCGTCTCGCCTTTCTTCACCGAAGACGAGCCAACCGACATATTCATCACATCCGCGCCCAGCCGTTTCCCGGCCAACTCAAAACTGGCCTGCGTGCGGGTGGAGTTCTCAAAGAACATGTTGATCTGCGTCAGCCCCGCCAAAGCATCCGACGATTTCACCGTGCGGCGGTTCAGATCGACATAGCGATCCGCCAAATCCAAGATCGTGGTGATTTCCAAAGGCGAAAGTTGCTCGATCCCAAGCAGGTGGCGGGCGCGAAAGCTCATCGGCATCTCCAGGGCATGTTTTGCCGCTTATAGAAACCCCAAGCGCCCCCGGCAAGGCTTGTTCCCCAGTCGCAAGCCCCCTACTTTGCCACAATGGGAATCGACTCCAACATTGCAGGCGACTGGCACGCCGCCTTGGCAGCCTTGGCTTGGCAGGTCGATCTCGGCCTGACCGACATCAGCGTCGAATCCCCGCTGAACCGCTACGACTTGCCCGAGCCGATCAAAGCCCCGCCTCCCGGGCCCATCGTCGCCGCGCCCAAACCAGCGCCGCCGCCAGAACCAGAAGCCCCCAACCCCGAGGCTGCGATCTTTGAGGCGCGCGCGGCGGCCAGCCATTGCGAAACGCTAGAGTCTCTGCGCGAAGCCGTCGCCGCCTTCGAGCATTGCGAACTCAAACGCGGCGCGCGCAACCTCGTCTTCGCCGACGGCAACCCAAAGGCCCGCGTGCTGATCCTCGGCGAAGCCCCCGGTGTGGAAGAAGACCGCGAAGGCCGCCCCTTCGTCGGCCGCGCCGGACAACTGCTCGACCGCATGTTCGCCGCCATCGGCCTTGCCCGCACCTCGCCCGACCCCGAAACCGCGCTCTATATCACCAACACCCTGCCATGGCGCCCGCCGCAAAACCGCGACCCCTCGCTGGATGAAATCGCCATGATGCGCCCCTTCGTGGAACGTCACATCGCCTTGATCAATCCCGATGTCATCGTGCTGGTCGGCAACACGCCGCTGCAAACCCTCCTGAACACCAAAGGCATCCTGCGCGCGCGGGGCAACTGGACCGAAGCACTAGGCAAACCCGTGCTGCCGATGACCCACCCCGCTTACCTGCTGCGCAACCCCATCGCCAAACGCGAAGCTTGGGCCGACCTTCTGTCGCTGCAGACCAAACTACGCAGGTAAAAAGCCGCCCCGCTCGGATGAAAATGGCCCCCAAGGTCGTCCTCTCTGCTCAAATATGCCCGCAGGAGGCCCCCTCCGCCTTGACCCTCACGGCGCGGGGCAACCTGCGATCTCGACTGACCCACCGGGCCCCAACACAGTCACCACCACGCCCGAGCGATCCAGCGCAAAGGGTGCTCCGCTGCTGGCCACCAGATCGACGCCTGCCGTCAACCGCCCGCCAGCCCGCGTGCTTTCCGCCTCACCCACCCAGACGCTTGCATCCGAGGTTTCAAAGACCACCGTCTCGGCCCCACGCTGCGGCAAATCCAGCACTGCGGTCAACCGCAACCCGTCGACAATCGGGGCCACCTCGCAAGAAATCGCCCGCAACCCCGCCGCCTTGCCGCCCACAGGCTGCGCCCGCAAAGCCGCGTTGATCGCCGCATCAGGCGCACCCGCATCCAAAACGGCGGTAAGCTGCACCTCCGCTGGCATGCAAATCTGATTGCACACCCCCAGATCAACCCCGGCCCGCAACTCCACGGGCTTGGACGCATCCAGCGGCACCACCTCCAGCGGCAGCACCACGCCTTCGTGATAGCCAATCGTCTGCATGCCATTGGTGTGAAACACCACCGGGCTCGGCCAATGCACAAGCACCGATTTGACGTTCACCGAACCCGACCAGTTGAACAATGGCGGAATCCCAGCCTCACCGGGGCTGCGCCAATAGGTCTTCCAATCCGGCGCAAGCCGCAGCCGCAACCCCGCCATGTGATGGCCATTCTGCATCTGCCAACCCGGCAGAAGATCAGCCTGCAAGACATCGTCCTGCGTGGTGGCAAAAACAGCCGTCGCTGCACAAAGCGCAAGGGCAGGCGAAGCGGCGCAGAGCGCGAATGTCAGGACTTTCAGCATGAGACTGTCATAAGCAAAGCGCCGCCTTCGGGGAAATCACGATCCGGCGAGAGACTTGTAACCAAATCCGGCTTTGCCCATCTTGAGTCCAACCAGACATAGGGGCGCGATTCGATGGATCTCTGCGGAAAGCTATTGGTTGCAATGCCCGGCATGGGCGACCCTCGGTTTGAACATGCGGTGATCCTCGTCTGCGCCCACACACCTGAAGGTGCCATGGGTCTGATCATCAACAAAACCCTGCCCGATATGTCGTTCTCTGGCCTGCTCGAACATCTGAAAATCCCGCTGGGCGAGGAAAGCCGCAAGATCGCCGTGCATTTCGGCGGCCCGGTCGAACGCGGGCGCGGCTTCGTGCTGCACTCTCCCGATTACATCGGCGGCCCAGCGACGTTGAAGATCGAAGGCGGCTTTGGCATGACCGCGACGCTGGATGTACTGGAAGCGATGGCACAAGGCCAAGGCCCCGACAAAGCCCTGCTGGCATTGGGATATTCCGGCTGGGGTCCGGGCCAGCTCGAGACTGAAATCACCCGCAATGACTGGCTGACGGTAGAGCCCTCCGAAGCGCTGATCTTCGCCGAAAACGACGCCTCCAAATGGGCAGGCGCCTTGCGCGGCATGGGCATCGAACCGCTTAGCTTATCGGCAACTTCAGGCCGCGCCTAACCGATTTTCGCCGCGAAAATCGTGCACGAATTCCGTTTCGGAATTCGGCTTACTGCTTCGGCTTGTCGTCCCAATCCTTCATCAAAATCCGATTGGCATCACCCGAAGGATCATCAAACTGCTTGGTCTTCATCGCCCAAATAAACGCCAGCAAACCCACTCCCCCCAGCAGCAATGACACCGGAATCAGGATCGACAGGATTTCCATGACTTCAACCTCCCCCTACTTCAGCCTCATCGCGTTCAGAGAGACGGTAATCGACGACAAAGACATCGCCAAGGCCGCCGCCAAAGGTGTCGCCAACCCCACCAACGCCAAAGGCACCGCGATCACATTATACGCCGCCGAAATCCCGAAATTCTCCAGCATCCGCCGCGTTGCTTGCCTTGCAATCCGCGTGGCATCGCCAATCGGTGCCATATCCTGCCCAAGCAGCACAATATCCGAAGCCGTGCGCGCCGCATCCAGCGCCGTCGCGGGTGAGATCGACACATGCGCCACAGC
Organism: Cypionkella sp. PAMC25878; assembly: GCF_058135695.1. Lineage (NCBI taxonomy): Bacteria > Pseudomonadati > Pseudomonadota > Alphaproteobacteria > Rhodobacterales > Paracoccaceae > Cypionkella > Cypionkella sp. PAMC25878. Next base: position 1,179,902 of record NZ_CM176871.1, on the reverse strand, counting down.
CAGCGCTGCCGTGTCGTTCAGCCCATCCCCCACCATCAACACCCGCCGCCCCTCCGCCGTCAAAGCGCGCACCAGCGCCACCTTCTCAGCAGGCAAAGCCCCCGCCACCCAGTCCTCAATCCCCAACCGCCCCGCGAGTTCCGCGACCGCCCCCGGCACATCGCCCGAGATCAGCTTGATCCGCATCCCTTGCGCCTTAAGCTGCGCAATCGCCGCCTCTGCCCCCGGACGTAGCCGATCTGCAAAGGCAAAGGCCTGCGTCTCGCCTCCCGCACGCAGGTAAGTCGCCGTCACCGCCAGTGCCGCCGCCCCGCACCAATCCGCACGGCCCAGCCGCACGGGCTGGCCCTGCCAAACGCCCTCCACGCCATATCCCGGCACCTCGCGCAGATCAGAAACCTCCGTCGCCGTAAGCCCCTGCGCCCGCACTGCCGCCGCCAAAGCCTGCGCCAAAGGATGCGATGACCCTGCCGCCAAAGCCGCCGCCACTTCCAGCGCGACAGCCGGATGCGAGCCTAAATCCACCATTTCCGGCGCGCCCATCGTCAGTGTGCCGGTCTTGTCAAATACCACGGTATCGACCTGCGCCAAACGCTCCAGCGCCGTGCCATGCTTGATCAACAGTCCCTTACGGAACAGCTTGCCAGAGGCAGCCGTCACCACCGCAGGCACCGCGAGGCCCAAGGCACAGGGGCAAGTGATGATCAACACCGCTGCCGAGATGTTGATCGCAAACCGCAGATCCCCCCCCGTCGCCCACATCCAGTAGCTAAAGGCCGAGAACGACAGGATATGCACCAAGGGCGAGTAAAACCGCGCCGCCCTCTCGGCCAAAGTGGTGTATTTTGTCTTCGCACTTTCCGCCACTGCGACCAAATCCGCCATCCGGTGCAGGCTCGAATCCCGCCCCGCCGCCGTCACCCGCAACGTCAAAGGCCCGGTCAGATTGACCTCCCCCGCCGCCACCACCATCCCCGGCCCGACAAACACCGGCAGGCTTTCCCCGGTCAGCAAACTGCGATCCACCTCCGACGCGCCGCTTTCCACCACCCCATCCACCGGCATCCGCCCCCCCGGACGCACCCGCACCAGATCACCGACCACTACCTCGGAAATCACCCGCACCACCTCAACGCCATCCTCCAGCACCGAGGCCCGAGGCACCTCCAACGCCGCCAATTCCTCGGCAGCCGAACGCGCCACCGCCCGGGTGCGATGATCCAGATAGCGCCCCAGCAAAAGGAAGAAGCACAGCATCACCGCCGCATCAAAATAAGCGTGATGGCCGGATTTAATCGTCTCAAACAGTGAAATCGACGACGCCAGCACCAAGGCCAGCGAGATCGGGAAATCCATCCCAAGCCGCCCAACCCTAACTCCCGCCCAGGCCGAACGGAAAAACGGCTGGCCGCAGAAAATCACCGTCGGCACCGCAATCGCTGCCGAGATCCAGTGGAACATGTCGCGCGTCGCCCCTTCGGCCCCCGACCACACCGCCACCGACAACAGCATCACGTTCATCATTGAAAAGAACGCCACCCCCAGCCGCATCAGCAACTCGCGCCCCTGCCGATCCGTCTCCGTGGCGCTCAGCAGCCCCGCGTCCAGCTCATGCGCCTCAAACCCCACGCCCGCCAGCACCGCAACCAAAGCCTCTGCGGTCACGTCAGCCATAGCATCCACCGACACCCGCTTCATCGTCAGATTCACCCGAGACGAGTCCACCCCCGGCACCGCCGCCAACGCAGTTTCCACCGTCGAAATACAAGCCGCACAATGCGCCGACGGCAGCGACAACATCAGCCGTCCCCGCGCCGCCACCTGCGCCTGCTGTTGCGCCAATGGCACCACAACACAGGCCGGACAAGCCGCCATCCCGCCCTGCTCAAACTCAACCACGCTCACCGCCTAGCCTTTCACAAACAGGTTCAGCCGCTGCTGAAACAGCACGCCATCGCCCGAGCGCGCCGTGACATGCAGCATCCATTTGCCCGGATGCAAAGCGGCTTTCGCCACATAAACCCCGCCCTCATAGACAAACCGAGGCGTCGAATCCTCACGCGCCTCGGTCACCCGGCCCAGCAGAACATCCAAGCCCTCGACCACCACCGGCTTGCCCGCAGCATCGGTAAAGGCCAGCACCAACTCCCCCTTCGCGCTATCATAACCGGGCGCAACCGTCCAACCCAACGCCTCCTGCGCCCGCCGATCCGCGTCAAACGTCTGACTAGCGACGTAGGAATTCTCCACCTCCAGCCCCGGAAACGTGCTGATCGCCTTGTAGGCCATCACCAGATTGACCGCGATGATCACGCCAAACGCCGCCACGGTAAACGCCAGCACATGCCAGCCCTTGATTTCGCGTACACCCGCCTCGGCCATCTTATTCGCCCTTTCCGTTGAACACGGTGTCATGATGCACCCGATCATTGCCCGGCGCGGCCTCGGTCCCCAAATCCTGAATCCAGAACCGCAGATCAGTCCGTGCAGCCTCCGCCCCCAGCGAATGTGCCGGAGCCGTCACAAAAAGCCGTTGAGTCTTGGTGGCATTGGCGGGCACCAGAACCTTCAAGCCCGGCGCGCCATCCAACGTCAGCAGAAACCCGGCATCCGAGGTCGCGGCAAAGGTGAACCAACGGTCTTCGCCATGCTTATTGCGCAGCCGCAGATCGTAAGTGTTGCGGATCGCACCATCCGATAGCGTCACGAACATCGGATTGCGCACCGGGGTCACGCTGACATCAATCGACGCCCGCAGGAACAACGCCACCACCAAGGCAATGCCAATTCCTGCCCAAAGTACGGTATACATCATTGTTCTGGGCCGAAACACATGGCTCCAGACCGACTTCGCCGGTTGCCCCGCGCGTTCGCGGACCTCATCCGTCAGAGCCATATAGCTGATCAGGTTCAACGGCTTGCCAATCTTCGCCATCGTATCGTTGCAGGCGTCGATGCACAGACCGCAGGTGATGCAGGCCATCTGCTGACCATCGCGAATATCAATCCCCATCGGGCAGACGTTCACACACGCCATGCAGTCTATGCAATCGCCGTTGCCCTCGACGCTCGCCTTGCCGCGCGGCTCGCCCCGCCAGTCGCGGTAGCCAATGGTCAGCGTATCCTCATCCACCATCGCCGCCTGAATCCGCGGCCAAGGGCAGGCATAGATGCAAATCTGTTCCCGCGCGAAGCCGCCAAACACAAAGGTCGTCGCGGTCAGGATCGCCATCGTGGTATAAGCCACCGGATGCGCGGTGCCATGGATCAGGTTCTGCAACAACGTCGGCGCGTCGGTGAAATAGAACACCCAAGCCCCCCCCGTGGCGAGGCCGATCAGCAGCCAGACGCTCCACTTCACCAGCCGTTTGCGCAGCTTTTCCAGGTTCCAGTTTTGCCGATGCAAGCGCAGCCGCGCGTTGCGGTCGCCCTCAATCCAACGCTCAACCAAAATATAAAGATCCGTCCACACCGTTTGCGGGCAGGCATAGCCGCACCAGACCCGCCCTGCGGCGCTGGTGAACAGGAACAACCCCAGCCCCGCCATGATCAGCAGACCGGCTACGAAATAAAACTCGTAGGGCCAAATCTCGATCATGAAGAAGAAAAACCGACGGTTGGCGATATCGACCAGCACCGCCTGGTCCGGCAGACTTGGCCCGCGATCCCAGCGCAACCAAGGCGTGACGTAGTAAACCCCCAGCATCAGCCCCAGCAGCCACCATTTCAGCGTGCGAAAGGTACCTTTGACCCGGCGCGGAAAGATCGGCTCACGCGCGGCATAAAGGCTGGGAGGCTGGGTATCAGGATTTGTCACGGAACTCTCCGGTGGCTAAGGCTGGCCCCTCTATGCGCCCCGGTGCCGCGCTGGACTTTGACCTGAATCAATCCCGCATCCGAAATACAACTTCAGCCTGCGACCGTTTGTCCCCGTCCACCCGCTGCTTGCTTTAACACCCAATCGCAAAACACCTGCAAGGATGGCCGCAAAATTCCCGGTCGCGTCACCAGAAAATAGCCCTCGCGGCCATGATCCTCATACAACAACCGCAACCGCCCCGCCGCCAGATCAGCCTCCATGAACGCGCGAACCGAGATCGCCACCCCCTGCCCATCCCGTGCCGCATCCAGCAGCAGCGTGCCCGGCATCGAGGTCATCCCCGCCCCCATCGCCCGCTGAAGCCCATGCTTCTCCAGAAACGCCGTCGCCTCTGAGGTGCCCAACTCCTGCAACCACGGCAGTTTCGCCAAATCAGCCAGCGTCGATGCCGCCCCCTCTGGCACCAGCTTGGGCGAAGCCACCACCACCACGCCCGACCGCAGCACCAGCTTAGACACCAACCCCGCCCAACCGCCATTGCCATAGCGGATGCCCAAATCCGCCTCGCGCCCGATGTCCCGCGCCTCGGCGGTCGGGTCGATCACCAGATCAATCCCCGGATGCTTGGCTCGAAAATCCGCCAACCGCGGCAACAGCCATCCCCCCGCGAAGGTTGAGGTGGTGGTGATCCGCAACACCCGCGCCGCATCCGCCCCAGTCAGGTCTTCAATCGTGCTGGCAATCGCGGCAAAGCTGGTCTGCAGCGTCTCGGCCAGTCTGCGCCCCTCAACCGTCAACCCCAACCGCCGCCCACCGCGTTCGACCAACGCCAGCCCCAAATGCGCCTCCAACGCCCTGATCTGCTGGCTGATCGCGGCATGGGTCACCCCAATCCGCGCGCCCGCCTCCTCCAACCCGCTCGCCTGCGCAAACGCCGAAAACGCCCGCAACGCCGACAAGGGCGGCATATGTCGCCAGTCCGTCATGAAAGCCTGCCTTACATGGAAACATTGTTGCTGCGTGGAAACATGCGCCACTTTGAGCGATATTACTTACATCAAGCAACCCCTATGAGGCTCACCATGTTAGGAATTCTTGCAGCCGCCTTTGGCGTCGCCACCCGTACCGATCACCCCAGCGCCCCGCAGTTCGACCACCGCACCAGCCGCGAAAAGCTAGTGGCACAGCGCCGCTGGGATGATGAGTACTTCTGGCAAGGCCGCAACGGCACCCCCGGCGATGGCCATGGTCGCTAAATGCTCCGCCTGAAATGAAACCGCCCCCGGCGTGAACCGAGGGCGGTTTTGGCTGCCAGTCGAGGAATTACTCGCCGCCACCCAGACTATGAACATAAGTCGCCACAGCGCGGATCTCATCCTCAGACAGCTTGCCCGTCCAAGCCGGCATCACGCCATAGCGCGCTTTCGTCACAGTATCGGTCAAGGTCGCCACGTCACCACCGTAGAGCCAAATCGCATCCGTCAAGTTAGGCGCGCCGAAATCGCGCATGCCCTTGCCGTCTTCGCCATGACAGGCCACGCAATTCTCGGCAAACACCGTGGCCCCCGCTGTTGCCAGCGCCGCATCATGATCCTGACCCGAAATTTGCAGCACATATTGCACCACTTGGTCGATCTGCGGTTTCTCCAGAATACCATCCACCCCAAAGGCAGGCATCTGCGACAGCCGGGCATCCTCATCGGTGGTGTTACGGATACCATGCGTCACCGTGGTGTGGATCGCCGCCATATCGCCGCCCCACAGCCAGTCGTTGTCCAAGAGGTTCGGATAGCCCTTGCCCTGAACCCCCGCGGCACCCGATCCATGGCACTGCGCGCAGTTGTTTTTAAACAAAGACGCCCCGGCAGACACCGCAAAGGTTTTCAATTCGTCATTGGCGGGAATCGACGCTAAATCCGCCGCCACCAACTTGGCCTTGATCGGCGCATTGGCATCGTCAAACCGTTTGATATCGGCCTCAACATCCGCCCTCTGGTTCGATCCGATCACCCCCTGCGTATGGCCCGAGATCAGTGGCCACGCCGGATAGGCAATCGTATAACCGATCCCCCAGATGATCGTCAGATACAAAACCCACAGCCACCAACGCGGCATCGGGTTGTCATATTCCTGAATCCCGTCCCAAACGTGCCCGGTCGTCGGCACCTCACGCGGGGCTTGCTTCACTTGCTTGGCGCACATGGTTTACGCCTCCTCGGTTTGCGGCGCGGGGGCCGCAGGTTTCTGATCATGGCGGAAGATCGAATTCGCAATATCCTCATGGGTCTTGCGAGAGCCCGGACGCCACGCCCAGAGAAACACCCCCAGAAAGAAGATCGTCAGGAACAACAGCACCCAACTGTCGGCGAATTCGCGCAAGAGACTATATAGTTCCATCGCGCCCCCCTAGCGTTTCGGGTCAGGAATGAAGGTCGAGAAATCGACCATCGTGCCCAACACCTGCAAATAGGCCACCAGCGCATCCATCTCGGTCAATGCAGGCTGACCATCGAAGTTCGCGACCGTCACCTTGCCATAGCGCGCCTCGATGCCGGACGTATCCGCGTTCGGATCGGCTTGGGCTGCGAAATCGGCCTTGGCGTTGGTCATCTCATCATCGGTGTAAGGCACGCCCACCATCCGATGCGTCGCCATGATATCGCCGATATATTTGCCGTCGATTTCGGCATCCATCAGGAAGCTGTATTTCGGCATCACCGATTCCGGCACCACCGCCTGCGGGTCGATCAGGTGATCGACATGCCAAGCGTCCGAGTATTTGCCGCCCACCCGCGCCAAATCCGGCCCGGTGCGCTTGCTGCCCCATTGGAACGGATGATCATACATCGACTCTGCAGCCAGACTATAATGTCCATAACGCTCCACCTCGTCGCGCATCGGGCGGATCATCTGGCTGTGGCAGTTGTAGCAACCCTCGCGGATGTAGATATCCCGCCCCGCGAGTTCTAAGGGCGTGTAGGGGCGCACCCCTTCCACCTTTTCAATGGTGTTCTGCAAGTAGAACAGCGGTGCGATCTCTACGATGCCGCCGATGGTCACAACCAACAGGCTGAGCACCAGCAGCAAGGTCGCATGGGTTTCGATCTTTTTGTGTTTGTCGAGAAAAGCCATATCCATGCCCTCCGGTTATTCAGCAGGAACGGCGTTGTTCGCGTTGATCACTGCCCTTGCAGGCTGTGCGCGCACCGTCATCCACAGGTTAAAGGCCATGATCAGCGCCCCGGTCAGGAACATCCCGCCGCCCAGACCCCGCACTACATACATCGGGAACTTCGCGGCCACCGTGTCGGCAAAAGCGTTCACAAGGAAGCCATTGGCATCCACCTCGCGCCACATCAGGCCTTCCATGATCCCGGTCACCCACATCGAGGATGCGTAAAGCACGATGCCAATCGTCGCCAACCAGAAGTGCCAAGACACGAGTTTCAGGCTGTAAAGGCTTTCACGGTTCCACAAGCGCGGCGTCAGGAAGTACAGCGCGCCAAAGGTGATCATGCCGTTCCAACCCAAAGCGCCGGAATGGACGTGACCGATGGTCCAGTCGGTGTAGTGCGACAGGCTGTTGACGGCCTTGATCGACATCATCGGGCCTTCAAACGTGCTCATGCCGTAGAAGCCGATGGAAACCACCATCATCCGAATGATCGGATCGGTGCGCAACTTGTCCCAAGCACCCGAAAGCGTCATCAGGCCGTTGATCATGCCGCCCCAGCTTGGCATCCACAGGATGATCGAGAACACCATGCCCAAGGTACCCGCCCATTCCGGCAAAGCGGTGTAGTGCAAGTGGTGCGGACCGGCCCAGATATAAAGAAAAATCAGTGCCCAAAAGTGGATGATCGACAGCTTGTAGCTATAGACCGGACGCTCGGCTTGCTTCGGCACGAAGTAATACATCATGCCAAGGAAGCCAGCGGTCAGGAAGAAGCCCACTGCGTTGTGGCCATACCACCACTGCGTCATCGCATCCTGCACGCCCGAGAACACCGGGACCGATTGCGAGGACAGAATACTTACGGGAATAGCCATGTTGTTGACCAAATGCAGCATCGCCACCGTGATGATCATCGACAGCAAGAACCAGTTGGCGACATAGATATGCGGTTCACGGCGTTTCCACAGCGTTCCCATGAACACCAAAAGGAAAGCCACCCAAACAATCGTGATCCAGATGTCGATATACCAGACGGTTTCGGCATATTCCTTGCCCTGCGTGCCGCCCGTGACATAAGAGGTTGCCGCCAGAACGATCATCAACTGCCAGCCCCAGAACACGAACCAGCCCAGATTGCCGCCCCAAAGCCGCACACCACTGGTGCGTTGCACGATGTAAAACGAACTCATAATCAGCGCGTTACCACCAAAGGCGAAGATCACCGCAGAGGTGTGCAGCGGACGCAGACGACCAAAGTTCAGCACACCATCGGTGATGTTGCCCAGGTTCAGCGACGGAAACGCCAACTGAAATGCAATGACCACACCCACCAGAAACCCCACCACGCCCCAGAAGGTCGTTGCAATCACCCCGGCGCGCACCACGCCGTCCATATATTCATTTGTCGGATGCACCCGCACCTCGCCCACATGCCGGATCTCCCACAGGAAGGTGAGAGAGGCGGCCAGCATGACGACGATTGCGTTCACCATATACGGCAGATCATGCGCGAAATTGGCCGCGATCGCGGCCAGAACCGCGATCGTGCCAAGCACGATCAGTTTAACGTAATCCCACATTTTGCGTCCCTTCGACTTTGGTCCGGTCCGCTGCTTTATCCGGCTTTTAGAGCCAGACTCAGACCACGGCCAACGCTTTTGACTGATCCGCTTCTGGCAGTCCGGACCGATGTGGGCCTTGATCCATATCAACAAACCCCCATCTAAAGTTGATCGAGGTCAAGGCGGTGCGCTGTGCCGCAAGGCATAGTCGCGCCATGACACCACCCAAAGGGGAGACCGTGTGATGGACTACAAAACGATTCTGACCGTGCTGACCAACCCCACCGACGCCAAACTGGCGATCAGCGCCGCAGCAAGGCTGGCCCGCGCGCAGGACGCTCATCTTGATGTGCTGGTGCTGGGCGTGGATCGCACCCAGATGGGCTATTCCTACATTGGCACCGGGGCAGTTCTGATGCAGGTCGGTATTGACCGCGCCGAGGCCGACGCCAAAGCGCTGGAAGTTGAGGCCCGCGCCGCTCTCGCCGCCGAAGGCCCCGATCTGCGCTTCAGTCTGGAAACCGTGATCACCCAGCTTGGCGCACTCACCGATCTGGTCTCCAGCCGCGCCCGTTTCGCCGATCTGGTGGTGCAGCCGCGCCCTTACGGTCCCGGTGCCACCTCTGACGCCGAGGCCGTGGTCGAAGCCGCGCTGTTTGACGGCAAAGCCCCGGTTCTAGTGCTGCCCGCCGCGGGTTTAGGCAAATATACCCAGCCCAAACGCATCGTGTTGGCTTGGAACCAAAGCGCCGAGGCCATGGTCGCCGCCCGGCGCGCGTTGCCCTTCCTGAAATGCGCCGACAGCGTCAACATCACGGTGATCGACCCGCCGACGCAAGGCGAGGAACGCTCCGATCCCGGTGGCATGCTCTGCCAGCTTTTGACCCGCCACGGCGTCCATGCCGAGGTTTCAGTCCTCGCCCGCACCCTGCCGCAAACCTGCGACGTGCTGACCCGCCACGCCATCGACCAAAACGCCGATATGCTGGTGATGGGTGCCTACGGCCATTCGCGGCTGCGCGAGGCGATCTTGGGCGGCACCACCCGCTACATGCTGGAACGTGCCGAAATCCCGGTGCTGATGGCGCACTAGCCCAAACAAAAATCCCGGCCACAAGGACCGGGGTTTTTCATCACCTAAAGATCAACGACGCACATCGTCGTCTTCATCCTCGTCATCATCATCGCCATGCGGCAGATTGAAGAAGCTATCGGCATCCGAGAAATCAGCTGGCTTTTCTTCCTGCTCCTCGCGGGTGAACTGCGCCAGACCGGAAGGCATTTTCGCCTCAGTATCCATCCCCAGCGACTGCTCGGTTGACACCAGCTTGCGCCGTTCGTCATCGCTCATCACCGAGCCTTCCGCCGCCTTCTTGCGCACCGCAATCTGCACGGCGGCATCCAATTCAGACTGCTTGCACAGCCCCAGTGCAACCGGATCAATCGCAGTGATGTTGTTGATGTTCCAATGCGTCCGTTCACGGATCGCCGCAATCGTCGGCTTGGTGGTGCCGACCAGCTTGCCAATCGCGCCATCCGACAATTCCGGGTGGAACTTCACCAGCCACAGGATCGACGCCGGACGGTCCTGCCGCTTTGACAAAGGCGTATAGCGCGGACCACGGCGTTTTTCTTCGCCCACAGCCGAGGCATTGAACTTCAGCTTCAGCTTGTACAGCGGATCCTTCTGGCCCCGCTCGATCTCAATCGCATCCAACTGGTTGTTGCCAACCGGATCGAACCCCTTCACCCCGGTCGCCACATCGCCATCGGCAATGCCCTGCACTTCCAATTCATGCATCCCGCAGAACTCTGCCACCTGACGGAAGGTCAGAGTGGTGTTGTCCACCAGCCAAACGGCGGTCGCTTTGGACATCAAAGGCTTCGACATCGGAAATCTCCCAAGCTTACGCCCGCAAACGGGCGGGGCTTTACAAATCTTCCCCGAGCCGGGAAAACGGCTGCGACCGAGGCCGCGAAGTTTTCGTTTTCAGGGAAATCTTCGCCCATATACTGCGGTTTTTGACAAAGGGAAAGTGGTAATGCGTCAACTGGCCTTGGTGATCGTGGCGATTTGTTGCGCAGGAATGGCGCAGGCCCAAGGCGAAAAAGCGGGCGATTTCGACTATTACGTCATGTCGCTGGGCTGGTCGTCCAACTGGTGCGCGCTGACGGGCGATGGCCGAGGCGATCCGCAATGTGACAAAGGCCGCGGCCTGACATGGACCCTGCACGGCCTCTGGCCGCAATACGAGAGCGGCTATCCCTCCGACTGCCGCACTGCCCAGAACGACCCCAACGGCAGCGATTCCGCCCAAATGGCCGACATCATGGGCGGCGCGGGCCTCGCGTTCTACGAATGGAAAAAACACGGCCGCTGCTCCGGCCTCTCCGCCAAATCCTACTATTCCACCATGCGCAAAGCCTACAAAACCGTGGTGATCCCACCAATCTTCGCCAAAATCAGCAAAGACTTGCATGTCCCCGCCTCAGTGATCGAAGACGCCTTCGCCGAAGCCAATCCCCAGATCGCCCGCGATCAGATGACCGTCACCTGCACCCAAGGCATGATTCAAGAACTGCGGATTTGCCTGACGAAAGACCTAGAGCCAAGGCGCTGCGGTGCAGATACGATCAAGGACTGCACGCTGAAAGATGCGGGGCTGGAGGCGGTGCGGTAAAACGCCCTTCGATCCCACCACACAGAGGGCCGCTCGCGGCGGCCGGGTGGGCGAGCAACAGTCATTCTAGGCGATTTATAGAGCAACCAATTCCACAGAAGTTCTAAGCGGTACAGCTCAAAGCGCCCGCCCGAGGGGGCGGTCGGGCTCTGCCCGGCGGCGCTAAACCGCCTTGTTTCCGGGCTGGAAATTTACCTGAAAAGCTTCAGTCGAAAAAGGACAGTCGTCCTTCTTCATTTCACGTCAGCTTTCTTCTCCGCGGCAGCCGCCTTCATCCGCGCCACCAGTTCTTCCTTGCTGGCCTTGCCGCCCGTCGCCGATTTCTCAGCGCCGAGGCCCTTGCCAACCCGGTGCTTCGGCACGTTCTTGTCGCCCTTGGGATTGCCCGATTTGCCGTAATCCATCGTAAAGCCTCATATCCAACATGTGTTGCCCCGGTCATGCCCGAATCTGCCGCATCCCGCAACCCACAGCGAAAATCTCAAGCCCACTTGAACATCTGCGCCGAAACAAAGCCGAAACGGCTTCATCTTGGCGCAAATACTCCCCGCAGAGCGAACTAGGTCAGACAAGGCGCAAAGGTTAACAAATCCTGAATCGCCCTATGCTAACCCATTGATTTTACATAACTGAAAACCTGTCCACGCGTGGACACACCCTCAGATCAGCCCCTCACCCGCAAACAAATCCGCCAAATTCGCCTCCGGTCGCGCGCCGAAATGCCCGATCACCTCCGCTGCCGCGACGCAACCCATCCGCCCGGAAGTCTCAAGTGACCGCCCCGTCGCCATCCCATACAAGAACCCAGCGGCGAACTGATCGCCCGCCCCGGTCGCATCAACCGGCACCACCCGGCGCACCGGAACCATGGCCCGCTCCTCGCCCCGAATGACGATCACCTCGTCCCCCGACCGCGTGCAAACCACCAGCCCGGCATCCCCAGCCGCCAACTTCAAGGCCGCGTCCAGATCGGTCTGATACAGGCTCGACCACTCATGCTCGTTGCCGATCACATAATCCAGATCCTTGACCAACCGGCGGAAATCTCCCCGATGCCGATCGACACAGAACGGGTCCGATAGCGCAATCCCCGCCTGCCCCCCCGCCGCCTGACACAGCTTCGCCGCCCGCTCAAACGCCTGCATCCCCTTCGGTTTGTCGTAGAGATAGCCCTCAAGGAACAGCACCGCCGCTTGGCCCGCGACCTCATCCGAAACATCCTCTGGCCCGAGTTCCGAGGAAATCCCCAGATAGGTGTTCATTGACCGCTCCCCATCCGGCGCCACAAAAATCATGGAACGTGAGGTCGGCAATTCCCCCCCCGGAACCGGAGCGTTGACGAAATCGGTGCCGCCTTCCGCCATCGAGGTCGCATAGAACCGCCCCAACGCATCATCATGTACCCGGCCAATGAACGCCGTGGTCAGCCCCAGATTGCCCAGACCCGCCAAAGTATTGGCCACAGACCCACCCGGCGCCTGCACCCGTCCTGCCATTGCCGCATACAAAAGCTCGCCGCGCTCGCGCTCGACCAGTTGCATGATACCCTTTTCGATGCCCATCATCTCAAGAAAACTGTCGTCCGCCTGCGCGAACACATCCACAATAGCATTGCCGATGCCGACAACCTGATAGCGTTTCATAGGATCTTTTCCTCGAACAGGCAGTCATCAGCAATCGGGCAGATGCCGCATTTGGGTTTGCGCGCGATGCAGATATACCGCCCGTGCAAGATTAGCCAGTGATGCGCGTGGCGCTGAAATTCGGCAGGGACGTTGTCTTCAATCGCGCGCTCGACTGCGGTCTCATCTTTCCCCGGAGCAATCCCGGATCGGTTGCCCAGCCGGAAGATATGCGTGTCCACCGCTTGCGAGGGCTGGCCGAACCACATGTTCAACACCACGTTCGCGGTTTTCCGCCCAACCCCCGGCAAAGACATCAATGCGGCGCGGCTAGAGGGCACTTCGCCACCAAAATTGTCGATCAAAAGCTGCGAAAGCTTGATCACGTTCTTCGCTTTGTTGCGATACAGCCCAATGGTCTTGATATGTTCGATCACGCCGTCTTCGCCTAAAGCCAGCATTTTGGCGGGCGTGTCAGCAATGGCAAACAGCTTTCGGGTAGCCTTGTTCACCCCCACATCGGTCGCCTGTGCCGACAAGGCCACGGCTACGACAAGGGTAAAGGCATTGGTATGCTCCAATTCCCCCTTCGGCTCGGCCTCCAAGGCTTGGAACCGGGTGAAAATGCGCTGCATGGCGGGGTAATCAAGCTGGCGTGTCATCGCCCCGATATGCCCGATGCCAAACAGCCGAGCAAGCATAAGCGCAGGAATCGGGTCGCGAATACCTCACCGTGGCCTTATCTTGGGCGCAAGGAGACAGTTATGACCGATCAATCCAGCTATCACTACGCCGTCATTGCCCGCGCCTTGAAGATCATTGACGCGGGCGGTCCCGGCCAAAGCCTTGATGATCTCGCCGCCCAGATGGGCATGAGTGCTGCACATTTTCAGCGCACGTTTTCGCAATGGGTCGGTGTCAGCCCGAAACGCTACCAACAATATCTGACGCTTGACCATGCCCGCCGCCTACTCGCCGACCGCTTCACCGTGCTGGAAACCGCCCATGCGGCAGGCCTTTCTGGGGGTAGTCGCCTGCATGATCTGTTCCTGACATGGGAGGCGATGAGCCCCGGCGATTACGCCACCGGGGGTGCGGGTCTGCTGATCCGCTGGGGATATTTCCAAACTCCGTTCGGCGAGGCTTTGGTGATGGCTACAGATCGCGGCATCTGCGGCCTTGGATTTACGGAGGAATTTGGCCGCGATTGGTCAATGAATGATCTGACTGCCCGCTGGCCGCAGGCGAGCTATATCGAGGATCAAAGCATTGCGCCGCTGGTCAACGAGGCCATGGCGGGCCGCGCGGCTCGCCTGCATCTCATCGGCGCACCCTTCCAACTGAAGGTGTGGGAGGCTTTGTTGCAGGTGCCCTCAGGCCATGTCACCACCTATTCCGAACTGGCGGGGGCTGTCGGCCACCCGACGGCGCAGCGGGCGGTGGGTACGGCTGTTGGGCGCAATCCAATCAGCTTTCTGGTGCCCTGCCACCGCGCTTTGCGAAAATCGGGCGGCTTGGGCGGCTATCATTGGGGCCTTCCGGTCAAACGCGCGATCCTTGCATGGGAATCCGCGCGTGAGGATGCAAGGGTCTGATCTCGCCCTTACGCCATTGTTTCACATTTGCGCGATAAATTGCCAGTGACGCGCGGGAACCATGCCCCCCGATCCGCGTTGCTGTATACACGGGATTGAGGCCGAAGCGGCCCACCCAGCAGATTAGAGGCAGCTATGAAGTTCAAATCCCCGGTTATCATCTCCACCGTCGCGCTGTTGGCGCTGACCGCCTGCGTCAATCCTGATGCTTATCCAAATGACCCAAATGCCCGCGCGAAAAACGGCGCGATCGTTGGCGGCCTGTTGGGCGCTGTCGCGGGCGGCACCAGCAAAGGCGACGACCGTCTAGCGAAAGCTGTGATCGGTGGCGCTTTGGGTGCGGCCGTTGGTGGTGCGATTGGTTCCAGCTTGGACGCGCAAGCGGCTGACCTGCGCGGTTCGCTTTCTTCCAATGTTTCGGTCACCAACAACGGCCAGTATCTGGTTGTAAACATGCCGCAAGACGTGCTGTTCGCCAGCGACAGCGCCACCTTGCGCCCTGACCTTACTTCGGACCTGCGCGCCGTGGCTTCGTCGCTGAACCGTTATCCGAATTCGACCATCGAAGTGATCGGTCACACCGACAACACCGCATCGGCGGCGTATAACCAAGACCTGTCGCAGCGTCGCGCCTCGGCTGTGGCCAATGTGCTGATCGGTTCGGGTGTGCCTGCGCGTCGCGTCGCCGCCTATGGCCGTGGCGAAGATCAACCGATTGCCTCGAACCTGTCGGCATCGGGCCGCGCGCAAAACCGTCGCGTCGAAATCATCATTCGCCCGACCAAGTAAGCTTCGGATTATGGCGCAAAGGGCCGGGGAAAACCTCGGCCCTTTGTCATTGCGGCCTTTGTGATTGAGACGCAGCCGGATTGGTCATATATTTGCACCAATCAGCTGGAGCCGTTCATGCCCTTCCTCAAAATCGACGCGGAGAAACTGTCGCAATCGGTGGTGCAGCAGATCGAACTGTTGATCCTGCGTGGCATCTTGCGCCCTGGCGAGCGTCTACCGTCCGAGCGAGAATTGTCTGAACGTATGGGCGTCTCACGGCCCAGTTTGCGGGAAGCCGTGGCGGATTTGCAGGCGCGGGGGTTGCTCTCCAGTCGCCCCAATGCTGGTATTTTTGTGGCCGAAGTTTTGGGGTCAGCCTTCTCGCCAGCGCTCGTTGGCTTGTTTTCCGCGCATGAGGAAGCGGTGTTCGATTACCTCGACTTTCGCCGTGACATGGAGGGGTTAGCGGCAGAGCGTGCAGCGCGACTGGGGTCAGACACCGATTTGGCGGTGATCGCCGCGATTTTCGCCAAGATGGAGGCAGCCCACGCCAAGCGCGACCCGTCGGATGAAGCAGAGTTAGACGCGAATTTTCACATGGCAATCATCGAGGCCAGCCATAACGTGGTGATGCTGCATATGATGCGATCGATGTATGATTTGCTGCGGCAGGGTGTGTTCTACAACCGTCAGGTGATGTTCAAAAATCGGCTGACCCGTGATCACCTGTTGGATCAACACCGCGCGATCAACACGGCCATTCAGGCCCGTGACCCAATGGTAGCGCGCGAGGCGGTGGCGACACATCTGGGCTTTGTTGAGGCTGCGATGGCCGATCAGATCAAAGCCAACCGGAATGAGGCGATTGCCCGTCAGCGCTTGCAGCATGAGCAGTCGAAATAGGTCGGTATAAATGAAAAAGCCCGGCGCAAAGACCGGGCTTTCCCAATACTTCCAGATGCTTAGTGGAACTTAGCGTCAACCGTGGCAATCGCCGCGTCAATCGAAGCCGAGGCAGTTTCCGCAGTTGCCTGCTTGGCCAGAACTTCGCCCGCCGCAGCCACCGCCACCGAAATCGCGCTTTCACGGATTTGGCGCAAAGCCGAAGCTTCTGCCGAAGCGATCTGCTCCTCTGCCGCTACCAGACGGCGCGCGATCGAGTCTTTCAGATCAGCCTTGGCTTGCTTGGCAACTGCCTCAGCTTCTTCTTTGGCGGAGGCGATGATGCGGGCGGATTGCTCCTGCACCTCTTTGTGCTTGGCATCGTAGGACGCCAGCAGCGCCTTGGCTTCGTCACGCAGGGCGCGCGCCTCGTCCAACTCAGCCTTGATGCGGGTTGCCCGCGCATCCAGCGCGGTGGCCAGTTTGGCCGGAACCCCGGTGTACAGCAGGATGCCCACGAAGATAAGGAAGGCCAGCAACACCACGAAGTTGGTGTTGTGCAGGCTGATCAGCGGTTCGCCATGATTGTTGCCGGTCAATACCGCGACGATGCCGAGCAGAGCGATGAGCAAAAACACATTTTTCATCGCGTTACCCTTTCAGCCGAGCAGTGACTGCCGCCGTGATCGACCGGGCATCTGCCGTGCCGCCCAAAGCTGCCACCAGTTCTTTGGCGGTATCTTTTGCCACTTCCGTGATGGCATCTTGCGCGCCAGCCCGGATTTCGTCGATGCGGCCCGCCGATTCCGTGGCTTTCGCCGCGATCTGGGCATCAGCTTTCGCAATGGCTTTGTTCAGGTCAGCCTGAATATCAGCCTTCGCCGCAGTAACGATCTTGCCTGCTTCGGTGCGGGCCGAAACCAACGCATCGTTATAGGCCTTCTCGGCTGCAACAGCCTTCTGCTTCAACTCTTCGGCTGCCGCAAGATCGTTGATGATCGTGCCGCGCCGGGTGGCCAAAGTGCCGCCGATGCGTGGCAAAGCCACCAGCTTCAGCACGAAGAAGATCACCAGCAGGGTGACGACAAGCCAGAAGATCTGGTTTACGAAATGGGTCGGGTCCAGCTGCGGCATCCCTGCCTTAGCGGCCTCGTGCGCAACTTCCGTTGCGGCTTCAGTGGTAGTCGTGGTCGCCATTTTGCCCTCCGTCGGACCCTTTTTGAAGTTCAAGGGCGCCGCGCAATCGCGGCACCCCTGACCGTAAGGATGCGAGCGTCAGATCAGACTGCGAACATCAACAGCAGAGCGACGAGGAACGAGAAGATCCCCAAAGCTTCTGCGAAGGCCAGACCGATGAACAGGGTCGCGGTTTGCGATCCAGCTGCCGAAGGGTTGCGCAGAGCGCCAGCCAGGAAGTTGCCAGCAACATTGCCAACGCCGATTGCGGCAGCGCCGGAACCGATAGCGGCCAGACCAGCGCCGATGAATTTGCCGAGAGCGGCTGCGGTTGCGAGATCCATGATATTCTCCTTACGATGGAATAGGTTAGATGAGGTTACGACATTGCGTTAAGTTCGGGGTTAGTGGCCCGGATGCAGCGCATCTTTCAGGTAAACGCAGGTCAGGATGGTAAAGACATAGGCTTGGATGAAGGCCACGAGAACCTCCAGCGCATAGATTGCGGTGATCGCCAGAACCGACACCGGGGTCACCAGCACGCCGATCCCTGAAATCAGGATCATCGGCGCAAAGGCGGCGAACACTTTCATAACTGCGTGGCCTGCCATGATGTTGCCCGCCAAACGAATGGAATGGCTGACTGGGCGCACGAAGTAGGAAATCAACTCGATCACCGCGATGATCGGGCGCAGGATCAGCGGCGCGTCTTTCATCCAGAACAGGCCAAGGAAGTGGAAGCCGTGCTTCCAGAAGCCCAGCAGGGTGACGAACAGGAACACGCCCACGCCCATGATTGCCGTGACCGCGATATGCGAGGTTGGTGAGAACGACCCGGGCAGCAGGCCGAGCAGGTTCGAGAACACGATGGTCAGGAACAGGGTCATCACCATCGGGAAGTATTTCGCGCCATCTTGGCCGGTCACATCGACGACCATGTTATGCACGAAATCATAGCCTAGCTCGCCCACCGACTGCATCCGCGACGGGATCAGCTTGCGACCAGCCGAGCCCACAACGAAGAAAATCACCACGGCTACAGCGGCCAACAGCAGCCAGACGGTCGCGTTGGTGACGGTGTACCAGTGGATCGGGCCATCGCCAAACAGCGGATGAACCTCAAACTGCTGGAGCGGATGGAACGACAAACCACCTTCTTGCGCTTCGGCTGCCACGTCAGTCTTCCTCTTCATCGTCGGCCACCGGAGCGGCGTTTTGTTGCCGGTCAACCGCCGCAGCGGTCGCTTTATCCTGCATCTCTTTTGCCGAGCGCAGCATGGTTTTGACCCCTGCCGCAAACCCCGCCAACACGAACAGCACGAGGAATATCGGCATGGTCCCAAACAAGGTATCCAGTCCGTATCCGATACCGAAACCGATCAGAAGACCGGCCACAAGTTCTATCACCATGCGCCATGCCAACTGGGCCTGACGATGGTTATCCTCTTGCGCAGAGCGCCGGGGCGCGGCGGCGGCTTTGGCGGTTTCAATCCGCTTTTCGAGGGCGGCAAGGCGCTCACGATCTGCGTCGGATACCACGGCAAAAGCCTCCAGAGGGTTGGGGGATACCTACGGATTGGGGGGCTTTGAGTCAAGCGCGGAAAGTCTGCTGTAAGCTGTTGATTTTACTTGAGGTTCCAGGGGTGAGTTGGAAACTCTCCTTGCGATTTGCTCGCCTTTGCAGCGCCTTGCATATTCAACCATTTGGTTGACGATCCTGTGAAGGCTTGTGATAGTCCCTGCATGGTCGCAAATCTTGATACCGTTTTCTCCGCCCTCGCCGACCCAACAAGGCGGGCTATTCTGGCGATGTTGCTGGAAGATGACATGGCCGTCACCGATGTGGCCGAGCCGTTTCAGATCAGCCTGACAGCGATTTCCAAGCATCTTGGCATACTGGCCGAGGCTGGATTGATCAGCCGCGAAAAACGCGGGCGGGTGATCTGGTGCAAGCTAGAGCCGGACGCGATGCGCAATGCATCGGTGTGGATGCAGGGCTTCGGGCAATTCGAGCCGGTTGATCTGGACGCCTTCGAGCGGTTTTTGGAGGGCGAATTGGCGGAAGCGGATGCCGAAGCCGAGACGCAGGGTTAGTATTTTGATTTTACGTTGGAATATCTGCGATACCCCCTTTTGACGCGCGGCATGACGTCGGCACTACGCTGGCTTGCGCCGCGTAATCTGATGTTTACGGCACGCATAAACCGAGGCGCGCCAAGTCTGGAAAAGAAACCCACTGTTTCCCTCGTTGTAAAAACGGCCCGAAACTAACGCTAGTCGGACATTTTCCCGCCGCGATTCAACTCCAGATTGGGCCCATCGAAACGAAAGCCGCAGGAGACCACCATGAAATTCGGATACGCCCTGTTCGCCCGCTTTGGCCTGTTCGCCCGCAAGGCCGAAGCTGGTCCTGACATGTTCGAGATGCGGTTAGAACGCACCCGCACCCGTGAGGCGCGGCGTGAAGCCCAGCCGATGCTGTTCAGAACGAGACTGTCACCCCTGGAAGCTTAAGCTCTTTCATCAGGTCGCGCAGTTCTTGCCGGGCTGCGATGTTGGACAGGTTCAGCTGATCCACCCCGGTATCCTTCAGATCCAGCAGGGTCAGACCGCGCGGGAACAGTTCGCGGAAGATCACCCGCTCGGAAAAACCGGGCGAGACGCGGAAGCCGATGCGCTTGGAAAGTTCCTCCAGAGCCGCCCCGACCTTCTTCTTGTTGTGCATCTGTTGCGCGCCCAACCGATTGCGCAGCACGATCCAGTCGATGGGCTTCAGGCCCGCCTGTGCGCGCAACTGCCGCGCATTCCAGACCATTTCAGAATAGATAGAGGGGCCTTTGACTTTGCCAGTTTCGGCATCGACGCGGGCGAGCAGATCGAAGTCGATAAAACTATCGTTCAAAGGCGTGATCAGCGTATCGGCGAGAGAGTGCGCCACCTGAGACAACCGGGTGTGGCTGCCGGGGCAGTCGATCAGGATGAAATCGGACACTGCTTCGAGTTGCGCCACCGCCGCTGACAGCCGCGCGTCAAAAGCGTTCTCGCCTTGCGCCAGCGATCCGGCCTCAATCTCGGGCAGATCGCGATAATCGGGGGTGGGCAGGTCAAGACCCGCGCGGGCAAGGAAGGCGCGGCGGTTCTCGACATAGCGACCGAAGGATTTCTGCCGCAGATCAAGGTCCAAAGCCCCAACCCGATGCCCCATCCGGCACAATGCGGTTGCGACATGCATACAGGTGGTCGATTTACCCGAGCCGCCCTTTTCATTGCCGACAACGATGATATGCGCCATGCCGCTTGTCCCCTTTGGTCTATCAGGCTTCCTATACGGATAGCGGCGGAAAGGGGAAGCGGGAAGTTGCTTATGAAATCGGCTCAGGTCCTTCGCAACGCTGCACCATGTTGATGCACTGATCGGCAGGCCAGTCGGTGCGGTGCCAGCAATAGCGGCCGGGGTTGATCAGGAGGCGCAACTCCCAGACCACAAGCGCGCCGCTGGGGGTGCGGCCATCGTCATCATCGAACTGGATTTCAGCCCCATCCGGCGTCGTCCGCCGGATAGTGAACGCGATATCCGAGCCAACAAAATATTGCCCATCCACATCGAGGACCAACACCTCAATCGCACCGCGCTGGCTATCTTGCGAGAGGGTCAATCGTTGCCGCGTCCCTTCGCAGCTTTCCATCACAGGGTGCGGATCGCCATATAGTCCGGGCAGACGCTGAAACGCGTCTGCTTTTGCGACGCAGGGCGTGGCGCATAACAACAAGGCGGCTAAAACGCGAGACATGCTGCCCCCTTACCGCAAAATTGCGGCGAAATCTTGGAGCATCAAATGAAAAAGGGCGCCTCCGCAGAGACGCCCCAATCTGTGCAGCGGTGTGGGATCAGAAACCCAGACCGGCGTATTTGTTCTTGAACTTCGACACGCGGCCACCGGTGTCCATCAGTTTGGCCGAGCCACCGGTCCAAGCCGGGTGTGCCAGCGGGTCGATGTCCAGCGCCATTTGGTCGCCCTCTTTGCCCCAAGTGGTTTTGGCTTGGAACAGGGTGCCATCGGTCATTTTGACTGTGATGGTGTGATAGTCGGGGTGAATTCCGTCTTTCATCGCTCTGCTCCTTACTCGGCTTTGGGTTTGTAATTGGTGTCTTCGACGATCCGGGCCGATTTGCCGCGACGATCGCGCAGGTAATACAGCTTGGCGCGACGCACGCGGCCACGACGGACCACCTCGATGCTGTCGATGTTGGTCGAATACAGCGGGAACACACGCTCCACGCCCTCACCAAACGAGATTTTGCGGACGGTGAACGAAGCCGCGATGGTCGAGCCGCCTTTACGGGCGATGCAGACGCCTTCGTAGTTCTGCACGCGCGAGCGGGTGCCTTCGGTCACTTTATAGCCGACTTTCACGGTATCACCGGCTTTGAAATCCGGGATTTTCTTGCCGAGCGCAGCGATCTGCTCGGCTTCAATGATGGCGATCAAATTCATCGCAGTTCCTTTGTTTGCAGGGTTTTCCCCGACGTGATGCAGCCGTAGAGCTTCTGGTCTTCGATCGGGTCGCCACAGAATTTTGTGACCCCGCCAGAGATGCGGCTAGCTTTTGAAGTCCGAATTTCGGGCCAAACTTGCGGAAGAAGGCAAGCATTGCGGCCAAAAGGAATCGGGCCCGATAGGCTTTTGACCCCGGACTACGGGCGTATAGGGTTTGTGGGGGGATGGGTCAAGAGGCCTTGGGTGTCCACGCGTGGACAAGGGTGGCGTGTATGTAAAATCAATGGGTTAGCATTGGGTTGATAAGGATTTGTTAACGGTTGGAGTGCGGAAATCGCGAAGCCTCCGGCGGGGTTATTTGAGCAGAGAGGATGACCCAAAGAATTTGCTCTTTTTGAAATACTCCCCGCGGAGCGTACAACCGATCCACTAGGCTTTCCGCCGCAAATAAGCCTGCCACAGATCAGGCCGCCGGGTCTTGGTGATCTCCTCGGCCTGCGCTTGGCGCCATTTGGCGATGGCGGCGTGGTTGCCGGATTGTAGCACTTCGGGGATCGGCAGATCATTCCAGATGGCGGGGCGGGTGTATTGCGGGTGTTCCAGCAGGCCGTCGGAAAAGGATTCCTCTACCGTCGACTCTTGATTTCCCAGCACTTTCGGCAGCAGGCGCACGGTGGCGTCGATCAGGGCGGTGGCCGCGATCTCGCCCCCGGTCAGCACGAAGTCGCCAAGGGAGACTTCTTCGATGTCGTGGTGATCGAGCAGGCGCTGATCGACGCCTTCAAATCGACCGCAGAGCAGCGTGACGCCATCGCAGGCGGCAAAGCGGCGGGCCATGGCTTGGTTGAACGGCTTGCCGCGTGGGGAAAGGTAGATCACAGGCCAGTGATTGCGGTCGCGCGGGGTGTGCTGGGCCGCATCGGTTAGGGCCGCGTCCAGCACATCGGCGCGCAAAACCATGCCCGCGCCGCCGCCTGCGGGGGTGTCATCAACGTTCAGGTGCTTGCCCTGCCCGAAGCTGCGCAAGTTGATCACGTCGAGCGCCCACAACCCCAAATCCAGCGCTTTGCCGGTCAGCGAAATCCCCAAAATGCCGGGGAAGGCATCGGGCATCAGGGTGATGATTTTGGCGCGCCATGCATCTTTGACGTGCAAAGGCTCCTCCATCAAATCGCGCGGCTTCAGGCTGGCGCGGATCGAAATGCGGCCATGCGATTTGCTGGGGGAGGTGTCACTGGCGGGCGTGTCGGGTGTGTCGGTCATACTGGCTTTTAGCCTGTCGCGGGCACCCCTGCTAGGCCAAACCATCCTCGGGTTGGGCGGCATTTGTCGCGGCGATCAGATCGCGCAACGGGGTTTCGGCGGCGGAATTGAGGTATTTCGCCAGCCATTCCGCCAGCAGATCGGAGCTGGGGGACTTGCCCCAGATATCCGGGTCTTGCGGCATGGCATCGCGGAGGCGGGTGGCGAACAGGCCGATCAACTCGGGGTCTTCGGGCAGCAGAGCCAGTGCCAGCGTTGGACCGTCGCCGTGCACATCGGTGATCAGGGCCGGATCGGTGCTGTGCAGGATCAGGGCGATGATTTCGGCGCGGGCGGCACCTGTACGGGCGCGTTCAAACAAAGCGGTGCGGATAAAAGCGGGGTCGGCATGGGCAGATAGCGCCAGCAGGTGTTGGGCCACGGTGGCAGGGGTGGTGTCATCGGGCAGATCGGCCAAGGGAGCGATCATGCGGCGCGCGGTGTTCAACTCGCTGCGTTCCACCGGATTGCCGGGGTGGGCGATCTGATCAATGGCGTGATCGAGAAATGCGTTGGTTTCATTGATCTTCCACGGGTCCCAGATCATCCGGGCCAGAGGGATCGACAGGAAGGAAATCGCGACGGGCAGCATTTCGGAATAGGGTGGCACGAAACCCAAGGCTCCGCCGATGCCGCGACCGACGCCGAACAGCAGGGCCACGAACAGCAGTTGGATGGCGGCGTTGCTGAACAGGGTGGCCCAAGCCTGATACTGGGTCCAGTCGTGGAACTGACGCGGCCAGTTTTGCGGGCGAATGATGAATTGCCAGAGTACGAACAGCAGGGTGAAGACAGGCACCAAGGGCCAGCCATAGCCGCCCAAGCCCGCCATCAGCGGCCCGATGTAAAGCAGAGCGGTTGCGCCCATCAGCCATCGCATACGGTTGTGCATCACGCCCCCTTACAGCCCTGCGCAGAGTGGCGTGGTGGCGGATTTTAGTCTAGCAGTTTTTGATTTGATCACACGTCGCTTGCCCTAAAGCGGTTTTTAATCAAGACCTTCTGGCGGATCGACGATGATGCGGCCAGCGGTGAGGTCTACCGTGGGGACTGCTTTGAGCGTGAAGGGCAACAGCAAGCCGGATTTCAGGCCGGGGCCTGCAATTTCCAACAGATCGCCCGCGCCGTGGTTGTGTACGGCTTGCACGCGGCCAAGTTCTTTGCCGCCAGTGTCGAACGCGGCGAGGCCGATCAGATCGGCGTGGTAAAATTCATCATCGGGCAGGTGGGGGAGTTTTTTCTTGTCAACATATAGGCTTATGCCTTTCAGGGCATCGGCCTGTTCTTTGGTTTCCACGCCTATGATGCGCGCACCAAGACCGCCTGCGACGGGGCGGGTCAGTTTGATTTTATAGGTGGTTTGGCCGTCTTCGCTGTAGAGTGGGCCGTAGGTGGCGATGGATTCAGGATCAGTGCAGAAGCTTTTCAGCCGCACTTCGCCTTGCACGCCGAAAGAGCCTGCGATGGCGCCGACGCAGATGTGGTCTGGGTTGGGCATGAGACTCTCCGATGCTAAGATGCGGCCCCCGGATGGGAGCCGCAGTTTTCAGGGATCAGCAAGCTGATTATTCAGCAGCTGCCGGTGCTTCTGCGCGCGCGGCTTTCTTCTTGGTCAGCTCGGCCATACGTTTGCCGGGGACGGCCGATTTCGGGTTCGAGCGGACCTTTTTCGCCAGCACACCAGCGGCTTCCAGCATACGCGCGATACGGTCGGTTGGCTGTGCGCCTTGGCTCAGCCAATATTGCACGCGCTCCATATTCATTTTCACGCGCTCTTCGCTGTCTTTGGCCAAGAGCGGGTTATAGGTGCCCAGCTTTTCCAGGAAGCGGCCATCGCGCGGGTTGCGGCTGTCGGTGGCGACGATCGAATAGTGCGGGCGCTTTTTCGAACCACCGCGGGCGAGGCGAATTTTCATGGACATGGTGTAGTCTCCTTAGGTTTGGTTGGAACCGCGTGTCTGCGGTTATTTCTGAAGTTGTTCGTGATGCCTGATGACTTCGGAGATGATGAAGGTCAGGAATTTCTTAGCGAATTCGGGGTCGAGGTCGGCTTCTTTCGAAAGCCATTCCAGCCGTTCGATCTGGCGCGCTTCGCGGCTGGGATCGGACGGGGGAAGATCATGTTCGGCTTTCAGACGCCCCACGGCTTGGGTGCGCTTGAAGCGTTCGGCGAGGGTGTAGACGAGGATCGCGTCGAGGCGGTCGATGCTCTCGCGGTGGTCTTTCAGCAGCTCGGCGGCGATGGTGGTGGCGTCGGTCATTGTAGGGACTCCGGGGCGGGGTGACGCCAGATTTGGCTGGCACCGAAGGTTTCGTGGATGAATTCGCCGTCGCGAGTGCAGCCCATGCGCTGCGCCAGCGCCTGACTGCGCAGGTTATTATCGGCGATCAGGCTGATGGCGGTTTTCCAGCCAAGGCTGTCATAGGCAAAGCGGCGGGCGGCGCGGGCGGCTTCGTGTGCCAGGCCTTTGCCTTCGGCCTCAGATGCCCAGATCGACCAGCCAAGTTCGGGTTCAGGCCAGCCTTCGGGGAACCATGGGCCTGCCATGCCGAGGGCTGCATCGGTGGATTTGTCGGCCAGAATGAACATCGAATAGCCACGATGCAACCAATGGCCGGTTAGATGGCCAAAGCTGCGCCAAGCCTGCGCGCGGCTGACGGGCCCACCGACATAGGCGCTGCGGGGCGAAGCGAGGAAGGCCGCCATCGACTCAAAATCCGACGACTTCGGCCCACGCAGGCGCAGGCGTTCGGTCTCTAGCACCGGGATGCCCGTCAGTTCGATCATGCCAGCCTCCGCAAGTCATGCCGCATCCGCGATGACTGACCCCAAGTCGACAGCCAAACCACCGACGACACGCTGGCGTGCACCAGTGCTCCGAACGCCTTCGTCATCGCATTGTCGCGGGTCTTCTCGCTGCGGGCGAGGTCAAGGTGGCCTTCTTCTTCAGCCTGAGTCCCTTTGATAAGCCCATATAAATCGCCATCACGCGACTTCAGCCAATCCAACTGATCGGATAGATGATGATGCACGGTTTCTTCAACAGCCTCGGTGCAGACCCAGATCAGGTTGGGGCCGAACAGAGTCGAGACAGCACCCAGCACCCAGCCGCCCATACTCCACAGATACATCGCCCGGCAGGGGCGACCATCGCGCGCCGACAAAGCTGCGCGGAACAGGCGGCAGTGTTCCACCTCATGCGCTTTTAGCTGCGACAACGGCAACACAAGGCGCGGCCACAACAGACTGCACACCGCAATCTGCGCGCCGTAAATGCGAATCGCGCCGTATTCTCCGGCGTGATTGACGCGGGCGATCCTGATCGCAGAAAGGCGGTCGGCAGGCATCATTTCTTCTTCATCAACCCCGAAAGGCTGGAGGGCAGCGACAGACCGCGCGGCATACCGGGGAAGCCGCCGCCCATGCCGAGGCCTTGCTTCATGCCTTTGGCGGCTTCGGCCATGGCTTCGGGCGACATGTTGGCCATATCGGGCATCCCGCCCTTGGCACCAATCATCTGCTTGATGGCGTTTTTCATGGCACCACCTTTGCCCATTTTCTTCATCATATCGGCCATTTGCTTGTGCTGCTTCAGAAGCTTGTTCACTTCTGACACCTCAAGCCCTGCCCCGGCTGCGATGCGCTTTTTACGCGACGCGGCCAGCAGATCGGGGTTGGCGCGCTCTTTCTTGGTCATCGAATTGACCAAGGCGATCTGATGGGTCAGCATTTTGTCGTTAAAGCCCGCAGCTTCGGCTTTCTTGGCCATGCCGCCCATGCCGGGCATCATGCCCATCACGCCCTGCATCCCGCCCATTTTCTGCATCTGTTCAAGCTGGCTTTTCAAGTCGTTCATGTTGAACAGACCCTTGGCGAAGCGCCGTGCCATCCGCTCGGCTTGTTCGGCCTCAAAGGTTTCGCGGGCCTTTTCGACCAGCGCCACAATGTCGCCCATGCCAAGGATGCGGCCTGCGACACGTTCAGCCTCGAACGTCTCCAGCGCATCCATCTTTTCGCCAAGACCGACAAAGCGGATCGGCTTGCCGGTGACAGCGCGCATCGAAAGCGCGGCACCGCCGCGACCGTCGCCGTCCATCCGGGTGAGGACGACCCCCGAGATGCCGACTTTGGCGTCAAATTCCGAGGCTACGTTGACCGCATCTTGCCCGGTCAGACCATCGACCACCAGCAGGGTTTCGCGGGGCTGGGCGATGTCGCGGACGGCTTGGATTTCCGCCATCAGCACTTCGTCGATGTGCAGACGGCCAGCGGTGTCGAAGAACACCACGTCATAGCCTCCCATCGCGGCTTGGGTCTTGGCGCGCTTGGCGATCTGGACGGCGGTTTCGCCTTTGACGATTGGCAGGGAGTCCACACCGATCTGGCCCGCGAGGATCGCCAACTGCTCCATAGCCGCCGGGCGGTTGGTGTCGAGCGAGGCCAACAGCACGCGCTTGCCGTTGCGCTCTTTCAGGCGCTTGGCCAGCTTGGCGGTGGTGGTAGTCTTGCCCGAACCTTGCAGACCGACCATCAGGATGGCGGACGGCGGGTTGTCGATTTTCAGCGCTTCGGGTTCATCATCGCCCGCCAGCACGCGCACGAGTTCGTCGTGGACGATCTTGACGACTTGCTGGCCGGGAGTGATCGACTTGGTGACAGCTTGGCCAATGGCGCGGACTTTGACGGCTTTGACGAAATTGCGCGCGACTTCCAGCGACACGTCTGCATCCAGCAGGGCAGTGCGGACTTCGCGTAGCGCGGTGTCAACGTCGGCTTCCGAGAGCGCGCCGGCCTTGGTCAAGCGGTCGAACACGCCACCAAGGCGTTCTGACAGGCTTTCAAACATCACGCTCTCCTAGATCAAAACCCCGATATGGGGCGCTACGGCGGGTTTCCCAAGGCCAATGCGAAACAGCACCTGTGGGCGCAACGCGCTGACAGGTGGCGATCCCGGCATAAGCCAAGGGACCGGAAGCGGTTGCCTCCGGGGGAATTGGTTCGGGCGATACGCGGTTGGGGGGGCAGAGTCAAGCAGGGCTGGGTGATCAGCGTTTTTTCGGGCGCTTTTGGGTCTGCCCGGTCTTTTGGTTCAACCAAGTGTTGATTTGTTGCACCGCTGTCTTTGCTTCTGATCCCGAGCGGAAGATTGCGGATAGGGGGAGTGGTGGGCCAGAGGTGAAGCTCAGCACGGCGCGGTGACTTGGCCCGGCCCTGCTGTCGCCGTCATTGGCGCTGGTTTCCACCACTGCCTTGGTGACCTCGGCCAAGGGGCGGCTTTGCTCGCGTGCGCCGAAGACCCCGACTCTGCGCAAGGTCAGCGTGTTGCTGGGGCGGTCGAACACCGCCACCTCTTGCCGCACGAAGACGATGAACACCACGCCGAACAGGCCAAACAGCAGCGCGAGGACGGTCAGATCGCTGTGATCGTTTGAGAAGAATTTGGCCAGCCAGATCGCCGCGAACAGCAGCATGGCAGCGGCGATCCCGATGCCCATCAGCACCGGTCTTTTGCGCAGCACCAAGCGATCCGGCGATGAGGAAACAAGCTTCATGGTGGCCTCTGGCGGCTTGAACACCCTGACCTTAGCATCCGCCTAAGCAGCGCTTCGGGCAAGCCTTATGTCTAAGCCGACAAACCCCTTGCTTTATCTGCAGCCTTTGCTGATTTATGTGCGCAAATGCACAGGGGATCTGCTCGATGGATAACTGGGACGAGATCAGGACGGCGTTTCAGGTGGCGCGGATGGGCACGGTTTCAGGGGCGGCCGAGGTGATGGGGGTGCATCATGCCACGGTGATCCGGCATATCGACAGTCTGGAAAAGCGGTTGGGGGCGAAGCTGTTCCAGCGCCATGCGCGCGGTTATACGCCGACGGAATCCGGGCGGGATTTGTTATCGGTGGCGCAAACCACCGAAGATCAGTTTGGCCAGCTGGCCAGCCGGATCAAGGGTCAGGGCGAGACCGTGGCGGGCGAGTTGGTGGTGACCTCAATCACCGGGATTGCACATCTGCTGGCCCCGGTTTTCGCGACCTTCCAAGAGGCGCATCCGGCGGTGGTGATCCGGTTTCTGACCGATATGCGGCTGTATCGGCTGGATTATGGCGAAGCGCACGTGGCGATCCGGGCGGGGGCGACGCCGCAAGAGCCGGACAATGTCGCGCTGCCCTTGGTGAAGATGCAGTTCGGGCTTTATGCCTCGAAAGCCTATGTGGCACGGCATGGGCTGCCGAATGGCGAAGCCGAGCTGGTGCTGCACCGTTTCGTTGGCGTTGATAACCCTGATAACCGCGCGCCGTTCTATCGCTGGCTGCGGGAACGAGTGTCGCAAGATCGGCTGACCTTCCGCGTCAACGAACCTGCGGCATCGGAAGCGGCGGTGAAGGCGGGGATGGGGCTGGGGTTCATGCGGGCGCATGAGGCGCGGCTGGACCCCGATCTGGTCGAGGTGATGGCACCGATCCCGGAATGGGACTCGCCGCTCTGGATCGTGACGCATGTGGATTTGCACCGGACCTTGAAGGTGCAGAGCTTCCTGAGCTGTTTGCGGCAATCGGCGGCAACGTGGTGCAGCGCTTGAGGCTTTGGGCCACATTAAGCCCACCCCAACGTGGCCATGTTGCGATGTTGGCGTTTTCAGCGCTGGTCGCGGGCAGCTTTAGTCTGGGGGCAATGGCGGCCCCGCATGTCTCGCCCGCGGCCTTGACGGTGGCGCGGTTTGCTTTGGCGGGGGCTCTGGTGGGGCTGGCGGCCTTTCTGACCGTGGGGGTGCCGCGCAAGACATGGGCGGCACCGTGGCGGTATGTCGTCTTGGGCGGGTTGCTCGCGTGTTATTTCGTACTGATGTTCTGGGGCTTGCAGACGGCGGAAGCCGTGCCGATGGCAGCGGTGTTCACGCTGACGCCGTTGATGGCGGCAGGGTTTGCCTGGCTGCTGTTGGGGCAAATCACCACCGTCCGGATGGGTTTGGCCTTGGCGATCGGGGCTGTTGGCGCGCTGTGGGTAATCTTTCGCGGTGATCTGGCAGCTTTGGCGCGGTTTGAGGTTGGACGCGGCGAGTTTATCTATTTCTTCGGCTGCATCGCGCATGCGCTGTATGCGCCAATGGTGCGCAAGCTGAACCGAGGCGAGCCTGCACTGGTGTTCACCTTTGGTATGATGCTGGCAGGCTTTGTGATTCTGTGTCTGTGGGGTTGGCGCGATGTGCTGGCGACCGATTGGGCCGCCCTGCCCGCCATCGTTTGGATTTGCTTGGTTTATGTCTCGGTTGCGGCCTCTGCGATGACTTTCGTTTTGCTACAATTTGCCACGCTGCGGCTGCCTTCGGCCAAGGTGATGGCCTATACCTATTTGGTGCCAAGCTGGGTGATCCTGTGGGAAATCGCACTTGGCCGCACAGCGCCGCCGATAAATGTGCTGGGCGGAGTCATTCTAACCGCTTTGGCTTTATTCCTGCTGTTGAAGGATGAAACGGCATAGCGTAAACGATTTCATAACTGGCATGTTAGCGCTGACATGCACGCGTTCTGGGGAGGACACTTATGTATATCGGGCTCGATCTGGGCACCTCGGGGCTGAAGGGCATCCTGATGGATGACAGCCAGCACGTGCTGGCTGAGGCGACGGCGCCCTTGACAGTGGAACGTCCGGCGGAGGGATGGTCGGAGCAAGCCCCGGCCTCGTGGATCGCGGCGGCTGAAATTGTGTTGGGCAAACTCGCCGAACATGGGTTGGCGGCGGTAAAAGGTATCGGCCTTTCCGGCCATATGCATGGGGCGACCTTGCTGGATGCGTCGGATCAGGTGCTGCGGCCCTGTATTCTGTGGAACGATACCCGCAGTTTCGCCGAAGCAGCGGCTTTGGATGCAAAGCCAGAATTCCGCCGCCTGTCCGGCAATATTGTGTTTCCGGGCTTCACCGCGCCGAAACTCGACTGGCTGCGCAAGCATGAGCCTGCCCTGTGGGACAAAGTGGCGAAAGTGCTGCTGCCAAAGGACTATCTGCGGCTGTGGCTGACGGGCGAGCATGTCTCGGAAATGTCAGACGCCGCTGGTACGGCTTGGCTGGATACTGGCAAGCGGGATTGGTCGGATGTTTTGCTAGCCGATACCGGGCTTTCCCGGGCGCAGATGCCGCGTTTGGTGGAAGGCTCGGAGGTTTCTGGGGTGCTTCGAGGTGAGTTGGCCAGCCGATTTGGCATCGGCGCGGGCGTGGTTGTGGCCGGGGGTGGCGGCGACAATGCAGCCTCGGGCGTTGGTGTCGGTGTGGTGCGGGCGGGCGAGGCGTTTGTGTCTTTGGGCACGAGCGGAGTGTTGTTTGCCGCCAACGATGGCTATCAGCCCGACCCTGCGACGGCGGTGCATACGTTCTGCCACGCCTTGCCGAACACCTGGCACCAGATGGGGGTGGTTCTGGCTGCGACCGATGCTTTGAACTGGTATTCCAAACTGGTCGGGGCGGATGCCGCGACCTTGACGGGCGAAGTCGGCCCGCTGCAAGCGCCGGGTAAGACGGTGTTCCTGCCCTATCTGGGGGGGGAGCGCACGCCGTTGAATAGCGCCTCAATCCGAGGCGCGTTCACCGGTTTGGAACATGCCACCGACCGCCAAGCGGGCACCCGCGCGGTGTTGGAGGGCGTGACCTTTGCCTTCCGCGATTGCCGCGACGCTTTGGCTGCAACTGGCACCAAATTGCAGCATTTGCTGGCAGTCGGCGGCGGATCACGCTCCGACTACTGGCTGCGCGCGATTGCCACCGCCTTGGATTGCCCGGTCAGCCTGCCTGTGACCGGAGATTTCGGTGGTGCTTTCGGGGCAGCCCGTCTTGGCCTGATGGCCGCCACTGGGGCTGGGTCGGAAGTGGCCACCCTTCCGCAAATCGCGCGGGAAATCCTGCCCGATCCCACCCTGAAAGATGCCTTCGATGCGGGCCACGCCCGTTATCGCGCTGCACAAACCGCTATAAGGAGCCTCGCATGACCGACTTTTTCAAGAACATCCCGCAGATCAAGTATGAGGGCGAAGGCTCGACCAACGAGTTTGCTTTCCGGCATTACGACCCCGATGAGGTGCTGCTGGGCAAGCGGATGGAGGATCATCTGCGCTTTGCCGTCGCCTATTGGCATTCGTTCGCATGGCCGGGCGGCGACCCGTTTGGCGGGCAGACCTTCGATCGCCCGTGGTTCGGCGACACCATGGCGCTTGCCAAGCTGAAGGCCGATGTGGCGTTTGAGATGTTCGATATTCTCGGCACGCCATTCTACGCCTTCCACGACGCCGATGCGCGACCTGAGGGGGCGACTTTCGCCGAATCCCTGCGCAACCTTGAAGAAATCGTGGATTATCTTGGAGAAAAGCAATCGAGCCACAAGGCCAAGTTGCTCTGGGGCACCGCCAATATGTTCAGCCACAAGCGCTGGATGTCGGGGGCTGCCACCAACCCCGATCCCGAGGTTTACGCCTATGCTGCGGCCACGGTGAAATCCTGTCTGGATGCCACGCATAAACTGGGCGGTGCGAACTATGTGCTGTGGGGCGGGCGTGAGGGCTACGAGACGCTGCTGAACACCGATCTTGCCCAAGAGCGCGCTCATGCCGGGCGGTTCCTGCAATCGGTCGTCGAGTATAAGCACAAAATTGGCTACAAGGGCGCGATCCTGATCGAGCCGAAACCGCAAGAGCCGTCGAAGCATCAGTATGACTATGATGTGGCGACGGTTTACGGCTTCCTGAAGGATTTCGGGCTGGAGAAAGAGGTCCAAGTCAACATCGAGCAGGGCCATGCGATCTTGGCCGGGCACAGCTTTGAACATGAGATCGCTACGGCTGCGGCTTTGGGGATCTTTGGGTCGATCGACATGAACCGCAATGATTACCAATCCGGCTGGGACACTGACCAGTTCCCGAACAACCACGCTGAAAAGGCGCTGGCGTTTTATGAGATCTTGCGCGCGGGCGGCTATACCACAGGGGGCACCAACTTTGACGCCAAAGTGCGGCGGCAATCGCTGGACCCGGAAGATCTGATCCTCGCGCATGTCGGCGGCATGGACACCTGCGCACGGGCCTTGAAAGCGGCGGTTTATCTGCTGGAGGATGATACGTTGGAAGCGGCACGGCGCGCACGTTATGCAGGCTGGGAGCGTGAGGGTGCCAAGGCGATGCTGACGCAGCCGCTGGAAGTGATCGCCGAGGCGGTGATCAAGAACAACATCAACCCGCAGCCACGCTCGGGCCGTCAAGAACGGCTGGAGAACTTGTGGAACCACTACATCTGAGTAGCGGCTAAGAACTAGATAAACGCGGCCAGCGGGGGGATGCCTTCGCTGGCCGTGACGCTTTTCAAGGCGGCGGCAGCGGCGCGGTGGCCAAGGTGGAGGGCTTGCTCGGCGGTCCAGTTTTCGTGGATGGCGTAGATGATGCCTGCGCAGAAGGCGTCCCCGGCACCGACGGGGCTGAGGATTTCAGCGGGATTTATCGGCTCGGGGCTAGACCAGAGCGCGGATTCGGCCAGCCAGAGGGCGAGGGTACCGGTGTGCAGAATCACGGCTTTAGCGCCTTGGGCTTGCAGGGCGGTTGCGGCTTCCAAGATGCGGGCGCGGTCGTCGGGGGCAATGTCGGCGCGGTTGGTGGCGCGGGCGGCTTCGATTTCATTCAGGAATAGGTAATCTGTGTGTGGCAGGATGGCTTTGACGGTAGCGGCAAAGTGCGGGGTGGCGGATGAGACCAGATCAACGCACGTGATCATGCCTGCGGCTTGGGCGCGGGCAAGGATGCGGGCGGCGGGGGTTTCTCCGTTGGGTTCCACCGTGTCTAGGGTGGCGAGCAGGTTGGGGTAGCCGAGGTAGAAGATTTTAGCATTTTGGGCGGCGATGGCTTCGATGGGGATGTCAGCTTCGCTGAGCGCGTCATTGGCGCCGGGATGGTAGAAGAAGGTGCGGCTGTCACCGGGGACGTTCATCACTTGGGTGTGGGCGGTCGGGTGGTGCGGGGTTTGCTTTAGCCAGCCTGTGTCGATTTTGGCGCTCGCACAGGCGGCAAGGCAGATTTGCGCATGGGTGTCGGTGCCGATCAGACCCACAGCGTACAGCGGCAGGTCGGTCTGGAAGGCGGCGAGGTCTAGGACGACGTTGGCGGCACCACCACCTACCCCGGTGGCTTCGTGCTGGATGCGGACGAGATCACTTTTCTGCGGCCAAGCCTCGATGCTGTGGATGATATCGACGATCCAGTTGCCCGCGCAGGCGATGCCCTTTCTCATGCGTAGTCCACGCTGACAGTGCGGTTTTCTTTGCCTGCGGTCAGGGCGGCGGTGAGGATAGCGTGATGGGCTGCCGCCTCGGACGGGTGAGCGCAGGGGAAGCCTGCGGCGTCTCCGCCCGCGAGTTCGTCGATATAGGCGGCCCACATTTGCTGGATGGCATCGGTGAAGCCGAATTCAAAAATACCGCCGGTGATGCCGGGGAACAAGGGCGTGTAGCCGAGATCTTCGGTTTGCCACGTCTGGGTGCCGCCGTTTTTGTAGTGCATGAACTGCCACTGCCGAGGCGATTTGGTGGTAAAAAAGGCGCTGCCTTTCATGCCAAGGACGCGGAGCGACCAAGTGTTGGCTTCGCCCGGTGCGATGCGCCACGTCTTTAGCACCATTGGGAAATTGCCATAGGTGGTGGGGACGCGGGCGGTGATGGTGGCGTTGTCCCAAGTCTCGCACGGCACCAGATTGCCTTTGCCATCGGGGCGTTGGCTGACACGTTTCACAAGGCTCGCTTGCACAGTATCGGGGCGCCAGCCGAGGCGGAGCGGGACGTGCAGAACATGCATCCCCAGATCGCCCATGCAGCCATATTCGCCGTTCACCGCCTGCATCCGCTTCCAGTTGATCACCTTGTCGGGGTTGATATCGGAGGAATGCAGGAAGCTGGCTTCGACTTCGAGAATATCGCCAGCCGCGCCGGACCTTACGAAGTCGATGACCTTTTGCGCGCCGGGGTAGAACGGCATTTCCGACGAGCAGCGCACGGTAAGTTCTGGGTGAGCTGCGATGGCGGCCATGATGCTGCGGTTTTGGGCGAGGTCCATGCCGAAGGGTTTTTCGCCGAACAGGTGTTTTCCGGCGTTGAGAATGTCGGGATAGATTTGGGCGTGTAGGACGTGGGGAACGGCGCAGTAGACGGCATCCACGTCAGGGTTTTTCAACAGGTCGTGATAGTCGGTGGTGGTTTGAATCTCACCCAGATGGGTGGCGAACCAATCCATCAGCGCGGGGTTGGTGTCGCAGACCGCGACGATGCGCGGTTTGGCTTTGGGGTTGGCAAGATGCAGCCAGCGCGCGGCAGCGGAGGCGAATTCACGGCCCATAAGGCCACACCCAATGATACCGAAGCGGATTTCTTGCATCGCTTCAGGCCAGATGCTTGGCAGCGTCTGCGGCGGTGGCTTTGTCATGCACAATCGCCATCAGCGCGCGGGTCATGCCGCCGGGGTTGGCGTGTTGCACGACATTGCGGCCATAGACGATGCCGCGCGCGCCTTGTTGCATCAGCTCGTGCGTGCGGGCGAGGATTTCGGCGTCAGAAACGCGACCGCCACCACGCACCAGAACCGGGATGCCTTGGGCGATTTCTATGACGCGATGGTATTCGGAAACATCGGTGCAGGGATCGGCTTTGATGATATCGGCGCCGAGTTCAGCGGCTTGGCGGACGAGGGGCAGGATTTTGGCGATGTCACCATCAACCATATAGCCGCCCTTGGCATTGTCTTGCATCACAAGCGGTTCGACCATCAGCGGCATGCCGTAGATTTCACATTCGCGCTTCAAGGCGTTCACGTTGCGCACGCAGTCTCGGTAAAGTTCGGGCTGATTGGGGAGCAGGAGCAGGTTGACCACAACGCAAGCGGCGTCGAGGACAAGGCCTTGTTCCACCGGGCGATCGATGACTTCGGAATAGAGCGTGCGCGGCAGCGGGGTGCCGTAGACATTGGCGATGTCGGTGCGCAAAACTAGAGCGGGGCGGCTTTTGCCGGGGATAGCTTGCAGGATTCTCGCGGTGCCGGGGGGGAGCTGGATGGCATCGGGGGCGGCGGCTGCGACGGTTTGGATGGATTTTGTCATGTTTTCGATGCCGCCGAGGAAGGAGGCCTCGTTGAACATGCCGTGGTCGATAGCAACATCAAAGCAGTTGCCCGAGGGCGCGAACAGGCGGTTGAGGCGAGCGGTGTTCATGGCTTGATCCTGCTAGTGAAAACGTTTTCACAATCGGTATCGGTGGGTGTGGATTCTGTCAACGGCAAAGGAAAATCCTGACATGGCGAGGGTTTGCTTGGCGGTTGCAGATGGTCTAGCCTTGGCGTGAAATGGCAGGAGATGGCGATGGAATGGCAGCAGTATCTGAACGCGGAGCAGGCGCGGTTTGTGCAGGAATTGCTGGCATTTGTGCGGATTCCGTCGGTTTCGGCCAAGCTCGAGAATATCCCGGATGTGGTGCGGGCCGCGGAATGGGTGGCGGCGCGGTTGACGGCGGCAGGGGTGGACGGGGCCGAGGTGTTGCCGACGGCGGGGCATCCGGTGGTCTGTGGGCATTGGCTGCACGCGGGGGTCGATAAGCCGACGATCCTGATCTATGGGCATTTCGATGTGCAGCCTGCAGAGCCGTTTGAGCTGTGGGACAGCCCGCCGTTTGAACCTGAGGTGCGCGATGGCAAGGTCTGGGGGCGCGGGGCTTCGGATGACAAGGGCGGCATGTTGGTGCCCATTCTGGCGGTGGAATCGCTGCTGAAAACCACGGGGCGCTTGCCGGTGAATGTGAAGTTTTTCTTTGAGGGGCAGGAGGAGATCGGCTCCCCAGATCTACCACCTTTTGTGGCGGCCAATGTGGATCGGCTGACGGCGGATATGATTTTCTCTGCCGATGGGCTGCAATATGCGCCAGATCAGCCACAGATCGTTGAGGCGTTAAAGGGGTTGGTAAAGGCCGAGATCGTGGTGCGGGGGCCAAGATCGGACCAACACTCGGGCCTGCATGGCGGTGGGATTGCCAATCCGGCGATGGCTTTGGCGCATCTGCTGGCCTCGATGAAATCGGCAGATGGGTTGGTGACAGTCGATGGGTTCTATGACGATGTTTTGGGGCTGACCGGAGCGGATCGGGCGGCGATCGCGCGGATTCCCTATGATGAACCCCGCTATTTGGCGGAAACCGGTGCGCCTGCGGTGTTTGGCGAGCCGGGGTACACGACACGCGAACGGCTGTGGGCGCGTCCGACGCTGGATGTGAACGGGTTGACGAGCGGGTGGCAGGGGATTGGCTCGAAAACCGTGCATCCGGCAGAGGCGCGGGCGAAGATCACCTGTCGGTTGGTGGCAGCGCAGGATCCTGCAAAGATTTTAGCAGCTTTGGAAGCGCATGTGCAGGCGCATTGCCCTGCCGGGGTGACGGCTGAACTGGAGCCGGGGTCGGGCGGCGCGGGGCCGTTTTTGGTGCCATCGGGTCATAATGCGACGGGGATCGCGGCGCAGGTGTTGGAGGAGGTTTACGGTAAAGCCCCGTATCGCACGCGGTTGGGAGGGTCTATTCCGGTGATGACGACCTTGCTGGAGGTGCTGGGGGTTCATGCGGTGATGTTTGGATTTTCGCATGATGACGAGAACCTGCACGCGCCGAATGAGTTCTTCCGGCTGGAAGCGTTTCGGTTGGGCCAAGCGGCTTATGTGCGGCTGTTGCAGCGGTTGGGGGCGTGAGGCGACAGGCGCGGTGCGCTGAAGCGCACCCTACGCATCAGGACAAAGCATCAGGACAGCGCCGCCAGTAGGTCCATGGCGGTGATTTGGTCGAATTGGACGTGGCGGTGCATCAGGGTCTCGGCCCCGGCTGCATCGCGGGCGAAGATCAGCGTGGCGATGGCGCGGTGCTCAGTGGCAGAGGTGGCGATGGCCCCGGCATAGCGGTAGCGGGCACGGTAGTAGGCCAGCAGTTTGCGGGCGTTGGTTTTGATCATCTCGGTCAGGAAAGGATTGCCTGCGGCCAGCGCCACACATTCATGAAAGCGCAGGTTCAGCTGGTAATAGGCATCGGGGTTGGCGTCGCCTTGTTCGGTCGAGAATGTCTCACAGGCTTGCACGGCGGCTTCTAGCGCTGTGGCCCAAGACACCGACAGACGGCGGGCGGCGAGGCCTGCGGCTTGACCTTCAAGTTTGGCGTGAACTTCGAGGATGGCCAAGAATTCCTCAAGGCTGGGGCGGAACACTGTCGCCCCCTTGCGCGGCAGGCGGCGCACAAGGCCCATGGCTTCGAGTTGTAAGATAGCTTCACGGACGGGGGTGCGGGAGACGGTGAATTCGGCGACCAGTTCGGCCTCATCAATCAGATCGCCGGGGTTGAGGCGGCCTGTGTCGATCCACGATAGGATCTTATTGGTGAGGGTTTCGGTTTGGCCTGCCATGTCTGATCAAAAGACCGAAAAGGCTGTCAGGTAAAGGGGGATAGCCGGAATACTTCATGTAACGCCCGGTTGATTGTTTCGAAAATGCAACCAATGGGAGATTGGCGCGTAATGGCTTCCGCGCCATGGCTGCACGAAAGAAGATGATCTGTAGCGCGAAAGCCGCAAATGTAGCTGAAATGAGGGGAAAATCTGACAAATTCAAGGCACGCTCGGCCGAACCACTAAAAATCGCATCGCGACCTTTGTATCCCTATCAGCAATCAGCCCCCGAAAGTGGGGCGAATAACACGCCGGGCACGAAAGCCTGGGTTTTTGAGGCGGAGCAGTAAGATGGTAAAAGCGATTGATTTCGCGGTCCGCAATGTTGCGGGCGGCGCGCAGCATGGCAGTGTCGCAGGCAACAGCCAAGGCAATTTCATTCAGGTTGGTTCGGGCGATAGCGTTTCGCTGAACCTCTCCCGCGCGAGCGTTGTGGGCTATGAACAGCAGGGCGGCGATTTGCTGGTCAAGCTGTCGGATGGCCGCAGCATCGTTCTAAGCAACTACTTCAACGAACAGCCGGGAGATGTGAACCATCTCTATCTTTCCTCGGATGGCGAGATCACCGAGGTGATCGTCCACGAGGGTCAGGGCGGCGTGCTGGCGGCGGATTACGGCCCGGTCAGCGGCTGGGACAAGTGGAGCCCGCTGGACGATATGCGCTTTACCCAAGCGGATAGCGTCTCGGATGTGGCGATGGTGTCGAACGAGCCTGCTGGCATGGCGCCGTTTGTGCCGGGTCTTCTGGGCCTGGACGGTTTTGGCGCGATTGCTGCCGGGGCTGGCGCGATTGCCGTGATTGCTGGTGGCGGTGGTTCGGGTGGTGGCGGTGGTGGTGGCACGCCTGACACGACCCCGCCTGCGGTGGCTGTGACCGAGGGCACCAAATCGGTGAACCATGTTGAGAATGGCGCAGATTATGTGAATGGCGTGGTGATCGCTGGCACCAGCGAACCGGGTGCGAAGATCGACGTTTTGGTCAATGGCCATACGCAGACCACCGTGGTGGATAGCACTGGGCACTGGGCACTGGACAGTGACCTTCCCGACGAAGGAAGTGGATCCCGGCGAATATGAAATTCCGGTGGTGGTGAAGGCCACCGATGCAGCGGGCAACAGCACGACCTGGAACGATGTTCTGGTGGTCGATACCATGCCGAACCCGATCAACTTTGATGCAGTGACGGGCGACGACAAGGTGAACTTTGTCGAGAATTCGACCGGATTGGTGGTGGCAGGCACCTCGATTACGGGCGCGACTTTGGATGTGACGCTGAATGGGGTGACGAACACGGTTGTGGTCGGCTCGGACGGGCATTGGACCACGACTTATCCGACGGGCACCCTGCCCGCTGGGGAATATACCCAAACGATTACCGCGACTTCGACGGATAACCACGGCAATACCTCGACCTCGACCCATACGTTCGCGGTGGATACCGAGACTTCGGTGGCCTTCACAGGCACGCCGGGTGGCGACGGCATGGTGAACGCAAGCGAAGCGGCAGCGGGTTTGGTGCTGAACGGCACAGCGCAGGCGGGGGCTTCAGTTTCGGTGGCGTGGAATGGCACGACGCTGACTACGGTGGCGAATTCGAGCGGAGTGTGGTCGGTGACCTATCCGGCGGGCTCGGTGACGGCGGGCACTTATACGTCGACCGCAACGGCGACGGCGACCGATAGCTTTGGCAACACCGCGACGGCAACCCAAGTGGTGAATGTCGACACTGAAACCTCGGTGACGGTGAACAATGGCCAGTCAGGCGGCGATGATGTGATCTCTGGCGCTGAAGCTGCCGCTGGGGTGGCGTTGACCGGCACGGCGGAAGCCGGTGCTGCGGTTGTGGTGACGATGGGCGCGGTTAGCCACACTGTCACGGCAAGCGCTTCTGGCGCTTGGACCGCAAATTTTGCGGCCAGCGAAGTGACACCCGGCACCTATGACACGGTGGTTTCGGTGGTTTCGACCGATCTTGCGGGCAACAGCGCATCCACCACACATAACATCCATGTCGACTCCCAGACTTCGGTTGCGGTGAATGCGGGCCAAGCTGGCGGCGCTGATCTTGTCAACGCGGCAGAGGCAGCGGGTGGGCTGGTTTTGACTGGCACGGCGGAAGCGGGCGCTCAGGTGACGGTGGTGTTCCAAGGTGCGACCAGAATCGTAACCGCCAGTTCGACAGGGACTTGGAGCGCAAATTACACTGCCAGCGAAGTGCGCAGCGGCACCTATGACTCGACGGTGCAGGTGTCTTCGGTGGATGCGGTTGGCAATACCGCGACCACCACGCACAGCCTGCATGTTGACACCGAGATCGCAGTGGCGATCCCGGCGGGTCAGGCGGGCGGCGATGATGCAATCTCGGGCGCTGAACAAGCGGCTGGGCTGGTGCTGACCGGCACGGCGGATGCAGGGGCGACGGTTGTTGTTACCATGCAAGGCGTCAGCCATACCGTGACCGCAAGCGCTGCTGGCATCTGGAGCGCGAATTTCGCGCCTAGCCAAGTGGCGGCCGGGACTTATGACTCGGTCGTGACGGTGCGGGCAACGGATGCGGCGGGCAACGTGGCAACCGCGTCGCATACGGTGCATGTCGATACCGAAACCAATGTGGCGATCAATGTTGGCCAAGCGGGCGGCGATGATATGATCAGCGGCGCAGAAGAAGCCGTTGGCGTGGCGCTGACCGGGACGGCCGAAGCGGGTGCAAGCGTTGTTGTGACAATGGAGGGCGTAACCCACACCGTTATCGCCAGCAGTGCAGGCACTTGGACGGCGAATTTCTCGACCAGTGAAATCCGCTCGGGCACTTATGCCACGACCGCGACGGCTGTGGCGACCGATGCTTTGGGCAACACCGCCACGACCAGCCATGTGGTGAATGTCGATACCGAAGTGGTGCCGTTTGACCGCGCCATCCTGTCGACCGGGTCGGATACGATCCTGAACGCGGCAGAGGCCACCAGCGGTTTGACTGTGACGGGTCATGTCGAAGCGGGTTCGACCGTGATGCTGACGTTCGGCAGCGGCGCGCAACATGCGGCCACTGTCGCAGCCGATGGCAGCTGGAGCTTCACCATTCCGGCGGGCGAGATTCCGGCGGGTGAGAACTCGGTGACGCTGACGGCGGTGGCGACGGATCATGTTGGCAACGTCTCGACCCTTACCGAGCAGGTCGCGGTGGATACCATCGTGCGCAACTTCACTCATGTTGAGGTGATTGCGGGCGACGATATTTTGAACGCAGCTGAACGCGCGGCTGGCCTGACGCTGACCGGCACGTCTGAGCCGTTCTCGACGCTGGTGCTGCATCTGGCCAATGGCTCGGAAGTGACGGCTTCGGTCGGCGCGGATGGGCTGTGGAGCGCGACTTTCCCAGCATCGTCGTTGCCCACAGGCGAAGGTAACACCACGGTCACGGTGACGGCGACGGATCATGCGGGCAACACCGCCAGCTATACCGACAGTTTCCACTATGACACCGTGATGCCGAATGATCCTTGGATCACCAATGACGCGGGCAGCGGAAACGTGATATTTGGCGTTGCGACGGCAGTATCGCCGGATGACCTGACCTATCACGCAGTCGCGGCGACGGGCGCAGCGACCATGCTGCAAGACCTTGGGGGCCCTCCCGATGCCGCAATCAATTCGGTTCAAAGCCACTGGGCGTTCTTCGGCACTCCGGTGGCCGATGGCAGCTATCTGGTGATCAACGACACCGATGCGGCGGGCAACGAGCAGAGCACTTTGTATCTGCGCTCGACCACCGATGTGACGGTGGATCTGAACCGCGAAGGTCTGCACGGCTTTGACTTCGGCACCATCGACCTGACGTCTTCGAAAGCGACTTTGACGCTGACCGAGGCGCAGATCAACAGTCTGACCGGGGCGGATCACCAGATGGCGATCCGCGGCGGTGCGGATGATCATGTCAATATCGTCGGCGCGGTCGCCGGTGCGCATCAGGTGGTGAACGGTGAGAGTTATACGCTCTACACGCTGGGCAGCAGCGGGGCTTCGGTGTTGGTTGACGACGATATCCACGTCAATACCGCTGTTTGATCGGGGAAACGGGCGATGCCCAAGAACAGCAAGAACGGGTTCGGGAACGGGGTGAAATACCTCGTCCCGGCGCTGGCAGGGTTTGCCCTGCTGGCGGGCTGCATGGCGGGGCCCGAGGCACCCTCGATGCTGCAAACGCATGAGCAGGCGGGGCCGAGTGCGGTGGGGGTCCTGGGGCAACCTGCGGGATCGGGCCTGATCGGAAATTTACAGGGGCGACGCTCGGTTTTGCCGCCGGGAGGCGCTTATGCGAAAGTGTCCGACGCGGTGATCCATGCCAGCGCTGGCGCGGCAGAGGCCGAGTTGCGCGTGGCGCGGCTGAAGGCGAATGCGCAGTCGAAGAACTGGCTGCCGTCGATTGGACCTTCGGTGAACCTGTCCTCGCTGGGTGGGTTGGCAGCAAGTTTGTTGCTGGAGCAGGCTTTGTTCGACAACGGGCGGCGTAAAGCTGAGCGGGCATTTGCTTCGGCCGATGTCGAAGTGGCGGCGGTCAGCCTTTCCACCGCGATGAATCAGCGGGTGTTTGAGGGGTTGTCATATTACGTCAATGCCCAACGGGCGCGGGCGCAGGCCGTAGTGGCGCAGGCGGCCGCGGGCCGTTTGCAGGAATTCAACACGATCATGGGCAAGCGCGTGGCGGGCGGTCTGTCGGATGGCTCGGAACAGCAGGTCTTGAACCAACGTGTTGCCGAAATGCAGGCGACGGTGGCGGTGGATCTGCAGACCGAGTCCAGCCAAATGGCACAATTGGCCGCTTTGGCCGGGCAACCTTTGGGCGAGATCAGCGGCTTGGATAGCCTGCCCGATATGGGCCAATCGACGACTGAGCCTTTGACGGTGGTCAAAGCGCGTGGAGAGGGCGCGCGGGCGATTGCTCAGGCGCAGATGCAACTGGCCGGGTTGAAGTTTGGTCTGTCGGCGACGGCGGGTCTGGATGATGGTGGCATCAATCCCGGCGTGAAGTTGAACGGCGCGGGGCTGTTTAATCCCGGCGCGAAGGACAATATCGCAGCGTTGCAGCAGACCGGGGATGTGGTGGACCGTCAGACGGCGGAAGCCGCCGAGATCGCCAATCGCCGTATTGTGGCGTTGCAGCAGCAGAATGCCAATTTGGCCTCTCGTCGCGCGCAGGGCGATGAGGTGCTGAAGCAGACGGCGGCGAACCTTGATCTGTTCACCCAGCAATACAAGGTCGGGCGACGGACTCTGCTGGAGTTGGTTGGCCAATACGACGCCTATGCGCGGCTGCAGCGCGATCAGGCCTCGCTGGGCTATGACATGGCACTGATTGATCTGGAAATCGCCCGGGATCGTGGGTTGTTGGTAGATGGGGCACGGATGTGAATGACCGGGTTGTCGCCTTCGATATCAATGCGGGCCGGGTGGCTGCGGCTGGAGATATTGCCGCGCGTAGTGGCTCGGATACGCGGGTGCCGCAGGGTCGGCACAACGCGCGGGCGCTAAGCCGGGCGCAACTGGCCACGGTATATGCCGGGCTCTGTGGTGTCGATCTGGCGGTGTCTGATGTGGTCGAGCAGATTCAGCTGGCCTCGGACGCGGGGCAGTTGGGCCTGCCGGAAGTGGCGCGGGCGTTGCGCAGTTGCGGAATTGCGGCGCAGGTGGTTGCTGTGGCTACCCCTGCAGTTGGGCACTGGCCAGCTTTGGCCGAGATGACCTCGGGCCAGATCGTTTTGGTTCTGGGTGAGACGGCCGACGGCGTTGAGGTTTATGACACCAGCGTCGATAATATGCGCGCCGAGGTGCCGCATGAAGATTTCGCGCAGGTCTATGCGGGCCGGATTTTGCGGGTGCGCACCTCCGTTAAAGAACTTGAGTCACGGCATGTTGAGGCCGCGAAAACCCCGCATTGGTTCTGGGGTGAGTTTACCCGTTACAAACGGCAGTTGGGCGAGGTCGCTGCGGGGTCGCTGGTGGCGAACCTATTGGCTGTGGCGGTGTCGCTGTTCTCGATGCAGGTCTATGATCGGGTGATCCCGTATCAGTCGGAACCGACGTTGTGGGTGCTGGCACTGGGCGCGATGCTGGCGATTGTGCTGGAAGCGGCTTTGAAGCTGGCGCGCTCGGGGCTGATGGATACGACGGGCAAGCGGATTGAACTTTCCGTGCAGGCGCGGCTGATGGACAAGCTGTTGGGGATGAAGCACGGGCCGGGGCAGCGCAGCCCGTCATCGCTGTTTGCCGCGATGCGCGAGTTTTCCTCGGTGCGCGAGTTTTTCACCGCAACCACAATCGGCACGATGGCGGATTTGCCGTTTATCCTGATTTTCCTCGCCTTGGTGGCCTCG
The DNA here is from genome assembly GCF_058135695.1 of Cypionkella sp. PAMC25878. NCBI lineage: Bacteria > Pseudomonadati > Pseudomonadota > Alphaproteobacteria > Rhodobacterales > Paracoccaceae > Cypionkella > Cypionkella sp. PAMC25878. Next base: position 1,134,962 of record NZ_CM176871.1, on the reverse strand, counting down.
ATTGGCGGCAATCTGGTGTGGATTTTGATTGCGGGCGGCGCGCTGATGGTGCTGCCGGGTTTCCTGTTTCAAAAGCGCATGGTGGCTTTGACGGCGGCAACGCAGGGCGCTTCGACCCGTGCAGCACGGGTGCTGTATGAAGCAATCTTTGAGGCCGAAACCGTCACCACCCAGCGCGGGGAAGACCGGATCAAACGGATTTGGGCGGAACTTTCCACGCTGTCGGCGGTGAAATCATCCGATCAGCGGCATCTGACGGCGATGCTGGGCTATTGGGCGCAGGGCGTGCAGCAGGCGACCTATATTCTGGCGGTGGTCGCCGGGGCTTATCTGGTGTTTGCGGGCGATTTCACGGTGGGCACGATCATTGCCATCGGGATTCTGACCGGTCGGACTTTGGGGCCATTGGCCTCGCTCTCCTCCACCATGTCGAAATGGACCAATGTGAAGGCCGCTTTGGACGGGCTAGAGGCGATTGTAGGGTCCAATCAAGCCGAGGAAACCGGACGTCACTATCTGCGCCGCGACAAGCTGGTGGGCGCGTTTGAGTTGCGCAATGTCGAGTTCCGCTATGATCCGAAAGCGGCGACGACTGTTGAAATCAACGGCCTGTCGATCCCGGCAGGGCAGCATATTGCGGTGCTGGGCGCGAATGGCTCGGGTAAATCGACGTTGTTGCGCGTGCTGGCTGGGCTTTATGAGCCTTCGGCGGGGCGCGTTTTGATCGACGGCGTTGACCTGAACCAAGTACATCCGCGCGATTTGCGGCGAGGCGTTGGCTATCTGGGGCAGGAAGTGCGGCTGTTTGCGGGCACGCTGCGCGACAACCTGAATATGTCTCAGCTAGAGCGCAATGATGACCGTCTGTTCGCTGCGCTGGATTTTGCAGGACTGGGGCCGTTTGTGCGCAGCCATCCGAGGGGCCTCGATCTGGAGATCCGCGAGATGGGCGAAGGTCTGTCGGTGGGTCAGCGTCAAAGCATCGGCTGGGCGCGGATTTGGCTGCAAAACCCGCGCGTTGCGATTTTGGATGAACCGACGGCGGCGCTGGATCAGACGCTGGAGACCACTCTGGTTAGTCGGCTGAAAACTTGGTTGGACGGGCGCACCGCGATCATCGCGACGCACCGGGTGCCGATTTTGCAACTGACCAACCGGGTGGTGATCATGCAGAACGGGCGATTGGTGGTCGATGGGCCTAGGGAAGCCGTGTTGGCACATCTGAACAATGGTGGCGTGGCAGCGCAGGCCCCTGCTCCGGCAGCTGGGGTTGCAATTGGCAGCATCACGCCGGTGAAAAAGCCATTCACTATGCAGGTCAGGGGGGCGAAGCCATGAGCCTTGCCACCTATGACGAAGGCTTTGCCGAAAAGACTCGCGGCCCCAGCCGCACGATCTGGATGATTGTCGTGGTGATGGTGGTGTTCGTGGCTTGGGCCTCGGTGGCTTGGGTCGATGAGATCGTGCGGGCGCAGGGTGAGGTGGTATCCTCCAGCAGGCCCCAGATCATCCAGAACCTTGAGGGTAGGATTCTGGCGGAACTGAATGTCGCCGAGGGCGATGTGGTGGAGCCGGGCCAGACATTGGCGCGGCTGTATGGCACGCAATATCAGGCCGCGGTGGATGAGTTGTCGGATGAAATCGCCACCTTGGAAATCCGCCGTTTGCGGCTGGAGGCCGAGATGAATGGCGCGCCAGGGTTTGACGTGCCGAAGATATTTGCGCAGAGGGTGCCGGATGTTGTGGCCTCGGAAAAGACGCTGCTGACGGCGCGTCTTAGCGAATATGACGCGCGGGTGGGTGGCGCGCAGGCGGTATTGGAGCAGACCTCCAAAGAGGCGGAACTGCTGGAGAAAATGTATAAGCAAGACATCGCGCCGCTGATCGAAGTGACGCGCGCGCGCCGGGATAATTCGGACGCGAAGAACAAGCTGTCAGAGGCGCGCACCACCACCGAGATGGAGCGGGCGACGGATTACGCCAAGACCGAAAGTGACCTCGCGGGGCTGCGGCAAAAGCTGAAACTGGCGCAAGACCAGTTGTCACGCACCGTGCTGGTGGCGCCAATGAAGGGGGTGGTGAACAAGCTGTCGATCACCACGATTGGCGGCGTGGTCAAGCCCGGTGAGGAAATTTTACAGATCATCCCGCTGGATGACGCTTTGTTCATCGAGGCGCGGGTGAAGCCGCGCGACATTGCCTCGGTGCGCGAAGGCTTGGACGCGACGGTGAAGCTGTCGGCCTATGATTACACGATTTATGGCTCGTTGAAGGCCAAGGTGGTGTTCATCTCGGCCGATACGTTCAAGGATGAACGCTCGCGTGATCCGAATGGCGATCCGCATTACAAGGTGACGCTGGCGGTGGATCAAAGCAAGTTCACTGCGCGGCAGAAGGGGCTGGAGATTAAGCCCGGTATGCAGGCAGATGTGGAGTTGGAGACGGGTGGCAAGACGATTCTGACCTATCTGACCAAGCCGCTCTATAAGTCGAATGAGGCTTTGCGGGAGCGGTAGTTTGCTTGGCTAAGCTAAGCGCCGGGGGTTTCACACCCCCAGACCCCTGTGGGATATTTGTGCACAGAGGATGACCAAGCAAGGCATCACGCGGCTTTTGGGAAATAGCTAAAATCCAATCGCTTAAGCCTTGGTAAAGCCTGTTCGGCTATACCTGACCGTGGGTGTGAAACATGGGTGTGTGATGGCCGGGCAATCAAATGCCGCGCCAGTCATCATCAAGCGGAAGAAAATTATCAAAGCCAGCGGTCACCACGGTGGGGCGTGGAAAGTGGCCTATGCTGACTTTGTGACGGCCATGATGGCCTTCTTCATGCTGATGTGGCTGCTAAACGCGACGACGGAAAAACAACGTAAGGGAATCGCGGATTACTTCAGTCCTACGATTGCGATCAGCCGGGTTTCCGGGGGCGGCGACAGCATGTTCGGGGGGGACTCGACGTTCTCCGAGGAGGCGCTTGCTCAGAATGGCACCGGGGCCAGCCTCGCGCAGCCGACCGAAAGCAACAAGGCACGCGGCGAGTCTGGTTCGGCCGAGAAGGATGCAGAGTCGGCGGCAGAACAGGGCCGGATGGCGCAGATCGCGCAGACCCTGATGGCGCAGGGCGGCGAAAGCATGACCATGCAGCGGATGCTGCGGCATGTGGTGACTAAGGTCACAGATGAGGGCTTAGTGGTTGAAATCTTTGATCTTCCGGATGCACCATTGTTCGTGGATGACACGGCAGAACCCACGGGGGAGACTCGCAAGATCGCCGGATTGATCGCCGAGGTGCTGGGTCTGGCAGAAAATAAAATCGCGGTGAACGGCCATCTGCGCACCTTGCCGATCACCTTGAAAGACAACCCCGCTTGGGATCTTTCCACCGCACGCGCGCAAGCGATGCGGGCTTTGCTGGAAAGCGACGGCATTGCCAGCACCCGGATGGCGCGGATCAGTGGCCATGCTGATCGCAAACCCGCCACGCAAGATCCGACGGCAATCCGCAACAATCGGCTGGAGATCATTCTGCTGCGCAAGGACCGATGAGATGCTTAAAATTTGAACTGTTAGGGCGATCTTAAGGTGCATCAGGCAGGTTCGATCTGACAAAAGGTCGAGGCTGCAGAAAGGCGCTTTCCATGACGATTTCCTCATCGATGAACGCGGGGGTGGCGGGGCTTAATGCCAACGCCAACCGACTTGCAACGATTGCCGACAATATCGCGAACTCATCCACCTATGGTTATAAACGTTCAGAAACCGATTTTCACTCGGTGGTGCTGAATGGCAGTGCGCAGGCCAGCTATTCGGCGGGCGGGGTGCGTGCCTCGAATATGCGGCTGATTGATGAACGCGGGCCGCTGATTTCGACGGCCAACGCCACCGATCTGGCGATTGATGGTCGGGGGTTTCTGCCTGTGACCGATGCAGGGTCGTTGGACGGCACCAACGGAGCTTATCCGATTTCACTGGTGACAACCGGGTCGTTCCGCCCGGATGCCGAGGGGGTGTTGCGTACTGAAACCGGGTTGGTGCTGATGGGTTGGCCAGCCAACCCAGATGGCAGCCTGAACACCTATCCGCGTGATACGATGGCGGCACTTGAACCCGTGCGGATCAACGCCAACCAATATATCGGCAACCCCACGTCAGAGATGACACTGGGCGTGAACCTGCCCGCCTCCGCCAGCATTGCCGGGGCTTCGGGCGATCCGCATGATCTGACGGTGGAATATTTCGGCAATCTTGGCACCTCGGAATCGCTGGATTTCAGCTTTACCCCGACAGTGCCCGCCACCGGGGCCTCGAACGCTTGGACGATGACGGTGCGCGACAGCGCCTCGGGGGGGGCGGTGATTGGCGAATATACGCTGACCTTTGATCCCTCACAGTCAGCGGGTGGCACGTTGGCCTCGGTCACGGCGGTGTCAGGCGGGGCCTATGATCCGGCAAGTGGCACAATCCCACTATCGGTAGCGGGTGGCGGCATTTCGTTGAAAGTGGGTGAGCTTGGCCAACCGAACGGGATGACCCAGCTGTCCAGCAGCTTCGCCCCGGTGTCGATCAGCAAAAACGGCTCTCCCGTCGCCAGCCTGACCTCGGTTGAGATTGATGAAAAGGGCGATCTTTACGCGATTTATGATCAGGGCTTCACCCGGCGGATTTACCAGATTCCGGTGGTGGATGTACCAAACCCGAATGGGTTGATGGCGATGAACAATCAAACCTATCAGATCTCAGCGGCCTCTGGCCCGTTCTATTTGTGGAATGCGGGTGATGGACCAACCGGCACAGTGGTGGGCTTTTCGCGCGAGGAATCCTCGACCGATGTGGCGGCGGAACTGACGCAATTGATCCAGACCCAGCGCGCCTATTCCTCCAACGCCAAGGTCATCCAGACCGCAGATGAGATGCTGCAAGAAACCACCAATATCAAACGATAAGAGGCTTGAATGTCGATCACATCCGGCCTTTCCTCCGCGCTTTCCGGTCTTAACGCGGCAGCGCGTGCCGCGGAAATCGTCTCGTCAAACATCGCCAATGCGATGACCGAGGGCTATGGGCGGCGCGAATTGCAACTGAGCGCGCGCACCATTGGCGGCTCGGGTCAGGGCGTCAGCGTGACCGGCGTGGTGCGGCGCGGCGATCCGATTTTGCTGGGCGATCGCCGCTTGGCACAGGCAGGCAGTGGCGGGCGCGACGCCACGGCAAGCTTTCTAAAACGAGTCGAGTCGGCGCTTGGAACGGTGGATAGCGCCACCTCTCTGGGCAGCCGGATCAGCGATTTCGACACAGCGCTGTTGGAAGCCAGCTCTCGCCCGGAATCCGAGGCGCGGTTGTCGAAAGTGCTGGAATCGGCCAAAACTTTGGCCAGTCATCTGGCGGCGGCGGGCACCGATATTCAACAGGCGCGCTCTGATGCCGATGATCAAATCGAAAGCCAGGTCACGCAGGTGAATACGGCTTTGGCCCGAATCGCGGATCTGAACGGCCAAATCCGGGCGACTTCTGGCTCTGGCCGCGACAATTCGGCGCTGATCGACCAGCGCCAGCAGGCGATTGACAGCATCGCCAAGATCATTCCTTTGCGCGAAGTGTCGCGCGACAAGGGTGAGATTGCGCTGTTTACCACCGGCGGCGCGGTTGTGTTGGACGGGCTGCCTGCGCAGCTAGGATTTACGCCGGTGGGCGTGGTGGTCGCGGGGATGACTCAAGCCAGCGGGGCTCTGTCGGGGTTGACGCTGAACGGTAAGGCGATCTCGACGGTGGCTGAGGATGGTCCGATTTCCGGCGGCACACTGGCGGCGCAATTCGCCATTCGCGATGATCTTGCCCCGCAAGCGCAGGCGAAACTCGATGCCACCGCTCGCGATCTGGTGGAACGGTTTGCCGCCACCGGGTTGGACAGCACGCGGGCTGCGGGCACAGCGGGCCTGTTCACCGATGGCGGCGTCGCTTTCAATACAAGCAATGAGATAGGTCTTGCGCAGCGCCTGACCGTCAACGCCGCCGCAGATCCGGTACAGGGCGGCGCACTTTGGCGGATGCGCGATGGTCTGGGCGCCACCGCGCCGGGGCTTGCGGGCAACAGCCAACTGCTGAAAGACCTGCAAACAGCACTAACCACCCCCCGCACGCCCGTCTCTGGCGGTTTCATGACCGGGGCGCGCAGCTTTTCCACCTTGGCGGCGGATTTCGTTTCGGGTGTGGCCAGTGCGCGGGTCACCGCAGAAAATGAGGCCAGCTATTCGGCGGCACGGCTGGATACGCTAAGCACGATGGAATTGGAGCAAGGCGTTGATACAGATCAGGAAATGCAATCCCTGCTGGTGATTGAACAAGCCTATGCCGCCAATGCCAAGGTGATTTCCACCATCGGCGAGATGATGCAGAAACTGCTGGAGATGTAAGCGATGAGCGCGGTTTCCCTAGGCGATATGGCTCGATCTTTCATGCTGCGGCGGCATACCGTTGATCTGAAGCAAAACCTGCAACGGCTGACCAATGAGGCAGCGACGGGCAGGGTCAGCGACACGGCGGCACGGGTCTCGGGCGATCTGAGGCCGATTTCGGGGATTGATGTCTCGTTGGCGCGGTTGAAAGGCTATAATGCGGTGACCTCTGAGGCGGGGCTGTTTGCAGGGGCTATGCAAACCGCGCTTGGCACTGTGGATGATCTGGCCGGGAACCTCAGTAACTCTTTGATTTCGACATCAACGGGGGGGACAGCGGCGCTGATTGACGCTGCGGGTAAGCATGCCGAGCAGAACCTACAAACTGCTTTGTCAGTGCTGAACACCCGCTTTGGAGATCGCAGCCTATTTGCAGGACAAGCGACGACCGGTGCCGCCACAGTGGATTCTGACACACTCCTTTCGGCGCTGACGGCTGCCGTTGCTGGTGCTGTCAGCGCGCAAGATGTTGAGACGGCGGTGAGTAACTGGTTTGCAAGCCCCACAGGTTATGACGCTGTCGCCTACCAAGGTGGAGATGCTTTGGCCGCTTTGGCGATTGCGCCGGGAGAGGAAACCCGCATCGATGTCACCGCCAAAGACCCCGCATTGCGCGACACAATTAAGGGTCTGGCACTGGCGGCTTTGCTTAATCGCGGGGTTTTGGCTGGGCAAAGTACGGGGCGGCAGGACCTTGCCCGCCGTGCCGGGCTCAGCCTGTTGGAAAACAAAACCGATCGCACCAATGTGGCTGCCCGCCTTGGCTTGGTTGAAGCGCAGGTCGACGCCGCCACAACCCGCAATACCAATGAAACCTCGGCTTTGCAGATTGCGCGCAACGGCATCACCGAAGCCGATCCTTATGAAACTGCCACTCGTCTGGATGAAACCGAGGCGCAGTTAGAGAAAATCTACGCCCTCACCGCGCGGCTTTCGCGCCTCAGCCTGCTGGATTATCTGAAATGAGAAAGCTTCTCTGCGCCGTCATGGTCAGCCTGCTGTCAAGTGCGGCTTGGTCCGACCCGATCCGCATCAAGGATCTGGTGGAATTTGACGGCGTGCGATCCAACGATCTGGTGGGCTATGGGCTGGTTGTGGGCCTAAATGGCACCGGGGATGGTTTGCGCAACGCGCCGTTCACCGAAGAAATCATGTCAAATCTGCTGGAACGGTTGGGCGTCAATGTGACTGGCGAGCAGTATCAGCCGAAGAACGTCGCAGCTGTGTTCGTGACCGCAGCTTTGCCACCGTTTGCCCGTGCGGGCGGACAAATTGATGTGACGGTTTCTGCGATTGGCGATGCAAAGAGCCTGCTGGGCGGCACGCTGATCATGACGCCGCTGAACGGCGCGGATGGTCAGATCTATGCGGTGGCGCAGGGGGCGATCATTGCGGGCGGTATTTCTGCCGGCGGTCAGGCGTCAAAGCTGGTGCAGGGTGTGCCGACCGCCGGGATGATCCCCTCGGGTGGGCGGGTGGAACGTGAGGTGGAGTTTGACTTCACCCAGCTGGAGTCGATGCGGCTTGCGCTGCGCGAGCCCGATTTCACCACAGCCGAGCGGATCGAATCCGCGATCAATGCCCAGATCGGCAGAGGCTCGGCCGAGATGCTGGATGCGGGCACGGTGTTGCTGCAAACCAACGGGCGCTCGCCGGCGCATCTGGTCAGCCGGGTAGAGAATATTCTGGTGGAGCCTGAGACGAAAGCGCGGGTTGTTGTCGATCAACGCTCGGGCACCATTGTGATGGGCGAAGACGTGCGGATCAGCCGGGTCGCGGTGGCGCAGGGCAACCTCACGCTGCGGATCGACGAGACGCCGATGGTGTCGCAGCCGAACCCCTTTGCCGAAGGCGAAACCATCGTGCTGCCGCGCACATCGGTCGATATCCAAAACGCACCCGGCACCGGATTGGCAGAGGTGTCCGGCGGCACCAATTTGTCTGAGGTGGTGGCCGGACTGAACGCTTTGGGGGTGGCACCCCACGATATGATCGACATTCTGAAAAGCATCAACGCGGCTGGGGCGCTCCATGCCGAGTTCGTGGTCAACTGAAACGGGCCGGAAGCCGCCCGGTTTCGGTTGAACCCTGTCAGAAATAACTTCGGACCAGCGCGCTGGACACCAGGCTCCAACCATCGGCGACCACGAAAAACGCCAGCTTGAACGGCAAGGACACCACCGCAGGCGGCACCATCATCATGCCCATCGACATCAGCACCGCGGCAACGACAAGATCAATAATCAGGAACGGCAAAAAGATCAGAAAGCCGATCTCAAAGGCGCGTTGAATTTCCGACAGGATGAACGACGGCACCAGCAGCGACAGTGGCGCATCCACGGGTAGAGCCTGCGCCACATTCGGCCGCAGATTTTGCAACGCGGCAAAGGTATCGCCATCCAACCGATGCGCCATAAACCCGCGAAACGGTCCTAAAATCAGCGGAATAGCCTGCTGAATATTGATGCTGCCCTCGTTCAGCGGCTCCACCCCTTTCACCCAAGCCTCGGTGAACACCGGGTCCATCACAAACCACGTTAAAAACAGCGCGAGGCTGACGATCAGCATATTCGGCGGCGATTGCTGCAACCCGATGGCTTGGCGCAGAATTGACAGTACCGTGACGATGAAGGGAAAACAGGTGATCATCACCGCAAGGCCCGGCACGAGGCTCAGCACCGTCATCACCACCAGCAACTGCACCGAGCGGGTGGAGAGCGAACTGCTATCGCCAAAATCAATCGAAAGCCCTTGCGCCAGCACCGGGGCGGTAAACAAAAGCAAAATCGCCAGCGCCAGACCTGCACGTTGCATCATAGCCCGCCCCGCAGGTTCACCACTTCGGTCAGTCGGACGGCGAGTTGGCCAGAACTGTCGCCCTCCAACTCTTGCAACTCGCCACGGGCGATCAGGCGATCACCGACGTAAAGTTCGACCGGATCATCCACCCTGCGATCCAGCGCCAGCACCGCGTCACGCGACAGCCGCAGCAAATCGCGCACCAGCGGGCGGGCTTTTCCGACCGAGATGGTGACCTCAATCGGCACTTGGCCAAACGGATTGCCATCTGACAGTTCATCCATATTTTTTCTCCTGCTCTGGAATGTCAAAGAATCCGCGCACGGCGGCGGTGATTTCAGCGGTTGCGCGGTCAAGATTGATCTGCGTTTCGGTGTCGCCAAATTTCAAATAGACCTGCCCCTCGCTAAGGCTGGGCTCTTCCGTCACGATCAGCGGCAGGCCGGTGGCTTGTTCCAACAATGCCTCGATCGCCACGCGCGCGGCGGGGTTCAGCACCAACGTGATCGGCGTGTCAGCCAGTTTTTCAGCCATTGGCATCAAGGCCTCCAGCACCACTTGAGACAGCGTTTCGCGGGCGAGCGCGGGCAACAGCCGACCCACCATCTCGCTCATCAAGGGTTGCAGCGCGCGCAGCACATGCTGGCGCGCCTCGTGGAAGGTGAAGGACAGCCCCAGCAAGTTACGCGCCAGATCGGCCTGCACGCGGGTCTGGTCGCTGGATTGCGCAGCCGCCGCATCCTCCCAGCCCGCCGTGTAACCGGAATCGTAGGCGGCGAGTTTGGTTTCCTCTAGATGCATGGTGTCGAGCACAACCGTCTTGCCGCCACTTGCGGATTGCTCTGTCTCAAACACTTCCAATCGCAGGGTCATCAGCGCACCTCCTCCTCAACTTCCATCCAGCCGCGCAGAATTTCGACGGATTCGGTTTGACGTTCTTCGATCAGCTGACGCAGACGGCTCATCGGGTCTTTTGCGCCGTCCGATCCCGGCACACCCGAGACGACAGACAGCGGCGGCAGATCGGTGCCATCGTCGATCTCGCCTGTCAGCACGCGTTGGCCGTCAAAGTTGGCAATACCCGGCAAGGCCAGTGTCGGCATCGGGGCGGGCAGAGCCTGCCTGCGGCTGGCCGAGGTCAGCACCGGGCGGATCACGAAAAGACCAAGAATCAGCGCCACCAAAGCCAGCACAGCGGTCTGGATCAGCGTCATCAGATTGATCTCGCCAAAGGAAAACATACTGGCTGTCGCCACATCGCCCACCTGCGGCAAAGGCTCAAACGCCAGTGATTTCAACGTCAGAACATCCCCGCGCGCGGTATCAAGACCTGCGGCAGAGGTGACAAGTTCGCGCAGAACTCCCAGTTCTTCCTCTGGGCGGGGCTGCAGGCTGACAGTGCCATCCGCAGCCGTCACCGGCACGCCATCCACCAGAACCGCCACCGAAATCTTGCGCACCGCGCCGGGGGTCTTCACCAACTGGCGATTGGTTTCGGACACCTCGTAATTCACCTTCTCGCGGGTTTCGGAATTTTCACTTTTGCCATTGCCCCCCGCCGACGCTTGGTTGGCGGGCAAATTCGAGGCCACCGTGACGTCCCCACCGGGCTGCGTGTTGGAGCCGGTTTGTTGCGTGTTATCGGTGGAAATCGCGACACGGCTTTGCGGATCAAAACTGCGCTCGGTGATCTGTTCGGCATCGGTGATCACGTCCACCGCCACCTCGACCACCGCCTTACCCGGCCCGACCCTAGCGGACAGCAGGCGTTCGACATTCTGCTTGATCTCAGCCGCTCTGCTATCCGCGGCGACGCTCGGGGCTGTCTGATCAGCGTCCGAGGCGATCAATCCCGCAACCGAATCAATCACCGCGACCTCATCGGGCGTCATTCCCGGTATCGAAGCCGCAATCAGATGTCGCAACGCTTTGGCCTGCACAGCGGGCAGGCTGCCGCCAACCGAGGTGATCGTCACGCTGGCGCTGGGCTTTACGTCGCGTTGAAACGGCTGTGATGGGGCCTGCGCAATATGCACCCGCGCCGCGCGAATTTGCGGATTGGACAGAATCGTTCGCGAAAGCTCGCCCTCTTTCGCCCGCCAATAGGCCGCATCAAACATCTGTGCCGTGGTGCCAAAGCCGGACAGCGAATCAAGCAATTCATATCCGGTGCCCGAATTCGCGGGCAACCCCTCCGCCGCCAAGGTCATTCGAAGTGAATCACGTTGGCCCTCATCGACGTAAATCGCCTGACCGCGCACCTCGTATGTCACCCCTTTCTGATCCAGCGCAGTGATCACGTCGCCAGCCGCCGAACTGTCTAACCCTGCATAAAGCAAAGACATTCCCGGCGTCCCTGCCATCCGCGACATAGCCATTACGGCCAAGAACATCGCCACAGTTGCCCCCAGAACGACAAGACGTTTGCGGCCATCAAGGCTTTGCCAAATTTGCAACAGGTTCTGCACGGTCGCTCTCCGGTGAGGGGCTTCTGCCCGATGAAGCCAGCTTTGACGGATTGGCCTTAACAATCGGTTAGTGAGCTTGGGTCTATGTTTGGTCTGCAAGCAAAGACGGAGGGCCAAGTGGCCGAAGCTGAACAGCCGCAGGATGCGGCACCGAAAAAGAAGTCGAAAAAGCCTTTACTGATCGGGCTCGTGCTGGCGTTTTTGCTGGGTGGCGGCGGATTTTACGCCACTTGGTCAGGGTTAATTCTGGCTGGGCGCGCGGATCATGCAGAAGGGGTCACTGAACCCAACCCATTGCCCAATATCAGTTTTGTTCCGGTGGAATCGGTGATCGTCTCGATCGGCCCCGGCGAAGATGGTCGGCATCTACGCTTCACCGCGCAGCTGGAGGTCGCAGGCAGTCACGCGGCAGAGGTCACCACCCTGCTGCCCCGCATTGTCGATGTGATGAACGGCTATTTGCGCGCCATTGATCCGGCTGAATTTGACGATTCGGCCGCATTGGTGCGGATGCGGGCGCAACTGTTGCGCCGGATTCAGATTGTCACCGGCGATGGTCGGGTGCGCGATCTGCTTGTCACCGAATTTGTCTTGAACTGAAGGAAACCCAATGGTGCTGATCGCGGATATTTTGATGGCGGCGGGCTCGTTCGGGGTGGCGATTTATTGCTATGTGCTGTCGGGCAGGTTGAAGAAATTCACCACGTTGGAAACCGGCATGGGTGGCGCGATTGCGGTGCTGTCGGCGCAGGTCGATGACATGACGCGGGCACTGGAAAACGCGCGCAAGGCGGCGCATGGCTCGGCGGATGGGTTGATCGCGCTGACCAATCGCGCCGAATCTGTGGCTGGCCGATTGGAACTGCTGGTCGCGTCTATGCATGATCTGCCTGACCCTGCGGCTCCTCCCGGCAATGTTGAGGCTGAATCCACTGAGGCCACCCGGAACCTGCGCTTTGTGCGCAGGCGGGTCGCGCGAACGGATATGGAGGCGGCGGAATGACAAAGCACCGCCTGCGCAGTGGTCGCGGCACTTTGGTGATTCTGACGCTGTTTCTTGCGGCTTCTGGTGCCTTGCGCATTGGATCTGGCGTGGGCTCGGCTCTGGCAAATTCTGTGGCTGCAACAGCGGTGCCTGCCGCCGATCCACAATCCTGCCCCACGACGCCTCTCGCCTTGGCCGAAGCGTTAAGCGCGCGCGAAGGTCAAGTCACCGCGCGCGAAACCGCCTTCGCCGATCGGATGGCGGCGCTGGCACTGGCCGAGGCCGCGATCAAGGCCCGGATTGATGAAATGACTGCCGCCGAAGCAAGCCTGAAGAAAACCTTGCAGATTGCCGATGGTGCCGCAGAGGCGGATCTGACCCGGTTGACCGCCGTCTATGAAGCCATGAAGCCCGCTGATGCCGCCAAACTGTTCGGTGAAATGGCCCCCGAGTTTGCCGCAGGCTTCCTCGGTCGGATGACTCCGGGGGCGGCGGCGGCGGTGATGTCTGGAATGGATCCGGCGAAAGTCTATGCGATTTCCGTATTGATTGCCGGGCGCAATGCAATGGCACCGAAGAACTAGAGTCAGGGTTTCTTAACCCGGCTCTGCAATGCTGCGCGTAGGAAATTGGGTAGGGTCAGCCATGTTCGGAATTATCGGTATCATCGTCATCCTCGTGATGGTGTTCGGTGGGTTTGTCATCCACGGCGGCCACCTTGCCCCGATTATGGAGGCGCTGCCGTTTGAGATGATCATGATCGGTGGGGCGGCGCTGGGTTCTTTTCTGGTGTCGAATGATCTCGCTGCGGTCAAACACACCGCGAAAGATGTCGGCAAAGTCTTCAAAGGGCCAAAATGGAAACCCAATGACTTCCGTGATTTGCTGTGCCTGCTGTTCGAGTTGATCCGCATCGCCCGCGCCAATCCGGTGGGGTTGGAGGAGCATATTGAGAACCCGCATGAATCGACAATTTTCGGCAAATATCCAAAAATTCAGAAAGATCACGAAACGGTTGACTTGATCGCCGATACCTTTCGCGCCGCCTCAATGAATTATGACGATCCGCATCAGGTTGAAGAAGTGCTCGACAAACGGGTTGAGGCCGCTTTGGCCCACGCCATGCACTCCAGCCACGCACTGCAATCCATGGCTGACGCCCTGCCCGCGCTTGGTATCGTGGCTGCGGTTCTGGGGGTGATCAAGACGATGGGATCATTGGATCAACCGCCTGAAATTCTTGGCGAAATGATTGGTTCGGCATTGGTGGGCACGTTTCTGGGGGTATTTCTGGCCTATGGCCTGATGGGCCCCTTCGCCGCGCGGGTGAAAACGGTGACCGAGGATGACGGCCATTTCTATCAGCTTGTGCGCGAGGTGCTGGTGGCCAATCTACACCGTCACGCGCCGAATATCTGTATCGAAGTCGGTCGCCAAAATACCCCGTATCACGTTCGGCCAAGCTTCGCGGCGGTTGAGGAATCATTGCGGGCCTTGAAGCAGGAGGTTGCATGATCCGGCTGATTTTCATGGCCTGGCTTGCCTTCACGACCATGGCCGCAGCCGCGCCCGTTCTGGTCAAATCCGGTGAGCACGACGGCTTTACCCGCTTGGTACTGGAATATCAGAGACCCGTCGATTGGCTGGTCGGCCGGACAGAGGACGGCTACGCGCTGCGCATCGCGAATGAGACGCCCAGCTATGATCTGACCGAGACATTCAAAGTGATCGGAAAAAGCCGGCTCGCCGGGATTTCTGCCGATCCCGCCAGTGGAGTTCTGAACCTTGCCATCGCCTGCGCCTGCTACGCGATCCCGTTTGAATTTCGCCCCGGCATCGTGGTGATTGATCTGCGCGATGGCAGGCCACCAAAGGGCTCGTCCTTTGAGAAGCTGCTGGTGCAAGCAGCACAACCCGAAACAAGCGCCGCGCCTGCGCCCCCCGACATCACAACCGCTCGCTACGACTGGACGGTGCAAGCCTTGGCACAGTTGCGAACCGGCCAGCCCGAGGCCGCAAACGCTCGGCCGTTTGCCCTCCAACCCAACAGTGATCCCGCTTTGCAGCCGCTGCGCGATTCTTTGTTGCATCAGCTGAGCCGAGGGGCGGCTCAAGGCGTGGTCAATATGGCAACATTGCAGCCCAGCAAGACGGTAAATCTCACATCGACGGCTGAAACTATCCCCTCGGTGCGGATTGGTTGGGGCGAAATGCCGGGCGTGTCTTTATCAAATGGTCTGCCCGATCACGACAAGATCGGCGCGCAAGGCCAAACCTGCATCGAATTTGACAGGCTGGATGTGGCAAGTTGGGGCGATGACCGCCCAGTGTTTGCGCAAATCGCCACATCAAGCGAGGGTTTGATTGCCGAATTTGATAAACCAGACCCCGCAGTGCTGCAACGCGCAATCCAGTTCGATCTTTTCATCGGCTTTGGTGCCGAGGCGCAGCAGTTGATGCAGGCCTTCCCGATGGATATGCCCGACAAGCCGCTGTGGCAAAGCATGGCGCGTCTGGTGGATGGCCGTCCCGATCCGGGCTCTGTCTTCATTGGTCAAGAAGCTTGCGATAGCGCGGCCGCACTTTGGGCCATCCTCGCCCAGCCCAAGCTGGACGCGAGCAAACATGTCAACACCAACGCCGCTTTTCTGGCGTTCTCCGCCCTGCCCATCGGTTTGCGCCGTGATCTGGGTCCGGTTTTAGCGGATCGCTTCATGGCAATCGGGGCCAATGACGCAGCAGCCCGCGTGCGCGATGCGATCTTGCGGGCTCCGGGCGGGGCGGGGCCGGATGCAGCACTTCTGACGGCTAAAATCGAGATGCACCAGGGCGATGCTGCAGCAGCCGAGGTGACGCTGCACCAAATGGTTTCCGATCCCGGCCCCGGCACGACGGCGGCTTTGGTGGCATTGGCTGAGGCGCGCATTGCCCAAGATCTGCCGATTGCGCCCGATATGGTCACGGCCCTTGAGGCCGTGGCGAAAGAACAAACCGGATCAGCCGTCGCCCCTGCGGCGATCCGCGCCCTGTTATTGGCAAAAGCCGCCTCGGGCGATATGCAGGGTGCCTTTGCTTTGTTGCCAGACGCCCCCGCAGCCGAGCCTAAACTTTGGCGCATACTGTCGCTTTTGGGGACGGATGACGCTGTGCTGGCACATGCCGTCATTGTCTCCTCTGCGCCAGAGCCAAAGCTGACGCCGGAAACTGCGGCAACGCTTGCCGAGCGGTTGTTACATTTGGGCATGGCAGACAGCGCGCTGCAGTGGCTGCGCGACGAAACGCAGGTTGATCCGATTCTGTTGGCCAAGATTCAGCTGCAGCGGCACGATGGACGCGCAGCTTTGCGGGCGTTGACGGGCCAAGACTCGCCCGATGCGCTAAAATTGCGCGCGCTGGCAATGCAGCAACTAGGTGACGAAGCGGCTGCCGCACAAATCTACGAACAGTCGGGGGATTCTGCGGCCGAACAGCGCGCACTGAGCATTGCGGAAAATTGGGCAGAAACGGGCATCCGTGGTGCCGATCCGTGGAAGCATCTGGCCAGAAAGCTAACCCCTGCACCGAATTCCGATGGCGGTGCGGCTGTCGACAAAGGGCCGCTTGCGGTTGGCAAACAACTGGTCGAGCGCAGTGTCTCCACACGCGATGCCATCGACGCGTTATTGACGCAAGTCACCGCCCCTTAATTCATAATCACCGCTTTTGGTTACGGTTTGGAAAGATTCTGCCCCTAATCTTGCCCTATCGCCGCCACAAAACGTGACGGAACATTCGGGTGAAACCCATGCCAAACCGGCCCATATCATCGCAGCTTCGCGGCGGTCTCGCCACAGCAGGGCTGACGCTCTTGCTGTGCGGCTCTGCGCACAGCCGCTCTGATACCGATGTTTGTGACCTCGCAGCACAACATGCCGCCCAAAACAGCTCTGTGCCGCTAGAGTTGCTGATGGCCATCAGTCGGGTGGAAACCGGACGTCATTCGGATGGGGAAATGCAACCCTGGCCTTGGACGATCAATCAGGGCGGCCAAGGTCATTGGTTTGACGATATCGATGAGGCGATCAGCTATGCGAATGATCTGCTGGCGCAAGGTGAGGAAAATTTCGACGCGGGCTGTTTTCAGATCAACCTGCATTGGCACAGCAAGAATTTCGGCTCGATTGAGGATATGTTTGACCCAGAAACCAACGCCGTCTATGCTGCGACGTTTCTGACCAGCTTGTTTCGATCCGAAGGCGGCTGGACCGAAGCCGTTGCCGCCTATCATTCGCGCAGCCCCGATCAGGCACAGGCCTATTTGGCCAAGGTCGAAACCGCCCTCATTGATCTGCGTGCGACGGGTGCCGTCCCCCCCGTCGCTGAAGATGTGATCGCTGCGGCAGCACCAGCGCCCCGCATAAACCGCTTTCCGCTGCTTCAAGCGGGTGCGCGCGGCTCGGCGGCCTCGCTTGTGCCGCTGACCGAAGGTGCCATCCCCCTGTTCGCGGCGCGGCCATAACATGCCAAAAATCCAACTGACCGCCGCTTCATTTTACCAACCGACGATCTGGCTGGCGCTGGCGCTGATGGCCGTCATCATGATGATGGTGCTGCCGATGCCCGCTTGGGTGCTGGATCTGGGCCTCGCTTTGTCCTTTGCCTTGGCAATTTTGATGCTGACGGTGACCCTGTTCATCGAACGACCGTTGGATTTCTCTGCCTTCCCGACGATCCTTCTGGCCTCGCTGATGTTGCGGCTGTCGCTAAACATCTCGTCCACAAAGCTGATCATCGGGCAGGGCCACACCGGAACCGATGCCGCCGGCCATGTGATTCAAGGCTTCGCCGAGTTCATCATGGGTGGCAACCTATTGTTGGGCTTGGTGATTTTCTGCGTGTTGCTGATCGTCAACTTTGTGGTGATCACCAAAGGTGCGGGCCGGATGGCCGAAGTTGGTGCTCGGTTTGCGCTTGACGGGATGCCCGGCAAGCAGTTGGCGATTGACGCAGACATGGCGGCAGGGGCGATTGACCACGCGGAAGCTAAGCGGCGGCGCGAGATGGAACTGGCCGAGACGACATTTTTCGGCTCACTCGATGGCGCGTCAAAGTTTGTCAAAGGCGATGCCGTGGCGGGCCTGCTGATCACCGGCTTGAACATTGTGATGGGTCTGGTGATGGGCACCGTGATGCACGGGATGCCGATTGGGCAAGCCTTTGAAACATATGCCATTCTAACGGTTGGCGATGGCTTGGTCAGCCAAATCCCTGCGGTGATCATCTCGGTTGCGGCGGCGCTTCTGTTGTCTCGCGGAGGCGCTAAGGGTGCCGCCGATGTATCATTCTTCGCTCAGTTGGGCCGGTATCCCGGCGCTTTGGGCACGGTTGCTGTGCTGATGGCGCTGTTCGCTTTGGTGCCCGGCATGCCGTTTTTCCCGTTCATGACGGGGGCCGTGCTTATGGGATGGGGTGCTTGGGCGATGTTTCACAAGGCGCAACGTGCGGCCGTCGCTCCAGAGCCAGAGCGCGCGGCTCCAAAGCGCAAATCCATCGGCGATGTGCTGGACTTTGACGAGATTCACATCGAATTTGCGCCGAATTTGGTCGGCATGGTGCTCGACCCCGCCACTGGTCTTGATGTGCGTATTTCCAATATGCGCACCCATGTCGCCTCAGCCTTTGGCCTGATCCTGCCTGAAATCCGGCTGACCGATGAGGCAGGCTTGACTCTGGGCAGCTACCGGATTCGCCTGCAGGGCGTGGAACGCGTGCACGATCGCCTGATGCCCGATAGGGTATTGGTTCTGCTGGTAGACGGGCTTGATGCTCCCCCCGGCCAAGATGTGCGCGAACCCGTCTATGGTGCGCCTGCACGCTGGATCAGGCCGGAAAATCACGAAGAAGCGGCGCTTGCAGGCCTCACTGTCGTCTCGGCGGCCGAGGTTCTAGCGACGCATCTCTTGGAAGTGATCCGCGGCAATCTCGCGCGCCTTCTGTCCTTGCGTGGCCTGCGCCGACTGCTGGACGAATTTGCCACCCTGTCCGACACCGCGCGCGGCGAGGCCAATCGCCGCTTGCTGGAGGAATTGGTGCCGGACAAGGTTCCAGTCGACCTGCTGCTCACCGTGTTGCGGATGCTGCTGGAAGAGCGCGTATCAATCCGCAATTTGCCACTGATCCTAGAGGCCATTGCAGAGTCGCGCAGCCTTGGCGTACCCGAGGCCATTTGCGAGCATGTCCGGCAACGCTTGGGTTTCCAACTGGTGGCCGAACTGAAGCGTGAAGACGGCACCATCCCGCTGATCCAACTCGCCCCGGATTGGGAGAAGACCTTTACCTCGTATCAAATCGAGGGGGAGCGCGGTCAGCGCGACGTCGCCCTGCCGCCCGATCAATTCAGCCGTTTGGCCAATGCTATCGCCGATCGGCTGAACCGTGCTGCCGAGGCGGGAATCTACCCAGCCCTTGTCACCTCAACCCTGCGGCGGCGGTTTCTGCGCACGGTTTTGGCGGCCAAGGGCCTGTCTGCCCCGGTGCTTTCATACGAAGAAATAGGCATGGAGGCGCGCCCCGCGATGGTCGGAATCGTGCCCCCATGAATGATCTGATCGCGCAAATGAACACGCTGACCGGGATCGGCGCTGATTTGCTCTGGCTCGGGCTTCTCGTATTCATGCGGGTGGGTTCGGCGATGTCCTTGCTGCCAGCCTTTGGCGAACAAGTCTTACCGCAACGGGTGCGGTTGGTGCTCGCGCTGGCGTTTACGGCGGTGGTGGCCCCGGCCCTGCAGATTACCCCTGATCCGGCTGCGGCTGGCGTACTGTCCTTGCTGATCGAGGTGGTCATCGGCCTGATGCTGGGCGTGGGCTTGCGCCTGTTTATCCTTGCGCTGCAAACGGCGGGCGCGATGGCGGCGCAGGCGACCACTCTGTCACAGATGTTCGGCGATGCCGGACCCGAGCCGCAGCCCGCCATCGGCAATCTGCTGGTGATGGCTGGGCTCGCCATCGCGGTCGCAACCGGGCTGCATGTGCGGGTGGCCGAGCTGCTGATCCTGTCCTATCAGATCCTGCCTGCGGGTCAGTTGCCCGGTGCCGAAGATGCAGCATATTGGGGGCTGTCGCAGATCAGCCATATGTTTTCACTGGCGTTTAGTCTGGCCGCGCCCTTCACCATTGCGGCCCTGCTGTACAATATCGCTCTGGGTATCATCAACCGCGCGATGCCCGCGCTGATGGTCTCGATGATCGGGGCCCCAGCCCTGACGGCGGGCGGACTGGTACTGATGGTGCTGTCGGTGCCGCTGGCCTTGGCGCTGTGGGCGCAAGCGCTGCATGGTTTTCTCGCCGCACCGTTTCAGGCTTTGCCATGAGCGACGACGACGATGACAAGTCGCACGAACCCTCACAAAAACGGCTGGAAGATGCCCGCAAGCGCGGTGAAATCCCAAAATCCGCCGATCTGAGCACCGCAGCCGCCTATGCCGGCTTTGTTTTGGTCGGGTTAGTCAGTGGTGGCAGCCTGTTGCAGCACTTTGGTCAGTCCGCGTTGGTTTTGCTGGATCAGCCCGACCGGCTGGCACCGTTGCTGTTCGGCCGCGCCCCCGCCCCGGTCGCAGGCATGGCCACAGGCTTTGTCAAAGCCGCGTTGCCGCTGTTTGTGGTGCCGATGCTGGCAGTGCTGATGGTCCTTTTCGCCCAACGCGCTGTGGTTTTTGTGCCAGAGAAGCTGACGGTAAAATGGTCGCGCATCTCACCGCTGGCCACGGCGCGGCAGAAATTTGGCCGCGAGGGGCTGTTCGAATTTGGCAAAAGCTTTGCAAAATTGCTGACGGTCGCGCTGATTTTGGGCGTGCAGCTGTCCAATAATGCGGCGGATATTCTGGCCAGCCTGGCGTTGCAGCCCGCACAAAGCGTGGCGCTGATGTTGAAATTACTGCTGCATTTCATGGTCTTGGTGGTGATCACCACCACTGTGTTCGGCGGCGGTGATTACATGTGGCAGCGGATGCAGCATCTGCGCCGCAATCGGATGTCGCGCAAAGATCTGATGGATGAGATGAAGGATTCCGAGGGCGACCCGCATGTCAAACAACAGCGCAGACAGCGTGGGCAAGAGATTGCCACCAATCGGATGCTGCAAGACGTGGCCAAAGCCGATGTCGTGGTGGTGAACCCGACGCATTACGCAGTGGCGTTGAAATGGAGCCGGAAGGGGCGCGCAGCACCCATTTGTGTGGCCAAAGGTGTCGATGAGGTCGCCGCGCGCATCCGCACCCGCGCCGCCGAGGCGGGCGTGCCGCTGCAATCCGATCCGCCCACCGCGCGCGCGATCTATGCGACGGTCGAGATCGGCCAGCAGATCCGCCCGGAGCATTACCGCGCCGTGGCCGCTGCCATCCGCTTCGCCGAAGCCATGCGCAAACGCCGGAAGGTTTATGTAAAATGAGCCAGAAACACCAACTCGCCAAGCTGGGACAGATTTCAAACCTACTGCTCGACAGTCGTTTGGCGGTGTTACAGGCCGCCGCGCGGGCAAAACTGGAAAGCGAGGCGCAACTGGCCGGGTTGACGGCACCGCAACCCTCGGCCGAGCAGATTTCCGAGATATCAGGCGCTCTAGCCGGTCTGAACTATCAACGTTGGGCTGATGCGCGGCGGGCCGAGTTGAACATGTTGCTCGCCCGCCAGACCGTGGCTTGGATGGAAGCCCGCGAGTCTGCGCGTGAGGCATTCGGCAAAAAGCAAGCGCTTGGCGGCGTGGCCATCAAGCTCACTGCGTTAAAACCAAGAGAGGATTAGCTGTCTTGCCTTGCGATATCGCTGATCAGCACATCTGAGACATTCGGCCCAATCGCCGTCTGTGCCGCCTCTAGCAGTGCCTTGCGCAGCAACACCAGATTCGCGCCATCGGTAAACGCGCCGTCAAAGCCGCCGGAATTGGCGTGATCAAACAGCACTTGCAGGAAAGCATCGCGCAGCTTGGGTTCGCGGGCGTAGATGGCTTCGGTGGTGCCCACGCCAACCTCCAGCGTCAGCGCCAAGATCACCATCGAGACGACCCTGCCCTGCTCCACCACCGGGATCACGAACTGATTGGTCAACTTGACATATTCCGGGCCGCCCTCAGCCGCCACATCCTTGGGCGGCGCATCGGCATGTTCGGCTTTTCCGGCTTCCGCCAATGTGCCCTCGCCTTCGGATGCAATATCCTGCGAAATCGTGGCGGGCGGGGCGGGGTGCAGGAAAATCCCCGCACCAAGACCAATGCCGAGTCCGATCAGGCCCAACAGAACGGGAATAAGTTTGCGGATCATACCTGCACCTCAGAACGGCAAAAGGACATCGGCGACTTGCTGACCATAGCGGGGCTGCTGCACATCGGTGATCTGGCCGCGCCCGCCGTAGGAAATCTGCGCCCCGGCGATCTTGTCGTAAGTAATCTCGTTCTGGCGTGAGATGTCGACGGGGCGCACATATCCCGTCACCAGCAGCACCCGCATCTCAAAGTTCACCCGCACTTCTTGCTGGCCCTCAATCCGCAGCACACCGTTCGGCAGTTGCTCGACCACCGTCGCCGCCACCCGCAGAGTCAGCTTTTCATTGCGCTTCACCGATCCATCGCCCTTATAACTCGACGACGACGAGGTGTTCACCGCATCGTCCAAAGTCGCCCCATCAGGCAGATCGGGGTTGACCGATTCCGGCACGCCAAACAGCGACGGGATCGCCATTTTGTCCGACCCGGCGCGGCTGCGGCCTGAGGCATTCTTGATCTCGGCGCTATCGTTGATCTCAATCACCACGGTCAGAATGTCGCCGGTGCGCGCGGCACGACGGTCGCCAAACAGCGAGCTGCTGCCAGCCGTCCACAACGAAGATGCATCTGTCGGCCCATTTTGCGGCGCGTTTTCCGGCAGCGGCGTCGAATACATCGCGTGGTGTTGGTAGCTGCCCTCCAGCGGCGTGAAATCCGGGGCACGGCCGACCTGCTCCAACCGGCCACAGGCTGTCAGTAGGGTCAGGGACATAAGCATAAGACGCATGATTGTTCCTTTAGAAAGAAGGGCCGACACGCAACACGCCGTCCGGGCCAATCAGGCCCGCAACCTTGGTGCGCGAGGTCAAATTCATCACTTCGATGGTTTCGCCAACCCCACCGCGTGCCAGTGCGCGACCCTCGGTCAGAATGCTCAGCCCGCCCGCGCTATAGGACAGCGGCACGATCTGGTTGCGCTCGATGATCGCGCTGGGGCCGATTTGCTGAAGCAGAATCGGCTTTCCCGCATAGATCGCGACGCGGGTTTCTTGACCAATCGCGGCGGTTGTATCGGTCAGCGCTTGCGGAATATCCATTGCCACCAGTGTCATATCGTCCGCCGACAATAGGCTGTGGGCGCGGATGGTGCGGGTGGCGACAACGCTATCGGCCAGTGCGGGAAACGCGAGCAAGATCAATAAAAACCGCCACATCAGCGCACCTGGGTGGTGGCCGACAGCATCTGATCTGCGGCGGTGATCACCTTGGCGTTCAGCTCATAGCCGCGCTGCGCCTTGATCAATTCCGTCACTTCGCGCACCGAATCGACCGTGCTTTCCTCCAGATAGCTTTGCCGCACGGTGCCCAAGCCATCCAAACCCGGCGTGCTGATATTGGCGGGCCCCGAGGCCGGGCTTTCGACGAACAGATCCGAGCCGATCGCCTCCAGCCCCTTGTCATTGGTGAAGCCCGCCAGCGTCAGCTGGCCAAGCAGTTGCGGTTGCACCTGATTGCTGAAGCTGGCGTAAACCTCGCCATTGGCGTTGATCGAAATATCGCGCGCATCCGACGGAATGGTGACACCGGGCGAGACCTGAAAGCCGTCATTGGTGACGATCAGCCCATCCGCCGTACGTTTCAGCGCCCCATCGCGGGTGTAAGCGGTGCCACCTGTGGGCAGGGTCACCTCAAGATAGCCCTTGCCCTCAATCGCCACGTCCAGATCACCGCCCGTTGGGGTCAAAGTGCCCTGCCCCAGCACCACCGATACAGACGAAGGCCGCACCCCCAAGCCCATCTGCACGCCGGTCGGCAGCACCGAGCCATCCTGCGCCGAGACCGTCCCCGGTCGTGCAAGTTGTTGATAATGCAGGTCGGCAAAGTCAGCCCGCCGCGGATTATACCCCGTGGTCGACATGTTCGCCAGATTGTTGGCCACCACATCAACCCGCATCTGTTGCGCGCTCATTCCCGTGGCTGCGATTTGAAGGGCGTTCATCCGTGATCTCCTATCGGCCCAGCGTGTCAATCACGCCGCGCATGCGTTTGTCTTCTTGATCCATGAAACTTTGGCCCAGCTCGTACGCGCGCTGGACCTCAATCATCCGGGCGATTTCCTGCACCGGTTGCACGTTGCTGTCTTCCAGATAGCCCTGCATGACCATCCCACCCGTCGCGGGCTGCATGGAATCCGCCGAAAACAGCGTGCCGGATTGGTGTTGCAGGCTCAGCGGATCGCCGGGTTGCCACAGCCCGATCTTCGCCAAAGGCGCGCCATTCGCCGAAACCGAGCCATCCTGTGCAATCGCAACTTGGCCCGCACCCGGCGGGATCACCACTGCCGTGCCGCCCTCATCCAGTAGCGGGTAGCCGTCATTCGTGACCAACTCGCCAGTGGCAGAGGGCGTAAAACTGCCCGCCCGCGTCAGCCTTGGGCCATCCGGGCTTTGCACCTGAAAGAAGCCGTCACCCTGAATCGCCAGATCAAACGTGCCGCCAGTCTGGCTTACCCCCGCTTGGGTCAGATCGACCACCCGCGCATCGCCCGTCGCCATCGACAGCGAAGGGCCATCGTCGATATTCTTGATATATTCTTCAAAAACAATGCCTTCCCGGCGAAACCCGGTGGTGGATATATTAGCGATATTGTTCGCCACCACCTGCATTTCGCGCATCAGCCCGGATTGCCGGGTCAAAGCCGTGTAACTTGCAGCGTCCATCTCAGCCCCCCGCAACCATCGGAATGATCCGGTCCTGAAAGAACGCGACAAGGGTGGCGGTCATGAAACTCATCGAGGCCCAGAACACCACCAGCATCACCCCCACCTTGGGCACAAACGTCAGGGTGTTCTCCTGAATAGAGGTCAGCGCCTGAAATAGCCCGATCACCACCCCCGCCACCAGTGCCACCGCCAGCAGCGGCGCCGACATCAGCACGGCAACCCACAGGCCTTGGCGCAGAATATCGTAGATCGACTGATCGGTCATACCGGCATCCTCAGGATTTCCTGATATGCCTCGACCACCTTGTCGCGCACGGTGGCCACGGTTTCTACCGCCAGTTGCGAACTCGCCAGCGCCTGCACCAACGCATGCGGATCGGCATTGCCGGTCATCGCGGCGCGGGCGGTTTGCTCACCTTGGGCCAAAGTATCGGCAAAGCTGCCAATCACCCGCCCAATCACCGCTTCGCCACTGTCCGCAGCAGGCTCGGGGGCTGCTGCGGATCGCGCCAAAGCGTAGCTCTGGCTGGCAAGAGATGTTCTGATATCCATTCTGGACTTCCTATCTGCGCAAGAGTTCGAACAGGCTCTGCGTCATTTGCCGCGCCTGATCGAACAGTTTGAGGTTTGCGTCGTAGCTGCGCTGCGCTTCGCGCGCGTCAGCGATTTCGATCACCAGATCGACGTTCGACCCATCATAGTGACCGCTGGCATCCGCAAGCGGATTGCCCGGATCATACACGCTGGTGAGCGGGCTCTGATCCAGATGGACCGGCGTGGTTTCAACCAGACCGGTCTCCATAGCCTCCCGAAAGCCCACCAATTTTCGGTGGTATCCCGGAGTGTCAGCATTGGCGATGTTTTCCGAAACATGCCGCAGCCGTTGCGCCTGAGCCTCCATTCCAGAGGCGGCGAAACTTAATGAGGTGGAAAGGTCGCTCATCCCGCCCCCTATCGCGCCCGGCCAAGGCTGGCGCGAATGATCTCCGATGTGTTGCGATAGATCGCTAGGGCCATGTCGTGATCTTGCCGGATCGTCGCGGTTTTCACCATTTCCTGTTCCAGTGAAACCGTGTTGCCGTTGGGTGCGCCACCACCCTTTGCCTGCCGCAAAATCGGTTCCGGCACCTGATCACCGGCGGCGATGTGCCCCGCCCGCGTTGTCCGCATTGCGGTGCCATTATCCTGATAAGTCTCGGCAAAAGACGGCAAGTCCATCGCCTTATATCCGGGTGTATCCGCATTGGCGATATTCTGCGCCGTCACCCCCATCCGGGCACCGGCGCGCTCTGCCATCGCATTGGCCATACTGGTCAGCTGAAGTTTTTCAAACATCGGGATTCTCCCTGGATCGCTTCACTAAGGCTTAAGGGTGATTCCTTTAGAAAGGGTAAGCGACGAACAAAGAGGGAATCTGATGGATCAAGTTTTTGCTGGTTTACGCGCAGAAATCGCAACCGTGGTGGCGGCAAAGCCGTTGGGTCGGGTGGCAGAGGTCGTGCGCGGCGTCGTCCGGGTAACGGGATTGGAGCGCAGCGCCCGGCAAGGCGATCGGGTTTTAATCGACGGGCGCTTGGGCGGGGAGATACTGAATCTGTCGGCCCAGGGCGTGATCGTGTTGACCGAAGGCCCGCCCGACGGCTTGGCAATGGATGCCGAGGTTGAACTGCTTGGCGCTGCCGGCCTTGCCCCCGATGACAGTTGGATAGGGCGCATCATCGACCCCTACGGGCGGCCGATGGATGGCCGCCCACTGTTTCGTGGGTCCGTTGAACGGCCCCTGCGCGCGTCTGCGCCTCCGGCTGCCCAACGCCGTCGGCTTGGCGAACGCCTCTCAACCGGAGTGGCGATTTTTGACACGCTTTTGCCCCTGGTACGCGGCCAGCGCATCGGACTTTTCGCGGGCTCTGGTGTGGGCAAATCTTCACTTCTCGCGAAATTCGCACGCGGCGTTGATGCCGATGTCGTTGTGATCGCTTTGATAGGGGAGCGCGGGCGAGAGCTGCGCGAATTTGTCGAGCGGGTGTTGGGCCCAGAGGGCATGAAACGCTCAGTTCTGGTGACGGCAACCTCGGATCAGTCGGCGCTGGCACGGCGGCGTTGTGCAATGGCCGCGATGACGGTCGCCGAACATTTTCGCGCCCAAGGCCTGCATGTGCTCTATCTCGCCGATTCGATCACCCGCTTTGCCGAGGCGCATCGCGAGGTCGCTTTGGCCTCGGGCGAGTCCGCAGCCCTGCGCGGCTATCCGCCTTCCGTTGCGCAGGCGATCATGTCGCTCGCCGAACGCGCCGGACCGGGGCCGGAGGGCGAGGGCGACATTACCGCCGTGTTTTCGGTGCTGGTGGCAGGCTCGGATATGGAGGAAACCATCGCCGATATCCTGCGCGGCGTGCTGGATGGCCATGTGGTGATGGATCGCAAAATCGCCGAGCGTGGCCGATACCCGGCGATTGATCTGCTGCGTTCCGTCTCGCGCAGCCTGCCCGAAGCAGCCAGCGGGGCCGAAAACGCCCTGATTGCCCAAGCCCGCCAGCTTTTGGGCGCATGGGACCGGGCCGAGATGATGATTCAGGCCGGGCTTTACGCCAAGGGCTCCGATCCACTGGTCGATGCCGCGATCAAGGTCTGGCCCAGCTTGGATGGATTTCTCGCCGAAACTGCACCGTTAGAAGGTATCCCCGGCAGCTTCGCCCGCCTCGCCGCCGCGATGGGGGTTAAGTATACCGCGACCTAGCATGGCTAGAAATCTGCTGCATGATCGACAGCGCCGCACTGCCGCTGCCCGATTGCGCAAAGGTTTGCGCCTCAGACCGCACTAGGAACCGTCGCATCAACCCCTCCACCTTGGCCGGATCGGTGAAATCTGCAATCACATCGGTGCCCAGTTGGGCCTTGGCTTTGGACTTGAACGCCACCAACTGCTGATCCAGATCCAAAGTACCGATACTTGTCGGCAGCCCCAGTGCCTTTTCAAACACGATGCGCAGCGGCGCGTTCCCCAGCACCGTGAACCATTTGGTATTCTCCGAGCTGCTGGTTTTCGCGGCCAGTTTCGGCAATTCGCGCTGCGCATTCAGCGCCAGTCGCAGATCGTCATTCTGCG
Source organism: Cypionkella sp. PAMC25878 (assembly GCF_058135695.1). Lineage (NCBI taxonomy): Bacteria > Pseudomonadati > Pseudomonadota > Alphaproteobacteria > Rhodobacterales > Paracoccaceae > Cypionkella > Cypionkella sp. PAMC25878. The sequence goes on along the minus strand of NZ_CM176871.1, from coordinate 1,107,192 downwards.
CGCCCACCGCCGCCTCAAACTGCCGCGCTTGGTAGGTCGAGATGATGCCATCGGCAAAGGTTGAAATCTGCGTGCTGGGCACCGCGTAATCGCCAAAACCAAACGCTTGCGACAGCTTCTGATACTGCTTATCCGCCAGCTTATTGGCCAAGGTTCCGGTTTTCAGTGTGCCATCTTGCAGCACTTTCTGGATGAAGAACTTGTTCTCCAGATCTTTCTCCAGCCCAAACGCCCCCAAGGCCACCTTCAACAACCGCCGATCCTCAACCAGTTGTGCCGCCGTCTTAATCTTGCCGATGTTCTCGCGAAAATACGCCTCATCGCTTTTCACGTCTGGCGCAGAATTAAACGCCTTGGTCTGCTGCGCCATCGTGCGTTTCAGATACGCCCAGCCAGCATAGCCACTTAGCGGGATGGCTGGGGCATAGCTCATGAGGCATGGGCCGCGAACAGGCGTTCTTCACGCGGAAGCAAACCACGCAGGGCTTTAAGCGCCTGATAATGCTGATCCTCCAGCACCGCCGCTGTCGCCTGTGCCAGCAACAAGCGGCTGTCATGGTCAACTAAGACCTGACTGAGCTGCTCAATCCCGCGCAACAACGGCAGCCGCGCATCCTTCGGCGGCGTATCCCCCGACAGCACCAGTTGCGCCAGATAGCACACCCGCCGCACCGGCGTGCCAGCCTGTTCGGGGTGGATCGCATCACGCAGCCGCAGGATATTTGCGTTCGGCGTCATGATCGCAAGGCGCGAGCGTTTCTCGCCGTTTTCAACCACCGCGCCATTGATCAGCACCCGCTCATGCGGGCCAAGTTTCAGGACAAGGCCACTCATTGCCCGCCCCCATCACCACGCAGGCCCCGCATCACTGCGGTGTTGATATCTACCAACACCTCAACCGAGCCTTTGTCGGCGCGCACGGCACGACTGTGCAGATTGGTAAATTCGTACAGATAAAACAACTGCGCGCGCAATTTCGACGGCAGGCTGTTGCCGGTATCGGCGACATCGGCGGCCAAGGTTGACCAAAGCCGCAGGTTTTCATCCAAAGCGGCGATCAGGCCGGGATAATCCTGCCGCCGCAAGGTCGCCGCTTGGGTCAGGCGTTTGGTGATACGGGCCAGCAGATCGTATTCAAGCGAGCGTGGGGTCTTTTGCGGTGCCTCGGGCCGTGCATAGACCGAGCGCGCCGCCGTAAAATGGGCTGTCACGGGCTTTCCTTCCTGGAAATCTGAGAGTCAGAGAACGGGGCCGAGGGCATGATCGCCCTCGACCGCCTTTATCAACGGAACAGAGCCAGGATGTTCTGCGGCTGCTGGTTGGCAATCGACAAAGATTGCGTCGCCAGCTGTTGTTGCACCTGCAGCGCCTGCAGACGCGCCGAGGTTTCTTCCATATCGGCATCCACCAACGTGCCGATGCCCGATTTCAGCGCATCTGACAGTTTGCCGACAAAGTCGCTCTGAATTTCGATCCGCTTCTGTGACGAACCAAATTCCGAGGCCGCATCAATCGAGGTTTGCACCATCGCCTCAATACTGCCCAAGGCCGTCGCGGCCCCCGAAGACGTGGTGACATCAATCGACGCCAGCGCCCCAAGCCCACCCGAGGAGGCGTTCTTGAACTGACCGCTGACCGAAAGGTCTTTGGTGCCAGCATTGGTGAATGACAGCAAACCGGGGCTGCCAGAGTCGTAATCCACCGTCAGACCGGACACACCCAGCGCGTCGATGGCATTCTTCATCCCCACCGCCACCAGATCGGCGATGGTATTCGCGCCGCTGGTCACATCATTGGCCGACACGGTGTAGGAGGCGGTCTTGTCGCCGATCCGCATACTGACCTTATCGCCCGCCGCCCAAGCGGTCGCCCCGTCTTGGATGGTGATGTCATCGGTGCCGCCACCCTGATCCAGCGTCAGCACAAAGGTATCGGCATCGGTCGAAACCGTACCGCCGGTCGAGGCCCCGAACACATCATTGGCCGCATAGGCTCCCGTCGACAGGTTTTGCGCGTTCACCGTGATCGACGAAGACGTAACACCCGTCCCGCTGCGATCCAACGAGGACAGAACATCTATCGACGTTTGCGAGCCGTTGATCAGGTTCAGCCCGTTGAACTGCGCCGCCCCCACCACCGAATTGATCTGGCCTGTCAGCGCATCAATATCGGTCTGGATCTTGGTGCGATCAACGTTGCTGCCCTGCGCCGACACGATCTTGCCTTTGATCTGGGTCAGCAGACCTGTCACGGTTTCCGAGGCTTCGCGCGCCACGGTCAGCGTCGACGAGCCAAGGTTTAGACTGTCAGAGATACCCTTAAAGCCTTCAACGTCAGATTCCATCACCTTGGAAATTGCCCAGACCGCGGCGTTGTCTTTGGCGTTGGCCACCGATTTACCCGTCGAAATCTCCGACTGGGTTTTGTTCATATTGTGGTTGATGCTTTTCATGGTCTGAAGCGCAACCATGGCACTGTTATTGGTCAAAATGGACGACATTGTCTGTTCCTTCGCGATCTGCCTGCGCTTTGCGCCCGGCATGGTGCGCCATCTTGCGATGGCTGATTTGGCGTTCTACCCGCTGCATCCAGAACCCGTTTCAGATCAGAGCCTGTTCCAGATGCGCCACCCCGTCGTGGGATGCAGATTGAATAAACAGCCAAAAGTTCTAACAGAATTCTAATGCCGCCCGACCATATGCGGCGGATTTGAAGCAAACCTTCACAACCGCCGCGACAATTCGCGCTGGCCACTCGGGCCCGAGCGTTGGCCGTTCTCGTCATAGGTCACCAGCCCGCTTGCGATTTGCCGCACATCCTTCATGCGTTGAATGGCTGCACGCACGCCCTTGGCCGCCGCACCCGCACTGATCGCGTTGCGCTCCGCTCTGCGTTGCAGCCGCCACAGCGCCTTCTCGTCCAAATGCTGCGGTAGATTGGCCAATGCCGTATCCAACGCAGGCGAAAGCTGCCCCAACGCGTCATAATCCGCCGCCAGAATCGCCGCGTGCATCGCTTCCATTAAGCTTTCAATCTGCATCTCAGCCTGCATGATCTTGTCCTTTCGTCATGGCGTGAAACAACTGTTCGGCCAGCCCGATGCCACCCTTTTCAACCATCTGCCGGGCCTGTTCATCGCGCAGGAAGGATCCAAACTGATCCTCACCAATACCTCCGCCGAAACTCTCCGGGGTTTTGCCAACCCCCGCATATCCCAGCATTTCTGACAGAAAACTGGCCTCCAGCGCTTTGGCCTGCACCATCATCGGATTGTCATCGGCAGTCTTACGGAAGGGCTGCATGGGCGGGGTGGAAGAAATCTGCATCAAAAGCTCCTGATCCTTCGGATTTTTCCTAGTATCGGCGATGGCGGTAAACAGGTGGTAACCAATCAGCGGAATAAAGGGACTCAGAGCGGTAGAAGTCGGTGAGAGATGATTCCCATAATCCATCAAGGTTTACACATTCTGGCTTTGGGCCCGCGCGGCCCTGCCGATGATATTCCGGATGCTCCGGGGTTTCTCGCGGCGCTTGCGGCGCAGGATGACAGCCAAAGCCCACCCGTTGCAGCGGTCAACGCCGAAGCCTGTCTTGCGGCCGGCATGGTCATGCCCGCCCCGCCAATTCTGCAAACCCAACCGATTCTGGTGGCGGAATCGATTCTAACCGCTCCGCCCATTTCGACCCCTGATCCAGCCGCCGCATATCCAACAGCCGCCCCAGCAACAGAAGCAAGCCCATCAGCGCTTGGCTCTGCGCCGACTGTCCCGCAGACGATGCCGATCTCCACCCCTGTGCCCTTGGGGCTGACACCAGAGAATAAACCGCAGCCTGCCACTTTCGGGGCTGCGGAAATCCCCGCTACAAGCATCTCAAAACCAGAGCTGCCGCTTGCGTCGGGCGATCCTTCGCCTCCGATCACACCCTCCGAAAAACCGCGCGATGTCGTCCCCGCCGAGGCCGCCCCTATCCTGACACCGACACCGACACCGACACCGACACCGACACCACAAGACACCAACGCCCTCGCACGCAAATCAATAGCCGCCCCGACAGCGATCATCGCAAAGACCAGTGTCGCAGCCGCAGTCTTGGTTCCAATAATCACTGCCGCAGAAATCGTCGCCCCGGCGCAAACGGCCGACCAACCCGCCGATAGACCCACCCGCATAAACCGGCCTGCGATGACGCCCGCCCCGCTTCGCGCCGAAGCAAACACCCCCCCGCTTCAGGCGTTTCCCCCGCACGCTTTCCCCAATCAAACCTCGGCAGATCAAGCTGCATCACAGCAGATTCTGCCCGTAGAAGCCCAGCCAGATAAAACCCTTCCCGCCCAAGCTCTGTTCACTCAAATCCAGCCAGGTCAAATCCCAGAGGACCAAACTCAGGACACCCCATCATCCCCAGTGCCAGAGCATAAGCCAAGCATTTCCCCCGCAGAATCCGCATGGCTAACCCGCCTTCAAGTCACTGTGCCGATTGGTTCGCTCCACATACCAAACATCTCACCTAATCGGATGCGGGTTGATGCGCATGCGTCCAAAACGGACAGTCCCGAAGTGGATGGCCCCGCCCCTGCAAATGCGTGGCCCGAGACCGATAGCATTGATCTCAAGTCATTTGTTCCGCCAAACACGCGTGCGAATGTGGCCCCGATCCCGCAAGTCGCCGATAGCCCGAATCCGCGAACCCCCAAGGTTGACACCGCGCCAGCCCAACACCCAGCTGCGCCTACTTCGGCACAGCTATCCCCAGCCATGACACCCAAACCAACAGCCGATGCCGCCGTACCGCCCAATCCGCCCGCAGCACTGCCAGATCAGACCACACTCCAGCCCACCCCCGATCAGGTCAACCAGCAGGCAAACCCGGCGTCAGCGCAGCCGATCCCTCCCCATCAGACGGTGCAAACGCAAGCCCTGCCGCCTGCCCTTGCCACTGCTGTTCCGGCACAACTCCTCCACCACATCACCGCCGCGAAAACCGACGGCGTTGATGTGCTGCTGCAACCCGAGGAACTCGGCCACGTCAAGTTTCAGATCCAGCAACACGGCGAGACCGTCCGCATCCTGCTCAGCGCCGAGCGCCCGGAAACCCTTGATCTGTTGCGGCGGCACTCTGATCAGTTGCTGCAAGAATTCCGTCAATCTGGGTTTTCGCAAGCCTCGCTCAACTTCGGCCAATGGGGTCAGCAACAAAGATCCCCCACACCGCCACCCGAACCTATCGCGCTGTCCGACGCAGACTTCGTCGAGCCCCACCCCACCCCACGACCCATTTCTACCGCCGCTGTCGCACCGTCTGGGCAGGGGCTTAATCTCCGGCTCTAAAGCCTTTCGAACCCAGTTAGAAAAGCGAAGCACCTGAAATCAACGTACCTCGAAAAGCTCTTGAAAGGAGCATCTGATGGAAACCTCCGCCGTCACCACAGCCCAGACAACTGCCAATAGAACCCCTTCCAAAACCGCCGTCTCGACAGATTTTGATACGTTTCTAAAGATGATGACGACGCAAATGAAGAACCAAGACCCGACGAAGCCGATTGATTCGGCAGATTATGCGGTGCAACTGGCGACCTTTTCCGGGGTCGAGCAGCAGACCAAAACCAACCAACTGCTCGAAGGGCTGACCAGCCAGTTCGGCGTTCTTGGCATGGCGCAGCTGGCGGCTTGGGTCGGGCAAGAGGCCCGCTCTGCCGCCCCGGTCTATCTGGGCGACGATCCCGTCACCATCAGCTATCAGCCCAAAATCCACGCCGATCGCGCGGTTCTGGTGGTGAAAAATGCGCAAGATCAGGTCGTCTCCCGCGAAGATGTCTCGCGAGAGGGCGGAACCTATCAATGGCTTGGCGCGGATGCAGCCGGAAATCCTCTGCCGAATGGCATCTATTCCCTCAGCCTTGAAAGCTATAGCGGCACGCAGCAGTTGGGCGATGCCGCAGCCGTCGAATCCTATGCAAAGATCCTTGAGGCACGTGGCGGGGCCAATGGCCCAACACTGGTTTTGGCGGGCGGGGTCGAGGTAAACGCCACAGAAATCACTGCCCTGCGCGTGCCTTAGAGCGGGTCAGGTCTTGATAGAAACATGCTTATCGAAAACGCGCTAGAGCATCTGCGAGAGGCCGCGATTTTCGATTCAATCTAAACCTGACACGCTTTAGCTACAGGATACGCCCCAGCCAAATCCCCAAGGCGAACACCACAAACGCCGCCAAAACCAGCCGCAGCGCGAATAACCGGGGCCGGGTTTTCACAGGCGGCGGGCTTTCGGCCTGCGCGATCAAAGCCGCTTCCACCAGTCGCGGCAAACGCGGCCCAAACCGCGCCAACACCCGCGCCGTCTGCGCCAGATCGCGCAGCAACGCGAGTGGTCCGACATTGCGGCTGACATAGGTTTCCACCACGGGCTTTGCGACCTGCCAGATGTTGATATTCGGGTCCAAACTGCGCGCGACACCTTCCACCACCACCATCGTGCGCTGCAACAAGATCAGCTCGGTGCGGGTTTCCATGCCAAATCTCTCTGTCACTTCAAAGAGATAAGATAACAGCCGCGCCATCGACACCCGCGTGGCCTCTAGACCGAAAATCGGCTCGCCCACCGCGCGTAAAGCCCGTGCAAACTCGTCAATATCGCGGTCTGGCGGCACATAGCCTGCCTCAAAATGCACCTCGGCCACCCGGCGATAATCACGACCAATGAAGCCCATCAGAATTTCCGCATAGACCCGGCGGGTATATTCATCAATCCGCCCCATAATGCCGAAATCATAGGCGATCAGATTGCCATTCGCCGCCACTTTCAGATTGCCCTGATGCATATCGCCATGGAAAAATCCGTCGCGCAGCGCATGAGACAGAAACAGTTGCAGCACCCGCGCGCCCAAAGCCTTGCGATCCAAACCCGCCGCATCCAGTGCTGCGTTATCGGCCAAATTGATCCCCTCGGCCCAATCCAGCGTCATCACCGAGCGGCCCGACAGATCCCACACCACTTTCGGCACCTGAAACCCGGCGTCATTCTTGGTGTTATCGGCAAATTCCGAGGCCGCAGAGGATTCCAGCCGCAAATCTAACTCACCCAGCACCACGCCTTCAAAATGCGTGATCACATCCAACGGCCGCAACCGCCGCGATGAGGGCGACAAAAACTCAATCGTCCGCGCCGCAAAATAGAACGCGTCGATGTCGCGGCGAAACGCCCGCTCAATCCCCGGCCGCAGCACCTTCACCGCCACATCCTGCCCATTGCTGCGCAGCGTCGCGCGATGCACCTGCGCGATAGATGCCGCCGCCACAGGCTCGGAAAAGCTCGAAAACACCTCATCCACCGGCAGCCGTAATTCTTCCGCCACCATCGCCTTGGCCACAGCAGTCGGGAAGGGCGGCAGCTTATCTTGCAGATATTTCAACTGCAGAGCCAATTCTTCGCCGACAATATCCGGTCGTGTCGATAAAATCTGACCGAACTTGATATAGGCAGGTCCCAACGCCGTCAGCGCCCGCGTTATCGGCGGCAAGGCGAGATCACCCTGCAACCCCAGCCACTTAAACGGCCAACCCAGCATCCGTGCGGCAAAGCGCAGGCGCGGCGTCACCTGCATCGCCTCCAGCGCCACCGCCATCGCTCCAGTGCGCTCAAACGTCGCCCCGGTGCGGATCAGCCGCCAGATATTATGCGGTCCTCTCACAGTTTCCAGCCTGAATGCAGCGCCGCGATGCCCATTGTCAGGTTGCGATATTTCACCTGATCGAACCTAGCGCTGCGGATCATGCTGGCAAATGCCTCTTGTTCGGGGAATTTACGGATCGACTCGACCAAATACTGATACGATTCCCGATCCCCCGCCACCACCTGCCCCATCACTGGGATCACGTTGAAGCTATACTTATCATAAACCCATTGCGCCAAGTCATTGGGAATCCGCGAAAACTCCAGCACCATCAGCCGCCCGCCGGGGCGCAGAACCCGGTAGGCCTCGCGCAAAGCATCGCCAATCCGCGTCACATTCCTGATGCCAAAGGAAATCGTGTAGACATCAAACGAATTGTCCGCAAACGGCAGCGCCATCGCATCGCCCACCACCCAATCGAGCCGCGCCGCCATCTGATCCGCCTCAGCGCGTTGCCGCCCCGAGACCAGCATCGACTCGGTCAAATCGCACACAACCGCCGTCGACCCCTCCGCCCGCCTCATGAACCGAAACGCCACATCCCCGGTGCCCCCCGCCACATCCAGCAGCCGCTGACCGGGCCGCGGCGCCAGCCAATCCATCATCGCGTCTTTCCACAACCGATGCATCCCGCCCGACATCAGATCGTTCATGATGTCATACTTGCTGGCCACCCGGGTGAACACGCCATGCACCATGCCGGCCTTGTCGGCCTCGGGCACGGTTTGATAGCCGAAATGCGTGGTGCTGTCGTTCATCTCTTGCCGTCCTGTGATTGCACCCCCCTTATAGGGACGCACGGCCAAACCCTCAATGCGCCGATCTGTCACCGCCCGAAGCCGAGGTTCCATGCCCGAACTGCCCGAAGTCGAAACAGTCCGCCGAGGCCTTTTGCCCGCCATGGAGGGCCGCCTCATCACCCGAGCCGAGGTCAACCGCCCCAATCTGCGCTGGCCGCTGCCCTTCAATATGGCCGAACGCCTGACGGACAAGCGCGTTCTCGCCCTGCGCCGCCGCTCAAAATACATCCTCGCCGACCTCTCCTCCGGCGAAACTCTGTTGATTCACCTTGGCATGTCGGGCCGGATGCTCGTTTCGGGCATCACTCTTGGCGATTTTTACCACGACCACGCCGCCCCCGAGAAACACGACCACGTTGTCCTCCACTTAGAGGGCGGCGCGCGCGTCACCTTCAACGACGCCCGCCGCTTTGGCGCGATGGATTTGCTGCCCACCCTCACCGCCGAAAGTCATCCGCTGCTTGCTGAAATCGGCCCCGAACCTCTGGGTAACGCTTTCGACGAATCCTATCTCTCGGCGAAACTCAAAGACCGCAACACCCCGATCAAATCCGCCCTGCTCGACCAACACCTCGTCGCGGGCCTCGGCAATATTTACGTCTGCGAAGTGCTCTACCGCGCCCGCATCGCCCCCAACACCCGTGCCGGAAGCATCGCAAACGCAGGTTCACTTGTGCCGATCATCCGCGAAGTGCTGCTAGAGGCCATCGAAGCAGGCGGCTCCAGTCTGAAAGACTACCGCCGCACCGATGGCGAGCTGGGCTATTTCCAAAAAGCCTTCGCCGTCTATGGGCGCGAAGGCCAGCCTTGCCAAACCCCCGGCTGCACCGCCACAATCGCCCGCATGGTGCAATCGGGGCGCTCGTCCTTCTACTGCCCCACCTGCCAAAGCTAAGGAACCGACATGCCCGAGACCCTGATCATCGAAATCGCCAACCATGTCGCCCTGATCCGTCTGAACCGGCCCGAGGCGCTCAATGCCCTCAATCAACAACTCATGTCCGAACTCGCCACCACTCTACAGGCAATGGACATCGACGAAGCCGTCCGCTGCATCGTCATCACCGGGTCGGAAAAAGCCTTCGCCGCAGGCGCAGACATCCGCGAGATGGCCGGGAAAACCTTCGCCGAAGCCTTCGTCGCCGACATCTTCGGCCCTGAAACCGAGGCCATCCAGCGCATCCGCAAACCGATCATCGCCGCCGTCGCAGGCTTTGCTTTGGGCGGTGGCTGCGAACTTGCCATGATGTGCGATTTCATCCTCGCCGCCGACAGCGCTAAATTCGGCCAGCCCGAGATCAACCTCGGCATCATCGCAGGCATGGGCGGCACCCAACGCCTGACCCGCGCTGTTGGCAAAGCCAAGGCGATGGAGATGAACCTCACAGGCCGCATGATGGACGCCGTTGAGGCCGAACGCGCAGGCCTTGTCAGCCGCATCATCCCCGCCGCCGATCTGATCGACGAAGCCCTGAAAACCGCCGCAAAAATCGCCGCAAAATCGGCCATTTCCATCCGTGCCGCGAAAGAATCCGTCAACCGCGCCCACGAGTCCACCCTGCGCGAAGGCCTGCTCCATGAGCGCCGCCTATTTCACGCGATGTTCGCCACCGAAGACCAAAAAGAAGGTATGGCCGCCTTCATCGAAAAACGCCCCGCCAAATTCACCGACCGCTAAAGCGAGTCCTCACCCACACACCACGCCGCCCCGGCCCTGAGCCGGGGCCTCGCCTTATCGCCATAACTGCCAAACCGCTAAAGCCAGCCCTTCCACCTAAAAAACGCATAGGTCAGCACCGCCGACCCCACCATTATCACCAGCGCCATCGGATAGCCCAGTTTCCACGCCAATTCCGGCATGAAATCGAAGTTCATCCCGTACAGGCTGGCGATCAGCGTCGGCGGGCTGAACAGCACGGCGACTACCGACACGATCCGCACCGTGGTGTTCTGCGCGAGGTTAATCCGCCCCATCGTCGCATCCGACATCAGCCCCAGCCGGGATGACAGAAAATCCGCATGCACCTCCAGCGCCTCAATGTCACGCAATTGGCCTTTCAGCACCATGCCCAACCCTTCGGTGCCCAGCCGATGCCCCAGCATCTGATCGACATAGTTCAGCGCGCGCCCCAAAGTCAAAAGCGCCAGCCGCACCCGGCCCAGCCGCTCACCCTCCGCCCCCAGACTGCTCAAAGCGCTTTCTAGATCCTTTTGCTGATGCCCCTTTGCCCCCGGGTGATACGTCTGACGCGACACCTTATCCAAACCTGTCCCCGCGATTTCCAAATGGTCCGCCAGCCGCCCGATCACCTCCTCGATCAGCCCCAGAAAAATCCGATCCGGCGTCGAGCATCCCAAAGAACTCTTGCCCGCCCGCGCCGGATAAGTCTCAAACGGACGCGGCGCATGATGCCGCACCGTCACCAGCCGCGCTTTGGACACCGCAAAGCACACCGGGCTCATCACCTGTTCGCCCGCCGCATCCTGCCCCGGTAAAACCACGGTCAGATAGTCAATCTCATCCTCATGGTAGAGGCGGTTTGAGATTTCGATTTCTTCCATATCCGTCAGCGTCGGCACATCGAAGGCCAGCGCGCGCACGGCCGCTTCTTCTTCAGGCGTCGCGCGAAACAGATCAATCCACTCCGCATGTTCCAGCACCGCACCCTCGGGCAGCACCTCCAACCGCTTGTTGGCAAAATGATACGCCGTCAGCATTTGCGCCCTCCGCAAGACAATCCCCTTGCCTAACGCCAAATGCCGCTATGGCCAAGCCACCGTTTTGCGCAGCCTAGGTTCCCACCAACCGCGCTCAATCACTTCGACTTGTCTAAAATGCCATCCTCTGCGCGCAAATATCCAACGAGTTTGCCATTGGTTCGCCACCGGTCCGAGAACCAATGGCATGAGGGGATGAAACCCCCGGCGGCCAGTCCAAAATCCCTACCGCAATCCGTCTTTCCCTTCGGCCGTCTCATGGGTCAAACCGCCCACACGCGCCAAAGGTCGCCCGCCATCGGTCACCGCCACCGCCACCATAATCTCGTCAGCCCGAGGCGCATCATTCAGCCGCACCTCAATCGCGTCGAAATGGCTGCGCACAAAGGCCGCATCCTTATGCCCCAAAGGCACATCCAAAACCTGCCCCGGCCCGCCCATCTTCTTTGACGATGGCACCAAAGCCGCCCCGCCACCCACAGCCACCCGCAACGGCGCGCCCAGCTTGGGATGCAGGATCGCCGCCGCATGTTCCAACTCGCCCAACTCGCCAACCATCGCCGCCTTGCCGTAACTCTGCGCCTGCGCAGGCAAAATCCCCAACGCCGCCACACAACGCTGCCCCAACAACGCACCCAATTCCGCGCCAATATCCATCAGCACCGTCAAATCCTCGACATAAAGCCCCGCAAACGGATTGGCGATCACCGCCACCGCCACCGCCTTGCGCGCCGCAGGACTGACGCTCTGCCCCGCCTCGATATGCGTTTCCTCAACCCACACCGCGATCTTGCGAATATCCGCGCTCATCGCAGACCATCCTCGCCCTTGATCTGACTGGCCTCCAACCCGCCCATCCGCGAATGCACCCTTGGCCCGGTCGTCATCACCAGCACCACCATCAACTCCCCAGCACGGGGCGAGTCGTTCATCCCCACCTCCATCGAGTCAAAATGACTGCGCACATAGGCCGCGTTCACATGGGTAATCGGCACATCCAACCGCGCGCCCACACCGCCCACCTTCTTCGCCGAGGGCACAATCGCCTTCGCGCCACCCAACACCTCGCGCATCGCATAGCCGCCCGGCGCATGCCACAAAGCCCCATGCTCCAACTCACCGCCGCTGCCAACCAAAGTGGCCTTGCCGTAACCTTCAATCGCCGCAGCATCACCGCCCAGCACCGCCAGCAAACGCTGCGCCATCATCAGCCCCAACGGCTTCAGATCCTCCATAAACGGCTGCAAATCCTCAACATATTTTCCCGCGAACGGGTTCGAAATCACCGCCATAATCGCCCCCCGCTTCGGCGGATTGGCCGATACTGGCCCGCCTTCATGGAAGATTTCCTCCACCACAGTGGCGATCTTACGCACAACAACTTCAGGCATCACACAGGCTCCCGTCAGGAATTAAACTCAACGCAGCCTGCCCGACCATCCGAGCCTGCCCCTTCAAAAACAGCGCCGCCGCCAGAGCCAGCCCGCGCCCACAGATATCTTCTGCCACAGCGACACCGCGCTCCAGCGCCTCAGCCACTTCTTCAGTACTCAACGCCCCCACCGAAACCGTCACCAGCCGCGCGCCCAAATCGCTATCCGGCTGCAAACCGACAGCAGGCGCGCGCCCAACCCCCGGATGCCCTGGCACATCCACCGCGTTGCAGATCATCGTCGCCGCCACATCCGCTTCCGCCGCAGACCGAGCCAACACCGTCACCGCATCCGCAATCCCCAGCGAGAAACTCCGACCGCCCCAGCCACTCGTCGCCACACCCCGCGCGGCATCGGCAAAGCCCACATCAATCCGCCCCAAAGCCGCACCATCCAGCCCCGCCACCGCCATCCGAAACCGCGCGCCTTGCGCCAAATGAAACGCAATATCCCCGCCATTGTTGACATAAGCCCGCGTCAAAGGCCCAGCCGCAACCATCGCCGCCAGAACCTCCTCCGCCACTGCCCCCGCCACCGCCGCCATCGGCGTTACGAATACCGCTGAATGAGGCCGCACGGCAGACACCATCCGCCGCGCCGCCAGTCCGACAGGAACTTCACCCACCTCTTGCCGCAGCAAAGCCAACTCCGCCACCAACTCGTCCAAAATCGTCTCAAATCGCACCCGCGCCGCCTCAAACGCCAAATCCCGCGCGCCCTCCGCCCCGATGATCAGATCAATCGGCCCATGCTGCAAATGCAACCGTTCCCGATCCGGCAACAGGCGCGCAACTGCCCCCATCACCGCCCCCACGGGAAATTCCGCGCATCCTGCGGATCACGCCCCTCACCCGGCTCCACCCGCCGCACGGCAGCCCCCATCACCGCTTCAACCGGCTGCACATGTTCCAAATGACCGCCCAAAGCCGCGTAATCCGACAGCCGTAGCGTGAACTCAATCGGTGCCACCAAAGCCGGAGTCGGCACATAACCAAACGAATTGGCGGGCATCGCCATCACATCCGCCATCACCGTAATCCCGCCCCCCGGCCAGACATAGGCTGAGGCCCCGCCACACGACACCCGCGTCAAAGCCGCCTTCACCGATTGCGTCAAGCGCACCGGATTGGTCGTCACCCCCGCCCGCAAAGATCCGCCGGCCCCACCCATAAACAGCACCGAACACACCGAAGGCTCGCAATTTTCAGCAATCCGTTCCGCCGAAGCCCGGATTACCGCCGGAGCCTCCACCGCCCGCGGCACCAGCGTGTCATCCAGCTCATAATAGGCCCACTGTTCGCCCGTCGTCGACACCATCAGCATCCGCAACCCCGGCCAAGCCACCTTCGGATCGAACGCATTGAGAATCGTCAACGGATCATCCACATCGGTGCCGCCCCAGCCCGTCCCCGGATGCGCCACCTGAAAATACCGCCCCGGAGTCGAGCGCCGCCCTTTCATCTTGATCCCCGTCGGGGCCACATCCAGCAGCTTCCCCGCCTGATGCTCTGACAAAACCCCGGTGATATGGTCATCAACAACAACAACCTCATCGAGATGCCCGACCCACTGTTTGGCAAACATCCCAATCGTCGCCGAGCCACACCCAACCCGCATCAGCTTTTCCGGCACGCCATTGATAATCGGCGCCTGCCCCGCCTGCAAAATCACCGTCGCGCCATCGTCAATCGCCATCTCCACCGCTTCCCGATTGCACAGCCGCATCAGCGCATCACAGGTCACCCGGCCCTCTTTCTTAGACCCCCCCGTCAGATGCAAAACGCCGCCCAGCGACAGCATGGAAGACCCATATTCCCCCGTCATCACATGCCCGATCGCCTCGCCATCGACCCGCACATAAGCCCTCTCGGCCCCGATATGCCGATCGGTGTCGATCTTAACCTTGACGCCGCAATAGCTGAAAATCCCCTCGGTCACGACCGTGACCATATCGACGCCTTCAACCGCTTGGCTGACAATAAACGGCGCAGGCTTGTAGTCGGGGTAAGTCGTCCCCGCCCCCACCGCCGTGATAAAAGGGCGATGGCCCTTGATCACATCGCCGTCCCAATCATCCTGCTGCCCATCCAGAAACGGCACAGCCGCCGCCCCCGATTGCAACACGGTCAACGGATCCAGCCGCACCAAAACCCCGGCATGGTTGGCATAGCGATCACAAGCCCCCGCCCGCCCGTCCGCGATGTAGCACATCACCGGACAGGCATCGCAGCGGATCTTTTCCGGCGTCACAGCTTCATTCATAACCAGCCTCCTTCAACGCCGCCCGCACCCGTGAAGGTGTCGCGGGCACGCGCGTTATAGCCACCCCCGTCGCATGACGGATCGCATTCAGTATCGCGGGCGCAGTCGGGATCAGCACATGCTCGCCCAGCCCTTTCGCGCCATAAGGCCCATGCGCATCGGCCTCCTCGATGATCAGGGTTTCAATCGGCGGCACATCCCCAATCGTCGGGATCAGATAATCATGGAGATTTTCCGTGCGTCCCGGCAGATATTCCTCGGTCAGCGCCATGCCCAACCCCTGCGCAATGCCGCCCTGCACTTGGCCTTCCACCAACAGCGGATTGATCGCCCGGCCCACATCATGCGCCGCCACAAACCGCAGCGGCTTCACCAGACCCAGCTTCAGATCAACCTCCACCACCACCAAATGTGCCGCATAACCAAACTGCGCGTAAGGCGAGCCCTGCCCATTGGCATCCAGCGGCAAAGTCGGCGGATCATAGCGTTCCTCTGCCCGAAGCACATAACCCTCGCCGTCCGGCGCCAAATCGGCCAGTTCCACCCGATGCACGCCTGCGCCGTCCGTCACCTCCACCACACCCCGACCAAACCGCAACACCGCATCCGCCGCCGCATTGCACCGCTCTAAAATCATCGCCCGCAAGGAAACCCCCGCCAACCGCGCCGCATTGCCACTCACAAACGTCTGGCGCGAGGCCGAGGTTTTCCCCGCATCCGGCGTCACATCGGTATCCGGTCCGACCAGCACCAGCCCAGCAACATCCGCGCCCAAAGCCGTCGCAAAAATCTGCGCGATCACGGTGTTGGAGCCCTGCCCAATATCCATCGCGCCCTGATGCAGCACCACAACCCCATCCGCCCGCAGTCCCGCCTTGATCGTCGACGGGTTAGGCAACGAGGTATTGCCACAACCATACCAGCCCGAAGCAATCCCCACCCCGCGCTTCAACACCTTGTTATGACGGTTAAAAGCTGCCACCTCTGTCTTACCCGCCGCCCAAGCTGGTCGCAAAGCCTCCAAACACGCCTTGATCCCCACCCCTTGGGCAAACACCTGTCCGCACACCGTAGGCTGACCATTCTCCAAAGCATTCAGCAGGCGAAACTCCAGCGCATCCATCCCCAGCTTGTCGGCCAAAGCGTCAAACAAACTCTCCTGCGCGATCGCCGACTGCGGCACGCCAAAGCCCCGAAACGCCCCCGAAGATGGGCAATGCGTATGAACAGCCCGCGACTGCGCCAGATAATCCGGCACCAGATAAGGGCCAGAGGCATGCACCGGCACCCGGTTCGACACCGTCGGCCCCCAAGACGCATAGGCCCCGGTGTTGAAATCGCCCTCAAACCCCATCCCACTCAGGCGACCGTCCTGCGTCGCCCCAATCCGCAAATGAATAGCCGAAGGATGCCGCTTGGTGGTCGATTGCATCGACTCGGCCCGTGAATAAGTAATCCGCACCGGCTTGCCGGTTTTCAAAGCCGCCAAAGCCACAAACGGCTGCACCGAAATATCCAACTTCGAGCCGAACCCGCCACCCACCGCCGTAGGCACTATCCTGATCGCCTCTCGCGGCATCGCCAAAATCTCGGCCATGGAATCAAGGTCCATCACCGGGGCCTGCGTGCAGGCATAAATCTCCACCCGCCCATCCACCACCTGCGCAAACCCCGCCTCAGGCTCGATATAGGCGTGTTCGACAAAGCCGCTCTCAAACCGAGCCTCGACCACCACATCGGCCCGTTTCAGCGCCGCGTCCGCATCGCCCCGTTTTACGAACCCACCGCACATCAGATTGCCCGCACGCCCCGCGTGCAACAACGGCGCGCCCTCTGCCAAAGCCTCCGCCACCGTCTGCACGCTCGGCAAAACCTGCCACGTCACCGGGAAACTGGCCGGATCAAACGCAGCCATAACCTCTGCCGAACCCACAACCGCCGCGATAGCCTCCCCCCGAAAGCGGGCCTCGGCTTCCGCAAACACCGGCTGATCCACAAACGCCGGAATAACGCCAAACGCATTGCGCCCCGGCACATCCGCAGCCGTCAGCACACAGTCCACCCCCGGCAACCCGGCAATAAACGTCTCTAAATCGCCAAAAACAAACCCCGCGCGCGGGTGGGGCGAGCGGATCACCTTCACCACCAACGCCCCCTCTGGCGCCACATCATCGCCAAACGCCTCGCGCCCCTCCACCTTCGCCAGCCCGTCCAGCCTACGCATCGCCACGCCAACACCGCCCGAAACCGCAGGCGCAACAGCCCCCGACCCCGCCGCAACCACCGCATCAATAATCTGGCGATACCCGGTGCAGCGGCACAAAACCCCGCCCAAAGCATCCTGAACCTGCCCAGCGTCAGGCTGCGGCACGTCGCGCAGCAAAGCCACCGCCGACACCATCATCCCCGGCGTGCAGACCCCACATTGCGCCGCCTGATGATCCTGAAAACTCGCCACCAAAGCCCGCCCTTGCGCGCCATCCAACAGCCCTCGAACTGTCTCAACCCGCTTCCCCGCCGCCTGATGCGCCGCCATCAAGCACGCACAGACCACATCGCCCTCAACCAAAACCGAACACGCGCCGCAATCGCCCGCATTGCAGCCAATCTTCACTTCTCGCGCGCCCAAGCGTTCGCGCAAAGCATAAGACAACCGCTCGCCCGGCTCCGGCGCGACCCGCACCGCGCTGCCGTTCAGCACAAACCCCACATCCGCGATGGCCCGAAAATTATCCATTCGCCCGAACCCCCTGCGCCACCAGATCGCCCAACAGCCGAGAAACCATCTCCACCACCGCCTCCAGCCGATACTCCCCCGACCCGCGCACATCCGCAATCGGCGCCAACCCCGCCAAACTTGCCACATCCACAGGCAAAACCGCCCCCACCGAAATCCCCTCTAACCGAGCCTCCAACACCGACAACCGCCGCGCCACAGGCGAACACGCCCCCACCGCCACGCGAGCATCCACAATCCGCCCCGCCTCAATGCGCAAACTCGCCGCCACCATCGCAATGCTGATCACCAGATACCGCCGCGCCCCCAGCTTGCGAAACCCCGCCACCGTTCCCGCAGCCAAATCAGGTGCTAACAAGGCCGAAACCAACTCGTCCGCCGCCCGTGCCGTCCGCCTCACCCCCGTCACGAACTCCGCCAAAGCCAGCCGCCGCAACCCGCGCCGCGACACCAGTTCCACCTCGGCCCCCAAACACAACAACGGCGGCATCCCATCCGCCGCAGGCGAGGCGTTGCATAAATTGCCCGCCAGCGTCCCCGCGTTCTGGATCTGCAAAGACCCCACTTCCCGCGCCGCCGCTTTCAGCCCATCAAAAGCAGACGGCAAATCGGCCCCCACAACATCGCTCCACCGCGTCACAGCCCCCAACCGCCAGCCACCCGGCACGCGAGAAATCCCGCGAAACCCCGGCAGCCCGGTCACATCCAGCAACGACACTTTCGGCAAAACCTCCCCCGCCTGCGGAAACCAATCGGTTCCCCCCGCAATCACCGACACGCAGCCACGCTCCAGCGCTGCAAACGCATCCGCCATATTGTCAGGGCAAAGATAGGCCATCGCAGGAATCCCCGGCATCAAAACATGTTTGCATACGAATAAGAAACCGTGCAACCATTTCTGTCAAACGCTATCTTGCACCCACCTCACCATCCCCCTTGATCGCCTCAATAAACATGTTAGCCTACGAATAAATTAGGAGGCCAAAATGTCCGACCAACCCACAAAACTGGTGATCCGCAATATCGGCTTGATGCTGTCGGGCCGGATGGAGCAACCCATCCTCGACGCCGATTGCCTGATCGCCGAGAACGGCAAGATCACCGCTTGGGGGCGTGAGGCTGATCTCGACACCGAACACGCCACTACCCTGATCAACGCCAATGGTGCCACCCTCACCCCCGGCCTGATCGACAGCCATGTGCATCCGGTGATCGGCGATTACACCCCGCGCCAACAGCAGTTGCACTGGATCGACTCCACCCTGCACGGCGGCGTCACCACGCTGATTTCGGCCGGAGAAGTCCACATGCCCGGCCGCCCGCGTGACGTTATCGGCCTCAAGGCGATGGCGATTGCCGCCCAGCGCTGGTATGAAAACTTCCGCCCCTCGGGTGTCAAAGTCATGGCAGGCGCGCCGGTCATCGAACACGGCATGGTTGAGCAAGACTTCAAAGACCTTGCCGATGCAGGCGTCAAACTGCTGGGCGAGGTTGGCCTCGGCACCGTTAAAGATGGCAAAACCGCGCAGCAAATGGTCAGTTGGGCGCGCAAATACGGCATCCAAAGCACCATCCACACCGGCGGCCCGTCGATCCCCGGATCGGGCCTGATCGACGCCGATATGGTGCTGGAAACCGGAACCGACGTGATCGGCCATATCAACGGCGGCCACTCGGCGCTGCCCGACGATCAGATCATCTGCATCTGCGAAAGCTGCAAGGCAGGGCTGGAAATCGTCCACAACGGCAACGAACGCGCCGCCCTTCTCACCCTCAACACTGCGCGCGAGTTGAAAGAGCTCGACCGCATCATCCTCGGCACCGATGGCCCCGCCGGATCAGGCGTGCAGCCCTTGGGCATCCTGCGGATGATCGCCATGCTCTCCAGCCTCGGCAATATGCCCGCCGAATTGGCGTTCTGCTTTGGCACCGGCAACACAACCCGCCAGCGCAATCTGGATACAGGCATGATCGAAAAAGGCTTCTGCGCCGATTTAGTTTTGATGGATCAGGCCCAGCACACCCCCGGCAAAACCATCCTCGAATCCATCCAATTCGGCAACCTGCCCGGCATTGGCATGACCATCATCGACGGTGCCATCACCAGCCAACGCAGCCGCAACACGCCCCCCGCTTGGCGCATCCCCTCGGTGGAGCGTCAACCCGCGCCCAGCGCTGGCTCTGGGCACTAGCCCACCACCCCCGCTTCTGTTTAGCTGCCGCGAACCAAGGGGAACACCATGCTGAAACACACCACCGTCTCGACCGCCCGCGCGTGGAACTCTTGGTCCGACCGCCCCGGCGAGATGGTGTTCCTCCCCCTCGGCATCCGCGTCACCCCGCTGCTGTATTCGTCCCGCCTGCGCCAATGCATCAAACTGGAACCGCGCAACGACACCCTCCGGCTTGGCCGCCACAGCATCGACGGCTCAATCATCGAGTTCGAAGCCGACCTCGCCGGAACGACCCTCGCCTTCGCCACCACAAAGCCTAACCCCTTTACCTTCCGCACCAAATGGACAGCGCCCAAAACCGCCGAATGGGGCCTGCGCTTCTGGGTCAACATCGCCATCTCCGCCGAAGACGGCACCCAAGCCAGCTTCGATCCCGCCCAAAACATCACCCTGCTGCAATCCGGCGACCGCTTCACCGCCATCGCCACCGAACACCCTCCGGTGCAAGTCACCGGCCACGAATCCCTAGACGCCCTCTGCGCCGATTACGCCGAAAACGGCTATTTCACCCGCGACAGCCGCGCCACCACCGCCCCCGTCCTCGCCCTCCGCTTTAACCTCGAAATGATGCGCTCCGGCACCTACGCCGCCGCCGTGGCCGACAGTGCCCCGCTGGCCATCGCTGCCGCGAAAGCCGCGCTTGCAGACCAACAACCCAGCCCCGACGCCACCACACCTCACGCCGAATCCCTGTCAGCCATCCGCGACATCGTCGGCTGGAACACCATCTGGGATGCCACCAACAACCGCCCCTACACCGCCGTCACCCGCATCTGGAACCTCGGTACCTTCGCCGTCTGGCACAACGACCAAACCTACGCCGCCCTATTAGCAGGCATCTTTGACACCGAACTTGCGCGCGAAAACCTCGCCACCGCCCTCTCCGCCGCCACTCCCCAAGGTAACTTCGCCTGCATCTCGACCTCACGCGACACATGGGTCGATCGCAGCCAACCGCCACTTGGCAGCCTGATCGCATGGCAACTCTACCAACGCTCTGGCGAGCGTTCGATTCTAGAGCAATGCTACCCCGCAATGGCCCGCAACCAACGCTGGTGGCGCGAAATGCGCGACCCCGATGGCACAGGCCTGATCTCCTGCGGCAGCTCTGACGTGGGCGAAGCGCTATACAAAGGTACCGCCTTTGGCGCGCGAAACGAAACCGGAATGGACAACTCCGCCACCCATGACGAGGCGATCTACGACCCCGAAACCCGCAGCCTCTCGACATGGGATCTCGGCCTGAACTGCGTCATGGCCCTAGACGCCGAAATGCTCAGCCTGATAGCCTCAGCCCTGGGCCGCCCCAATGAGGCCGCCGAATTCGAAACCCTCGCGACGACCCACCGCGCCCTGATCCAAACCCATCTTTGGGACGAAACCCGCCAAATTTTCGCCAACCGCCAACGCCACGGCGCTTTCGTCAAATCGCTTTCCCCTACCAGCTTCTACCCCCTCCTCTGTAACGCAGTCACCCCCGAGCAAACCACTCATCTTCTCCGCCACCTGTCGAACCCCACAACCTTCGCAGGCAAATACCCTCTGCCCAACGCCACCCGTGACGCCCCCGCATATCTCGATAACGTCTACTGGCGCGGCCGCATCTGGCCGAACGTCAACTACCTCGTCTGGCTCGCTCTGCGCCGCACCGGCCACTACCCCGAAGCCACCCTCTTAGCCGAACAGAGCCTAAACCTGTTCCTGCAAAACTGGCGTACAAACCGCATCGCCGCCGAAAACTACAACGCCACCACGGGCGAGGCGATGGACCAAGGCGACACCGACCCGTTCTACATCTGGGCCGGATTGCTGCCGCTGATGGCCGTCTCGGAACTGATCGACTTCGACCCATGGGCGGGCCTCACCCTCACCAACACCGCCCAACCCACCCAATGCGGCCCGATGGTTTCCCCCTTCGGCCCGCTTTCCGTCACGGTCGAAAACGCCACCCTCACCGCCACGATCAACGCCCAACCCGCCCTCTCCTTCACCTTCCCCGGCACCCTGACAAACCTACACCTGCACCCCAGCCGCATCACCGCCACCCTGCACCACGTCACCACCGCAGGCCGACTGACCCTCCACCGCCAAACACCCGAGCCCCCCCTCCTCGCCCACCTCAACGGCGAGGTGATTCGCAGCCTCCCAATCTACGGCGGTTTCACCTTTGACATCACCCCCGCAGACCAGGGCGCAAAACTCGACGTGATATTTCCAAACTAAACCAGCCGCTTCCAAATTCTGTAAAAAAGATTTGACAGAAGCTTCCGGCAAAATAATGGTATGTACGCCAACAAATAATTGCCGTCGGGAGAATGGCTTGTTGGCATGGAGAACCGGGCAAGAAGCCCACCAATCCATCGAAAACCAGCATTTGCCGGAGGCCCAGCCATGCCGCCGCGCCCCAAGCCTGCTTGCCGTCAGTCCACCGACGGTTCACCATAACAACGGCCCAGCAATCGGGCCTAACGGAGGTCTGATATGTCTAATTTCTCAAGACGCGACACGCTGCGGCTGCTGTCTGCTGCCATCGCTGCCGTAGGCGCATCCACCGCTTTGCCCGCCCGCGCCGCTGGTGGCAAAATCACCGTACTGAACTGGAAAGGCTACGGCACCGATGAGGCTTGGTCGTTGGAAGCCTTCCAGAAAGCCACGGGCATCGAAGTCGTCCACGATTACTTCTCGTCCGAGGCCGAAAGCCTGACCAAAATGCGCACCAATCCCGGCGCTTATGATGTGGTCCTGCTGAACTCCGCCCGCGTCTCGACCGCCGCCACCGAAGGCCTGATCGAGCCTGCGGATCTGTCCAAAGTCCCGAACGCCGCCGACGTGAACCCCGACCTTCTCGCCAACCCGAACTTCACCATCGACGGCAAAGGCTATGCGGTGCCGTGGGTTTGGGGGATGACTTCGGTTGCTGCGCGTGAGGGTATTGCCATCGCCAGCTACAAAGACCTCGCCGCCCCCACCTATGCGGGCCGTTTCGCGATGGACGATGACGCGATGATCGCCGTCGCCATGGGCGCTTTGATGACCGGGCAAGACATCAACGATCCCGCCGATCTGCCCGCCATCACCGAGACGCTGAAATCGCTGAAACCCAACGTCAAAATGCTGTGGTCGTCCGAAGACCAATGGAACAAATCCTTCGCCGCCAATGAATTCGACGTCTCGGTGTTCTGGTCCGGCGGCGCTGTCCGCTCCAAACGCAACGCCAAACTGCCCGTCGATTTCATTGTCCCGACCGAAGGCGCAATCGTCTGGGTTGACGGCCTTGCCGTAGCAACCGGCGCACCAAACCCCGAGGGCGCTGCTGCCTTCATCAACTGGATGATTGACCCGAAATTCTACGTCGAATGGGCCACCAAAGTCGGCGCACCCGCTTCCGCCAACGCCAAAGCCCTCGCTGCTCTGCCCGCCGATGACCTTTCTGCCCAAGTCCACAAGCCGGAATACATGGTGAGCAAAAACGTCATGTCGGCGATGCCCGACGAACGCCGCGAGGCTTTCAACAACCTGTGGCAAGAAGTGAAAGCCTTCTATGCCGAATAAGGCAACCCCACAGCGCGCTCCGAAAGGGGCGCGCATCCTGCCGCAATGGGTGTCCACCACCGCCCTGCTGCTGCCCGCTTACGGCTGGCTGACCCTTGCGGTTTTCCTGCCGCTGCTGACGATGTTCCTGTTCAGCTTCATGAACAAAACCCCGATGGGCAAAGCCCCGATCGAGTTCACCCTGCGCCATTACCGCGCCTTCATCGACCAGCCCTACCTGATCAAAATCGCCACCAACACGCTGCTGATGGGCCTGTGGACCACCCTCGCCTGCGCCATTTTAGGCTTTCTCGCCGCCCTCGCTTTGGTGCGCTGCACCCATGGCGCGCGCCGCGAAACCCTGCTGATCCTGATCCTGCTGCCATTCTGGACCAACGGCCTTGTCCGGGTGTTCTCATGGACGATGGTGCTGCGCGAGAACGGTTTTCTCGACAATATCTGGCACTGGATCGCCCCCACCGCTGGCTCCATCGCCATCCTCTACAGCCGCGAGGCCATCGTGATCGGTCTTGTCCACGGCTATCTGCCCTACATGATCCTCACCTGCTACATCGCCCTCGTCACCATCGACGACGCGATTATAGAAGCCGCCCAAAGCCTTGGCGCGCGCTGGTGGGTGATCGTGAGCAAAATCCTGATCCCGCTCGCCGCCCCCGGCCTGATTTCCGGCGCGGTCCTGACCTTCGTCCCCGTCATCGGTTCCTTCATGGAGCCCCGCATCCTCGGCGGCAAAGTCGGCGTCACCATGGGCACGGTGATCGAAGACCAATTCACCCAAGCCTTCAACTGGCCTTTGGGCGCATCTTTGTCATTCACCCTTCTCGCCGTCACCATGGCGATCTTCGCCACCTTCTCCGGCGTGCTGCGCCGTGGCTCCGGAGGTACCGCATGACCCGCTTAGGTCAAATTTTCCTTGGGTTGATCCTGATCTTCCTCTACACCCCCATCCTTGTCTTGATGGCAATGGGCTTCAACGAATCCGAGCTTTACGAGCTGCCCTTCCACTTCTCGACCCGCTGGTATTCTGCCCTCGCCTCCAACACCGAACTGCTGACCTCCAGCTTCAACTCCATCGTCCTCGCCGTGATCACCGCAATTGTCGCCACCGCCATCGGCACTCTTGCCGCATTGGCCCTGTCGCGCCGCACATTCCGCGGCCGCAGCCTGCTGCAACTGCTGCTGCTGCCGCCCATTGCGATTCCGTGGCTGATCACCGGCACCGCCATGCTGATCTTCTTCTTCTGGACAGGCATCGGTCGCGGCATGCACGCGCTGATCATCGGCCACGTCGCCCTTGCCGTGCCCTATGTGGTCCTCGTCGTCGGCACCGGCATGAAATCGGTCCGCGCCGACCTCGAAGAAGCCGCGATGAGCCTTGGCTCAACCCCGATCCACGCCTTCTTCGCGATCACACTGCCGCTGCTGTTTCCCTCGATCCTTGGTGCGGCCCTGTTCGCCTTCGCCGTCTCGCTGGATCAGTTCGTGATCTCATATTTCCTGTCCTCGCCCGGCTACACCACCCTGCCGGTGCAAATCTATTCCGCGATCCGCAAGGGTTTCACGCCCGAGATCAACGCCATCTCGACCCTGCTTTTGCTCGGCTCGATGACGGCAATCCTGATCTTCGCCCGTTTCGCCAAACCCGGAGGCCCCAAGTGACCAGTGTTTCCGTCCAAAACGTCGCCAAAAGCTTCGGCGCTGTCCCCGTGCTGCGCGACATTGACGCGGTGTTCCCGCAGGGCACCTTCACCAGCCTTTTAGGCCCTTCCGGTTCCGGCAAAACCACCCTGCTACGCATCATCGCGGGCTTCGTGGCCCCCGACCAAGGTGAGGTGACAATCGGCGAAAAGGACGTCACCGGCATCCCGGTCTGGGGCCGCAACATCGGCATGATGTTCCAATCCTACGCCCTGTTCCCCCACATGACCGTCGCCCGCAACGTCGCCTTCGGGCTGGAACGGCGCGGCATCAAGGGCGCGGAAGCCCAAAAGGCCGTCGCCGAGGCTTTGGATATGGTCCACCTCTCGGATTTCGGCGACCGGATGCCGAAAAACCTGTCGGGTGGCCAACAACAACGCGTCGCCCTCGCCCGCGCCATGGTGATCAAACCCTCCGTCCTGCTGCTCGATGAACCCCTATCAGCCCTGGACCGCCGCCTGCGCCAAGAAATGCAAGTCGAACTGCTGCGCATCCAGCGCCAGACCGGCCTCACCACCATCTTCGTCACCCACGACCAAGAAGAAGCCCTCACCCTCTCCGACCGCATCGCCATCC
Organism: Cypionkella sp. PAMC25878; assembly: GCF_058135695.1. NCBI lineage: Bacteria > Pseudomonadati > Pseudomonadota > Alphaproteobacteria > Rhodobacterales > Paracoccaceae > Cypionkella > Cypionkella sp. PAMC25878. The sequence goes on along the minus strand of NZ_CM176871.1, from coordinate 1,081,510 downwards.
TCGACAAAGGCCGCATCGTGCAATCCGGCGCGCCGGAAGACATCTACGAAAACCCACAAACCCGCTTCGCCGCCGAATTCCTAGGTGATAGCAACTTCCTGACCGGAACCGTAGAATCCGGCGCAATCCGCCTCCCCGATGGCGCCCTGATCCAAACCACCGCCCCCCTGCCCGCGAACGGCCAAAAAGCCACCCTCGCCATCCGCCCAGAGAAAATGTCTCCCACAGCGATAGACGGAGCCACCAACCAGATCGCCGCAAAAATCCTCACCGTGATCTACGCTGGCCCCGCCCTATCCTACCTGCTGCAAACCCCTGACGGCACCCGCCTGAAACTGTTCCAAGCCAACCGCGACGGCACCCTGATGTGCGAGGGCGACACCATCACCCTGCACTGGTCCCCCGCCCATTCGATCCCCGTGCAAGACTGATGCTGCCCCCCATCTCGCCCCACACAAAACACATAGTCATCGACCTGCAACGCCTGTTCGCCGAACCGCACGGCTGGCATGTGCCCAGCATAGCCGACATCTTGCCCAACGTGGTGACCCTCTGCCAAACCACCGCCGAGAACACCCGTTATTCCCGCTTCATCACCCCACCCAATCCGCAAGCCGCCATGGGCCGCTGGCAAAACCTCTACCAAGCCTACCCGCAGGTCACAGGCCTAGACGCCGCAATCCTCGACCTTATCCAACCGCTCAAGCAAATCGCCCAGCCTGCCCAAATCTTCGACAAAACCACCTACTCGATCTTCCCCGCCATCCAACCACACCTAGATCAAACCGACACCCTGATCCTCTCCGGCGCCGAAACCGATGCCTGCGTCTACGCCAGCCTGCTCTCCGTCGTTGACCTTGGCCTGCGTGTCATCCTCGCCACCGACGCCGTCACCAGCTCCGACCAAGCCGCCCACGAAGCCACCCTCAACATCATCGCCCGCCGCCTGCCCAACCAAGTCGAACTGGCCACCACCTTCGAGATCCTCGCCGCATGGCCGCGCTGACCCCCGCCGATCTGACCACTGACGAGAAAATCACCCTGCTCCACGGCCGCGGCCTCTGGCGCAGCCAGCCCATACCCCACGCCAATATCCCCTCCATCATCATGACCGACGGCGCCTATGGCCTGCGCTATTCTACCACTCAAATCGACGCTGGGGCCGACACCCTGACGCAATTCCTGAACGTCGCCAAAGACGGCATGTTCGGCACCACTTTGCCCGCCACCTGCTTTCCCAACGCCAACCTGTCCGCCTGTTCTTGGGACAACGATCTAGCCTATCAGATGGGCACGGCGCTTGCGTCCGAATGCCGGGCCGCTGGCGTGCATCTGCTGCTCGGCCCTGGCATCAATCTGCGCCGTACCCCATTCGCGGGCCGCGCCTTTGAATATTATTCCGAAGACCCTATCCTCACCGCCGACCTCGCCGCCGCGATGATCAACGGCCTGCAAGACCACGGCATCGGCGCGTCGCTCAAACATTTCGCCTGTAACAACTCGGAAATCGACCGCACCAACATCAGCTCGGATGTCAGTGAACGTGCCCTGCGCGAGATCTATCTCTACGCCTTTGAACGCGCCATCGCCCGCTGCAACCCGTGGACGGTGATGAGCGCCTATAACCCGCTCAACGGCACCCAATCCGCCGAAAATCCTTGGCTGCTGACCCAAGTTTTGCGCCAAGACTGGGGCTACGATGGCCTTGTGATTTCCGACTGGCACGCCATCAAAGACCGCCCCGCCTCGCTGCTGGCTGGCACCGATCTGGACATGCCCGAAAGCCCCCGCCGCCGCGAAGCCCTGCGTGCAGCGATCACAAACGGCAGCATCCCAATGGCAGCCCTAGACCAATCGACAGCCCGGATGCTCCAGCTGCTAAACCGCATCCAAACCGCCAACGCTGCCCCGCCAAACAACCCCACCGCCCACCATCAACTCGCCCAAAACATCGCCACCGAATCCCTCGTCCTTCTACAAAATGACGGTACCTTGCCGCTGCCCAAGGCTAATTTCCGCCTGTTAATAATCGGTGAAGGCGCCACCAATCCCACCATCCAAGGCTCTGGTTCCGCCTCCACTCGCCCCACCCGCGTCGACATTCCGCTCGACGAAATCCGCGCCCGCCTCGCCACCACAACCCACCTTCCCTTCACCGCCACCCTCGAAGAAATCGCAACCCACAACCCCGACGCTATCCTGATCTTCGCCACCAACCACAGCAGCAGCGACGGCGAAGGCGCAGACCGCCAATCGCTATCTCTCGCCCCCGACCAAGACGCCCTAATCGCCAGCCTCGCCCAATCCCACCGCATCATCGTCGCTCTCACCTCGCCCGATGCCGTGGAAATGCCTTGGGCCGGTGACGCCGCCGCCATCCTCGCCTGCTTCTACCCCGGCCAAGGCGGTGGCGCGGCCCTCGCCCGCGTGCTGTTCGGCGAGGCCAACCCTTGCGGCAAACTCACCACCACTTTCCCGCAAAAAAGCGCCGACATCCCGGGCCACCTCAGCTATCCGCCCGAAGGCCTGCACCACACCTATTCCGAGGGCATCTTTGTGGGCTACCGAGGCTATGACGTCCGCGAGATCGCCCCGCTGTTCCCGTTCGGCCACGGCCTCAGCTACACAACATTCCGCTACGACAGCCTCACGCTATCGGATGATAACATCACCCCAACAGGCTCTATTACCGCTCAAATCACTCTCACCAACATCGGACACCGCGCCGGCAAAGAGATCGTCCAACTCTACATCCGTCCGCTAAACCCTGATGGGCGCCGCCCCCTACGAGAACTCAAAGCCTTCGGCAAAATCGCGCTGAACCCCGGCGAGACGGGCACCCTAACCCTCGCCCTCACCCCCCGCGATTTCAGCCATTTCGACCCAACCGAAGGCCGTTTCGTGCTGCGCGGTGACGCCTTCCTCATCGAGGCCGCCGCCTCCAGCCGCGACATCCGCCTCACCGCCCAAGTGCAAGGCTACCACCAACCCAAGCTGCCAATCCCCCTGCTCACCACGACCTCCGCCAATAAACTCCTCACCGACTCCCGCGCCGAAGCCGTCTTACTGGCCGTGCTCTGCGCGAACCTGCCGATGACAAAACCGCAGGCACAGAGCCTCATCGACAACAGCCGAACCTCTTTCCTTGGCCTCTACGATACGCTCAGTTGGTATATTGCTGACAGCCTGCCCGAAGCCGCGCTGCAACAGGCGCTTGACGCCGCGTCGAAACCCTAGACCACCCGCCCCCATCCGGTTATGCACTTGCAACGGCGTCTGAAAACGACCCGGCACAGTGGAGACACAGCGTGAGCGAAGCGGCCCAAGACACAAACTCTCCCGACCCCAGCACCTATGTGCTTGAGGATCAAATCGGCTTCCTGCTGCGCCTTGCCAACCAGCGCCATTTGGAAATTTTCGCAGCCGCCCTGTCAGACGTGACCCCCACCCAGTTCGCCACCTTGGTCAAACTGCACCAGCTTGGCGTGATGTCGCAAAACCATCTGGGCCGTTTGGTCGCGATGGATGCCGCCACCACCAACGGCGTCGTCACCCGCCTGCGCAAGAAGGGTTTTGTGCAGACCCAAGCCTCGACCAGCGATCTGCGGCGGCTGGATGTGTCTTTGACAGCGGCGGGTGAGGCCTTCGTGCTGGCCGCCATTCCCACCGCTTTCGAGGTCTCGGCGAAGACCACCGATGCACTGACCACGCGTGAAATGACGCAGCTTTTGGCTCTGCTGGCAAAGCTTTAAAATGCGCCATTTCAGGTTGGGGCTGCCGCGCGCGCTTCTTAACAAACAATGAACGACGCATATCTAAGCTATTGATTTATATAAATTTACGCTCCTGTCCACGCGTGGACACACCTTCAACCCTTGACGACCCCCGCCGCCACCCAGTCATCAAACCGCGCCAAAACCGCGTCAGAGAACGCCGGATCATTGATATGGGCGTCCAATTCCAGCAGGTCCACATTCGCCGGGCAGGCCACCCGCATCTCCTCACAAAACGCCGCCAACCCCGCTGCATCCTCCAGCGGAGCCCCCGGCCGATCCCATTCATGCCCACCCCGGGTGGGCATGAAAAACACCACCGGCCCCGCAGCCCCGGCCAGCTTGCCACAGATTTCCCGCGCCACCAGCCGCCGCTGATCCGTGGTCTGAACCACCGAGGTCAGCAGCCGATTGTGGGCATGCGCCGGGGTGTCCTTGAACTGATCCGGCAAGGGCTGCCACGCCACGAAGTCAATCAGATCATAGCAGCCAATCGACACCATCTGCGGGATTCCCGCCCGCCCCGCATGGGTCATCCGATCCGCGCCCGCCGAGATTGCCGAGCCAAACAGATGGTTCGCCACCTCTTGCGGCGCGAAATCCATCACCGCCGCAAACGCCCCATCGGCGGCCAAACTCTCAAACGCCCGCCCGCCCATTCCAGTCGCGTGAAACACCGCCACCTCAAACCCCCGCGCCTCTAGTGCCGGTTTCAGAGCCACCATGTAGCGCAGCACCGTCTTGCCGAACCCTGTCATCCCGATCAGCGGCTTCTTTGCTGCAGGTTGCTCCACCGCCCGCGCCGCCCCCAACACTGCTCCGGCCGCCTGAGACAGCGAGGCTTTGCAAACCGAATTCAGCCCATAGAGCCCCCCCGCCCACAAGATCATCTGAATATCCGCCGCCAATCGCGCGGGCGGGATCATTGGGCTGAAACTGACGGTTGAGACCACGTATTTTGGCACCCCGAGCGGTAACGCCGCACACAGATCCAGTGCCAGATCGGTGCCCATCGACCCGCCCAACACCAACACCCCATCAAACCGCCCCTCGCGATAGAGCCGCCCCGCCAAGGTCGCAGCCCCGTGCGCCATCGCCTGCATCGCGACGTTTTCATCCTCAGCCGTGATGATCGCCTCAATCGTCGTGCCCGCCTCGGCCACCACATCATGCTTCGACCAATCTGTCGCCGCTTTGGGGTTGCCCAGCACTGAGACATCCATCGTCAAAGCTTCACCGCCCTGCTTGCGGATCACCTCGGCCAGATAGGTCAGCTCGTCGTCTTTGGTGTCATATGTGCCGACGATCAGGATGCGATTGCCCATGATTTCCCCAAAACAGTCCCTATTAGAGCTGAATCCACGCGGTTTTCAGATCGGTATACTTGTCCAGCGCGTGCAGGCTCTTGTCGTGGCCATTGCCAGACTGCTTCACCCCACCCAACGGCACGGAGTTATCAGACCCGCCATAAGTGTTCACATGCACCACCCCCGCGCGTATCCCTCGTACCATTCGATGCGCGCGACTTAGGTTTGAGGTCCATACCCCCGAAGCCAGTCCGAAATCGCTGGAATTCGCCAGCCGCAGCGCTTCGGATTCGTCCTTGAACGGCGTAACAGCAAGGATCGGGCCGAAAACTTCCTCCCGGTACAGGCGGTGCTCTGGACGCACACCAGTCACCACAGTCGGCTCCATGTAATAGCCGCCGGTTTCCAGCAGCGTGCGCTTGCCCCCTAGAACGATCTCGCCGCCTTCCTTCACGGCATCGGTGACGAAACCAAGGTTGCCCTGCAACTGCACGTCGGAGTTCACGGCACCGATCTGGGTGGCAAGGTTCAGCGGATTGCCGATCCGCATTTTTTCAGCACTAACAGCCAGCATAGAGACGAATTCATCATGCACCGAAGCCTCAACCAACAGCCGCGAGCCCGCCACGCAGACCTGTCCCGCATTGCGGAAAATCGCCGTCGCCGCGGCTTTGGCAGCAGCAGGCAGATCAGGCGCATCAGCAAAAATCACGTTCGGGCTTTTGCCGCCAAGTTCGAGATAGCAGCGCTTCAGGTTGGAGCGCGCCGAATATTCCAGCAACCGCCGCCCGGTCGGCCCCGATCCGGTGAACACCATCACATCGACATCCATCGACAGGGCTAGGGCCTCGCCCGTCACCCGCCCCGGCCCTGTTACGACGTTGAACACTCCCGGAGGAACGCCAGCTTCCAGCGCCAATTCGGCCAGTTTCAGCAAGGTTAGAGACGCAGTTTCAGCAGGCTTCAGCACAATCGAGTTGCCCGCAGCCAATGCAGGCGCAATCTTCCACGCACCGATCATCAGCGGGAAATTCCACGGCACAATCGCCGCCACCACCCCAACGGGTTCACGATGGATCAGCGCCAGAATGTTGTCAGCGGTCGGGGCAATCTGGCCGTAGACCTTATCAATCGCCTCGGCATAATAGTGGAAAGTTCCAGCGGCACTGCCCGGCTCGGCTTTCAGCGCCATGCCAATGTCGGTGCCATTGTCGCGCACCCCCAAAACCGCCAGTTCGAGACTGTTTTTCTCAATCAGATCGGCCAATCGGTGCAGCACGGCTTTGCGACTAGCAGGCGGCATCCGCGACCAGATACCGGCCTCAAAGCTAGCCCGTGCCGAAGCCACCGCGCGCGCCACATCCCCGACAGAAGCGGCGGCGGTTGTGGTCAGCTTTTGCCCATTGATCGGCGAAAGCACCACCGTCTCCCCCGCCTCACCCTCCAGCCATTTGCCATCAATCAGCAGTTTGCCAGCAGGCACCGCAACGGCGGCGAGACGGTCGATATCACTTTGGGTTGGCGCGGCCATCAAGCACTCCTGCGGCATGAAAAAGGGCGGCCGTTGCCGGCCGCCCATCGTGTTTCGGTTTAGACTTTGGTTTTGCCCAGATCGGCGAATTTTGCCGGATCTGCGGCTTTCAGTTTCGCGGCCAGCAAGATGCCGACGATGGCCGCGACGATCACCAGCGACGGCAGCATCCACGACAAATTGCCCTCAGCCCCGGTCAGTGCGCCGAAGTCCATGAATATCTTGACGAACAGCACCGCCATGATCACGCCCGAGATGATCGGCAGGATCTTGATGGAAAGTGCCGTCTCCCCCATCGCATCCTTTGCAAAAAACGCGATCACCGCAAACGAGGTCAGCGACATCAGCCCCAACACGCCCAGAGTGCCCAACTGCGACAACCACGAGAACAGGTTGAGCACCGGATCAAGCTGGTAGACCACGAATACGGTCACGAAGATCAGCGCCAGAACGGTCTGGATCACCGAGCCGATATGGGGCGACAGGTGTTGCGCATGGGTGAAGCCGACCGCAGCGGGCAGGATACCTTCGCGCCCGGTGACGAAGATGTAGCGGGCGATGGCATTGTGAAAGGCCAGCAGGGCCGCAAAAACCGAGGTTACGAACAAGATGCCCATGATCATCGACAGGGTATCGCCCAGATAGGTGCTGCCCAGCTGGAACAGGAACATCGTCGGGTCCATACCGCCCAATGTTGGCATCAACTGATCGTTGCCGATCCCCATCACCATCAGCCAAGAGGTGATCGAATAGAAAATCCCGATCGCCAGCACCGAAAGGAAGGTCGCGCGCGGCACGGTGATATGCGGGTCGCGGGCTTCTTCCGAGTAGATCGTGGTCGCCTCAAACCCGATGAACCCAGCGAAAGAATACAGGATGCCAATCGACCAAGTGCCCGAGAAGATGTTTTCGGGCATGAAGGGCGCAAAGTTCAAACCGCTCGCGCCGCCTTTGGCGAGTATGACGATATCCAGCAGCATGACGATGGCAAACTCGAAAAACACCAGCACCATCAGCACTTTGGCCGATAGATCAACTTGGCGATAGCCCAGCACTGCGATGATGGCGATGGCGGCGTAAGACCAGTAATACCATGGCAGATCGACGCCAAACTGCGCGAAAGTGCCTGCAGCGGCATAGCCGAACAGGCCCATCAGCCCGATCTGCATGGCGTTGTAGGACAGCATTGCGATCAAGGCCGCAGCGCCGCCGACATGGCCGCCCAAACCCTGCGCCGCGAAAGCATAAAACGCGCCCGCGTTCTTCACATGCCGCGACATCGCGACATATCCGGCGGAAAACATCAGCAAAATCGCCGTCACGATCAGGAAGGTGCCGGGGATGCCGATGCCATTGCCGAGCAGCATCGACAGCGGAATGCCACCCGCAGCCCCGGTCAAGGGTGCCGCCGCCGAGACCACCATGAACGTCACAGCCGCCACGCCCAGCGAATTTTTCTTCAGTTGGTTTGAAGGAATGCCAGCCTCAGCCATGCTGCACCCCCGGATGTGCGGAATTTTTCATTCGCGTTCCCTTCCTGTCGGTTGACTGCCTCCGTTCATCGGTGGCTTTCGGTTTGTTATTTGAACCGATGGTTCGATTTCATTTGACAGCACCCGCGACATTCTGTCAACTGAAATGAAAGAACTGGCCTGCGGGGTCGGATCAGAATGTTGGACGCAAAATGGGTACTGTTTCTAAAGCACTGGAATTGCTAGATTACTTCACCAAGGCGCGCCCACTTATCGGGCTGTCGGATATTGCGCGTTTGGCGGATCTGAACAAAGCCACCTGTTTTCGCCTGCTGACCGAGCTTGGCGAAAATGGCTTCGTCGAGCAGGTCGGCACCAGTCGCGAATATCGGCTTGGCCCCAGCGTCCTGCGTCTGGCGGCGCTGCGCGAGGCTCAGGTGCCAACGCGCGATGCCGCGATGCCGGTGCTGCAATCTCTGGCGCAGCAAACTGGCGAGACAGCGCATCTGTCGCTGCTGATTGCCGATATCCTGCGCCCGCTGGCGCATGCCTACAGTGCGGCACATGCCACCAAGGTCATGCTGGAAGATACCGAGACTCTGCCGTTTCATGCCACCTCGTCTGGTCTTGCGGTGCTGGCGTTTCAGCCCGAAGCCTTCCGCAACGCGGTGCTGGCAAAGCCGCTGGCGCAGTTGACCAGCACGACACTGACCAACCCCGCCGCCCTGCGCGCCCGCATCGCTGAGGTGCGGGGTTTGGGCTATGCCGAAAGCCGGGGCGGCTACGAATCGGATGTTCATTCCATGGCGGTGCCACTGTTTGACGCTTTGGGTCGGTGCAGCGGCGCGCTGGCGGTGGCTGCCCTTGGCACCCGGATGGGTGAGGCGCAGCGCCGCATGATCCGCTACGCACTGCTGCAAGCGGGCACTGAGATCACCACACTCTGGGGCGGCACTTTGCCCGCCGATATCGCGACACTGTGGCGCTTGGCCGCCTGACGGAAGGAAAGCCGATGAAAGACGAAAACTACCTGAAAGCCAACAATGCCCGCAGCATGTGGCATCCGATGACCGCGCCCTCTGACAGCCTGAAAAACCCGCCTGCAATCATTGTTGGCGGCAAAGGCGTGCGGATCACCGATATCGACGGGCATGAGACGGTCGATGGCGTCGGTGGGTTGTGGAACGTCAACCTCGGCTACTCTTGCCAGCCGGTGAAAGATGCGATCACCGCGCAGATGGAGCGGCTGCCGTATTATTCGACCTTCCGGGGCACCTCGAACGATTGTGTGATTGAGCTGGCTGAGGAATTGCGCAGGTTTTTCGAGCCTGATGGCCTTGTCAGAGCCTTTTTTACCTCAGGTGGGTCAGACTCGGTTGAAACCGCGCTGCGGCTGTCGCGACAATATCACAAGATCAGGGGCGATCAGGGCCGGGTGAAATTCCTCAGCTTGAAAAAGGGCTACCACGGCACCCACATGGGCGGCGCATCGGTGAATGGAAACGCCAACTTCCGCACCATGTATGAGCCGTTGTTGCCCGGTTGCCACCACATTCCGGCCCCCTATACCTATCGCAACCCGTTCAATGAGACCGATCCGGCCAAGCTTGCGCAACTCTGCCTTGCCGCGCTGGAGGATGAGATTGCTTTCCAAGGTGCCGCGACCGTCGCGGCCTTCATCATGGAACCGATCCTAGGCGCAGGCGGCGTGATCCTTCCGCATGAAAGCTTCATGCCGGGGGTGGAGGCGATCTGTCGCAAGAATGGCATCCTGCTGATTGCAGATGAAGTGATCACCGCTTTTGGCCGCACCGGGGCTTGGACCGGCAGCCGTTTGTGGGGCGTCAAGCCGGATTTCGCTTGCACTGCCAAAGCGATCACCAACGGCTATTTCCCCTTCGGCGCCACGATGATTTCCGAGCGGGTGGCAGAGGTGTTCGAATCTGATGAGACCGGCAAAGCCGCCATCGGCCACGGCTACACCTACTCCGGCCATCCGGTGGGTGCTGCGGCGGCACTGGCGTGTTTGGCGGAAACCCAAAAGCTGAACGTCAAGGAAAACGCTGCCGCGCGCGGAGCTGAGTTGCATCAGGGTCTGCTGGATTTGCAAACCAAGCACGAATTAATCGGCGATGTGCGCGGCGGGCATGGCTTGATGTGCGCGCTGGAACTAATCGCGGATCGGACCACGAAAAAGCCCGCCGACAAAGCCATTCCCGGCAAGGTGCAGCAGGTTGCTTACAAAGAAGGCGCGATGGTGCGGGTCTCTGGCAACAACATCATCATGTCGCCGCCCTTGGTGCTGACCTCGGCGGATGTGCAGGTGATCTTGTCCAGCTTGGACGCAGGCTTTGCGGCGCTCTAATCACTGCACTGCCTCGGCCAAACGCGGCGCAACGGCGCGGACTTGGGCGATATAATCCCGCAACATCGGCACCCGGCGCGGGCGAAAGCTTGCGCCGGTCAAGGCCACATCTTGCATCCGCCCCAGATGAAAGCGACGGAAGTCTTGCCGCAAGCAACACCATGCCAAACACATCAACGCTTGATCAAAATACACAATCGACAGCGGCCATATCTGCCGCTGCGTCTGGGTGCCATTCACATCAAGATAGCTCAGCGCCACCTCTTGCTCGGCCCAAGAGGCTTCGCGCAACAAAGCCACATGCGCGGGCGGCGCGGTTCGGGTTTGAAACTTGATCGAGCGTGATACCGCATGCACCGCTTGCCGCTGCACCCGTTCCGGCAGGGTGGCGACGATCTTCGCCATCGCCACTTCCGCCGCCTTGGCCATCGCCGGATCGCCCATCTGCCGCACCTCGGCCAGACCGAGCACCAGCGCCTCGACCTCTAGCCGTGTGAACATCTGCGGCGGCAGCGCGGGGTCTTCGGTCAGCGTATAGCCCACTCCCGCCTCACCGTCGATCAGCGCGCCACCCGCCCGCAAACTGTCGATGTCACGATACAACGTCCGCGCCGAGACACCCATTTCCTCGGCCAGCCGCGCAGCCGTCACCGGCTGCGGCAACATCCTCAGAGCAGTCAGCAGTCGGAAAAGGCGATCAGACTTGGCCATAGCATCCTGACGGTTTCTGGCAGTAGGCCTCTAGCATAAAGAGCCCATCGCAAAACACAACGGAGACGAAACATGCTGACCCTATTCCACGCCCCGAACTCGCGCTCATCCGCCATCGTGACCCTGCTTGATGAGATGGGCATCACCGACAAGGTCGAGATCCGTCCTGTCGACATCCCGCGCATGGATGGCTCGGGCGGGCGCGACCCGTCCAATCCGCACCCCGAGGGCAAGGCCCCTGCGCTGTTGCACGACGGTCATCTGATCACCGAACGCGGCGCGATCATGCTGCATCTGACCACGCTGTTCCCCGAAGCGGGGCTGGCACCCCCCGTCGGTTCGCCGCTGTGGGGCGAGTATCTGACGTGGCTGTCCTGGTATCAGGGCGTGTTAGAGCCTGTTTTGGTGATGGACGCACTTGGCCTTGACCATCCGGGCATCCCGCGCACGTTCCGGGGCCATCCCGAAGCTGCTGCCCGCATCCGCAGCGCGCTGCAGAAGGGTCCGTGGCTGCTGGGTGATACATTTTCCGCCGCCGATCTGCTTGTCCATTCGCCCTACGCTTGGTTCAAAGATGTCACCCCCGACGATCCGTTGATCCGCGATTGGGTGGCGCGTTGTATGGCACGCCCAGCACGGCTGCGGGTGCTGGCTGCAGATGCCGCAGCGATGGCGAAAACCGCCTGAGGCCAGTCACAGCCATAACTTTCGCAGTTATCTTCCAACAATGCGCTGCCGCTACGTCGGCAGCGCATTGCCGAGTTTGCGGGTCAGCTCGCGCGCAGAAGATTGCACAGCCCGCGTGATCACCGCCTGTAGCTCAGCGGTCAGGCGGTGGCAGGGAGTCGCCACTGCAATCGCGCCAACGGCTGCTTTGTCAGAGCCAAAGATCGGGCAGCCGATGCCGCAAACATCGCCTTCATAGGATTTGTCGATACTGGCGTAACCCAAGCGCCGCGTCTCTGTCAGGGCTGCTGTCAACTCTGCCTGCGTGGTCATGGTGTTGGGGGTGAACGCCACCATCGGCAGCGCCATGGCCCGTGCGACCACATCCGGCGCGGCAAAGGCCAGAAACGCCAGCCCCGAGGCCGTGGCATGAAACGGCAAGGTCTCAGACCCGCGCATTGAGACGCGATTGGCCCTTTTGCTTTCCGTAGTGGCGATCACCGCCAGCGCATTGTTGGTGTAAAGTGAGCAATGCGCGGTCTCGCCGGTTTCCTCGGCCAAAGCATCCAGCATAGGTTGCACTACGGCAATCACCGGAAACGTCGCCTCCCGCAACCGCGCCAGATGCAGCACGGCGGGGCCAAGGCGATACAACTTGCTACCCGTATTTTGCTCGATCAACCCTGCCTCCCGCAAAGTGTTCAGCAGGCGGTGTACCGTGGCCTTGTCGTGGCCCGACAGCCGCGCGGCGTCGGACAGACCGATCTCGGGGACTGATTCGGAAAACAGATCCAACAGCGACAGCGCACGTTTCACAGCTATGGTCATGGAATCCTTATCTCTTTTAACGTGTTAAATAAAATATCTGCCCAGTTGACGTAGAGCCAGTTTCTCTGCACGATATTTGAACCAACGGTTTACACAATGAACCATACAAACAGGGAGAAGGAAATGGCAAAATTCATCCGGCGTGCGGTGCTGGGCGGAGTACTGAGCGGGGTGGTCATTGCCACCGTACTGGCGTCCACGATTGCAGCATCGGCAGAAGACACCAAGGTGCGTATCGCCTATTTTCTCGCCGACAGTATGCTTCCCGCACTCTACGCACAGGAGAAGGGCTATTTCGCCGCAGCCGGGATCGCGCCCGAATTCATCGCCGTGCAAGGCGGTCCTGCGGTGGTGGCGGCGATTGCCTCGGGCGAGGCCGATATCGGCTATTCGTCTCCGGTGCCGCCGATCAATGGTCGGCTGAACGGTGTGCCGATAAAGATGTTCCTGCAACTGTCGCAAGAGGTTGACCCAGATAAGAAATACACTTGGCTGGTGGCCTCGGGCGCGTCGGGGATCAAAGATATGGCTGGAGTAAAGGGCAAGAAAATCGCCTTTAACGCCAATGGCGGCTTGTGCGAATTGATGTGGCGCGATCACCTTGCCGCCACCGGGCTGACGATTGACGATGTGCAACCCGTGGTGCTGCCCTTCCCCGAACAAGAAGCCGCACTTGAGCAAGGCAATATCGACGCAACCTGCGCGATAAACCCGTTCTATTCCTCACTATCTGGCAATACAGCGCTTGCCCCGGTGACGATCGCTGCAGGCACGCTGCATGATCTGACGCAGCCCTTGATGAATGACGCGCTGTTTGCCAGCGATGATTGGCTGGCTGCGAACGGTGAAGCCCTGGTGAAGGTGGCCCAAGTTATGGACAAAGCGCGACATGAATTGCTGGGCAACCGTGCCGCTCTCGAAGGCGCTGCGGTGCAATTCATGGAATTGACACCTGAAGCCGCCAAGGCCTTCAATCTACCGATTGTCAAGGAAAGCATGGCGATCACCGGGGCCGATGTGCAGCGGATTCTCGATGCGATGATCGCAACCGGGATGCAGCCCGGCCCGCTGAACGGCGCCGATTTCGTGGCCGAAGTGAAGTATTGATCTTGCAGGGCGGTGCCGATTGGCCCGGCCTTTGCTTTGGGGGACGCCACGATGACAGCACTTCTGACCACCAGCGCGGTGGGCAAACATTACGGCAGCGGTGCCGCGCGGATGCCGATCATTGACGGGTTGGAGCTGTCGATTGCCAAAGGCGAATTCGTGTCTTTGGTCGGGCCCTCGGGCTGTGGCAAAACCACTTTGCTGATGTGTCTGGCCGGGCTGCTGGCCCCCTCCGAAGGGCAAGTGCGGTTTAACGGGCAACTGGTGACGGCACCGCCGATTGGGCTTTCGGTGGTATTTCAAGACTATTCCCGCAGCCTGCTGCCGTGGAAAAGCAACCTCGACAACGTGCTGTTCGGGATGCGGCGGGTGCAGTTGTCTGGCCCTGAAAAGCGCGCCCGCGCGGTAGAGATTTTAGCGGCTGTTGGGCTGACTGGCTTTGAGGCGCATTTTCCATGGCAGGTTTCGGGTGGGATGCAGCAAAGGGTGGCGATTGCGCGCGGCATTGCCGCCCAGTCGCAACTGTTGTTGCTGGATGAGCCTTTGGCCGCAGTCGATGCACAGACGCGGGCGGATATGCAGGATTTGCTGCTCGATCTGGCCAAGCGATTTAATCAAACCTGTGTGCTGGTGACACATGATGTTGAGGAAGCCGTCTATATGGCCAACCGGGTGCTGGTGCTTGGGCCGCGCCCGACAAAGGTGGTGCGCGAGGTGATTGTTGACCTGCCGATGCCGCGCGACCAGTTGGCCACCCGTGAAGACCCGGCCTTTCTGCACGCGCGCCACGAGGTGATGGCGCTGATCCGCGGCATGCGACAGGGGAAGGCGCTGGCATGAACTGGGCAATTTGGGCCGAGCGGCTTCGGGTGCCGATTTGCGCCGCCTTGGTGCTGGGAGCGTGGCAGCTCGTCTATGCTTTGGGTGTGGTGCCCGAGAAATACTTCCCCTCTATTCCCACCATCGCGACCGCGTTCTGGGCTATGCTGAATGACGGCACGGTGCTGTCAGCTTGGGCGGTGACCTTTGGGCGCGCGACGGTTGGGCTGATCGGGGCCGCACTGCTGGGCGTGGCACTGGCGATCATCTCTGACCTCTCGCCCGTGCTGTCGCGCGGCATCCGCTATATATCGGACGTGTTGCAACCGATCCCGCCTGCCGCCTTCGTGCCGATGGCGGTGTTCATGCTGGGGCTGGGGACCAAGCTATACGCCTTCGTGATCATCCTCGTCACAATCTGGCCGCCCTATCTGAACGGGGTGGCTGCCTTGGCGGGGGTCGGATCAGTGCAACTGAACACCGGCCGGATGTTTGGGCTGACCAACTGGCAACTGCTGTGGCAAGTGAAACTGCCCGCCGCTTTGCCCGAGATTTTCACCGGCATCCGCTATGCCGCGACCATCAGCCTGATCGCGGTGATCGTGGCTGAAATGCTGGCGGGGCGTGATGGCATTGGCTTTATGATCTTCAAGAAAGCCTTCGCGCTGCGCACCCCCGAGGTGTTTGGCCTGATGTTTCTGGTCGGCCTGAATGGCGTCTTGCTGAACGGCTTGGTTAATCTGCTGCGGCAGGGTCTGACCGGATGGCACATCAAGATGATGGAGCCCCGGAATGAAACGAGAAACGCGAATCGCCCTGCTGGGCCTGCTGGTGCCGCTGGGCATAGTCATTCTGTGGCAAATCGCGGCGCTGCTGCAAAAAACACCGCTGTTTCCGGGGCCGGGCAAGGTGGTGGTTGCGATCTGGGACAACTACCCGGTGATCCTGCACCAGTTGGGCATCACCCTGCTGCGCGCCTCGGCGGGCTTTGCGGTGGCGGTGGTGACGATGATTCCGCTGGGGATTTTCTTGGGCCGGGTGCGGGTGGTGGGTAAAGTGTTGGAGCCGCTGATGGATATGCTGGCGACCCTGCCGCCACCTGCGATCATCCCCTTGGTGATGTTGTTTGCGGGCACCGGGGATTGGGCGAAGATCGTGATCATCGCCTATGCCGCCGCCGTGCCCTTGCTGATGAACAGCTATGAGGCGTCACATTCGATCCATCCGATGCTGTCGCGCGTGGCCAAATCACTGCATCTGTCGCGGCTGGAGACGATGCGGTTGATCGACTGGCCCTCCAGCCTGCCGATGATCGCGACCGGCGCGCGGTTGGCGATTGCGTCCAGCCTGCTGGTGTCGGTGACATCGGAAATGCTGCTATCGACCAATGGCATCGGCACTTACTTGCAACGCAGTCAGGAGAATTTTCGCATTGATGCCGGGCTGGCGGGGATCGCTTTCATCTCGTTGGCGGGGGTTTTGGTGAATGCCGGGGTGTTTCGATTGGAGAAGAAATGGCTGTTCTGGCACTATCGTGACCAGCGGCCAGCGGAGTAGATCATGGTCAAAAACATCCTGTTCATCATGTGCGATCAGTTGCGGGCGGATTACCTGTCTTGCTACGGCCATCCACATCTGCACACGCCCAACATTGATGCCCTTGCCGCGCGCGGGGTGCGCTTTACGCAAACCTTCGTGCAATCCACCATTTGCGGCCCCTCGCGGATGTGCGCCTATACCGGGCGCTATATGCGCAGCCACGGCAGCACGCAGAACGGCGTGCCGCTGAAGGTGGGTGAGTTGACGCTGGGCGACCATCTGAAACCGTTGGGCGTGCGCACGGTTCTCGTCGGCAAGACCCATATGGTCGCGGACGAGGATGGCATGGATCGCTTGGGCATTGATCCGGCGTCGGTGATCGGCGTGCATGTCAGCGAATGTGGCTTCGAGCCCTATGAGCGCGACGACGGCCTGCACCCCGACGGCCCCTATTCCCCCGACCCCGCCTATGACAGCTATCTGCGCCGCCAAGGCTATGCGGCGGAAAACCCTTGGGAGCATGTGGCGAACTCGGGTTTGGCGGCGGATGGCACGCTGCAAAACGGCTGGCTTTATGCCCATGCCGACAAGCCCGCCCAAGTGCGCGACGACGACGCCGAGACGCCCTATATGACCAGCCGCGCCATGCAGTTCATGGCCGAAGCACAGGCCGATGGCCGCCCGTGGTGCCTGCATCTGTCCTACATCAAACCGCATTGGCCCTATATCGTCCCCGCCCCCTATCACGACATGTATGGCCCCGATGAGCTGCTGCCTGTGGTGCGCGATGAGGCCGAGCGGCAATCGGCCCATCCGGTGCTGGCGGCGTTTCAGGCCGAACGCTATTCCACCGTCTTCAACCGGACCGGCGCGCGCGAAACCGTGATTCCAGCCTATATGGGGCTGATCAAGCAGATCGACGATCAGTTGGGCCACCTGTTTGCCTTCATGGACAAGGCGGGGCTGACCGAGGAGACGATGGTGGTGTTCACCTCAGATCACGGCGATTATCTGGGCGATCATTGGCTGGGTGAGAAATACATGTTTCACAACCCATCCGTCAAAGTGCCCCTGATCATCGCCGATCCCTCACCCGCCGCCGATGCCACCCGCGGCACGGTTTCGGATGCTTTGGTTGAGATGATTGACCTTGCCCCAACCTTCGTCGAAGCCTTCGGCGGCCCGCCCCTGCCGCATATCCTTGAAGGTCGCTCCCTTCTGCCCTTACTGCGCGCAGAAAGCCCCTCGTGGCGCAAGGTGGTGATCAGTGAGTACGACTATGCCTTTGATTTAGCGCGGGTAAACCTAGCCGTTCCAATCCCTGATGCGCGGCTCTATATGGTTTATGACGGGCGGTTCAAATATATCCACGCCGACGGCTTCGCACCGATGCTGTATGATCTGACAACCGATCCGCAGGAATTCACCAATCTCGGCACCGATCCCGCCCATACCGAAACCCGCGCCCGGCTGTACGAGGCTTTGGCGAAGTGGAGCCGAACCACCCGCACGCAAACCACGGTGTCAGATGCCGCAGTCATCGCCTCGGACAAGGCAGCGCAGGCCTATGATCTGAACCTCGAATCCGGGGTTCTGATTGGTTATTGGGATGAGGCGGAACTGGCGACGGAGCAGGCAAAGCGCACCGCATTCAAAGCATCGCTATAGCCGCCGCTTGGGCAAGGGCAGCAAGTTTAGCCCCGTTATGTCGTGTGACCAATCCAACCGGATTGCGCGGGTCATGAAAGCAAAAGGGCCGCCCAAAGGACGACCCTTTCCAAGTCAAACCGCAGTCTAAATTCAAGCGTTGACGCTGTCTTTCAGCGCCTTGGCGATGGCGAATTTCACTTGCTTGTCGGCGGCTTTGGTCACGGTCTCACCCGTCGCCGGGTTGCGAACCTGACGCTCGGGGCGCTCGCGGCAAGCCATCTTGCCCAGACCCGGCAGCATCACCGAACCACCAGCCGCAACTTCGCGTGCAACGACAGCCGCAACGGCGTCCAGTGCGGCTGCTGCGGTTTTCTTGTCCGCACCCATTGCGTCCGAGATCGCGGCAAGCAGTTGCGTTTTGGTCATGGCTTTGTTCATCGTCTTGTCCTTGTTTCCGGCCCTCATGCTTCAGGGGCCCTGATATGGCGGATGCAGCGGCTTCTCATGGTTTTGCGCCCTATGGCAAGCCCTTTCGGCCTAAAATAAGGCATTTCCTTAGAGCGGTTCAGGTTTTCGCGGCAGCATGGGCATCGGAAAACGCGTTCGCGAGACGCGCGAGGCAGCGATTTCCGATACCTTGTAAACCTGAACCGCTTTGGTCAGAGGAAGGCTGTCTCTTCAAAACTGCGCAACTTGCGGCTGTGAATCCGCTCTATCGGCATGTCGCGCAGCCGCTCCATCGCACGGATGCCGATTTGCAGATGGCGACTGACCTGCGTCTTGTAGAACTCGCTGGCCATACCCGGCAGCTTCAGCTCGCCATGCAGCGGTTTGTCGGAAACACACAGCAAGGTGCCATAAGGGACGCGGAAACGGAAGCCATTGGCGGCAATCGTCGCACTCTCCATATCCAGCGCAATTGCACGGCTTTGCGACAGCCGCTGCACCGGGCCGGATTTGTCGCGCAGCTCCCAATTCCGGTTATCAATCGTGGCCACGGTGCCAGTCCGCATGATGCGTTTCAGCTCATAGCCTTCCAACTGGGTGACCTCGGCGACAGCCTCTTGCAGCGCGATCTGAATTTCGGCCAGCGCGGGGATCGGCACCCAGACCGGCAGATCGTCGTCCAACACATGATCTTCGCGCAGGTAAGCATGGGCAAGGCAAAAATCGCCCAAAGACTGACTGTTGCGCAATCCGGCGCAATGCCCAACCATCAGCCAAGCATGCGGGCGCAGCACCGCGATATGGTCGGTCGCAGTTTTGGCGTTCGACGGCCCCACCCCGATATTGACCAGCGTAATGCCGTTCCCGTCGGCGCGTTTTAAGTGATAGGTCGGCATCTGCGGCGTCTTGGTCGAGGGCAAAATCACCCCGTCCGGCGTGGTGATTTCCTGATTTCCAGTTGCCACAAAGCTGACGTAGCCCGAGTCTTCATCGGCCAGTGTGGTGCGGGCATAGGCCTCAAACTCATCAACGTAGAACTGATAGTTGGTGAACAGCACATGGTTCTGGAAATGCGTCGGATCGGTCGCGGTGTAGTGTGACAGTCGCGCAAGGCTGTAATCCACCCTTTGCGCCGTGAAGGGGGCAAGCGGCTGCGAGCCATCGGCGTTATGGGTGCGGGTGCCGTTAACGATGTCATCGTTGGTGGTCGCCAAATCCGGCACATCGAACACATCGCGCAGCGAAAACTCCAGCACACCCTCTTGCGGCACCGACACCGCCGGGTTGCCCGCCACCGCGAAGTGCACCGGGATCGGCGTGTCAGAATAGCCGATCTGCACCGAAACACTGTGGTTCTGCATCAACAGGCTGATCTGCTGGATCAGATAGTTGCGGAACAGGTCGGGCCGGGTGACCGTGGTGGCATAGGTGCCGGGGCTGGCGACATGGCCAAAGGCAAGGCGGCTGTCAGTCTTGATATGGCTGCTGACGGTCAGGCGGATCTCAGGATAAAACGCGCGGATGCGGGTGGCGGGTTTGGCGCCTGTGACCGAAGCGCTGAAATGCTGGGATAGGAAACTCGTGGCGTCATTGTAAAGCACCTCCAGGCGATCCACGGCTTCAGCGGCATCGGTATAGGAGTCTGGGGCGGTGAAATCAGGGATCAGGATTAGCGCGGGTTCGTCGTTCATGGCATCATCTTCTTCTTTTTGATCGGGCATCTAAGGCCGAAGCGGACGATTTCGCAAGTGAAGTCTTGATGACGCAGCCCTGCGCGCATCTGGGGTCTTGCGAAGCCGGGGGCGGGCGGGAATAAAGGCGCGATGAAAACCTTGCTTTCCCTTGGACATGGCTATTCCGCCGCCGCCTTGACCGCTCTGCTGATCCCGCAGGGTTGGCGGGTGATCGGCACCACCCGAGGGCCCGACCGGATCGCCGCCCTGCGCGATCAGGGAGTGGAGCCGCTGCTCTGGCCCTGCGATATCGGGCCCGCGCTGGATCAGGCGACGCATATCTTGGCCTCGGCAGCACCCGATGGTTCGGGCGATCCGTTCCTGCATGCAGCCCGCGATCAGATCATGGCGGCCCGGCCGGAGTGGGTGGGCTATCTTTCCACTACCGCCGTCTATGGCGACCATCAGGGCGGCTGGGTGGATGAGGATACCCCGGTCAACCCGCAATCAGGCCGCGCGGTGGCAAGGGTGCTGGCGGAGCGGCAGTGGTTGGCGACAGGGTTGCCGGTGCAGGTGTTCCGGCTGGCAGGCATCTACGGGCCGGGGCGGGGGCCGTTTGAGAAGGTGCGCGATGGAACCGCGCGGCGGCTGATCAAGGCGAATCAGGTTTTCTCGCGGATTCATGTTCAGGATATTGCCGCCACCCTGCTGGGCTCGATCCGGCATCCTGACCCCGGCGTGATCTATAATGTCTGCGATGATAACCCCGCCCCGCCCGAAGATGTGCTGAGCTATGCGGCGGCTTTGCTGGGCTATCCTGCCCCCCCGACAGTGCGGTTTGAGGAGGCGGAGATGACGCCGATGCAGGTCAGTTTCTATTCGGAATCGAAGCGGGTTCGGAATGATCGGATCAAGCGGGATTTGGGTGTCAGGCTGGCTTATCCTACCTATCAGGACGGGCTTAGGGGGCTTTTGTGAGAGGTCCCGAGTTGGGACCAGCCGTTAAGCATTTAATTTATATAAATAACCTGATTTCTGTTAAGGAAAAATTCACACTTTCAACCGCCAATCCGGCGCAAATTCAGGGAGGCTGCGATGGACTGGGGTGCGATGACTTGGCTAAACCCGCCTGCCAAGGCTAGCCATGATGCGGCTGGGCTGCATGTGACGACAGGCGATCAGAGCGATTTCTGGCACGGCACCTACTACGGCTTTCAGCACCACAATGGGCATTTCCTGCATCAGCCCACCAACGGTGATTTCAGTCTCGAAACGGCGTTTAGAGCCGCTTTTTCGCAGCAGTATGACCAAGCCGGGCTGATGATCCGCGCGGATGCGACGCATTGGGTGAAATGCGGCATCGAGTATGTTGGCGGCGCGGCCCATCTGGCAGTGGTAGTGACGAATGGAATGTCGGATTGGTCGCAGATGCCGCTGCCCGCGTATGATGGCCAATTGCGCTTGCGGCTGACTCGGGTGCGCGATGCGGTTTGGGTGCAATATCTGGCGGGAGAGGTTTGGAAGATGCTGCGCTTGGCGTATTTCCCGCCTGAACTGGCGGTCGACGCCGGGGTGATGTGTTGCTCGCCTTCCCGCGCGGGGCTGGAGGTTGTGTTTACAGAAATGGATCTGACACTGCCAATTTCGACGGAAGCTTATTGAATGAACAAGCCGAAACCGCCCCGGAAATTGTCGCGTGAGGCGCGGCGGGAACAGTTGATCGAGGCCACCATCGAAGTGCTGGCGATCAAGGGTTATGCCCGCGTCACCATGAGCGATGTCGCCAATCAGGCCGGGCTGTCGCATGGTCTGGTGAACTTTCATTTTCAGTCCAAAGACCTGCTGCTGGCCGAAACGCTAACCTATCTGGCTGATGAATATGTGCAGAACTGGCAGACCGCACTGGCAGCGGCCCCGCACGAGCCTGCGGCGCAGTTGGATGCGCTGATCCGTGCCGATTTCCGCCCCGAACTCTGCACGCCGCAACGTTTGGCGGCGTGGTGTGCGTTCTGGGGTGAGGCGCAGAGCAGGCCGCTCTATCAAGAGAAATGCGGCTCTAACAACGCGGAATACGTCACCAAATTGGAGAGCTTATGTGCGGCACTGTTGGGCCCAACGGGCAATGCCGAGCGGGTGGCGCGGGCGATCCGGGTGGCCAGTGAGGGGCTTTGGATGGACCTTGTGACGCAAGCCGAGCCTTATAGCGTTGATGAGGCGCTGGAGACCTTGCTGGCCGTTGCTGCGGCATTTTTTCCAAAATCTTTCACGCGGGCGTGAGAATTTTCGGCCACTGGGGTTGAAGTGCTGCAACCCCGCCCCATCTCATGGAATGCGAGACGGGCCCCTCTGACGATGTTGCATCGTGATGTCGGATCGCATCGAGTGCGCTCGATGTCATGCCCGTAGACCTTGGCTGACCTCTGGCGCGATATGCAAAACAGAGGACAGTATGGACATTATCACTTCACTATTTTTGGGCACACCGCTGTGGATGTGGCTGACCTTCATCACCATCGTATTGGTGCTGCTGGCCGCCGATCTGGGGTTGGTGAACAACGGCGATCAAGAGATCGGCGTGTCGAAAAGCCTGCGCTTGTCGGCGGTGTACATCACCTTGGGCATGGCGTTTTCGGGCTTTGTCTATTGGCAGATGGGCTCGGAAGCCACGGCGCAGTATCTGACGGCGTTTGTGGTGGAAAAGACGCTTGCGATGGACAACGTGTTTGTCATCGCATTGATTTTCAGCAGTTTTGCCATTCCCCGGATGTATCAGCATAGGGTGCTGTTCTGGGGTATTCTGGGCGTGATCGTGTTGCGCGGCATCATGATTGGTCTGGGCGCTACTTTGGTCGCTGAGTATTCATGGTTGCTCTATGTCTTTGCCGCCTTCCTGATCTTTACCGGCGTGCGGATGTTGTTCATCGACGAGAGCAAAC
The DNA here is from genome assembly GCF_058135695.1 of Cypionkella sp. PAMC25878. Taxonomy (NCBI): domain Bacteria; kingdom Pseudomonadati; phylum Pseudomonadota; class Alphaproteobacteria; order Rhodobacterales; family Paracoccaceae; genus Cypionkella; species Cypionkella sp. PAMC25878. The sequence continues at coordinate 1,058,686 of NZ_CM176871.1, read as the reverse complement.
ACTCGGTCGATGGCCCGGTGTTGCGGTTTTTGAAGCGGCGGATGCGGGTGACGGAGCGGCTTGAGGGCAACGCTTTTTTCGTGAAGCGTGATGGGCTGCGCTATGTGACGCCGCTGTTTCTGGCGCTGGTGCTGATTGAGATTGCCGATCTGGTGTTCGCGGTGGATTCGGTGCCAGCGGTGTTCGCGATCACCACCAATCCGTTCATCGTTTATACCTCTAACATCTTCGCTATTCTGGGTCTGCGCGCGCTGTATTTCGCTTTGTCTGCGATCTTGCACCGCTTTGCTTATCTGAAATACGCGCTGTCGTTGTTGTTGGTGTTCATCGGCTCGAAAGTGTTTGTCGCCGACTGGATGGATCTGGAGAAGTTTCCGCCAAGCTGGTCGCTGGGCATAACGTTCGCGATCTTGGCGGCTGGCGTGGGGTTCAGCCTGTACAAGACGCGCGGTGACTCTAAGGTTGAGCATTCCTAAGAGATATGGACAGCGCGTTTGTAAGCGCGCTGTCCATAGAGCAGCGCATCATGGTTATCGGTCAGCGCCACGGCGCTGACTTCGCCGACCATAATGTAGTGGGTTTCCCAGAGTAGAGCTGTCTTCAAGCTACATTCGAAGCTGGCGGAAGCCTCGGTCAAGATCGGCTGGCCGCCCTGCCCCGGCTGCCAGTTCACTGCGTCGAAGCGGTCGCCTTGTGGCTTTTGACGACCCGAAAACAGGTCAGAGGTGCCGTGCTGTGCGGCGCTGAGCAGGTTGGCGCAGAAGGCGCGGTTGCGCAGGATTGCGGTTGCGGCGGGCGATAGGTGGTGGACGCAGACCAGCAACGACGGGCCTGCGCCATCGGCGGACACCGAGGTCATCGACGAGACGGTGACGCCGAAGCGGCCCGCCTCACCATCGGTGGTGACGACGGAAACGAAGGTGGCGGCGCGGCTCATGCCTTCAATGAAGTGTTGGCGCAGGTCGGTCATGAATTACCCCAGATCAAAGAAGCGTTGCAGTTCGACATCGGGGACTTTCTTGCGGAATTGGTCGTATTGGCTTTGGCGGGTGGCAGAGAATGCCTCGACAAAGCGGGGGCCGAGCCAGTCTTTGGCGAAGGCCGAGTCGCGCAGGCGGGTGATGGCCTCGGGCATCGAGCGGGCGAAATCGGGGCGCTCGCCGGTCAGGGTGTGGCCGTTGCCGATGACCTCGGGTTCGGGCTCGATCTGCTCGATGATGCCTGCAACCCCTGCGGCGATGGTGGCGGCGGCGGTAAGATAGGGGTTGGTATCGGCTCCGGGCAGGCGGTTTTCGACGCGCAGGCTTCCGGCGTCATGGCCGACGACGCGGAAGCAGGTGGTGCGGTTCTCATAACCCCAGGTCAGCCCGGGGGGCGCGAAAGTGCCGGGGGCGAAGCGGCGGTAGGAGTTGACGGTGGGCTGGCAGATCAGGGTCATGTCGCCGATGTAGCGCTGCAAGCCGCCGATGAAATGGCGGAAGGTTTGGGAGATGCCGTTCTTTTCGCCGTCTTGGTGGAACAAGGGTTTGCCCGCACGGTCTTTCAGCGAGATATGGACGTGGATCGACTGGCTGTCGGCGTCTTCTGTCCAGCGCGGCATGAAGGTGACGCAGCGGCCTTGCCGCATGGCGAGGGCGCGGATGAAGTTTTTCAAGAGCACCAGTTGATCGGCGGGTTCCAGCCCTTCGCCTGCGCCAATGCAGGCTTCCATGAAGCCGCCACCGATTTCTTCGTGCATTTTGGCGAGGTCGATGCGGAGGGGGCCGCACATGTCCGAGACCGCCTCATACCATTCTTGTTGGACGGTTTGATACAGGATCAGATCATGGCTGGCGTGCATCGTGGCGGTTTTCAGGTTGCGATAGCCTTTGTCGCGGGCGGATTCGGCGGTCTCATCGAACAGGGTGTATTCCAGTTCCATGCCGTATTTCGGGGTGAAGCCTGCAGCTGCGGCGCGGTCGAGCACCGATTTCAGGATCGAGCGCGGGCAGAGTGCTGCGGTGTCGCCCGAGTATTGCGTCAGCAGAAGCAGGTCATGGCCAGGGCGCGCCCAAGGGATGCGGCGGGCCGAGGTGGGATCGACAATCAGCGGGTCATCGTGGAAATCCGAGGTGCCATCGGTGACGCCGGGCATCTCTAACATCTGATCGGTGGGGTCCAGCGCCAGCTGCGCCGGGGCCATGCCCATGCCGGATTTCAGGATCCCCTTCAGGCTGCGGGTGGAGACCATTTGTCCGCGCAACAGACCGTTGGTATCGACAAGGGCGACGGTGGCGAAGCGGCTGTTTTCATCGTCAAGGAAGGCTTGCAGGCTCATTTTGTCCCCGTGATGGTTTGAAGTTGGGCCAAGTCGCGGGCCGGGTCGGTGGCATAGGCTTTCAGGAAAACCCGCAACCCGTTGTTGATGTAGCGGGCGAGTTCGGGCTTTGTCGGGATGCGGTCGGGCAGGTGCAGGGCTTGGTTACGCGGGGCGGACAGGATCAGGCCCCAGAGGTCTTCGGCGGCGAGTTCGGCATCGTCGAAGGTTAGTTTGCCTGCGTCGCGCTGGCGGGTCAGGTAGGTGATCATGCCAGCCAGAACGCGATCGGGGCCAGCGGCTTGGTAGGCGCGACCGATCTCGGGGAAGCGCTGCGCCTCACCGATGATCAGGCGGGCGAGCGAGAGGAATTCGGGGCGCATCACGGTGTCGGCGTAGTGCCATGCAAAGCTGTGGAGTTCCGCCACCATATCGGTGCCGGGGTGGTCGAAGGCCAAAAGCATGGTGTTGCGCTCGGCGAGCATGATCTCGGTGAACAGCTGTTCTTTGGTGCCAAAGTATTGATAAAGCGTGGGTTTTGAGACGGCAGCTTTGAGGGCGATGGCATCCATCGAGGTGCCAGAATAGCCCTCGGCGGCAAAGACCGACAAAGCGGCGTCAAGGATGCGGCGTTGTTTGGCGAGCCGGTTGAGTTCGCGTTGCGGGATGGCTGTCATGCGATCACCTTGCGGAGGAATTGCAGCAGCGGGCGGTTGTAGGCGGCGGGTTGGGCGACATTGCAGACATGGCCTGCGTCGGCGATCACCTCGAACCGCACGTCGGGGCGCGGGGCGGCGTCGGTGATGCGGCCTGCGACGGCGCGGATTTCGGCAGGCGGAGCGAGGCGATCGTGTTCGCCTGTCATCAGCAGCACGGGCATGGTGAGTTTGGCGAAATCGAAACGCTCCAAAGGGTTGGTGAAGCAGCGCAGGGCGTCGCGGTAGGTGGCGGCGGGGATGGCGGACATGGATGCGAGGAGGTCGGCGCGGATTTGATCGCTGGCGTTGGGGCCTGCGATGACGCCGACCACGGCGGGGGCGAAATCTTTGGGGGTTTGGCCTGCGTCGAGCGGGACTTCGCGGCTGACGCGGAAGGCTTCACGCTCTTCGGGGCCGGCCTCTGACATACCCGTGCAGCCACCTGACAGGATCAGGCCCGCGAGTTTTTCGGGGTGGCGCATGGCGAAGCTGGTGGCGATCCACGAGCCGTAGGACAGGCCACAGAGGATGACCTTTTGGGCGTCGAAAGCCGCCATGACGCGCAGGATGTCTTCGCAGTAATCGTCGATTGTGGATTGGCGAAAGCCGAGTGTGCTGTCGCCATAGCCGCGCAGATCAAGGGCGGCGGCTTGGGCGAAGTTGCCTGCAGCGTGCAGTTGCGCGTGCCAGTTGCTGCGTGCGCCGCCGATGCCGTGCAGGAATAGAATTAGGGGGCCGGGTTTAGGTGGCGTGTGTGTCAGGGCGAGTTGCGGGGTGCCGGGCAGGATGCGGGTTTGCAGGGGGGCATCGGGCAGGGTTGGCTCTGGTTCGGCGGGCGTGGCGAGGGCTGCAGAGAGCGCGTCAATGCCAGCCTCGAAGATCGGCTTGGTGCCGTTGGCGATTTCGGTGGCGCGGGTCGGAGGGGCCACGATTTCCGCGCTCCAGTTGATCACAGAGCCGCCGACGACCGGGGAAATCGTCAGGCGGGCGGTGTAGCGGTCGGCACCGCGGATGCCTTCGAGGTGGGTGTAGGCGAGGCTGCGGTCGCTGTCGGAGCGGTAGATCAGTTGCTCACGGTAGACGGTGTCTTCGCCGTGGGCGGTGAAGCGGCGGATTTCGGCACCGCTCTCGCTGCGCTCAGGCGTGATGGTGGCGAGGCCGGGGTGCCATGCGCCGCAGAAGTCGCGCGCTATGGCCCAGATGGCGTCGGGCATGGCGCTGGTGCGGCCCATGACGTGGACGGTTTCGCGGGTCATGTCAGCGCAGACCTTTCAGCGTGCCGCTGTCGCCGCGCCAGAGCGAGGAACGTGCGCCGCCTTCGTCGCCGGGGGCTTTGTCGAGCTCATTGGTGTCATAGAGGGTAAGGACAGACAGATAATCCTCCATGATTTCAGAGGTGTAGGGCAGCATCAACGCGCCGCACCGGCTGTCGCGATACATGCGCTCCAAGGGCATCGACTTTAGCATCGACTGACCGCCGCAGGTGCGGATCGCAAGGGCGGCGATTTCCTGCACGCCTTCCATGACGTTGTATTGGGCGGCATACATCCGCAGCACTTGCGCCTTGGAAGGCATACCTTGCGCCTCCATAAACGCCTGCCACCACAGGGCGCGCATATTCGCCAGACGGGCATACATCTTGCCCACAGCGATGCGTTTGGTGCCGAACATGCGGCGATCCGCGGCGGGCTGGCCTTCAACCTCGCCGCGCAGATAGGCGACGGTGAAGTCGTAGGCGCCTTGCGCGAGGCCCATGTAGGTTGGGCTAAGCGTGGCCATCATATGTGGCCAATGCGGCAGGGTCTTGATGAACAGCCCGCGCGGCATCATCAGATCGTCTTCGGTCACAAACACGTCCTTCAGCACCAGATCGCGGGAGTTGGTGCCGCGCATCCCCAGCGGATCCCATGTGCCTTGCACGGTCAGGCCCTTGGCCTCTTTCGGAACCACGAAAATCATGGTGTCTTCGTGGCGCGGCTCGATGCCGTCGAAATGCTCGGTGCAGACGATGGAGTAGTAGTCGCAATAGCCTGCGAGGCTGGCGAATTTCTTGAAGCCGTTGATCAGCCAGCCGCCATCGACCTTGCGGCAGTTGGTTTGGGCGGGTTTGCTGGTCCAGTTTTGCCCCGCTTCGGAAATCGGTTGCGAGTAGATGCCTTGCTCTTTCACCGCGCGGCGGAATTGGCGTTCGCGCAAGGGGGCGAAGGCGGCGCGGTCGGCGTCGGTGAGGTTGGGCAGTTCAAACATGAAGCGCGACCACATCATCGACGAGTTGTGCATGTTGAAGGTCAGCGCGGTCGCCCCGCAGTATTTGCCGATCTCGGCCCCGCACATGGCGTATTCGCCTAAGGAGAAACCATGGCCGCCAAATTCGGTGGGAACGGTGAGGGTCAGGAAGCCTTCGGCGGCGAGGTCTTTGTAGTTCTCCACCGGGAAGCTGGCGTCCACGTCGATGCCCTTGGCGCGGGCGGCGAAGGTTGGACCGAGTTCGTTGAGGCGGTTCAGCACCGCTTGGACTTCGGGGCGGATGCGGGTGAGGTCGTAGTAATCGGCAATCGTGCTCATGGTGTTCTCCGTTGCGCTTAAAGCGCCAGTTCGCCTTGAAGGACGCCCGCTTTGACGACGATGTGGCCGTCAAGGGCGATGGTGCAGTTGCGCATCGGCAGGTCGAAATGGCCAAGCGTGTAGCGGCCTGCGTATTGGTTGGCGCCGGTGGACCACAGGAAGCTGCCAGCGAGGGCGCGGAACTCGACGGCCTGCATGTCGCGCTTGTCGTACATCGCGGCACTGATCCAATGCGCGTGCGGATTCATGCCCCAGCCGACATGGCTGAGGCCATAGGCGTTCGGGTCGTCCCAAGCGGCCATGTATTCGCGGAAGTGCAACGCGTCGATGCCGTCACCTTTGATTTCAGTGACAAAATCATTCTCAACCGTGCAGTCGATGCGGCTGGTGAGGTAGGTTTTGAACGTCAGGTTCATATCGCCCACGTCCATCACGATACGGCCATTCACCGCGTTCTTGCCGGGGAAGGCGAGGCAGAGGCCGCCCGGCCAATGCGCCACATCGCCCGGTTTGGTGCCGAAACCCGCCGTGCCGCCACAGGGCGCGCCGCGCAGATCAATGGTCAAATCGGTGCCAGCGGCGGAGGTCACGCGCATCTCTGACGCTTCGCGCAGCATCTGGGTGCCGAGTTGCACCGTGGGGCCGTGTTCGGCGCGTGGTTCGGTGCGTTCCAGAATTTCTGGGTGTTCGTTGGTGATCACCAGCAGGCGGGTGCGGCCTGCGGCTTCGATCTCGGGCCATTCGGGGGCGTGGATCAAGCCTTCGACCGTGCAATCGACGATAACCTCGACCAGTTTCAGCGCCTCGATCACCGCGCGGTTTTGCTGAATCGCCCAGCTTGTGCCGGTGGATTTGACCGGTACCGGCGCGTTAAGCGCAGGTGTTGGCATAGTGATCATGCAAAACTCGGCCCCCAGATCATAGGCGGCGAGTTCGCACAGATGCACCAGCACCGGGCGCGATTGGGTTTCCGCGAGAATGGCGATGGGGGTGCCCTTGCCGATGCCATTCAGCGCCAAAACACGGCGGAAAGCAGCCAGCCATTTGCCCTCGATCCGTTCTTGCATCATCGCGGTGTTCCCCCCTGATCCGTGGTTCTGAGTCGAAATATTTTTACTGATCGGTTTAGTAATTATCAGACTCATCTTTGTGTCAACAGAATTTTCGAAAATCCTGCGAAACGACGATTATTTCTGATTAAGCGCAGACCATGCCGCCCATTTCGGGCGATCGAGTTCGAAGGTGTCGTGGCTGCGAACGTAGGTCGAGCCATAGCTGCGCGCGACAAGGTTCAGCGCGGGGGTGTCGATATGGGCGCGTTCCGCGTTCAGGATGAAACGGTCGTCGATATGCACGGCGAGCACGCGGCCAATGACGATGGTTTGATGCGGGCCAGTGACGACCGAGGACAGCATCCGACATTCAAACGCCACCGGGCTGGCACTGATACGCGGTGGGCGGATATGCACGGAAGCTTCGGTCGCAAGGCCTGCGAGGTCGAGTTCATTCACCCCGGTTGGTGCATCAACCGAGGTGGTGTTCATCTGTTGCACCAAGGCTTCGGGCACCAGATTGACCACAAACTCGCCGGTGGCGAGGATATTCGCCGCCGTATCCTTGAAGCCGCGCGCCGGGTCGGCCATCAGGCCCAGAACGATGGTCGGCGGGGCGGAGCCCATGACGTTGAAAAAGCTGTAGGGGGCGGCGTTCAGGTTGCCCTGCTTGTTCTGCGTGACCACCCAAGCAATCGGGCGCGGCATAACCGTGGCGGCGAGCAGTTTGTAGGCGATGGGTTCGGCAACCTTATCCAGATCCCAACGCATCAGATTTCTTTCACGGCGCGTTTGGCACGGGTATCGACGGCGAGTTCAAACACATCGGGGCGGGCGTAATGGCCTGTCACGTCGAAATCATATTTGGCGCGCATCACTTCCGTGGGGTCGATTTCGGCGTAGAGAATGGTTTCGCCGCTGAAATCCGGACCAGCCAGCACCTTGCCCAAGGGGCCGATGATGGCAGAGCCGCCGCGCATCATCACCGTATCGGGGGCATCGCCCAGCGCACTTTCATGCTCGGGGCCGTAAGCGGCGCGGGTGATGTGCTGGCAGGCGGTCAGCACAAAGGTCCGGCCCTCCATCGCGATATGCTGCATGGTGGGCAGCCAAGTGTCACGGTCATCGGCGGTGGGGGCGCAGTAGAGGCTAACACCTTGATGATACATGTGCATCCTGAGTGCGGGCATGTAGTTTTCCCAGCAGATCACCGCGCCAATGGTGCCTAAGTCGGTCTTGAAGGTCGGCAGGGTCGAGCCATCGCCAAAGCCCCAGATCAGCCGCTCGGCGGCGGTGGGCATCAGTTTGCGGTGCTTGCCGACAAGGCCTTTCGCGCCATCGAAATAGAGCGCGGTGCAGTAGAGTGTGGCCCCGTCGCGCTCGATGGCGCCGATGACGGCGAAGGTGTTGGTTTCGGCGGTGGCCTCGGCCAGCAGGGCGATTTCGGGGCCGTCAAGGTCGATGGCGGCGGCGTGGTAGCGCGCGAAGGCGGCGCGACCTTCGGGTTTGCGCATCCCTATCGGGGCACCGAAGCTGGCACCTTTCGGGTAGCCACCTAATAGCGCCTCGGGGAACACCACCAGTTTCGCGCCCTTGGCGGCGGCTTCGCGCAGGGCGGCGGCGGCTTTTTCAGCGGTGGCGAGCGGGTCGTTGGGCAGCGAGGCGATTTGGGCGACGGCGACGGTGAAAGTCATTTAGGCGTTCCTTTTGTGGCAGACCGCCGGGGGCCAGCCCCCGGACCCCCGGGATATTTGAGCACAGAGGATGACGTAAAGGTTAGTCTGGGGTGGCGTTGACGACTGGGTGCCGGATGGTGCCAATGCCTTCAACCGTCGCCACAACCACATCACCGGGCCAGAGCCATTCTTGCGGGGTCCGCCCCGCGCCGACGCCCTCCGGGGTGCCCGAGGCGATGATGTCGCCCGGTTCCAGCGTGATGCCAGCGGAAATGTCGGCAATCAGCGTATCGACCTTGAACAGCATGTGGCGAGTGTTGGAGCGCTGCTTTTCGACGCCATTAACCGTGAGCCAGAGGTCCAGCGTTTGCGGGTCGGGGATATCATCGGCGGTGATGATGCAAGGGCCGAAGGGGGCGTAGGTGTCTTGGCCCTTGGAGAAAATCCATTGCCCGGCGCGGCGGTTGTCGCGGGCCGAGATGTCGATCATCACCGAATAGCCGAAGACGTGATTCAGCGCGTTTTCGCGGGTGACACGGCGGGCGGTGGTGCCGATGATCACGGCCAGTTCGACTTCCCAATCGAGTTGCTGGGTGATTTTGGCGTTGTGTTCGATGGCATCGCCGGGGCCGATGATCGTTGTGGGGGGTTTCGAGAAGATCACCGGCTGTTTTGGCAGGTCTTTCGAGGTGTCTAGGGACGCAGCACTTTCGGCGACATGTTCGACATAGTTCAGGCCGATGCCGAAGATGTTCTTGCGCGGGCGCGGGATCGGGGCGAGCAGGGTGACATTGGCCAGATCGGTGGCAACGCCGGTGGTATAATCGCCCTCGGCGCCCTCAAGGCAGGCTTTCAGCGTGGCCAGACCGGGGCGGCCTGCGTCGATCAGGGCCAGCATGGAATCGGGCAGATCTTCGCCCATCATCGCGCCCAGGCGGGCCACATCGACGACCAGATCGCCGTCCATAACGCCTAACTTTGCTGCGGCCTCGACCGAGGCGCGGTAAGTTACCAGTTTCATATCTTGTCCTTACAGAAGCGGCTGATGGCCGTTGGTGTCGCCAAAGGCTTCTTCGCGGTAGAGGCCCAAGGCCCGCATCACCGGAAGGTCCGACAGGCAGAACAGGCAGGCATCCTCGCCCGGTTGATCGTTGACATGTTCATGCCAAGCCCATGACGGCACACAGAAAATATCGCGTTCCTGCCAGTCATAGCGCTGGCCGTTGATGATGGAATGGCCTTTGCCTTTGGCGACATGATAGAGGTAGCTGCCAGTGTGGCGGTGGGCTTTGGTGTGTTCGCCCGCGCGCAGCAGTTGCATGGACGCGCCAAGGGTTTGCATCACCGGGCCGTTGGTGGCAGGGTTGACATACTCCATCAGCACGCCATCAAAGGGCGAGCCGTCGGTGGTGCTGGCGTATTTCACCAGTGCGTCATAGGTCGGGGCCCATTCGTATTTGAACATCGGGCTGTAGCCTTTGCTCCAAGCGCCACCGCCGGGGGTCAGACCCGCGTTGCCCCAAGTTTTCGTCATATCATCCACCGGATAGCCGACGGCTTGGCCAAGGTCTGGATGCACCTCGTAGAAATTCGCCTCCATCGCGTTGACGAAGGGGATGTCGAGGCCGTCTTGCCAGATGCAGGGGGTGCCCTCGGCGGCAACACCGTGTTCGTGCCAAGTGCCGTTGGGGGTCAACACAAAATCATTCGCGCCCAGAGTCATCTTATGGCCATCGACCACGGTGTATGCGCCACTGCCTTCCATGATGAAACGAATGGCGCTGGCGGAGTGACGATGCGCCGAGGCGACTTCGCCGGGGTTCATCACTTGCAGACCTGCGTAAATCCAGCCGACCGCTGCGGCAACATCGGTGCGACCGGGGTTGTTAAGATAGATCACCCGCCGCCCAGCTTTTTCGGGCGTCACTAGCTGCACCGAGCGCAGGACTTGCTCGCGCAGATCACGGTAGCGCCAAACTACCGGGACCGATTGGCTTTTCGGTTGCCACGGTTCGATCTTATTGGCCACCGTCCACAAAGCACCGGTGCTAAATTTTTCGAGCTGCTCGTAATAGGCCAACAGTTCGGGCGTGTCTTCGACATTGGCGCGACCGGCCACGTCCTCGCGGTGATTTTCGCGCTGATTGCTCATCCCTGCCCCCTAATGTCGACTTTGTTCGTCTAAAATGCCAGAATTATTTTCGCAAGCAAGTCATATTTTCGAAAATAATGAAATTGCCATCTGATCCACCCTGCGCCATACTGGGCGCAGCAGAAAGAGGCCCCGGATGACTTTGGCAGAAACCGCCTACGATGCGTTGCGGCGAGACATTGTGCGGGGGGTGCTGGCTCCGGGCAAACCGTTGCGGATGGCGCAGCTGTCTGAGCGCTATGGCATGGGATTCTCGCCGCTGCGTGAGGCGTTGAACCGCTTGCAGGCCGAGCGGCTGGTGACCTCGATCGCCTTACGGGGGTTTTCGGTGGCGCCGCTGTCGATGGCGGAAATGTGGGATACCATCAACACCCGTGTGCTGATCGAACAGCGCGCGCTGCGGCTTTCCATCGAACTGGGCGACGATGATTGGGAGGCCGGGATTGTCAGCGCCCTGCATGGCTTGATGCTGCAATCGGCGCGGGCGGTGGAGGCGAATGCGGATGAGCAAAAGCTGCTGGAAGATCGCCATCGCGGCTTTCATCTGGCACTGATTGCGGGCTGTGGCTCAAGCTGGCTGCTGGAGTTTTTCCAGCGGCTGTATGTTGAGGCCGAGCGCTATCGTTATCCGATGCTGCAACAGCGCAATGTTGAACATCATCGCGATATTCAGGCCGAACACGCGGCTTTGTCGCAGGCGACACTGGCGCGGGATGCCGATTTGGCCTGCGATCTGCTGGCCGAACATTATCTGCGCACCGCGCGGTTCATCGAGGCGCAGATGGCGGCGGCACCGCAGGCGCAAACCGCATAGCTGTGGTTTACCCCGCCAGCGGGATCACATCGACGGCTTGTTTGCTTTTTTGGCCGCCCGAAATCCGCATCGTGCCTTTGATCGGCGAGACATCGGCGTAATCGCGACCCCGCGCGACGACGATGTGATCTTCTCCGGCAAGTTTGTCGTTGGTGGGGTCGAACTCGATCCAGCCAGCGTCAGGACCGCACCATGCACGCACCCAAGCATGCATCGCATCGGCCCCTTCCAGCCGGGGTTTTCCGGGCGGTGGCAGAGTGCGCAGGAAGCCGCTGACATAGCCTGCGGGCAGGCCGATGCCACGCAGGCAGGCGATCATGATGTGCGAAAAATCCTGACAGACGCCGTGGCGCTTGGCGAAAGCCTCGGTCGCTGGGGTGTCAACTGTGGTGGCTTCGGGGTCAAACTTCATGTGACGGTGCAGCGCGCTGCCTACGGCGACGACGGCTTCGGCCACATCCATATCTGGGTGCAGCGCGCCATGGGCAAAGGCGGTCATCGCGCGGTCACGCGGGACACGGACCGAGGGCGATAGGAAATGCAGCGGTGAATTCGGGCCAAGATCGCGCTGCGCGGCCAAAGCGGCGGGCATCGCGGACAAAGCGATGGCATTGCTGGGCAGGCTGGGGATCACCAGCCGCTCGATCCGGGCTTTCATGGTGAAGGCCACCGAGTCATGCGGACCACGAAAGCTGAACTCGGTGATGCGGTTGCCGAAGAAATCCAAGCGGTCCAAGCGCTCTTCCGGGCGTGGGGTGATGTCGAGCAGGCTGGCCTGCACGCGCTGACCGGGCATGTCCAACGGCATCACGCAGACCACATGCCGCCCGCCCACCGCCGGATTGGCATATTGATAGGCAATTTGCAGTTTGATGTCGTAGATCACCGCCCGCCCTCCTAATGCATGAACGCGGAGCCGAGCGCGGTGGACAGATCATAAATCTGCCCGCGTGCCGCCAGCAACGCCTGCGTGTCCAGCGTTTGCACGGTGTGGACGATCACCGAGGTTTGCAGTATCCGCACTTTGCGCTCAAACTCGGTCATCTGGCCGTGCGGGCCGGTGTGGGACAACTCATCCACGCATTTGGCGATCACATCGAGATGGAAGCGGACCGAGCGCGGGTTGGACTCGTCAAGGCCCAGCAGATCAATCACACTTTCGCGGCTGGTGAACACGGCGTAGCGCTGGCGGTGGACCATGATGCTGTCGCCGACCTCAATCGCCATATCGAGGCCGCCGGGGGGCGAGGTGGGACCAGCGACCGCCGCCAAAAGATCGGTCATCATTGCGGCACGTTCCAAAGACCGACCGATGGACAGAAAATGCCAGCCCGCCGCGCGGTACATGTTTTCATGCACAAGGCCGGAAAAGCCCGCGATCTTGCGCAGCATCACGCTCATCACCTGTGCGGCATCGCCACCGGTTTCGGTGGTTTTGGCGATGCGGGTCATGGATTTCTCGATATCCTGCAAGGCCGACCAGCCATCGACGCTGAAGCGGTCGCGGATTTGGGCAGCGCTGTAGACGGCTGAGCTGAGGGTGCTGAGCACACCTACTGGGAACGCCTCGGTCGCATCGATGCCGTAGGTTTTCAGCCGGGCGCGGATGGTGGCCAGCAGAGCGGCGTTGCCGGATTCGTTCACCCGGCCATTGTAGGCGCGGACAAGGCGGAGCAAACCTTCGGTGCGCTCGACATAGCGGCCGAGCCAGAACAGATTATCAGCGGCGCGGCTGGGCAAAGGCCCCGGTTGCGCACGCACGAAGGGCGTGGATTGTGGCGCGCGTAGGGTGACGGGTTCAACGGGTGTGTCGCTGACCACCCAAACATCGGCGACCGAGCCGCCGTTGCGCATCGAAATCGCAGTGGTGTCGGTGCCAGCCCCAATGCGGGCGAAGCCGCCGGGCATTACTTGCCAGCCTGTGGTGGTGCGGGCGAGGAACACCCGCAGCGACATTGGGCGCGGCACCAGCGTGCCATTTTCGTAGAACGGAGTGGTGGAGAGCGTCACCAGTTCCTTGCCAACCAGTTCACCCGCATTATCGGTCAGCCAATCATGCAGATCGGCGTCATCCTCACTGCCGCGCATCTGGCCGCCAACGGCATGGGGCGCAGTGGATTCAAAAGCGATGCGGGTGGCCATCGCCGGGCCGATCAGCATCCGGTCGGCATGGGCGCGGACATGTGCGAGTTCTTTGGCCTGACCGCACCACCATGTTGCCACATTGGGGATTTGCAGTTTTTGTCCGGTCAACACCTGTGCGATTTTCGGCAGGAAGGCCATCAACGCCTGGGTTTCCAGCACGCCGACGCCCAAAGCGTTGACCATGGTGACATGGCCTTGCCGCACCGCCGACATCAGGCCGGGGGTGCCGAGATGGCTGTCGCCGCGCAGTTCCAACGGATCGGCCCAGATGCCATCCATCCGCCGCCACAGCACGTCGACCGGGGCGAGGCCCTCGACGGTGCGGACGTAGAGTTGGCCGTTTTCGACGGTGAGGTCTTCGCCCTCCAGCAGCGCCATGCCAAGATAGCGGGCGATATAGGCCTGTTCATAGTAGGTGTCGGTCAGAGGGCCGGGGGTCAGGATGCCGACGCGGGAGGTCGGATCGCTGCGCAGCTTTTCCAACGCGTCGCGGAACGACCGGAAGAAACCTGCGAGGCGGTGGACATTGGTGGTGCGGTAGAGGTCCGGGAACACGCGGGAAGCCGCCACGCGGTTCTCCAACGCAAAGCCAGCGCCTGAAGGTGCATCGGTACGATCCGACAGCACCCACCAACGGCCATCGGGGCCACGGCCAATTTCAAATGCCATGAAATGCAGAAAATGTCCCGAACGGGGTTTCACTCCCACCATCGGGCGCAGCCATTCCGGGTTTTCGGCGATCAGGCTGGCGGGCAGATGACCCTCGGCGACCAAGCGGTTCTCGCCATAAAGATCGGCGGCGAGCAGTTCCATGATATCAGCGCGCTGGATCAGGCCCGCTTCGATGCTGTGCCAATCGGCTTCGGGCAGCAGGATCGGCACAGCCGAGAACGGCCAGTCCCGCCCGGCGCTGGAGTTATCGCCATATTTGCGAAAGAACACGCCGGTGTCGGCCAGATGCTGCTCACCCCGCGCGAAGGCGTCTTTCACCTCGGCCGCCGATAGGCTTGACATATGCGCGATCAGCCCAGCCCAAACCGGGCGCATCGCGCCTTGCGCATCCACCAATTCGTCCGGCACGCCGGGAAGCGGGCGATACCGGGCGAAAAGCTGGGTATCGACCGGCTTTGCTTTGGCCTTGCGTGCCATCAGTGCCTTGGAGCGCGGCGCAGATCGAGGGTCATCGGGAACTCGGGATGCGGGGTTTCGGAGACGGGTTCATAGAGGCCACCAGTATGACCATGTGGCTCGAACCGAGCAAGCCTGCGCGCTTCGGCCTCGTTACTGTTCACCGGGAACGTATCATAATTGCGCCCGCCGGGATGGGCGACATGATAGGTGCAGCCCCCCAAAGCGCGGCCTGTCCAAGTGTCATAGACATCGAAGGTCAGCGGCACGTTGACGGGCAGGACCGGGTGCAGGGCCAAGGGCGGTTGCCATGCTTTGAAGCGGACGGCGGCCACCGAAACGCCTGCGCCGACCGTCTGCATCGGCATTTGGCGCTGATTGCAGGTGACGGTATAGCGGCCCGGATCGCCGCCTGTCAGCTTGGCTTGCAGGCGTTCCACGGAACTGTCGGTATAGCGCACGGTGCCACCGATGGCCCCGGTTTCGCCCATGACATGCCAAGGCTCCAAGGCTTGGCGGATTTCCAAGGTGACGCCCTCGAAGGTCGCTTCACCGCAGAACGGGAAGCGGAATTCGGCTTGGGCCTTGAACCAGTCAGGGTTGAAATCAAAGCCATGCTGGCGCAGGTCGGCCAGCACATCGAGGAAATCGGCCCAGACGAAATGCGGCAGCATGAAGCGGTCGGCCAGATTGGTGCCCCAGCGGGTGAGGTTGCCTTTGATCGGGCTGGCCCACATCCGGGCGATCAGGGCGCGGATCAGCAGTTGTTGCGCAAGGCTCATCCGGGGGTTTGGCGGCATCTCAAAGCCGCGGAATTCGACCAAGCCCAGCCGCCCGGTGGGGCCATCGGGCGAGTAAAGTTTGTCGATGCAGATCTCGGCGCGGTGGGTGTTTCCGGTGACATCGACCAGCAGGTTGCGCAGCAGACGGTCGACCAACCACGGCGGCGGGGTTGCCCCCTGCCCCGGCGTCGGGATTTGGGCCAGCGCGATTTCGAGTTCATAGAGGGCATCCATCCGCGCTTCGTCAATGCGAGGAGCCTGAGAGGTGGGGCCGATGAACAGGCCCGAGAACATGTAGGACAGCGACGGATGGCGCTGCCAATGAAGGATCAGGCTGGCCAGCAGATCGGGGCGGCGCAGGAACGGGCTGTCAGCGGGGGTGACGCCGCCGACAACGACATGGTTGCCGCCGCCGGTGCCGGTATGCTTGCCGTCGATCATGAACTTGTCAGCACCAAGCCGCAGTTGGCGGGCTTCTTCATAAACCGCTTCGGTGGTGGCGACGGTTTCGGCCCAGTTGTGCGATGGGTGGATGTTCACCTCGATCACGCCCGGATCGGGGGCGACGCGGATTACGTTCAGGCGCGAATCATTGGGCGGGCCGTAGCCTTCGATATGCACTGGAAGCCCAAGCTTCTTGGCGGCGGCTTCAGCGGCGGCGACGAGTTCCAGATAGTCTTCGACCTTCTCCACCGGGGGCATGAACACGCAGAGCCGACCGTCGCGCGGCTCTACCGAAATCGCGGTGCGGACCGAGCCTGCAAGATCGGAAATCACCTGCTCGCGGCGGTCTTGGGTGGCTTCCGACGCGGTAAAGCTGGCCACGGCTTGCGCGGGCTCGGTAGTGTATTCAGGCAGCGGGCCACGGGTATCGAATGGGTCGGAAGGGTGGATATGCGGGTAGTCGGCGGGTTTGACATAGGGCAGCGAGCCCAGCGGCAGGCGGTAGCCGACGGGGCTGTCGCCCGGCACGAGGAACAGATGGCCGCGCCGCAGCGCCCATTTCTCGGACACCCAAGTTTGCGCGGCGCGGGACTGCCAGCGCTGCACCGGGAGGACGAAGCCCGAAGGCTCGGTCAGGCCACGCGAAAACACCCGCGCGATGCGGTTGCGTTCTTCGGGGTCTTTCAGATGCGAGTTCTCTGGCGTCACGTTTTCCGGCAGATTACCTTCCTTAACGATCCATTCGGCGGGGTCTTCAAAGGCGGGCGTTACGTTTTCCGTAGGCAAACCAAGGGTTTCCGCGATGTTTTGCAGTAGGGTGCTGGCCTGCTCCGGCGTGGCCCCTTCGGACACCTCATGCGCGATCAGGTCGGGGTTGTGCCAGATCGGCTTGCCATCGCGGCGCCAGTAGAGGCTGAACGTCCAGCGCGGCAGGGTCTCCCCGGGATACCATTTGCCTTGACCGTAATGCAGGAATCCTCCGGGCGCGAATTTGGCTTGCAGGCGGCGGATCAGCGCGTCTGCAAACACCCGTTTGGTGGGGCCGACGGCATCGGTGTTCCACTCGCCCGCTTCAAAGTCGTCGATGGAGACAAACGTCGGCTCGCCGCCCATGGTGAGGCGGACATCGCCTGCGGCCAAAGCCGCATCGACCTTGTGGCCCAGAGCGTTGAGATCATCCCAAGCCGCTTCGGAAAACGGCATGGTGATGCGTGGATGCTCAGCGGTGCGCGTCACCGTCATGTCAAAGTCAAAATCAACCTCGGCGTAGCTCGCCATGCCCGAGATCGGCGCCGCATTGGAGTAATGCGGCGTCGCGGACAGCGGGATATGGCTTTCGCCGGTCAGCAGGCCCGAAGTGGGGTCAAGCCCGATCCAGCCTGCGCCGGGAAGGTAAACCTCGGACCACGCGTGCAGGTCGGTGAAGTCTTTGTCGGTGCCTTGCGGGCCATCCACAGCCGTCAGGTCGGGTTTCAACTGGATCAGATAGCCCGACACAAACCGCGCAGCAAAGCCCAGATGGCGCAAGGACTGCACCAGCAGCCACGAAGTATCGCGGCACGATCCCAACGCCAGCCCCAAGGTTTCCTCGGGAGTCTGCACCCCTGGTTCCATGCGGATGACATAGCCGATTTCCTGCGCAAGCTGCGCGTTGAGGCGCACGATGAAGTCGATGGTGCGCAGGGGATCGCGCGGCACACGATCAAGGAACGCCTGCAACAACGGGCCGGGAGCGTCACAGCTGCGGTAGATCACCAGATCTTCGGCGATCTCGGCGGGGTATTCGAAGGGCCAAGTTTCAGCACTCGCCTCAACAAAGAAATCGAACGGGTTGTAGACTGTCATATCAGCGGTCAGATCGACCTCGATTTTCAGTTCCGTCACCGGATCTGGAAACACATACCGGGCCAGCCAGTTGCCATACAAATCCTGCTGATAGTTCACGAAATGGTTTGCAGGCGTCACCTTCAGCGCATGCGAAACCACCCGCGTGCGGCTGTGCGGCGCGGGGCGCAGGCGGATGATCTGCGGGCCGAGCCTGACCGGGCGGTCGTATTTGTAATGGGTCAGATGGTAGATGCTGGCGAGGATGGACATGATATTTTCTTTCAGGGATGGGTAGGTTTTTTCACAGCCAGCGGTGATCCTCTAACACTTTGTGCATCAGCGGGCGGATAAGGTGCAAGTGATGAAGATTTCCGCGAAAGCCGCCTAAAAAACAAGCAATTGATCAGAGTGCGCCATGCTGGGCGCGCAGAGACTCGGCCGAGAACCGCACCAGTTCAGCCACTTGCAGCAGTTGCTTGGCCAAGGGCGAGGTTTTGCGCCAGACCATCCCAACCATACGCTGCGGTTTCGGATCACCGAAGCGCGCCACCGAAACGGAGGCGGAACGGGTTTCCACCGCCATCGCCATCTCGGGGATCAGCGTCACGCCAATGCCCGCGCTGACCATTTGCACAAGGGTCGACAGCGAGCTGCCATCCAGCAATTCACGCGGCGGGGCGGCGGACATGTTGCAAAACGACAGGGCTTGATCGCGGAAGCAATGGCCTTCTTCCAGCAAAAGCAGGCGCATTTCGCGCAGGCGTTCGCGGCTGGGCACGGGTTTGCCTTCATCCTCGGCGGGGCGGATCAGCACGAAATCTTCGGAAAACAGCGGCACTTCGGTCAGCGAGGGTTCCGAGATTGGCAGCGCCACGATGGCGGTATCCAAGCGGCCCTCGGCCAATTCGGTCAGTAATTTCGGCGTGACGGTTTCGCGCAGTTGCAGGTCCAGATCGGCGTTCAACCGCATCAGATTGCCGATGATGGTGGGCAGAAGATAAGGCGCGATGGTGGGAATCACCCCGATCCGCAGCCGCCCCACCAGTTGCGTCTGCGCTGCCCGCGCGATGTCGGCCAATTCATCGACCGAGCGCAGGATGTCGCGCACCCTTTCCGCAAACGCCTCGCCAAAGCTGGTCAGCCGCACCTGCCGCGCGCCGCGTTCAAACAGATCGGTGCCGAGGGCGGCTTCCAGTTCCTTGATCTGCATCGACAAAGCCGGTTGCGAGATGGCGCAGGTTTCCGCCGCGCGACCGAAATGACCGTGGCGGGCGAGGGCTTCAAAATAGCGGAACTGTTTCAGGGTGAAGTTTATCATAAGGCCAGCTTATCGGAACAATCAGTATATTCAACTTAAACTAATGCCATCACGTTGTTATAGTGATGCCAGCACATAGCAAAAGATCGTTCAAATGAACGGTTTTCAGCAGAATCGGAGAGAGCGATGGACGGAAACGAACCCACAAGCGGCGGCAAATGCCCGGTGATGCATGGCGGTAGCCAGCACACCACCCACAAAGCCCGCTCCAACCGTGATTGGTGGCCGAACCAGCTTAACCTGCGGATTTTGCATCAAAATGCGCCCAGCGCCAGCCCGATGCCCGAAGGCTTTGACTATGCCGAAGCCTTCAAGGCGTTGAATTTGGCAGCCGTCAAGCAAGACCTGACCGCGCTGATGAACGACAGCCAGCCGTGGTGGCCTGCCGATTGGGGCCATTACGGCCCGTTCTTCATCCGCATGGCGTGGCACAGCGCGGGCACCTACCGCACCGGCGATGGCCGTGGCGGTGCAGGCTCGGGCACCCAACGCTTCGCGCCGCTGAATTCATGGCCGGATAACGTCAGCCTCGACAAAGCCCGCCGCCTGTTGTGGCCGATCAAGCAGAAATACGGCAACGCGATTTCTTGGGCCGATCTGATCGTGCTGACCGGCAACGTCGCACTGGAATCGATGGGCTTTAAGACCTTCGGTTTCGGCGGTGGACGCGTCGATGTGTGGGAGCCGCCAGAGGATATCTACTGGGGCTCCGAAGACACTTGGCTGATCGCCTCGAACGATCCCGCCAACAAAAACAGCCGCTATTCCGGCGACCGTGATCTGGAAAACCCCCTCGCAGCCGTGCAAATGGGCCTGATTTACGTCAACCCCGAAGGCCCGGATGGCGTGGCCGATCCGGTGGCATCGGGCCGTGACATTCGCGAGACCTTTGCGCGGATGGCGATGGATGATGAAGAAACTGTAGCTTTGGTCGCAGGGGGCCACACCTTTGGCAAGGCGCATGGCGCGGGCGATCCGGCTTTGGTCGGCGTTGACCCAGAGGCCGCACCGATGGCGCAGCAGGGTCTGGGCTGGCAAAACGGTTTTGGTTCGGGCTCGGGGGTTCATACCACCAGCTCTGGGATTGAGGGCGCTTGGAAGCCGAACCCGACAACTTGGGACAACGGCTATTTCAACATGCTGTTCAAATATGAATGGGAGCTGACCAAAAGCCCCGCCGGCGCGCAAATTTTCCTCGCCCGCGATGTCGAGCCGCAGGATATGATCCCCGACGCGCATGATGCCTCGATCACTCATCGCCCGATGATGACCACGGCGGATCTTGCGATGCGGTTCGACCCGATCTATGGCCCGATCTCGCGCCGCTTCCACGACGATCCGGCGGCGTTTGCCGATGCCTTCGCCCGCGCTTGGTTCAAGCTGACCCACCGCGATATGGGGCCGAAGGTGCTGTATCTGGGGCCGGAAGTGCCTGCGGAAGATCTGATCTGGCAAGACCCGGTGCCGGACGCCACGGGCACGCCGATTGATGCGGCAGATGTGGCGGCGTTGAAGGCGCAGATTTTGGGCTCGGCGCTGACGGTGTCGGAACTGGTTTCGGTGGCTTGGGGCTCGGCCTCGACTTTCCGGGGGTCTGATAAACGCGGTGGCGCGAATGGCGCACGTATCCGTCTGGCACCGCAGAAGGATTGGGCGGTGAACCAGCCGGAACAGTTGGCCAAGGTGCTGGCGGTGTTGGAGGGCGTGCAGGCCTCGTTCAACGCGACTTCCGGCAAAGCGGTGTCGCTGGCCGATCTGATCGTGCTGGGCGGCTCGGCTGCGGTGGAAAACGCGGCAGCGGCGGCTGGGTATCCGGTTGCGGTGCCGTTTGCGGCGGGGCGGACGGATGCCAGCCAAGAGCAGACCGATGTGGAAAGCTTTGCGGTGCTGGAGCCGGTGGCGGACGGGTTCCGCAACTACCTGAAGGTACAGTATTCGGTCACGGCGGAAGAACTGCTGCTGGATCGGGCGCAACTGCTGACCCTGACGGCGCCGGAGATGACGGTTCTGGTCGGCGGCTTGCGGGCTTTGGATGCCAATACGGGACACTCCCAGCATGGGGTGTTCACCAACCGGCCGGGCGTGCTGAGCAACGATTTCTTCGTCAACCTGCTGGATATGGGGACGGTTTGGAAAGCCACCTCTCCGGCAGAGACGGAGTTTGAGGGCCGGGATCGCACCAAGGGCGCGTTGAAATGGACGGCGACGCGGAATGATCTGGTGTTCGGATCGAACTCGCAACTGCGGGCTTTGGCCGAGGTTTACGGGCAGAGTGACGGTCAGGCCGCCTACGTGCGCGACTTTGTGGCGGCCTGGGTCAAGGTGATGAACGCGGATCGGTTTGATCTGGTCTAAGCTGGTTTGAAAGTTGAAAACGCGCGTGGGTTTTGGCCCGCGCGCGCTTTTATTTTTGACCTGTCCACGCGTGGACAGGCGTGCGGTTTACATGATTTCAACGGGTTAAGGCGGGCTCGTTAACCTTGTGTAAAGGTTTTCCACACGGCAGTGACGCCGATCAGTCTCCCTATACCCTGCTGAAATTACATCTTCAGCGCGTCAACAACTTTGCCATCGGGATGGGCTTTGCAGGCGTCAGTCGCGGCGATGGTCATTTCTTCGTCCGTCAGGGCGGAGAATTTCGCATCGTCCTTCAGCGACTCTTTCACGGCGATGCCGACGGCCGTCATGTTCTGCGCGTCCATCAGCGAGAAATCGTTGCAGGTCACGGTTGACGGATCAACTTTGATGTCGCCCTCGGTTTGGGCAAAAGCCGGAGCGGCAAGCAAAGCAACGGCTGCAAAAGCAATGGAAAGTTTCATGGTGCGGTCCTCCTCAAACGCCCGACAATGATGCGGGCTTTGAAGAGGTAGGCCTTCTGGATGCTGAAAGGAGTCCAACAGGATAGCTTCACAGATGCGTGTAAGGACACAAGCGAAGTTACGCTGGCAAAAAGCGGCCTTGTGCGCAGAAACGCGCCCAATGAATTTACAAACAGCAGATCGGCCCTTTTTCGCGTCACGCAGCGCAACTTAGTAAGAATATAGGCGTTAACATCCCTAGTTTGGAAAACGCTTTCACCTCACGGCGATTTCAGCTTGAACGCCAGCTAAGCCCGTTTCCCTACCACCGCCACGCCCAAGGTCTCCAACACCTTCGCCTCAATCTGCGCGGCATCCATCCCAGCGCTGCGATACATGGCTTCAGGCGAGGCGTGGTCGATGAAGGTGTCGGGGAGGACCATCGAGCGGAATTTCAGGCCGTGGTCGAAGATGGCTTCCTCGGCCAGCAGTTGGGCGACGTGAGAGCCGAAGCCACCGATGGCACCTTCTTCGATGGTGATCAGGGCTTCGTGGGTTCTTGCCAGAGTGAGGATCAGGTCGCGGTCCAAGGGTTTGGCGAAGCGGGCGTCGGCGATGGTGGGGGTTAGGCCTTTGGCGGCAAGCGACTCGGCGGCTTTTTGGACTTCGGACAGGCGGGTGCCGAAGGACAGTAGCGCCACGCGCGCGCCTTGTTGGATCAGGCGGCCTTTGCCGATTTCCAGGGGGATGCCTTTGGCAGGCATCTCGACCCCGGTGCCTTCGCCGCGCGGATAGCGGAAGGCGATGGGGCCGGAGTTGTGGGCGGCGGCGGTGGCGACCATGTGGACGAGTTCGGCTTCATCTGCCGCCGCCATCACCACGAAGCCGGGGAGGTTGGACAGGAAGGCGACGTCGAAGCTGCCTGCGTGGGTGGCCCCGTCTGCGCCGACAAGCCCAGCGCGGTCGATGGCGAAGCGGACGGGAAGGCGTTGGATGGCGACATCATGCACGACCTGATCGTAGCCGCGTTGCAGGAAGGTGGAATAAATCGTGCAGAATGGCTTCATCCCCCCTGCGGCAAGGCCAGCCGAAAAGGTGACGGCGTGTTGCTCGGCGATGCCTACGTCGAAGGTGCGTTTGGGGTAGCGGGCGGCGAACAGATCAAGCCCAGTGCCATCTGGCATGGCGGCGGTGATGGCGACGATTTTATCATCGGTTTCGGCTTCGCGGATCAGGGATTGCGCGAAAACTTTGGTGTAGCTGGGGGCGTTGGAGGCGGCTTTTTGCTGCACACCGGTGAGGACATCGAATTTTCCGGTGGCGTGACCTTTGTCGCGGGCGGCTTCTGCCGGGGCGTAGCCTTTGCCCTTTTTGGTCAATACATGGATCAGCATCGGGCCGGTGGCGCGGGCTTGGGCGGTTCTTAATACGGGGAGAAGTTGGTCTAGGTCGTGGCCGTCGATGGGGCCGACGTAGGAAAAGCCGAGTTCCTCGAACAAAGTGCCGCCCACGGCCATGCCTTTCAGCATTTCCTTGGCGCGGCGGGCACCTTCTTGGAAGGGTTCGGGCAGCAGGGAGACCATGCCTTTGGCGGCGGATTTCAGGTCTTGGAATGGCTCGCCCGCGTACATGCGGCTGAGGTAGGCGGACAGCGCGCCGACCGGGGGGGCGATGGACATTTCGTTGTCGTTCAGAATGACGAACATGCGTTTTTTCAGGTGGCCTGCGTTGTTCATCGCCTCAAACGCCATGCCTGCGGACATCGAGCCATCGCCGATCACCGCAATAGCGTCGCCGGGATCGCCGCCTAGTTCCGCCGCCATGGCGAAACCGAGGGCGGCGGAGATCGAGGTGGAGGAATGGGCTGCGCCGAACGGATCATAGGGAGATTCGCTGCGCTTGGTGAAACCCGACAGGCCACCTTCGGTACGTAGGGTGCGGATGCGGTCGCGGCGGCCGGTCAGGATCTTATGCGGATAGCATTGGTGGCCGACGTCCCAGATGATCTTGTCGCGCGGCGCGTGGAAGGTGGCGTGCAAGGCGACGGTGAGTTCCACCACGCCCAAGCCCGCGCCAAGATGGCCGCCGGTGACGGAGACCGCTGAAATGGTTTCGGCGCGGAGTTCATCGGCGAGTTGTTTGAGCTCGCGGTCTGTCAGCGATTTCATATCCGAGGGCAGCTTGACCCGATCAAGCAGGGGGGTGTTGGGTTTGTCAGCCATAGGTGCCTCAGCTTTCCCGCGCGATGGTGAAACGGGCGCAGTCGATCAGGTTTTGCGCGGATGCGCCGTAGGGGGCTAGGTGGTCACAGGCCTCTGATACCAAAGATTTGGCGCGGGCGCGTGCGGCATCAAGCCCCAGCAGCGAGACGAAGGTGGCTTTACCGGCGGCTGCGTCTTTTTGCAGACGTTTTCCGGCTTTTTCGGCGTCTCCGGTGACGTCTAGGATATCGTCGGCGATCTGGAAGGCGAGGCCGAGACTATCGCCGTAACTCTGCATCGCATGTGTCTCTGCCCCCGCCATGCGTGGGCCCGCCATCACCGACCAAGTGATCAGCGCGCCGGTTTTTCCGGCTTGTAGGGCGGTAATTTGATCCAAGGTCAATGGCGTGGCAGCGGTTTCGGCGGCAATGTCGGCGATCTGGCCGCCGACCATGCCGCGCGCGCCTGCGGCTGTTGCCAAGGTTGTGGTCAGCAGCCAGCGTTGTTCAAACGGACAACCCGTCATGCTGACCAACTCGAAAGCGAGGGCCTGCAACGCGTCACCGGCCAGCACCGCTGTGGCTTCATCCCATTTGCGATGCACGGTCGGTTGGCCCCGGCGTAGGTCGTCATCGTCCATGCAGGGCAGGTCATCATGGATCAGGGAATAGGCGTGCAGCGCCTCAATCGCGGCGGCGGCAGGGCCAGCGGCGCTGCCGTAGATGCCGTGGATGCGGGCGGATTCCAGCACCAGAAACCCGCGCAAGCCTTTGCCGCCCTTGGTGGCATAGAGCATTGCTTCGGGGAGAGGGCCGCTGAGTCCGATGAGCTTATGCATCAGGGTGATTTCGACGTAATCGCGCGCGTTTCGCAGGGCGGCTTGAAACGGCATCGCCTCTAACGACTCGGTGCGTGTCACTTCAAAATGCTTCAGCGGCGGGGTGTTGGTGGGCACTAAAGCCCCTCCACCGGGGTGGTGCCAACCGCGCGGCCTTCGGCGGCGCGGATCAGTTCGACCTTTTCTTCGGCGGATTTCAGTTTGGCGGCACAGTGGGCTTTCAGCTTTGCGCCTGTTTCGTAAAGCGCGATGCTTTGTTCCAGCGCCACTTCGCCGCGTTCCAACTGGGTGACGACGGATTCGAGGGCGGCCATGGCTTCTTCAAAGGACATATCCGCTACGGGTTTATCGGTCATCGGCCGCGCTCCTGCAAAACACCCACATGTGCGCTTACCGAAGCGGTCAGCGCGGGCAGATCATAACCGCCCTCAAGACAGGATACCACCCGGCCCGCGCAATGGGCATCGGCCAGATCGCAGAGGCGCTGGGTGAGCCATGAGTAGTCTTCGGTCTGCCAGTCTAGGCCCGCGAGGGGGTCGGCTTGGTGCGCATCAAAGCCTGCTGAGATCAGGATGAGATCGGGCTTCCAAGCCGCGATGCGGGGGAAGATCAGGCTCTCATAGGCTTCGCGCATCGGACCAGAGCCCGTGTGTTCGCTGAGCGGGACGTTGAGGATTTGGCCGTGCGCGCCGGTTTCCGAAGCACTGCCGGTGCCGGGATAGAGTGGCATCTGATGGCTGGAGCAGAACAAAGCGCGGGGTTCGTTCCAGAGCAGATCTTGCGTGCCATTGCCGTGGTGGACGTCGAAATCGACCACCGCGACGCGGGCAAGGTTGTGGTGATTTAAGGCTCTCAGCGCCGCAATAGAGACGGTTCCGAAGATGCAAAACCCCATCGCGGTTTCAGATTCTGCATGGTGGCCGGGGGGACGGGCAGCGAGGAAGGCGTTCTGAGCCTCGCCCGACAAGACGGCATCAACGGCAGCGCAAGCCCCGCCAACCGCATGCAACGCAGCCGTGACAGAGCCGGGAGAGAGGAAAGTATCGCCATCAAGTTGCGCCCATCCCGTGACAGGTGATGCGGCGCGGACCTTGGCGAGATAGCGCGCTGGGTGGGCGCGCAGGATGTCTGTATCCTCGGCCAAAGGCGCATCGCGGTGGAGGAGGTCGAGGCCGTTCAGACCCGCCTGCACGGCGGCGTAACGCGCGACCTGCTCGGGGTGACCGGGGGGCGTGAGGTGATTTTCGGATTGCGGAGAGTTGATGAGAAGGGTGGTCACAAGATCGGCCTTTTGCACTTTGGCCGGAACACTATTCCACCTGCACCAAAATCGAAACCGCCAATTACCGCCACTTTTCTGGGCAAAAACCCAGACTCACACAAGGCGAGTCTGGGTTTATGATCGTGCGGGTCAATGATCATTCATGCGATCACATCCGTTGTGATCAATGATGATGTTCTGGCAGTTCTTGCAACTGCTCTTTCGTCCACGAGGTGACGCCATGGATGTTGCCATCCTCATCCCGCATCAGATTAAGCTGATCGACGCTGACCAACACGGGTTTCGAGCCGATGCCGAGAAATCCACCGACATCCAGCACAACATCGGTGACGGCACCCGCGCCATGCACATGCGAAATCGTGCCGATCTTGCGATCATCCGCACCGTAGACGGGTGCATCTTCCAAAACCGCAGTGTTGAATTCGGTGCGGTCCAGCGGGGTATGGTTGCTGTGGTCCATCTTGCTTGTCCTCCAGAGTTATGGGCAGAGTTACGGGCGTGAAAGGGTGAAAACGCCGTCCACAAACGGGATAGAAGCTCGACTGCCATTGCGTTGGCCAAGGTGGGAGATCGGGAAAACCACCCTGTTCTTCATGCCGTTGCGCCCGATTGACATGCGGGCCGCGCTTTCATGACAAAAACCCGCGAGGGCCGCTACGGTTCCATGTGCAGCTTGCGTTGAATTGGGTCGGCGAGAATGCGCCGAAGACACTGAGGGCACGAGCGGTTTTCCAGCTTTACGGCGCGTGCAACAGAAGTGCTTGGCTTACCAGGGCGTATTTCTGCGCGGAGGGCGTCAGAACTTCGGATCGCGCAGCACGATCTGAGTTTGCGTCACCATCGCGGCCATTTTGCCATCGCTGCGCGTCAGCGTGGTTTGCCACACCATGGTCTGGCGCCCGCCATGCAATAAAATACTGACACCGCGCAGCATGTCACCCGCCGGAATGGCGCGGAAAAAGTTGGTTTTGCTTTCCACCGTGGCGGTGCTTTCGGTCGGCCCGATGTTCAGAAACGCCCCGAGCCCGCCGAGGTGATCGGCCATCGCCATCACCGCCCCGCCATGCAACGTCCCGTTGCGGTTGATCAGCTGCGGCGAGGCCAGCATTTCAGCCTCAATCCGGTCAGGCTGGGCCGACAGGATGCGCAGGCCGAGGTGATCGGCGAACGGCGGCTGGACACCCAGCAGGGGATGGTCGGGGATCATGGTCGCTCCGTCTGGTGGCGCGGGACGGCGATGCCCCCGCGCCAAAGCTGATTTCGGGCTCAGCCCTTTTCTTGTTCTTCTTGGCAGGCGATGGTTTCGGTG
This sequence comes from Cypionkella sp. PAMC25878, assembly GCF_058135695.1. Lineage (NCBI taxonomy): Bacteria > Pseudomonadati > Pseudomonadota > Alphaproteobacteria > Rhodobacterales > Paracoccaceae > Cypionkella > Cypionkella sp. PAMC25878. The sequence goes on along the minus strand of NZ_CM176871.1, from coordinate 1,031,361 downwards.
ATCGCCTCATCGCTACCGGAAAGGTCAATCGACATCACATCGGCGCCTTCGCTTTGCAGCGTCATGGTGTTTTTCGCGGCCAGATCGGTCAGGAAATCGACGCTGTCGAAAGTGACCATGACGCCGGGCAGATCATCAAGGTGCAGACCCTTGGCGCTGCCGTCGTATTTCTGATCGTCGAGCATGAAGCTGATCGGATAATCGGTGCCATCGGTGATCTCACCCCAAGCGGTGTTGGCGGCGATCACATAGCCATTGCCTGCGCTGCGATCAAACCCGATGCGGACGTGGGAGCCGTCTTCAAAATCGGAAGACAACAGGCAGCCGTTGCCCAAGGTTGGATCAACCTCTACCGCCCAACCGCCGGCCTCGGAATAGGGCACGAGGTCTTGCGCAAAGGCGGTGGTGGACAGCAAAGCAAGGCCGCAGGCGGCGGCGTATTTCAGCAGGGTCATGGTCTCTCCCAAAGATTGTTATTTGGCCTAACTGGCAGGAAATTGTGAAGGAACTGTGGCTGGCTGCGTCAGTCGGTTTGCAGCATGTAGCCCTCACCGCGCACGGTTTGCAGATAGCGCGGCGATTTCGGATCGTCTTCGATCTTGCGACGCAGACGGGTGATTTGCACATCAACCGCGCGTTCTTGGCCCGCGCTGTCTTCGCGCGGCATGTCGCCCACCAGTTTATCGCGCGACATCGCTGTGCCGGGTTGCGCCGAGAAGATCCGCATCAAGGCGGCCTCGGTCGAGGTCAGCCGGATCAGCTCTTGGCCGCGCCAGAGCTCACCCCGATCCATGTCATAGCGGACCGGGCCCATGTGCAGGACTTTTGGCGCGGGGCTGGCAGTTTTGGCGGCAGGCACACGGCGCAGGATGGCGTTGATGCGCAGCAGCAGTTCCTTCGGCTCAAACGGTTTGATCAGGTAATCGTCAGCACCGGCCTCAAAGCCTTCGATGCGGTTGTTGGTCTCGCCTTTGGCGGTCAAAAGCAGGATCGGCACAGTGAGAGTGGCGCGTAAGGCGCGGGTCAGGCTGATGCCATCCTCGCCGGGCATCATCACATCCAACACCAGCAGGTCGAATTCCAGCCCAGCCAGCAGGCGGCGGGCTTGGGCGGCGTCGCGGGCGGTGGATACAAGGAAGCCGTTGCGGATCAGGAATTTCTGCAACAGGCCACGGATGCGTTCGTCGTCGTCCACGACCAGCAGGTGAGCGGGTAATTCGGTCATGTGCTGCCCTCTTTCAGGCCTTGATACTGGCGGCGTTGCTCGGCGTCCATCATTGCCTCAAGCACGGTGCGAAAGCCCTGCACGGCGCTTGGCCCCGCCGCACGGTAGGCGGCGCGCATCCTTGCGCGTTGGGCGTCGGACAGGGCACGTTCCAGCGCATGGCCTTTGTCGGTGAGGTAAAGGTGACGCTCGCGTTTGTCTTGCTTGCCGACGCGGGCCTCAACCAAGCCATCGTCGAACAGGGTGCGCAACACGCGGTTCAGCGATTGTTTGGTCACACCCAGAATGGTCAGCAGGTTGCCGACTGTGGTGCCGGGCGAGCGGTTGATAAAATGCACGGCACGGTGATGAGCGCGGCCGTAGTCCATGTCTTCAAGGATGCGGTCGGGGTCCGCCGTGAAGCCACGATAGGCGAAGAACATCGCCTCGATCCCCTTGCGCAGGTTCTCATCGGTCAGGAACAGCAGGCTTTCGCCGCCGGTGCTTTGTTCGGCCATGGGGTATCCTCCGCGCATAAGATACGTCAGTGTTGTTGACATTCCAAGACATAAGGTTTAGCGGATTCGCAATTTCGCGCAATATTATGTCCGTGTTGGACCTATACGGCGCAACATTCGCAATAATGGAGGCTGCGATGGCTGGGTATGACGATCGGGACGGGTTCATCTGGATGGATGGCAAGCTGGTGGAATGGCGCTCGGCCAATGTGCATATCCTGACCCATGCCTTGCATTATGCAAGTTCGGTGTTTGAGGGTGAGCGCTGCTATAACGGCAAGATCTTCAAATCGGTGCAGCATTCGGAGCGGTTGCGGAATTCGGGCGCGCTGCTGGATATGGAGTTGCCGTTTTCGGTGGCTGAGATTGAGGCAGCGAAGCAAGCGACCTTGAAGGCCAACGGGCTGACGGATGCTTATGTGCGGGCGCTGGCTTGGCGCGGGGCGGGCGGGGATATGGGGGTGGCGTCGAAGCGCAACCCGATCCGGATGGCGGTGGCGGTGTGGTCTTGGGGCAATTACTACGGCGACGCCAAGACCAAGGGGGCGAAGCTGGACATTGCGAAGTGGAAGCGGCCCTCGCCTGAGACCATCCCGCATGAGGCGAAGGCGGCGGGGCTTTATATGATCTGCACGATGTCGAAACATGCCGCCGAGGCGAAGGGCTGTTCGGATGCGATGATGTTCGATTATCGCGGTTATGTGGCCGAGGCGACGGGGGCGAATATCTTCTTTGTGAAGGATGGTGAGGTTCACACGCCGCTGCCGGACGCTTTCCTGAACGGTATCACCCGGCAGACGGTGATCGGGATGCTGCGCGAACAGGGCATCGTCGTGCATGAGCGGCATATCCTGCCCGCCGAGTTGGAGGGGTTCCAGCAATGCTGGCTGACCGGGACGGCGGCGGAGGTGACTCCGGTCGGGCAGATCGGGGACTATAGTTTTGAGGTCGGGGCGCTGACTTTGGGGATCTCGGATCAGTATGAAAAGCTGGTGCGGGCCTGAGGGTTTAGGCTTCGGGTTTTGGAGTAAAGGAAGAAGGTCCCAACTCGGGACCTTTTTTATGTGTTTGGAGTCAAGGAGTTAGGGGTGTGGATTTAAGGATTTGTTAAGGATTGGGGGTTTGAAAAGACGACAGCGCTATTTTCGAGAACCCAAGATAAATGCATAGATGATAACGCACACGCCGCCGATCACGAACCAAGGCAAAGCGTAGAAAGCGATCACATAGCCTGAAAATACAATGCTATTTATCCAAGGGCTTACATTCCATCCGTGGACGAAACATTCGATTGGCGCGGCCGCGCTAGGAGTACAACCTCCCATGCTTGCTACATACGACCCGATCACGGGCGAAAGTATAAAACCTATTGGGACGCTCAGCCATGCTGTGACGACAAGTGCCCAATTTCTTCGGTCTCCTCGGGGACGGTAGAAAGCTATAGCAATACCGACAAAAGCAAGCGTAAGGGCGAATGGTATTTCCACTGCAAAAGTCGCTATCGCAACGCGACGAGGAAGACGAGCACGCCGCTTTGATCGCCTACGCTGACCTCATATTTCTTGCGTCCGTCCTTAACCTCGTACCAGAGCGGGCCACCAAAGACGCTCGTTCTGGCTTTGACTGTGCCGCCGATGCGTTTCGCGAACCAAGTCGCAAGTTTTTCAGCTTCATCAACGGCGACCATGCTGACTGTGTTCCCGCCGCCGCCGATACGAAGGCTACAGCGTTTGCCATTCTGCACAGCCACCCCGGCACCAACCGAAACGCTATTGGCGATGAATTTTTCTTTGCTAACAGAGTTGGCGATCGCCGCCTCACTCAACGCCGGAGCGTGTTGCAAGCAGGTGTTGACGAACACCTGGGAATATTCAGAGAAGGTCGGCTTTGCTTCTGTTGAGGTTGAAGCGCCATACAGGAAGCAAGTGGCGAGGGCGGGAAGAAGGCAGGAACTGGTAAAGCGCATTTAATTGCTCCGTGGATTGGCAGTTTGATGATAATTCAATCATTTAAGGCGCTATTACAAGGACGCCTTCTGCCCCGGAGGGTGGCGGGGTGAACCCCGCCCTACTTGTTTGCTTTTGCCCGGAATCTAGGGCGCGACCCTGTGTTGCGCATCATCGAGAGGCCGCTCTGTCAGTCTGGCTGAAGATTGCGGCTTCAGAGCATTGACCCGCTGTCAGCTTCGGGCAGTGGGCGACTTCGGTGGGTGAACCCGGCTTTCAGCAGGAACCACCCACCCTACTTGTGGGCTTCAGGCCTGCTCGCCGCGCTCGATCCGCAGGAAGTGTTGCAGGCGGGGGTTGTCGTCGCTGCGCGATTGCGGGCGTTGGTGCAAGGTGCGGGGGGCTGTCGGGGATTGGCTGCGCTCAAGGCGCAGGAAGTTTTGCAAACGGCCGCCCTCGGATGCGGTGCGGTGATCGGCGAGGTGTTTGGTCATCGGGGCCTCCTGATGCGATATGGCTTGGGTGCGCGGAGGGTAACACGGATCGGGCGGCGGCCCTAGCGTTTGGAGGGAGGGGGCGCGGGGAATGGCCTATGGCGCGGTGGGGTGGGGTGGAACCCCAACCTACGCTTGCCGATGCTGGATCCGCCCGGTTCTGAACGCGCGCGCGGGGGGCGAGGTGGGATGCCTCCGGCGGGGATATTTTTGCCAAGATGAAAGCCGGGGGTTGCGCGCAGGATTGACCGGGCAGTTTGACGGGTGTGACGCGGGGCGTTTTGGCGGGTGCTTGGCGCTGGCAAAAATCTGCTTGGCGAGCGCGAAAGCTGTGCTAGCCTTCGTGCAGTTTGACGGCAGATTTTCGCGACCTTTCTTAGACCTTCGATTTTGGAGCACTCTGATGATTACTTTGCGCATGGGCAGCCATGACCCTCATGTCGTTTTCCTGCAACGGATGTTGAACAATGCTTTGGTGCATGACCGCTCGATTGCGGTGCTGGACGAGGATGGCGCTTTTGGCCGTCTGACCGATGCAGCCCTGCGGCGGTTTCAAAGCACCTATACCGGGCCGGCCGGGCGGTTGGTGCCGGATGGGGTGGCGGGGCCTTTAAGCTGGCGCGCCTTGGGGCTGGTGACGGAATTGGTGCATCCGCTGCCGGTGATCGGGCAAAATACCGGGATGACCTGCTGGGTGGTGTCGGGGGGGCTGGCCTCGGGGCGGATGACCAGTGCGATACCGGGGCAGGCGCAGTTTGACCCGGTGACGCCGGATGGCAATGGCGGCGGCTTGCGGCCAGATATGGCCAATCTGGAACTGTATGCGATTTCCTTGGGGATGCGGTTGGTGCGGCAACCTCCGGCAGAGATTGAGGGGCTGGAGCCGTATCTGCGGCGCGGGCCGATCATCATGTGCGGCAACTGGGTGAATGGCGGCGCACATGCGGTGGTGATCAGCGGCTATTACTCGGGCCCGGTGGCGTTTACCCGGATGATCCGGGTAAACAACTCGCTTCCCGTGGGGCGCGGGGCGTTGGAGGTGACGGACTATCCGGGGATGAAGCTGAGCGGCAATTTCATCAACGCCTTCGCGCTGATCGTGCGTTAGGGGGCGTCGCTGCCGGGGCCGAAGCGGCGCGGCGGGGTGGGAATGTCGGCGGTTGTGCCGGTGGCAAGCAGGCTTTGCGCGGTGGTGCTGGCTTTGTCCCACGTCAGGTCGGATTGCAGCAGCAGGCTGGTGGCGATGAGGCCGGGCAGGATCAGAACCGACAGGTTCAGCAGCAGGCTGAAGGGCTGTTTGCGGGTTTTGTGGCGCAGGCGGTGTTGGGCTAATTTCGCGCCGATCCAGCCGCCCAAGGTGGCGAGGATCAGCAGGCTACGCTCGGGGATGCGGCGTTCGGCGCAGATGGCACGGGATTTATCTACGGCGAAGGCGGCATAGGCGAGGACATTGGCCAGCAGGAGATAGGCGGCAAGGCAAAGCGCCGCGAAACCTGTGGTGCCGGGGGTGAAGATGTTTGTGATCATGCGCCGGGTGTAGCGGGGGATCATGGCAGGATTTCGGCGTTATGAGGCCCAATTCCTGCCAGTGTCGCTAAAGCGGATCGCGGCGCAACGGGGTGGTCGAGCAATGCAGGCCGCCGCCGTTTTTGTGCAGGGCGGCGTAGGGGATGGTTGTCCAAGTCACACCATGGGCGGCGAGGCGATCCAGCGTGCGGTTGCTGGCACCCTCGGGCATCAGCAGTTTGCCCGGCGCTACGGCGAGGGAGTTGTTGATCCACGGATCATCGGCGGGGTCGATCTCGATGTATTTGATGCCGCGGACGGTGAGTTGTTCGAGGAAGCTGAACGGCAGGCCCATCGGGTTGAGCAGCGCAAGGTCGCGGTCGATCATCAGGAAGGACACATCCAAGTGGATGTCGTAGCCGGTGAGTTCGACGATCAGCAGATCGACGCCTTGACGGCGTAGGACTTCGCCGACCTGTTCCGCGCCTTCACGGTTGACGCGGACGCCGATGCCGATGGCGCAGGTTTTCTCATTCAGCCACGCGAAACTGCCGCCCTCCATCACGCCGGTGCCTGAGATAGTGCGCAGGATTGGCACGCCGATACGGGCGAGGGTGCGGGTGGTGGCGAGTTCCTCACCGCGCCGGATGCGTGCGCCCATCCGGCAGATGATGGCACCGCCTTTGACCATGATGAACGGATCGCGAGTGTAGACTTGTTTCAGGCGGATGCCCGCGTCGCCGTCGAGGTAGTGGATTTCGACGCCCTCGGCTTGCAGTTTAGCCACGAAAGCATCGTGTTGTTGTTGCATCAGGGGCAGGTCGGGGAGCGTATCAGATTGGAAATACCAACCGACGGCGGGGTCCCCGTAGGAGCCGATCTCGGGCAGGCGATACGCCGGATCAACCACGTTCATCTCGGGGCCGGGGCGGTGCATCAGGATCGAGCGGATGCGGCCTACGTCATTGTCGAGACCCCAGACGGCTCCCCAGCTTGCCATCAACTCGGCGGGATCTTCGAAGGGTGGCTCGGCCCCGGCGGCGAAATGTTTGACGGTTTGGGTGTAGATCCAGTGCGGGTTTGACATTTGCGACTCCGTTGGGGTCAGACGGCGGAAAAGCCGCCATCGACGAACAACTGCGTGCCGGTGACGAATTCGGCGTCGTCGGAGGCGAGGTACAGGGCAGCGCGGGCGATGTCTTCGGGTTGGCCGAAGCGCCCCTGAGCGGCTTTGATCGCGGTGTCGGAGGCATCAACGCCCAGCGCGGTGAGTTCTTTGACTTCGCGCAGGCCGTGCGGGGTTTCGATAAAGCCGGGGCAGACGGCGTTGCAGCGGATGCCTTTGTCGCGGAATTCGACCGCGATGGCGCGGGCGAACATGTGGCATGCGCCCTTGGTGGCGTCGTAGAGCACTTCCATTGGCGTCGCGTAGACTGCCGAGATTGACGAGGTGCAGACGATGGAGCCCTTGCCTTGTTCCAGCATCATTGGAAGGACGGCGCGGGTCATCAGGTACATGGATTTCACGTTCACGTCGAACAGCATGTCCCAATCTTCTTCCTCGGTTTCAAGGAAGGGTTTGATAACGATAGTTCCGGCGTGGTTGAACAGCACGTTGACCGGGCCGAGTTGGGCTTTGACCACTGCCACGGCGGCATCGACTTGGGATTTTTGGCTGACGTCAGCCGTGGCGAAACAGGCGCGGTGGCCTTGTTGCACCAGATCGAAGGCGAGGGCTTGGCCTGCATCGACGTTGCGGTCGATGATGCCCACCGCAGCGCCTTCGGCGGCGAACAGGCGGGCGGCGGCCGCACCGATGCCGGTGGCTCCGCCCGAGATGATTGCCACTTTGCCTTTTAGCCGATCCATAGAAGCCCCCTGCCCTGTTGGCCGCAGCCTAGCAGGGCAAGGAGCAGGTTCAAGCGGTTAGACGAGGGTGGTGGTCACTTCGACATTGCCTTTGATGGCGTTCGAATAGGGGCAGATGAAATGGCCACGGTCGACGATTTTCTGCGCAGTTTCGCGATCGACGCCGGGCATCGAAACGGCCAGTGCCACTTGGATGCCGAAGCCGCCTTCAGCGCGCGGGCCGATGCCGACGGTCGAGGTGACAGTGGCGTCAGCCGGGACGGTGCCGATTTTTTCGGCACCCGCGACGAAACGCATCGCACCAAGGTAGCAGGCGGCATATCCCACAGCGAAAAGCTGCTCGGGGTTGTTGCCCGCACCCGTGCCGCCCATTTCTTTCGGCACGGCCAAGGTGACAGCGAGCGCGCCGTCTTTGGTGGCCGATTTGCCATCACGGCCGCCGCCGGTTGCGGTGGCTTCGGTGGAGTAGACTACTTTCGTCGGCATGATGTATCCTTTGCGATTAAATCGTGTGCGATGTATTTAGCCCGAGTCGGTGCTTGCGTCAACCCTCATAGGTCGCGCTTAGGTTAATGCTTTTCGGGCGCGGTGGTTCCCGCCGATCTTGTGAATTAATCGCGTGCGATCTATCTTGCTGGAAAGGAGTATCGCCATGGATGAGAAAGCTGCCGCCCTGCCCGTTGCCGAGATGATCTGCTTTTCGCTGTATTCGGCGACGCACGCGATGCAGCACGCTTATAAACCTTTGCTGGAGGCGCTCGGGCTGACCTATCCGCAGTATCTGGTGCTGGTGGCGCTGTGGGCCGAGGATGGTCAGACGGTGGGGCAACTTGGGGCGGCGTTGCAGTTGGAAAGTAACACACTGACACCGCTTTTGAAGCGGATGCAGGTGCAGGGGTTGGTGCTGCGCGCGCGCGACGCGCGGGACGAGCGGCAGGTGCGGGTGTCGCTGACCGAGGCCGGACGCGGGATGCAAGCGCGGGCTGCGGCTATTCCGGGCTGTATCCTGGAGAAGTCCGGCATGACGCTGGCGGCGCTGACGGCGCTGCGTGATCAGGTCAACAGCCTGCGCGATCAGTTGCGGACGGACTAGGCGGGCAGGTTTGCACGGGGCCGAGCCGCCGCAGGGGTGCGGCGGCTCGGTTTTGCTTGCTTACGGGGTGGTTGGCGCGGGTGCCGTGCCGGTTTGCGGGGCGATGATGGAGCCCTCACCGGGGGCTGGTGTCACGGGCACTTGGGTCGTGGGTGCGGACTCAATCTGATCTTGCGGCGCGGGCGGATCGGATTTGGCGGATTCTTCAAACAGCCAATACAGGATCACCGCGACACCAAACACCACGACCAGTGCCATGCCAATCAGCGGGCCACGGTGACGGCGCGCCTGTTTCTCGATATTCGTGTTCGGAGCGGACATCGGGTTTCCCTTCTGATGAACCATTACAGAAGGGTAACGCAGGAGGGCGGCTCTTGTTCCCAGCAGGGGTTATGGGGGTTTCACACCCCCACCCGGGTTTGTGCCAAACCCGCTTCCCCCGTGGGATATTTGAGCGCAGAGGATGATAATTTTAGTCAAATTTGCAGGGTCTTTGCAGGACCGGCGGGTGGAGCGTCCAGTCCTGCAAAGGGGTTGGGTCAGTTGCCCAAGATGGTGGGCAGGCGCAGGCCTTGGGCCTTGGCGTGGTCGATAGCGGTCTCGTAGCCAGCATCGGCGTGGCGCCAGACGCCGGAAGCCGGGTCGTTCCATAGCACACGTTCGAGGCGTTTGGCGGCATCATCGGTGCCATCAGCTACGATCACCACGCCGGAGTGTTGCGAGAAGCCCATGCCGACGCCGCCGCCGTGATGCAGGGAAACCCATGTGGCCCCGGAGGCGGTGTTGACGAGGGCGTTCAGCAGCGGCCAGTCGGAGACTGCATCCGAGCCGTCCATCATGCTTTCGGTCTCGCGGTTGGGCGAGGCGACGGAGCCTGAGTCGAGGTGATCACGGCCGATGACGATGGGGGCTTTCAGTTCGCCAGACTTCACCATCTCGTTGAACATCAGGCCGGCGCGGTGACGGTCGCCCAGACCGATCCAGCAGATGCGGGCAGGCAGGCCTTGGAAGGCAATGCGGTCGGCTGCCATATCCAGCCAGTTGTGCAGGTGCTTGTTTTCCGGGAACAGTTTCTTCATCGCGGCGTCGGTTTTGTAGATGTCTTCCGGGTCGCCGGACAGGGCCACCCAGCGGAACGGGCCGATGCCTTTGCAGAACAACGGGCGGATGTAGGCGGGGACGAAACCGGGGAAGGCGAAGGCGTTTTCCAGGCCTTCTTCGAGGGCGACTTGGCGGATGTTGTTGCCGTAGTCCAAGGTTGGCACGCCTGCATTCCAGAAATCAACCATCGCCGCGACATGGGTGCGCATCGAGGCGCGGGCGGCTTTTTGCACCGCTTGCGGGTCAGTTTCCTGTTTTGCGCGCCATTCGGCGACGTTCCAGCCTTGCGGCAGATAGCCGTGCAAGGGATCGTGGGCCGAGGTTTGGTCGGTGACGATATCGGGGCGGGCGGTGCCCGCCTTCATGCGGCGGACCAGTTCGGGGAAGATGTCGGCGGCGTTGCCCAGCAGGCCCACCGATTTGGCTTCTCCGGCAGCGGTCCACTCGGCGATCATCGCCAAGGCTTCGTCTAGCGTATGCGCTTTGGCGTCGACGTAGCGGGTGCGCAGGCGGAAATCGATGCGGGTTTCGTCACACTCCACCGCCAGACAGCAGGCTCCGGCCATCACAGCCGCCAGAGGCTGTGCGCCGCCCATACCACCCAGACCACCCGTCAAAATCCATTTGCCTTTCAGGCTGCCGTTGTAGTGCTGGCGGCCAGCCTCGGCGAACGTCTCATAGGTGCCCTGCACGATGCCTTGGGTGCCGATGTAGATCCACGACCCCGCGGTCATTTGGCCGTACATCATCAGGCCCTTTTTATCGAGTGCGTTGAAATGATCCCACGTCGCCCAATGCGGCACCAGATTCGAGTTGGCGATCAGCACGCGCGGGGCGTCTTTGTGGGTGCGGACGACGGCGACGGGGCGACCGGATTGCACGACCAAAGTTTCGTCGTCTTCAAGGTCTTTCAGGGTGGCGACGATGCGATCAAAATCGCCCCAGGTGCGGGTGGCGCGGCCAATGCCGCCGTAGACCACCAGTTCGTGCGGGTTTTCGGCCACATCAGGATGCAGGTTGTTCATCAGCATCCGCATCGCGGCTTCGGTCTGCCAGCTTTTTGCGGTGATCTCGGTGCCGGTGGCGGGGTAAATGTCGCGCATATTGTGACGGGAGTTGTCGAGCGGTTTGGTCATTTGGGGCCTCGGGTTACAAGGTGGGAAGGGTGAGGGCGGAAGCGGCGGTGAGGGCTCCGCTGGCGATCAGATTGGCGGCGGCGGCAAGGTCGGGGGCCATGTAGCGATCATCGCCCATGGTGGCGACTTCGGTGCGCAGGCGGGCGACGACGGCTTGCAGCGGGGTGGAGGTTTGCAGCGGGGCGCGGAAATCGACGCCTTGGGCGGCACAGATCGCCTCGACGCCGAGGATGACGTTAAGGTTTTGCACCATCTTGCCAAGGCGGACAGCGCCGTGGGCGGCCATACTGACGTGGTCTTCTTGGTTGGCCGAGGTGGGGGTGCTGTCGGTCACGCAGGGCATGGCGATGTGTTTGTTTTCCGACATGAGGGCGGCCGTGGTGACTTCGGCGATCATCAGGCCCGAGTTGAGGCCGGGGCGCGGGGTGAGGAAGGGCGGCAGGTTGAACGACAGCACCGGATCAACCATCAGGGCGACGCGGCGTTGGGCGATGGCTCCGATTTCTGCGAGGGCTAGGGCGATCATGTCGGCGGCGAAGCCCACCGGTTCGGCGTGGAAGTTGCCGCCAGAGACGATCAGGCCTGCCTCGGTCAGCACAAGAGGGTTGTCGGTGGCGGCGTTGGCCTCAATTTCCAGTGTTGTCGCGGCTTGGCGCAGCACGTCCATCGCGGCACCCGTCACTTGGGGTTGGCAGCGGATGCAATAGGGGTCTTGCACGCGGGCATCGCCCTCGATGTGGCTTTCGCGGATTTCGGAACCGGCCAGCAATTCGCGCATGAAGGCGGCGGCTTCGATCTGGCCTGCGTGACCGCGCAAGCTGTGGATTTCGGGTTGCAGCGGGGCGGTGGAGCCCATGATGGCGTCGGTCGAAAGGGCCGAAGTCACCAGCGCGGATTGGGCGGCGTTCCAGCCGTCGAACAGGCCCGCGAGGGCGAAGGCGGTGGAGAATTGCGTGCCGTTGATGAAGGCGAGGCCTTCTTTCGGGCCGAGTTGCAGGGGGGTCAGGCCAGCGGCGGCGAGGGCTTTTGCCCCCGGCAGGATCTGGCCTTGGTATTCGGCTTCGCCTTCGCCGATTATGACTGCGGTCATATGGGCAAGTGGGGCGAGGTCGCCGGAGGCCCCTACGGAACCTTGGGCGGGGATCTGGGGGGTGACGCCTTTTGCCAGCATGGATTCGAGGAGTTCGACGAATTCCCAGCGGATGCCCGATGCGCCGCGACCGAAGCTGAGCAGTTTCAGCACCATCAGCAGGCGGGCGTGGCGGCGGGGGATCGCTTCGCCGACGCCGCAGCAATGCGACAGGATCAGGTTGCGTTGCAGGGTGGCGGTGTCTGCGGGGGCGATGCGCATGCTGGCGAGTTTGCCGAAACCGGTGTTGACGCCGTAGACCGGGGCGTCGCCTGCTGCGGCGGCTTTGATCGCGGCGGCGGCGCGTTCAATGCCGGGTTTGGCGGTGCGGTCGAGGGTGACGGGCAGTTCCTCGCGGTAGATGCGGACCAGTTGTTCAAGCGTCGTATGGCCGGGAGTTAGGATGAGTGCGGTCAAAGCGCGCCTCCGATGATGCGTTGATGAAGGGGGTTGAAGCCGATGCGGTAGGCGAGTTCGGCGGGGTGTTGGGCGTTCCAGATGGCGAGGTCGGCGGTTTGGCCGATGGCTAGGGTGCCGTGGGTGGGTAGGCTTAGGGCGCGGGCGGCGTGGGTGGTGGCCCCGGCGAGCGCTTCGGCAGGGGTCATGCGGAACAGGGTGCAGGCCATGTTCATCGCGAGGAGGAGCGACGACATCGGCGATGAGCCGGGGTTCATATCGGTGGCGACAGCCATCGGGACGTTGTGTTTTCTAAGCAGCGCGATGGGGGGCATTTGCGTTTCGCGCAGGGTGTAGAACGCCCCGGGCAGGATCACGGCGACGGTGCCAGCGGCGGCCATGGCGATGACGCCTGCTTCGTCGAGATGTTCCAAGTGGTCGGCTGAGATGGCGTTGAAGCGAGCGGCGAGGGCTGCGCCGCCGAGGTTGGAGAGTTGCTCGGCGTGGAGTTTTACGGGGATATTCAGGGCGTGGGCCACGGTGAACAGGCGCTCGATTTGGGCGGGGGAGAAGGCGATGCCTTCGCAGAAGCCGTCTACTGCATCGACGAGGCCTTCGGCATGGGCGGCGTGCAGGGCGGGGATGGCGACTTCGTCGATATAGGCGTCGGCGCGGTCTTTGTATTCGGGGGGAATAGCGTGGGCGGCGAGGAAGCTGGTTTTGACGGTGATCTGGCGCAGGGTGCCGATTTCACGGGCGGCGCGGAGCATGCGGAGTTCGGTTTCTTGGTTCAGACCGTAGCCGGATTTGATTTCGATCACCGCAACGCCTTCGGCGATCATGGCATCGACGAACGGCAGGGCTTGCGCCACCAGATCGTCTTGGGACGCGGTGCGGGTGGCCTTGACGGTGGAGATGATGCCGCCGCCCGCCCGCGCGACTTCTTCATAGCTTGCGCCCTGAAGCCGCATTTCAAATTCAACGGCGCGGTTGCCGCCGTGGACGACGTGGGTGTGACAGTCGATCAAAGCGGGGGTGATCAGGCGGTTGCCCATGTCTTTCTGCGGCAGGTGGGCGTGTGCGGCGGGAAGGTCAGCGCGGGGGCCGACCCATGCGATTCGGCCTTCGGACAGCACCAAAGCCGCGTCTTGGATCAGGCCATAGGGGTCTAATTTTCCCTGCATCGTGGCGGCTTGCAGGCCAATAAGGGTGATCGGGGAAGGATGCACGGGATGCCTCGCAAAAGCTATTGCCGAGTCGCTGTTTATGCGAGTATGTTTATTATGTCTACACATAAGGAGTCGCTGTTGTGATTTTTGCTACCCGCGCTTTGCTGCCCCAAGGTTGGGCTGAGAATGTCAGGATCACTGTGGCGGAGGGGCATATCAGTGCCATCACCGTCGGGGCTCAGGCGCAGGCCGGGGATGTGCTTGTGTCGGCGCTGCTGCCTGCGCTGGCCAACCTGCACAGCCATGCGTTTCAGCGCGCGATGGCGGGGATGACCGAGCATCGCATCGCTGGGCGCGACAGTTTCTGGACCTGGCGCGATTTGATGTATCGGTTTCTGGATCGGCTGACGCCGGAGCAGATGCAAGCCATTGCGGCGCTGGTGTTTATGGAGATGCAGGAGGCGGGCTATGCCTCAGTCGGCGAGTTCCATTATGTGCATCATCAGCCGGGTGGCGCGGTCTATGCGGATATTGCCGAGTTGTCGGGGCGGATTTTTGCTGCGGCTGATCTGACCGGGATCGGGCTGACTCATCTGCCGGTACTGTATACCTACGGCGGGGCGGGCGAGCAGCCTTTGGCCGCGGGGCAGTTGCGGTTTGGCAATGATGTGGATCGGTTTGCGCGGCTGGTTGAGGCGGCGCGGGCTTCGGCGCGGTCTTTGCCAGCCGATACGAAGGTGGGGATTGCGCCGCATTCGTTGCGGGCGACCAATCCGGGGGATTTGCTGCGGGCCTTGCCGATTGCGGCGGGCAATCCGGTGCATATTCATGTGGCGGAACAACCGAAAGAGGTCGCGGATATCTCGGCTTGGCTGGGCGCGCGTCCGGTGGAATGGTTGCTGGCGAACACGCCGATCAATGACGATTGGTGCGCCATTCATGCGACGCATATGACGGAGGCGGAGACGGTTGGGCTGGCGCGTTCGGGGGCTGTGGCTGGGTTGTGCCCGATCACCGAAGCCAATCTGGGCGATGGGCCGTTCAATGGGCCGGGATGGTTGGCGGCGGGCGGGGCGTTCGGGATTGGCTCGGACAGCAATGTGCGGATTTCTTTGACAGAGGAATTGCGGACGTTGGAGTATAGCCAGCGGCTGCGGGATATTGCGCGCAATGTGATGGTTTTGGGCGAAGGCTCGGTTGGGCAGGCGATTTATCTGGGTGCGGCTAAAGGTGGCGCGCAGGCTTTGGGGCGCAAATCCGGGGCGATTGCGGTGGGGATGCTGGCGGATGTGGTGGCGATTGATCTGTCGCACCCCTCGCTGTGTGCTTTGCGGGATGAGCAGATTTTGGATGGGTTGGCGTTTGCGGCATCCGATGCGGTGGTGACTGACCTGTGGTCGGCGGGGCGGCATCAGGTGCGCGGCGGGCGGCATATCCAGCGCGATCAGATCATTGCGGGCTGGCGTGTGGCTGTGCAGGGGCTGGTGGACGCGCTATAGGGCGCTGAGGAGGCCACCATGCCAGATACTGCAAGGACCGAGACTGCAAAGACCGAGACGACGACCTTCCGCGAGGTCATGGCCGAGATCGTGGCGCGGATCACCGAAGGCCCTTGGGGGCCGGGCACTTTGCTGCCCGGAGAGGTGGAGTTGGCGGAAGAATTCGGCGTCTCACGCACCACGATGAACCGGGCTTTGCGCGAGGTGTCCGATCTGGGCTTTCTGGACCGCAAGCGTAAGGCCGGGACGCGGGTGCGGATGGCGCCGATCCGGCAAGCCCGGTTTGAGATGCCTGTGGTGCGGTCGGAGATTGAGAAAACCGGGGCGGATTATCGCTATGCCTTGGTCAGCCGCGAGGTTTTGGTGGCCCCCGAATGGCTGCGGGTGCGGATGGGCCTGAAGGCGCGGGCGCGAGTGGTGCATCTGCTGTGTTTGCACTTTGCCGATGGCGTGGCGTTTCAGCTGGAGGATCGCTGGATCAACGCCAGCGCTTTGCCGCAGGCTTTGGAGCAGGATTTCTCGGAGGTGGGGCCAAACGAATGGCTGGTCGCCACCGTGCCGTTCTCCGAGGTCGAGATCAGCTTTCTGGCTGCTGCTGCGGATGCTGTGATGGTGGCGCATCTGGATCACGCCTTGGGCGATCCGGTGTTTTGTGTTGAGCGCGCGACATGGTGGCAAAACGCTGCCGTGACGCTGGTGACGCTGGCGCATCGGCGTGGCTATCGGATGACGACGCGGTATTGAGGGCAGCCGATGCTCATCGCTCGGGGACCCTCGGTCTTCGTGCAAAACGACTGCAGGGAGCGGAAAGCCCGAGAATCGCGCTTGGGCGTTACCTTCGGGCAAACGCCAGCGTCAGGCATTGAGGTCGATCACGCAACGGCCTTTGATCTGGCCTGCCAAAATCTCGGCCCCCAAGCGTGGCAGATCGGCGAGTGAGGCCGTCGTCACCATAGATTCGAGCTTGTCCAGCGGC
This sequence comes from Cypionkella sp. PAMC25878, assembly GCF_058135695.1. Taxonomy (NCBI): domain Bacteria; kingdom Pseudomonadati; phylum Pseudomonadota; class Alphaproteobacteria; order Rhodobacterales; family Paracoccaceae; genus Cypionkella; species Cypionkella sp. PAMC25878. Next base: position 1,015,325 of record NZ_CM176871.1, on the reverse strand, counting down.
AGATCGGTGGCAATCCGCGCCCAAGCGGCTTGGCGGTTGGCGTAGGGTTGCAGCACGGAATCAATGCCCAGCAGGTTGACGCCGCGCAGCAGGAACGGGATCACCGAGGCGGGGAGCTGTGAGCCCCCGGCCAGACCAACCGCCGCAACCGAAGCACCGTAGTTCAGCTGACCTAAGACTCGGGCAAGCATTGCGCCACCGACGGCATCAATGCAGCCGGACCATTGCTCGGACTCCAAGGGGCGCTTCACGGTCTCATTGATCTGGTCGCGCGCGATGATTTGAGTGGCCCCCAAGTCGCGCAGATAGCCTTCCGTCTCAGGCCGCCCGGTCACGGCAGCCACCTCATACCCCAGACGCGCAAGGATGGTGACGGCGACAGAGCCGACACCGCCCGCCGCCCCGGTCACCAGCACAGGCCCCTGCCCCGGAGCCAAACCATGCGCTTCCAAAGCCATCACTGCCAGCATTGCCGTCAGCCCCGCCGTGCCGACCGCCATCGCGGCGCGGCTGGTCAGGCCTTGCGGCAGGGGCACCAGCCAATCGGCTTTGACGCGGGCTTTCTGGGCGTAGCCGCCCCAATAAGTCTCGCCCACCCGCCAGCCGGTCAGAACCACTTTGTCGCCGGGTTTGTAGCGCGGATCATCCGAGGCCTCGACCGTGCCTGCAAAATCAATCCCCGGCACATGCGGGTAAGCGCGCACCATGCCGCCGCCTGAGCCCATGCACAGACCGTCTTTGTAGTTCACGGTGGAGTATTCGACCGCCACCAAAACCTCACCACTCGGCAGATCGGCCAAAGTCAGGTGTTTCACGGCAGCATGGGTGGCCCCTGCGGCGTCTTTGTCGACAACCAGCGCTTTGAACGTCATTTGCGGTCCTTTCCTGCGGCCAGATCTGGCCTTGGTCGGGATGCGACACCAGGACGGCGCTGGCGTCAAGCCGCGTTGGGCGCACCCAGCGGCATTGGGGCGGAGTAGTTCTCTTGCATGAAGGTCAGGAAATTGTCGCGATATTGCCGGGTGTGGGCTGCGGCCAAGGCATCGGCGCGGTTGATGTCACGGGCGCGGATGGCTTCCAGCATTTCGACATGCTCGTCGGTCAACAGATAGCCGTCATGAGTGCGCTCAATGTATTGAAAATGCAGATGTAACATGCGGCGGCCTTGGTCGAGCAGGCGATCGTAAAAGGCGGTCAGATAGGGGTTTTTGCCTGCCTCGGCCACGGCCATGTGGAACAGTTTATTGCCCTCAGACATTGCGAGATGATCGCCGGTCTTCACCGCTGCGACAAATTCCTTTTGACGCTGGGCGATGGCTTTCAGATCGGATTCGCTGCGCAATTCGGCGGCCAAACGGGTGTTCATCCGCTGCGCGATATCCAGCGCTTCGATGTATTTCGGGAAGCTGGTCACATCAATCGGCGCGACGATAGTGGAGCGGTTGGCAAGCATCACCACCAGATCTTCGCCCGCCAGTTTGATCAGCGCTTCGCGCACTGGCGAGCGCGACATGGCGAACCGCTCGGCCAAGGAGGTTTCATCCAGCAGCGCGCCGGGCCGCAGCGCCAGCGACAGGATTTCATCGCGGATCGTCTCATAGGCGAATTTCGCGCCGGTGCCCTTGGCGCGTTTGATCTCGATTTCATCCATTGGGGCAGCCTCCGGTGGTTTGTTGAGAGATAGCGTTTCAGGTGCTTCGTGTCGACACAGATTATTTTTGATTTGACGTGTCGGCACGCTGTCGCCATGAATTGGGGCAACGCCGCGCCGGTTGTGCGGTCTCGATTCGTTTGCAAAGGATGTCTCATGCTGAAACTCTCTGGCGTCATGCCTGCCTTGGTCACGCCGTTTGATGCGGCAGGTCAGATCGACTTTGTGGCGTTCAAAACCCATCTCCAGGGGTTGCGCGCGGCGGGCGTGACGGGCTGGGTGCCGTGCGGGTCGTCGGGTGAGTATAACCTGATGTCGGATGCGGAACGTGAGGAGGTTTTGGCGTTTGTGAAGGCGTTTGCGCGGCCAGAAGAGACGTTGATTGCAGGCACCAATGCACCGCATACGGCGGGGGTGATCGCCAATACCAAGCGCGCCAAAGAATTGGGCTATGACACAGTTTTGCTGGCGACGCCATTTTACACCAAGCCGACGCAGGCCGAGTTGATCAAGCATTTCAACGCGGTGCTGGATGCGGTGGATATGAATATCGTGCTGTATTCCTACCCCGACAAGGATGGGGTGGAACTGGGCTGGGAGGTTTTGGATGCGCTGGCGGATCATCCGCGCGTGATCGGGATCAAGGAAAGCTCGGGGTCTTTGCAGCGCGCGATTGGAATTGCAACGCGTTATGCGGGGCGGATTCAGCTGGTGTCGGGGTCGGATGACATTGCGCTGGATTTCATGTTCTGGGGCGCGGACAGTTGGATTTGCGGGCCTGCGAATTGCATGGCACAGGCGGTGTGTGATCTGGACCGGACCTATCGCTCGGGTGATTTGATCAAGGCCAAGGCGCAGATGGCGACGCTGTATACGGCGATGAACATTCTGGAATCCGGCAAGTTTGTACAGAAGCTGAAATATGGCTGCGAATTGCAGGGGGTTCCGGTGGGGGAGTGTCGGATGCCATTGGGGCCGTTGACGGCAGAGGAAAAGGCCAATTTCGCAGCGGCGATGCAGCCGATCATCAACTGGAAATAAGCCATGGTCACGGTTGTCATTGGCGCAGGGATCATCGGCACCGCGATTGCGCATGATCTGCAAAAGCGCGGACGGCAGGTGGTTTTGCTGGACCGCGACGCGCCAGGGCGGGGGGCGTCGTTTGGCAATATGGCCTCGATTGCGGTGACCGAGTTTATGCCCGCCTCGCGCCCCTCGATCTGGCGGCAAATTCCGGGCTGGATGCTGGACCAGGAAGGCCCAGTGCGGGTGCGGCCCGGCTATATGCCGCGTTTGGTGCCGTGGTTTTTGCGGTTTATTGCGGCCTCGCGGCCGAGCAAGTTGCGGGCGTTAGAGGCACAGGGGGCGGCTTTATGCGGGCGAGCGCTGGCAGATACGCTGGCGTTGCTGCGCGAGACGGGGCTTGAGGACCAGATTTCGGAATCGGGGTGTTTGTCGCTGTATACCGATGAGGCAGAGTTTCGGGCGGATCGCGAACATATCGAAATTCTGGAGCGGTTTGGCTTTGCGCATGAGGTGATCGGCGGGGCCGCCCTGCGCGCGTTGGAGCCAGCGCTGTCGGATAAGATCGGCATGGCGGTGCGGTTTCCAGACAATCGCTCGATGAAGGACCCGTATAGGCTGGTGCGGGCCTTGGCCGAACGCTTCCGCGCTTTGGGCGGGCGGATCGAGCAGGGCACGGCGGTGGGGTTTGCGCGCGGCGACCAGATCACGGCGGTCAAGCTGGCGGGTGGCCGCGAGATTGCGGTGGATGAGGTGGTGATCTGCGCGGGGGCGTTCTCGGGCAGGCTGTCGAAGCTGCTGGGCGAGGCTATTCCGCTGGAAACCGAACGCGGCTATCACACGCAAATCATGGCTCCGGGCATCGAGATGCAACACTCGATCATCTGGCCCGCGCGGGCGTTTATGGTGACGCCGACTGCGGGCGGTATTCGGGTGGGCGGCACGGTGGAAATGGCGGGCTTGGATGCGCCGCCGGATTATCGCCGCGCGAAAGTGACGGTGCGCCGGGCGCAAACCGCGCTGCCAGGGCTGCGGTGTGACGATTTCACCGAATGGATGGGCCACCGCCCTGCCCTGCCCGATACGGTGCCGATCCTGTCGGCCTCAGCCAAGACGCGGGGGGTGTTTTACGCCACTGGGCACGGCCATCTGGGGCTAACTTATGCCGCGACCACTGCAAAGGTGATGGGCGATCTGATCACTGGGGGGCGGGCGGAGATTGACCTGCATCCCTACCGCGTTAACCGCTTTTGAAAGGCTGAACATGCAGTTTGAAAACACGCTTGATCTGCTGCTGGTCCATGCACAGGGCGAAATCGGCAAGGTGATTATTGGTGGCGCGCCGGAGATTCCGGGGGCGACGATTCTTGATAAGATGAACCATATCAACATGGTAGATGACAGCCTGCGCCGCTTTGTCACCTTTGAGCCGCGTGCGGGTGTCGCGATGAGCACCAATCTGCTGCTGCCGCCGACCCGCCCGGATGCCGATGCGGCGTTCATCGTGCTGCAACCGGACCGCGCACATCCGATGTCAGGCTCGAACTGCATCTGCGTGGTGACGGCTTTGCTGGAAAGCGGGCGGGTGGCGATGGTGGAGCCTGAAACCGTGGTGCGGTTGGACACGGCGGCGGGGCTGATTGTGGCGCGAGCGCGGTGTGAGAACCGGCGCTGTCTGTCGGTCAGTTTGGACAACGTTCCGGCCTTTGTGCTGGCTTTGGATGCTGAGGTTAAGACCGTTGATTTTGGCGTGATCCGCGCCGATATTGCCTTTGGTGGGGTGTTCTATGCGTTGGTCGATGTCGATCAGATCGGGCTGTCGATTGTGCCCGAAAACGCGCGGGCTTTGGCCGAGGCGGGGATTGCGATCAAGGCGGATTTGCAGGGGCAGATTGAGGTCAGCCATCCCGATATTCCGGGTTTGGATGATGTGGCCTATGTGATGTTTCGCAGTCGTGAGGCCGATGGCAGCATCCGCACCTGTACCACTTTGAAGCCGGGGCGGGTGGATCGCTCGCCTTGTGGCACCGGATCTTCGGCCAATCTCGCGGTGATGTTTGCGCGGGGGGAGGTGGCGGTGGGCGATGCCCGTGTGTCGCGCTCGATCATCGGCGGGACGTTCACGGCGGAAGCGATTGGTGAGGCGGTGGTCGGCAACCGTCGCGCCGTGCTGCCACGCATCACCGGGCAGGGCTGGGTTTACGGGCGCGAACAGTTGCGGATCAGCCCGGATGATCCTTTTGCGCGCGGCTTTGCGCTGTCGGACACTTGGGGCTCGCAGGTGGGCGAGCTATGAGTTTGGCAGGTCGCGCGGTTCTGGTCACCGGAGCAACCGGGGCGATTGGGCAGACGATTTGCGTCGCTCTGGCTGCCGAGGGCGCGCGGGTGGTGATCCACTACGGGCGCAATCGGGCGGCAGCCGAGGCTTTGCTGGCGCAGATCGGCGGGGCGGGTTGGTGCGTTGGGGCGGATTTGGCGACGGCTGAGGGGGCGACGAAGCTTTGGCGGCAGGCCGAGGCTTTGGCGGGGCGCTTGCATGGCTTGGTGAACAATGCTGGCATCCGATCTGAGGTGGCCGTCGATGCACCGCTGGATCAGTGGCAGGCGGTGTGGGAGCGGGAGTTTCGGGTGAATTTCCTTGCTGCGGTCGATCTGACGAAAGCGGCGATCCTGCACTTTCGGGCGCAGGGCGGCGGGCGGATTGTGAATATGGCCAGCCGGGCCGGGCAGCGGGGATATGCCTCAAACGCGATGGCTTATGGGGCCAGCAAGGCCGCGTTGATCAACCTGACGAAATCGGTGGCGCAAAGTCATGGGGGCGAGGGGATCACGGCAGTGGCGATTGCGCCGGGTTGGGTGCGTACCGAGATGGCCGAGGCGTTTATTGCCCAGCATGGTGAGGCTGCGGCACTGGCGGGCATCCCGATTGGCGCGATGGCCGCGGCGGCTGAAATCGGCGAGTTGGTGGCTTTTGCTTTGCGGCCAAGTCAGGCGTCGTTGAACGGGGCGGTGCTGGATGTAAACGGCGGCAGTTATTTGCGCTAGGGGGACGGGATGCGGTTTCAGGATAAAGTGGTGGTGGTGACCGGGGCGGCTGGCGGCATTGGCGGTGCAATTTGCGCGCGCTTTGCCAGTGAAGGGGCTCTGGTTGTCGTGACGGATGTGAACGGTGACGGTGCCGAGACGACGGCTGCGGGTTTGCGGGCCTCGGGTGGTCGGGCGCGCAGTTTTGCGGCGGATATTGGCGCGGCGGAGGGTTGCCGCGCGGTGATCGCCGATGTGATAGCGGTGGAAGGGCGGATTGATGTTTTGTGCAACAATGCCGGGGTTAATCGGCGTGGAAACCTGCTTTCGCTGACGGCTGATGACTGGAATATCTCTTTCGCCATCAACATAGACGCAATGTTTCACCTGTGCCAAGCCGCCTTGCCGCATATGATCGCGGCGGGGGGTGGGGCGATTGTGAACACTGCTTCACAATGGGGTTTGCACCCCGCGCCGAACCACATCGCCTATAACGTCACCAAAGCGGCGGTGGCGAGTTTCACCCAGAACCTTGCCCGCGATTATGCTGCGCAGAAAGTACGCGTCAATGCGGTCTGCCCCGGCGAAATCCACACGCCGATGCTGGAGGCCGGGGTGAAACGATCCGGTCGCACGATCGCCGATCTAGATCGTATGGTGCCTTATGGCCGGATAGGTCGGCCTGAGGAGGTTGCGGCCTTGGTGGCGTTTCTGGCCTCGGATGAGGCGGCGTTCATGTGCGGGTCTTTGGTGGAAATCACCGGGGCGCAGGCGGTCGCGTAAGATTGGGGCTCATGGGGGAATGATGCGGTTAGGGTTTATCGGCACCGGCACGATCACGGCACATATGGTGCGGGGGCTGAAGGCCTCGGCGCTGGCGGAATGGCCGATTGTGCTGTCTCCGCGCAATGAGGCGGTGGCGGCGGAACTGGCTTTGTTGCCGGGTGTAACGGTGGCTGCGAGCAATCAGGCCGTCATTGATCAGTGTGATCTGGTGATCCTCGCGGTGCGTCCGCAGGTGGCGGAGGCGGTGTTTGGGGCTTTGGTTTTCCCGGCAGATCGCCCGGTGATCAGTCTGATCGCGGGGTTGCATATCGGCAAGATCGCCGAATGGACGGGGGCTAAGGATATCGCCCGCGCCATCCCGCTGCCGTTTGTCGAGCGGCATGAAGGGGTGACTCCGGTGTTCCCGCCGCAGCGCCATGCGATGCAGATTTTCGCCGCCTTGGGCACCGCTTTGCCCGTCACCGATCTGGTCGCCTACGATGCCTATGGCGCTGCAAGTGCGCTGATGGCCAGCTATTTCGGCCTGCTGGAAACCGCGGCGGATTGGATGGTGGCGCAGGGCCATCCGCGCCCCGATGCCGTCGCCTATCTGCGCGGGCTGTTTGGCAGTTTGGGCGATGTTTTGCGCGCAGGCCCGGCCTCGTTTGAACAGTTGCGGGAGGATCATTCGACCAAGGGCGGCTTGAATGAAATGATTTTTCAACGCTTCGTGCAAGGTGGCGGCGGGGCGGCGATGGAGGCCGCTTTGACGGCGGCCTTCAAACGGGTGCAGGGCTAGGGCCTCAGGCGTAGATATAGCCACCGGAGACGATGATGTTCTCTCCGGTCATATAGGTGTTGCGCGGCCCGCCTGCCATCAGCACCCATTCGGCCATTTCCTTCGGCTCTCCGCCGCGCCCCAGCGGGCTGGCTTTGGCCAGTTCACCGAGGAAACCCAACTCCCGCGCGCGGTTCGTCGCCATGCCAGCGGGGGCGACCGAGTTCACAAGGATGCCATCGGGCGCGACCTCTTGCGCCATGCTTTTGGTCAAAGACACCACCGCCGCTTTGGTCGCGGCGTAATGCGCGTTCTGCGGATGCGCCTTGAAGGCATCGACCGAGGTGATGTTGACGATGCGGCCGCGGATATGGCCGATAGGGTCTTGGCGCTTCATCTGGCGGATGGCGACGACCATCATGTGATAGGTGCCTTTGACGTTGATGGCGTTGGAGGCATCCCAATCAGCGTCGGAAATCTCAAGAATCGGTTTGCGCGGATAGATTGCGGCGGAATTGATCAGGGTGTCGACGCGGCCCAAAGCCTGCGCAACCGAGGCAAAGGCGGCATGGGCGGCCTCGGCGGTGCGAATGTCGCAGGCGGCAAAGGCGTGCGGCAAGCCTGCGTCGCGGGCGGGGGCCAAGGCAGCCTCGGCGGCTTCGGCGTTCAGATCAATGATACCCAAGGCGGAAGCCCCTTCCGCCACCGCCATTTCGGCCAGCAACGCGCCCAGACCCGCGCCGCCACCGATGATCACAACGGATAAACCCTTCATCTTAAGCCTCTTTCTTCGAGGTGCCTGTGGCGACCCCCTGATAGGTGGGAAGAATATCGAACCGCGCCACGTCGACGGATTGCGGCAGGGCCAGCACGGCGAGCAGCATTGCGGCAACGTCTTCGGGCTGCACAGCTGCGTTGTCCGCATACATCGCGGCGCGGGCCTCGGCGGGCAGCAGGGCGTTGTAGAGCCCGGTCTCTACCCGCCCCGCGACGATCTCGGTTACCCGAACGCCGTGCGGGGCCATGTCTAGGCGCAGGGCTTGGGCGAAGCCGCCGATGGCCGCTTTGGTGGCGCAATAGACCGCGAGATTGGCAAAGGGGGCGTGGCCTGCCGTGGATCCAGTGAAGAAGATATGGCCGTGGGCGCGGGTGCGCATTCCGGGGGCTATGGCGCGGGTCAGCGACAGAACGGCGCGCAGGTTGGTATTGATGGCGTGGTCAATATCGGCGGGGTCGGCATCGCAGAAATTGCCCAAGGGCGGCATCATGCCAGCGTTGTTCACCAGAATATCCGGGGCGAGGTCGGCCAGATCAACCAAGCCTGACGGATCGGTGAGATCAATCTGCCGGGTTTGCAGGCCAAGTGCTGACAGATCGGCCAGCGCGTGGGCGTTGCGGCCCAAAGCCATCACTTGATGGCCTGCGTTATGTAGGGCGATAGCAATCGCGCGGCCAATGCCGCTGGTCGCCCCTGTCACCAATGCCTGCGCCATGCCGCCTCCTGCTTAAACAACGGGCAAAGCCCAGTTTTCACGCGCCACCCAATCGCAGAACGCCGCGATGGCTTTCACCCGGCGGTGCGCTTTTGGCAGCACCAGATAGAACCCCGGGATCTGCGCTTGTGGCATCCCCGCCATCACATCCAGCCCAAACGGGGCGATCAATTTGCCCGAAGCGAGGTCTTCCTCGGCGTCAATGGTGGACAGCAAACCAACCCCCAAGCCCGCCAAAGTTGCCCGCCGCATGGTGGCGGCATCCTGAAACCGCAGCGCGTCGGGGGCATGGATTCCCGTAACGCCAAGGTGCCGCAACACGGGCACCCAGAGGTCAGCCAGCACGGAATGCAGCAGCGGCACGTCGAGCAGATCACCCGGCGCGCGCAGACGCATGGCGAGGTCGGGCGTGCAGCAGATCACCTTTATGTCGCGCAGCAACAGCACCTGATCAAACTGCGTCCAAGTGCCAAAGCCCCATTGGATCGCCACATCGACATCGTCGGCGACGAAATCCGGCAGCTCGACCATCGTGGTCAGCCGCAGATCGGCCCCCGGCATGATCTCACGAAACCGCGCCAGCCGATCCAGCAGGAACCGGGTGGCGAAATACGGGCTGGCGTTGAGGTTGATGCGGTTGCGTTGGCCCAGCTTGGTGACCCGCCGCACGCCCTCGGCAAATTCGTCAAACCCGGCTTGGATGTGATGCGCCAGCAAGATCGCCTGTTCATTCGGCTCAATCGCACGGCCTTTGCGGGCGAAAAGCTCCAACCCCAAGGTGTCTTCCAGCAGTTTGATTTGCTGGCTGACGGCTTGGGGGGTGACGCTTAACTCGTCCGCAGCACCGCGAAAGCTGCGGTGCCGCATCACGGTTTGAAACACCCGCAGCGCGTTCAAAGGGGGAAGGCGCGGCGGGCGGTCCATGGGTTAAATGACGGCCTTTTCAAGAAACGGGCGGTTTTCGACGATGCGTTCATAGCCGACTTCGCTGAGGTCCAGCGTGCGGTAGCCGCCGTAGATGATCAGTTCCGACACCGCTCGGCCTGCGGCGGGGCCTTGCTGCAAGCCGTGGCCAGAGAAGCCGTTGGCGAAGACAAAGTTGCACACCTGTGGATGGCGGCCCACGACAAGGTTGTGGTCGAGGGTGTTGAAATCGTAGTGGCCGGCCCATTGGTTGACGACTTTGATCGCCTCAAACCCCTGCGCGCGGTTGGCCAGCGCGGGCCAGATGATGTCTTCAAATTCTTCATAGCGGGGCTCAAAATCATCCCAATCCACGGCGGGGTCTTCGACGGGGACGGCCCCTGTCAGGAAAAAGCGGCCCTCGGGGCGGCAGAACACGCCGGAGGGGTCGATCATCAACGGCAGGCGGCCTTGGTTGACGGTGGCGCTGCCTTCCGGGGATTTGGCGCAGTCGAACACGAATAGGGTGCGTTTGCGGGGCTCGACGGGGATGACGAGACCAGCCATCCGGGCGGTGAGGGCGGCGCGGGGGCCGGAGGCGTTCACTACGGTTCCGGCTTGGATCGTGGCGCCGGATTTGAGCGTGACAGAGGTGACGGTATCGGCAGCGCGACCGATGGCCGTGACCTCATCGGTGATCACATCGGCCCCCAAGGACCGCGCCTTATTGCGGAAGCCGGACATGATGCCGGTGTTGTTGAACCAGCCTTCGCCGGATTGGCCGTAGCTTGCCAGCCGGATATCGTCGACATTCAGGTGCGGGAAGGCTGTGGCCAGTTGGTCTTGATCCCACAGCACGGTATCGGCCCCGCAGGCGCGCTGCACCTCGTGGCTTTCGCGCAGGATTTGTTCCTGTTCGGGGGTGCCTGCGAGGTAAAGATAGCCGCCGGAGTGGAAATTCAGGTCAGGCTTGTCGTCACCGACCTGCATGGTTTCCGGGAAATCTTTGATGAACTGATAGCCGAACTGGCTGATCTTCACGTTGATCGCATTGGAGAACTGGGTGCGGATTGAGGCTGCCGACAGCGAGGTTGAGGCCTTGGCATAGGTTGGGTCGCGTTCGACCACCAGAACCGAGCCGTTGAAATCCGGGTTCGCCATCAGGAAATAGGCCACAGCCGAGCCGATCACCGCCCCGCCCACGATCACCACATCATACTGCGCTTTCATTTTGTATCCTTATCGTCGGGGTGTCCCAAATCTACAAACCAACCGCCCAGATGCCGCACGGCGGAGGCTTTCGGATCGGGCATGTCAGTGCGCGCCTCTACCCCGGCGCGGAAGGGTTCTGACGTGTCTTTTGCCTGATAGCCGAGGTGCGCCGCAAGGCGATTGTCGACGGTTTTCACGGTGTTATCCGACAGCCCGAAGCTGACGGTGAAGCCCACACGCGGGGCGGTCAGGGCGGCGGTAACAAGGCGGATGCAGTCGTCGAAGGACAGGTAGGACCACAGCATCCGGCGGTCTGCGGGTTCGGGGAACGACGAGAAGATGCGCAGTGCTGCGGTTTCAATCCCGAATTTGTCCCAGTAGAGGCGGCCCAAGTCTTCGACGAAGCATTTCGACAGGCCATAGAGGCCGTCGGGGCGGTGCGGGGCATTGGCGTCGATCTGGGTTTCTAAGTCGTGATAGCCGATGGCATGGACGGAGGAGGCGTAGACTATGCGTTTGACGCCCGCTTTGCGCGCGCCTTCGTAGATGTGATAGCTGCCGCGAATGTTGGCGTTGAGGATGCTATCCCAAGACCGCTCCATCGGAACGCCGCCGAAATGCACAATAACGTCAACGCCTTGGGTGAGGGACAGGATCGCGGATTCATCGGAGAGGTCGCAGATGATGGCGTCTTCATTGGGTTGCAGGTCTTTGATCTCGGCCACATCCGCCAGCCGCAGGCGCCGCGCCAAGGGGGCCAGACCCCGGCGCAATTCGGTGCCCAAACGGCCCGCCGCGCCGGTGATCAGAATGGTGTCAAAGCACGGGGTCATTTCGCCTCCAGCGCCGCGACTGCGGTTTTGATGCGGCTGATCGCTTCGGCCAAAACCGCGTCAGAGGTGGCGGTGGAGATGCGGAAGAACGGCGAGAGGCCATAGGCTGCGCCGGGGACGGCGGCGACGCGGGCTTCGGTCAGCAGGTATTGGGTGACGGCAGTGTCGTCGGTAAGGGTTTCGCCTTTGGGCGTGCGCTTTCCGATCAGGCCCGCGCAACCGATATAGGCGTAGAACGCGCCTTCGGGCGGGGCGAGGCTCAGGCCAGGGATGGTTTTGATGCCTATGACGACCAGATCGCGGCGACGTTCAAAGGCGGTGCGGAACTGGGCGATGCAATCTTGTGGGCCGGTCAGCGCGGCGAGGGCTGCCGCTTGCATTGGCGCGGCGACCGAGGTGACGGATTGGCTTTGCACGGTGTTCATCGCTTTGAGAAGGGGTGCGGGGCCTGCCGCGTAACCGACACGCCAGCCGGTCATCGCATAGGCTTTCGCCACGCCGTTGACGATCAAGGTGCGGTCGCGCAGATCTGGGCAGGCTGCGCCGAAGCTGGTGAAGGTACGGTTGTCGAACAGGATGTGTTCGTAGATTTCATCCGACAGGATCAGCACTTGCGGGTGGCGGGCGAGGACTGCGCCCAAGGCCTGCAACTCTGCCGCCGAGTAGACCGCGCCCGAGGGGTTGCCCGGCATGTTCAGAAACAGCCATTTGGTGCGGGGGGTGATGACGGCCTCCAGCAGGTCCGGCGTCAGGCGGAAGCCGGTTTCCGCCGGGCACGCGGGGGTGATCGGCACGCCGCCCAGCAGTTTGACCATCTCGGGGTAGGACACGAAATAGGGTGTCGGCAAGATGGCTTCGTCGCCGGGATTTAGCGTCGCCAGCAGCACGTTGAAGATGATCTGCTTGGCACCATTGGCGACGGTGATTTCATCGGCACTATAGTCCAAGCCGTTCTCGCGCCTGAGTTTTTCCGCCACCGCTGCCCGCAGCGCAGGGGTGCCTGCCGATGCGGTATAGAGTGTCTCGCCCGCCGACGCCGCTTTGAACGCCGCTTCCACCACATGCGCGGGGGTTGGGAAATCGGGCTCTCCTAAGCCTAGGTCGATCACATCGACACCCTGCGCGCGCAGGGCTTTGGCGGCCATCGACACCGCCATTGAGGCCGAGGGTTTCACCACCGCTAGCCGATCCGCAACGTAATTCATGGCTTGTTCCCCAAATCTTGGCCCGTCACATAACCCTTGGCGGCATCATCCGCCCGCGCATCCGCGTTGCGCGCTTCCGGCGCACCGTAGCCGCCGCCACCGGGAAGATGAAGGATCAACCGACGCCCCTGCGGCACATGCTGCCAGCCTTTCGGCTTAAGCTGGGTGCCATCATCCAGCGCCACGATGCCAGCCGCCCCTGCCCCGCCGCCATCGCGGCCCGCTGCCGGGTGATTGACGCGATCAAACATTGCCGAGAAGTCGAATTCGTGACCCGGTGCAGGTTCGATTTCGATGATCTGCCCCAAGCCGCCGCGAAACTGGCCATCGCCGCCGGAGTCGGGTCGCAGCTCCTTACGCCAGACCACGATCGGCCCGGTATGCTCGGTCGCCTCAATCGGCATGGTCATCACGCCGGAGGGGAAGGCGGTGGCGGACAGCCCATCGAGGCTAGGACGCGCGCCCATGCCGCCGGAGTTGAACATCAGGATTTCGGCGCGCCGCCCTTTGGTTCCGGCGACAGGACGCACCGACATATGGATATTCCATAGGGCCGCAGCCCCTTCGGCCAGCACCTGCCCCGGCAGGGCTTTCGCCAAAGCGCCCAGCACCAGATCGGGCACCATATGGCCGATGACGTGCCGCACAGCGACCGGCGCAGGCCGTGCGGCGTTCAGGATATTTTCTGGCGCGGAAATGGTGAACAGGGCAAGCGAGGCCCAGTTGTTCGGAATATCGGGGGCGATCACGCATTTCAACGCATAGCAGGCATAGGCCTTGGTGTAGATGATCGGCACGTTGATGCCGTAGCGGCTGGCGGGATCAGAGCCTGCGAAATCGACGTTAACCTGATCGCCTTTGATCTCGACCTGCGCCACCAGTTTCACGGGGGCGTCATAGCCATCGGTCAAGAGTTCATTCGTCCAAGCGCCTTGCGGCAAAGCGCGGATACGCTCCAAAGTCGCAGCATGGGTGCGGGAGAAGATGAAATCGCCCAAGGCATTGAGCGAGGTGAGGCCGATTTCCTGCATCATCGCCACCAGGCGGCGGTGGCCGACATCATTGCAGGCGGCGAGCGAGTAGAAATCACCCACCACCTGATTGGGTTCGCGCACATTGGCGCGCAGCAGGCGCACGAGGTCGGCATTCACCACACCCTTGTCGGCGAATTTCATGATCGGAATCTGGATGCCTTCTTCATAGACCGACTTGGCATCCGCGCCAAAGCCCCGACCGCCGACATCGACTACATGCGCGGTACAGGCGAAGAAGCCGACCAGATTGGCACCAAGGAACGAGGGCGAGACCATGGTGATATCATGCAGATGCCCGGTGCCCTTCCACGGGTCATTCGTCACATAGGTATCGCCCGCAAACATATTTTCCCGGCCAATCTCGGCGATGAAATGCAGCACCGCCTCGGCCATCGTATTCACATGCCCGGGCGTGCCGGTGACAGCCTGCGCCAGCATCCGGCCCTGTGGGTCAAAGACTCCGGCGGACAAATCGCCCGCTTCCCGCACGCTAGTGGAAAATGCCGTGCGCAACAGGGTCAGCGCCTGTTCCTCGACCACCGAGATCAGGCGGTTCCACATCACCTGCATCCGAATATCGCGGGTCTGGTCGCTCATCGCGCACCCCCTTTGCGGCTCAACAGCAAGCTGCCGTCACTTTGCATCACCACGTCGAAAGGCGCGGTGACGACGGTGGAGGTTTCACGTTCGACAATCACCGCCGGGCCTTGCACGCGCGCTCCGGGGCGCAAGTCCCTGCGATCTATGATTGCGGTCTCCATGAACTCCCCCCGAGACGGGTCGAACACCGGACGTGAGAGTTTGCGCCCAACCTCCGACCCGCCCGAGATGAGTGCGATCTGGTCAGGCGCAGCACGCTGGTCTTGCGCCTTGACCGACCATGTGACGATTTCAATTTCCAAGCCATCCAGACCCTCAATCGCCCGACCAAAGAACCGCGCGTAATTCTCGCAGAACTTTTCGCGCAGCATGTCGGCATCAACATCGGTAAAATTGCGGTCCGGCAGCGTGACGGGAATCTCCCACCCCTGCCCGACATAGCGCATGAACGCCGTGATCTCGCACTGGATCGCAGCGCTGGTGCCTGCGCGCACGAAACCCGTCGCCGTAGCCTTCAACCCCACGATCAAGGCGTTCACCGCCGCCGCCTGAAACGCCGCCAGCCGCAGGATATGCGAGGCCAAAGCCTCATAGCCAAATGGGGCTTTCAGGAAGCCGATGGCGGAACCAACCCCCGCACCGACCGGGATCAGGCATTGGTCGATGCCCAGTTTCTCGCAGAGGCGGGCGGCGTGCAGGGGGGCGGCACCGCCGAAAGCGATCATCACATTGTCCGAGATATTCTTGCCATTTTCCACTGCATGAACGCGGGCGGCATTGGCCATATTCTCATCGACCACCTCGCAGATGCCAAAGGCGGCAGAGGTGGCGTCAAGGTTGAGTTTGTCGCCGACATCCCGCAGGATTGCGCCACTTGCAGCATCGGTGGAAAGCCTGATCGCGCCGCCTGCGAAGTTATCGGCATCAAGTTTGCCCAGCACCAAATCAGCATCTGTGATCGCGGGATGCAAGCCGCCACGTTGATAGCAGGCTGGCCCCGGATCTGACCCTGCCGACTCTGGCCCGGTCTGAATCCGCCCCATCGCATCGACCCACGCCAGAGAACCGCCCCCCGCGCCGATCTCGATCATCTCGATCACCGGGATCGAAATCGGCATCCCCGAGCCTTTGGCGAAACGATAGGTCCGCGCCACTTCAAAGCTGCGGGCAGTTTTGGGGGCGTAGTCTTCGATCAGGCAGATTTTCGCGGTGGTGCCACCCATATCATAGCTGACAACCTTTTTCAGCCCGAACCGTTGCGCAACGTCGGCTGCAAAAATCGCGCCCCCGGCTGGGCCGCTTTCGACCAAACGCACCGGGAACTCCGACGCGGTTTCCACGCTGATCAAACCGCCGCCGGAGTGGATCATAAACACCGGGCAAGTCGCACCTAGCGCTTTGAGGCGAGCTTGCAGGCGGGTCAGATAGTCGGCCATCTGGGGGCGGACATAGGCGTTGGCGCAGACGGTGTTGAAGCGTTCAAACTCGCGCATTTGCGGCGAGACTTCGGCGGAAATGCTGATCGGAACTGCGACCTTCGCCGCAATTATCTCCCGCGCCCGCTGCTCATGCGCCGGGTTCATATAGGAGTGAATGAAGCCAATCGCCACTGCGCCAAAGCCAGCGTCGGCGATGTGATCTGCCAAAGTTTCAAGGGCTGCTTCGTCGAGCGGGGCGAGCTCCTGCCCCTGTGCGCCGATGCGGCCCCGTATGGCAAAACGATCCTCACGCGGGATCAGTGGTTTGGGCAGAACCATGTTCAGATCATACTGCGCAAAGCGATTTTCCGTGCGCATTTCAATGACATCGCGGAAACCTTCGGTGGTGACAAAGGCGGTCTTTGCCCCCCGGCGTTCGATCAAGGCGTTGGTCGCCAAAGTGGTGCCGTGGATCACGATATCCAGATCGGCGAGGGTAATTCCGGCCTCAGCCAGCACCGCGTCGATACCGTCAAGGATGGCTTGTTCGGGGGCTGCGTAGTTGGTCAGCACTTTGGTCGAGAACATCCGGCCCCGACATTCCAGCGCAATATCGGTGAAGGTGCCGCCGATGTCCGCGCCCAAACGGATGGGCGCGCTCATGCCTTGGCCGCCTGCGCTGCGGCGCGCATTTGGGATAGGGTTTGGCGCGGGGTGATGGCTTCGGGCGAGACGTTCAGGTCCAGCACCGCGCCTGAGTCCGAGGCCAAGGCGCGGGCGAAGGCGGCGGCGAAATCTTCAGTGCGCTCTACCCGTTCGGCGTGGAAACCGTAGGCGCGGGCGAGGGCTGCGAAGTCGGGGTTTACCATCGTCGTGCCAGAAACCCGCGCCGGGTAGTGACGTTCCTGGTGGGCGCGAATGGTGCCGTAGATGCCGTTGTTGACGATCAGAATGATCGGCTGCGCGCCTGCTTGGGCGGCGGTGGCGAGCTCTTGGCAGTTCATTTGAAAATCGCCGTCTCCGGCAAAACAGACCACACGGCGGGCGGGATAGGCCACCTTGGCGGCAATCGCCGCAGGCACACCGTAGCCCATAGCACCCGATTGCGGGGCAAGCAGGCGGGCATTTTTTCCGAATTTGAAAAACTTATTCGGCCAGACCGTGAAATTCCCCGCGCCATTGGTCAGGATCACATCTTCGGGCAGGATTTCGCGCAAATGAGCGGTGACGGCGACCATATCCACCGGGGAGGGCTGGGCTGGGGCGGAGAAGCTGGCCTCGTAGGCTGCGCGGGCCTTGCTGCGCCAGTCGGACCATGCGCCTTGCAGCGGGGTGAGGGTGCTGGCGAAGGCGTTGGGGCCGGAGTGGATGCCGATAACTGGCTGATAAATCTTGCCGATTTCACGATCAGATCCATGCACATGGATCAATTTCTGCACTGGGTTCGGCACCGAAAGCAGGGTGTAACCATCAGTTGTCATCTCACCAAACCGCACGTTGATCGCGAGGATTACATCGGCGTCGCAGATCAGGGCTTTGGCATGGGGCAGCATCCCGACGCCCGCTTCACCCGTGAAGACGGGGGAAAAGTTGTCGAACTGATCCTGAAACCGGAAGGCGGCCAGCACGGGAATATCCGACGCTTCGGCGAAATTTTGCAAGGTGGCACGGCCTGCATCCGTCCAGTTGGTGCCGCCCATCAGGATCAGCGGCCGCTGCGCGGATGCAAGCAGGGCGAGGGTTTCAGCGATGGTGTCGGGAGACGCTGCGGGTTCCGCGATACGCGCGGGGGCGGTCAGCGGCGGGGTGTCGGTCAGGCTGGTCAGCATATCCTCGGGCAGTGCGATCACCACCGGGCCGGGGCGGCCTGTGGTGGCAGTGACCCAAGCGCGGGCGAGAATTTCGGGGATACGCTCGACCCGGTCAATCTCAACCGCCCATTTAGCCATCGTGCCGAACACCGCACGGTAGTCGAGTTCCTGAAACGCCTCGCGCCCCTTCATGTCGGTGCCGACTTGGCCGACGAACAGGATCATCGGCGATGAATCCTGCATCGCGGTGTGCACGCCGATCGACGCATTGGTCGCCCCCGGCCCGCGTGTGACCATGCAGATGCCGGGCGTTCCGGTCAGCTTGCCGTAGGCCGAAGCCATGAAAGCCGCACCGCCTTCGTTGCGGCAGAGGATGAAATCAAGCTGGCCTTGGGTGTCGTGCAGCGCATCCAGCACCGCAAGATAGCTTTCACCGGGAACGCCGAAGGCCTTGGATGCGCCCAAGGCAACCAAAGAGGAAACCAGTAACTGCCCGCCGTTTTGCATCGCCCGCCCCTTGATCACTTGGGTGTATCCTGCGCTGGCGCGGGGCAAAGGGAAATGAAGAAGTGTAAGCGATTGGCAAGTTTTACTTGTCTATATGCCGACGCAGAGATGCCGGATGGCTGGATCAAATCGGTGGCAAAGCGCAAGCAAGTCTTAACATAGGCTTAAAACGCTCACCCTAACCATCTGTTTCAAAATGCATAAAAAAGGTCCCGGGTTGGGGCCTTGGCGGAATCAAATCGCGCAGACCTCGGATCGGGTCAGAAACCTTTGCTCGCGGCCATTGTCTAAACTGAACATCCCGCCGCGGCCCTTGACGACATCAATGATCAGATCAGTGTGCTTCCACAGCTCATACTGACTGCCCGAGATGTAGAACGGCATGCCGCCAATCTCACCCAGTTTCACATCGCGGTCGCCCAACAGAAAATCGCCCTGCGGGTAGCACATCGGGGATGAGCCGTCACAGCAGCCACCCGACTGATGAAACATCACCGGTCCGTGGTCGGCGACAATCTCAGCCAGCAGTTGCAAGGCCGCAGGCGTGGCGGTGACTTTATCGAGGATCTCGTTCATATCAGCCTCCCGGTAAAATGTGGGCGCGAGGCGAACCTCGCGCCCTGTTGATCAGAAGAAGCCTAGCTTCTTGGGAGAGTAGCTGACCAACATATTTTTCGTCTGCTGGTAGTGATCCAGCATCATCTTGTGGTTTTCGCGCCCGATGCCGGACTGCTTATAGCCGCCGAAGGCCGCATGGGCGGGATACGCGTGGTAGCAGTTGGTCCAAACCCGGCCCGCTTGCACGGCGCGACCAAAGCGATAGCAGGTGTTGGCCGAACGGCTCCACACGCCAGCGCCCAGACCGTAGAGGGTGTCGTTGGCGATGCTGAGGGCCTCGTCGTCATCCTTGAAAGTGGTGACGGAGACCACCGGGCCAAAGATTTCCTCTTGGAATACCCGCATCTTGTTGTTGCCCTTGAACACGGTTGGCTGCATGTAGAAGCCGCCTGCAAGGCCGCCCTGCATCTCACGCCGCGCGCCGCCCGCCAGAACCTGCGCGCCTTCTTGGCGGCCGATGTCCATGTAGGACAGGATTTTTTCCAACTGTTCCGACGAGGCCTGCGCGCCGATCATCGTGGTGGGGTCCAGCGGATCACCTGCGGTGATCGCGGCAACACGCTTCAGGGCTTTTTCCATGAATTGATCGTAGATCGACTCGTGGATCAAAGCGCGCGACGGGCAGGTGCAGACCTCACCTTGGTTCAGCGCGAACATAACAAAGCCCTCGATGGCTTTGTCGAAGTAATCGTCATCCTCTGCGCAAACGTCTTTGAAGAAGATGTTGGGGGATTTGCCGCCGAGTTCCAGCGTGACCGGGATCAGGTTCTGGCTGGCGTATTGCATGATCAGGCGGCCAGTGGTGGTTTCACCCGTAAAGGCGATCTTGGCGATGCGGTTGCTGGAGGCCAGCGGTTTACCTGCCTCAAGGCCAAAGCCGTTAACGATGTTCAGCACGCCGGGCGGCAGCAGGTCGGCGACCAGTTCGGCGAAAACGAGGATCGAGGCCGGGGTTTGCTCCGCCGGTTTCAGCACGACGCAGTTGCCTGCGGCCAGCGCCGGGGCAAGTTTCCAGACCGCCATCAGCAGCGGGAAGTTCCACGGGATGATCTGACCGACAACGCCCAAGGGTTCGTGGAAGTGGTAGGCGACGGTGTCGTGATCAATCTCGGACAAGCTGCCTTCCTGTGCGCGGATAGCGCCTGCGAAGTAGCGGAAGTGGTCGATGGCCAAGGGCAGGTCGGCGTGTGTCGTCTCACGGATCGGCTTGCCGTTGTCCCAGGTTTCGGCCAGCGCCAGCAGGCCAAGGTTCTGCTCCATCACATCGGCGATCTTGTTCAGGATCACCGCGCGGGTGGCGACCGAGGAATTGCCCCACGCGGTCTTCGCGGCATGGGCGGCGTCGAGGGCTGCTTCAATATCCGCCGCTTCGGACCGCGCGATTTTGCAGATCACTTCGCCTGTGATTGGCGAGGTGTTGTCAAAGGTTTTCCCCGATTGTGCAGGCACCCACTTGCCGCCGATAAAGTTACCATAGATCGCCTTGAACGGCGATTTAGAGGTGCGGAAATGCTCCACCATATTCATAGCTAGTCCTCCCAGACTGTGCGGCCGCCTCCTCGCGGCACTGGACTCAGGCTGCGCTTTAGGGCGGCGTCGGTCAGCAGGGGGGAAGGCGATGCGGGCGGAAGTTGTCGCAGGGATGCGACAGGTCAGGGCAAAACCTACAGAAGACGAGCTTAGATGAGCCGCGGGCCGAGCTTGCGATGGAAGGTGGCGCGGCTGATGCCAAGGTCGCGCGCGGCGGCGGAGACGTTGCCACCCGCGCGGGCAAGGGCGCGCATGAGAACGGCGCGCTCGCCATCTTCCAGCGTTTCGTGCTCGAAATGGCCCAGCACATCGGCGGCGGGGCGGGGTTGGCGGGTCAGGTCGCCTGTCAGTCCAAGATGGTGGCGGGCGGCGCGCGTGGCACCGATCACCAGATCATCATGATCAACGGCAAGCAGGCCGCCCGAGGCGCGATCCCCCGGAACCAGCACCATGCGGGCAGTGGGGAAGGCGTCGCGGAAGGCTTGGGCTTCGATCTTCTGCGCAGTTTCGGTAACGGACTGGCTGATCAGGGTCATGAAGCCTTCGGTGAGGTCGTTGCGGGCGGAGGAGACATCCAGCACCCCGGCGAGTTTGCCTTGCGGGCCGTAGATCGGCGCGCTCATGCAGGACAGGATGGTGTTGCGGGCAAAGAAATGTTGGTCGCGGTGGATGGTCACCACGCGCTCTTCGACCAAGCAGGTGCCGATGCCATTGGTGCCTTGCTCGGCTTCGGACCAGCGGGTGCCGGGCCAGAGCCCCCAGTCGGAGAAGACGGTGTCATCGACGGCAGCACCGCGACGTTCCAGGGGGACTCCATCAAGGTCGGCGAGGAGAACGCAGCAGCCGACGGCTCCGACAGCTTGGAACAGGCGGTCAAGGTTCGGGGAGGCGGCGCGGATCAGGGGGGCGGTGCGGTCGCGGGCGGCGGCGAGTTCTTGCGCGGTCATCCGGTCGGGTTGGCTGGGCTTGGTAGGGTCAAGGCCGTGCAGGCGGGCGGAACGGCTCCACGAGGCGACCACGGGGGACCGGGCAGCTTCGCCGCGGGCGAGGGCTGTCTCGATGGTGGTGAGGTGGTTTTCGGTGCCGCGCGGGATCATGGGGGACACTCCGGTCGAGGAGGTTGGACAGGTAGGAGTATGTCTCTTGTCGGGATTAATTCAAGTGTGGCGCGAGCACGTGGGCGTGTCCACGCGTGGCACTTTTTCCGGTCTTTATAAATCAATGGGTTACACGCGCTGATTCATGTTCTGTTAAGAATTGCGCGTATACGCGCCGTGGCTTTGGTCGTGCTATGGCGCAGGCACAAGATGGGAGCGCGCGCCGCTTGGGTCATCCTCTGTGTTTAAATATCCCCGCCGGAGGCTCTTTTGGTTGGCCGCAGATGCCTCCGGCGGGCGTATTTTTAAAAGAGAAAATCCTTTAGAGCGTGTCCGCGATCCGGGTCTGTTGCTGGCGCTTTTGGCCGTCACGCAGCCATGCCACGGCGTAGAGGATCACCAAGCCGCCGCCGATCAGGGCGGTGTCGAGCAGGATGGAGGGCGGGTTCATCGCCTTGGTGACTTGGGCTACATAAGCCAGCACGGTGCTGGTAGCGAACACCGGCAGCGAGTGTTGGCCGAGCAGGATCAGACCGGACACCTTCGGGCTGTTGGCCACGGTTTTCAGCACGGGCAAGGCGCTGAGGGCATAGGCGAGCGCCAGAATGTGCAACAGGCGCGGCAGGAAGATGAAGCTTTTCTCGAACGAGGTGAACACCGCCGGGAAATAGGCGTATTCGTGCAGCAACCAGAGGGTATGGCCGCCCCAATTCGCCACCCAGCCAATTTGCACCCAGAGGGCGGAGAGGATCAGAAACGCCCAAGCCAGTCGCAGCGGCCACTTGCGTACGGCCAACCAGCGGCGGTTTTGGCGGATGGCGATGCCGGTCAGCATCCCTGCAACAAACAGCACCTGCCACGAGAATGGGTTGAAGAACCAGCCGTTCGACAAGGGCCAAGTCGGCATGGTGAAGCGGGCCAGTCCCGCCACAAACCACATCAGCAACGAGCCCGCCATCAGCGCCCTAGGCCAGCGGACGGCCAGCGCCAACAGCGCCGGAGCCCAGAGCATCAGCACGACATAAAGCGGCAGGATATCGGCATAGGCGAACTGGTGGCCAAGGGTGGAGAGCGGCAGGGCAAAGCCATCCATATTCTCAAGCGCGGGGGCGATGTTGCGCTTGATCGCCATTTTGGCCACTTCGGAATCGTGCTGGGTGAAAACGAACAGCGCCAGGATGGAGGCCACGACCAGCACATGCACCCACCACAGAGTGAAGGCGCGCTTCCACGGGCGCAAAGCCTCGGGCCAGCTTGCGCCGCGCAGGAACACCGCGCCATAGGCCAGCCCGGTGGCCATGCCCGACATCAGCACGAAGCCTTCGGCGCCATCGGAAAAGCCGAAGTTGCGTGAGGTCAGATGCTCCCAGATCGTGCCGGGAATGTGGTTGATATAGATCATCACCAACGCGATGCCGCGCAGCAGATCAATCCGGTAATCCCGGACGCGTGCAGGTTCAGCCAAGCTTGGCCTCCGCCAGCGGCGTGGCATTGGCGGCGGGGGCCGCGATCGACCATGCGGCAAGCACGGCATTATGGCGCGTCAGGATTGGCGGGATCGTGGTGTCTTCTGGCACCGGAAACGCATGAGGGCCTGCGGGACGGGAGGTCCACCAGATCAGCAGCGGTGCCGCCACCATCGGCAGCCCGACGGGCAACAGCCACAGCGTCAGCACCGGGGCCATCAGATGCGTGGCAATCAAACCCGAAAGACCAAGCCAAGAGATCCAGCTTCCGGCGGCCCAAGCCTCGGTTATATCCAATCCACCGTCCCCCCGGTTGTTCGGTGGCCAGCCACCGTCGCGTCCCAGAAGCACCTGTAAAACCGAACGGCTTTGGAAAGCCATCAGAATCGGCGCGATGAGCGAGGAAAGCCCCAGCTCGACCAGCATGGCGCGCAAGGATCCGCCGATGCCGCCAAAACCGCGCACGCGTCCGGTGAAGATGGCATCGAGCGCCACAAGCAGTTTCGGCATCACCAGAAGGCCGAAGACGCCGACGGCAAGACCGATGGCTTTCGGGGTTTGGTCGTTGGGGAAGGTTGGGAACGGCCAGTTGGCCTCGGGGAAGTAATCGGGGATTTCGACCCAGTAGACGGCGGCAATCGAGGCCGCGATGAAGGCCAGCCAGATCAGGGGGGCGATATAGGCGAAGATGCCTTGGACAAAGACAAAGCGGCTCCACGGTTTCAGGCCGGGGGCTGTCAGCAGTTTGGCATGTTGCAGGTTGCCTTGGCACCAGCGGCGATCACGCTTGGCGTGGTCGATGATATTCTCGGGGCCTTCTTCAAACGAGCCTTCAAGGTCATCATCCAGCCGCACCAGCCAGCCTGCGCGGGCGAGAAGGGCGGCCTCAACATAGTCATGGCTCATGATATGGCCGCCGAACGGGGCACGGCCCGGCAGTTCGGGCAGGCCGCAGCTTTCGGCCCAAGCGCGGATGCGGACGATGGCGTTGTGGCCCCAGAACGGGCCCGTGCGGCCTTGGGTGGCGGCTAGACCGCGCGCGAAGATCGGCGAGTGGAAGCCAGCAGCGAATTGCATGGCGCGGCCAAAGCGGGTGGTGGCGCCGACGACACGCGGCAGGGTTTGCAGCAGGGCGAGTTTGGGGGCGGCCTCAATGCGGCGGATCATCTCAATGATGGTGTCGCCTTCCATCAGGCTGTCGGCATCGAGGATCACCGCGTAATCCCATGCCGCCCCCGAGGAGGCGATGAATTCTTCGATATTGCCGGCCTTGCGGCCAGTGTTTTTCTCGCGGCGGCGGTAGAACATCCGGCCTTCGCCGTTTTGACGGGCCAGCAGGCGGGCGAACCAGTGTTGCTCTTGCAGCGCGATCTTGTCGTCGCGAGTGTCGGACAGCACGGCGAAATCGACTTGCGCGGCGGTGTGGGTGGCTTGGATCGAGGTATCCATCGCGGCGATGCGGGCGAAGGTGATGCGGGGCTCTTCGTTGTAGACCGGGACGATGACCACGGTGCGGCCCTTGATCGCCCCAGCGATGCGGGCGACCGCGGGGCGTTGGCGCGCGGTCAGGCCAAGGAGCGCTGTGGCCGCGCCCCAAGCCAGCCACCAAGTGGAGAAGAAGATCAGGGTGCTGCGCAGCACGTCCAGAAAGCCCACACCGTCCGCAGCGCCGTAGATCTGAAACACCATGCCAGCGGCTGCGGCGGCCAGAACGCTGGCCGCGATCGCCAAAGCGCGGGCGCTGATGGTGCGGTCGCGGGAGGGGGCGTTTTGGGCCATCGGATCAGCCGAGGCGGCGCAGGCCCGGGGCTACGGCCCAAAGCAAGCTGCGCACGGACCGCATGAAGCTGCCCGGCGGTGCGGTCAGCACTTGCTTTGGCATGGCAAGGGCGGCGCGCGGTGGAGCCATCAGATCGGTCAGCGTGGCTTGCTTGGCTGCGGGCTTTGCCCCGGTTTGAATGGTCACGTTCATGCATTCACCCATTGATAAAGCCAGTTTTCGGACAGTTTGCGGCCATATCCGGTGATATGAGCGCCCAATTCCACCGTGGCACCGGCGGTGGTGGAGACGTCCAGCACCAGACGCCAGAAATCGGTGCCGGGGATCTCAGACAGCGCCTGATGCGCGATTTCGCCACCGGAGATGGTGACGATGGCTTTGACCTCGGCCTCGGGTGGCAGCGCGGCGAGCAGGCCACCTTCGAAATCGACCACGAATTTACGGGTGCCATCGGTGTTGTCGACGCCCGAGACGCCGCCAATTCCGGCGCGGGTTTCTTTGACGAAGGCGATGTCAGCGTTGACATCAGCGGCCAAAGCGCCCCAGCGCAGGCGGTAACTGAATTCCATCATCGTGCCGGGGACGGGCTTGGCCTCGGGCACCCAGAAGGTGACGATGTTATCGTTGACCTCTAGCGCGCTGGGGATTTCGACCAAGCGCACAGCACCTTTGCCCCAATCGCCCAAGGGTTCAACCAACAAAGACGGGCGGCGCTCGTAATGCGCGCCGGCGTCTTGGTAGCTTTCAAAGTTACGGTCACGCTGCATCAGCCCAAACGCGCGCGGGCTGGTTTCGGCGAAATACGATTCCGACAGGCGCGGCGGGTTGTTCAGCGGACGCCAGATATGGTCGCCATCGCCGCGATAGATCGCAAGGCCGTCGCTGTCGTGGACATTGGGGCGATAATCGTCGAAGGCGGCGCGGTTTTTTTCCGAGAACAGGAACATCGAGGTCAAAGGCGCGATGCCGATCTGATCGACCGCGTTGCGGAAGAACAACCGCGCGGTGACGTCGATTTCAGTCTCGTCCCCCGGACGGATCACAAAGCGGTAAGCCCCGGTGCAGCTTTCGCTTTCGAGGGCTGCATAGACCGCGACTTCGCGGGCGAAGGGGGCCGGGGTTTCCAGCCAGAATTTCGAGAAACGCGGGAATTCTTCGGGTTTGCCAAGGCCGGTGTTGATCGCCAGACCACGCGCCGACAGACCATAGGCGTTGTCACGGCCCAAAGCGCGGAAATAGCTGGCCCCAAGGAAAGCCACGACTTCGTCGAACAGATCGGCGCGATTGAGCGGCGCGTTCAGGCGGAAACCTGCGACGCCCGGCAATGGCTCGTGTTTCGGCACACGGGCGGCGACAAGGTCGTAATAGCGGAAATCGTCGGTCGAGAAGGTCATCGGACGGGCCATGCCGTCTTTTGTCTCAAACATCTGCACGGGTTCGGCGAACAGCCAGCCCAAATGGAAGGCCTGCACGTTGAAGCCCGCCTTCGGCCCGGCCCAGCGGCCACGATCCGGGTTGAACTGCACGGCTTGGTAATCGTCATAGTTGAAGGTCGTGAAGAAGCCTTCAACCTTGGCAGGGGCTTGATGCGGCGTGGTCGCCCGTTGCTGCATTGCAGCGGTGAGAATGTCGAAACTGAACGGCTCTGCGTTGACGACTTCTGGGGTCGCCGCAGCGGGGGCTGCGGTGTCAGCCCAAGCGGCGTTGGACAGGCTTGTGCTGCATTGCAGCAATGCCGCCGTCCCCAGCAAAGCCAGGACAGAGCGGCGGTGAACGATCGCGGACAAACCCGGCTGACCCGGCATATTCTCTCCTGCTCCCCGATTCGGGGAAAACTTAACGTAATTCGCAGGTTATCGGAAGTCGCGCCAGATGTCATGCTATGCAACCAAAGCAACCCTGCCATGCCGCAATCGCAAAGGAACCCGGACGCGATGCCTAGACCCAACCACGGGTTCAGATGGGGGAGGATGTACAAAAGGTCAATTCCAGATGTGTTAGCGGCCATCACAGGGTGGTGAGATGCGCGAGAAACTGCCGCATATAGGGGCAAATCGTGCTGCAACTGCACATGGAGCGACTTTGTGGGGAGATTTGGTGGCTTTGCTGACCCGGATTTTCGCGGGAGAATCGTGAAAGGCCGGGGTGAGCGACGTTACAGCGTCTGCGTCAGCAGGGTCAGCGCGATAAGGGTGATCAGGCAGCCCGCCAATACCTCGACCCATGGTAAGATTTGCGCGACCCGGTGGAACGGCAGGTTGGCCAAGG
The DNA here is from genome assembly GCF_058135695.1 of Cypionkella sp. PAMC25878. Classification (NCBI taxonomy): domain Bacteria; kingdom Pseudomonadati; phylum Pseudomonadota; class Alphaproteobacteria; order Rhodobacterales; family Paracoccaceae; genus Cypionkella; species Cypionkella sp. PAMC25878. The sequence continues at coordinate 988,309 of NZ_CM176871.1, read as the reverse complement.
CACCTTCGCGCGCCCAGACCGCCATGGCTGCGACAGCGACGGTGATCACCGCAGTGCCAAGCCCCATCGCAAAAGCACCGGCGATGCCCGCCAGCGCGATGCCGAGTTGCCATGTCAGGATCAGTAGGAACAGCGCACCCGAGCAGGGACGCAGCGCCACACCGATGATCAGGGCGGCGCGGTCTTTCCAGTTGGTGGCGCGTTCGACTTCGGCGAGGCTGGGGCCGTGGGAATGGCCACAGCCGCAGTTGGCGTCGTGATGGTGGTGGTCGTGATGGGGATGCTCATGCGTGTTTGGTGGAGGCGTCGCGGTTTGTTGCCAAATTTTGCGCAGGCCGCGTGCTGCCAGCCAGAGGCCCACTGCCGCGATTGCCAATGTGCCGATCGGGGCCATCACGTCTTGTGCGACATTCTGGGCGGCATCTCGGGTCCAACCCAAAGCCGCGACCCCGGCGTAGACCAAGGCCACCCCGACCAAGCTTTGCGCCAGAGTGGCGGCAAGGGAAATGCTGGCCAGCGACCTGAACGCGACGCGACGGCCCATGCCGTAGCCGCCAATCAGCACTTTGCCATGGCCGGGCCCAGCGGCGTGCAACACCCCGTAGCTGAAGCAGACCGCCAGCAGAGCGGCGAGCGCGCCGGGTTGGCCCTGTTTGATCGCGCACCCCCCGGCGGCGAGTTCATTTTGGATAGCGCGTTGGGATTCTATCACCCAGCTTTCCAGCAGCATAAAGCCGCCGGAAAGCCAGAGCGCCAGCAGGATCAAGGCGAGGATTGCACCGAGGGTTAGGAGGGTGCGTTTCAGTTTGGGGCTTATGATTGAGCGGCTCAGGACTGCGGGGGGCATGTGACCTCCATAGCTTCGGCGAAATCAGCACCGAGTTCAGGATAGGCGGCTTCGGCATCTTGTGGCAGGGCGGCGATGGCGGCATCCAGCTTGGCGCGGGCGGCGTCAAGATCGGGCAGCACGGTGCGGGCGGCGCAATCGGCGGCGTTGGTTAGGGTGGTGCCGAGTTTCAGCGCATAGCTGACGTAGAGGGTGGGGTCGTAGACTTGCACCAGCAAGGGTTGCGTGATTTCAACGGGTTGGGCAAAGCTGCGGTAATGGGTGGACAGGATTTTGGCGTCTTTATAGGCGACCGTCCAATCCGAGGGACCGGACAGCGGCAGCGGTTGGCCTGCCATCGAGGCATAGGTGTCACCGGGATAGCCTGCGTCCCAATGCATATCAAAGCCGTTCAGTTGGGTGGTTTCCTCGGGCGTCAGGTTGCCGTCGAAATCGGGATCGAGGCCCTTGTCGGTGATGATCTGCAACGAGGTCAGATCATCATAGCTCCACGTGATGCGGACACCCGTGGCGCGATGTTGATCGTCGAAGATCAGCTCCAGCCCAGTGTCGATGAAGACATGCGGATGGGCTTGGGCGGTTTGCGACCAGCACAGCAGCATTGTTGCGAAAACCAGCGGTTTCATCGGGGGCTCCGTGGTGCTGGGCGGACCGTAAGGCGGTGCCGGGGAAAGGCCAATGCTGAAGCTGTGGGGTGGCTGATGTTTGCCATGCGGTTAGCGGGTGAGGGGATGCAGGGCTTGGCGGATTGCGGCGATGGCGGTTTTGATTTGGGCGGCGTCAAAGCTGCCGAAGCCGAGCAGGAGGCCGAAGGTGGGGGTGTGGGCGTAGAAGGGCGAAAGCGCGCGGGTCTCGATGCCTGCCGTGCGCAGGGTGGTGGACAGGTGCACATCGTCTAGGACGGTGTGGAAGCGGAACAGCACATGCATGCCCTGATCGCCGGGGGCGACGCTGCCGAAATCGGCCAGTTGCGCGGCACATTCCGTCAGTAGGATCGCGCGGCGGGCAGCGAACAGCAGGCGGATGCGGCGGATATGGGCATCGTAATGGCCACCGGCGAGGTATTCGGCCAGCACGCGCTGATCGGTGCTTTGGGCGTGGCGGTCGGCCAGCACGCGGGCTCCGGCGAAGGCATCGCTCAGGCGGGCGGGCGCGATCAGGTAGCCCAAGCGCAGGCCGGGGAACAGCATTTTGCTGAAGGTGCCAAGGTAGATCACCGCACCTTCGGCGGCATCCAAGCCCGCAAGTGCCGGGATCGGGCGGCCGTCGTAGCGCAGCTCGCTGTCGTAATCATCCTCGATGATCCACGCCTTGCGGACCTGCGCCCAGTGCAGCAGGGCCAAGCGGCGCTCCATCGTCAGCACCGCGCCTAAGGGATATTGGTGCGAGGGGGTGACATAGGCTCCGGCGGCATGGGGGGCGAGCGCCAAGCCTGCGGCGATGTTGAGGCCGTCGGCATCGACGGGAACCGGGATGCCGGTCAGGCCCGCGTCTTGTACCACGGCGCGCAAAGGGATGTAGCCGGGGTTTTCCAACCAGACCTGATCTCCGGGTTGGAACAGCACGCGAGCGGTCAGCGACAGGCCTTGCTGGGTACCTGCTGTGATCAGGATTTGGTCGGGGGTGCAGGTGATGCCGCGCATGCGGCGGACATATTCCGCGATTTGGACACGCAGGGCGGGCAGGCCATGCGGGCCGGTGTAGGCGGCGTCGCGCCATGGCGTGCGGGCTTGGGCGATGGCGATACGAGTCCAAGCTTTGCCGGGGGCGAGGGTTTCATTCGGGGCGCTGATGGCGAGGGGGATCGCGGCTTGCACGGTGAGATTGCGGGCGACCTCGGCCAGTAAGTCGGCGCCGGGGGGCAGATCGGTACGCTGCGGAGCTTTGGGTTTTGCGCCGAGGGGTTGGGGTATGGTGATGTGGCCTTGCGGCACCACGCGGGTGCCTGATCCGAGCTTGGCCTCTAGATAGCCCTCGGCGATCAGTTGGGCATAGGCGGTATCGGCGGTCATCCGCGACACACCCAAGGCGGCGGCGAGGGCGCGGGTGGAGGGGACTTGCTCGGCAGGTCGCAGGGTTTGCGCCAGCACGGCGGCGCGCAGGTGTGCAGCGATTTGATCGGCCAGCGGGGCGGCGGAGGGGCCACGGTTTAACGGGATTTGAATTTGAAACGGGGCGGCGGCGGTTCTGCTCATACGGGTGGCGCCTCCTTTATACTGGCTAGATGATTATTTCGATTACTGGCCCTGTATATCTATCCGGTATCGCTCTAGCCATAGGGCATAGCCTTGCCGAAGGAGCATCACCATGGCCGAAAACATGCAGCATTGGACGCCGCGTCCACGCCCCGAAGCCGTGCCGCTGGAGGGGCGGTTTGTGCGGCTGGAAAAGCTGGAGGCAAAGCACGCGGCTCAGCTTTACGACGCCTCGGCCACCGTCGATGCCGATGCGAAGTTCACTTGGCTTGCGGAAAATCCGCCAGAGGATCAGGCCAGTTTCCGTGCTTGGGTGGAGAAGGTTTCGGCCAGTACGGACCCGATTTACTTTGCCATCATCGACAAGGCGACGGGTAAGGTTGCAGGACGGCAGACTTTGATGCGGATTGATGCGGCCAATGGCGCCGTGGAGATCGGCAATATCTATTGGGGGCCGTTGATTGCGCGCAAGGCGGCGGCGACCGAGGCGTTGTTCCTGTTCGCGGAGTACGCATTTGATACGCTGGGCTATCGGCGGTTTGAGTGGAAGTGCAACAATGACAATCTGCCGTCGAAGCAAGCGGCGCTGCGGTTTGGCTTTCAGTACGAGGGGCTGTTCCGGCAGCATTTTGTTATCAAGGGGCTGAACCGCGACACCGCTTGGTTTGCGATGATCGACAAGGATTGGGTTGCGCTGAAGCCTGCTTATGAAGCGTGGCTGTCGCCGGATAACTTCGATGCCGGCGGTGCGCAGAAGCGGCGTTTGGAAGATATTCGGGCCGATTTTGGCGCGTGAGGGTATCCCGATGACGTCCGCATCCTATCCCGTTGATGCAACCAACCAGTTGAAGCGCCGCCATGATCGCGGCTTTTACGACCATGACACCGTGCATAAATTGCTCGATGCGGCGGTGTTGTGCCATGTGTCTTATGTGATTGACGGCGCGCCCTATTGCACGCCGACTTTGTTCTGGCGCGAAGGATCGACGCTGTATTGGCACGGCAGCAGCGCCAGCCGGATGTTGCGCAATCAAAGCAAGGGCCAAGCCGCCTGCCTGACGGTGACACATCTCGACAGCCTTGTGTTGGCGCGCTCGGGGTTCAACCATTCTGCCGATTACCGATCAGTGATGGCATTTGGTCAGGCGCGGTTGCTGGACGACCCTGCCGAAAAGGCGGCGGCGCTGGTGGCGGTGATGGATCGGCTTTACCCCGGCCGCAGTGCGATGTTGCGCGCAACTTTGGCGCAAGAGGTCAAGGCGACGGCGGTGGTGGCGATGGAGATTGAGCGCGCCTCGGCCAAGATCCGGGCGCGCGGAGTGGTGGATGAAGACGAGGATTACGCGTTGCCGATCTATGCCGAGCGCTTACCCTTGCAGACCGTGATCGGCGCGCAGGAGCCCTGCCCGCGTTTGCTGACGGGGGTGACGCGGCCTGCGGCGCTGGACGGCTATCGGGCGGGGCGTGCGTTGGAGGATGCGCTGCGCGATGCCCATGCAGCAAGTTTTTCCAAGGCATGATGGCGGCTAAAGTGGGCGCAATCGGCGGGGGCTGCACGCGAAGCGGTTGATCGGCGGGGGGTGTGGCCGTAACTGTGTTGGCCACAGAAGGATAATTTCATGGACAACACCCCTGCCCCGCCGCCTGAACGCAAGCGCGGCTCTGGCGTTAAGATGGTCTATGATCTGCTGCGCGATGACATTCTTGATCTGGTGATGCCGCCGGGCAGCCCGATTGATGAGGTGCAACTGGCGGAGCGGTTTGCGATCTCGCGCACGCCGATCCGCGAAGCTTTGGCGCGGCTGGCGATGGAGGGGTTGATCGACACGCTGCCAAACCGCTCTACCATGGTGTCGCAGATCGACTTTGTGAACCTGCACACGTTTTTTGACGCGATCACGCTGATGTATCGGGTGACGACGCGGCTTGCGGCGCAGAACTGGCGGGCGGGCGATCTGGAGGTGATCCGCGGGCATCAGGCGGAGTATTGTGCGGCGTTTAAAGAGCATGATGCTTTGGCGATGATCGGCACCAATCGCGATTTTCATGCGGCCATCGCCGAGGCGGGGCGGAATCCGTATTATCTGGCGCTGTTTTTGCGGTTGCTGGATGAGGGAAGGCGGATTTTGCGGTTGTATTATCAATCGTTTGACGACCGCCCACCGGCTTCGGTGATCACCGAGCATGAGGATATTATTACCGCGATTGCGGCGCGGGATGTTGAGACTGCTGATCGGCTGGCGAAGGCGCATGCCGATCAGATCGTCGGGCAAATCCAGCGGTTGATGGCGCGGGACCAGCGGCAGGATATTGCTTTGTAGGGCTGGCTTCAGCTTATTGTAGACAAGTAAAATACAATGTGTATATTAATATGGAGAAGTGATTCATCCGGCAGATGCCGCGTGGGGTCACGGGGTCCAACCGCGATTTTTACAGGGATGAATACATGCAGTCCGAGATCTTTTCAGGGGTGATCCCCGCGTTGATGACGCCTTGCACGGCGGACCGCAGCCCGGATTTTGACGCTTTGGTGCGCAAAGCACAGGAGTTGGTCGCGGCGGGGATGTCGGCGGTGGTCTATTGCGGCTCGATGGGGGATTGGCCGCTGTTGACCGATGCGCAGCGGATGGAAGGTGTGGCGCGGCTGGTGGCGGCGGGGATCAAGGTTGTGGTCGGCACCGGGGCGATCAACACCGCCTCGGCGGAGGCGATTGCGCGTCATGCGGCGGAAGTTGGCGCGCATGGGCTGATGGTGATCCCGCGGGTGCTGTCGCGCGGGCCTTCGCCCAGCGCGCAGAAGGCGCATTTCAAAGCGATTTTGTCTGCCGCGCCCGATCTGCCCGCGGTGATCTATAACAGCCCGTATTACGGCTTTGTCACCCGTGCCGATCTGTTCACCGCGCTCAGGGCCGAACATCCCAATCTGGTGGGTTTCAAGGAGTTCGGTGGCCCTGCTGAGATGCGCTATGCGGGGGAGTTTATCACCTCGGCGGGCGATGGCGTGACGCTGATGGTGGGGGTCGATACCGGGGTGGTGAACGGGTTCGTCAACTGCGGGGCGTCGGGGGCGATCACCGGGATTGGCTGCGTGTTGCCGCGCCCGGTGCTGACCCTGTGCAACCTGTCACGGGCTGCGGCTGCGGGGGATGTGGAGGCCCGGCAGAAGGCGCTGGAATTGGAGGCGGCGTTTGCTGTGTTGTCGTCGTTTGATGAAGGCCCGAATTTGGTGTTGTATTTCAAATACCTGCTGGAGTTGCAGGGCGAGGCTGAATATGCGCTGCATTTCAACGAAACCGACGCGCTGAGTGCCAGCCAGCGCGGTTTTGCCGAGGCGCAGTTCAAGCTGTTTACCGCTTGGTATGATGTCTGGAGCAAGCAAGACGGCGCTGTGGCACGGCATCTTGCTTGATCGGCTGGGCTTGATTGGCAGGATTCCCTACACGCCGTAGGGAATCCAGATGTTCTTCACCTCGGTGGCGTGGCGCAACCAATCGGCACCTTCAGCGCTGGGGTGGTGCCAGTCGGTGAGTCGTCCGTGATCGACAAAAGTGCGTTTGAGGTTGCTGGCGGAGAGGCGTTCGGCCGACTCTGACAGCGCTTCGGAGCCGAAGGCCCAAAGCGCATCGACATCGGCATGGGTGGCTAAGGCTTCCACCAAGGGCTGTGGATCGCCGGTGACGATGTTGAACACGCCGTCAGGCAGATCAGAGGTTTCCAGCACGCCGTAGAAATCGGTGGCCGACAGCGGATGCGGCGCGGATGGCACGGCAACGACGCGGTTGCCCATGGCGATCAGCGGGGCGGTCAGGCTGATCAGACCCAGCAACGGGGCTTCGGGCGGGCAGATCACGCCCACGACGCCGATGGGTTCGTTCATCGCCAAAGCCACGCCGCGCAGGGGTGGGGCGTGGACGATGCCTTCGTATTTATCGGCCCAGGCGGCATAGCTGAACAGGCGGTCGATGGAGGCTGCAACCTCGGCATCGGCTTTGGCCGTGCTTTGGCCTGTCATTATGCTGATACGGTTTGCGAATTCTGATGCGCGGGCGGAGAGGTTTTCGGCGATGTAATACAGCACCTGCGCGCGATTGTGGGCGGTGGAGTTGGCCCAAGCCTCGGCTTTGCGGGCGGCGGCGACGGCGTTGCGGATGTCTTTGCGGTTGCCTTCGCCGACTTCGGCGATCAACGCGCCTTTGGGGGTCAGCACCGGGCGGGAGTAGTTGCCATCGGGGCGGGCTTGTTTGCCTGCGATGAACAGCTTGGCGGTGCGGTCGATGATTGGGGGGGTAAATTCGATGACGGAAGCCGCGCGGGGGGTGATCTGCGGCTGTGCCGGGCGCAGTTTGCGGCCTGCCATGGCTTTGGGTTTGAGGTATTCGTAGGCGCCTTCACGGCCACCTTCGCGGCCAAAGCCGGATTCCTTGCGCCCGCCAAAGCCGACGGCTGCATCGAAAAGGTTGGTGGCGTTGACCCAGACCACGCCGGCCTCGACCTTCGCGGCGACTTGCAGCGCGAGGCTGATGGATTCGCTCCAAATGCTGGCGGACAGGCCGTAGCGGGAGTGGTTGGCCAGTTGCACCGCCTCGTCCGGGGTGCGGAAGGTCATGGTGACGGCGACGGGGCCGAAGATTTCTTCTTGCGCGACGATGTGGGCGGGTTGCACGCCGGTCAGCAGGGTTGGCGGGTAGAAGCAGCCATTGGTCGGCAGATCCATCGCCGCCTGATACAGGGTGGCACCTTCGGCCACGCCTTGCGCGACCAGAGCGCGGATGCGATCAGCCTGCACCGGGGCAACGATGGCGCCCATGTCGATGGATTTGTCGAGCGCGGAGCCTATGCGCAGGGCGTCCATCCGGCGTTTCAGGCGGCGGATGAAATCGTCGGCGATGCCCTCTTGCAGCAACAGGCGCGATCCGGCGCAGCAAACCTGGCCTTGGTTGAACCAGATCGCATCGACGACGCCTTCGACAGCGCCATCGAGATCGGCATCGTCGAACACGATGAACGGCGATTTACCGCCGAGTTCCAGCGTTAGCGATTTGCCCGTGCCTGCGGTGCGCTGGCGGATCAGGCGGCCGACTTCGGTTGATCCGGTGAAGGCGATCTTGTCGATGCCGGGGTGATCGACGATCAAAGCCCCCGTATCACCTTCGCCCGTGACGATGTTTACCACGCCTGCGGGCAGGCCAGCCGCTTGCGCCAGTTCGGCGAATAAAAGCGCGGTGAGCGAGGTGTATTCGGCGGGTTTCAGCACCACGGTGTTGCCCAAGGCTAAGGCGGGGGCGAGTTTCCATGCCAGCATCAGGAACGGGAAATTCCACGGGATGATCTGGCCGACCACGCCGACCGGGGCATGATCGGGGAAGCTGGTGGCTTGCAGTTGTGCCCATCCGGCATGATGGGTGAAGTGGCGGGCGGCGAGGGGCACGTCGATGTCGCGGGTCTCACGAATGGGTTTGCCGTTGTCGATGGCCTCGATGACGGCGATCAGGCGGGCGTGACGCTGGATCATCCGGGCGAGCGCGTAAAGGTGACGGGCGCGGGCGTGGCCTGTCAGTTTCGCCCAAGACATTTGGGCTTTGCGGGCGACTGTGACGGCGGCGTCCACATCGGCCGCTGTGCCGCGTGCTAAGGTGGCGAGCGGTTTGCCAGTGGCAGGCTCGAAGGTTTCAAAGCTGTGTTCAGGCGCGGTGAAGCTGCCTGCGATGAAATGGCCGAAGTTGTGATTGTGGCGGGCGAGCCACGCGCGGGCGTCGCTGTCGGATTCGGGCGAAAGACCGTAGGACATATCGTCGAAATGCTTTGCGATGTTCATCGGTTATCCGATCGGATGGCGGTTGAAGGCGGAATAGCCGCCCGTGACATGGGTTTCCAGTTGGCGCTCGATATCGGCCAGAAGGCTGGAGGCACCGATGCGGAACAGGTTGGGTTCCAGCCATGGGCGGCCCAGTTCTTCCTTCATCAAAAACTGCTGCATCAGCACATCCTTGGTGGTGGCAATGCCGCCTGCGGGCTTGTAGCCGACGCGAAATCCGGTGCGATCATGGTAGTCGCGGATGGTGCGGATCATCGTGAGGGTCACGGCGGGGGTGGCGTTGACGGCCTCTTTCCCGGTGGAGGTTTTGATGAAATCCGCGCCTGCCATCATGCAGACAAGGCTGGCTTGCGCGACATTGCGCAGGGTTTTCAATTCGCCCGTCGCGAGGATGGCTTTGACATGGGCAGCGCCACAAGCGGCGCGGAAATCGCGCATTTCATTGTAGAGGGCTTGCCAGTTGCCGGTTAGCACATGTTCGCGGGTGATGACGATATCGATCTCGGCGGCGCCATCGGCGACCGAGGCCGCGATCTCGCGCAGCTTTACATCATGCGGCGCAAGGCCCGCCGGAAAGCCCGTTGAGACAGCCGCGACGGGTATTCCTGTGCCTGCCAGCGCTTCGACAGCCGTGGCAACGAAGCGGTGATAGACGCAGACGGCACCCGTGGTGATGCGGCGATCCGCCATGCCCAGCGCCTCTTGCAAGGCGGGGGTCAGCGGTTGTGCCGCCTTGGCGCAGAGCCTGCGGACGCGTCCGGCGGTGTCATCCCCGCTGAGGGTGGTAAGATCGATACAGGTGAGGGCTTTCAGCAACCAAGCCGCCTGCGCATCTTTTTTGACGCTACGGCGACCGGGCAGGCCGGTGACGCGCCGATCAGTGGCGGATTGGTTGACCCGTGTTTGCGCGATCCATTCCAGATCGAGCGGCATCCCGGCATTGCGCGCAGCATGGCCAACCGCCTGCTGCACCGAGGCGATCTTTGCCTGTGTTTTCGGCTGCAATATCGTCACCAAATACCCTCCGCTGCGCGAAATTTCCGAGGCAATCCGGCGCGGGTCTTTCGAGCCGATTCGATTCAATGCCTGCTTTCGTTATTTTTATATCATTATATTTGTTATATTTACAACATTACTTTTCGCGCAGATGAGAGCACCGGCCTTAGGCGTCCGACGGCAATTCGCCCGCCTCGGTGATTATGGCGTCAAAATCACTGACATCTGCAAAGTGGGCAGGTCGCACACGGCCGATCTTGCTTTGGTCGCAGACCAGATAGCGGCGCTGCGCCATCTCCATCGCTTTGCGCTTGATTGGCACCTCGTGGAACTGCTCGCAAGACACCCCGCGCTGCCGGTCCACGCCAGAGGCGGACAGGAAGGCGACATTGATACCCAAGGCGTTCAGCGTATCGGCCCCAGAGGCCCCGGCGAAGGAGGCCGAGGTGGGGTGAAAGACTCCGCCCAAAAGAATAAGTGTGATATTTTCCTTTGTAATCATGCGCTCTGCCGTATTGAAAGCATAGCACACCACCGTCAGGCGGGTATCGGCAGGGATCAGATCGACAAGATGGGTGAGCGTACTACCACAATCCATGAACACGGCTTCGTCCGGCTGAAGATAGCGCAAGGCGTGGATGGAGGCTTGGCGCTTGGCCACGGAATGGCTTTCGGCAGCGCGGTCGATGGCATAGGGGGCTTCCAGATCGGGCCTGCCTGCCGGAATGATATGCGCGCCGAGGGTGCCGAACAGGTCGGGGTTTTCAGCCACATCGCGCCGCACTGTCATTTCTGACACCTGCATCAAGGCTGCGGCTTCCTTCAGGTGGATCACTTTCCGTTCGGCCAAAGCCAGCGACAGCGCCATGATGCGGCGGTCTTTTGCGGTCATTTTGTAGCCTCCTGAACGGTCGCTTGCTGTTATTTTTATAACATTAATGGCCATTTTTCAACCATTGTTATGAAGTAAACAATCTGGGGGCCTGTCTGCCGACTTTAGTTTGCCGACTACCAGGAAGGCGCGCGGGGCTTCGACCAGCTTTGTCGTTTTGCACATTTTTATCGCATACTCACGGCATTTGCTCACAGTTTAATCATATGCCTGCACCATGAACTGATGCTGGCCCTGTTGACTGCGGTTGCGCTTTCCTCGCGCGGCGCATCGCCGTCTTCCAATACCATGACACAACGGCTTTCCATCATTGTGGTCGAAAAGGACCGCGCCCGCGCGATGCTGATCGTGGATGGTCTGCGCGACGCCGGTGATTTTGATGTGATGGTGATTGCCGAGGAGACCGGGCTTGCGCGTCGGATTGCCCACCGCAATCCTGATCTGGTGCTGATCGACGCCGGAAATCCCTCGCGCGATGTGTTGGAGGAACTGGCTTTGGCGACGGGGCCGACCGAACGCCCTGTGGCGATGTTTGTCGATCAAAGCGACGGCAACCTGACCAAGGCAGCGATTGAGGCGGGGATGTCGGCCTATGTGGTGGATGGGCTGCGGGCGGATCGGATCAAGCCGATCTTGGATGCCGCCATCGCGCGGTTTCATATGCTGCAAAAGATGCGGATTGAGTTGGTGGAGACTCGCCGGGCGCTGGAAGAACGCAAGGCGATTGACCGCGCCAAGGGGATTTTGATGCGCGCGCGCGGCATTGGCGAGGAAGAAGCTTACGCCTTGCTGCGCAAAACCGCGATGGATCAGGGCCGCAAGCTGGCTGATGTAGCTTCAGCTTTGGTCCTTGCGGCGGATTTGTTGAAATGAGCGTGACCCTGCGCCTTGGCTATGTGCCGCTGCTGGATGCAGCCCCCCTGATCATCGCCGAGGCTTTAGGCTTTGCCGAGGAGGAGGGGCTGTCCCTGGATCTGCACGCTGCCCCCAGTTGGGCGGCGTTGCGCGATATGCTGGCGGTGGGGCAAGTTGATGCGGCGCAGATGTTGGCGCCGGTGCCCGTGGCGATGGCTTTGGGGCTGGGGCGTGGCCCGGTGCGGTTTGAGGCGCTATGCGTGCTGAACCTGAACGGCAATGTGATCGGGATTTCCAACGCTTTGGCCGCCAAGATGGCGGACGCGGGGTATGGCTTTGATTTCGCCGATGCAGGGGCGGCGGGGCGGGCTTTGCTGGCCGCTTCGCCCAGCCTGCGCATCGGGGTGCCCTATACGTTTTCGATGCACCGCGAGTTGCTGCATTATTGGCTGGCGGCCTCTGGCGCGCGTACCGCGCAACTCGATATCCGCACCGTGCCGCCACCGCGGATGGCCGAGGCGCTTTCCGCCGGAGAAATCGACCTGTTTTGTGTGGGTGAACCTTGGGGTTCTGTCGCGGTCGAGAACGGCTCGGGGACGTTGCTGCTGCCGACCTCGGCCTTGTGGGCGCGGGCACCGGAGAAAGTGCTGGCGACCAGATTGGGCTGGGCCGAAGCGGAACCTGCGCTGGCGGGGCCGTTGCTTAGGGCGCTGTGGCGGGCGGGGCGCTGGCTGGGGCGGGCGGAAAACCACATCATCGCGGCGGAGATGCTGACGGCACAGGGGCGTATTGGGGTTTCCGCCGATCTGGTTGAACGGGCGTTGACGGGACGGATTGTGACAGCGCCAGATGGCCGCGAACATCTGACCCCGCAGTTGATCGAATTCTTTGAGGGCGCGGCGAGCTTTCCGTGGCGCAGTCAGGCGGCGTGGATAGGCGCTTCCTTGGCGGGGCGGCATGGCTTGGATGTGGCAGAGGCCGCCGCCGCAGCAACAGATGTGTTCCGCAGCGACCTGTACCGCCTGCATTTGCGCCCAGCAGGCGCCATTCTACCCGGCGCATCCGAGAAACTCGAAGGTGCTTTGGCGCAGCCAACAGCCGTTCCCGCCGAACGTGGACAACTGATTCTGCCCGCCGATCGCTTTTTTGATGCCCGGATTTTCGACCTGACCGCACCTGCACGCTGAAAAAAGTGGCATCGCGATGCTGCACCTGCGAAATCGTCACAAACTGCACAAAATCCGACACAGATGATTTGACGCTGCAGCGCGGCATCGGCAGATTTAATCCAAGCACGAGGGCAATGACGCCTTCACCGCCGACCCCCAAAGTTGGGAAAAGCCGAGCACCGCCGCTCGATCCACTGCCTTCTCTGGCATGGGATCTGGCGGCTTTTTGCATTTCAACGCCCCGCATCGGGGCTTTCCGGGAACCAGACATGACACGCATCTCAGCCCTGCTTGCCACGACCGCCCTGCTTGCCTTCCCCGCTTTCGCCGAGACCCCAGGCATCGAGAAGCCCGAGCTGACGCTCGGTTTCATCAAGCTGACCGACATGGCCCCTTTGGCGATTGCTAAGGAAAAGGGCTTTTTTGAAGACGAGGGCCTGTCAGTGACGCTGGTGGCGCAATCGAACTGGAAAGTGCTGCTGGATGGCGTGGTTTCGGGTGAGTTGGACGGCGCGCATATGCTGGCGGGTCAGCCGATTGCAGCCTCGATTGGCTACGGCACCAAGGCCAAGCTGGTGACGCCGTTTTCGATGGACCTGAACGGCAACGCGATCACGGTTTCCAATGCGGTGTGGGAAGCGATGAAGCCGGGATTGAAGATGGAGGGCGGCAAGCCTGCACATCCGATCTCGGCCGCCGCGCTGAAGCCTGTGATTGAGGCCTATGCCGCCGAAGGCAAGCCTTTCAATCTGGGCATGGTGTTCCCCGTCTCCACCCATAACTATGAACTCCGCTATTGGTTGTCGGCTGGCGGTATCAATCCGGGGCTGTATTCGGCGGATGACGTTTCGGGCCAAATTGGCGGCGATGTGTTGATCTCGGTGACGCCGCCGCCGCAGATGCCCGCGACGTTGGAGGCTGGCACGATTGACGGCTATTCCGTGGGTGAGCCGTGGAACCAAGCGGCAGTTGCCAAGGGCATCGGTGTGCCGGTGATCACCGACAATGACATCTGGAAGAACAACCCGGAAAAGGTGTTTGGGCTGACGGCGGAGTTTGTAGAAGCCAATCCGCAAACGACTTTGGCACTGACCAAGGCGCTGATCCGCGCCGCGATCTGGCTGGATGAGAACGACAACGCCAACCGCGCCGAGGCGGTAACGATCCTGTCCAGCCCGGATTATGTTGGCGCAGATGCGGCGGTGATCGGCAACTCGATGACCGGGACGTTTGAATATGAAAAGGGTGACAAGCGCCCTGCCCCCGATTTCAACGTGTTCTTCCGCTATAATGCGACCTTCCCCTACTATTCCGATGCAGTCTGGTATCTGACCCAGATGCGCCGCTGGGGTCAGATTGCCGAGGGCAAGCCGGATGCGTGGTTCGATGAAACCGCGAAGTCGGTCTACAAGCCGGAGATCTACAAAGCCGCCGCCGAGGCTTTGATCGCTGATGGCCATGCCACCGCTGACGAGTTCGATTTTGACGCCGACGGCTACCGTGAACCTTCCGCCGATTTCATCGACGGTGTGTCTTATGACGGCACCAAACCCAACGCCTATATCGACAGCCTGACCATTGGCTTGAAAGACGGTCAGACCGTCGCAGGCGGCGAAATCATCAACTGAGTAAACACCTTCTCTGAATTGTCTGGCGGCACTCCGCCAGACAATGCCGCCGCTGATGGAGACTTACATGACCCTGCTTGACCCCGCTGCTTTGCCCGAAGAACCCACACGCGACCGCGCCGCCCGGCTGGAAAAGCTGTATCGGCTGATCAGCAAATGCGACAAATGGTTCAAGCTGCTGGGACTGGCCTGGATCACTCCGATCTGGCGCGTGCTAGCGGGCGACAACCCGCGCGGGCAGATGCCGGAAATCTGGCGGTTGGCGGTTGTGCCGATGCTGGCGATTGCGGGTTTCTTAGCACTTTGGGCCAGCCTTGCGCCGATGGTGCAGACTTCGCTGGGCGCTATTCCGGGGCCTTTGCAGGTGTGGGAACAGGCGGTTGCTTTGGACGCCAGCGCTGCGGCTGAAGGCGTGAAAGAGCAGGAGTTTTACGCCAAGCAGGCCGCGAAAAACGCCGCTTTGGTGGCGGACGGCAAGGCGGACGAGGTGAGAACTCCGGCCTATACCGGCAAGCCGACCTATTATGCGCAGATCTGGACCTCAATTAAGACGGTGTTCGCGGGGTTTCTGATTGGCACGGTGATTGCGGTGCCTTTGGGAATTTTGGCGGGGCTGTCGGCGACGGCAAACGCGGCGATCAACCCGCTGGTGCAGTTGTTCAAACCGGTGTCGCCGCTGGCTTGGCTACCGATTGTGACGATGGTGGTCTCGGCGGTGTACACGGACGGCAATATGCCGAAAAGCTTCATTGTTTCGGCCTTTACGGTGACGTTGTGTTCGCTGTGGCCGACGCTGATCAACACCTCGCTGGGGGTGGCGTCAATTGACAAGGATCTGGTCAACGTCAGCCGTGTGCTGAAGCTGTCGTTGTGGAAAAAGATCACCCGGCTGGTGCTGCCCTCGGCGCTGCCGTTGATTTTCACTGGGCTGCGGCTGTCTTTGGGCGTGGGCTGGATGGTGCTGATTGCCGCAGAAATGTTGGCGCAGAATCCGGGGCTTGGCAAATTCGTCTGGGATGAGTTTCAGAACGGATCGGAGCAATCCCTAGCCAAGATCATGGTTGCAGTGCTGACCATTGGCATCATCGGCTTTCTGCTTGATCGGGTGATGTTCGCTTTGCAGTCGCTGTTCACCTTCTCGAACAATCGTTGAACGGGGCGGTAACCAACATGGGTATCCTAGATTTTAATAATGTTTCCAAGGGCTACGGTGATATGCCCGTGCTGCGCAACCTGTCGTTTCAGGTGCAGGATGGCGAGTTTCTGGCGATCCTTGGTTTTTCTGGCTCGGGTAAAACCACGCTGATCAACCTGATGGCGGGGCTGACGCTGCCGGATCGCGGCGAAGTCAATTTCAAGGGTGCTCCGGTGACAGGGCCGGGGCCAGAGCGCGGGCTGGCGTTTCAATCCTACGCGCTGATGCCATGGCTGACCGTGGCGGGCAATATCGGGTTGGCGGTGGATGCGGTGTCTAAAGGCAGCAAGGCCGAGCGCGCCGCTTTGGTGCAGAAATACATCCAGATGGTCGGACTTGGCCATGCGGCTGATCGGCGTCCGGCGGAACTGTCTGGCGGGATGCGGCAGCGGGTGGCGGTGGCACGGGCCTTGGCGATGCAGCCGGAAGTGCTGCTGATGGACGAGCCTTTGTCGGCACTGGATGCGCTGACGCGGGGCAATGTGGCCGCGGAGATTGAGGCGATCTGGGCGGCGGATAAGCGCACCGTCGTGCTGATCACCAATGATGTGGATGAGGCTTTGGTTTTGGCCGACCGCATCCTGTGCCTGAATCCCGATGGCAGTTTGGGTGCGGCGTTTCCGGTCAACCTGCCGCGACCGCGCGACCGCAGTTCGATGAACGAAAGTGCTGAATTCAAAACCTTGCGCGCCGATGTCACCGCCTATCTGATGGATGTCGGCATCAAATCCAAGCTGCCGGAAACCCGGCTGCTGCCCGCTTTGACCCCGCGCCATGCTTTGCCGAAAGCCTATGCCAAGGCCGCCAGTTCGGCGTTGGACGCACGTTATCTGCGCTATTCGCAGCTGCACAAGGTCTATGCCACCGCCAAGGGGCCTTTGACGGTGGTGGAGGATTTCAACTTGATCCTGAAGAAGGGCGAGTTTGTCAGCCTGATCGGCCATTCCGGCTGCGGCAAATCCACCGTTTTGACAATGACGGCGGGGCTGAACAGTATCTCGAAGGGTGCGATCACGCTGGACGGCACGCATGTTGAAGGTGCCGACCCCGAGCGCGCCGTGGTGTTCCAATCGCCCAATCTGTTCCCGTGGCTGACGGCAAAGGAAAACGTCGCGATTGGGGTGGATAAGGTTTATCCAAAATCCACCCAAGTCGAACGCCAAGAGGTGGTGGAATACTACCTTGAGCGTGTGGGCCTTGCCGATGCGATGGATCGCCAAGCCGCCGATATGTCGAACGGAATGCGGCAGCGGGTTGGCATTGCGCGGGCCTTTGCCTTGTCGCCCAAGCTGCTGCTGCTGGATGAGCCGTTCGGGATGCTCGACAGCCTGACCCGGTGGGAATTGCAGGAAGTGCTGATGGAGGTGTGGTCGCGCACCAAAGTCACCGCCGTTTGTGTCACGCATGACGTGGACGAGGCGATTTTGCTCGCCGACCGCGTGGTGATGATGACCAACGGGCCGAACGCAACCATTGGCAAGATTACCGAGGTGAAACTGCCGCGCCCGCGAAGCCGTCGCAGCCTGCTAGAGCATCCAGACTATTATCACTACCGCAGCGAAGTGCTTGCATTCCTTGAAGAATACGAACACGGCCACAAGAAGAAGGACGTCGCGTGATGAAACAGAAACTTGTCGTCATCGGGGCGGGCATGGCCTCGGGCCGGGTGCTGGAACAACTGACGGATGCAGCGCCGGATGCGTTTGATATCACCCTGTTCAACGCAGAGCCGCGCGGGAACTATAACCGGATCATGCTGTCGCCGGTGTTGTCGGGTGAGAAAACCTATGCAGAAATCGTCACCCATGACGACGCTTGGTATGCCGCACGCGGTATCAAAACCGTGTTGGGCCACGCTGTCACCAAGATCGACCGTGCCGCAAAAACCGTGACCAGCGCCGGGGTGGAGACGCCTTATGATCAGTTGATCATCGCGACCGGATCTGCGCCCTTCATCATTCCGGTGCCGGGCCATAAGCTGCCCGGCGTCGTCACTTACCGCGATCTGGAAGACACCAATGCGATGATCGCGGCGGCCAAGCCGGGAGCGAAGGCGGTGGTGATTGGCGGCGGGTTGCTGGGGCTGGAAGCCGCTGCAGGGATGCAGTTGCGCGGCATGGAGGTGGTGGTGATCCATCTGATGGGCCATCTGATGGAGCGGCAGTTAGACCCCGCCGCAGGCTATTTGCTGCAAAAGTCGCTGGAGGCGCGGGGGATGAAAATCCACTGCAAAGGGGCGACCAAGGCCATCCTCGGGCATGAGCGGGTGGAGGCCGTTCTGCTGGAGGATGGCACGGTTTATGACGCCGATATCGTCTGCATGGCGGTGGGTATCCGCCCCGAAGTGCGGCTTGCGAATGACGCGCATCTGGATGTGGGGCGTGGCATCACGGTGAATGATGCGATGCAGACCTCTGACACAGCGATCTGGGCGGTGGGCGAATGTGTTGAGCATAACAAGCAGTTGTTTGGGCTTGTGGCTCCGCTTTATGACCAAGCCAAGGTTTTGGCGCAGGCTTTGCTGGGGCAGGAAAGCGCCTTCCGTCCGGTGCAGACGGCGACCAAACTGAAGGTGACGGGTTGCGATTTGTTCTCGGCTGGCGATTTTGCCGACGGACCGGGGCGCGAGGATATCGTGTTCCGCGATCCGGCGCGGGGGGTTTACAAACGGCTGGTGATTGAGGGCGACCAACTGGTCGGCGCGGTGATGTATGGCGATACCGCCGACGGCAACTGGTTCTTCGGGCTGATCAAAGATGGCACCGATATTACCGCGATGCGCGAGACCTTGATCTTCGGCCCAGCCTATCAAGGGGGTGCCCAAACGGACCCTATGGCAGCCGTTGCAGCCTTGCCGCCTAGCGCGGAAATTTGTGGCTGCAACGGCGTTTGTAAGGGCAAAATTGTGGATGCGATCCTCGGCGGGGCCAATACGTTGGACCTCGTGCGCAACGTCACCAAGGCCAGTTCCAGCTGTGGCACTTGCACGGGGCTGGTCGAGGAGGTGATGGCGGTGACTTTGGGCGACAGCTTTACCGCCAACGCTAACCCCGCGATGTGCAAATGCACAGATCACACCCACGAGGATGTGCGGCGGCTGATCAAGTCGATGGCGCTGAAGTCGATCCCGGCGGTGATGCAGGAGCTTGGCTGGCGCTCGGTTGGCGGCTGTGCGTCCTGCCGTCCGGCGTTGAATTATTACCTGATCGCGGATTGGCCGACCGAATATGTCGATGACCGCCAAAGCCGTTTTGTGAACGAGCGCAACCACGGAAATATTCAGAAGGACGGCACCTATTCGGTGGTGCCTCGGATGTGGGGCGGGGTGACCACGCCGGATGAATTGCGCGCGATTGCCGATGCGGCGGATAAATACGACGTGCCGCTGGTGAAGGTCACGGGCGGGCAGCGGATTGATTTGCTGGGGGTGAAAAAGGAAGACCTGCCCGCGATGTGGCAGGATCTGAACGCGGCGGGGATGGTTTCTGGCCATGCCTATGCCAAAGGGCTGCGCACGGTGAAGACCTGCGTGGGGTCGGATTTCTGCCGCTTTGGCACGCAGGATTCCACCGGGCTGGGCATCAAGCTGGAGAAGCTTTTGTGGGGGTCTTGGACGCCTGCGAAGGTGAAGCTCGGCGTGTCCGGCTGCCCGCGCAACTGTGCGGAGGCGACCTGCAAGGATATCGGCGTGGTTTGCGTGGACAGTGGCTATGAAATTTCGGTGGCGGGTGCTGCCGGGATGGATGTTCGCGAAACCGAGTTTCTGTGCAAGTCCACCACCGAGGCTGAAACCATGGAAATCATCGCGGCCTTCGTGCAGCTTTACCGAGAAAACAGCCGCTATCTGCACCGGATTTACAAATGGGTCGGCAAAGTGGGTCTTGGTTGGTGTCAGGAGCAGATGGCCGACCTGACGGTGCGTCGGGCTTTGTATGACCGCTTCATGCTGTCGCAATCGGTCTATCAGATCGACCCGTGGGCGGAGCTTTCCAAACCCGATCAGATGGCGCAATGGGCACCGATGGCCGATCTTTCGCTGGAGGCCGCCGAATGAACTGGATCGATATTGGCGCGCTGAGTGCCATTCCCGCTCAAGGCGCGCGGGTGGTGAAAACTGCCGCTGGCTGTGTGGCGGTGTTCCGTACTGCCGAAGATCAGGTGTTCGCGATTGACGACAGCTGCCCGCACAAGGGCGGACCACTGTCGGAAGGCATCGTGCATGGCAATGCCGTCACCTGCCCGCTGCACGCTTGGGTGTTTTCCTTGGAAACCGGCATGGCGCTGGGGGCGGATGAAGGCGCGGTACAAAGTTATCCGGCGCGGGTCGAAGCGGGCCGGATTTTGCTAGATGCCAGCCGTTTAGTCCGGCGGTCAGCCGCATGACCCTGCAGCCCGTCTCGTTGGAGCCCGGCCAAATTCGCACCACCTGCCCCTATTGCGGCGTCGGCTGTGGCATCTTGGCCGCGGCCGATGGCAAGGGCGGGCTGAGTGTAAAGGGTGACCCCGATCACCCGGCGAACAAGGGGCAGCTGTGCTCTAAGGGCAGCGCTTTGTGCGAAACAGTTGGGCTTGAAGGTCGGCTTTTGGCCCCGCGTGTGTTCGGGCAGGACGTCACTTGGGACGATGCTTTGGGCGTTGTGGCCAAGCGGTTTTCAAAGGTGATCGCCGATCATGGCCCGGATGCAGTGGCGTTTTATGTCTCGGGTCAGTTGTTGACGGAAGATTACTATGTTGCCAACAAGCTGATGAAGGGTTTCATCGGGTCCGCCAATATTGACACCAATTCAAGGCTTTGCATGGCGTCTTCGGTTGCTGGCCACAAGCGCGCGTTTGGCTCTGACACCGTGCCGGGGCTGTATGAGGACTTGGAGTTGGCCGATCTGGTGGTGCTGACCGGATCGAATCTTGCGTGGTGTCACCCGGTTTTGTATCAGCGCCTTGCCATCGCGAAAGCTGTTCGCCCTGCGATGAAAATCGTGGTGATTGATCCAAGGCGGACCGCCACTTGTGACATTGCTGACCTGCATTTGGCGATAGCGCCGGGGTCGGATGCGGCCTTGTTCAACGCGTTGCTGGTGGCGATCGCAGACACGGGGGCGGTTGACCTCGACTATCTCTCCAATGTTACTGGCTACCCCGAGGCCCTGACCGCCGCCTGTGCCAGTGATCCTACTGAGACAGGCCTGCCCGCAGCCGATCTGGCCGCGTTCTTGCGGCTGTGGACCAGCACTGAAAAGGTCGTCACCGTCTATAGCCAAGGCATCAACCAATCGTCCTCGGGCAGCGATAAGGTCAATGCGATCATCAACTGCCACCTTGCCACCGGGCGCATCGGCCGTCCCGGCATGGGGCCATTTTCGGTCACGGGTCAGCCCAACGCGATGGGCGGGCGCGAGGTGGGGGGCCTCGCTAATATGCTCGCCTGCCATTTGGACATCGAAAATCAGACTCACCGTGATGCAGTTCAGGGCTTTTGGGCCAGCCCCGCTATGGCGCAAAAGCCGGGGCTGAAGGCGGTCGATATGTTTCGTGCCGTGGCCGATGGGACGATCAAAGCCATTTGGATCATCCACACCAATCCCGCTGTAACCATGCCCGATGCCGACGCGGTGACGGCGGCGATCAAGGCGTGCCCCTTCGTTGTGGTCAGCGATGTCACCGCCGAAACCGACACCGCGCGGCTGGCGCATGTGCTGCTGCCCGCGACTGCTTGGGGTGAAAAGGACGGAACCGTCACCAATTCTGATCGCACGATCAGCCGTCAACGCTCTGTTCTGCCGCGTCCCGGCAAGGCGCGTCCTGACTGGTGGGCGCTGGCGCAGGTTGCCAAGCGGATGAGCCACGGCAAGGCCTTCGCTTGGGAAACCGAGGCGGAGATTTTCACCGAATACGCTGCATTGTCTGGCATTGCCGGAAACCTCGGCAGCGACTTTGACATCTCTGACCTCGCCAGCCTGAGCCAAGCCGCCTACGACACCCTCACCCCCTTCACATGGCCACAAAACTCGCGCCAAAAGGGAGGCCGCTTCTTCGCCACCGGGCAGTTTCATACCCCAGACGCCCGCGCGCGGATGCTGCCGATCACGCCCCGCGCGCCGCAAGCCTTGACGCCCGAACACCCGTTCCGCCTGAACACCGGGCGCATCCGCGATCAATGGCATACGATGACCCGCACCGCGAAATCGCCGCGCCTCAGCCAGCATCTGGCGGAGCCGTTTGTGGAAATACATCCGAGCGATGCCGCGCGTCTGAATATCCAACCCGATGATCTGGTTGAACTTTCCAATGGACATGGCCGCAACCTCCTGCGCGCGCTGATCAGCCAGAACGCAGCCCCCGGCCAGTTGTTCGCACCGATGCACTGGACGGCTGAGACCGCCTCTGCTGCCCGCATCGACGCTTTGGTGCCGGGCCTTGTGGACCCAATTTCCGGCCAACCTGAAAGCAAAGCCGCCGCCGTCGCGGCCCAGCTTTACCCCGCGCATTGGTTCGGCTTCGCCATCAGCGCCACCGTCCTACAGCCGACCGCAGAATACTGGGCCCGCGCCCGTGTCCCCGGTGGCTGGCGGATGGAATTGGCGGGGCTTACAGCGCCCGAGGATTGGACCCAATACGCGCGCGCCCTGTTCGCCCTGCCCAGTGCCGAAGCAACAACCGTCATCGACGCCAAACGCGGCCTTGCCCGCATCGCTTTTCACGCCGAGGGCCGCTTGCTCGCCGCCTTGTTCGCGGGCCCCAGCCCCGTCGCAGTGGCCCGAGATCACTTGGCCAGCCGCCTGAATGAGGCCGAGCCCATCATCCTCGCTGGCCGCCCGCGGGCTGATATGCCCACCCCCGGTGCTACGGTTTGCGCTTGCCTGAATGTCGGGATCAACACCATCCGCGCGGCGATCCAATCGGGCCGCGCGCTGAGTGTTGCCGCCTTGGGTGAAGCCTTGGGTGCAGGCACGTCCTGCGGATCGTGCCGCCCGGAACTTGCCGGATTGCTCACCCGTTTCAAACTGCCAGAGGCCGCCGAATGATCACCCTTGCGCCCAAGCCGCTGTTTGCACAGCTGATCCTTGCCTTTCGGATTTGGCAAGCGCGCCTGCCAAACGGCAGCACGACACATATAACCGCACGAACGAAAGCCGCCAAACAAGGCTTCGTCAGCCTTGTCGGCGCTGGCCCCGGCTCGGCTGATCTGATCACTTTGCGGGGATTGGAGCGCCTGCAAGCTGCCGATGTGGTCTATTATGATCGCCTCGCCGATCCGGCTTTGCTGAAGCGTGCGCGCAAAGGGGCGAGCCTGATCTATGTTGGCAAGGCCCCCGGCTGTCATGCGATGCCGCAGGCGCAGATCAACACATTGCTGGTGCAATCAGCGCAAGCGGGGCAGCAGGTGGTGCGGTTGAAATGTGGCGATCCGGGCATCTTTGGCCGCGGGGCAGAGGAAGCCGATGCGATGAATGCCGCCGGGGTGGACTGGGAGATTGTGCCCGGTGTCACCTCGGCCTGTGCTGCGGCTGCCTCGGCCCGCAGCTTTCTGACCGAGCGTGGCCAAACCGAACGGCTGATCCTTGCCGCCGGGCATCTGCGCCACGACGGCGCGCAGGATTGGACCACCACGGCGCAGGCGGGCACCACGTTGGCCTGCTATATGGGGGTGTCGCAGGCGGCATCTATAACGCAAGGTTTGCTGGGCGCGGGCTGGCCTGCGGACTGTGCCGTGCAGGTGATCTCTAAGGCGCAAACACATGAGGAGCGAGTGTTTCATTGCCGTCTGGATGGGCTGGAAGCGCTTTGCGCGCAACATCCGAACCTCAATCCAGCGATCTTGCTGATCCGTTGGACTTTGATTGATGCAACCTCTGGAACGTCACGGGTCAATGCTGTTGCGGTATCCGCCTAATCCCGTTTTGTGACAGAACGGATTTTGCACCGCAAAGCCGATCCGTGGTGATCATCTAGGCCGAAAGCTGTTATCGAGACTCTTGATCTGGTGGGATGGCCTGTCAGAGTCGTTTCGAAATCACATTGGGCCGCGATGAAATCCAATCTGCCTCTGCCGTCTTACGTCCAACTTTCCGCCGAGGATGAGGCGGCGCTTGCTGCACTGTACAAGCGTGGCACGCCGCAGAACACATTGCGCGCGTGGGAGCGCGATCTGGCCTATATCGCGGCATGGAAAGCTGCGGTTTTTGGGCAAAGCCTGATCTGGCCGGAAAGCGAGCGAGTGGCACTGCGGTTTGTGCTGGATCACACGCTGGATCTGACAGAGGTGCCCGGCGCCGCGCAAGATGCCGCACAAGAGTTGATCGAACTGGGGCTGCGCCTGAGTTTGGCTTGCCCGGCCCCGGCCACATTGGATCGCAAGATTGCGTCGTGGCGGGCGTTTCATCGGATGAAAAACTTGGCCTCACCGTTCGAGGCACCTTTGCTGAAGCAGGCGCGGGCGAAGGGGCGTAAGGCGGCGGCGCGACCGAGGATGCCGAAATCGCCGCGCCCAGTGACGCGCGATGTCTTGGAGTTGTTGTTGGCCAGTTGTGACGACAGCTTGCGCGGTCTTCGAGATCGGGCGGTGCTGATGTTGGGGTTTGGCTCGGGCGGGCGGCGGCGCAGCGAGATCACCAATCTTTACCGTGAGGATATTGGCATTGAGGATTTCGCCGCCAAGGGGCTGATTTGGGTCCGCTTGCTGGAAACCAAAACCACCAGCAAGACCGAAGCGCCGCGCCTGCCACTGAAAGGCCGCGCGGCACGGGCAGTGATGGGTTGGATAGAGGCGGCCGCCATCACCTCGGGGCCGCTGTTCCGCCCGATCTCGCAAGCCGACCGCGTGCTGGGCCGCAAGCTTGCGCCGGATGCGATACGGGTGATCTTGCGGCATCGCTTGAAACTTGCGGGACTGCCAGAGGATTACGCCACCCCGCATGGTTTACGCTCAGGATTTTTGACCCAAGCGGCCTTGGACGGCGCGCCGCTTGCGGCGGCGATGAAATTATCGCTGCACCGCTCGGCTGTTCAGGCCCAGCGCTATTACGCCGATGTCGAGATCACCGAAAACCCCGCGACAGATTTGCTGGGCGACTAAGGCTTATTTCATCTCCGGGACGTTGCTGCACAACTCTGCCCTTGGACGATTCACTTCGTGAATCCATATGGTTAGATAGGCGGTATGAGCAAGCCTTCACCCTCCCGGTCTCGCATGACGCACGGGTCCAGCGACAGTCCGGGCTTTCCGGAGCGGCTCGACCAGATCCTTGAGGGTGAAGAGATCGGCACCGTTACCGCCCCCTCTCACGGTTTGCAGGCAAACCATTGCCGGGCAACGGATGGTGTCGATAACACCCGCCGCTGCCATACCGCGATCCTCGACCGCCTTACCGCCGAAATCCAGATCCGCAGCGCCCTCATGAACCGCTTCTCAGCCTGCGGCACCGCCGAAATCAATCGCGTGGCTTGAAATCAGCGGGGAAAGCGGCAGTCACGCCGCAGACATGAGTTGTCCAACAACGCCGCTTGGCATGAACACCGCACATCCAGATCTATACTGTGTTTAACTCCACATGAAATCCATCGTGCTGAGTTGCCCGGCGTTTGTCAGGCCGCTTAGGGTGATGAGGATATCCGCCGCGCCGTCGCCGTTCACATCGACCTGCAGCTGAGTTCCAACAACCCTTGCCTCGGAATTATCCGATCCACCCGAGAACGCAGCACCACCCATATAGGCGAAGGTGCCGATCAGCAGCCCACTAAACTCCATGACATCGCCTTGGTCAGCCCCGCTCGCCAATGCGCTGAAATCAGTGATCGTGTCGATGCCATTGCCGTTGGCTGCGGTGAAGACAAAGTGATCAGCGCCCGCGCCGCCCGTCAGCGTGTCGTTGCCTGCGTCTCTGATCAGCAAGTCATCGCCTGCCTGTCCAAGCAACCGATTGGCCGCACCATTGCCGGTGATCGCGTTGGCCTGCGCATTTCCCGTGCCGCTGGAGGCCGTTGATCCAGACAGTATCAGGTTTTCAAACCCGCTGCCCAGCGTCCAGCTGACCGAACTTGTGATCAGATCTGTGCCTTCATCTGCATTTTCAAACAGCATATCCAAGACAGAGTCGACGGTATAGCTGTCATTGCCCAAGCGACCGATCATCGTGTCGGCTCCGGCGAGGCCCGACAGTAGGTTATCAGCCGCGTTGCCGATTGCGTTGATCGCAGCTTGTCCGGTGAGGGTCAGATTTTCGACAATGACCGCCAGTGTCAGGCTGACAGATGACAGCACGGTATCGGTCCCGCCAGAGGCAGCCTCAGTCACCCGGTCGGACGGGGCATCCACAACATAGCTGTCGTCGCCGTTGCCACCTGTCATCGTGTCCACGCCGCCGCCGCCATCCAATGTGTCATTGCCGCCTCCGTTCAGCGTGTCATTCCCGGTCATCCCGAACAAAGCGTTGTCGCCGACGTAGCCGTTGATCAGGTTGGCTGCAGTTTTGCCGCTGTCGTTCAGATTATCTGCGCCATCAAGGATCAGCGTCTCAAAGTTGCTGCCCAAGGCCCAGTCCATGGCCGCGATCACCACATCGGTGCCGCTGGCGGTTTGTTCGGCCAACAGATCGCCTAGGCTGTCGACATAATAGGCATCGTTGCCTGTGCCGCCTTGCATATTGTCATCGCCAGCGCCGCCATCCAGCGTATCCGCGCCGCCCCCACCCATAAGGGTATCATTGCCCTGCATGCCCCAAAGATGGTTGGCTGCGGTGTTGGCGATCAGCAGGTTGTCGCTGGCTGAACCGGTTGCATCCAATGCGGCGGAGCCGCTTAGGTGTTTGATTCCACGGTTTGTTGGTGCGATCCTTTCTCAGGCATGGAAGGAAGCAACATGGGACAGGTTCGTCGCGGGAGCGCCACGATCCCGTTGCCCGGCAGGTGAATGCATGCATTCGCCGAGAGGCGCACGCCGTCAGAGCCGCAATACAGCGATCACAAGCTTCGCTCGCGCAGCTGAGCCGCGAGCTGGGCATCAACCCCAAGACGGTGGCGAAATGGCGCAAGCGCGCGACGGTCGAGGATATGAAGACCGGGCCGTCGGAGCCGCGGTCCACCGTTCTGACAAAGGCCGAAGAGGCGATGATTGTCGCGTTTCGGCGCCATACGCTGCTGCCGTTGGATGGCTGCCTCTATGCATTGCAACCGTCGATCCCGCACCTGACCCGTTCGGCGCGGCACCGGTGTCTGCAGCGACATGGCATCTCCCGCCTGCCCGACGTCGAGGGCGAGAAGCCCAAACGCCAGAAGCTCAAGCGCTACCCGATCCATTGGCCGACAGGCGATGCTTGCATCGCCGAGAGGCGGGTTCTTCCACATCCGCTGCCCTCTCGTGGTTTGCCTGCAAACCACAAGAGCGGACATCGCTGAGATGCAGACCGCCGAAGGCAAGCTCTCGCTCTTCGTCGGCATCGACCGGACAGCCAAGTTCGCCGTCGCGCAACGCGTTGCAACGGCTGACAGACGCACCGCCTGGGAGTTCCTGCAACACATGCTTGAGGCCGTGCCCTATCAGGTTCAGACCATTCTCCCCGATCGAGCCATTGGAAGCGCCACGGGTTCAAGCCCAATGGCGAGGGGCATCCGGTTCGCCGAGCGGCCACGGAACCGCAATACCATCTACTCCCGGCCAATGCGCTTCGACATGATCTGCGAGGCCAACGGCATCAAGCACCGATTGACGAAACCCAACCACCCATGGACGAACGGCCAAGTCGAGCGAATGCTTCTCGGCGTTTGACGGCAAACAGCTGTCAGCCAACCGAACCGCACGATCAAGGACGCGACAGTAAAGCGCTCCCACTACGACAGCTACGATCAGCTGCGCACGCACCTTGCCGACTTCCTGGCAGCCTACAACTTCGCCCGACGGCACAAGACGCTGAACGGCCGCACGCCCTACGCATACATCTGCAAAATCTGGACATCAGAGCCAGATCGATTCATCCTAAACCCGATCCACCGGATGCCGGGACTGAACACTTAGGAGAGCAGAAATTATACCACATATACTGCATAATACATTAAAATAGTTAAATTTTATTCTGTCGTGCAGCCGAACGTTTAAGCCATCTTCCTGAGGTGATGCTGGTCCATCTTGTCAGGTTTGTAGAAAAAGATTACTAGAACAAAAAAGGAACAAATAGATGTGATTCCGTGTGCCATATTTTGGATACCTGCACTTACGATGATACGACCACTGCCATCAGCTCCACGTGCAAGGCGATTAGAGGTGACTCTGACCGAGGTTTTTGCTGCGAGCGGGGCAGAGGCAGCAGCAGCAGGATTTGTTATAGCTCAGCTTGGCTGTGGCAGCGGGGCGGTACTTTGGATTCAAGATCGTCTGGCGCAGCGCGAAACCGGGCGGCCCTTTCTGCCGGATCTGGCTGACTTGGGGCCGCTGATATTGATGCAGCTTTCGCGGCCTGCCGACGTGATGATTGCGGCCGAGGAGGGGCTGCGCTGCCGAGCGCTGGCGGCGGTGATTGTCGAAATTCGCGGTGATCACGCGGCGCTGAACTTCACAGCGATGAGGCGGCTGGCCCTGCGGGCCGAGGCAACTGCCGTCCCATGCTGGTTGATCCGACAGGCAGCCACCGCCGATCTTAGTGCGGCGCGGGATCGCTGGCGGATTGCAACGCTGCCTTCTGCCACAAATCCAGATGATGCACGCGCTCCCGGCGATCCGTGTTGGCGGGTCGAATTGTTCCGATCACGCGACAGGAGGCCAGGCACATGGATAATACGTCATGAAGGCGGGGCGGCGGATCGTCTCAATCTGGTTGCCGAACTTCCCGATAGAACGCTGGCAGAAGGCACAGGCACGCTTGGGCAACGCTCTGCCAGATGATCTGCCGCAGGTCTTGGCAGCCGAGGGAACCCACGGGCCGGTGGTTCACGCTCTCAACCGCGCCGCACATTTGGCGGGCGTGACAATCGGTGCGCGGATGGCGGACATGCGCGCATTTTGCCCCAATCTGCATGTGGATTTTGCCGATCCAGAAGGTGACCGGGCCGCATTGGGTCGCCTTGCACTTTGGGCACGGCGCTGGTGCCCTTGGACGGTTGCCGATGATTGGGCGGTGGTGGGAAGCAATCACGGCCTGATCTTGGACACCACCGGCTCGGATCATATCTGGGGTGGTGAGACCGCAATGCTGGCAGAGATGGAGGCCAGTCTTTCGGGCTTGGGGTTTTCGGCCCAACTGGCGCTTGCTCCAACCTGGGGCGCGGCATGGGCGCAGGCGCGGTTCGGACCGGTGCGGGCAATCTGTGTCGATCCCACGCCGCTGCCGGTGGCAGCCCTGCGGCTGGATGGCGAAACCGTGCTGCTGCTGAACCGTCTTGGCTTGCGTACAATCGGCCATCTCGCCAACCTGCCGCGCCTGTCATTGGCACGCCGGTTTTCGCGTGCCGCCTCATCGCAGAACCCGTTGATCCGGCTGGATCAGATGACCGGGCACTTGCCCGAACCGGTTTCACCGCCCGACGCACCACCCGACTTTCGCGCTGATGTCCGGCTGCCCGAACCAATTCTTGACCCCACCAATCACCTGCCTGACCTTTGCACGGCGCTGTGCGATCAATTCGCCAAGGTGCATCGGGCGGCAAGGCGGCTGCGACTGACAGTTTACCGCACTGACGGCATTGTCAGCTACATCGAGGCCGCCTGTGCCTCACCCAGTCGCGATCCTACCCATCTGGCTTTCCTGTTCCGTGATCGGCTGGAGAAGATTGACCCCGGCTACGGATTTGATCTGATCTCGCTGGAAGCCCTGATCACCGAAGCTCTGGGCACCCAGCAGGTTGATCTGGCGGGCAGCACCGATACCGGGCTGGAACTTGCGCATCTGGTCGACCGGCTGACGGTGCGGTTTGGCCGCAATGCGCTGACACAGCTTCAGCCTGTCGCAAGCCATATCCCAGAGCGCGCCGAAATCCGGGCGGCTCCGCTGGATCCGCAGCCAGACCGCGCCACAATCAACGCATTGATCCGGGCCGAGCGCCCGCAACGCCTGCTGGATCACCCCGAGGAAATTCAAGTGCTTTATGCCGTGCCAGAAGGCCCGCCCGCGCAATTTCAGTGGCGGAGGCACAGCTATCGCGTGGCGCGCTATCAAGGCCCAGAACGGATTGCACCTGAGTGGTGGCAGGATCGTCCCGGCACCCGCCTGCGCGATTATTTCAAGGTCGAGGATGAGGCGGGCCACCGTCTCTGGATTTACCGCGAGGGGCTGCAGGGTGATGGCCGTGGCGGCCCCCCCCGCTGGTTCTTGCACGGGATATTTGCCTGATGCCCGACAGTGACAATCGCCGCATCCGCAAGACGCTGATCGGGGACTTCCCGCCCAATCCGCGCAGCCATTATGTCGAGCTTGGCGTGACCACGCCCTATTCCTTTTTGCACGGCGCGTCAGATGCCAGCGAACTCGCTGCCATGGCCCATGCCCTTGGCTATGATGCGCTGGGTGTGGCCGATCTGAACACGATGGCAGGTGTGGTGCGCATGCATGCCGCGGCCCGCAAGGCCAGTCTGCGCCCTGTTATTGGCTGCCGTTTGCGTCTGATCACTGGGGAGGAGTTTTTGGCCTACCCAAGCGACCGACCCGCCTATGGTCGCCTTTGCAGCCTTCTGACCAAAGGCAAGCGGCATGATGCAGAGGGGCGGTGGCAGACCAAGGGTGCTTGTGACATCTCGCTTGGCGATCTTGCAGCCCATGCTGAGGGTGTTCAACTGATCGCTTTGCCCGACGCAACGCTGGCCCGCCGCCTACCCGCGTTGGTGCATCGCCTGCCAACCCTGCGACATATTGCTGTCAGCTACCTTTACCGGGGTGACGACCGCGCACGGATCAACCGGTTGGACCGGCTGGCAAAGTCACATGGCTTGTCGATCCTCGCCACCAATGACGTGCATTACCATACGCCCGACCGCCGCCCCTTGCAGGATGTCATGACCTGCATCCGCGAGAAAACCAACATCCACAAGGCAGGCTTCCTGCTCGATGCCAATGCCGAACGGCATCTCAAATCGCCCGCTGAAATGGCGCGTCTGTTCGCCGACTGGCCCCACGCCATCCATGCCACACGACAAGTCGCTGATGCCTGCACCTTCGATCTGCGGCAACTGAAATATACCTATCCGAAGAAGAATCTTCCGCCCGGCGAAACGCCGCAAAGCCAACTGGAAAAACTGACCTGGAAGGGGGTTGTCCATCGCTACCCCAGCGGAATACCCGATAAGGTTCACGCCACTTTGCTGAAAGAACTGGGTATTATCGAACTCAAAAACATTCCCCAGTATTTTCTGACCGTCCACGAAATTGTCCTTTGGGCACGCGAGCAGGGTATTCTGTGCCAAGGCAGGGGTTCGGCTGCCAATTCGGCGGTTTGTTTTGTGCTGGGCATTACATCGGTCGATCCAGCCGAACAGGAATTGCTGTTCGAGCGCTTCATCAGCATTGACCGTGATGAGCCCCCGGACATCGACGTAGATTTCGAGCATGAGCGGCGGGAAGAGGTGATCCAGCACATCTATGACAAATACGGACGCCACCACGCCGGCCTTTGTGCCACCGTTATTCATTATCGCCCACGCTCTGCCATCCGCGATGTCGGCAAGGCAATGGGCTTGTCAGAAGATGTGACGGCGGCTTTGGCGAAAACTGTCTGGGGCAGTTGGGGCACCAGCATGGGCGAGGCGAACTCGACCGAGGCTGGGGTAGATCTGACCGACCCCCTTATGTCGCGGACGCTGCGTCTTGCCGAGCAGATGATCGGCATGCCCCGTCATCTTTCCCAGCATGTTGGCGGGTTCATCCTGACTGAAGACCTGTTGTTCGAAACCGTGCCCATCGGCAATGCCGCTATGCCCAAGCGCAGCTTCATCGAATGGGACAAAGACGATATCGACGAACTTGGCATCTTGAAGATTGATGTGCTCGCGCTTGGTATGCTGACGTGCATTCGTAAATGCTTTGAACTGTTGAAAGCGCATTACGGCATCGAAAAGACCCTGGCCACTATCGAGCCGAACGACACAGACACCTATGACATGCTGTGCCGCGGCGATAGCATTGGCGTATTTCAGGTGGAAAGCCGCGCGCAGATGAACATGCTGCCAAGGCTAAGGCCGCGCGAGTTTTACGATCTGGTGATTGAGGTCGCTATCGTCCGACCGGGGCCTATTCAGGGCGATATGGTGCATCCCTATCTGCGCCGCCGCAGCGGCGCCGAGCCTGCGATCTATCCCAAACCGGGGCCAGAGCATCCGCAGGATGAGTTGGAAAACATCCTCAGGCGAACGCTTGGCGTGCCTATCTTTCAGGAACAGGCGATGAAGATCGCGATGGATGCGGCGAAATTCAACTCGGCCGAGGCCAATGAATTACGCCGCGCCATGGCGACCTTCCGCTCACGCGGCACCATTGGGGATTTGCAAGACAAGATGGTCAGCAAAATGGTAAATCGCGGCTATGATCCCGACTTCGCTCAGCGCTGTTTTAATCAGATCAAGGGTTTCGGCGACTACGGCTTTCCCGAAAGCCACGCCGTCAGCTTCGCTCTGTTGGTCTATGTCTCGTCTTGGCTGAAATGCCATCATCCGGCCGTCTTTGCGTGTGCGCTACTGAACTCCCAGCCCATGGGGTTCTATGCCCCGGCCCAAATTGTGCGCGATGCCCGCGAACACGGGGTCGAGTTGCGCGACGCAGATGTGAATTTCAGCGAATGGGACAATACGCTGGAGCCGTCGGGCAACCGTTTCGCACTGCGCTTGGGCCTATGCCAAATTGACGGCGTGACCCGCAATGCGGCAGAACTTTTGTTGCAGGTGCGCAGTGCACCCTTTGACAGCCTGTCCGATCTCGCTGCGCGCGCAGGCCTGAATGGCCGCACCATCCGCAGCCTTGCCGCCGCAGATGCCTTCCGGTCCATTGGGCTCGATCGCCGCGCTGCGTTGTGGGAGGCGAAGGCACTGCGCGACGCGCCCAATCTGCCATTGTTTCAACCCGGACAGGATGAAGGACCAGAGGCTTTGACCAGCCTACCGCAAATGCCGCTGTGCGAACATGTTGTGGCCGATTACCAGACGCTGCGCCTGTCCCTGAAAGCGCATCCAATGGCCTTTCTGCGCACAAGCATGACGCGGCAAGGCTTTGTCCGTGCGGCTGATCTGCCCCGCAGGCCCAACGGAGGCCGGGTGCAACTGGCAGGTTTGGTGCTGGTGCGCCAACGTCCCGGCAGCGCCAAGGGCGTCTGCTTCATCACGGTTGAGGATGAAACCGGTGTCGCCAATCTGGTTGTCTGGCCCAAGGTGATGGAAGCTTTTCGCAAAGTGATCATGACCGCCCGTCTGATGCAGGTGACGGGCCGATTGCAACGCGATCCGGTCTCTGGCGTGACTCACATCGTCGTCGAAAGTCTGCGCGATCGCAGCGAAGTTCTTTTGCGTCTGTCGGACCGCAGCCTTGTCCCCCAGCTGTCGCGCGCAGACGAGGTGAAAAACCCGATCCCAGCCCCGACACACCGCCACCCGAGGAATGCACGGATTATCCCCGGTTCAAGGGATTTTCACTGACCAAGCCGTTCTTCTGTAGCCAATATCCCCAGAACGCGGAATTGCCTAGGGTCAGGACCTATTGATTTTGCAACGCAGCCGTGATTCAGGCTCCGCAAGGAGACTGAGCAATGAGCAACCTTTACTGGCTGACGGACGAGCAGATGGCTCGACTTAAACCCTTCTTTCCCAAGAGCCACGGGGTGCCGCGTGTCGATGATCGTCGGGTCTTGAGCGGCATTATCTTCATCAATCGCAATGGCTTGCGTTGGTCTGACGCGCCGAAGGAATACGGCCCGGCGAAGACGCTTTACAACCGTTGGAAGCGATGGGGCGACATGGGCGTCTTTGCCCGGATGATGGAAGGGTTGGCCTCCGAGGCGGCGGTCCCGAAGACGGTGATGATCGACGCGACCTATCTCAAGGCGCACCGCACGGCTTCAAGCCTTGGGGTGAAAAAGGGGGGCGCGGTCGTCTGATTGGCCGGACCAAAGGTGGCATGAATACCAAACTGCATGCCGTCACTGACGAAAACGGCCGACCGATCCGCTTCTTCATGACCGCAGGTCAGGTCAGCGATTACACCGGCGCTGCGGCCTTACTGGGCAGCTTACCCAAAGCGACGTGGCTGCTGGCTGACCGGGGTTATGACGCCGACTGGTTCCGAGACGCCCTGAAAAACAAGGGGATCACGCCTTGCATCCCCGGCCGGAAGTCACGCGCGAAGCCTGTCAAATACGATAAACGCCGATACAAACGCCGCAATCGGATTGAGATCATGTTTGGCCGTCTCAAAGACTGGCGGCGGGTGGCAACACGTTACGACAGATGCCCAAAAGTCTTCCTCTCCGCCGTCGCTCTCGCCGCAACCGTCTTGTTCTGGCTTTGACGATCAATGAGTCTGGACCCTAATATCCCACCTGCCTTCACCTCAACTCATTCGAAAGGGCGCATAAAATGCCGGATCACACCGTAACCAAACAACCCGAGCAAACAGCCCGGAAAACGCATGCATTGTTCTTCGCAGCAATTCCGCCTGCTGAAATCCATGCCCAGATGGCAAGCGCATGGCAATCTTTCGGCACGGATGCGCTTTTTCGCCACGACACGCTCCACCTCTCCCTCTACGGGATTGCCGAGATGGATGATCTTGATCCCATCCTCGTTCAGCGCGCCAGCCAAGCAGCCACCAGAGTGCGGACGGCGCCATTCACCCTGTGTTTTGACCGGCTGATGACATTCAATGGGCAGCCGGAAAAACCCCCGCTCGTGGTCGCGACGGATGGCGGAACCAATAAGCCCCAAGAGATCGCAGCCGAGTTGCATGCCGCACTCCGCGCGCTGGGCATTACCGCTTCTCGATCCCAGAAAGTTAATCCACATGTGACGCTCGCCTATGGCCCCGGCTTCTCTGGCGAAAGGCACCTCACCAAACCAATCGTTTGGACGATTAGCGAAATCACATTGATCGGCAGCCTTCACGGTCAAGGCCGCCATGTATCGCTTGGGCAGTGGCCGCTACCGCGCGACAGAAAACAACCTAGTTTTGATTTCTGAATGACCGCCGGATCAAGTGCCACCGCGGCTCAAAACAACTGAGATGCCGCTCTTTGCATCAAGTGCCTGTCCCCGAAAATCAACGCAACGGCCATAGACGCGCACCGCAAAGCGCCTCGACACAAATCCGGGCCAGAGATGTGCGCGCTAAGGGTCGACAACGGCCCGGAATACATCAGTGGCAAGCTTATGATATGGGCCGAGAAACGGGGCATCACCATTCAGCACATCCAACCCGGCCAGCCGCAACACAACGCCTCCATCGAGCGCTACAACCGCACCGTCCGGCATGAATGGCTCGACCAATACATCATCGAAACCATCGAGGAAGCCCAAGACCACGCCACCCAATGGCTCTGGGTGATCCCCCCTGGAAGTAAGGGTCTGCATAAGTAGAGTTTTCTCGGCAAGATGAACGAGGAGATTTCGAATGAAGACAAGTAGATACACAGAGGCTCAGATCATCGCGATCCTGCGGCAGGCCGAAGGGGGTGTGCCGGTGGCCGAGTTGTGCCGCGAGCATGGCATGATGCCATTGCCCGGCAATGGTTTGTCTTCAAACCATGAGAGGGAACGCCTCGTTCTACAAGTGGCGGGCGAAGTATGGCGGTATGGATGCGTCCTTGATCAGCCAGATGAAGGCCATCGAGGACGAGAATCGTAGGCTGAAGCGGATGTATGCGGACCTGAGCATGCAGGCGGATTTGCTCAAGGAAGCCCTGGGAAAAAAGTGACTGGGCCGTCTCAACGCCGCGAGATGGCCGAGAATGCAGTGGCGCGACGTGGGGCAAGCATCGCCATTGCCTGCCGCGCATTCGGGGTGAGCGAGACCTGCTATCGCTATGGCCCCAAGTTGCGTGCCGAGCACGAGGAAATTGCCGATCTTCTGGTCGGCCTGACGGACGCCCGGAAGACCTGGGGGTTTGGGCTGTGTTTCCTGCACCTGCGCAACGTCAAGGGCCACCCGTGGAACCACAAGCGCGTCTATCGGATCTACTGCGAGCTTGAGCTGAACCTGCGCCCTCTCATGGTTTGAAGGCAAACCATTGCCGGGTAACAAATCAAGCCGCGCAAGCGGTTGAAGCGCGCCAAACCCGACGCGCTGGCGGTGCCCGAGGCACCCAACATGACCTGGTCGATGGACTTCATGGCGGATCGCCTCGGCGACGGACGTGCATTTCGGCTACTGAACGTGCTGGATGACTTCAACCGCGAAGGGCTGGGGATCGAGGTTGACTTCTCGCTGCCTGCCGAACGGGTCACCCGGAGCCTTGACCGGATCCTCGAGTGGCGGGGCAAACCTGGCACCATAAGGGTCGACAACGGACCGGAATACATTAGCGAAAAGCTGATGAAATGGGCTGAGTAACAAGGGGTTGCCATCCAGCACATCCAGCCGGGCCAACCCCAGCAGAACGCCTACATCGAGCGCTACAACCGCACCGTCAGGCATGAATGGCTGGATCAATATATCATCGAAAGCATCGAGGAGGCACAAGACTTCGCCACGCAATGGCTCTGGACTTACAACAACGACCGCCCGAACATCCCTTTCATGGTTTGCAAGCAAACCATTGCCGGGCAACGGGGCATCGGCGGCATCACACCCGCCCAGAAACTGAAAATGGCCGCGTAAGTTCTAAGGATGCACCCCGCTAAAAATGGGGATTACCAGGGGCACGGCCCTCTAGGGCTCGCTAACCGTTGAATTTGAACATGGGATAGAGCATGCGCCCCTTCCCCTTCTTTTCGTCGCCCCGTAGCACCGCTGTAGCGTAACCGCCCGACATTGGCCGCCTTATGATGGTGTCTGCCTTGTCTTAGAGACGTCCATAATGACGTCATTATGGACGTCACTTATGTGAGGGCGGCATGCGAGGTGATCTTCTGGGTGCGGTTGAACGTCGGCGTCGTTGGACGGATGCCGAGAAGTTTGCTGTGGTGTGCGAGGTGGGTCGTCACGGCGCTTCGGTGACGCAGGTTGCTCAGCGCCACGATCTCAGGCGGCAGTAGATTTATGCTTGGCGGCATGATCTGCGCAAGAAGGGGCTTTGCGAGCCAGAGGGCGCGGCACTGTTCTTGCCGGTCGATTTTGCGCCGCCACCGGTTCCTGAGGCGGAGGTGGCTGCGGAGCTGTGTGCCCCCGAACGTCGGTGGGATACCGATGTTGATTTCCGGCTTGGCGAAAATGGCGCGGTCGGATGCGATTGCAAGATGGACAGCCTCGGTGATCTCGCAGCCACCGCCAAAGGCGATGCCATTCACGGCGGCAATGATCGGTTTGCCAAAAGCCTCCAGACGGGCGGTCATCGTCTGGCCCCGCCGCACGAAGGCCTTCACCGCCGCTTCGGCCCCAAGCTTTACGCTTTCAGAAAACTCTGGGATATCTCCTCCCGCCGAAAAGGCACGTTCCCCCGCACCGGTCAGGATCACCACCCGGATTTTGGGATCATCTTCGATCAGATCAAGCAGCGAAAGCAGGCGGTCAATCATTTGGTAATTCAGCGCATTGAGCTTTTCAGGCCGATTGAGTGTAAGCAACGCAATATTGTCGTCCGTTTTCATCAAGACTGTCTCGGTCATGTGATCCACCTTTCGAGTTGGCATTGACATGACGCTAGAGGACGTGACAGCGTAGGGAAACTCACTGGTTAGTATACATGCTCACCCAACCCCTGCCGACCACGCGCGACCGCATCATTGATGCCGCAAATCACCTGTTCTATGGAGAAGGCATCCGCGCCGTCAGTGTCGATGCCATTGCCGAGAGGGCGGGAGTGACGAAGAAAACCTTGTACTATCATTTCAAAAGCAAGGATGATCTGATCGCCGCCTATCTGACCTCTCGCGATCAACCCAATCTGGCCCTTTTCGCGTTGTGGTTTGAAGCGGCACCGGGCACCGTTGCTGACAAGACCGCCGCAATCTTCTTGCGTTTGGCGAAAAATGCGCGCCATCCCAAATGGAAAGGCTGTGGCTTCCTGCGGACAGCGGCTGAGCTTGCGAACATGCCGGGGCATCCGGCCATCGCTATCGGATCAGAGCACAAGAAGAAGTTCGAACGATGGCTCTCCGAAGAATATGCTGCGGCTGGCATTTCCCATCCCGATTTTGCGGCGCGCAGCATCGCGCTTGTCATGGATGGGGTTTTTTCAACGATGCTGATTCACCGAGACCCGGCCTATGCAGAGGCGGCGGCCGAGACGGCGCGCCTGATTTTGACGACTATGGGCCGTTAGCCAGAGGCTGGAACACCCGAACCCGCATACCTGCGGACCCATTGCCGCGCAGTTGAACCGGATGCCATGATCAGGCGCATTCTACGCACCTGCCATAAATTTAGGCGCTTGTGCAAACTCTGCGCAGACAGAAGCGGACTGCGGGTGTTTG
The DNA here is from genome assembly GCF_058135695.1 of Cypionkella sp. PAMC25878. Classification (NCBI taxonomy): domain Bacteria; kingdom Pseudomonadati; phylum Pseudomonadota; class Alphaproteobacteria; order Rhodobacterales; family Paracoccaceae; genus Cypionkella; species Cypionkella sp. PAMC25878. Next base: position 950,192 of record NZ_CM176871.1, on the reverse strand, counting down.
AAGTCTCGACGAGTCGGAAGCCCAGCGCAGCCCGAATTAGAGCGACGATACGTCCAAGCTGCTGCCTCAGAAATCGTGGGCCTTCTGAATATCACGCAAAAACGCCACTGGGTTGATCAGGGAAACGCGATCGGTTCGTGACGACATTTGCTTCTCAGCTGGCCAAGCGAGGCCACACAGATTGTGATGTGGGGGCCCTTCCATGCCGCAAATCGGGTTACAAATATGTCGGGGCGGGCGTGCCTATGCCAACCTTCCCCAGCGGTTCTGGTCGTCCTTGCGATCACTTGCCGCGAGCGGCAAGCCAAGCAGTCGTCTGCGCAATCTCGGTCTCTTGCGCTCTGATCACGGTTTCCGCGAGGGCGCGGACCTCTGGGTCCTTGCCGTACTTAAGGCGATCTTGGCAATGTCGATGGCGCCCTTGTGGCGCGGGATCATGCCCTGCATGAAATCCACTTCCGGATCCCCGGTACTTCCGGATCCTCGGTATAGGGCACCGACATTCCAGCCATCATGCCGCTCATCGCTTTGGCTTAGGCCTGCGTCGCCGGGCCGTTGGCAAACTCTACTGGAATGAGCGAGCTTTGATCCATTGCCGCCATGTCCATGCCCGAATGATCAATCCCCTTCACGGTGGTCTGTGCGACGGCCAGCCCCCCGGCGATGACGATGGCGGCGACGATCAATGCGGTTGTGCGCTTGGTCATTTGAATTCTCCTGTTTGGGTTCAGCTAGCGGCAAAGCAGACATCGGTCAGAACGGCCTCGAGTTCTGTGCGCTCGACCGTGGTCACGACATCTACTTTGTGGGTCATTAGTCACCCTAACTTCGGCCGCCGAGTCGACCGACTGGATCGCTTTCGTCACACTGCGAACGCATCAGCCACAGGTCATGTTCTCGATATGGAATTGCATGAGGGGCTCCGTGAGGTTTGTCTCATGTTTGGTCAGATAGGGCTTCCCATGGCTGTAAGGTCAAGGGGTGATCTGGCTATTCTTTCCCAACTTTCCCTTGACCGTATTCTGAGCAAAACTCCAATCTGTCACAGGGTCGTCGAAGAGTCGGGAAAAGTCGTCGTGAGCGAAGCCTCACGCCGCCATTTCCATCTTGCCGAGCACGCCCGCATGCTTGCGCAGGAAAGCGTGCAGGCGGTCGGCGTAGTCGGGCACGACGGCGCCGATAACGGACGGCCGCAAGGCCAACGCCGTGCGCCAGGATTGCAACTTGGGCAACCCGTTGAATACGGCAAGGTCGGTGATGGTGTCGAACACGTCGAAATACCGGAAAACGGGCGCAAAGACCGCGTCGACGACCGAAAAGCGTGTGCTGGCGAAATAGGGTCCCTCGCCCAGTGCGGCTTCGAGGCGTGCGAACTTCTCGCGAAGCACCGTTAGCTTGGTATCGAAGGCGGTCCGATCCTTGGTTGTCTCCACCACCCATATATCGGCCAAGATCGACGAGCCAAACTCCATCCAGGCGCGGTGTTGCGCCTTTTTCAAGGGATCGGCGGGATGCAGCGGATTCGGGCTGGTCTCTTCGAGGTATTCGACGATCACGGCGCTTTCGAACAGCGTGGAACTGCCAACCTGCAGCAGCGGAACCTTGCCAAGAGGAGAGATTGAACCGCCCCGGGTTTGCCGGAGACCAATTAGTCCGTATTACGCGACCATATCGAGTGTGTTCAGATTTGCATAGAAGGCCTCCTCTGCCTCAGCCGGTGGTATATTTCCGATGGGTTCAAGCAGGCGGCGGTTGTTGAACCAATCGACCCATTTGAGGGTTTCCAGTTCGACCTCGTCCATGGTTTTCCATGAACTACGCCGCCGGATGACCTCGGTTTTGTAGAGGCCGTTTATGGTTTCGGCCAAAGCATTGTCATAGGCGTCGCCGACGCTGCCAACGGATGGTTCGATGCCCGCTTTTCCCAAACGCTCGGTGTATCGGATCGAGACGTATTGGCTTCCCCTGTCGCTGTGGTGGATCAGCCCGCCCCGATGAGCCGGACGGCGGGCATAAAGTGCTTGCTCAAGTGCATCAAGAACGAAGTCGGTCTTGGCAGACCGCGACGCCTTCCAGCCAACAATGCGGTTGGCGAAGGTGTCGATCACGAAGGCGACGTAAACAAATCCCTGCCATGTCGAGACATAGGTGAAGTCGCTGACCCATAGCATATTTGGTGCTAGCGCTCGGAACACGCGGTTCACCTTGTCACGCGGGCATGGAACTGACGTGTCTGGGATCGTTGTTTTCATAGCCTTTCCGCGAACAACGCCCCGCAATCCCATGCTGGTCATAAGGCGTGCCACGGTGCAACGCGCGGCACCTTCACCTTCACGGCACAACTGTCGCCAGGTTTTGCGAACCCCATAGACCTGCCAGTTATCATTCCAGACTTTCGTTATTTTGGGTCGCAAGACCAAATCCCTCTGCTTTCGTGCGGAAGCTTTGGCCGGATCGGCACGCACAGCGAGACAGGCATAGTAAGTAGATGGGGCAATCGGCAGCACCCTGCAGATCGACTCGACCCCATGCACCACGCGATGATCATCAATAAAGCCGATCATGGCTTGAACGGGCGGTCGAGTTCCGCCTGAGCAAAATAAGCAGACGCCTTGCGCAGGATCTCGTTTGCCTGCCGAAGCTGGCGCACCTCACGTTCAAGTTCCTTGATCCGGTCACGCTCAGCACTGGTGGCACCATCGCGTGCCCCACTGTCACGTTCTGCCTGCCGAACCCAGACCCTCAAGGTCTCCGGGATACAGCCGATTTTGGGCGCAATCGCAGACACTGCCGCAGATTGCGTTTCATAGGAGCCTTGATGCTCCAGCACCATGCGAACGGCCCGTGCCCGCATCTCAGGTGAATAGCGATTTGATGTCTTACTCTTTTCCATAGCCCTCATCCTTAGTCAGGTTGAAGGTCTCCGGCAAACCCGGGGCGGTTCATCCTTGGCTGGACTGGCTGTCGCGCAGACCTTTTCGGCCAAGCAGACACTGTCGAACGCCAACAACGATCTCGGCACCTCGACCGGGACCGGCACGACCAACCTTGCCACCGGTGCTACGCTGAGTGGAAACACCAAGACCGTGAACATCGGCGCGGCCGGGGTTTCGGGGTCGACGACCAATGTGAACATCGGTTCGGCCGTGGCCGGGGCTTTGGGTGGCCTGACCATCAACGGCCCGAGCGTAACTTTTGCCTCGACGGTTTCGGCAATCGCCATGGCGGCGGCCAACGTCTCTGCGCTTTACCTCGGTCTTGGCGGCTCCGCGGCAGACGCAACAAACCGGCTTTCGATCAACGCCCCGGCGAGCCTCTTCAACCACGCAGGCGCCGGGCATCAGGTCAAGGTCAACAAGGCGGCAGCAACGGACATCGGCTCCTTCCTGTTCCAGACCGGATTTTCCGGCCGGGCGGAGTTTGGGCTGACGGGGTCGGATGACTTCCAGGTCAAGGTCTCGGGCGACGGTGCCACCTGGTTCAACGCCCTGCAACTGGAACGGACCTCCGGCCGGGTCCGCGCTATGGTGGCTTTGCAACTGAACCCGAACGCGGGCGATCCCGGAACGGTAGCGGACGGCGACCTTTGGTACAACTCCAGCACAGGCAAATTCCGGGGACGGCAGGCCGGAGCATCGACCGATCTGATCGGGGGCGGTGGTTCGGGGGCCAGTTCTGCTTATGGCGTCTTGCAAGCCAACTACACCCTGACCAGCGCCACCACAGCCCAGAAGCTGTTCAACTGGTCGACGAACGGCGCGCTGTCCCTGGCTGCGGGAACCTAACGCTTCACCTGCTCGCTGCTGATCACCTCAATGTCCACCACGAGTGGATCGGCGAACTTCAACCTCAAAGGAGCGGGCACGGCGATCTTCGGCAAGATGTCTATGCAGGACTTCGGCTCGCGCGGCACCGTAGCCGTCGGTGGAACCACGGCGATTTCCGGCACAGCCTCTGACGTGCCGTCCAGCGGCGGTGCCCTGACTACCCCGAGCGCTTCGGCCGCGCTCCGCGCCTCGATCCACGGCACCTTTGAAATCACCACCGCGGGGACGATCATCCCGTCCATCGCATTGGACGTCGCCGCTGCCGCGAATGTCCTCGCAGGTAGCTATTTCGAATGCATCTACATCGGCCCGGCCGCAACCCTCGGCGGCAGTTGGTCCTGACCAAGCTGCCCATTGTGGGCGGCCGAGCGACAGCAGCGCAAGAACCAGTAGAGAATCCACCGAAATGGCAAAACATGATTGAAAACAACGAACGCGGTATCACCATCAACAAGGCATTGGCCTGGACCATGCTGGTCTCGGTCGCCGGGTTGATCTGGTGGGGCGGCGGAACGCTTGCCTCGCTGCAGGGGGCCGCAGACCGTCTGACCTCCGCCCTGACCGAAACCCGCGAGATGATCGTGGCCGAGAGCGCCAGTGCCGCGCAGCTGGAGGCCCGCGTCCGGACACTGGAAAACAGCGCAACCCGGCAGGACGTCCGCTTTGATGCCCTGTCGATGTCGATCAATGAGCTGAAACAACAGGCCCGTGAAACCAACACGCTGCTGCGGGAATTGGCAAAGCGACCTTAAGCCAACCCCACATCACTCAACCTCCCGACCCGCCCGCACGGCGGGTTTTTTTGTCGTCCGCCACCGGGCAGAAAGAACACTCCCATGATTACTGACCAAACCGATGCCATCCGTTTGATCCAGAGCGGGTTGGACAAGCTCGGCCACAGCCCCGGGACCATCGATGGCCGCTGGGGCGTCCGGACCACCCGCGCCCTGAAGTCCCTGCTGACCGCAAACGGTCGCCCGGCTTCTCTGGCACCGGCCGCGCCCCTGCCGTGGATCACCGAGGCGAAGTCAGCGCTGGGCAAGAACGAGGCGCGCGACCGCAGCTGGCTGATGGATTGGCTGAAGCGCGACGGCCGCAGCTTGGGCGATCCGGGCAAGAACCCCTGGTGCGGTGATTTTGTCGAAACCTGCATCCGCATGGGCCTGCCCGATGAACCGCTGCTTGGGGCGCAGGGCACCAATCCCTACTGGGCGCGCAACTGGCTGCTGTTCGGACGCGACACCAAGCCGGTCTCCGGCGCTGTGCCGATTTTTGAGCGCGGATCAGGCGGTCATGTCGGCTTCGCCGTCGGCCAGGACGACACGCATTTCTTCGTCCTCGGCGGCAACCAGTCCGATGCCGTCACCATCGCCCGCATCGCCAAATCCCGCCTGCTCGGCGCGCGCTGGCCCCTCACCTATCCCCCGCGCCTGCAACGCCTCCCGACGATGAAGTCGGGCGAATTCCACACCACCACCAATGAAATCTGAACAGGAGACTTCCAAATGCTGAAACCTGCACTTCTCGCCCTGATCCGGCAGTTGCTGACCGTCGCTGGCACCGCACTGGTGGCCAAAGGCTACGCTCAGGCCTCCGATGTGGAACCGGTAATCGGCGCGCTGCTGACCATCGGCTCGGTGATCTGGTCAGTGGCAGACAAACGCGGAAGGTGAATGTCCAACGTGCTCGACGCAGAATTATGGCGGTAAGCCATTTGCGTCAGCGCTGGCAGACACATTTCGTCTAACATTGCGACCGTGAGGCGCTCATTGTGGCTAAGATGAATGATCCATCTCGGTCGCAGTCGCTGCGGCTTTGGGTTTGAAAATAACCAGCAACCCCAAGGCAACCGTGGCGACTGCCGCCCCGGCCAGAAACGTTGCTTCTGCCCCGAACTGGTCCCACAGCAGCCCGGCGATGGCGCTGGCCAGCAGCAAGGCCAGTCCGCTCATCAGATTGAAAAATCCGTAAGCCGTGCCGCGCAGGTCGGCCGGGGCGGTGGTGGCTACCATCGTGGCCAGCAGCCCTTGGGTGATGCCCATGTGCAGCCCCCACAACGTGACGCCCGCCAAAACCACAGCCCAATGCACCCCAGAGGCCAGCACCAGATCGGCAGCGATCAAGACCACCAGCCCAAGGGCAAGCAGCGTAGCGTGGCTCATCCGGTCCGACAATTTGCCAAAGGGATAGGCGGAAGCTGCATAGACCACATTCATTGCCACCATCACCAAGGGCACCAGTGCTACGGCAATACCGCTTCGCTGCGCGCGCAGGATCAAAAAAGCCTCGCTGAACCGCGCCAATGTGAAAACCGCACCGATGATCACGACGCGCCAATATTCGGTGCCCAACCGCTTTAGATTGGCGCGCTTTATCGGGTTCGTGCGCTTGGTCACGTTTTGCGGTGGCGGTTCCTGAACGCCCACGGCCAGCAGCAAAACGGCAAGGGCGCCTGGTATTACGGCGACCCAAAATACTGCCTGAAAATTGTTCTGCCACAGCAGCATCAGCCCCACGGCCAACAGCGGCCCGGCAAAAGCACCCACTGTATCCAGCGATTGACGCAGACCAAACGCCGCACCGCGCAGATGCGGCGGGGCGATATCGGCCACCAGCGCATCACGCGGCGCGCCCCGAATACCTTTACCCACCCGATCCAGCAGCCGTGCCGTCAGCACGATGCCAAGACTGGGGGCCATGGCAAACAGAGGCTTGGTTATCGCACCTAAGCCGTAGCCCAGCAATGTCAGGCCCTTGCGGCGTCCGAACCAGTCGCTAAGAACACCGGAGAACACTTTTGATATCAGCGCGGTTGCCTCGGCCAGCCCTTCGATCAAACCAACCGTCAACGCGCTTGCCCCCAAAACGGTGACCATGAAGAGCGGCAACAAGCTGTGGATCATCTCGGACGAGATATCCATCAGCATGCTGACAAATCCCAAAACCCAAATCCCACGCGGGATCGCGGCAAGGCCGGTGCGAACAGCGGTCATTGTCAGCCTTTCCTTCAGCAACGGCATGGTCGCCCGCTTCTGTTGCACAGATGTGGCACAGATTGGCCAACAAGGATAAACCCTTTTTAGTCGGGCACATGGGCAAGCGGTATTTCAGGGGCCGCCCGTCAGACAGACCCTATTCGATTATAGATCCAGAGTGATTGCATCCGATACCGGGCGGGCGACACAGGCAAGAATGAACCCTGCCTTGCGTTCCTTTGCAGTTAGCGAGGTTTTGTCCGGCATATCCACCTCACCGTCGAGCAGTTTGCAGCGACACGACCCGCATTCACCGTTGCGGCAGGAATAATCCATGGCGATACCATTAGCTTCCGCCACCCGGATCACTCCTTCGCCGCGCCGCGCAATCACGGTTTTGCCGCTTTTCGCAAAGGTCATGCTGACCTCTTCGTCCGCACCGGGACCGGGTTCAAACGGCAGGGATGTGAACGCCTCGGTGAAGATCGCGCCTTCGTTAACGCCAAGGCCGTCCAACATTGGCAGCACTGCGGCCATCATCGGGGCCGGGCCACACAGATGCACACGGGCGCGGGCGATGTTGGGCACAAAGCCCAAGATCATCGCAGGCATCAGATAGCCCTGTGGTCCAGTCCAGGTCGGATCATCCACCAGGGTTGGCAGCAGGTGCAGCCGGAAATTCGGGTGGCGTTTTTCGATTGCGGCCAGCTCATCGCGAAAGATCACATCGGCAAGGGTTTGCGTGCCGTAGATCAAAGTTACCGGATGGGTCCATGCGGATTCGGTCAGATGGCGCAGCGTGCTCATCATGGGCGTGATGCCAACGCCACCTGCGATCATCACGATGCCATCAGCCTCGTCCCCTACAAAGGTGAAGTCGCCTTGCGGACCTTTGACCGAAAGCAACTGGCCGACCTGCACATTGTCATGCAGATATTGCGACCCGCCGCCCGTTGCCTCACGCTTGACAGTGATTTCCAGAAACCGGCTTTGGTTTGGCGACGACGCAATCGTATATGCCCGGCGGATCGGCCCGTTCGGGGTTTGCAAGGCCAGTGTCACATATTGCCCGGCCTTCCAACGAAACGGCAGCGGTGCGCCGGATTCGGTCATCAACCGGAATGTCTGCACAGCGCTGGTTTCCACGAACTTGCGGGCCACGCGCAGCCGCCCCTCCCACCGCTCGGCTGAGGCGTGGACGGCTTCCGCTGTGGTCACCCCTTGGCGGGCGGCGCGCCCTGCGTAGAATGCGCGGCCAATGATGGCGAGCGTCACGATCACGACAGAAATCAGCACAAACACCTTGCCGCCATCCATGAAGTCAATCGGCTTGTCGTTCATGCTTGGGTTTGTAAGGGTGCTGTGGAACAGAAACGTTATGGCAGTCAGATAGTTGGTATAATGGATCACCTTCCAGCGCCGGAAACTGAGGCTTTTGCGGAAATAGGATGTGACGAAAATCACGAGGGTGGCATAAAGCGCAATCGCACCGAGGGTATTTTCAAACGGCTGATACGGCCCAAGGAAGGGCAACAGAATTTCGGTCAACCCAAAGCCTTTGCCTTCTGCCGTCAGCAACAACAACGGATGGGCGATGATCAGCAGAACGGTGGCATAGGCCAGCGTGTTGTGAATCCGAAAGATCGGCAGTTTGCGGTGCGGCCAACTGACCACGGGGTCATATTTGATCGACATCAGCATTCCCAGCAGGATGCCGAGGCCCATAGTGCCACAGGCGGCAAGGCCAAAATACGAGATCAGGTCAATGGTCGTCAGGCCAAACGGGGCAAGATACGATGTAAGAAATGCGGTAACGTTCATATGGGTGGCTTTCCTGTATGCGCGTTTTGCGCATTTTCTGACCTGTGCATAGCGCGCCGGACTTACAGAAGCCTGAAGCGAACATGACGTTTCTGTCATGCAGCATCACTTTGCTGCACCTGCAGTCAGGCGTTGGCGGTTTTAGGCGGATCGACGCGTACCAGCGGGAATTGCAAAGTCACACAGGTGCCTTGCCCGGGCGCACTTTCTATGCCGACAGACCCGTTGTGCAGCCCGGCAATGCTTTGCACCAGCGTTAACCCAAGGCCCACGTGATGGGTCGATCCTGTTCGGGCACGGTCAGCCCGGTAAAAGCGATCGAACACATGCGGCAGATGCTGGGGTGCAATGCCCGATCCGGTGTCACTGACCGTGATCTGCACAATATCCGCAGCATTGGTCAGCGCCACTGTTACAACGCCCCCCGGAGGCGTATGCGCGATTGCGTTGCTGATCAGATTGCCAACGGCCTGCTGCACCAGCGTGCGGTCAACGCCTGCCCAAAGCGCCGGGCCGAAGGCAAACTGCAATGCCACCGATGCCTCGGCCCCCGCCGTCTCGTAAAAATCAATCACTGCCGCAATCGTCTGCCGCAGATCGACAGGATCGCGGTGATCCAGCTGGATGGCCGTTTCAGCTTTGGCAAGAAACAGCAGACTTTGGATGATCCGTGTCAGGCGCTCGTATTCCTCAAGGCACGAACCCAAAACATCCTGATATTCTGCGGGCGTCCGGGTTTTACCTAATGCCACCTCAATCTCGCCGCGCATATTGGTGATGGGGGTGCGCAATTCATGCGCCACATCAGCCGAAAACTGCGACATCCGCCCGAAGGTGTCTTCCAACCGGTCCAGCATGGCGTTGAATGTGGAACCCAGCTGTGCCAACTCGCTGGGCAAGCCGGTCAGCAGAAGGCGCTGGTTCAGTGTCCCTGATCGGGTATCATGCGCAGCGCGGGTGATCCGGTCAATCGGCCGCATGCCCCGCCGCGCAATCACCATGCCGCCAAACGCACAAGCAACCACGGAGAGGATAAGGATAAGGACCATCAAATCACGATATTCCCGCAAGAACCGTTCTTCATCGGCGCGGTCAACAGCCAGTTGAAATTGGCGCGGGTCGTGTGCGGCGGGGTCCAACGTCGCCCGGGCCGTCACCATACGCAAATGGCGGCCCGCTTCTGTCTCCATCTCGCGGTGCTGTGACGGCCGCGCATCCGCAGCCAGCAGCAATGGAAAAAGCGCAGGCGGCGCAAGGTCCGCCATACCCGGCGTCTCAAACAATGTGGCACCGCTTCCATCAACCAGCCGCACAAAGATCTGCTGGCTGGTCTGCAAGCTAAGGCCGCTGATCGGTGGCGCAGCCATCGGCATATCCTGCGTCGCCGCGGCCAAAAGCAGCCGTAAATCCTGGATGTGGTTTTCCAGCGTCAAGGCATCTTCGCGGTCCAGATTGACGGTAAGCGCCCAGTAAAGCGATCCGGTGGTCACCAACACCAGCGCAAAAGCCGACAGGCCATACCAAAGCGCCAACCGTACAGCAATGGAATTAAGCCTGCGCTGAGCGATAGCCAAGCCGCGCCTGAACCTAGCTGCGATGTTCAAGCGTATACCCAATCCCGCGCACCGTGTGGATCAGCTTGTCTTCAAACGGATCATCCACCTTCAGCCGCAGCCGCCGCATATGCACGTCTACAATGTTGGAATCGCTTTCAAAATTGATGTCCCAAACCTGCTCCGCGATGATCGTGCGCGACAGAGCATCGCCCGTACGCCGCATCAGAAGCGCTAACAGCAGGAACTCCTTCTGCGTCAGGTCAAGCGCCTTGCCCGCCCGCACAACCCGATGCCGTTCCATATCCAGCTCCAGATCAGCCACCTGAAACACGGTCGTTTTCCGGGCTGCCGGCCCCCGACGCAGAATTGCCCGCGCCCGCGCTAACAGCTCACTAAAAGCGAAGGGCTTTACCAGATAGTCTTCGGCCCCAAGCTCAATGCCCCGCACCCGGTCCTGCACATCATCGCGCGCCGAAAGATACAAAATCGGTGTGCTCACCCCGCGCTCTTTCAACTCCTTCAGAACCCCCCAGCCATCAAGTTCCGGCAGCATCACATCCAGAATGATCAGATCGTAGCGCGTGAGCACCGCCATATGCGCGCCCATCCCGCCATCGCCCGCATTGTCGACGACATAGCCGTTCTCGCGCAGCCCCTTCGCAAGGTAGGCAGCGGTCTTGGGCTCGTCTTCGATCACCAGTATTTTCATCGTGCTTTCTGTCTTGTGATCCCTCGGAGCCGACCTTCCAACATGCGATTGGCTCCGCTCAGATCACGACATACCATCATTACACTGGAATAATAACGACATGCTGTCGGTAGGATGACCTTTTCGTCATCTTCGGCGGATTGAATAGCCCGTGGCTTCCGCATCGGGGCGACCGACGGTGAGGGGCAATAATGTTTGCCAACTTCAAGGCAGCTTGCCTTGAAGTCCCTGCGTCAGCGGAAAATGGCTGCCCTGATAATCACGCGCCAACCCCCAGCCCTTGACCAGCGAATAGACGGCCGGGATCACCACCAGCGTCAGCACGGTTGAACTGACCATCCCTCCGATCATCGGCACGGCGATGCGCTGCATCACCTCCGACCCTGTGCCATGCGCCCAAAGGATCGGCATCAGCCCGGCCATGATCGCCACCACTGTCATCATCTTGGGGCGCACTCGTTCCACCGCGCCGAACATGATCGCTGTGTTGAGATCGGCGTGGGTGAAGGCGCGGGTTTCCGATGCTGCCTTGGCACGCGCCTCCAGCAGCGCATGATCAAGGTAAATCAGCATTATCACCCCGGTTTCTGCGGCCACCCCGGCCAAGGCGATGAACCCCACCGCGACCGCGACGGAGGTGTTGAAGCCAAGAAACCACATCAGCCAGATGCCCCCGACCAAGGCGAATGGCAGCGACAGCATCACGATCAGGGTTTCCGTCAGCGCGCGAAAGTTCAGGAACAGCAGCAGGAAGATGAGGGCCAGCGTTACAGGCACCACGATTTTCAGCCGCTCGGTGGCGCGTTCCAGATATTCGAACTGACCGCTCCACGCCACCGAATACCCCGTTGGCAAAACCACCTGCGCCTCGACCGCCGCCTTTGCTTCGGCAACATAGCCACCCAGATCACGGCCAGAAATATCGACAAAGATATAGACCGCCAACTGGCCGTTTTCGGTTCGGATGGTCGTGGCACCGCGCGTCAATTCCACCGTAGCGACAGCGCCCAAAGGCACTGACCCACCACCCGGCAAGGCCACCTGCACGTCGTTGGCAATCGCCTGCGGGTCGGATCGTTGGTCGCGGGGATAGCGCACGGCGACGCCGTAACGTTCGCGGCCCTCAACGGTTTGGGTGATCACCTCTGACCCCAAAGCCATCGCAATTACTTCCTGCACCGCGGCGACTGACAGCCCGTAGCGGCCCAAAGCCGCACGGTCGGGGGTGATGTCAAGGAAATAGCCACCGATCACCCGTTCGGCATAGGCGCTGGAGGTGCCGGGCACTTTGCGCACCACGGCTTCAATTTCCCGCGCGACGCCTTCCATTTTCGCCAGATCGGTGCCGTATATTTTGATCCCAACCGGCGTGCGGATGCCGGTGGACAGCATGTCGGTGCGCGCCCGAATCGGCATGGTCCAGGCGTTTGACACGCCGGGAAATTGCAGTGCTGCATCCATCTCATCCTTCAAACTTTCCGAAGTGACGCCCGCCCGCCATTCCTCTTTCGGTTTCAGGTTGATGATGGTTTCAAACATTTCCGTAGGGGCCGGGTCGGTAGCGGTCTGCGCCCGGCCGGATTTGCCGAAGACGGATTCCACTTCGGGGAAAGACTTGATGATCCGGTCCTGCATCTGCATCAGTTCCGCCGCCTTGGTGACAGAAATCCCCGGCAAGGTGGTCGGCATATACATCAGCGTGCCTTCATCCAGTGCAGGCATGAACTCGCTCCCCAACTGCCGCGCGGGCCAGATTGTGACCACCAATGCCGCGAGGGCGATCATGATCGTCAGCCCGCGTGCCTTTAGAACCCCCCGAATGATCGGGCGATAGAGGGCGATCAGCAGGCGGTTCACCGGGTTTTTGTGTTCTGGCACGATATGGCCGCGCACAAAAATCACCATCAGCGCGGGCACCAACGTTACCGACAAGATCGCCGCCGCCGCCATCGAGAAGGTCTTGGTAAACGCCAGCGGGCCGAACAATTTCCCCTCTTGGTTTTCCAGCGTGAAGATCGGCAGGAACGACACGGTGATGATCAGCAGGCTGAAGAACAGCGCCGGGCCAACTTCGGCGGCAGCTTTGATCAGAATTTCCACCCTTGGCTTGCCGGGTTCGGCGCGTTCCAGATGTTTATGCGCGTTCTCGATCATCACAATCGCCGCGTCGATCATCGCGCCGATAGCAATGGCGATGCCGCCAAGGCTCATGATGTTCGAGCCAAGGCCGAGGAATTTCATCGCCGAAAACGCCATCAGAATCCCGACCGGCAGCATGATAATCGCCACCAGCGCGCTGCGGACGTGCAGCAGGAAGATGATCGTGACGGCCGCGACGACCAGACTTTCCTCCAACAACGTGCCCTTCAGCGTTTCAATCGCTGATTCAATCAAGGTTGACCGATCATAGACCGGCACGATTTCCGTGCCCTCCGGCAGCGATTTCTGCACATCGGCCAGTGCCGTCTTGGCATTGTCGATCACCGTCAACGCGTTCGAGCCGACCCGTTGCAGCACAATGCCGCTGGCCACTTCGCCGTCGCCGTTCAACTCGGTGATCCCGCGCCGTTCATCCGGCACAATCTCCACCTGCGCCACATCCGACAGCCGCAGCGGCACGCCGGACTTGGTCATAAGAGTGATGTTTTCAATTTCGGCGGTGCCCTTCAGATAGCCGCGCCCGCGCACCATGAATTCGAATTCCGAGATTTCCACCGTGCGCCCGCCGGTATCCATATTGCTGTCACGCACCGCTTGCCCAATATCGGCCAAGGTCACACCCTGCGCGCGCATCCGGGCCGGATCGACGACGATGGAATATTGCTTCACAAAGCCGCCAACACTGGCAACTTCCGACACGCCATCGGCCTTTGACGCCGCAAAGCGCACCACCCAATCCTGCAAACTGCGCAGTTCGGCCAGCGACAACTGCTTGCCAACCAGCGCATATTGATAGACCCAGCCCACCCCGGTTGCATCGGGCCCAAGCGCGGGCGTCACCCCATCTGGCAGGCGGCTCGCGGCAGCATTCAGATATTCCAGCACACGGGATCGCGCCCAATAGGGGTCCACGCCATCCTCAAAAATCACATAGACGAACGACACACCGAAGAAACTGAACCCCCGCACGACTTTGGACCGTGGCACCGTAAGCATCGCAGTCGTCAGCGGATAAGTGACCTGATCCTCGACCACCTGTGGCGCTTGGCCGGGGTAATCCGTCAGCACAATAACCTGTACGTCCGAAAGGTCTGGAATCGCATCCAGCGGCAGTGTGCGGATCGCATATACGCCACCCGCAACTGCGACAGCGGCGGCAAACAGGATCAGCACCAGATTGCGGGCCGACCATCCGATCAGCTTGGCAATCATGGCTTAGCCTCCACTGGCGTTAGTGCCGATAGCGCGGCCTTGAGGTTGCTTTCGGCGTCGATCAGGAAATTGGCAGACACCACCACCGTCTCGCCTTCCGCCACACCCTGCCTGATTTCAACCATGCCCGCGCCCCGCTGGCCAAGCTGCACATCCCGCGGCTCAAACCGACCCTCGCCAAGATCAACAATCACCACTTGGCGGTCGCCACTGTCGATCACGGAAGAATCCGGTACAGTCACAACCGGGGCACCACCTCCGGCAGCGATTTCGACATCGGCATACATATGCGCGATCATCGCGCCGTCGGGGTTTAGCAGCTCCACCCGGATTTTCGCGGTGCGGGTCTCGGCCTGAATTTCGGGGTAAATCTCATCGACCTTGCCGAAGAATTCCCGTCCCGGCAGGCTGCGGAAACGTACGGTTGCGGCGGCTCCGCGCTGCACTGATGCCAGTTCATATTCTGGCACATCCGCGATGATCCAGACGGTCGAGGTGTCGGCGATGCGAAACAACGTCTCGCCCGCTTCCGCCATCATGCCGTCAACCGCCATCCTCTCCAGCACCACGCCGCCCTGCGGTGCCATCAGCGTGACCGAGAGTGGAGGTTTGCCCGTTGTCTCAATCTGCGCAATCATCTGTGCAGGTACGCCAAGGTTCAGCAGGCGCTGCAAGCTGCCCGCCGCCCTTGCTTTGCCGCCATTGTTTAGGTCAGCCGCATATTGTGCCCCGGCAGAGGCGAATTCCTTGGCATAAAGTGTCACCAATGGTTGCCCCGCTTTAATCGGCGCTCCGGTTGTCACGTCGGCAACCTTTTCGACAAAGGCCTCCGTGCGCAGCGAAATCACGCTGACTTTGCGTTCGTCATGCTCGACCACGCCTGGCACCAGGATCGGCTGGCTGATCGAGGATCGGGTCGCGAGAGTGGTCTTCACGCCCGTTCGTTGAATCTTGCCAGCTGAAACCGTGACGGTTGAGCCGTCGGTTTCTTCGCCGTCATAAACTGGCAGATAGTCCATCCCCATCGAGTCCTTCTTCGGCGTTGGTGACGTATCCGGCAGTCCCATCGGATTGCGATAATAAAGGACACGCTTTTCATCTGGTGTCCCCGGGGCGGCAATGGCATTGCCCGCCTCTGCAACGGCTGTGTCAGCCGCCTTCGGCGCATCGTCAAAATTGACATCCTCGCTGGCCAGCACAGGCAGATAGGCGCGACCGTCTGCTGTCGTCTTTGGCGCTGCTGAATAGGCCGCATCGTCCGGGTGGCGGTAGTAGATGACTGCCCCTTTCGGGACAGCCATCTTCAGAGTTTCAGAGCTGCCTGTGGCCATCGCTTCGGCGTCTGCGCCAAGTATCCCTGCCGCAAATGTCCTCACCAATCCGGGGATGTCAGCCGGAGCTACCCCTTGGTCCCCAGCCCAAATCCCGGCAAAACCCGCAGACCCGGCGATCAGCCCCACCATGAGGGTCTTGCCGAGAACGCTCATTTCTGCACGCCGAGGATCAACTCGCCCTGCACTGTCTCAGGCTCCCCCTGCACTTTGGCTGCGATCTGAAACCGCCAGTTCCCCGCCATCGTCAGATCAGCCTTGAACTGATATTGACCGGGGATGTCAGACGCCACCGCTTCAACCGGCGTCGTCATGCCCTCCATTCCTTCAGGGGCCATGTCCAGCCGTGTGGTGAAAATTACTGCATCGGCAACCGGCGTGTTTGTCCGCAGGTCAGTCAAACTGACCGATATGCTTACCCCCTCACCGGGGTGCAGTTCGGTGCTGACGATTTTGAATGCATAGTCTTCTGGGGCAGCCTGAGCGGCGAAGCTCGCGGCAAGAGTAATAGCCTGCGCCAGCACGAGGCTGCGCAATAAGTGTTTGGTGTTCATGATAAATCTTCCAACTGTCTGAGCCGCGCTACTGCGCGATATCGGCATGGCAACTGCCAAGCCACTCTTGCCGCTCGGCGTGCACGCCGAGCGGTTTCCGGGTGCGTTTAGCACCCCTGACAGTCAGGTTTTGGGAGGCCTTCGTAACCCACTGCCTTCCAAAGAAGGCAGTGTCGGATGCGCTGCAAAGTCAAAGCGCACGCTCAGAACAGATGGGTGGAAGATAGGGTTGCCGGTCATGAGCGGAACCGCCGCGGAGACAGACAGGCAGGGTAGCGCCATCGGGCAGTTCGGCATCTTGGCACAGCTTTGCGATGTGCAGGGCACGCCATCATCCATTTGCATCATTGGCGAGGTTGCAGCAACAACAGCGGCATACGACTCATTCACCGGGGCAACGGCCATCGTTGCCAGCGTCAAAATCCACCCCAAGATACAAAATAGCCTGCTCATCTTGCAGTGTTTGCCCGGATCGGTAGCATCCCACAATACACAATTTGCGGAGCTGTCGTCCTAAAACGCCTCGATCTGGGCCGACGAGTTAACCTCGGCGTGAGCATTTCGGATCGAGTGATAGAAATCCCAGCGCCGCACGGTTGACTTGCCCCCAGGCGAGCAGCGCTGGCTCCTAAATCCTGAGCGAAGGACCTATCAGTAGTAAATGGGAAGATCCCGGTAGCTGAACATCAGCCCGAAACGCAAAGAGCCCCCGCTTTTCAGGAGGGACTCGTCAAACGTTGAGGTGGCGTTGAGGTAAAACGCGCGCACCTATACACAAGTGTTTTTGTCGGATTCCAACCATTTAGAAAGGTTAGATATTTTGGTTGCGGGGACAGGATTTGAACCTGTGACCTTCAGGTTATGAGACAGCTCAGGGTTGTGCTACGGGCTACGCTGGAAATCGCCTGACTACCCTATCTTATTGATAGTGCACATTATTTCTTGACCTAGAGTGCGCCCACTCTCTACCCATTGCGCCATGATTTTCTCTCGTTTGCTTCCACTGTGCTTCCACGGATGCAGGCCAAAATGGGGACCGCGCCATGCCGAAACTGACCAAACGCAGCGTCGAGATGCTGGAACCGAAGGCCGAAGGTTATTTCGTCTGGGACAGCGAGATTAAGGGCTTTGGCATTCGCGTGCTGCCCTCTGGGGCCAAGACCTATCAAATCCAGTATCGCAAAGGCGGACGCACCCGGCGCGCGGCGATTGGGCGGCATGGCAACATCACCGCAGAGATTGCCCGCGCCAAGGCCAAGGAATTGATGGGCGAGGTTTCCAAGGGTGAGAACCCGATTGAAGACATTGCGCAACATCGGCGCGCACCGAACATCGCAGCCCTCTGTGAACGCTTCTATGAGGCGCATGTGTTGCAGCGCTGCAAGCCGACTACCCAAGGCGAATATCGCCGCATGATTGATCTGTTTATCATCCCAACCATGGGCAGCTTCAAAGTAGTGGACGTTGAGCGCAAAGACATTGCCGACCTGCACCACAAATCCCGCGACAAACCCTATCAGGCAAACCGGACGCTTGGGGTTCTGTCCAAGATGTTCAATCTTGCCGAAGTCTGGGGCTTGCGCCCGGATGGCTCGAACCCTTGCCGTCATGTGCCGAAGTTTCGCGAACATAAGCGTGAGCGCTACTTAAGCCAACATGAGTTGCAGAATCTTGGTGCCGTCTTGGCAAGGGCGGAACGCGAAGGCACGGAAACGCCCTTTGTGATCGCCGCCTTCCGTCTGTTGCTTTTGACCGGATGCCGCCTTGGCGAAATCCAAACCTTGCAATGGACTTTCCTGACCGATGCCGGAATGGAGTTGCCGGATACCAAGACGGGCGCGCGGCGCATTCCGCTGCCCCATGCCGCGCGGGCTGTGATCGCCTCCCTGCCCCGCCTGCCCGACAATCCCTATATCATCGCGGGTAAGGTGGCTGGACGTTACGCCACAGACTTGCAGCACCCTTGGCGGCGTATCCGGGCCTTGGCGGGTTTGGACAATGTGCGCATTCACGATCTACGCCACACCTACGCGTCAAATGCGGTATCGTCGGGTATGCCTATTCAAATGGTCGGGCGCTTGCTTGGGCATACCCAGTTACAAACCACGATGCGCTATGCCCACCTTGCCGATGATCCGGTGCGCCGCGCCGCCGAAGAAAACGCAGCAAGGCTGAACGCTGCGCTTGGCATGGCCCCAACGGAAAGGACGCATCTGCGCGTGGTTTCGTAGAAGCCATGTCAATTTGTGTCACTGGCAGTCATTACTCGTCATTATGGGTATGCGCCGCCGACAGTCATAATATGACATATCGCGTTATATCGTGTGTTTTCAGGTGTTTTCATGTCATTATATGTGAATTCATGTCATTTCATGGATATTCACGGGTGATTTTTCATCTGCAATAATGGGTAAATTCACCTGTTTTCACCTTAAATCACCCGAAAAATACACCACAGTACCGGATTATACACCATAATCTCATGGAATACCTGATGCTTGGGGAAACCTATCCAAACTGTAAAGCGGGCGATAGTTTCAATGACTGCCTCACCTGCCATGCTTCCACCTTGTGTTCGCAACCAAGTGACCAAGCACTGTTACCTATTCAACCAAGAGCGTTCCTAACTGTCGTTACTTCGACGCACATTCCATTTAACGAAATTCGAAAATAGACACATGCCTTTCTGCAATAGCTGAGTTGATTGATTGCCGGACCTAGGTTTTACTCGACCTCTCAAGCGGTACGGCGAAAATCAGTTCGTTGCGCAAAAGAGCCTCATGGTGCCTTGCTGTAGCAAAATCGGCACGAGGATTGGCACTACTGATTCGGAGGCATCGCACACAATTTGTGGTGAGGAATACCCATTTCTGCACTCAATTTGGTTGCTTTTGGGCTAGGGGAACGAAAAAAATTTCAACCAGTCGATCACCCATTGCGAGTCCATTTAATTCTATTTAATGCGCCGAAAGTGATGCGTGAGAGTGAATTACTACAAAACGCTTTCTCGACACGGGGGGAGGCGAAAATCATAATAGTTTCAAAAGGTTATTGCACGCCACGCCCACAGATTAGTGCCAGCGCCAACCACTCCACGGCTTAATATTATTTTTGACCCGCAATCCCTTTATAGACAAAGGAGTCTATTTATTAGTCTATTTAATGCAGTCGAACTGGAAATTTTGATATTTTTCAAAAATACACCTATTTCCTTTTGAATATTAGTCAGGTGATACTGAGCGCAGAGTAACGTAATCAGGAAAGAACCATGCTAACTCAGACGAACACCGCGACTATCACTCCCGCTACCGACTATCTCGACGGCCTCATTGACGAGGACAAGGCTGCAAATTTTCTGTGCCAAAGCGTACGCACTATTCAGAAATGGCGCGTCACGGGCTTTGGCCCGGAGTTCTGCAAATCGGGTCGCTCAATCCGCTATCGTCGCCGCGATCTGCTGGAATGGATCAATTCCCGTCGCCGGGGCAGCACCAGCGCCAGCACCAACATTTAACAGTTTTGCCCGCCTAGAGTTGGCAGCGCTATGCGGGATTTTGGGGCCGGAAGGTCTTCAAATGGGGTGCGGGGTAAATGACTTCGCACCCCTTATTTGTCTGCCGATCAACCCAGACAACAAAGGATAAACCATGAGCAACCAACCTGCCCACAAGATCAAGATCGGCCTCGTCACCGCGACGATTTGGGACAATGACGGCTTTCATTCCGTCGAAGTCTCGCGCTCTTACAAAACCAATGAAGGCGAATGGAAAGCCACATCGGGCTTTTTCCACACCGATTTGTTGAACGTCTCAAAGTGCATTGAGCGCGCCGAAATCTGGATCAGCCGTCAGGTAAGCGCCCGCGTTGCCAAATGATTGCGATGTGCTGTATGTCAAACTTCAAATGCCGGGCGTCCGCGCCCGGCCCCAAAACAAAAGCTGCCCCGCCGGAGGCACCTTCAAAGCGCGCAAGCGCGCCCTTGCTTTCCAACCGCAAAATTCCGCAGGCCAAAGGGGGGTCTTGTAACACCCCCCTCTACGGATACGAATGCGTAGTTGAGCGTAAATGACTGTTCTGCATTCCGGCTTCGATGGCCTGAAGTTCACAATCCAAACCGATATTTCCCCCGAACTCCGCGCCGCCCTTGCCGATGCCAAGGCGCAAGCCATCAAAACTAATGCCGACAGCATTTTAGAGCTAAACGGCCTGCAACTCGCCGTCCGCCGCAATGGCGGTTCCGCCTTCTCAGCCCATACAGGCGAATATGGCGCTGAGTGGTATTTCCTAGACCCTGAGAACCGCGCGCCGAACAATCCCGGCGTCACCGTCGATTTCCGCGCCTTCCTGCTGGCGACAGGCGGCCTAGGGACCGTGGACATTTAGCGCAGCGCAATGATTGTTGCGGCGATGCTCCACGTTGCGCGGTAGCTTGTGTCGGTTTTGTCGTACCTTGTGTTTACGCCTCTGAACTCCTTGATCTTGCTGAAGTAGTTTTCGATGAGGTGTCGCCATTTGTAGGCTTCGGCGTCGTGGGGAATGTGCAGGATGCGGTTGCGTTTGGCGGGGATGACGGCTTCTGCTTGCCTGCGGTCCAACTCGGCGCGCAGGTGGTTTGCGTCAAACGCTTTGTCGGCCATCAGGGCGTTGAAGCTCAGCCCCTCGATCAGGTCCGGCACCCCGGTAATTTCGCTGCGCTGACCCGGCAGAAGCACAAAGCGCACCAGATTGCCAAGCGCGTCTGTCAGCGCCAGAACCTTCGTCGTCAGCCCGCCTTTCGAGCGCCCAATCGCTTGATTTCGAGTCCCCCTTTTGCGCCGCTCGCCTTCTGATGCGCGCTGATGATGGTGCCATCAACGAGGACGTATTCAAAGTCAGGCTCCCCCGATATGGCGTCGAAAATACGTTGAAATACATCGGCTTGCGCCCAGCGGCGAAACCGCCGGAACACAGAGTTCCAAGCGCCAAAACCCGGCGGCAGGTCACGCCATGGACCGCCAACCCTGACCTTCCAAAGGACGGCTTCAAGAAACAGCCGATTGTCCTTCGCCGTCACCCCGCGCGTCCGCAACGAGCCCGGCAAAAGCGGCTCGAGAAGCCGCCAACTCCGGTCAGAAATGACAAAACGTTCAGCCCGCATTCATACCTCCTCAAAAGGAAGCTTGAATCACGATATCCACCCAATGGGAATCCTAAATGTCCACAGCCCCTAGAGGCCGCGCAACAGCATTTTGATACCTGTATGGCGGCTTTTGGTATCCGCTATACGGAGGCGCAACTCCGCGTCTCCCGCGTTGATTTTGCCGTCGATGTTCTGGCCCCATGGTTTGAACCCAACCGCGAAGCCCTTGTGGTGCCTCCCGGCACTCATATTCAGGAATATACCGAACCCGACACCACGGAAACGCACGCCATCGGCGCGCGGGTTTCTGGCCTGCGGGCTGGTGCCATCGCCAACCGCCAACTGGCAATCTACGACAAGCGCGCCGAGGTGATCGCCAAGGGCAAGATGGGCTGGCTGACAATCTGGAATGACAACCTCGCCAAAGCGGACCTTCCCCCGCTTGACCTGAAAGACCGCAATGCAAGCCAAGTCTGGCGGTTTGAAATGCGCATGGGCAGCAAGCAACTGCGCAACCGCTGGGAAATGCGCTCTTGGGCTGACCTGCACGCCCTCATAGGCGACGCCTACAGCGACTTCACACAGCGCATCCGCTACTCCGCCCCCACCACAGACAGCAACCGCGCAAGATGGCCCCAGCACGAGCTATGGGACGTGGTGACAGAGGTGATCGCAACTGATCTAGGCGCGATGCGGTCGGGTGTCGTGCCGGATGATGTGAAAGACGCCAACCGCGCCGAACTTATGCGCATGTTAGACGCACAAATCCTTGGCCTGCTGGTATCCCGCGCGGCGGCGGACGGGATTGCTTCGGATGACTTTGACGGCTTCCTAAAGCGGCACCTGCTAGCGCTGCGGGATGCGTCCAAGGAACACCCGGTGCCGATTGACGAGCGGGTTGCCAAGGCGGCGCGGCGGTATCGGTTTCGCTAGCCTCGCAACGGAGTTAGCAGGATGCGCGGAAAGAGGCATTCAGCCTTGTATAAAGCGATGTGCGTCACCCCTCAAAAGGAGTGCTTTCAAAAAGAAGTTGGCTTCCGCTAAGAGCCTGATAAAAGAGAGCCTAGGTACATGCTCGCCTGCAGAGAATGCTTCAATAGACTAAGCGTTAAAGGTTGGGTTTTCGTAGTTAGGAGTGCAGGTGCTTATAAGGCCGAGATTTACAGAATTCCACGGCGTCCACATTCCACAGCACGAGTTGGGATTTGCAATACCGTTTCTTAACGAGGACATTCCACTCTACGTCGATCCATTTTTGCTTTGGAAATCACCATCCATGCAGGACAGCGGCTTACATCAAGTATTACTGGCAGGTTTCAATCATCTTGGTTCACTGTTCCGGAGCGGAGATGAAGCTCAAGCCATTGAGCAGTTAGTGCTCGCGTCAGAATGTGATGAAGTTGGTCTTGGAAATTCGGCTACGAGACAAGGTAAACGGATTGGAGCTGAAAAAGCTGCAGAGGTACTTTCGCTTTTCCAACATCTGCCATATTACCGAGATCACGGGTTTCGTCATTTCGAAGAGATTCAACTCTTTATTGATGGGATCAGCAAAGATCGGATCAGCGATATCGCATGCTCTTTTCTCAAGAGTCACCTAATTGACTATACGCATCAAGAATGTGCAGCACAGAATATTCCAATGTATGAGGTGCAGATTCCGTGTGTATACCATCCGGGCAAAAGACGTTTTGAAACAGTAAGCGCAAATGTTCCAGTCCACCCCGAAACGGGGAAACCATTGCTCGTGGTTCCCAAGCATTGGCTTAGGCATGTCCCGTGGATCAGTTATGACAGTTATTTCAAGGAATCTTGTCCTCAAGATGATATTGCCCATGAAGGAGAGGTACTTACTCGTCTAGGCGTCCTTACTTACAACCGTCAGAACTTTGGTATTATTGATACGTACATTCAACAGCGTGAGCGAACTGCGGAAGACTGTAAAATTGATCCGCTTTTTAAGCAGATTCCTGCACTTTCGGCCCGACGGAAGTTGGCTGAGATCAAAAAACTGCCTTCCGGAAAGCAAGACGGTGCTGATCAAAAATACGAGAGGGCGATAGGAGAGTTATTGCCAACCTTGCTATACCCACATTTGGATTTTGCACAGGAACAGGCGCGTACGGACAGTGGTGTCAGCATCCGCGATTTGATATTCTATAACAGCCGAACGCATCCTTTTTTACGCGAAATTATGAATGATTTCGACGCCCGGCAGATTACATTTGAAATGAAAAATGTCGCCGAGATCAGTCGAGAGCATGTGGATCAACTTAATCGTTACCTCCACAACGAGCTTGGAAGGTTTGGTGTACTTGTTACTCGCCATTCACTTAAGAAGGCACGACAACAGGCGACCATCGACCTTTGGTCTGGGCAACGAAAAGTAATCGTGTGTCTGACAGATGCAGATATAGAGCAGATGGTCGAGGCTTTTGACAGTAAGCAAAGACATCCGATTGATGTTTTAATTCGAAGTTATGTTCAGTTTCGAAGATTATGCCCTTAAAGGAAGTGATATGAAAACGAAGGAAGACGTCGAGCAACTAGAAAAAGTCATTGGCCAGCTGCAAGGTGCACATAGTGAAATTTCAATCTTGGCCAAGAAGGCACCTGCTGATCCACTTAATCCCTTTAAGTTGAGGCTCATCAACAAGGTTATTGAAGTTGCAAACATCGTGCTAGGAAGTAAGTACAGACCGTTTGATGACTTTGAGCATTTTGAAGCTGACGATGTGCCATCAACCAGTGACGCAGCAATGGTCTTGTCTCAATATATGGAAGAGTCAGAACGCTACCGTTCGGACAACGTAACTTACAAGAATGGGTGGAAATACATTTTGGGTGGCGAGGTTACACAAATCCCATCAGGTCCACCTAGCAAAGTTGGGAAAAAGTAATGGATTTCGATCATATCACCACAGATAAAACCGTAGCCACCTATCAAGCCGCATTGGACGTCTTCATTGGTCTTTTGCAAGAAATTCGAGAATTGTCAAAAAAGAAACCCGAAGCGCTTATGAGCAAAGGAAAGGTCAGCATCATCAATCGGGTTTTGGAAGATTTGAAGGCTGTGATGACAGGCGAGCCAGAAGACAAGTTCCTCGATTTGCTGGACGATCAGGACCTGCCTCAAAATAGTGATGCCGTCTTGACTATGGTTCAGTACGAAAAGGCAATTCAAAAGTTCCCTAAACGGTACCACAAGAGTCTAAAGGTTGGGGTAACAAATTATGGCACTGACGAGTATGAATATTTCTGGATTACCGAAGAGTTTGTTAAAACTACGAAAAAATAGATTATGAAGTTGCCAGAATAATGTTCGGGAAAGAAGTGGGCTATATCTAGCATGGCTTAGCATCTTTTAAACCGGACTTCTCAAAGCAATGTCAGCTTATGCGGTTTGGAGATTGGATAGCTGAGCTAATGTTATTACTTCGGAACGCGACCGTCAGTTGAAGTGAACTGGCGGTGTTTCAAGTTGGCCTGCAAGTGCCAGTATCTGCAAAGAAGTGACACTGGCCTGTTGCAACACATTTTCTAGATCGGCTGAAGTCATGGCTTCAACTGTCGCATAGGACTGGGTGAGCTTATGCAGTAAGGCCCGCCCCTGACCTTCCAACTTGTCGATCGGTGAAAGGCCGAAGCCGGGTATCTTCCGAGCGAGGGCAGGCACATGCTTTTGTTCATATCTGTTCCAGTTCGCGCGGCTTGTCTGACAATTCGCCTCTAGTGCGAATAGGCTGCGCCGTGCATCGTCAAGACGTGCCTTGGCCTGAATTCTCAGGCTCGTCAGTTCTGCAGCCCGTGCCTGAGCGGCTGCGTCCAGCGAGGACCGATATGCGAGGTGGGCATAGAACAATGCGGCAAACGTGGCGAACAACGTAACTACTTCCAGCCAGTGGCTCAAAATCCACTGGAACGCACCATCAAACATTTCACTGGCCTTTAGTTGCAGCCTTACGGCCTTGGTCCGCGGGATATTGGGTAGCCTACGCTCGCGCTCAAGGGCTTTGGCGTGGGGACCCGCATTTTTCTCCCATGTCTCTCGCCCGCCACAGTCTCGATTTCGCCCCTGTTGCTTCCAGAGCATGTCCAGCGCCTTATGCGTTTGCTTGGGCTATTGCGCGCAAGGGAAGGTTTCCGAAAGAGCCAGCGCCACAACTTGGTGTCAAGGCAGGCCCCACCTATCCGGGTTTTCTGCCATGTAATTCTTGAAGGCTTGGCGCGCCGCCCCCCGCGAAGGCGGTCGGTCAGAGGTGAGAGCAGGCACTGGAGAGAAACCCTCGCTGATCGAAAGGCAGTTCTCAACCATTATGGAGATGATACCTTGCATCCGAAACGTGCAAACCATGCTCTGCATTTCGGGGTCGCTGTCCGCGACCGCACCCTCACATAGCTTTAGCATTTTCTCTGCTGTGTAGTTTTCTTCGACTTCCTGAGCATTGGCAGGAAGTGCCAACAATATAGCCGCAATCTGTGCAAGTCGGCGCAAATCTACACTCCAAACGGTCAGGTTCATCGGACGCGGTTAGTTTATCTGTCATCTGCCTTTAGACCGTAGCGCGGCCAAATCGGTTTTTCTTGTGTGTATCTCGCCCGCCACACCTTTGACTTCGCCCCTGCTGCTTCCACAGTGCTTCCACGGGCGCGGCACAAATGCGAATAGCCCCCCGAAGGAGGCTGTAGTGTGTTGATATTGCTAGGTATTTTGGTTGCGGGGACAGGATTTGAACCTGTGACCTTCAGGTTATGAGCCTATGGACCCGGAATTTCTCTAATCCTTTAAGTTCAACGGCTTAGGCGGTAAGTCTTTGAATTCGAAAACCCTTATGGTCGTCTTTCGGTACCAATCGACGGACTTCGAAGGATTGCAGCGAGTTGGAAGGGAGCAAAACTGCATACGTGGGTTGAGGTGGCGTTGAGGTGAAACGAGATGGATTAATGAATGATCGCCACAGCCAGAATGATTTGCACCATGATCTCACCTCACAGATCCGCGTCAGTGTGCGGCTTTCTGCGCAGGGCAGGTGCATCACGACGACTCAGATCCCCTCCGTCAAAAACCAGTTGTCCGATTGGAGCCCGGTTAAGCGACAAAGCTGACACCGCTCTGCGCGACATGGTCGGTGTCACAGCCGAACCTCTCACGCTCTATCGCGCCGATGGCCGAGCCTGTGAGCCTGAAGCGCCCACGCGAACTTGTGCTGAAGTTTGTTGGCTAAGGCAAACAATCGAACGACCAACTTTGGTGTCAGATTTGAGCGAGCGCACGTTGATAGTAAAAATCCCTTTGGCTACTGCCCGAACGCAAATCTATAACTCCGATCAGCAGGCTCATAAACGCATCGTAAGGTACGCTCCTTTTGCTCTTGAGTTTGGACGAAAACGCCACAAACCAATGATACACAAACCTCGCGGCTGTTTTGCCGAAAAAGTATCGAATTCCGTTCGCAGGCCCATCGAAAGGAAGAGATTGAGGCTTGGTCCCAGTATTCTTCAGCGCGCGAGCGCGCAAAATAATATCCTCACACCCCAGCCTTGGAAATCCATCAGCCCCGGGCTTGATGATAGACACAGGCTTCTGTCGATTGAAAAGTTGTCCCGGACTTGCAATGTACCGCATGTCGATCAGAGCCGCTCTCCAAAAAAGGCGTGCATTTTTCTGCATAAAGTCCAAAAATTGTGTTTTCGCAGCGTCTAAATCTCGGACATTGCAAAAAAGAGCCAAGGCCTTCTCAATATCGACGTTCTGCACAACGTCCGATTCCCAGCTATACCCGTGAGTATAAAAAACCTGAGGATGTACTGGAATATCCTCAAAAAAGAATCCGTAATCGGAGTCGATCGCAACTATGGTATTCTTCAGAATGCCGCCTCGCACATCACGCAAGATCTCGGTGGCATTTGTCTTTGATCCAATACTCTTGATCCGAACCTTCTTGCTTCCTGCCGAAAATACCTTACTCCAAAATACTTCGTCAAGCGACAAGGATACATTGTCGATACTTTCGCCCTCGCAGTACACCATGTAGTCGACACGGTGAAATAAATGCTCATTCGCTAACCCTTGCTCGGTTCTCCTAAACATTTACGAAACAGTCCTCAACTTGAATCACACGATGTTGGAATGGACCAACGATATCTGGGGAGTGAGTGGCGCATATTATTTGACAGGCTGGGTTCAGACGCCTGACATTCTCGAATAGAACACTTTGCCAAGCGACGTGCAGTGACAGTTCCGGCTCGTCTGAAATAAAGACGACTGGTCGACCTTCTTGCAAGAGTGCTTCGCCAAGCAAAATAAACAACTGCTTTTCCCCTGAAGAAAGGCTGTCGATCCGAGACTGATCACCCCTAGTAAGGTGAATGGTGGGTATATTCCGCTGGTCAAAGTGCAACTCTTTTCCGGAAAAGAGCCCATTCACAATAGTCTCAAAATTTGTGCGAGGTCCGTAAATTTCATCTCGCGTTATATTGAACGCTTTCCATCTGGATACCAGTTGGCGCATTCGCCGTGTGTCGGAGAGAGTAGCCGCCGTATCGGTCGTAAGTTTTTGCTCGTCCCTAAATAGTTTCTTGGCCGATTCAAACTTAGCGTAATGTGAGTTCACACTTTTTGTAGCCTTCGCAATTGGAACACCAAGATCACGAAGCACACCAATTACCGAGTTCCGCTCTTCAGGATCATCCTGTTCAGAAATAATTCCCAATAGAGTATTTTGCTCGCGTTCAAGCAAGGAAAGGAATACTTGCTCTTGAAACTGCTTGCTCTCTTCACTTGCCTTGGATGCTAGCAAAGAAAAGTAGGTGGAGAACTTGCGGGAAATTTCAAATATCTTTTGGTCGATCGTTGAGTCGAATTCTTCATCCCTCATGTGTCGAGGGCTTCGGTCTGGAGCACTCCGATGAACTGAGAGCCAGTTTACTTCGATGATGGATTCGAGAACGGCGCTAAGCTTTGCGCCCGCCTCAACTACTCGCCTAGTGCGAGGGGTTCGTGGATCTCGGTAGAGGCGATCATCGTTCGGACCCTCAATGACAAATGTTGAACCTTTGTCAGTTGTTTTATCTTTTACGAGATATGCAATTTCAATACTTCCGAGCAGTTCATTTATTGACTTAGTTATTTCGATTACGGGCTTTCTATTCGCGCCTTGAGACTTCAGAACGATATAAATTCTTGTGAAGCTGGCCGCGTAGAGTGCTGCTACATCAGCGCGAAGTGATGCAGCGATCAAATTAATGATCGTGGTTTTGCCGCTCCCGTTCAAACCAATTAAGAAGTTGAAATCTCTATTGAACTTCACTTCAACTGTTCGGTCGCCCCAAAATCCTTCAATTCTCACGGATTCAACAAAGTTCATAGTCACGCTCCAATTTATCCGCCGTATTCGTGGAATTCGGCTGAGAAGGTGCGTGCGCGAGAAAGCTTTAGAATCAAGCTCCTAAACGGGAACTTCCAGAAACTTCGGACGCACACATAGGCAAAACGCTACAGCTTGTCACTCATGGTTACAACCGGTCGCTTCGGATCGAAAGACAGGCGGACCGACTGATCGGAGACCCATGGGCGATGAAGCTGCGCGAGGTCTTGAAGCGCAGCGGGATTGGGCCGTGGATGACCAAGCAACTGAACGACCCCCGCAGCATGGTTGAGTTGACGCACGATCTCGCCCCGCTGGCGCGCGCCAGCTTGTTGCTGTCTGTCCAGGGCTGCTGCAAACAGAATTTTGGGGATGTAACTCCGTTCCAGCAGTGGTTGCACTCGGTTACTTATTGATCCATCTCGTGGCATCCGGAACACCCCTCCCCGCTTCAATTCCGGTCTCCGCCTGCATTCCGGTCCCTCCGTCATGCTTTGCTTGATCTGGGCGCTAATCTACGCCTCATGTCATGACGAGCGAAGGAGTGCGATCCATGGTCAACAGGCTGAAACTGAATGAGAAAAACGTCCGGGAAGCTGAGAACCTGGGGCGGGACTACCAGATCTTTGACACCGATGTGCGCGGGTTCTCGATCACCATTTACCCCTCGGGCAACCGGGCTTTCACCCTCGACTACCGGGTCGGTGGGCGGCAGCGGCGGATGACCATCGGGCGCTGGCCGGAATGGAACACGGTGGCCGCACGCGAACGGGCCAAGGAACTGCGGCGCGAGATCGACGAGGGGATTGATCCGCTGAACCAGCGGGAAAATGCCCGCGAGGCCCCGAGGGTCAGCGACATGACCAAACGCTATCTGGAGGAGCACACGCCGCACCTCGCTGCCCGCAATGCTGCTGACCAGCACACCATCATGGGCAAGCTGGTTGAGCCGGATTGGGGTAAGAAACTGGTGACCGAGATCACCAAGGCCGATGTGGAAAAGCTGCTGACCAAGATTGCAGCAGGCCGCGCTCGACCGTCAAAGGCCAAACCCAACAATCGGGCGCGTAAATTGCAAGGGGTGAAGCCGACGCCGGTGCGCGCCAACCGGGTGGGTGAGGTGCTACGCAAGATGTTCACCTTGGCTGTCGGCTGGGGCTGGCGCGAGGATAATCCCGCCAGCGCCTTTCGCCGCCGCATCGAGAATGAACGGGAACGGTTCCTGACGCCGGAGGAGATCGGACGGCTGGCCAAGGCGCTGGACGCGGCGAAGGATCAGCGCGCGGCGGGGATCATTCGCCTGTGCATGCTGACCGGTGCCCGGTCGGGTGAAGTGCGCCAGGCGCGGTTTGAACAGTTCAACCTTGATCTTGCCAGCTGGTCAAAGCCCGCCGCCACCACCAAGCAGCGCAAGATCCACCGCATCCCGATCTCGGGCGATGTGGCCGCCATCGTGCGCCAGCGCGGGCTCTTGGTGCCAAAGGGCAATCCGTGGCTGTTCCCCGGCGACACGCCCGGCCAGCCGGTGAAGGAAATCCGCCGCTTCTGGATGGCGATCCAGAAGGAGGCCAAACTGCCAGAGGTCCGGATCCACGACCTGCGCCACACCTTTGCATCGCTCTTGGTCAGCGGCGGGGCCTCTCTGGAGATGATTGGCAAACTGCTGGGCCACACGCAGATGCAGACGACCCAGCGCTATGCTCACCTGATGGACTCGCCCCTGCGAGATGGGGTCAATGCTGTGGCTAGCATCTTCCGGCCCCGACCGCAGCTTGTCCATGATGCCGACCAAGAGAAGAAGACAGCGTGAGGCGGTAAAACCCGCCTCGCACTACCCCTGCCCTGTCGCAGTTCAAGCGGTTTCCCGCAGCGCCCGCCAGATCGGTGCAATCTTCTTGCGCGTCGTGCTCTCCTCCGGAATTTCTCCGGTGGGGGAGTTCTGGGCAAACCAGTCCTGAACCTCGGCGATCAGCTCCACCTGTGTCGCGGGTATTCCACGGTCGTTGAACCTGCAAAACAGCATGATGATTGCTCCGTCCCAGTCGTAGCGCGACGCAGCACCTGAAGGGGGTGCCGGGCGACGGCGCCGGTCGGCATCGTCATCAACCTTCCGCAAGTCGTCGGCCATCAGCAACAAATCGGCCAGTTTGACGACAACACCGCTCGCAGGCTCAGTGATGTGAAGCCATTCGGTGCCACCCTCCGGACGAACACGGATCACCCGGCATTCCTCGTCGCAGTGGCCATGGCGACGAAACATCTTCAGCATGTCTGCGGCGTTGACTGCGATCATCCCTGCCACGGGTTGCAGGCCGCAAAGCACCGGGGAAATACCGGTGAAAATCGAAAAAAAGCCGCCGATCGACCAGGCAGCAACATCTGCATGGGAACAGTCCAGCCGGTCGCAAAATTCGTTCAGGGAAAAGAAGGCTCTTGGTGGCAGAGTCATCGGATGTGCGTCCTCTCAACAATTGGCAATACCCGTGTCAGCGCCGGGCGTTGCGGGATCGTGTTCTTAAACAGTCACTTGCACTCAAGCAGTCGGTCCAAAAATACGCCTCAAGGTATGGCAATCGGCCATGCCTTGAGAACCCGGTGCCGGTGACGCCGATGCCCTGAAACCATGACTGATAGAATCGCCTTGAGCTGACTTGATGACGCTACTCGCCATTTAGGAGAATTTGCACTCGCCATCCTGGTAGTTAGGGTAAAACGTGAACAAAAATCTTCTGGGAGGCTTTGGCACCGTACGTTTGGCCGTCGCGGCCGGTGACCAGACTTTAGCGCTGGCAGGTGATATTCCTACGGATCATGGGTGCGGGCGGCGTGCACTTGCCATTCGCTACTGGCTGAAGCCCAAAGCTGTCACGCACAGACCGTCACCCCTGCCGAGCGAGTATTTCTGGCCATCAGCACCGGAAAAGGCGGAACGGCGCTGGGCGGTAGTCCCATTCCGCATTCCGGAGGTCATGGCGAAATCCCAATGAAACAAGGACCGGAATTGAATCCGGCCTTTCAATTCCGGTCTCCGCCTAGGTTCCGGTACCTTGTGTCTGCTTCTCTCTCCCCGTCCCCGGCAATCGCCGGGATCTGGATGGGAGATCGAAATGCAAAACACTGCCCCTGCCTCGCAGGAACAGCCGCTGCACCTGTTGGCGGAATGGATCAGCCGCGAGCAGCTTGCCGGTGAACTTGGGCTCGCCAGCGACACCTTGGCGCGCTGGGAGGCGCGACAGCTTGGCCCGCCCTGCACCCGGATTGGCCGGAAGGTCCTCTATCGCCGCACCTCGGTCCAAGAGTGGATAAACGCCCAAGAACAAGTCCGCCCGGCCAAAACACGGCGGGGTCGGAAATGAACCGACCTCTTTCTCACCCGATCACAGTTTTGCCAGGCATCTGCGGCTGGATGCAGAACCGCCTGACGGAAGCGCGCGGCATCTTGGCGGACATCCCGCAACACCCGGACTCGCTGGTCATCCTCGCAGCCCGTGTCGTCGCGGGGCAAACTGATAACGCCCGCGAATGCGCTTACGCCATCGACCTGTTGTGCCAACTGGATCATCGCCCGTTGCGCGCCATCGCGGCGGCTGCTTTTCCGAACGGAGGTGCAGCATGAACCGACGCAGCACCCCCGAAGCCGATGCCCAACGCGCCATCGTCCAAGCGTTGCGCTTCGCCCTTCCCCGCGATGCCATCGTCCATCATTGCGCCAACGAGGTGACCGATTCTGGTTCCCGCGGCCAGACCCGGCAATCGATCCTCGTCGGCATGGGCGTCCATACGGGCTTTGCTGATCTGATCGTGATCTCCGGCGGCCGGGTCTTGTTCCTCGAGGTCAAAAGTCCGAGCGGCCGGTTGCGCAAATCGCAGGAGGTCTTCCGCGACACCGTATGCGCCCAAGGCTTCGGCTGGGCGCTGGTGCGATCGGTCGACGATGCGCTGGGCGCGCTGGCGGACAATGGCTTCACCAGCCGCATCCGTCCAGCGCGACGGGTGGCACCATGAGCCACAAAGCGACCGTCTGGGCGCTCGACCAGCGCAGCATCAAGGGCACAACCAAGATCGTGCTTTGGCATCTCTGCGACCGCTACAACCCCGAGCATGGCTGTTTTCCGTCCCAGGAACTGCTGGCCTATGACTGTCAGGTCAGCCGCTCCGGCCTGAACAACCATCTCGGCCATCTGGAAAGATGCGGTCTGATGCGACGCGAACGGCGCATCGATCCGATCACCAAGCGCCAGATGTCGACGCGGTACATCCTCGGCTTTGAGGAGGGGTTTACGCCTGCACCTGCGGCTGCCGAAAGCCCGGAAGAAATCTCATCCTCGGGGGAAAAGCCGTGTCCAGATTTTGCACACGGAGCCGAGTCCAAAAAACAGGCCGACCCGTGTCCAGAAAATGGCCCGAGCCGTGTCCAGAATTTGGACACTAACCTTGTAAGAGAACCCCTAAGAGAACCTGTAAAGGAGGAGGAGGAGGAAGACGCTGGGCGCAATGCCAATTTTGATCGGTTCTTCGTGGAGTTGCTGACCGCGCTGGGCTTCGCTGCAAACGCCGCCCTTCCCGCCTGGTGGCAGGGCTGGCCAGCACGGGTGCATGTTCGGCGCTGGCGGCATGACCTCGGACTGTCGGAGGCCCGGATCATTCAGACAGCAAGGGAAACTCGCAGTGATCATCCCAATCCGCCTGACGGTCCCAAGGCCCTCGATAGGTTCATGGAACGCGCAGCCCAGCGCGATGCCCAAAAGGCGGCGACCTCGACCAGTTCCGGCAAAGCCAAGCGCCGCCGCAAGGCGGAAACCCAAGCGCCGAACAACGATGATGAAGTGGCGGTCTACTACGCCGCAATCGTGAACTCGGACGATTATTTTCCCCGCGATTTGTTCGGCAGCCGCACCTGCGGATTGATGTTAGCGCGTGGCCTCGTCACGCCGGAACGCCTTCGCCAGCGGATGGGACAGTGAATGGCATGGTGTCACGTCCCCGGCATGGATTGTCCCTCTGCGCAGGCGGCGGAGGCTTGGATCTGGGCGTCATGCTCGCCGAACCAGGCTTCCACACCCGCGCATTTGTGGAATGGGAAGACTGGCCCCGCACAGTTCTCATCGCCGCCCAGCGCGCCCGGTATTTCGCCCCCGCGCCAATCTGGGATGATCTGCGGACATTCGATGCCCGACCCTTCTGCGGTGCCTTCGACACCGTCACCGCCGGATATCCTTGCCAGCCGTTCAGCGCCGCTGGAAAGCGCGGTGGTGCCGATGATCCCCGGCACCTCTGGCCAGAGGTCGCCCGGGTTGTCAGGGAATGCGCCCCCGAATGGGTGTTTCTCGAAAACGTCGCAGGTCATGTCACCCTCGGCCTTGAATCCGTGCTGCGAGAGCTTTGGGACTTGGGCTACACGCCTGCGGCGGGCCTGTTCTCTGCGGCAGAAGTCGGCGCGCCGCACCAGCGGTTGCGCATCTTCATCCTGGCCCACGCCGATGAGCCTGCATCCCGGCACGGATCGCTACAACCCGGCTGGGAACAGCGACTTCACCCGCAAGGCCGAGGCGCTGGCGCTGGGCATCAGCAACTGGTCGACGCCGAAGGCGACCGATGGCGCGAAAGGTGGGCCGGGGCAGAGCTATTGCTCGGGCGGGATACCACCGTTGCCAGCGCAGGCGGCACAATGGCAAACGCCAGTGGCCGACGACCAGGCCGACCGGCTGCGCGGCAAGATCAACAGCCGGGGCGAGCCGAAGCTGAGTGCGCAGGCGATCCAGTGGCCGACACCAGCAGCGCAGAACTGGAAGGGCAGCAGCCCGGCCAGCGTGACCCGCGCCGATGGCAAGAGCCGGATGGATATCCTGCACTACCGGGCGGAACAGGGCTTCATCCACCCGGCCCCGGTGATCGCGCCGCATGGGCTGCAACCCTCGAATCACGCCCCGATCTCGCGCCCGCTGTGGGCTTTTATGATTGCCTCGCATGGGCGGCTCATATCGCGCAGGGTCTTGAAGGCCCGGGCGCGGCGGCGGCTGAACCCGTTGTTCGTCGGCTGGTTGATGGGCTGGCCCATCGGTCACGCGCTCTGCGCCTGCTCGGCAATGGAGTTCACCCTCTGGCAGCAGCGCATGCGTGGCGCACTCTCGCGGCTGCCCACGGCCTCCGGCCCGTGGATCTGGCGCCCGGCGGATGGGCCGTCGCAGATGAACCTGTTTGAAGGAATGCTGCCATGAGCATGCAGGGACGGATCGGGCGCGCAGGCGGCACGAAGGTGAAACGCGCGCTGGGCGTGCAGGCGATCCTGGAATGGGCGTTCCGGGTGGAAAAGGCCCAGCTGGAACTGCCGAAGCGGCAGGACATCGATGAGGAAGGCTATGGGTTTGGCATGGAATACGTGCTGATTCAGCGCGCGCGATTGGGGTGCAAGGTGGACGGCGGCGGCCATAAATCGCAGTCCTACACCCATGAGGATGCCGAGATCGTCGCCGCGACCTTGGCAGGAATGCCCGACAGCTTGGGCGGCAAACGCATGGCGATCCACGTCGCCGAACTGGCACGGGCAGGAATGACGCCCGACTGGCTGCCCGGTGTGGTGTCGCGCTGCGTGCCGGTGGCGACCAAGCGCAACCAGCATGGCGAGCAATCCACCACGGTGGTGGTCGGCATTGATCGCGTGCTGTATCGCAGGCGCTGGCGCAGTGTGGAGGTCTTGGCCTGTCCGGTGACCTGGCGACCGCACCCCGAGCAGATCGCATCCGCCCGGCGTGGCTATGAGGATTGGTGGCTGGCGTTGGACTGGGTGCGAGATGGGCTGGTGGCGGGCGGGATGCTGCGGGAGGTCGAGGTGACGGCTGCGATGCCGAAGGTGCTGCCTTGGGAAAGCACCCGGCCACGCATTATAGCGATCGACGACCGATAAGCCTTTGGAAATCCCTCGGAACCGGCCTAAAGAGCTTCCGCTGGGCGGATGTGCCGTCTATTGTCGCCGGAAAACGATGTCGCGGCTGCGGCACCCGGGGCAGGAAGGTATCTGATGACTACGACTGAACAATCCGAGGTGCGCTTTGTCGAGTTGATGGCGGAGCTTTTCCAATTGGATGAAGCGGAACGCCTCGACTTCGGATTTTATCGCGTCATTCGCCACCATAATCAGGAAGTAAAAGCCTTTCTGGGTAATGTGGTCGAAAAGAACGGCGGCAAGACACTTGATGGCGGAAAGCTTTCCGAAATTCTGGGGGCGGCCTTTCGCAAAGCGGACGACGAGGAGTCGGCCGGGGATCGTCAGCGCATCAAGGAAATCGAGGGCAATATTGGCATTCGGCCGGGCATGAATGATCAGGATCGGCGCACGGTTTTGGAACAGGCTGAGCGTATTCCCGCGATCAAGACAATGGTCGATGAATATCGGACACTCCAAGAGCAGCTTCGCGCCAGCCAGAATGTCGGCACCGACCGTCGCGAAGTGCTGAACCGCCTTTATCAGTTCTTTTCGCGGCACTATCAGGACGGCGATTTCATTGTCGAACGCCGATACGGGCGCGACGGCAGCCGCTACATCCGGTCCACCGGCGAAGATACCGAATTCCACTGGGCAACCGAGGACATGTACTACATCAAGTCGGGTGATACGTTCACCGACTTCAGCGTCCGCCTGTCCAGCGGGGACCGGATCGTGTTTTCCATCGAGGCTGATGAGCTGCAAAAAACGCGGACGATCCTGAAGCCAACCGACAAGGCGCACTACGAGATCGATAGCGCCTCAAAGGCAGACGATGGCCGATTGATCGTGCTGCTGAAGTACTTGAAGGGCGCACCGTCGAATAAGCAGAAGGACGACATCGTCAACGCAATCCAGGGGCAAATTAACGCCGACGAGGCCGAGCTGAAGCGCTGGCTTAACCACTTCATAGCGCGCAATCAGTCGGACTTCTTCATCCACAAGCAGCTTGGCGATGCCCTGCGCGACGATCTGGACATCTTTCTGAAAACCGAGGTGCTAAACGCCGATCAGCTGCTGATCGACACCGATTTGCCACGCCGACTGATCAAGATCGGCCGTATCGTGCGCGGGATCGGCCACCAGATCATCGACTTCTTGGCCGTCCTCGAGGATTTTCAGAAGTCCCTGTGGGAAAAGAAGAAACTAGTCTTCACCTCCCGCTACGTGATCACCCTAGACCGGATCGCCAAGCTTGCGGGGGAGGACTGGCTGACCGTGCGCCTGGCATCGATCATTGCGGCGCAACGGGCGGAATGGACGGATCTGGGTCTGGGAGAGATCACGACATCCGACCAGTGCCGCCAGATAATCCCGGGCGATTTGGCGCAGGAGAGCCAGAGCAGATGGCTTCCCCTGCCTCTCGACACGATGAACTTCCCCGATGATTTCCGGTGGGAGCTACTTGATCAGTGCTCGTCTGGTCAGGCAATTGATGATCTGCTCGACGGCCTCGCTGTTCGATCAGACAACTGGCAAGCATTGAATCTTCTCGAAACCAAATTTTCGGGGAGATGCGATGTGTTGTATGCCGACCCCCCTTACAACACAGACGCGGGCCCGATCAGCTACAAGAACGGCTACCGACGCTCATCTTGGGCGGCGATGATGCAGGATCGTGTGGAACTGAGCAGGCGGTTTCTTGGTGGGGCATCAATGGCTTGCTTTACCATTGATGACTTCCAGAAAAATGAATTGGTCAATCTGCTTGAGAGATCATACACGCCCGAAAACCTCCTTGGGATCACTGTAATCAAGAATAGCCCGTCTGGCCGCCCGACAGTTCGAGGCTTTCGAGTGAACCACGAATATGGCGTTTTCGTAGGGAATTCAGGAGCCTCGGAAATCGGACTGCTCGATAGATCAGATGCTCAAGAAAAGCATTTCGGGGAGCAAGACGAAAAGGGGCAATTCGCATGGGAAAACTTCCGGAAACGGGGGGGAGCAACGACGCATCGCGACGCTCGACCAAAGCAGTATTATCCGATCTACGTGAAAGGGACCGAATTCCGCATTCCAGAATTTGAGTGGGTCAAGGAGATCAATGACTATAAAATCCTTGAGGCTCCAAAGCCCGGCGAGAAGGTCATTTATCCGAAGAATGATGATGGGACAGAGCGTGTCTGGAGCTGGGGACACAAGACTGCACGTGCGAACCCGAATGATCTTGAAGTTAGAACAGGAGATAGTGGCCCCGCAATCTATCGGAAAGCACGACCCCAAAGCGATGGCTCGTTGCCTTCCACTCTTTGGACAAAACCTGAGTACTCTGCCGTTGACTACGGCAGTGTGCTTCTAAAGGAGATGTTTGGGAAAAGGGTCTTTTCCTTTCCTAAATCAGTTCACGCTGTCGTTGATACACTTAGGGTCTGTGACCTTGGGCCAGATGGTTGGGTTCTCGATTGCTTCGCAGGGTCCGGCACTACCGCCCATGCTGTGCTTTCTTTGAACCAAGCAGATAGCGAGACTAGAAAGTTCGTCATCACGGAACGCAGCGAATATTTCGAGACGCTCACCTTACCTCGCGTAAAGAAAGCCGCTGTGGCATCAAAGTGGAAAAACGGCAAGGCTGAAGCTTTGGACGGCGGTGGAGTTTTCTTTAAGGCCATCGATCTCGAAGACTACGAAGATACGCTTGAAAATCTGGCTCTGGACCGTGGTGCCACCCAAGACGTTATGGCTTTCGACAGCCTCGCTTTCTCGATCCAGTACCGACTGGACCGCGAAGCGCGCAGTCTGTTTCAATCTGTCGACTTTTTCCGCTCGCCCTTCGGCTACAGCATCAAATGTGCCCAAAGGGGCGGAGAGGCTGTGAGCCGCGAGGTCGATCTGGTCGAAAGCCTGATTTACTTGGCGGGTCTCGATGTCGCCCGCCTTTATCGCGAAGATCAGGGCGTTGTCATCACCGGCACCGACCGTCGCAATCGCTCGGTCACGGTCCTGTTCCGCGAATGCGAAAAGCAGGGCAACGAGGACTGGTGCAAGGCGAAGATGGCCAAGCATCCGGCCGACCGCTTCCTGACGAACGCAATGCCAGAGATGGCTTTCGAGGGCTGCGAGCGGTTTGAGGCCATTGAAGTCATCTTCGCCACGCAGTTCGGGGGGCGCTAATGGCATCCGGTCACGCCAGGCTGAAGAAGGCGCTCGTCCTGCGCGATGCGCTGGCCCAAGAACTGGGGTTTGATCTGCCCTCGGTAATGCGGGGGCTTTCCACGGTCGAAGACACAATGACTGCCGAACTGGCGATGGCCGACGGCAACTACCTTTCGCTGCTCGAGTCGCTCTGCCGTGGGGACGCTGCGCTGCTGACCGAAGCGGACCAGATGGTCAGGGCTGCGTGCCAGTCTGTGAAGCTGGCACCGCGCTATGCGCAGTACTTGGCGATGATCCTGTTCGCCCATTGGCAACGGAGTCGCAGCACCGATGAGGCGGCATTCATCGAGCGGCTGAACGTCTTTCTGACCGATTGGGCGCAGAAGAACCGGGGCGAGACGCTCAGCGAGTTTACGTCTGAAGATCTGCAGTTTGCTGCTTTCTGGATGGCGACCGGCTCCGGCAAGACCCACGTACTGCACGCCTGCATCGCGATGCTGCATGGTGCCGAGACGTGGGACCGGACGATTCTGATCACGCCGTCAGAGAACCTGTCGCGACAGCATGCCGAAAAGCTGCGCGAAACGAAGGCCTTCGATGTCTTTGCCTATCCGATGGACGGCGACGCCTCGAGCCTCGGCCGCCTGCACCCTTCCACGGTGATTGTCATTGATATCAACAAGCTTGCCGAAACGAAAAAAGGGGGTGGGGTAACGATCCCCACCTCGGTTTTCCGCGATGGACGAAATCTTGTCTTCGTCGATGAAGGCCACAAGGGTCAGCGCAGCGAAGAAAGCGTCTGGAAGAAGCTGCAATCGGACCTGGCCGGGATCGGCGACAGCCAACCCGACCACCGTGGCATGCTGATCGAGTTTTCCGCCACCTTTGGCCAGGTAGCCGAGGCCGAGGCGACGTTCGATCGATATGCCAAGGCTATCATCCTCGACTATGCCTACGACCGGTTCCATGCCGACCTGTACGGCAAGGATTTCTGGAACGTGAAACTTGATGGCCGCGAAGAAACGACCGAGGAAATCCAACATACAACGCTGACTGCAGCGCTGATCGCCTACTGGTATCAACTTGCGAGCTTCGGCAAGTCGGGGGTGCAGAAGGAGATCAGAGAGAGGGGGCTGCGCGTGGCAAAGCCTCTGTGGGTTTTGCTTGGCCTGTCGGTGATCGGCGGCAAGAACGAAGGAGACAAGGAGCAGACTTCCGACGTCATTGATGTCCTGCGGTATCTCGACCGGGCACTTTCCGAGGACGATTTTGTCGCCGATGGCGTAACGCGCGTCTTGGACGCAGCCCGAAACGGTGCCAGCCTTCTGCCCGACGTAATAGCGACCGGCGTGAAGAACATGACCGCAACCGCAATCCAGGCACGGATACTGAACGACGTGTTCGGCTGGCAGGCTGGGGATGCTCCGCTGTTCCGTGTCTTGAAAACCTCGCCCGGCGAAATGGGCCTTGGTCTGCGCCGCGGGGACAGCGTCCATTACTATGGCGTGGTCAATGTTGGCGATGTGAAGGGTCTGAAAGACTCCCTGGAGACCGCTTCGCTCGACGTAGAGGATGACGCCTTTACCTCATCGCTTTTCGCCGATCTGGAGCAAGCAAATTCGGGTGTCAACGTCCTGATCGGTTCAAGACGCTTCGCTGAAGGGTGGGACAACTATCGCGCCTCGAGCCTTACGCTGTTGCGCCTTGGCCAGAACGAGGGCTCGCTCATCATCCAGATGTTCGGCAGGGTCGTTCGTTTTGCGGGCACGAACGGGAATGGCAAACGCCTGCGGGACATCAAGGGTGACCTTTCTGCGTTGCAGACCGCCTTCGTGTTCGGCTTGAAATCCCGCTATTTGCAGGCCTTCCTTGCGGGCCTGTTTGAAAACGGGATCGGCGACAAGACGAGGACGGTCTGCGATGTGAAGAACTGGCTGCCCGAAACACCTGAGCTCTTGTCGATCAAGGCAGTCAGCCCAGAACGAAGCTCGTTTCTCGTCGATCTGCGCGATCCAGCTTGGCTCAAGTCGGTCAACAAGGTCGTTGTGTCCTACGCTGCGGGAGTCGCCACTGCGCGCGTCGGACGTGATGGTCTAGACGAAACCGCTGCGCGCATTGGCACTGACCTGACTTCGGACTTCAAGCAGGTTGCCCACCTTCTCGACGCG
Organism: Cypionkella sp. PAMC25878; assembly: GCF_058135695.1. Classification (NCBI taxonomy): domain Bacteria; kingdom Pseudomonadati; phylum Pseudomonadota; class Alphaproteobacteria; order Rhodobacterales; family Paracoccaceae; genus Cypionkella; species Cypionkella sp. PAMC25878. The sequence continues at coordinate 909,318 of NZ_CM176871.1, read as the reverse complement.
GACGCGATCTATGCGGAACTCGTCCAATGGAAGGCCACAGGTAAACGCTGGAACTTACGGTTCGACCGTGATTCCGTCATCGCCGCACTTGGCTCTGGCCCCTACGAAATTTCAGCGCTGCCCGACTTCTGCGATATTCAATCTCGAAAAGACATTCAGCGTCTGCAGAACGCGGCCAGCACGGTCGTCAGGAAACTATTCGAAAGCGCGTACCGAAAAACTGAAGCCAAACATAGCAGGTACGAGATCATCGGCGCGTCGGAAAGCGGCATTCCAAGCCAGTATTTCAAGGAAGTGACCAATGCCTGATCAATCGCAACCGAACCTTTTCGGTGATCGCGTGCTATGCCCAGACGTGCAGAACATGCCGTTGATTGTCAGCGCCACCAGCAATCACTGTGAGGTTCTCGCGCCCGGTAGCGTCTACCAGCCGCTCCTGCTCGACCAGCAGGATTCCGGTGTGTTGTCTGGGCCAGGATCCTTGAATCGCGAGGAGGAGAAGTTCGTCCGAGATCTGATCACCTATCTTTATCCAAAGAAGGATTATCCCAAGGCAGCCGCGACCCCGCTCGTCTGGGGAAAGCGCAAGATCTGGTTGAAGCGGAACATCGAAAAGGATTCAAAGTCATTCAGGCTGCGTGTTGACTCCTCGGATTGGTATTATCCCGATTTCGTGATTTGGATCGTCGACGAAGAAACCCGAACGCAGACTTTCGGCTTCGCGGATCCAAAGGGCCTCGCGCTCGGAGCCCACGCTGGATGGGGCGAGTACAAGGTCGTCTGTACCCAGATCGTGCCGCACTTCTTGCAAGACCAGTTGGGACAGGTCACGATCAAGGACGAACCGTGGACCTTCCGGATCCGGGGCGTATTGGTGTCAACCTCTAGCTTCGAAGGCCTGCGTGAGCAGCGCAAATTCTTGGTCCGAGATGCGAACGACATCACTCATCCACCGACAAGAGAGCAGTTTGCACAGGCACGCATCGTGTTCCAAGAACAACGCGCCGACGACTATATTCCGGATGTTCTGCGGCTCCTAACCGAGGACAATGATCTCGACGTGGTCTTGAAACTTGGTGCAGAATTCTTCGGAAAGCCTGTGCCTGCGCCGTATACCAGTGAGCTTCAGGCCGATTTAGCCATGCGTCATCGGAGTGCACGAACGACCAGCGACTTCACAGCGTCGATCGTTGAAGACTACCTCATGCCGGGTATCGACGGAAAATCTGGAGCACGTGCGAGCCAGAAACGGAAGGATCAAGTCAACCGATTGATCATGTCCGAAGATGCGAATGCGCGGGCGCTTTGGGGGGACTGGCCAAATAAAGACGAGCCAAGCCTCTTCTTGATGCAGCATTATCCGGCTTCCCTTTGACAAACGCCCCCCCTGGCATGGTTCCTCCCCGGCTCCGTTTGTATGCGGGGGGGCGCAGCGCAGCAGTTCGCTAGCGACTGGCTTCTTCACCGGGGAAGCCAGGCGGAAGCCACCTCCCGCATGATCTTGGAAAAAGCGACTCATAATCAAAGGCTTGCGGAATCACGACCTTGGCGCGCTGGATTCTTTTGCGGAATCCAGGGAATCCAGTTTGTGGAAGCCCCCACGCCGGAAGCCAGCCAGCGGAATCCGCATGTATTTTTCATTTCTGCAAAGCTATCCCCTTGGCTTACCCTTTGATCATCGAGCCATCCAAGTTGCAATCTTGCGGGGCTATATACCTACACACTTGACAGTGTCAGCCTACAGAAAACCCGTCGTCGTTCGGGCAAGTTGCAAGTCCTTCTGCCAAAAAAGGAAACAACAGTGAAAGCGCCTTTGAGACCCACAGTGATCGTCTTCGACGTCAACGAGACGTTGATCGACATAACGACACTCGAGCCGTTGTTCGAGCGCATCTTCGGCGACCCCGGCGTCATGCGGGAGTGGTTCGCGCAGCTCATCCTCTACTCTGAGGCTGTCACGCTGTCGGGCATCTACGTCCCGTTTGGTGAGCTTGCCGCAGGTGTGTTCCGTATGATCGGCAAAATCCGGCAGATGAAGGTAGGTGAAACTGACATTGCCGAGCTGCGGAAGCTGCTCCAAAGTATGCCACCGCATGCTGGCGTGGCCGAAGCGATGATCCGCCTGAAGAAGGCAGGCTTCCGGCTTGTGACGCTGACGAACTCGCCGCCGAGTCCGGGATCGGGTCCCCTCGAACAAGCCGGTCTTGCCGAGCACTTCGAGCAGATGTTCAGCGTCGATGCAGTCCGGAAATTCAAGCCCGCGAGGGAGGTATACAAGATGGTCGCTGACGCCCTTGAGGTCGAGCTTGCAGATCTGTGCCTTGTCGCGGCGCATGCATGGGACACGCTTGGAGCGCAGGCTGCTGGGTGCGCCGGTGCTCTGGTTACCTTGCCAGGCAATGCAGTTCTTCATGTGCCAGGGCTTCCAGAGCCGGACATCGTGGCGCAGGACATCCCGCGTGTAGCTGACAAGATTATCCGCCAGTGGGGCGATGTCCGCAACAATTGACCCTCCCGAGTGCAGCGATCCCGCGGCAATAACGGCTGATCGACTTTAATCTTTTCGGCGTTTTCATGGCATGCGTTTCGCTATTCCAGAGTTCGAGAGGGCCGGGGGTGGCGCAATCGCAAACGTGACTTCGACCCTCGGTGGGCTGCGCCAACTCTACCGCCTTTGTGAGAGCCAAGCATGGCGTTCTTGGCGCAACCAAGAACGCAGCTCTCGAACATGCTGCCAGTGGCATAAGGGTCAATTCGGTAGGACTCGGCTTCATCCTTACGCCGCTCGTAACGGATTCACTCGATGACGCGACGCTAAAGTTCCTTGAGGGCAAGCACGCACTGAACCGGCTTGGACGCTCCGAGGAATTCGCGGCGCTGATCGTCTTCCTACTTTCGGACCGCGCCAGCTTCATCACCGGATCGTATCATCTGGTCGATGGCGGTTATACGGCACAGTAATGCGAAGCTCCCTTGCGGCGCGACAGCCTGCACTGACGACAACGCCTTGAGTCTAAGGCAAAATTCTCGTTGACAAAGCTGCCCCCCTTGATCTACCCCTTGATCATTGAAGAATTGCGCCCGGAGGATAACCCTCGCAGGCGCTTCGTTTTCCCCACATTGCGGATCCCGTTTCAGCCGTTGGCATCGCCCAGCGCGCTTTGGCACGTCCGCCTGCCCCAAATGAGAATCGTCCATGGACCTCGTCTTTGCACCGAGCCAGATCGAGACCTGGCCGATTGACCGACTGCGGCCCTACGCCCGCAATGCCAAGATCCACGGCACGGACCAAGTGGCGAAGATCGCCGCCAGCATGGCGAAGTTCGGCTGGACGGTGCCCTGCATGGTGGCGGACGATGGCGAGTTGATCGCCGGGCATGGCCGGGTGCTGGCGGCGGCCATGTTGGGACTGAAGGATGTGCCGGTGATCCGGCTTAGCCACCTCGACGAAGCCGAACGTCGCGCCTACCGGATCGCCGACAATAAGCTGACCGAGCTGGGCGAATGGGACGAGGCGATGTTGCGCGACGAGATCGCGGGGTTGTTGGCCGAAGATTTCGACCTGTCGCTGCTAGGGATCACCGACGAGGATTTGGACGCCCTGTTGCGTGATCCTGATCAGGTGGACGGCGGTGCCGTCGATGGCGAGGACGACATTCCGGAACCGCCGATCACGCCGGTGTCGTTGGCGGGTGACCTTTGGCAGCTGGCGTCGCACCGGCTGATCTGCGGTGACAGCACATCCTCGGACGTCGTCGGGCGGTTGCTTGGCGATGTGAAGCCGCTCCTCATGGTGACCGACCCGCCTTATGGCGTGGAATATGACCCCTCCTGGCGCAACCAGGCGGGCGCGGCCAAGACCAAACGCACCGGCAAGGTGCTGAACGACGACCGTGCCGATTGGCGGGAAGCGTGGGCGTTGTTCCCCGGCGACGTGGCCTATGTCTGGCATGGCGCGCTCCATGCCACCACCGTGGCCGAGAGCTTGGTGGCGGCAGGTTTCGCCGTCAGGTCGCAGATCATATGGGCCAAGGACCGGCTTGTGCTCAGCCGCGGCGATTACCATTGGCAGCATGAACCTTGTTGGTATGCCGTGAAGAAGACCGGCAAGGGCCATTGGGCGGGGGACCGCAAGCAGACCACCCTGTGGCACATTTCCGGCAAGGACCAGGACGCGACCACCGTGCACGGCACGCAAAAGCCGGTGGAATGCATGCGCCGCCCTATGCTGAACAATTCCAGCCCGGGCCAAGCCGTGTATGAACCCTTCATGGGATCGGGCACCACGCTGATCGCGGCGGAAACCATCGGCCGGGTGTGCTTCGGGATCGAATTGAACCCGGCCTATGTAGATGTCGCCATCGAGCGCTGGCAGAAATTCACCGGCGCGAATGCCGTCCTCGCAGAGACGGGCGAGACCTTCGCCGACTTGAAGGCGAAAAGACTGGCTACATGACGAGGCCCTGTTGGCACTGGCCGTCAACAAAATGGGGAGCAAAACGTTTCGCTACGATGACCAAGGATTCCGGTTGTGTCTTGACCATCCCTACATCGGACGTGACACTTTGCCGACCGAAACAATGACGACGCCGATGGAAGAGGATGCAAAACGTGACAACAGATCTTCAAGTGGTACCTGCACGACGCGGCCGAGCAGTTTGGGTTGCCAAAGGAAAAGCCATCCAAATCATCAATACACATGGCCAACAGGTTGTGGACACTTGGTGCTTCAATGCCGATGACCTGTCCGAATTCATGTCGATGGAGCATCTGCACGGAACGCTCCAGGGCATCTTTCCTGCAAAAGGTGATGCACTGACGACAAACCGACGGCGGCCGATCCTGCTTCTGGAAGAGGACACCTCACCCGGGCGCCATGACACCATCATCGCAGCCTGCGATGTGCACCGCTATGCCATGCTAGGGTGCCGGGAGTATCATGACAATTGTACTGACAATCTGCATGCTGCCTTGGCGCAACTGGGTCTTCGCGCGCCCGACTGCCCGGCTCCGCTGAACCTGTGGATGAACATCCCGGTCGGCTCCGATGGCAAGATCATCTGGGGCGAGCCACTCAGCAAACCGGGAGACTTTGTGACGCTGCGCGCTGCTATTGACTGCGTCGTGGTCATGTCTACCTGCCCTCAGGACATGATCCCGATCAACGGGGCGGACTGCAAGCCGACAGAGGTTCATTACCGCTTACTCGACTGAGGGTACGATAAATCATGCAGTCTCGCGGATAATCCGGTATACTCTTCCCCTGCCCTCATACTTCGTCGAGGTCACGGTCAGGCCCAGCTTCTTGCTCAAAGCGCCCGAAAGCGCGCCCCGCACGGTGTGGGCCTGCCAACCTGTCGCTGCGATGATCGCATCAATCGTCGCACCGTCGGGCGCTTGCAGCAGCGCGATCACCATCGCTTGCTTGGTCCCGGGGCGCGGGATCGGCTGCCTTGGCGCGGACGCTTCCGATACATTTTTCCGGATCGCGGCCATAGTCTGGGTGACCACCGGTTGAATCCCGATCGCGAGCAGACCCGCGTCGGTGACCACCAGTGTGTTGCCGTGGCCATCACCGGTTTCACGCCAGAGCGGCTCGCCCCGGCGCAGGTTGGCATCGACCTCTTGCAGCCAGCCGCGTTCGATCATCTTGTTGACAGCCATCTTCGCCGCCGCACCAGCCAAACCCTTGGGCAGTGGCATGGCGATGTTGTCGGGGCGCTTTGCTCCGGCACTCAGGACAATGGTCTGGGTTTCGGTCAGTTTAATCATTGTGGACTCCTCTTTCTGGTCGTGTTCGGCACGGAAGGTTGTGGTGCGGCGAGTGTGTGCTCCTGTTCAGCGGGTTGCGGCCTGGCCAGCAGCGAAGGCCGCTTCCAGTGCGGCGCGGATCGACCAGACCGCGACATCGTGGAAGTCGAGGCCGTCGCTGTTGCGGGTTTCAAGCGTCTCTAGGAAGAAATGCTTGGCGGCGATTTCCAGCAGCAAGGCTTCGCTGGGGGCTTTGGCGGGGGCTGCGGTCTTGGCGGTCATGGCGTGGTCTCCGGTGGTGAGCTGCATCGTTCTCGTGTAATCAGATTCGCTCTTCTTCGAAGTGCAATCAACTGAATAACTAGCAATTTCATTGCCGTAAGCATGGCGGATGGTAGCATGGACGGCATGAGCGAACGTGAATATTCCGGCCATTCCGGCCTGTCGCGCGGGGCGATCCAGAAGGCCCGAAAGTCCGGGCGGCTGGTGGTTTACGGCGATGGGTCGATCAACGCGGCCGCATCTGATGTGCGTCGCGGTGAGATGACCGACCCGGACCAGCAGCGCCGCAGCACCGGTGGCGATACCGGGTTCAGCGGCCCAGCCGACAGCTCATCCTATCTGAAAGCCCGCACCGCGCTGACGGTCTATCAGGCGCAGGAACGCCAGTTGGCGATCCAGAAGAAGAAAGGCTTGCTGATCGACAGGGCGCGCGCCGAGGCGCTGGTGTTCCGCTTGGCGCGTCAGGAACGCGATGTCTGGGTGACATGGCCTGCCCGGGTGGCAGCGCTGATGGCTGCCCAAATTGCAGCGGAAGTGGAGAAACAAACCGACAAGCCGGTGCAACCGGAGCTGCCCGTGATCATTGAGGCCGCGATCCTGCAGGGGGTGCTGGAAACCCATGTCAGAGAACAGCTCGCTGCCCTCGCAGACCTCCGCGTCTCCCTGGGGTGACGATGACGGCCTGACCGCTGACCTCGACCTCGGGTTTGACGGGGCTGAGGATATACTGCGCACTTGGCGCCGGGGGATGCGGCCCGACCCGGACCTGACGGTGTCAGAATGGGCAGACCAGCATCGCTGGCTGTCGTCTCGGGCCAGCGCGGAGCCGGGGCGGTACCGGACGGCGCGCACACCCTACCTGCGCGAGATCATGGATGCGCTGTCGCCCCGTCACCCGGCGCAGCGGATCAGCTTCATGAAGGCGGCGCAAGTCGGGGCGACAGAGGCTGGCAACAACTGGATCGGTTTTGTCATCCACCATGCGCCGGGGCCAATGCTAGCGGTGCTGCCGACGGTGGAAATGGCCAAGCGCACTTCGCGCGGGCGGCTGGACCCGTTGATCGCGGACAGTCCTGCCTTGCGTGAACGGGTCAATCCGGCGCGTTCGCGTGATGCTGGCAACTCGATGCTGTCCAAGGAATTCCCCGGCGGCATCTTGGTGCTGACGGGGGCCAACTCTGCCACTGGCCTGCGCTCGATGCCTGCACGCTACATCTTTCTCGACGAGGTTGATGCCTATCCTGCATCCGCCGACGAGGAAGGCGACCCGGTCACTTTGGCCGAAGCGCGGACCACAACCTTCTCGCATCGCCGCAAGGTGTTCATGGTCTCGACGCCCACGATCCGGGGCCTGAGCCGGATTGAGCGGGAATTTGAGGCCAGCGATCAGCGTCGCTACTTCGTGCCCTGCCCTTATTGTGGGGCGATCCAGTGGCTGCAGTTTGAGCGGCTGCGCTGGGCAAAGGGCCAGCCAGAGACCGCCGCCTACCATTGCGAGGGGTGTGAAAAGCCCATCGCCGAGCATCACAAGACCCAGATGCTGGAGCGGGGTGAATGGCGGCCGACGGCGATCTCTATCGACCCGCATTCGATCGGTTTCCATATCTCGGCGCTTTATTCGCCGATGGGCTGGAAAAGCTGGGCCCAGATCGCAAGGGACTGGTTGGCGGCCCAAGGCTCCGACGAGATGCTGCGGGCGGCGCGCAACACGCTTCTGGGCGAAACATGGGTGGAATCTGGCGATGCGCCAGAATGGCAGCGGCTGGCGGATCGCCGTGAGGTATTTGCCGCCACTGTGCCACACCTCGGGCTGTTCCTCACTGCCGGGGCGGATGTGCAGAAAGACCGGATTGAAGTCGACGTCTGGGCTTGGGGCCGGGGTCTGGAAAGCTGGCTCGTCGAGCACATCGTCATTGCGGGTGGTCCGGAGGATCCTGCGGCCTGGGACAAGCTGACGGCCCTGCTTGGTCGGACATGGGTGCATGAAAGCGGCGCCGTCATGCAACTGTCCAAACTGGCCATCGACACTGGCTACGAGGCCCCGGCGGTCTATGCCTGGTCCCGCACCGCCGGTTACGCGCAGGTGACGCCGATCAAGGGTGTTGAAAGCTTCAACCGGTCAACCCCGGTGTCGGGGCCGACCTTTGTTGACGCCACCATCGGCGGCAAGCGTCTGCGGCGTGGGGCTCGGCTCTGGACCATCGCGGTGTCGACCTTCAAGGCCGAGACGTATCGGTTCCTGCGGTTGGAACGCCCCAGCGATGAAGATCGCGCAGTTGGTGTCTGCGATCCAGCTGGCACGATGCACCTGCCCAACTGGGCCGACACTGAATGGCTGAAGCAGCTGGTGGCCGAACAGATGGTCACGGTGCGCAACAAGCGCGGCTTCGGCCACCAGGAATGGCAGAAGATGCGGGAGCGGAACGAGGCGCTGGACTGCCGGGTCTACGCCCGCGCGGCAGCTTGGATCCTTGGCGCCGATCGCTGGGACGAGGCTACGTGGCGGTCGCTTGAAGCGCAGGCTGGCGTCGAGACCAAGGAACAGGTTGTGGCGGTGGTGGTCGAACAGACCGCGCCCACGGCCGGAACCGTTCTGACACCGCGCCGCCGCCGCTCCGGTGCGGTGACTCCGAAATACATGAGGTAGCAAGAATGACACTGGCCGAAATGCAGGCGCTGCTCAGCGCCCTTCTGGGCATGCGCTTTGGCGGGGTCCGGTCAATCACCTATGACGGTCGCCAGATTAGCTACGGCTCGGATGCCGAACTCGCGACCGCGATCTTCGATCTGGAACGGAGGATCGCGGCCGCCGACACCACCGTGACTCTGTCGCGGGTGTCCCGGCCCTTTGCTTCGAAGGATCTGTGATCATGGCGCAGGCGAATTGGCGGTCCCGCCTCGGCGCATGGGTTGGCGGCTTCGGCGTGCCGGGCGGCTTCGATGCCACCTCGGGGCAGCGCAGGTTGAAGGGCTTTGTCACATCCCGCGCCCATGTCAACGCGTTGATCGCCGCGTCAGGTCCGGAGATGAGCGCCCGTGCCCGCTGGCTGGTCCGCAACAACGGCTATGCCGCCAATGCCATCGAAAGCTGGGCGGCCAACACCGTGGGCGATGGGATCAGCCCGAACTCGTCCATCGCGCAGGCTTCTCGCAAAGATGCTGTGCAGAGGCTGTGGCTGGCCTGGACCGATGATGCGGACGCCGAGGGGTTGACCGATTTCTATGGGTTGCAGCGCCGCGCCGCCCGCGAAGTGTTCATGACCGGCGAGGTCTTCCTGCGGTTCCGGCCACGCCGACCGGAGGACGGTCTGGTGGTACCGCTGCAAGTGCAGATGCTGCCGTCTGAAATGTTGCCACTCAATCACAACGCTGTCGATGGCAACGGCAATATCATCCGTCAGGGCATCGAGTTCGACCGGGTCGGACGCCGAACCGCTTTCCACTTCCTGCGCCGCCATCCAAGCGACAGCACCGATCCGGGGTTGGCAGGCGAAACCGTGAGGGTTCCGGCTTCCGAAGTGCTGCATGTGATCGACCCGGTGGAGGCTGGGCAGTTGCGCGGCGTGTCGCGTTTTGCGCCTGCCATCGTGAAGCTGTTCCTGCTCGATCAGTACGACGATGCCGAGTTGGACCGCAAAAAGGTCGCGGCGATGTATGCGATGTTCGTGACCTCGCCCGCGCCGGATAACCCATTGGCCCCGCCCGACGAGGAATATGAAGTGGCTCCTGGTCAGGTGGTGCGCCTTGATCCCGGCGAGGACGTGACCGTCAGCGCCCCGGCTGATTCCGGTTCCACCTACGAGCCGTTCCAATACCGCACGCTGCTGCAAATCTCGGCGGCGCTGGGCATCCCCTATGGGTATCTCAGCAATGACGGGGCGAAGGGCAACTTCTCGAACTCCCGGCTGTCGCTGATCGAGTTTCGCCGCAGGGTTTCGGCTTGGCAGCATTCGGTGATGGTGTTCCAGATGTGCCGACCGGTCTGGGCGCGTTTGATGGACACGGCCGTGCTGGCTGGGGCATTGCGGCTGCCGGGATATGACCGCCGCCGCGCCGAATATCTCGCCTGCAACTGGCTGCCGACCAAGTGGGATTGGGTCGATCCGCTGAAGGACGCGAATGCCGAGATTGCCCAGATCGAAGCCGGGCTAAAATCGCGCACCCAAGCCATCGCCGAGCGCGGCTATGACGCCGAGCAGGTCGACGCCGAAATCGCCCGTGAACGCGACCGCGAACGCAGGCTCGGCCTCGATTTCCGCCGTCCGGGATCCCCGGCGCAGGCTCCTGGCGGCGGTGAACCGAACTCCGGTGATCAAAACGCGCAGGACCAGACTGCGCAGGATCCCAACCAGAACTCGCCCCAAGATGCTGCCCCGCAGGAGTGATCAGGATGTTTCATGCGCAGATTGCCCAGCGGGCTTTCAACACGCCCCTGCTGGTCGAACCTTCGAAGGCGATGGCCTTCCTTTCCGGGCTTGGACCGCGCATCACCGGGCGGCAGTTGCGGTTGGCCGGGATTGAGGTCGCACCCGAAGATATGACCCATGCGGCGCTGCCCGCCCGGGCCGGGATCCTGACCAATGGCCTGGCTGAGCAATATCAACGGGATGGCCAGACACCCTTTGCGATGGTCGATGGTGTGGCGGTGATCGAAGTCTCCGGCGTGTTGGTGCATCGCGGGGCGTGGATTGGGCAGTCGTCCGGGCAGACCTCCTATGAGGGAATCGCCGCGCAACTCGGCGCTGCCGCCTCGGACCCGGGCGTGCGTGGCATTGCCCTTGAGATCGACAGCTTCGGCGGCGAGGTCGCGGGCGTGTTCGATTTGGCCGACGCCATTCGGGCAGCACGGTTGGCAAAGCCAATCTGGGCCTTCGTCGCGGAGCACGCTTTCTCGGCGGGCTATGCCCTGGCATCGCAAGCCGACCGGATCATCCTGCCCCGCACTGGCGCCGTGGGCAGCATCGGTGTCGTTGTCATGCACGCCGACCTGAGCGGCCAGTTGTCGGATGCAGGCGTGACGGTCACCCTGATCCATTCAGGCGCGCACAAGGTCGACGGCAATCCCTATGCGCCGCTGCCCGACCCGGTGCGCGCCCGCATCCAGGCGGAAATCGATAGTATCCGGACCCTTTTCGCCCAGACCATCGCGGCCGGTCGTGGTCACCGCCTTACGGCAAACGCCGCGCTCGCCACAGAAGCCGAGTGCTATCGCGGCGCAGAGGCCATGGCGGCCGGGCTGGCCGATGAGGTTTCCGACCCGGCATCGGCCTTTGCCGCCTTCGCCGCTGCCGTGAATGGGCGCGGCACTCTCCGAAACGCTAGACCCGCCCGACCAGCGCAATCGCAATTTTCCAAGGAGTCAATCATGAAACCCAACGCAGCCACCACGACCGATGACCTTGTCCCCGATGAAACCGACGGCACGACAGCCCCGGCGCAAGTGGCACCGCCTTCCGCGCCCGCTGAACATGCCCCCAGCCCCAATCCTGCGCCAAGCGAGGCCGCGACTGCCGTGGCGCTCGTCCGCGCCGAGGCGGCGGAATTGGCCACCGTGGGCGCTCAGGCTGCGCGGTTGGGTGTGAGCATCGACGTGGCCGAGGCGGTCCAGAAGGGCATCCGACCAGACGCGCTGCGCGCTTCCGTTCTGAACCAGTTGGCCGCCCGCAGCGATGCCGCTGCGATTGCCGTGGTGCCGCCGCCCAAATCCGCAGCACCGGAAAGCCCGTTGCTCGCCGCAGCCAAACGCGTCGCCAGCGCTGGAAAATCGGCCTGACGCCCCTCCAACCCGAAAGGATCTGAACCATGCCTACGCTCACTCAAGCGGCCTCACAGGCCGATGTTGTCAAATTCCAGATCGACCCAAACTACACCAACGAAGCAATCACCCTGTTGCTCGGCACGAACTACAAGGCGGGATCCGTGCTGGGCAAGATCACCGCCACCGACAAATACAAGCTGGCCACCGGCGCTGGTGCGGATGGGGCGCAGATTGCTTCGGCCGTCCTGTTGAACCCGGTCGATGCAACCCTCGCCGATGCCACCGGCCTCATTCTGGCGCGGGGCCCAGCCATTGTCTCGAAAGTAGCACTGGTGTTTGACGCCACCGTCAACACCGTCCCTCTGACCGCCACGAAATGGGCCGAACTGACCGCCGTCGGCATCGTGCCGCGCACCAGCGCCTGATCCGCAGCGAAACAATCGCCGCCCCTTATCCAACCCCAAAACCCTCGGAGACATCATGAACGCCATCATTCGCAACCCGTTTGACGCGGGCGGCTATTCGCTTGCCGAAATGACCCAAGCCATCAACATCCTGCCCAACCTCTACACCCGCCTCGGTGAAATCGGCCTGTTCAGCTTCGAAGGCATCACCCAACGCTCGGTCATCATCGAGCAGTTCGAGGGTTCCCTGAACGTCCTTCCCTCCGTCCCCTTGGGCGCACCTGCCACCCTCGCCACCCGGCAGGGCCGCTCAATGCGCTCGTTCGGCCTGCCGTGGATCCCGCATGATGATGTGATCCTCGCTTCCGACATTCAGGGTGTGCCCGCCTTCGGTGGCAGCGAGAACGAGCAACTGGCCACCGTAATGATGCGCAAACTGACCCTGATGCGCCGCAAACACGCGCAGACCCGCGAATATATGGAGATGAATGCCCTGCGCGGCATCGTGAAGGATGGTGCGGGCACCACGCTTTACAACTACTTCACCGAATTTGGCCTCGCGCAAATCTCGGTCGATTTCCTGCTCGGGACGGCAACGACCCTCGTGCAGGCCAAGGTCCGCGAAGCGATCCGGGCCGTGGAAGACAATCTCTTGGGCGAGTCGATGATCAGCGTTTACGCGCTGGTCAGCCCGGAATTCTTCGACAAGCTGATCGGCCATGCCCTGACGCAGGAGGCCTACAAGTTCTACTCTGCCTTGGGCGCGCAGCCCCTGCGCCAAGACGTGCGGCGATCTTTTCCCTTCGCGGGAATCCTGTTCGAGGAATACCGGGGCACCGTCACCCTCTCGACCGGCGTGGCGGAACGGCTGATCCCGGCAGGCGAAGGCATCGCCTTCCCGATCGGCACCATCGACACCTTCACCACCTATGGCGGCCCGGCCAACCAAATCAGCCTCGCCAACACCATCGGCCTGCCGCTTTATGCCCGCCAGCTGATGGACGACAAGGACCGCTGGATCAACATCCTGACCGAGGCATCGATCCTGCCGGTCAACAAGCGGCCGCGCACCGCGATCCGCCTGTTCACGTCCAACTGATCGGGGCCAGCGACATGAACGCCTTCGCCACCGCTATGAACGTGATCTTTGCCGATCCCAACATGGCGGTGAATGCCCTCTGGTTTGCGGGCGGAACCGGTCCCGGCATCGCCATCCGGGTCATCCGCAAGTCGCCCGACGAGATCACGCCCTTCGGCGCTGGGCGCATCCTGTCGGAAACCACCATGCTGGATGCGCGCATCGCCGACATGCCCACACCTGCGCCGGGCGATTTGATCCGCATCGGGCTAGAGGACTTCATACTTCAGGGGGAGCCGAAGCTCGACCGCGAACAGCTGATCTGGACGCTTAACACGAGGACGCCATGAAACTGAACGTCAGCTTCACCCCCGACCTCATCGCCCTGATGCGCGCCGAGGTAGCGGCGGGGCAAAAGGCGGTCTCCATCACAATGGCCCAAGCCGGGACCAGCCTCAAATCGGCCTGGCGGGCCCAGATCACCGGTGCGGGTTTGGGCCAGCGCCTCGCCAACACCATCCGGTCACAGACCTATCCCAAGGGTCGCAACAGCCTCGACGCGGCCACACTGGTCTGGTCGAACGCCCCGGTCATCATTGGCGCGCATGACACCGGGCCGCTGATCCGCTCGAGCAATGGCTTCTGGCTGGCGATCCCATTGCCCGCCGCTGGAAAGGCGCTGGGTGGCAAGCGCATCACCCCGGCCATGTGGGAGAGAAAGACCGGCCTGCGCCTGCGTTTTGTCTATCGCAGCCGGGGGCCGAGTCTTTTGGTGGCGGATGCGGTGCGGCTGAACACGCGCGGTCAGGCGGCAGTCTCCAAGTCGAAAAGCGGGAAGGGTCAGGTGACTGCACCGATCTTCCTGCTGGTGCGGCAGGTTAAACTGCCGAAGCGGCTGGATCTAGCGAGGGATGCAGAACGGGCGCTGGCAGCCATTCCGGGCAGCATCGTGCGCAACTGGGTGAACGGGCAGATCGGCCATTGACCGCTATTTGGACAAAGGTGCCGCTCGTTGCATCTGCGCCAATGGTCGGGTTGAATTAGCCACACCCAATCACGCCATCTATCGAGCTTGAGATTCATCTTCACAACTAATATCGACTGCTGGGCACTGATGGAATTTTGCTCTCGCCAGATTTCTGGGCGATTAGGGCGGCAAAGAGGGCGACGGTTTGAAGACTAGAAATGCGACGAAAGCAGACGCTTTTGCTATCCAAACCCTGACGCGGGAAGCCTATGCGAAGTGGGTTCCGTTGATAGGGCGCGAGCCTTTGCCGATGACGGTCGATTACCATGATGCCGTCAAGCAACATCTTTTTCGACTTGTGCACGTGGGCGAAACATTGGCCGCTCTCGTCGAGACGGTCACAGAAGCTGATCATGTTTTGATAGAAAATCTTGCCGTTTTACCCGCTTTTCAGGGCAATGGCTTCGGGCGACGGTTGCTGGCCCTTGTTGAACAGACCGCAAAGGCCGAAGGGGTGATGCGGATCAAGCTTTACACCAATAAGCTGTTTGCCGAGAACATCGAATTCTACTCGCGACATGGCTACACAATTGATTTTGAAGAGCCGTTCAAAGGCGGCATGTTAGTTTACATGAGCAAATCATTGGCGCAAGTAACTTAGCCTGCTCGGTTGAGCGGTCGTTGGCCGCACCGCGCAGCATTGTTAAGTTGGGTTCCTTGCGGTCGTTGGCTACGCCATCAGATTTGGAAAGAACAAATGCCCAGCATCCGCGAAACCATTCTAGCCGCCCTTCACGCGCGGTTGCAAACCCTTGCCGCCCCAGTGCTGCGTGGCGAAGTGCTGCCCGAACGCATTCCTGCCACGGGCCTGATCATCCTGCGCGACGGCAAGCCGGGCGATCCGGAGGTGACGCTGTCGCCGCTGACCTATTTCTACGAGCATCGGGCTGAGTTGGAGGTGGTGATCCAGGCGGGGACCGGACGCGATTCCCTGTTCGATGAGCTGACGGCGGATATTGGCGCGGCGCTGACCGCTGATCGCACGCTAGGTGGTCTATGCGATTGGGTGGAGGCAGAAGCGCCCGAGCCTGTCGATCTGCCCATCGAGGGCGCGGCCGCCTTGAAAGCGGCGGTGATCACCATTGTGCTGCACTACACCACGCCCGACCCACTGATCTGATTTCCCACATGAAAGGACACTGAAATGGCACGCGCACAAGGAGCGCGGGCGCAGATGGCGCTTGCGTTCGAGACTGTTTACGGCACCCCGCCGGGGTCCGGTTTTACCCAAATGCCGTTCATCACCTCATCACTGGCAGCTGAGCAACCGTTGCTGGCCTCGGAATTACTGGGCTATGGCCGCGATCCACGCGCGCCACTGTTGGATGCGATTACCACGGACGGCGATGTCGAAGTGCCGATCGATGCGGTGGGTTTCGGCTTCTGGTTGAAGGCGGCCTTCGGCGCACCCACCACCGCTGGCACGGTGGCCGCAACCGGGTCGATCACCTTCTCGACCCAACCCGCCGTAAACGGCACCCTGACGATCAACGGAACCGTGTTCACCTTTGTGGCCTCGGGGGCTGTCGGCAACCAGGTCAATATCGGCGCCAACCTGGCGGCGACCATGACGGCCCTCGCAGTGGCGTTGAACGCCAGCGTCGTCACCGGCGTGGCGCTGGCAACTTACACCGGCACAGCCACTGCGCTGACCATGGTACATGACATGCTTGGCAGCACCGGAAACACCTTCTCGCTGGCCACGTCCATCTCGCCCGCCTCCAACGGCACGGTTTCGGCTGCGACCCTGACCGGCGGGTTGAATGCCCACACTTTCCTATCCGGCAGTTGGACCCTGCCCAGCATGTCTATCGAAGTTGGCATGCCGGAGGTGCCGCGCTTTGCGATGTATTCTGGCTGCGTGCTGGATTCACTGTCATGGCAGATGGAGCGGTCTGGCCTTCTCGGGGCCAAGGCTATGCTGGTGGCGCAGGGCGAAACCATTGCCGCCGCCACCGGTGCCGGAACACCCGCTACCATGGCCCTGAAGCGGTTCGGCCATTTCAACGGCGCTATCAAGCGCGACGGGTTGGCGCTGGGCAACATCGTCTCGGCCGATGTCACCTACGCCAACAATCTCGACCGGATCGAGACCATCCGCTCCGATGCCAAGATCGACGGCGCTGACCCAACCATCGCGGCGTTGACTGGCAAGATCGAGGTTCGCTTTGCTGACACCACGCTTCTGACCCAAGCGTTCAACGGCACGGCGGCGGCGCTAGAGTTCAGCTACCTGCTGGCCAGCGGCGAAGGCCTTACCTTGACCGCCCATGCCGTCTATCTGCCCCGCCCGCGCATCGAAATCAAAGGCCCGAAAGGTGTGCAAGCGTCCTTCGACTGGCAAGGCGCACTGGCCGCCAGCCCGGCGCGGATGTGCACCGTCGTCCTCGTCAACAGCATTGGAGGTTACTGATGATACGGATCCAACTTTTCCCCGAACCGCAATGGTTTGAGCTCGGCCACGGCGTGCGCCTGCAGCTTCTGCCACTGACCACGGCGCTGATGGTTGCCACCCGCTCCGACCCCGCCGTGCAGGCGCTGGCGGCCGATGCCAGCAACGACACAAGAGCGGCGATCTTCGCTGCAGCGCTTGCCCGTCGCGCTATCGTCAATTGGGAAGGCGTCGGCGATGCAGATGGCGCGGTCATCGCGGTGACCCCGGAGGGGATCAACGCGCTGCTGTCGCTCTGGCCGATCTTCGAGGCGTTCAACCTCCTCTACGTCAGCCGCGGCATGTTGCTGGACGCGGAAAAAAACGGCTCTGCGCCCTCGCCGACTGGCACTTCGGCGGGGGCGACAGCTACTGCGCGGCCTGTGAAACGCAGTGTGCGGACTGCCCCGCGCGACTGAACCAGCCCCTGAGCCTTGACGGTTGGCAAGTGTGGGATCTGGTTGGCCGTCTGGGCGGGCAGATGCGGGTCGCAGGCAGGGCGATCATCGGTTGGGACATGAGTGCGGCCTTGGCGCTGGCCCGAGCGCTGGGCCTGAACCTGATGGTGGTGGCGGAACTGTTGCCAGAACTGGAGGCGGTGATGGTCCGCCGCATCAATGAGAAGATTGGGAACCCTGATGGCTGAGAAACGTGTATCCGTCCGCCTCGCGGCAGTCGGCGGCAAGCAAGTGCGTGCCGAGCTGGAAGGTGTGGGCGACGCCGGGGTCAAAGGCTTCGGCCGCATGTCCAAGGAAGCTGAGATCGCCAACGCCAAACTGGCGGCGTTTTCAACGCGCGTGAAAATCGCCGCAGCTGTGGCGGTCGCGGCCGCCGCTGCGGCGGGCATCGCGATGATCCGTTCAGGGCTGGAGACCATCGACGCGCAGGCCAATCTGGCGCAATCGCTCGGCACCACCACCCGCAGCATCCAGGTGCTGACCTTCGCAGGCGACCTCGCCGGGGTGTCGATGGAGGAGATCGCGGCAGCGACCAAGAAACTGACCCTAAAGCTTTCGGATGCAGCGGGCGGCACTGGTACGGCGGTGGCGGCCCTGCAGCGCCTGCACCTCACCGCAACGGATCTGCAGGCCCTGCCGCTCGATGAGCGCATCGTCGCCATTCAGGATGCTTTGGCGAAGTTCGTGCCCCCGACAGAGCGGGCAGCTGTGGCCTCCGCGCTCTTCGGCGACAAGGCCGCCCTTGCTTTCAGCCGGATCGACAGCGCCACTCTGCGCCAGGCGTCGCAGGATGTGACCGATTTCGGGGTGGCGGTGTCGGATCAGGATGCCGATCAGATCCGGACCGCAGGCGATGCCATCGACCGGCTCGGTCTGGTGTGGCTTGGCCTGGCCAACCAACTGACGGTTGCCGTCGCCCCTGCGCTGGAAACGGTGGCCAATGCGCTGGCCGATGCCACGCGAGTGGGTGGTGTCTTCCAGACCAGCATCAGTTTTCTCGGTGCGCATATCGGCGAGATTGCCAGCATTGCGGGGGCGTTCGCGACCTTCTTTGCCGGGCGGTTCGTCGTGGCCTTGGGCGCGGCCGCGCTGGGGGTCAGCGGCTTTTCCCTGTCATTGGCCGTCCTAAAGGGTGCCTTGATCCGCACCGGCATCGGCGCTCTGATCGTCGGCGCGGGGGAACTGGTCTATCAGTTTTCCAAGCTCGTCGAGGGCGCTGGTGGCTTTGGCGCGGCCCTTGGGCTTCTCTCTGATCTCGCCAGCGAAGTCTGGGACCGGATCGGCCTTGGCGTCGATGCTGTTGTCGCAAGTCTCAGCGCCAGCTGGTCCGGGATCACCGCCACCGTGGCCGATGCCATGCAGGGCGCGTTGGTGGCGGTCGTAGGCTTCGGTAATTCCGCGACCGGCGTGTTTCAGGGGGCGTTTGATGCGGTGAAGGCGATCTGGGCGGCGCTGCCCTCAGCCATTGGCGATTTCGCGTTCCAGGCGGCGAACGGGCTGATTGGCGGCGTCGGGGCGATGCTGAACGGTGTCGTCACCCGGATCAACACCTTCATCTCGGGCCTGAATGCAGCACTCGACATGCTGCCCGATTGGGCCACCGGCGAAGGCGGCATTCAGATCGGCACCCTCGATCCGGTCACGTTGGGCCGGGTGGACAATCCCTTCGCAGGGGCTGCAACAGCCGCCGGTGCCGCCGCAGCGGATGCCTTCAGGGCGGCAATGGGCAAAACCTATATCGAGACGCCTGATCTCGGGCTCGGCACGATGGCGAACGACGCCCGCGACCGGGCCGCCGCCTATTCCGAAGCCTCCGGCATGCTGACCGACGCGGCGACAAGGCCTCTGGCGAGTTGGCAGGCGCTGCAATCGGCGATGACGGCGGCCGGAACAGACGGCGCTGCGACCCTTGATGCCGCCACCGCTGCCGCCGATGGCACGACCGATGCGCTGAATGATGCAGGGCGCGCCGCCGGAGGCGCAGGGGCTGCGGGGAAAGCGGCGGGCGATGCCACAGCAGCCGGGGCAGATACCGCAAAATCCGGCTGGGGCGCTGTGACCGCAGCACTCTCGGACTATGCCAGCAAGGCCCGCGACATCGGCGCCGATGTGGGCCAGGCGCTGGTCGGAGCGTTCCAGTCTGCCGAGGACGCGGTGGGCGAGTTCGTGAAGACCGGCAAGCTGAACTTCGGCGATCTCGTCTCTTCAATCCTGGCCGATCTCGCCAAATTGGCGGTGCGGAAATCCGTGCTCGGCCCCATTGCCGACATGCTTTCCGGCGCGCTGGGCGGCATCGGTGGGATCTTCGCACCGGTCCTGCATTCGGGCGGCATGGTCGGCAGCACAGTGTCCGGTCGCATGATCCCGGCGCTGGCCTTCGCGGGTGCATCCCGGATGCACTCCGGAGGATGGGCCGGTCTTCGGCCTGACGAGGTGCCCGCTATCCTCCAAAAGGGCGAACGCGTGTTGTCGCGGCGAGAATTGGCGGCGCAAGGCGGATCGCAAGCGGGTGGCGGTCAGAATATCGCCGTGACCATTAACGCCAGGGACGCGCAGAGCTTTCGGCAATCGCGCGTCCAGGTCGCCAGCGACATCGCCCGTGCTGTCGCATTCGGTCGGAGGGCGTTCTGATGGCATTCGATGAAGTCCGTTTTCCCGACATGATCAGCCGGGGTGCGCGCGGCGGGCCACAGCGGCGGACCCAGATCGTGACGATGGCCTCGGGCGACGAGGAAAGGAACGCCTCATGGGCCAATTCGCGCAGGTCCTATGATGCCGCCTACGGGATCCGCCGTGCAGACGATCTGGCGGCGGTGATCGCCTTCTTCGAGGCCCGGAACGGCCGCCTGCGCGGGTTCCGCTGGAAAGACTGGGCCGATTACAAATCCTGTCTGCCCTCGGCCACCATCACCGCCTTCGATCAACCCCTCGGCACAGGTGATGGCACGACCACCATGTTCCGGCTGAAGAAGCTCTATGCTTCGGGCGGCCAGACATGGGTACGCACGATCCTGAAGCCAGTGGCCGGGACCGTGCAAACCGGGATCCTGACGCTGCAGGGTCCGGAATTGCTGTCCTCGGGCAGCAATATGCAGTCCGTCACCTGGTCGAACACCGGGGCAACCGGGGCCAGCAGCGCCGTGACCTATGGCAGCTTCACTGCCGCCTATGATCTTGGGGTTTCCGGCGCTGGCCTTCGTCAGCACGCTTCGGTCCCGGTCCAGCAGGGCAAGAAGTACCGCGCGCAGGTCTGGTTTAAGGCGGGTGGGTCGCCCGATGCGCGGCTGAACCTGCGCCTGCAGCCAGGCAACCTCGACAGCGGGATCAAGGGCACGTTCGCCGCGCCCACGATCTTCAACCAGAATGGTGGGGTGGTCTCGAATTTGGGTGTAACCGATCTTGGCGGCGGCTTCTGGCTCTGGTCCTTCGACATCGTCGTGGGGACTGGCCTGACAGGATGCCTCCTCGGGGCTGGCAACAGCACCGCGGGGCAGATCGTCACCATCCTCGGGGCAAGCCTTCGCGAACCGGCCTGGACCGGTGCCGCCCCGGGCTGGACCGCCGATGTCTCTACCGGGATCCTGACCTTCCTCAGCCCACCCTCAGTCGGCGCCAACCTGACGGCCGGTTTCGAATTCGATGTGCCGGTGCGGTTTGACACCGACGATTTGCCCGTCACGCTGGATATCGAGCGCCTGGGATCGATCACATCCATTCCTCTGATCGAGGTCCGCCGATGAAATCCTTGCCCACGGGGCTGCAAGCCCACCTCGACAGCGGCACCACCACCTTGTCATGGTGCTGGAAGATCACCCGAAGGGACGGTGCGGTCTATGGCTTTACAGACCACGACCTGGCCCTAATTTTCGCAGGCACAACTTACGAGCCGGAGAGCGGCTTTGTGCCCTCTGAAATCCGTGCCGGGCAGGATTTCTCGGTCGATGCGCAGGATGTCGAGGGGGCGCTGTCATCCGACCGCATCACCGAAACCGACATCCTGGACGGGCGCTGGGACAATGCCGAGGTTGATGTCTGGCGGGTGAACTGGGCCTCGACCGACCAGCGCGTGCTGATGCGGCGCGGCAATTTAGGTGACATCAGGCGCGGGCGAACCAGTTTCGTGGCCGAGGTGCGCTCCCTGGCACATTGGCTGAACCAGACGGTCGGGCGGACATATCAGTTTTCCTGCGATGCCGATCTGGGCGATGCCCGCTGCGGCGTGGACCTCGCCTCGCCACTTTGGTCGGCGACCGGGACGGTGGCGACACTCTCCGGCAGTCGGGGTTTCTCGGCCGCTGCGCTGGGCAGCTTCGCGAATGGCAGCTTTGCGCTGGGCGTCATCAGTTGGACAACCGGCGCAAATGCCGGGCGCAAGGCCGAGATTGCATCCTTTGCCAGTGGTGCCATCACCCTTTTTGAGGCCCCAGTGCGGCCGATCGCCGTGGGTGACGCATTCCTCGCCACGGCGGGCTGCGACAAGCAATTCGCAACCTGCGCGGCCAAGTTTGGCAATGGCGTCAATTTCCGGGGTTTCCCCCACATGCCCGGCGAAGAGGCCGTGCTGCGCTATCCCAATCAGGGCGATGCCAACAACGGTGCGCCCCTTACCTGACAGGTTTCAACATGACCGCCACCCCGTTGACCCCGGCCGATCCCTCGGCCGTGCTGACCATCGCACGCTCTTGGCTTGGCACGCCTTATTTGCACCAGTCGTCGGTACAGGGCGTCGGCGCCGATTGCCTTGGCCTCGCACGGGGCATTTGGCGGGCGCTGCATGGCGACGAGCCTTGGGAGGTGCCGCCCTATTCCCGCGACTGGGGTGAGGCAGGTCGCCGTGGGGTCCTGGCCGAAGCCGCCATGGCTGCACTCATCGAAATCTCCCTTGATGCGGCTGGTCCAGGCACGCTGATCCTGTTTCGCATGGCGCCGAGCGTTCCCGCCAAGCATTGCGGCATCCTCGGCGCTAGCGTGATGCGCCCCAGCCTGATCCACGCCTATGACCGCTCGGGTGTGATCGAAGAGGCTTTCACCTCGGCATGGTCGCGGCGTGCGGCATTTGCGTTCCAGTTTCCGTCCGCGCCCACCGAGGTGATCTGATGGCCTCCATCCTCCTTGCAGCCGCGGGCGCCTCGATCGGCGCTGGCTTTGGCGGCACGATCCTCGGCCTGTCCGGTGCCGTGATTGGCCAGGCGGCGGGGTCGATCCTCGGCACCATCATCGACAGCCGGATCGTCGCCTCCTTCGCGCCGAACCAGATCTCCGAAGGCGCACGGCTGGAAAGCCTGCGCGTCACTTCCTCGACGGAAGGCGCAGTGATCCCGAATGTCTACGGTCGGATGAAAATCGGCGGCAATATCTTCTGGGCCACCGATTTCCTCGAGAAATCCACGACCACGACGCAAGGCGGCAGCGGCAAGGGCGGGGGCGGCGGTGAGGTCAAGACCACGACTTACGCCTATTCCTGCTCCTTTGCCGTCGGTCTCTGCGAGGGGCCGATCTCCGGCATTGGCCGGATCTGGGCCGATGGCAAACCCTTCGATCTGCCGGGCGCGGTCTGGCGCGTCTACACCGGCACCGAGACCCAACTGCCCGATCCGTTCATCACCGCGAAGATGGGCGCGGGCAATGCGCCTGCCTATCGGGGCATGGCCTACATCGTCTTCGAGGAATTGCCCCTTGAGAAATTCGGCAATCGCATCCCGCAGCTGTCCTTCGAGGTGATCAGACCGGCGCTTGCAGATGGAACGGCCGAAAGCCTGATCCGAGCGGTGAACCTGATCCCCGGCGCTGGCGAGTTCGTTTATGCGACCGAGACCATCACCCGCTCGTCGGGCGGCACGACGATCCCTGAGAACCAGAACAGCACGCTCAGTAAGGCGGACCTGCCCGCGTCTTTGGACAACCTGGAACAGGTGGCGCCCAATCTGGAAAGCGTGTCGCTGGTCGTCAGCTGGTTCGGCACCGATTTGCGCGCCGGATCTTGCCTGATCCAACCCGGCGTGGAGACCACCACCAAGTCCACATCGCCCAAGTCGTGGGGCGTGAATGGCGTGACCAGGACCGGGGCGCATCTGATCAGCCAAGTCAGCGATGCTGCGGCCTTTGGCGGCACACCAGCCGATTTCGCAGTGGTGCAGGCGATCCAGGACCTGCGCGCCCGGGGCAAACGGATCACCTTCTACCCTTTCGTGATGATGGATGTGCCCGCAGGCAACACCCTTCCGAACCCCTACAGCGCAAATGCTGCGACGCCCGGCCAGCCCGTTTACCCCTGGAGAGGCCGGATCACGGTTTCGCCCGCAGCTGGGCAGATAGGAACCGTGGACAAGACGGGGGCGGCAGCAACCCAAGTGTCGGCCTTCTTCGGGTCGGCAGCGGCCGCAAACTTCTCGACCAGCGGCACCACGGTGAGCTGGACCGGTTCACCCTCAGAATGGGGTTATCGTCGCATGGTGCTGCATTATGCCAAGCTCTGCGCGGCAGCGGGTGGCGTCGACACCTTCCTGATCGGCTCCGAACTGCGCGGCCTGACCACGGCCCGCTCTGGGCCCAGCACCTATCCGGCCGTGGCGGCCTTGCAGACCCTTGCCGCGGATTGCCGGGCGATCCTCGGGTCTGGCACGAAGATCGGCTATGCGGCCGACTGGTCGGAATACTTCGGCCACCAGCCCGGCGACGGCACCGGCGACATCTATTTTCACCTTGATCCGCTCTGGGCCGATGCCAACATCAACTTCATTGGCGTCGACAACTATCTGCCCTTGTCGGATTGGCGGGACGGCACCAATCATCTGGATGCCACGGGCGGCTGGTCGGGCATCCATGACCCGACCTATTTGCAGTCAAACATCGAGGGCGGCGAGTATTTCGACTGGTTCTATGCCTCGGACGCCGCGCGCAACGCACAGACCCGCACCCCGATCGCCGACGGCGCCTATGGCAAGCCGTGGGTCTTCCGGCCAAAGGATTTCCGCAGCTGGTGGTCGAACACCCACAAGAACCGCCCGGGTGGGGTGGAAAGTGCTAGCGCCACGACGTGGGTACCGCAATCAAAGCCGATCCGCTTCACCGAGATCGGCTGCCCCGCCGTCGACAAGGGCACCAACCAGCCGAATGTGTTCTTCGACCCGAAAAGCTCAGAAAGCGAATTGCCGCATTTTTCCACCGGGGCGCGCGACGACGCAATCCAGCGCCGCTATCTGGGGGCCCTCATCAGCTACTGGTCCGACCCTGGCCACAACCCGGTCTCGTCGGTCTATGCCGCGCCGATGATTGACATGGGCGAATGCGCGGTCTGGTGCTGGGATGCGCGGCCCTATCCCGCCTGGCCCGGCCGAAGCGATGTCTGGGGCGACACAGCCAATTGGGAAGTGGGGCATTGGCTGAACGGTCGGCTCGGCAATGCCAGCCTCGGGGATCTCATCCGCTCTATCTGCGCACGGTCGGGGATTGATCCGAACGCGCTCGATGTCTCGCGCCTCGCCGATGCCGTGCCCGGCTTCGTGATCGCGGCGCTGGAAAGCCCGCGTGCCTCGATTGCACCGCTGGCGCGGTATTTCATCTTCGATGCCGTGGAAAGTCAGGGGCTGCTGCGCTTCGTGCCGCGGGGCGGCACATCTGTGACCACGATCACCGCCGCCGATCTGGTCGCAGCCGACCGCCCCGAGGGCGAGGACATCGAGTTCACCCGGGGCCAGGAAACCGAACTGCCACGCGTGTTGAAATGGCGGATGCTGTCTGCCGACGAGGATTATGAGGTCGTCACCGTGGAGGCCCGCCGCGTCACCGTGGATTCCGTGCGCGTCCAAGCCGAGCAGTTTGCCATCGCGCATCCACCCGCGACGGCGGATCGCAACGCCCGCCGTGCGCTGTTCGAGGCTTGGATCGGCCGCGAAACCGCGACCTTCGCCCTGCCACCCTCGCGTCTGGCGCTTGACCCGACCGATGTCGTCTCCATCGAAAATGATGGCCGCAGCCTCGATTTTGCGCTGACCCAAATTGCCGATGGCGAAGCGCGGCGGGTGGAGGCATCGCGACGGGACCGGACTGTCTATGGACTGCCAGAAGGCCCGTCCCGCGGAGTCTCAACCGCCGTACCGGTGGTTTACGGCCCGCCCGATGCGGAAATCCTCGACTTGCCGCAGCTGAGCGAGGAGGTCGCTGCCTATCGTCCCCTCGCGGCGGTCGCGGCTTCACCGTGGTATGGTCAGGCGGCAATCTGGCGCAGTGCCTCGCTGGACGGGTTCTCGCTGTTTTCCACGGCGGCGATCCCGGCCCAATTCGGTACGCTTGCAGCGACGCTGGCGGCTGGGCCGTCCTGGCGCTTCGATCTGGCGAATGCGCTGCTG
Organism: Cypionkella sp. PAMC25878; assembly: GCF_058135695.1. Classification (NCBI taxonomy): domain Bacteria; kingdom Pseudomonadati; phylum Pseudomonadota; class Alphaproteobacteria; order Rhodobacterales; family Paracoccaceae; genus Cypionkella; species Cypionkella sp. PAMC25878. The sequence goes on along the minus strand of NZ_CM176871.1, from coordinate 883,781 downwards.
GTCGACATCTCGTCGGGGTCGCTGCAAAATGTGACCGACGAGCAGTTGTTCGCGAGCAGCAACGCGCTGGCTTTGGAAACGGCGACGGGCATCTGGGAAGTGCTGCAGTTCGGCCTCGCCACCATCGTCTCGAGCGGCCGCTGGAAACTGGCGCGCCTGTTGCGCGGCCAATCGGGCACCGAAGACGCCATTGTGCCCTCGGCTTTGATCGGCAGTCGGATTGTGTTTCTGGGGTCGGCGCTCGTGCCGCTGCCAGTTTCGGAAGCGGAGCTTGGCATGCCGTGGAACTGGCGGATCGGCCCGGTAGGTCGCGCTGCCGGTGATACCATAAACCTCGCGCTGTCCTTCACGCCGCAAGGCCGGGGCCTGCGCCCGTGGAGTCCGGTGCGGACCAAGGGTGTCTGGCAAGGATCGGGCGACATCATTCTGTCCTGGCTGCGCCGGACCCGGGCGCTGGCGGGCGACAGCTGGAATGCGCCGGATGTGCCGCTTGGCGAGACATCGGAGTCTTGGGACGTCGAGATCCTGAATGGTGGCGGATCGGTGATCCGCACCGTTTCCGGACTTGGTCTTGCCGCATGGACGTATACCGCCGCGATGCAGACCGCTGATTTTGGCGCGCTCGTCACCAGCCTGCGCCTTCGGGTTTTCCAGAACGGTCAACTTGGTCGTGGCGCCCCGGCCGAAGCCATCCTGACACCTTAGGAGTTTTCCCCATGGCGGATACGCCCAATCTGGTTCTGCCCTATCTCGCGGCGAACCAATCCCAGAAACATGTCACTGTGAACGAGGCGCTGCGCCGCCTCGACGCTCTGGTGCAGATCACCGTCCAGAGTGCGGCGCTGGCCACGCCGCCCGGAAGCCCGGTCGAGGGCCAGCGCTGGATCCTCCCGGCCGCGCCCACCGGTGCTTGGGCGGGACATGCCGGTCAGATCGCGGCCTGGCAGGATGGGGCATGGGCGTTCTATGTCCCGCTCGATGGCTGGACCGCCGTCGACGTCAGCACGGACACGCTGCTTCTCTACAACGCCGGGACTGGGATCTGGACCGGGCTGATCACCGGCATCTTTTCTGACGCGGCCTTCACCCTGCAGGACGACATCGACCCAACCAAGCAGGCCCGGTTCCAGATCGCAGGGTTCACGACAGGGGCGACGCGGGTCTTCACCCTGCCAGATGCGACCACGTCCTTGGCCGGGCTGGCCGTTGCCCAGACCTTTTCGGCCAAGCAGACACTGTCGAACGCCAACAATGATCTCGGCACCTCGACCGGGACCGGCACGACCAACCTCGCCACCGGTGCCACACTGAGCGGTAGCACCAAGACCGTGAATATCGGTACGGTCGGGGTTTCGGGCTCGACCACCAATGTGAACATCGGTTCGGCCGTGGCCGGGGCGCTGGGTGCTCTGACCATCAATAGCCCGACCGTCACCTATGGCAGTAGTGTCTCTGCCATCGCCATGGCGGCCGCCAACGTCTCGGCGCTCTATCTCGGCCTTGGTGGCTCCGCGGCAGACGCAACAAACCGGCTGTCGATCAACGCCCCGGCGAGTCTTTTCAACCACGCAGGAGCCGGGCATCAGGTCAAGGTCAACAAGGCGGCAGCAACGGACACCGGCTCATTTCTCTTTCAGACCGGATTTTCCGGCCGGGCGGAGTTTGGCCTCACGGGATCGGATGATTTCCAGATCAAGGTCTCTGGCGACGGTGCCACCTGGTTCAACGCCCTGCAACTGGAACGGACCTCTGGCCGGGTCCGCGCTATGGTGGCTTTGCAACTGAACCCGAATGCGGGCGATCCCGGAACGGTAGCGGACGGTGACCTTTGGTACAACTCCAGCACGGGCAAATTCCGGGGACGGCAGGGCGGAACATCGACCGATCTGATCGGGGGCGGTGGTTCGGGGGCCAGTTCTGCTTATGGCGTCTTGCAAGCCAACTACACCCTGACCAGCGCCACCACAGCCCAGAAGCTGTTCAACTGGTCGACGAACGGCGCGCTGTCCCTGGCTGCGGGAACCTATCGCTTCACCTGCTCGCTGCTGATTACCTCGATGTCCACCACGAGTGGATCGGCGAACTTCAACCTCAAAGGAGCGGGCACGGCGATCTTCGGCAAGATGTCTATGCAGGACTTCGGCTCGCGCGGCACCGTGGCCGTCGGTGGAACCACGGCGATTTCTGGCACAGCCTCTGACGTGCCGTCCAGCGGTGGTGCCCTGACTACCCCGAGCGCTTCGGCCGCGCTCCGCGCCTCGATCCACGGCACCTTTGAAATCACCACCGCGGGGACGATCATCCCGTCCATCGCATTGGACGTCGCCGCTGCCGCGAATGTCCTCGCAGGTAGCTATTTCGAATGCATCTACCTCGGCCCGGCCGCAACCCTCGGCGGCAGTTGGTCCTGACCAAGCTGCCCATTGCGGGCGGCCGGGCGACAGCAACGCAAGAACCAGTAGAGAATCCACTGAAATGGCAAAACATGATTGAAAACAACGAACGCGGTATCACCATCAACAAGGCATTGGCCTGGACCATGCTGGTCTCGGTCGCCGGGTTGATCTGGTGGGGTGGCGGGACGCTGGCCTCGCTGCAAGGGGCTGCCGACCGCCTCACTTCCGCCCTGACCGAAACCCGCGAAATGATCATGGCCGAGCGGGCGAATTCCGCGCAGCTTGAGGCCCGCGTCCGGGCACTGGAAAACAGCGCCACGCGGCAGGACGTTCGCTTTGACGCCCTGTCGCTGTCGATCAATGAGTTGAAGCAACAGGCCCGCGAAACCAACGCTTTGCTGCGGGAACTGGCGCAGCGCCCCTGAACTGGCCACCTCCGACCATCACCCAAACCACCCCGACCCGCCCGCACAGCGGGTTTTTTTGTCGTCCGCCACCGGGCAGAAAGAACACTCCCATGATTACTGACCAAACCGATGCCATCCGCTTGATCCAGAGCGGGTTGGACAAGCTCGGCCACAGCCCCGGCACCATCGATGGCCGCTGGGGCGTCCGGACCGCCCGCGCCCTGAAGTCCCTGCTGACCGCAAACGGTCGCCCGGCTTCTCTGGCACCGGCCGCGCCCCTGCCGTGGATCACCGAGGCGAAGTCAGCGCTGGGCAAGAACGAGGCGCGCGACCGCAGCTGGCTGATGGATTGGCTGAAGCGCGACGGCCGCAGCTTGGGCGATCCGGGCAAGAACCCCTGGTGCGGTGATTTTGTCGAAACCTGCATTCGCATGGGCCTGCCCGATGAACCGCTGCTTGGGGCGCTGGGCACCAATCCCTACTGGGCGCGCAACTGGCTGCTGTTCGGACGCGACACCAAGCCGGTCGCCGGCGCTGTGCTGATTTTTGAGCGCGGATCAGGCGGTCATGTCGGCTTCGCCGTCGGCCAGGACGACACGCATTTCTACGTCCTCGGCGGGAACCAATCAGACGCAGTCACCATCGCCCGCGTCGCCAAGTCCCGCCTCCTCGGCGCGCGCTGGCCCGCAACCTATCCCCCCCGCCCGCAACGCCTGCCGACCATGAAGTCGGGCGAATTCCTCACCACCACGTTTGAGTCCTGAACTGGAGAACACCATGCTGAAACCTGCAATTCTGGCAATCGTGCGCCAAATCCTTACCGTCGCTGGCACTGCACTCGTCGCCAAGGGCTTTGTTCAGGCATCCGATCTGGAGCCGGTGATCGGCGCGCTGCTCACCATCGGTTCGGTGATCTGGTCTGTGGCAGACAAACGCGGAAGGTGAATGTCAAACGTGCCCGCAGTAGGATTATGGCGGCAAGCCATTTGCTTCAGCGCTGGCAGACACAGGTCTTCAAATATTGCGACCGGGCGGCGATCATTGTGCTTAAGATCAATGATCCATCTCGGTCGCAGTCGCTGCGGCCTTGGGTTTGAAAGTCACCAGCAGCCCCAAGGCAACCGTGGCGACGGCAGCCCCTGCCAGAAACGTGGCCTCGGCCCCGAACTGGTCCCACAGCAGTCCCGCGATTGCGCTGGCCAGCAGCAAGGCCATTCCGCTCATCAAATTGAAAAATCCGTAGGCTGTTCCACGCAGGTCGGCCGGGGCGGTGGTGGCTACCATGGTGGCCAGCAACCCTTGGGTGATGCCCATGTGCAACCCCCACAACGTGACGCCCGCCAAAACCACGGCCCAATGCGCCCCAGAGGCCAGCACCAGATCGGCAGCGATCAAGATCAACAACCCAAGGGCAAGCAGCTTGGCGTGGCTCATCCGGTCCGACAATCTGCCAAAGGGATAGGCGGAGGCTGCATAGACCACATTCATTGCCACCATCACCAAGGGCACCAGCGCTACGGCAATACCGCTTTGCTGCGCGCGCAGGATCAAAAACGCCTCGCTGAACCGCGCCAATGTGAACACAGCACCTATGACCACAACGCGCCAATATTCGGTGCCCAACCGCTTTAAGTTGTCGCGTTTTATCGGGTTTGTGCGCTTGGTCACGTTTTGCGGCGCTGGTTCCTGCACGCCTACGACCAGCAGCAGTACCGCAAGCGCCCCCGGAATCACGGCGACCCAAAACACCGCCTGAAAATTGTTCTGCCACAGCAACATCAGCCCCACGGCCAGCAACGGCCCGGCAAAGGCACCCACAGTATCCAGCGACTGACGCAGGCCGAATGCCGCTCCGCGGAGATGCGGCGGGGCGATATCGGCCACCAGCGCATCACGCGGCGCACCTCGGATGCCCTTACCAATGCGGTCCAGCAGCCGTGCAGTCAGCACGATGCCAATACTGGGTGCCAAGGCAAACAGCGGCTTGGTGATGGCACCCAAGCCATACCCCAGCAGTGTCAGACCCTTGCGGCGGCCAAACCAATCGCTCAGCACACCGGAAAACACCTTTGAAATCAGCGCGGTCGCCTCAGCAGCTCCTTCGATCAGACCGACTGTCAACGCACTTGCGCCAAGCACGGTGACCATGAACAGCGGTAACAGGCTGTGAATCATCTCGGACGAGATATCCATCAGCATGCTGACAAATCCCAAAACCCAAATCCCACGAGGGATCGCAGCAAGGCCGGTGCGCAAAGCAGTCATCATCAGCCTTTCCATCTGGTTGCCCAGATTTGGCACAGTTCGGCAATCAAGGGTAAACCCTTTTTGCTCGGGACCATGGGTAAGCGACAGTATAGGGGCCGCCTTTCAGACAGCCTCTGTTCGCTTACAGATCCAGAGTGATTGCGTCCGATACCGGGCGGGCGACACAGGCCAAAATGAACCCGGCCTTGCGTTCCTTGGCGGTCAGCGACGTCTTATCCGGCATGTGCACTTCACCGGCTATTAGTTTGCAGCGACACGACCCGCATTCGCCGTTGCGGCAGGAATAATCCATGGCAATGCCATTGGCTTCGGCCACCCGGATCACACCTTCGCCGCGCCGGGCGATTACGGTTTTGCCGCTTTTCGCAAAGGTCATGCTGACCTCTTCATCCGCGCCGGGACCGGGTTCAAACGGCAGGGAGGTGAACGCCTCGGTGAAGATCGCGCCTTCACTGACGCCTAAGCCTTCCAGTATGGGCAGAACGGCGGACATCATCGGTGTGGGGCCACACATGTGCACACGGGCGCGGGCGATGTTGGGCACGAAGGCCAAAATCATCTCGGGCGTCAGATAGCCATGCGGTCCGGTCCAGGTCAGGTCTTCCGCCACGGTCGGCAGCAAATGCAGCCGGAAATTCGGGTGGCGTTTTTCAATCGCGGCCAGTTCGTCGCGAAAGATCACGTCAGCTAGGGTCTGCGTGCCGTAGATCAGCGCCACTGGATGGGTCCATGCGGATTCGGTGAGATGGCGCAGCGTGCTCATCATGGGCGTGATGCCAACGCCGCCTGCGATCATTACGATGCCTTCGGCCTCGTGACCCATGAAGGTGAAATCACCTTGCGGACCTTTGACCGATAGCAACTGGCCGACCTCCACATTGTCATGCAGATATTGCGATCCGCCACCCGTTGCCTCGCGCTTAACTGTGATTTCCAGAAACCGGCTTTGATTTGGCGACGAGGCAATCGTATACGCGCGGCGGATCGGGCCATTCGGGGTTTGCAGGGCCAGCGTCACATATTGCCCGGCTTTCCAGTGAAACGGCAGCGGTGCGCCGTTTTCGGTCATCAGGCGGAACGTCTGCACCGCGCCGGTTTCCACGAACTTGCGGGCCACACGCAGCCGCCCTTCCCACCGCTCGGCCGAAGCGTGAATGGCCTCAGTCGTCGTCACCCCTTGGCGGGCCGCACGGCCTGCGTAGAATGCGCGGCCAATGATGGCCAGCGTCACGATCACCACAGAAATCAGCACAAACACCTTGCCGCCATCCATGAAGTCAATCGGCTTGTCGTTCAGGTTCGGGTTGGTCAGGGTGCTGTGGAACAGAAACGTTATGGCCGTCAAATAGTTGGTATAATGGATCACCTTCCAGCGCCGGAAACTCAGGCTCTTGCGGAAATAGGATGTGACGAAAATTACAAGGGTGGAATACAGCGCAATCGCACCGAGGGTATTTTCAAACGGCTGATACGGCCCAAGGAAGGGCAGCAGAATTTCGGTCAACCCAAAACCCTTGTTGGCCGTCAGCAACAACAGCGGATGGGTGATGATCAGCACAATTGTGGCATAGGCCAGCGTGTTGTGAATCCGAAAAATCGGCAGTTTGCGGTGCGGCCAACTGACCACCGGATCATATTTGATCGACAGCAGCAGGCCCAGCAGCAGGCCCAGGCCCATGGTGCCGCAGGCGGCAAGGCCGACATAGGAAATCAGGTCAATGGTCGTCAGGCCAAACGGGGCAAGATACGAGGTCAGAAACGCGGTAACGGTCATGAGGGTGGCTTTCCTGAGGGCGCGTTCTGCGCATTCTATGACTGCTGCATAGCGCGCAGGACTTACGAAAGCCTGACTCCCACATGACGTTTCTGTCATGCAGCATGGTTTTGCTGCACCTGCAGTCAGGTGCCGGCGATTTTAGGCTGATCGACGCGTACCAAAGGAAATTGCAAGGTCACACAGGTACCTTGCCCGGGCGTACTCTCAATCCTGACAGACCCGTTGTGCAGCCGGGCAATGCTGCGCACCAGCGTCAGCCCAAGGCCCACATGATGGGTTGATCCGGTCCGGGCGCGGTCGGCCCGGTAAAACCGGTCGAATACATGCGGCAGATGCTGGGGCTCAATGCCAGACCCGGTGTCGCTGACCGTGATCTGCACAATATCCGCAGCATTGGTGAGGGCCACTGTTACAACGCCCCCCGACGGCGTATGCGCGATTGCGTTGCTGATCAGATTGCCAACGGCCTGCTGCACCAGCGTGCGGTCGACGCCCGCCCAAAGCACCGGGCCGGGGGCAAACTGCAATGCCACCGATGCCTCCGCCCCCGCCGTTTCGTAAAAATCAATCACCGCCGCAATCGTCTGCCGCAGATCGACAGGATCGCGGTGATCCAGCTGGATAGCCGTTTCAGCCTTGGCCAGAAAGAGCAGGCTTTGAATGATCCGCGTCAGACGCTCATATTCCTCAAGGCACGATCCCAGAACATCCTGATATTCTGCGGGCGTCCGGGTTTTGCCCAAGGCCACCTCAATCTCGCCGCGCATGTTGGTGATGGGGGTGCGCAGTTCATGCGCCACGTCGGCTGAGAATTGCGACATCCGGCCAAACGTATCTTCCAACCTGTCCAGCATGTCGTTGAACGTGGACCCCAGCTGTGCCAACTCGCTGGGCAAGCCAGTCAGCAGAAGACGCTGGTTCAGTGTCCCTGATCGGGTGTCACGCGCAGCGCGGGTGATCCGGTCAATCGGGCGCATGCCACGCCGGGCAATCACCATCCCGCCAAAAGCGCAGGCCACTACGGATAGGATAAGGATCAGGACCATCAGATCACGATATTCCCGCAAGAACCGTTCTTCATCAGCGCGGTCAACAGCCAGTTGAAATTGGCGCGGGTCGTGTGCTGCCGTGTCCAACGTTGCCCGGGCCGTCACCACACGAAGATGGCGGCCCTTTGCCGTCTCCATCTCGCGGTGCAGTGAAGGCCGCGCATCCGCAGGTATCAGCAATGGAAAAAGCGCAGGCGGCGCCAGTTCCGCCATACCGGGCGTCTCGAACAATGTGGCACCGCTTCCATCAACCAGCCGCACAAAAATCTGCTGGCTGGTCTGCAAGCTAAGGCCGCTGATCGGTGGTGCAGCCATCGGCATATCCTGCGTCGCCGCAGCCAAAAGCAGCCGCAAATCCTGGATGTGGTTTTCCAGCGTCAGCGCATCTTCGCGGTCCAGATTGACGGTAAGCGCCCAGTAAAGCGATCCGGTGGTCACCAACACAAGCGCAAAAGCCGACAGCCCATACCAAAGTGCCAACCGCACAGCGATGGAATTAAGCCTGCGCTGAACGACCGTGAAGCCGCGCCTAAACCTAGCTGCGATGTTCAAGCGTATATCCGATCCCGCGCACCGTATGGATCAGCTTGTCCTCAAACGGATCATCCACCTTAAGCCGAAGCCGACGCATATGCACATCTACAATGTTGGAATCGCTTTCAAAATTGATATCCCAAACCTGTTCGGCAATGATCGTTCGCGACAAGGCATCACCAGCCCGCCGCATCAGAAGCGCCAACAGCAGAAACTCCTTTTGCGTCAGATCAAGCGCCTTGCCCGCCCGCACAACCCGGTGCCGTTCCAGATCCAGCTCTAGATCAGCCACCTGAAACACCGTCGTTTTCCGGGCTGTCCGCCCCCGGCGCAGAATTGCCCGCGCCCGCGCCAGCAACTCACTGAAAGCAAACGGCTTGACCAGATAATCCTCGGCCCCAAGCTCGATGCCCCGCACCCGGTCCTGCACATCATCGCGCGCCGAAAGATACAAAATCGGCGTGCTGACCCCGCGCTCTTTCAACTCCTTCAGAACACCCCAGCCATCAAGTTCCGGCAGCATCACATCCAGAATGATCAGATCATAACGCGTGAGCACCGCCATATGCGCGCCCATCCCGCCATCGCCCGCATGATCGACGACATAGCCATTCTCGCGCAGCCCCTTCGCAAGGTAGGCAGCGGTCTTAGGCTCGTCTTCGATCACCAGTATTTTCATCGTACTTTCTGTCTTGTGATCCCTCGGAGCCGACCTTCCAACATGCAATTGGCTCCGCTCAGATCACGACATACCATCGTTACACTAAAAAATTAACGACATGCTGTCGGCAACATGACCATTTCGTCATTTTTGGACAGTAAGGCGTTCAGCCCATGCCGATAGGCGGACTATCCCGAGCCAGGCGCCCGAGGAGGGTGTCACGGATAGGTCCGACGACGGCAGCCATAGCTCGTCCAGAGCAGCCAGTTCCCCAGAATGCAAAAAGCCCCCGCTTTTCAGGGGGGACTCGTCAAACGTTGAGGTGGCGTTGAGGTAAAACTGGGAAGCAAAAAACCGTCCTTGCGGACGGCTCGTAACTTGCTGATATATTTGATAATTTTGGTTGCGGGGACAGGATTTGAACCTGTGACCTTCAGGTTATGAGCCTGACGAGCTACCGGGCTGCTCCACCCCGCGACGGTCGTTCCCGTTGGTGGTGTGGGAACGTGGTCTCAGCTGGTTTTGTGCTGAGGGCTTGCTATCGTATTGAGAGGTTGTTTCTTGTTAGGTTTGGCGGTGACCTACTCTCCCACGTCTTAAGACGCAGTACCATTGGCGCGACGGCACTTAACGGCCGAGTTCGGGATGGGATCGGGTGTTTTGCTCGTGCTATGTCCACCAAACCAAAGAAGAAACAAGCTGTGCTGGAAGGCTGATCGCGGTGTTGGAGTTGATCCAGAACCGCGATGGGCCTTCTTCGCATAGCAAACATCAGTATGTGATCTTTATCCTGCTCATGCAGGGTTTTAGATCATCAGATTGTTCCAAGTTTAGGCTGTCTTTCGACAGCGTATGTACGCTTTTGACATGTCATTTCTTTGACATTACGACCCAGAAGCTTTGGTTATCACTAACCTTGCTGTTACTGGATCAAATCAAGCCTATCGAGCAATTAGTACCAGTCAGCTGAAAGCATTACTGCTCTTACACCTCTGGCCTATCGACGTGGTGGTCTTCCACGGCTCTCAAGGGAGACCTTGTTTTGAAGGGGGCTTCCCGCTTAGATGCCTTCAGCGGTTATCCTGTCCGAACATAGCTACCCAGCACTACCGTTGGCACGATAACTGGTCCACCAGTGGTCCGTTCACCCCGGTCCTCTCGTACTAGGGGCAACTCTTCTCAAGTCTCCTACACCCACGGCAGATAGGGACCGAACTGTCTCACGACGTTCTAAACCCAGCTCACGTACCTCTTTAAATGGCGAACAGCCATACCCTTGGGACCTGCTCCAGCCCCAGGATGAGATGAGCCGACATCGAGGTGCCAAACGATGCCGTCGATATGGACTCTTGGGCATCATCAGCCTGTTATCCCCAGCGTACCTTTTATCCGTTGAGCGATGGCCCTCCCACTTGGGACCACCGGATCACTATGACCGACTTTCGTCTCTGCTCGACTTGTCAGTCTTGCAGTCAGGCAGGCTTATGCCATTGCACTCAACGACCGATTTCCGACCGGTCTGAGCCTACCTTCGCGCGCCTCCGTTACAATTTGGGAGGCGACCGCCCCAGTCAAACTCCCCACCATGCAGGGTCCCGGACCCGGATAACGGGCCGCGGTTAGATATCAAGATGGCGAAGGGTGGTATCTCAAGGGAGGCTCCACGAAGACTAGCGTCCCCGCTTCGATGCCTACCACCTATCCTGCACATCACAATCCTGATACCAGTGCAAAGCTGGAGTAAAGGTGCATGGGGTCTTTCCGTCTAACCGCGGGTAGTGTGCATCTTGACACACAGTTCAATTTCGCTGAGTCCACATTTGAGACAGCGGGGAGATCGTTACGCCATTCGTGCAGGTCGGAACTTACCCGACAAGGAATTTCGCTACCTTAGGACCGTTATAGTTACGGCCGCCGTTTACTGGGACTTCAATTCAGAGCTTGCACCCCTCCTCTTAATCTTCCAGCACCGGGCAGGCGTCAGACTGTATACGTCGCCTTACGGCTTCGCACAGCCCTGTGTTTTAAGTAAACAGTCGCCACCCCCTAGTTTGTGCCCCCTACCCATACTTGCGTACGAATAGGGCCTCCTTCTCGCGAACTTACGGAGGCATTTTGCCGAGTTCCTTAAATGTGGTTCTCTCAAGCGCCTTGGTATACTCTACCAATCCACCTGTGTCGGTTTAGGG
>NZ_CM176871.1:440000-867500 GCF_058135695.1 Cypionkella sp. PAMC25878 | reverse complement strand
GTCAGCTTGCAACTTCGAACGCGGCGGTTCCGATGCAGGTCGATCGGTTGCCCGGTGGAGATTTTTGCCGAGCAATTTGACCCGGCTGTCGCGCAGCGTTTTGGGCGGCGGACAGAGCGTCTAGAAGGCATTGTCCATCACATAGGCCTCGCGCTTGGTGGCAGGCCAGGGCAGCGGACCGCGGCGCGACTGGTCCTTCCGGTCAGCCGAGATACCTTGCTCAGGGTTGTGCGCCGAAGGGCACCACCGACGGATGGCGCACCCCGAGTGATCGGGATCGATGACTGGGCCTGGCGGAAGGGCCACCGCTATGGAACCGTCGTCTGTGACCTCGAAAAACGGCGGATCATCGATGTCCTGCCGGATCGCGAAACGGCGACGGTTCAGGCGTGGCTGGCGGCACGACCCTCCATTGAGATCATCGCGCGGGATCGCGGTGGCGGCTATGGACCTGCTGATCTACCCGGGCGTCCGGACGCCGTACAGGTCGCAGACCGCTGGCATCTCATGGAAAATTGTAGCTCGGCCTTCCTTGGTGTTGTTCGCAACTCGATGCGGGACATCCGGCGGATAGTGGGCGCAGGGCGTGTTGACCCCGACCTGATGACGGCAGTCGAGCGCAATCAATACGAGGGCTGGCGGCACCGGTCGGCGGCGAATGCCGTCATCACGGACATGGTGAAGGCCGGGGTGCCGATCAAGGAGATCATGCGCCGCACCGGTCGGTCGCGCAAATGCGTCCGTGCCGTTGCTCGCGGTGATCGCGGCGAGATGTTCCGGCCGAGGGCGAGCAGCCTCGATGCCCACCTCGATTGGTTGTCCAAAGAATGGGGCGTCGGATGCCGAAATGGCGCGGAACTCTGGCGGCGGCTGCGCGTCCAAGGCTATGCAGGTTCGTTGCGTGTCGTGACGGAATGGGCAACGCGGCGGCGCAGGGATGAGGCGGCGCAGTTGCCCCGTAGATGCCCAAGTTCGCGGATGATCGCCCGGCTCGTGATGATTGCCAAGGAACGCCTGTCTAGCACCGATCTCATGCTCGTCACCCTGATCGAGGCTGAGTTGCCAAATCTGCGGCAGGTGCGCGAACTTGTCGAACGGTTCCACCACATGATCCGCACGGGCTGTTGCGAAGACCTCGATGGCTGGATTGAAGACGCAGCCACATTGCTGGCCGCTTTCACTCGCGGGATCATTGCCGACCGGGCAGCCGTAATCGCCGCCATCACGAGCCCGTGGTCCAATGGCCAGACCGAGGGTCAGATCACCAAGCTGAAACTGGTCAAACGCCAGATGTATGGCCGAGCAAACCTCGATCTCCTGCGCGCAAGGCTGCTGGGCATGGCATGAAGTGCATCGAAATTGAGTCAGAGCCCAAAACTAACCCCGTATCGGCGTCCAAAATTGATGTGGTGGACGGCCCCTGTCCCAACCGTGGCGCATCGGGGCGCCGTGGTATGATCAGGGCTCCAATATAGGAGGGAACCACCATGACGGAGATTGTAACGATCGGCCTAGATCTCGCGAAGAATGTGTTTCAGGTCCATGGCATTGATGCAGATGGCCGGGTTAGCATTCGCCGCAAGTTGCGGCGGGCGGAGGTGCTGCGGTTCTTCGCCACCTTGTCGCCGTGTCTGGTCGGGATGGAAGCCTGCGCGTCGTCGCATTACTGGGCGCGCGAGATCGGCCGGATCGGCCATGAGGTCAAGCTGATGCCGCCTGCTTACGTCAAGCCCTACGTGAAGCGCGGAAAGACAGATGCGTCGGATGCCGAAGCGATCTGTGAAGCGGTCACCCGTCCGACGATGCGTTTCGTGGCGGTGAAGAGCGAAGACCAGCAGGCGGTGCTGATGCTGCACAAGGCGCGCGAGTTGCTGGTGCGCCAGAGGACCATGCTAACGAACGCATTGCGGGCGCATCTGGCTGAGCTCGGCATCATTGCGGCTCAGGGCCTAGAAGGACTGAGCAGCCTGAAGGCGCATTTTCAAACCGTTCGCGACACTCTCCCGAACCACGCTGTCGTGGCGCTTCACGCCCTGCTCAGCCAAGCTGATGGTCTTGCCGAACAGGTCGAGATTCTTGAGCGGAAGATTCTTGAGTGGCACCGGTCGAACGATGCCAGTCGCCGGCTGGCCACCATCCCCGGCATCGGGCCGATCACCGCCAGCGCGATTGCGGCGAATGTGCCGGACGCAAGCCTGTTCCGCTCGGCGCGCCAGTTCGCGGCCTGGCTCGGGCTGACGCCGCGGGCGCATTCGAGTGGCGGCAAGGATCGCCAGACCGGGATCAGCAAGCAGGGCGATGGCTATATCCGGCGCCTGCTGGTCTCCGGCGCAACCGCAGTTCTGCGGTTCACCCGACAGGGCGATCCGGGGAAGGCTTGGCTATTGCAATTGAAGGACCGCAAGAAGCCCAAGGTCGTGGCAGTGGCTCAGGCGAACAAGACCGCGCGCATCGCTTGGGCGATCCGGCGGCGAAACGAGATATACGCCGCGCCAGCCGGATGATCGGCGACAGGCAGCGAAAGTGAATGCGTCGAGGCTGAGGAAAGATGACAAACCGGTCGAACCGGGGATCAGGACACCCCATGGGGTCAAGGCGCCGAGTTGAGCGCGTAATTTTGATTGGGAACTGATCTGCGGACTTCATCTGGGCCAGCGGTTCCGCCGCACACAAAGGCCGTAGACATGACTGCTTTCGGCATAGGCTCGTCAGATTCTCAGCTTGCGCATCAGGGGGTAATCCCCCCCGAAAGTAAGGGGCTGCATAAGTAGAATTTTCTCGCCAAGATGAACGAGGAGATTCTGAATGAAGACAAGCAGATACACTGAGGCGCAGATTCTTGCGATCCTGCGTCAGGCCGAAGGCGGTGTGCCGGTGGCAGAGCTGTGCCGCGAGCATGGCATGAGCAATGCGTCGTTCTACAAGTGGCGGGCGAAGTATGGCGGCATGGATGCGTCGCTGATCAGCCAGATGAAGGCCATCGAGGACGAGAACCGCCGGCTGAAGCGGATGTATGCGGACCTGAGCATGCAAGCCGACCTGCTGAAAGAGGCTCTCGGAAAAAAATGACGCGGCCATCTCAACGCCGCGAGATGGCCGAGAAAGCGGTGGCGCGACACAAGGTCAGCATTGCGCTGGCCTGCCGGGCCTTCGGGGTCAGCGAGACCTGCTATCGCTATGGCCCGAAGTTAAAAGCCGAGAACGAAGAGATCGCCGACCTTCTGGTGGGTCTGACCGACGCCCGCAAGACCTGGGGCTTTGGGCTGTGCTTTCTGCATCTGCGCAACGTGAAGGGCCATCCGTGGAACCACAAACGCGTCTATCGGATCTATTGCGCCTTGGAACTGAACCTGCGGATCAAGCCCCGCAAGCGGCTGAAGCGGGACAAACCTGATGTGCTTGCTGTGCCCGAGGCACCCAACATGACCTGGTCCATGGACTTCATGGCAGATCGCCTCGGTGATGGCCGTGCGTTTCGGCTGCTGAACGTGCTGGATGACTTCAACCGCGAGGGGCTGGGTATCGAGGTTGACTTCTCGCTACCCGCCGAAAGGGTCATCCGGAGCCTGGACCGGATCATCGAATGGCGCGGCAAACCCGGCACCATAAGGGTCGACAACGGCCCGGAATACATCAGTGGCAAGCTGCTGATCTGGGCTGAGAGACAGGGCATCACGATCCAGCACATCCAACCCGGCCAGCCGCAGCAGAACGCCTACATCGAGCGATACAACCGCACCGTCCGGCATGAATGGCTCGACCAATACATCATCGAAACCATCGAGGAGGCACAGGATCACGCCACACAATGGCTATGGACATACAACAACGACCGCCCGAACATGGGCATCGGCGGCATCACACCCGCCCAGAAACTGAAAATGGCCGCGTAAGTTCTACGGATGCACCCCGTTAAAAATGGGGGGATTACCAGACCAGCTGAACAGCATGACCCAGCCGAGCGCAAAGCCGAACTGCGCCCCCGCCTGAGAGTAGGTTGCGATGCCGCTGGGGTCGTCATCCGACGCGCCGGTGATCAAACCGGGCCCCAGCACCTGCAAGAGCTTCGGCCGTTCTGGTTGCTTCACGTCTTCTGGCGACGTCTTTGGGGCGGGCGGAAGGGATGTGCTGGTCATTTGCGCTCTGGCTCCATTGGCGTCGCTTCAGAACGCTTTCAACATTGGCGTGGCCGCCCCAGAAACCGCATACCACGCCGATACTGCCTCAGCCATCCGGGGGGATTACCGATGCAAAGCATCTGCCGTAGACGGCCACGCCTATATTGTCGTCCTTCAAGATAAAGACCTCGCTATCCTTGTCGAGGCAGCAAAGAATACCTTTACGGCTAACCGCTATGATTTGTTGGATCATAAATTTAAGTTACTCGTTATGTAATACTGGGCACTATTTAATACCCAGTATTACATAAATAAGATCGGTCTATCTTCATACTTCCGTTGATATCAATGGTAGGAGCTCACAACTTATGTGTATTTATTCTTCTAACTTACCTGTAGATAAATGTACCTACCGCCACCTTGATTGATGGGAGGCCCTGATCAACCTAGCGCTATGTTTCGCCCGATTGTATTGAGAGCTCCTTAAATTCGCCTCTTAGTTTAGCTTCCCTACTTCTTGTAATCACCCAACCGTTCAAGGCTCCATTCCAGTTTCCAAGCTCCGTCAGTTTTTCTTTGTATGGAAGAGTGTCTCCGCTCACAAGGATACTCTTCTTGTAATATTTGGCAGAGATACTGGCCTGTGCAGTCTCTTGCGTGCCCGTGCTCTTTATTTGTGTTAGAGATTTACCTCTGGACGGAGTGGGGAGGGACGGCGTCTTGAAAAGATTTAAGTCTGTTCATCTGCAACTTTATCTGCATGCATTCCGGATTGAGTGCAGCCATCCAGTTACCGTCACCCCTGCTGCCTTCATATCGCCCGGGCGTTACACCGGCCAAGTCGTTAGGCAGTCGGAGGTCAGAAGCGTCATCCGGGATCAAGAAAAAACAGCGCTCTTGGCCTAGACGGGCGATAAAAAGTCCGAGCTCGAAAATAACATTATCCCGAACCGTACTGTTGGAAGCATTGCGCATCACTGTAATGTCGTCAGGGGAGAATACGAATATTCCAAAATCTGATCTTCTCAGAACCTCAATTAGGCTTGAGAGTATGTTTCCAGAGAGTTGAAATACGCCGTCCTTCCAGACGGTACACTCTGCTTCATAGGTTAAATTGGAGTGGATTGCATCCGCAATCTGTACACCTTCCTTGGAGGATCCGATAAATACTTTGGGCTTCAAGCGAAATATCCTATCTTTAATCGAGCTATTGCGAAGGCTTGCCTTAGCAATAGCTCTCAATTGGAGCTTACCGTACGTGCCTTTTTCCGATAAACGCAAGCCACTCATCTGTGCCATGAGCTTCCACTCTCAAAATTAGGCCCCTTTCTCGGCACTGCGATGTAATTGTGACTTTTCCGCCGCGCCGCCAAAGCGGATTATGGAACGGCAACTTAAGGTCGGGAACCTTTGTCGATGCTACACCAGCATGGCGTCCACCGTTTACGCGACATGGTTAGCCAAGCTCAGGTTCTGCCTGTGGTAGGCCGATTCCATTGCGGTGCCCTTGGGCACGGTCCTCTAGGGTTAGCTAACCGTTAAATTTGAACAAGGAACAACGCATGCCCCCTCCCCTTCTTTTCTTTGCCGCGTAGCACTGCCGTAGCACCGCCCAAAATGGCAAACGCAGAAAGCCCCGCGTGATGCGAGGTTAAGATGTTGTAATTATGTGGTAATTTAATGGTCGCGGGGGCAGGATTTGCGCACTACTTCGCACTGTCGATCGTTATCATCTCATCCTGCGATGCGCGAGCGGGCTGAACTCGACAGTCACCATAAGTGTTGGTTTCGCGGACGGGCACCGGAGGGTTGCGATTGTCGCGCTGGACGACCCAGTGCGCGGCAACTGCGCCCCGTCGGCGCTGTTGCCCATGGTTGACGCCCCACGCCAAGTCTGCGGCCCATCCTGATCCAGTTCAGTTGGCTGCGGGCGGTGGACAAAAGGCATCCTGGAGCGCGGCAATCACCGGTTTCACATCCTCTCGCAACAGACGATAGATGACGGTCTTGCCCTCGCGACGCGCACCGACGTAGCCTTCGGCCCGCAAGCGCATCAGTTGCTGGGAGGCGGTTGGCTGTGACAGACCAAGCGCATCGGCCAAAGTGCCGACCGAAAGCTCCTGATCCAACAGCAGACACAGAATTTGCAAGCGCCCTTCATGCGACAGGGCCTTTAAGAAGGTCACAGCCTTGGCGATGGCCGTGGGGCTGCCGACGAAACTTTCCGTCTCAAGAAGTGGTGTCGTCATAAAGCCTCCTGTAGCTTCGGGCTCAGACGTTTATGTGCGGCTTATTCGAAAGCGCAACCTTTCTTGATCCCGAACGCCCGGAAAACCGAGGCGGCCGGACAGAACCCCGTGAAGGCCGACTGGATCAGGTTGGCCCCGATGAAAACAGTAAGCCAGATGAAGTAAGGGGAGACAAAGGCTGTCAGAACCACGCTAAGTAGGGTCATGATGCCGGCAAAAAGCAGGACGGAGCGGTCGAGGGTCATTTTGCTTTCCTTAAGGTTGGAGCCTAGGGCAAAACGCCCCGGCGGCGGGCGTCAGCCCTTTTTGGTTTCTTTCAGCTTGTCGATGCCCAGCACTTTCAGGGCGAGACTTTCGTAGAACGGCTCTGACTTGCCCTGCCGCAGCTTGCGCATGAAGTATTTCTCGAACCCCACCTTGGCGAGGTGGACCCATTTGCCAGAGGCCGACCAGTTGACGTTGCGCGGCGGGATTTGCGGCTGGGCCACAAAAGCGATGCCCCCGTCGCCGAAGTCAGCGAGGCAGATGGCATTCCAGGTGCCAACCTGATCCGGCTCTGCCCCGCGCACGAGGTTGGCGATATTGTGGGAGGTGGCGGTGACCATGCTTTCGATCATAAAGCCGGTCTTGGGCACGCCACAGGGCACCGGCGTTGGAGCCAAAGGCGGGATGGCGACGCAAACCCCCACGGCGAAGATGTTCTTGAACTTCGGGTTCTGCTGATGCTGATCGACGATGGTGAAGCCGCGCGGGTTCGAAAGACCTTCAATTCCCGACACCGGTTTGATGCCACGAAAGGCGGGCAGCAGCATCGAATAGGCAAAGGGCAGCACCTTTTCCGGCTTGGCCACGCCGTCTTCGCCCACTTCCTCAACCGTCATCTTGCCATCTTCGACCTTTTTGATCCGGGTCGAGGTCATCCATTTGATCGTCTTGCCCCGCATTTCAGATTCCAGAAGGCCCTTGGTGTCGCCCACGCCGTCGAGGCCCAGATGGCCGATGTAGGGTTCCGGCGTCACAAAGATCATCGGCACCTTGTCGCGGATTTTCGCGCGGCGCAGTGCGGTTTCAAGGATGAACAGAAACTCATACGCCGGGCCAAAGCAGCTTGCACCCTGTGCTGCGCCGATTATGACCGGGCCGGGGTTTTTCAGCAGCGCCTGAAACGCCTGTTCGGCCTTTTCGGCATGGTCGATGTGGCAGACCGACTGGGTGAAGCCGCCATGCGGGCCAAGGCCGGGCACTTCGTCAAAGGCCAAGTCCGGGCCGGTGGCGATCACCAGATAATCGTAGGTCACCGACTGGCCATCGACCAGTTCGATACGGTTTTCGTCCGGGTGCAGGCGTTCGGCGGCAACGGGGATGAAGTTGATCTTCCGCTTCGCCATGGCGGGGGCCAGATCCACCGTGATCTCCTCCCGCTTGCGCCAGCCCACCGCGATCCACGGGTTGGAGGGCACGAAGTGATACTTCGCATCCTTGGTCACAACGGTGACAGTGTCCTCTTTGCGCAGGCTGTCCTTCAGCTCGTAGGCCATGATGGCCCCACCAAGACCGGCCCCCAATACAACGACATGTGCCATGGATTTCTCCCTTTCCAATGCGTGAACCCGTCCGGCCTCCTCCGCCGGGTGGGTGGTTTTCAGGTCTTGAACATGCGGTAAATCGCCGGGATCACCAGCACGGTCAGCAGGGTGGACGACAGCAGCCCGAACAGCAGCGAGATGGCGAGTCCCTGGAAAATAGGGTCCGACAGGATCACCACCGCGCCGATCATGGCTGCGATGGCGGTCAAGAGGATCGGCTTGAAGCGAATCGCCCCGGCCTCGATCAGGGTCTCGATGGTGACAGCACCGGAGTTGCGGATGAAGTCCACCAGCAGGATCGAGTTGCGGACGATGATCCCGGCCAGTGCGATGAACCCGATCATCGAGGTGGCCGAGAAAGGTGCGCCAAACAGCCAATGACCCGCCATGATGCCAAGGAAGGTCAGCGGGATGGGCGTCAGGATCACCAGCGGCAGCCGGAACGAACCGAACTGTGCGACCACCAGAATGTAGATGCCCAAAAGCGCCACGCCAAAGGCCGCCCCCATGTCCCGGAAGGTGACGTAGGTGACCTCCCATTCGCCATCCCACAGCAGGGTGACCTTGCTTTCGTCAGAAGGCTGGCCGTGCAGGCTGATGGTGGGTTTGCCATTGGGCCAGTCTTGCTGGCTGATCTGATCAGCCACCGCCAACATGCCGTAAAGCGGCGCTTCAAAGGCTCCGGCCAGTTCCGCTGTCACCATCTCTGCATCGCGACCATTGTGGCGGAAGATGGGGTAAGAGGCGGGTTCCTCGGCCACCGTCACCACGTCGCCCAATTCGACCACCCCTTTGGCGCCCGGCAAAACGTTGGCCGGGATCGGCGTGGTCAGCAATCGCTGGTCCATCACGCGGTCGCCCTTGGCGCGGGCAACCTCCAGCAGGATCGGCAGACGCCCCGAGCCGCGGTTGGAATAGCCGACCGTTTGCCCACCGTTCAGCAGGGCCAGCGTGTCGAACACGTCCTGTTCCTGCACGCCAAAGAAGTCGAGGCTATCGGTCGAAATCGTCGCCCGCAGGCGGCGCGCCTGGGTGCCATAGCTGTTGTCCACGTCCACGATGAAGGGCACGGCCTTGAAGGCCGCTTCAATCCGGGCCGCAGCCGTACGGCGAGTGGCGGCGTCGGGGCCATAGACCTCGGCCAGAAGGGTCGAGATCACCGGCGGGCCTGGCGGCGGTTCCACCACCTTGAGGCTGGTGCCGGGCGGCACGGTTAGGCTTGCCAACTTGGTGCGAATATTCAGAGCTATGGCATGACTGGCCCGCGCCCGGTCGCCTTTGGGTGTGAGGTTGATTGCCACCTCACCCAGCTGCGGGTCTTGACGCAGATAATAGTGGCGCACCAAGCCGTTAAAGTTGAAGGGGGCAGAGGTGCCGGCGTGGGTCTGCACCGTGGTGACCTCTGGCATCTGCATGACGGCCTCGGCCACGTCCTGCGCCACGCGGTCGGTCGCCTCGACCGAGGAGCCTTCGGGCAGGTCGATCATCACCGACAGTTCGGATTTGTTGTCAAATGGCAGCAATTTGACCGTGACATCCTTGGTGTAAAGCGCGGCCAATGACCCGAAGGACAGCACCGCCGTGACCAGCAGAAAGGTCAGGCTGCGCGCCTTGGTTTTCAGCAAGGGCCGGGCTATGCGGTTATAGGCCCGCTCCAGCCGACCGCTATGGTGGCCGCCATAGGTGTCGTCTGCCCCATGCACCGCCATATCAGCGCGGCCGGCAATCTTGACCATCAGCCAGGGCGTGATGATGACGGCGACAAAGAACGAGAAGATCATCGCAGCCGAGGCATTGGCCGGGATTGGCGACATATAGGGGCCCATCAGGCCGGATACGAACAGCATCGGCAGGAGTGCTGCCACCACGGTCAGGGTCGCCACGATGGTCGGGTTGCCCACTTCGGCCACAGCATCAATCGCGGCTTTGGAGCGGCTGCGGCCATTCTGCATCGCCCAGTGGCGGGCGATATTCTCGATCACCACGATGGCGTCATCAACGAGGATGCCGATGGAGAAGATCAGCGCGAACAGGCTGACCCGGTTGAGCGTGTAGCCCATGATCCACGCGGCAAAAAGCGTCAGCAAAATCGTCACCGGAATGACGATGGCCACCACAACCGCCTCACGCCATCCGATGGCCAGAAACACCAGGATGATGATGGAAACGGTGGCAAGGCCAAGGTGGAACAGCAGTTCATTGGCCTTGTCATTGGCCGTGGCACCATAGTCGCGCGTCACGGTGACGGTCACGCTGTCCGGGATCATATGACCTTTCAGCGCCTCGACCCGCGTCAGCACCGCCGCTGCCACCACCACCGCATTGGCCCCGGCCCGCTTGGCCACAGCCAGCGTCACGGCAGGGGCGCGTGTGGTGGAGCCGTCGGCATTGCGGGTGATGTTGGCCACGATATGGTTCGACGTGTCGGCCACGTAAGTCACCTTCGCGACATCCGCCACATAGACTGGACGGCCATCCCGCGTGGTCAGCAGCAGATGCGCCACTTCCGAAGGCGCGGTTAGGGTCTGACCCGCCACAAGGTCAATCTGCTGCCCTTTGTCGCGCAGCTTGCCAGTGTTGAGCGTGCGATTGGCCTGCCCCACCTTCTGCGCCAGTTGCTGCAAAGTCACACCATACAGCGCCAGCCGGTCCGGGTCGGGTTGAATCTGGATGGCATCCTGCGCGTCGCCGACCAGATAGGTCAGACCCACATTGTCGGCCTTGGCTACCTCGACCTGCAGCGTGCGCGCGATGCGGGTCAGGTTATCGGCGGAAATGGCCTGACCGGGGGCCGAGGACAGGGTCAGCGACAGGATCGCTACATCATCAATGCCGCGCCCGATGATCAGGGGTTCGGGGATGCCCAGCGGAATCCGGTCAATATTGGCGCGCACCTTGTCATGCACGCGCAGCATCGCCTCATCGGCATTGGTGCCCACGGCAAAACGAGCGGTGACCAAGGCGCTGTCATCCCGGGTCGAGGAATAGACATGTTCCACCCCGTTGATGCCCTTGACGATCACCTCCAAAGGCTCGGTCACCAGCTTGACGGCATTCTCAGCCTGTAATCCCTGCGCCTGCACATGGATGTCCACCAAAGGCACCGAAATCTGCGGCTCTTCCTCACGAGGAAGCGAGATAACGGCCAGCATTCCCGCCGCCAAAGCCGCCAGAATGAACAAGGGCGTCAGGGCGGATTTGATGAAAGCCTGCGTCAGGCGGCCCGCGATGCCCAGTGACTTCTCTGGCAGCTTTTCAGACAGGATAGTCATTTTGCGGCACCTGGCAGCACGCGGTCCCCCGCCTCAAGGCCGGACAGGATCTCTACCATCTCGACCCCACCCACCACCTGATGTTCGCCCGGAACCACGCTGCGCTGCATGGGGCCTGCGGCCATTTCGACGCTGACAAAATCCAGTCCGGCGTTCGATGATAGTGCTGTTGCGGGCACCATCAAAACCTTGCGCTTGCCCACAGGCAGCCGCACCAGCACCCGCGCATCGACAAAGGTGTCGGGCAGACCGGCCAGTTCCACGTCTGCAATCACCCTGCCATTCTGAATCAGCGGATAAATCCGCGACAAGGTGCCGGTCTGGGTCTTATCGCCTTCGGCAATCTCGATTTTGTCGCCCTGATGAAGGCTGGGAGCATGACGTTCGGGAACCGATATGCGCAGGAACGTGCCCCCACCGCCGATCAGAGCCACGGCTTCGCCCGGCATCACGACGCCACCCTTGGCGACTAGCACATCCAGCACGCGGCCATCGGCGGGGGCCAGAACCGTGCCCTCCCTGCCCTGCTGTTGAATCACGTCGGCCTGCGCATCCAATGCTGCGATCTGGCCCTTGAAGACATCGGCCTTCGTGCGCAAAGCGTCCAACCCCTGCGCGGTGGTCACGCCCTGTTTCAAAAGGCTTTCGCCCCGGGTAAGTTCCGCCTGTGCATTGGCCAGTTGGGCCGCTAGCGCCCCCCGTTGTGCCGCGAGGGCGGAAAGCTGGATCGCCAGCTTTTCATCCTCGATCCGCCCGACGGGCTGGCCCGCCGTGACGAGATCGCCCTCCACCACAGTCAACTCAACCAGAGTTCCGCCAAGACGCGCCCGTGCCGGTATCCGGTCGCGCGCCTCGACCTGACCGTAGACCGCCTTCCACTCGGTGATCGTGGTCGGCTGCAAGGCGGGCGTGTCAGCCAAGGCCAAGCCTCCAAACAGCGGTAGGCTGGCACACAGAAATCTCGTCAGGGGAAGGCGCATGGATAGGGTCCTCAGTTCGATGATTACTTGTTATTCTAATATTTGAATTTATCAATATGAAATCTGCGAAAGCGGACGAGTAATCAAAGGCCGGCCACAGACGCGTGGCCCGATCCCGCAATCTTAGCGCAAATGTTCAGTTTGACATTTGATCCAAATCACGCGGCGCGCGGTCTGGCGGCATTAGATTCCAAGCACAGAATAGGAAGTTGTTGATTTTCACCCAGAACTGACTCGGGTATGGAGTGAACCCCTCGGCCTGAACCACTGTAGGACTGTCGATTCAGCGAGACACCTTCTGTAATCTCCATTTTAGAGTGGGAGGGTGATTTCGATGGCCAAAGACCAACATGAAATCCGGCGCAAGCTGCGCATTCTGGATCACGCTGCGGCGTCGGGTGATCTGTGAGCTACCCCCCGAAAATCGGACAGTGACGGAAGCTACGATCTGAAGTCTGCTGGTCTCCAAGCACGAGGAGAACAGAGATGTCGAAACGCAGGAACCATGACGCAGCCTTCAAGGCGCGTGTGGCGTTGGAGGCGTTGAAGGGTGAGCGCACGGTGTCGGAATTGGCGACCGCCTATGAGGTCCATCCGACGATGATCCATCAATGGAAAAAGGCACTTCTGGAAGGTGCCACGGGCATCTTTGAGCGCGGCAGCAAGGCGGTCGCCACCGCTGAGGTCGCCGAGGATACGGTCCGCGAGCTGCATGCCAAGATCGGAGAACTGGCGGTCGCCAACGATTTTTTGGCAAGAAAGCTCAAGCCCTGGACCGGGAAGTGAGGCGTGGCATGATCGAACGGACCCACCCCACGCTGTCGGTCGGGGCGCAGTGTCGACTGCTATCGATCTCGCGGTCGTCGTTCTACTACGCGCCGCAAGGAGAGACTGATCTCATTCTGCAGCAGAACCTTGCGCGCGCGCATCGCTGGGCCAACCGCTTGCGCCGCGGCGAAAGCTTGAGCAGCATCGCGAGGGCGGAAAGCTGTTCCGACAGTCTCATCCGATCGCGTGTCGCTTTAGCCTTTCTGGCCCCGGATCTACAGCGCGCCATCCTCGATGAAACAGCACCCTCCCATCTGACCACAAATCTGATTGTGCGCACAACCCTGCCGCACGACTGGCAAGAGCAAGCCAAGGCTCTGGGCCTTTAGCTCGAACTGTCCAAATTCTGCAAACCGCACCGCGTTTCTGGGTCGCAGAGACGGGCGTCCGATTTGCCCGCAAAGCACGCGCGCGGTGCTGTCTCCGAGACCAGATCCTGCGCGCAGCCATCTGAAATAACACGGTAATTCCGCGTGGGATCCAGAGGTACTCAACCTGCGATTGCGGTTGGCGGAAGCGGTTGGATTCGAACCCACGGTTAGGCTTACGGGTCGTTTCCCCGTTCCGCTATATCTCACAATACCTTGTTTTTGCTTACTTAAATGATCTTGTTAAATTTGCTTGAAGCGGATACACGGGGTTCTATGGGTCCAATAGCTGGTCCAATAAGGGGTCCAATAGGATGGCTTTCCGCCCGCGCAAAGGTTCCTACATCAAGCTTAAGAATGGGCGATACTACTATCGCCGTGCCATCCCAAAAGAGCACCGGGAAATGTTCGGTGGCAAGACCGAATGGGTTATCGCCCTTGTCGGTTCAAACGACACAGAACGTAAGCGGGATGCGCAGAAGCTCGCAGCGGGGCATGATCGTCAGATGAGTTTCGCACATTTGCATGTTGCGTCGGATATGCCTGCGGACACGGTCGCGGTCGTGTTTGATCTATCACCACCTGATCTGCCCCCGGATGCCCCTGTACCTATCCCGGCGCGGTTTTATCGCAACGGGGAAGTGCACAATGTACTGCGGTATGCGGTGACGGATGATCCGACCCAACGGCTGGCACTTGAGGCCAAGGGCTACTTTGTCATGGGGCAGAATGAAGCGCGGTTGCAGTTGGACCTAGGCAAACAGATGGACGCCTATACGCATGCCGCAACGCCGGAGGGCGTCGAAATCGCGGACTTGAAAGCAGAACGCGCGCAGCGGGCGATAGAGGCCGTCGCGGATATCAGTGGGCACACTGTTCTGTCGATTATGCCGGTATGGCACACGCACCGGAAACAGGCTCCAGCGACATGGAAGAAGCATCTGCAGTATGCTGACGAATTTGCGGCGCTGCATGGCGATTTGGCGCTGTCCGAGATAACCAAGCGCCATGTTGTCGAGTACGTGGAGCACTCCGGAAAGCTGATATACAAAGACGCGCCGCTATCGCCCGCGTCGATATCAAAGCGGCTGGACCTGATCCGTGCGCTTTTGGCCTATGCCGTGGCGTCTGACATCATCCCGCATAATCCGGCGAAAGGGGTTACCTCGCCAACAGATACCCGCCCGAAAACCGCGCGAAGCTGGAAAAGCTTAACGCAGGCGGAGATTCAAAAATTGGTGGAGGTGTCAACACAAGTCTGGACTACGCGCCGGAAGAGCCGGAAATCCGGGCGGCTGGAGGACCTTATGACCGCGCTACAAGTTCTGATCTGGACGGGTGCAAGGCCGGAAGAGGTGGCACAGTTGCGCAAGGCAGATATCGACTTGGCTAAGGGGGTTATCAGCATCCATAATGACGAGTCCGAGTCAGATGATGATGCACGCCCGCGAATGATGAAAAACGAACACAGCATCCGACAAGTGCCTATTCATTCATCGTTACTGCCGATTCTTGAAGCCCACTTACGCCGCCATGACAACGCGCTTGCATTCCCATCTTTCGAGCCACAGCCTACACCGGGAGAGATAGAAGAGGCTGCGAAGACGGGCAAGCCGCTGGTGATCAAAGGGCGTTACGCGCGTCCGCTCACAAAGGAATGGACAGAAAGCCTGCGCGAAAAGGTTGTCGGGGACAATGAGCCGCGCAAAGTGCTCTATTCTCTCCGCCATAGTTTTGCTGCGGAGTCTCGTCGTTCTGGGATGCCTGAGCACGTCAGAAACGCATTAATGGGTCATGCGGATGATAACCAGCACGCAGGGCGATACGGTGGTGATGCGGACTGGTTAGAGGCGAAGCGCGTGCATCTGGAGGCGATGAAATGCGTCTATTAGGTTTCCCTTGGGCGCATCATGACGCCGTATTGCTTCGCCGCAGTCACCCCTGTGCGGACCATCGGTCCGGGGCGAGCCAAGGCCAAGATCGGCATGAAGAACTTTGCCTACAACATGAGCGCTGTTCCAACCCCACGCGCGCCATGGCAATCAGTTTTCGATGAAAAGCTGAAACCTCGGAGGGATCTCCGTTTCTGCAGTTCCGCCTCCTCTTTTTGGCTGAGCGCACGGGATCGGCAGTATCAGTAGGAGCACATTTTCGCTTTGCTTGGAAAACCAGATAGGCTAGTAGAAATATCACCAAAGCTGTAGCCTACCTCGTAACTTCATTTTACCCTAGGACATGAGAATAATGGCTATTTACAACGAATTCGGTTCTCCGTTTCTCATGAATACGGCCACTTTCAATGGCCAAGCATTCTCCAAAACCATTGGACTTGCCAACGGTGGATTTGTAGCAATTTGGGTTGATGGTAGCCAAACGGGGACGGATTTGTCTGGTTCTGCAATTCGAATGCAAGCCTTCGATGCTGAGGGTGCGACGGTTGGCAAAGAAATTATGGTTAACACGACAACGGCTGGCGACCAACTTATCCCAGAGATTGCGCTGCTTTCGGATGGAAAATTCGTTGTGGCATGGTCTAGCTTTGTAAACTCGGGTCCGAGCAGTACCATGCAAGCTCAGATATTCAATTCAGATTTTACGCCTTTCGGTATCGAAATCGAGCTTGGCGAGTCAGACACTGACGCGCAATACGATCCGGTCTTAACTCCGCTATCGGACGGCCGTTTTGTCGTAGCATGGAGAGATTATAGCCAATTCGGCCTGAACTCATTTAAAAGTTCAATTATTGGGCAAGTTTTTGATGCTGAAGGCGGTAAATCTGGCGGCGAATTTCTAATCGACGATACAGCGAGGGCTTATGGAGAAAATCTCAGTATCACCTCACTAGATGGCGGTAAATTTGTGGCCATTTGGTCGAAAATGTCAACAAACTTTATGTCGAGCACCTCGACGGATGTTTACGGCCAGATATTTACCGCCGACGGCACTCCGGTTGGGAACGAATTTACGGTAAACACAACGATAAGCGGTGACCAATTGCTTTGCAAAGTCACCGCTTTGACAAATGGAAACTTTGTTGCCGTGTGGTGCGATGAAGGCAAGTCTGGCTTGGATAATTTTGGTGACCCTGTTCGCGCCCAAATTTTTGCGGGCGACGGAACTCGTCTCGGGGGGGAGTTCGTCGTCAATACATCACTAAACGGTGATCAGAGTAGTCCCAACGTTGCGGCTCTACAGGATGGTCGTTTTGTTATTGTCTGGGAGTCTTACAGTCAGAATATTTTTGACGCGTCTGGCCACAGCATACGGGCCCAAGCTTTTCAGCCGGACGGCACGAAGTCTGGGGTCGAATTTGTGGTGGACGCGTCCGAGTCCGACAGCATTTCGAGCCCCACCGTTGCGACTCTGGTGGACGGTCGGTTCATCGTGACGTGGGGAACCACGTACGGTGGGAGCGGCGGTGGGCAAGGGCATATGCAAATTTTTGACCCGCGCACAGAAGCAATCAACATCAGCGGTACAACCGAAGACGACTGTATTGTAGGCACAATCTTCTCCGACACGTTGGCTGGCTCAGATGGAAACGACACGCTCAATGGCTTTTCCGGTGCAGATACTTTGATCGGTGGACTGGGGAACGATACCTATACTACGGATGGCGGCGATACGATCAGAGAAGCGTTGAGCGGCGGAACAGACCTTGTGCGCAGTTCTGTATCGATTTTTCTTGGCAGTAATCTCGAAAATTTGGTTTTGACCGGCACGTCCGCGATCAACGGCACTGGAAATGCGATGGCCAACCTGATCACTGGCAACGCTGGTGCGAACGTCCTCAACGGTCTCACCGGGGCAGATACCCTGAGCGGGGGGCTGGGGAACGATATTTACACGACGGATGGCGGCGATACGATCAGAGAAGCGTTGAACGGCGGGACAGACCTTGTGCGCAGTTCTGTATCGATTTTTCTTGGCAATAATCTCGAAAATTTGGTTTTGACGGGCACGTCCGCGATCAACGGCACTGGAAATGCGATGGCCAACCTGATCACTGGCAACGCTGGTGCGAACGTCCTCAACGGTCTCACCGGGGCAGATACCCTGAGCGGGGGGCTGGGGAACGATATTTACACGACGGATGGCGGCGATACGATCAGAGAAGCGTTGAACGGCGGGACAGACCTTGTGCGCAGTTCTGTATCGATTGCTCTTGGCAATAATCTCGAAAATTTGGTTTTGACGGGCACGTCCGCGATCAACGGCACTGGCAATGTCATGGACAACCTCATCACTGGCAACGCGAGTGCAAACGTCCTCAACGGTCTCACCGGGGCAGATACCCTGAGCGGGGGGCTGGGGAACGATATTTACACGACGGATGGCGGCGATACGATCAGAGAAGCGTTGAACGGCGGGACAGACCTTGTGCGCAGTTCTGTATCGATTGCTCTTGGCAATAATCTCGAAAATTTGGTTTTGACGGGCACGTCCGCGATCAACGGCACTGGCAATGTCATGGACAACCTCATCACTGGCAACGCCAGTGCAAACGTCCTCAACGGTCGCACCGGGGCAGATACCCTGAGCGGGGGGCTGGGGAACGATACCTTCTTGTTCAATACGACATTGAGTAACAGTAACGTGGATCGAATTATGGACTTCCATATTCAAGACGACGTTATGTGGCTCGAGAATGCCGTATTTCATAGATTGACTAGTGGAAATTTGGCCGCAACGGCATTTGTTGCGAATGTGTCGGGAGATGCGGCGGATATGAGCGACCGGATTATTTATGAAACGGACACAGGAAATTTGTTTTTCGACCCGGATGGAATAGGCAATGAGACAAAGGTACAGTTTGCTGTGCTAGCTGAAGGATTGGCTTTGTCTAGCGTGGATTTTTTTATAATTTAGGGGTGCAGTTTGCGCCATATAGATTGCTGAAGGCTTTACCAATTCGGTAAGCTATGTTTTAGCAGACGGTATTGTTGTTTCGGCCACCCGATATATGAATTGGGGCGAAGATACTTCGTCCGGTATTCTGTGGCCCACCGCCTTTGCGTTACAAGCAGTGAAAGCCGATCACGAAAATGACTAAACGTGATCGGCTCGTTAATAGTTGCATAAAATCATGAAAAAGCTAATATTTGGAATAGCTGGTTTGCTGATAATTAGTAAAAAACTGTAACATTCTAAGAGCAAAAAATGCCGATAATTTTTTCCCGTATTGCGATGTACAATTAGGATTCGCGCTGGCTGATTTTAAGGATAACTATTTTCGCGCGGTTATATTCCGGCAGGCCGACTGCGACTGCACGTCTCTGGACCGCCGACCACCTCGCCCTTTGGGACCCTAGATAATCTTTAATTACAATTACTTCACACCTGCTGACGCAGGTCGATATCCGCCTGACAGGATGATACATGGGCGGCGGGCGTCTCATCCACTCAATCAACCCGATATCGCCACAAGGTCACTCCACGTGATCGGGTCGAGGTGACATGCTGTCGAGGTGATACCGGACGGCGTCAGCCGTGATCATTCCGGACGGCTGACGCCTTTCAGTGCAATTCCAGCCGTGCCAACACGTTGGATACGCTCTTAGCATACCACTGCTTCCCGCGTGCAGTCGGCACCTTGTTGGCGTTCAATGCCTTGGCGATGGCGTTCAATGAGGCATCGGCTGCAAGCATGGGGCGGATGATCGAGGAGGCTTGTTCCGCGAAGGCGTTAGCCTGTTGCTTGGACTCGTCGTTGCGCATGCGGGTGTTAGGCCGCAGACCGCCTAGGGTGGCACCCTTGGCCTTGGCTTCGGCTAGGGCTGCTACGGTGCGGGCGCTAATGAACTCCCTCTCTTGCTGGGCTAGGGCGGCGTATATGTGCAGTTGGAAGGCTGTCGCCTCTGGCATGGATGCAACGCGGAACGTTAGCCCCTTTTCTTCCATAAGCAGGGCGATCTGCGAAACTTTTCTCGATAATCTGTCGAGCTTACTTACCAGAAGTTCGGCCTTCTGTGCCTTAGCCATGGCGATGGCTGCAGCAAGCTGCGGTCGGAACGTATCGGAACCGCTCTGGATATCCGTAAACGTCCCGATGACCTCATGAGGTTCCGGGCTGAATTTGGTCAGGAAGATTCCAATATCCCGCTGCTGGGCGTCCAGCCCGAGTCCGGACTTACCCTGCTTTTTCGTGCTGACTCTGTAGTAAACCACATATTTCTTCGTCATATCTGCCCCCTGTGTAAATAGGCGTCGTTGGTTGTGCCATACATACCACGTCAGATGCACGATTCTCGAGTCTTTTCAATATGTTGAGTCACGATTGGGGCGGGTTTTCGCCCATCGGCGAGGACTCACTGTATACCATTGTATACAACTTTTGACCATATAGTAAAAATGATCCCCCGTGATGGCCACTGAATCGGGTCATCCGGGCAGGTTTAGGTGAGCATTGGTCATTTATTGGCCTGAAAGCATGCTGCGTGGGGGGCCGAAGTTGCGAAAATTAGTCCGCTTGAAGCGGAATCGGCGCTGCGAGTTGCAGGTGGAGTTGTAAGATAGGGGACCCTGTCGGAGTTGACATTTTCGTGATCGAAGAATAGAACAGGCCGGGAACAATGCACATCATCCAGTCAGTTTGGCAACACAGGGGGCCACCTATGGGATTAGTCGCGCCGCGTACGTTTGAGAGTTTCAGTATCAAGCGACCCGAGATGCAGGCAGGACTTACCGACGTTATCCCCGTCGGGGAAATTCCGACACACTACATCAACAGATACCAAGCCGAAGAAAAAGTGAGGTGTGCGTTCTGTGACAATCACACGCCGCACAACAGAGGATTTACCGCCGAGATGGCGGATGGTCGGATTGCACTTTGTGGCAGAGATTGCGCTGCCAAGTATTTCGGCCAAGAGGTCGCAGACAAGTTCGAGGAAGAACTAAACAGGGAGATGGAACGAGTGACACGGCGGAAGCTGATACAGCAAACGCTTGACGGAGTCGCGGACACGTTGGGCCTCATTTCAACAGAACTTGTTGAAATGGAAAAGGCCTGCCTCAAAGCTGCCCGCGCAATATATTCCGAATTCAGAATAGCGCAGTTACCTTCCAAGCTTACCGATGCGGGCGATCTCGAACTGACTGAAAACAAGCGCCGTTGGGTTGATCGGGAAGATCAAAACGGCAGAGTTGTGCAGGTGCCGATAAACGAAACTCGCGTTGTTCTTCGCATCGCCGCCGCCGCAGTGCTTAAGATTGGGGAAAGTCCGCGCCCCCGTCTCGGAGCCGTCCGTCAAGAACTAGAGCAGCTTTCGAAGATGCGGAGTACCGAAGAACTAAGTGACCTTGCTATCGAACGCATGGTCGAGAAACGTGGCAAGATCATCACGGATATTCGTCTTGCAGTCCGCTTTCTCGGCACCTGCAAACGGTTTTTCACCAAGGATAACGTCAAGGCGCTTTCACGGCTTGCACACATGACGCAAACGCCAACAGAGAAAATTGCTCTGCACAAAAAACCGGGTGAGGGATGGGAGTTGATCGTTACCTGCCTGCCTCATGACTATTTGAACGGGTATCCAGATGAGAGCCGTAATGCACGGTATCAACTACCTGATTTCGATTTGATCCCAACAGAGGAGTCGCTGTTGTCTGCCCTAAAACGAGGGGCTTAGCGCGGGGGTAGGCCGCGTGCATAGGCGGTCTGGACGAGCGGCTGGTATCCTTGGCAGAGGCATGACGCCCAAGGCTAAGGAGGCCTGAAAAGATGACTGACGGCGATTTCACACCAGAGGAACGCGAGGAGCTGCGGCTGTTGCTGCAAGAGCGAGCGACAGAGCACACGCGCCAAACCCGAGAACGTGCACGGGTGCTGAGGGTGCAACTGCATGCACAGTATCCGGGTTTGGCCCGATCCCGAGAGGAAGGGTAAGGCTGCAGCCCCAAAACAGGGGGTTTACCTAGGTTTACCTTTGCCTTACCTTTTTTCGTCATTTGATTTCAATGGCTTGCGGAAAAGGTAAGGCAAAAGGTAAAGGTAAGGCCTCCCAGCCGCCCCGCCGTATGTAGTGTGTGTGTGTGTGTGTGGTGGGGGGGGGGTGGGGGTGGTGGTGCACACACACACATTTTTCCTATAGCATTTCAGATAAACCCCTTACCTTTTTGTTTTGCCTTACCTTTCTTATATCTTATTGATTTTAAACGGATAAAAAAGGTAAGGCAAAGGTAAACCTAGGTAAACCCCCTCTTTCCACTAAGGGGGTTTACCTTTTCGCTCGAATCCACATGAAAAAGCCCCCTCACGGGGGCCTATTCTGCGATCTGAACCCTAAAATTCACCCCACCAGAGGCAACACCTCAAGGTCATAGAACGTCTTGTTGTTGTCCGCGCCTCTCCGTCGCAACACGTAGCGACCTTGGCGCGACGGCTCACCTTCCACGTCGCGGTCTGCTCTCCATTCGCGAACAGTCTTGACCATCGCCCCAATGACCCCCGGCAACTTGCCCTTGGCGCTGTCGTTGTAGGTCACACCGTTGCTTTCGTCTCTGGCGTACCCTGCACCCTGCACAGCGATCCCGTGCCCTTCCAGAAGGGCCTTGATCGAGACAACCTCGTACCCCGCGAAAGGTGCGGCAACCATCAAACCGCTATCCTTGTCTTTGGTTTTTGAAACCATGGTCTCTTCACCCCAAATGCGGAACATGACCCCCGGTTTAGGATTTTTGGCGTTCAAGTTCTTGTGGTGCTCTTCGATCATCGCATCCATCAGCATGTCGCCAGCACTGTCCACGTACACCGCTTCCCGAGTCTCTTCGGCATTAGATAGAAACCCCCTGATGCCAGCCGCGTCCAAAATGCCCCCGATGATCTCGTTGTGGGCCGAAAAACCACCCATCTTCTCCTTCTCCTTCTCCGTCTCCGTCGCAACACCCCACAGCGGGCAATCTTGCGCCTTCCAGTGCTGCACAAGCGTCAACAATGCATGCAGATATAGCGGTGCGTTCTCGCTCACGTGCTCTTCTAGGTTGCTGTGTTTGAAACCCGTGCGCATAGCCGGACGCGTCATTTTCGGGTCTAGGGATATCCACAGCGCCCGCGCCGCCAACTCCTCCGAGAGTTTGGGGCGGTTGCCCGTGGCAATGGGCACCATCTTGCATTCGACTTTCTGCATCCCCGGCGTACCTAGCCGGCGACCTGTGTAAGTGGGGTTTGCTGTCAAAGCCAACGCCAGATTGGGCGAGTCCACCACCTTCTCCGTCGGCACGTTATCAATGAAAAGGGCACGCTCCCCGCTGTCGAGGTTTGCCATGATGGTTTTGTTCATCTCTTCTTCCGAAGGCGGCAGCGCCTGAGGTGCCGCGCTTTCCACCAGCAACGCCATCCACACCAAAGCACCAGCCAATTTTGTGGCACCTGTCCGTGGCTTATCCTTGCGGAAGAAATGCCACGGCACCGGCCCATTGATAAATGACCGGCAAACAAGCGTCAGCGGAACCGATAGAGCGTGACATAGCGAAGGCACATTGTCACCGCTCTTTACCGCCTTGATAACCTCATCCCGCGTAGTGAGGCCGTCGAACGGGAAGTCTGCCAACCCGTCAAGCAAGGTATCAACCGCTGTCGCAACCTCCTCGACACTCGGCACCTCGCTGACCGGAGGCACCACGACGCCCGCTTTCGGTGCATAGTACAGCCCACTGGCCGCGTGATAACCGGGCGCGGTGATCAGGGATTTATCTGGCCCAAAGACAGGCGCAGCGGTTACCCCCCGCAGCGCGGGGTAACCCGTGCGGGGTTTGTGGAACACTCCATTGACATCGTCCCGCTCGGCGGGGTGTCCGTCAAAATCCACCCGATACTCGACAAGTGCCTTGAATCGATCCTTGTCGATAGTGTGAATGGCTGGATATCCGTGCTCGTTCACTTGAATATCAACCAACCGTTCGGTGCGGTGGAAAATGGTTGGGTCATTGGTCGGCGCGGTCATGATCTGGTAAATCTGCTTCACCCGCGCGCGGAATGGCAGAGACAGGTCGACGTTTGGAATCTCCGGCTCCGGCACCCCACCCGCTGCAGCCTGTTGGGCTTTGGTCTTGGCTTGTACTTCGGCCTCTTTCTTCTCCGAGATTGCTTCAGCAAAGGAAAACCACATCGCCTTGCCTTTGCTCTTGATGCGGGTGCGGTCCCTGTCCTTGTAGCGCTTGACGGTCAGCAACAATTCATCGAATTTATCAATCGCTCGCCCTTCTGATTTTGCCCGCAACACCCCCGCCCAGATCGCGGAATAGGCGGCTTCTGTTGACTTGTCAGTCAGAGCGGCGAAGGCCCTTGTGATCTTGGCGGGTAAATCCAGCCATTCAACCACCGGCTCAGGCGCGGGGATAAAGTCGTCGCGATTTACAGGCTCACCGCCGTCAGCATAGAAAACCCCGTCGCACAGCATATGCGACAGCGACGGCCATTGATCTGGCAAGCCACCAATTTGCCCCTCAATCATCTTCAGGAAGTCGGCAGTGTGATACCCTTTGCAGTGGTCATGACGGCATGAAATCGCCCCAGACGTATGGGCGTCAGGTCCATCGATCACCCAAGCGTCATCGGTGCCGCTGGAGTGCTCGCCTGCGTTCGGGCATGTGATAATGTACCCGCCACCGCTTTGACCGTGTACGGTCCATCCTGCGTGGTCCAAGAAAGACGACAGCAGGAACCGCTCTTGGTTTTCACCAAACCACGAATTCAAATTGAACCGATCTGCCAGAAACGCAGGTTCACCGCTGTAAACGCCACCGCCACCAGTGCCGCCAGTTGCGCGGGTGGTCGGTGCTTCGTACTTCTGTGGATCACCATGGGTGACCGTGGAGAGGTCCAGACCACGCCCTGCAACCACATAGTGCTTGTACCCCGAGCCGATCGGGCGGGCTGGTGTGTACATAAGCTGTGTGGGTGTGAATCCAGTGGAGTCGACGTTCGCCC
This sequence comes from Cypionkella sp. PAMC25878, assembly GCF_058135695.1. Classification (NCBI taxonomy): domain Bacteria; kingdom Pseudomonadati; phylum Pseudomonadota; class Alphaproteobacteria; order Rhodobacterales; family Paracoccaceae; genus Cypionkella; species Cypionkella sp. PAMC25878. Next base: position 843,172 of record NZ_CM176871.1, on the reverse strand, counting down.
CGGTTGGGATAATCAGATCACACACACCCGCGTATAGAGCTTGCCACGTCGGGTAGTCAGGCCCCCAGTCCGGGCGCGCCGGGTTATCCCCCCGGCCCATTGCGAAGGGTTTATCCAGCAGGACAATGACCCGGAACCGATCACTCCCCGGCCCACCCTTGGCGGAATTGGAATGCGTCGTATAGATCACTGCAGCGATCCCGGCCTTTCGCAATTTCTCCACAACCGCTTCCGCTGTGCAGCCGCCATCAACATCGATCATCACCGCATACATGTTGCGGATTTTTCCTTTGGTTTTGTAGCAAAGCTTTATCTTCGGGTCGGGTTTGGCAAAGTACCCGCTGGTCCCGAATGCCCCTGTCAGCTGGCTTTCAGCGAAGAAAAACCCATCGCCGCCCTTGTCGATTTGCTCCGGGTGGAGAGACAGAAAGCCGTCAATAGCTTGCTCCCACGTGCTGGTGATCTGAGTCCATCCACCACCCCACATATGCTTGCCAGTCTCGACTAAAGCGCGACCTGCAATCACCTGTTGCGCCATCAGCGCGACCATCTCCGGGGTGGTGAAGTCCCCGATCTTCACAGCATCGTGCCACTTCGCGGCCTCTGACGAGGCCTCTGGGCGTAGCCCCTTGAAAGGATCAACGGGCGGTTCCCCGTTAGTGTGTTTCGCCGCCCACCTTTCAGCTAAGCTGATCACCTCACCCATAAACTGGGGGTTGTCTTGGATCGAGTCCGCGTTGGTCTTTTGTGCTTTGTAGTGCTTCATTTTGTAGCCTTCTGCTATTTGCATTTTAGATTGATCTGGGCTATATTGTTCCGAGTAGCCCACGGGTGTTTCAGCACCCGTCTTGCATTTTAGAGGTCAGCGCCGTCACGCTGGCCTCTTTTTCTTTTTCGGCAGTCGTCAGATTTTCCCCGACTGCAGGAGGGTGATCAGTTCTTCAACCGTCACCCGAAACATCCCGCCGGGGGACCGGGGCGTATAAGGTGCCTCTGGCAGTTCGCCATGTTCCAGCCCGCCGATGTCGGGGGAGTTGTTTGCAATCCAGAACGTCTGAAACGGATTGGACAGGTCCACGCTCCCCAGTGTTGCCATCGACACCGCCTCATGTTCGGCTCGGAGTTGTTCCGCGCCAAGGGCAAGGTGGTTTGTAGGTTCCACGGGGTCACCAGTGACCTTGACGCCGGTGTATGGCGTCCCAGCCGATGCCACATAATTCATTACCGCCTGCCCGGTGTTTACGGGCGTCCTGCGCAGCATTCGGGCCATACCCTCGTCCAGAAGCTTGCGGACTCTGACTCTGAACCTAAGGTTTAGGTCCGCAACCTCTTTGTCGAGACCGACGCAGAAAGCGGTGCCGTTGGTAACAATGCCCGCCATCAGCGACCACTTACTTGAAAGGCGTTTTCCCGAAGATAAGCCTCCGAGTCCGCGTCAAACTTGAATGTAAACCGGGTCAAAAACCGCACAGCCTTGCCAAGGTCATAACCCCAGACTGCTTTGCCGTTGTGTCGCAGCCGACGGGGGCGCAGTTCGCCGTCGTTGGTCAGGCACAACCACGCGTTGAATCCTGTCTGGCATGCTCCGAGGCATTCACACATCGCCGCGCGGGTTATGTAGAAGGTGCTATCTTTCATTTTATGTCGCTTTCTTATTTTGCGCTTGAAGTCGATATTGGTTAGGTTTATATGTTAATTCGGAAGGCCGCTTGGCGTTCAGGCTCAATAGTTTTATCGAATTTGTAGCAAGGTTAGCTGGCGAAGTCAACTTGGCTGACACAATGGTTTTTTGCCTGTCATTTTCGCTGACACTGTCCCCAAAACCCGGCATTCGTGTAAGTCAAACACAGCATTCAACCCATTGAAAACGTTGTAGAAAAGACTCCACATCCTGAAAGCACTGTGGCACAAGGCTCCTTACGTTCAACACAAAGGAGATAGACCGATGACCGACAGAATGTTTGAAGCTCAAGGCCGTTTGATCAGAGCCGCCCACGATTTTGCCGCGCTTGTACAGCTTGACGATAGCGACACCACCGAACTGGCTTGGCTTGTACAGTTTGACGCTATGGGCGAGGCACTAGAGGAGGTGAACGCACTTCGGCGGGGCGATCACTGACGCCCTATGTATATAGTGACGCCCGCGCGGAGTCTGACGTACACGCGGGCGTCATCACCACGGCCTAGGAGTGCCGCAGTTGGCAGGGGGCGATCTGTGACCGCTTCCGCCTAATCTCTGCCACCAGCACGGCGCTGTAGATTCCATGTCCGGACCTGTTCAGAGTCAACGGCGGGCTGTAGCGCCTTTAGGATTTGATAGAATTGATTATCGGTCACGCGGATACCTTGCCCGCCAATGTGGCAGAGCCGTGACCCGTCCGCCGCTTTGACGGTGAAGAACGCGGACGGGGGTTTACCACTCGCTTTGATTTTGGCGACAATGGAGTCGAGTTGTGACGCCACCGCGACGGGCGCGGGCAAGGCTTCCGCTGGCGCTTGGGGCAGCTCGACAGGCTCCGCCTGCGTGCGAATCTTGGGAGGCGGAATATACCGCCCTGATATGTAATTGACCATGATTAGAATTGTCCGTTTTGTTGTTTCCATGCCGCGACAAATTGGGCCTTCTGTGCCACCGCTTGGATGGTGAGTTGGCACTGCCGGAGGAAATTATCGAACTTGGAGTCATGTAGGAACTCGCCCCGGTCATTGACCCGATAGCCCTCGTCGTCGGCTTCACTCCAGATGTTTAGGGGGTCCAACCCCTCCAGCGCGACCTTGCTGCACAACGCATGGAGTCGGGTGTGCTCAATCGTGGTTCTCATGGCCGCATCTCATATCCGCCCTCACGCGCGAACCTTGCGCGCGTCTTGGTCTCATAGATCACGGCGATATAGTCGTGCGAATTCAACACCTGCCCGGTCGGGATGTAGACCCTAAACGGCTTATCCATGCGCGGCTTTTTGTCGATTGGCGCGTGGTCCGTGCGGATATATGCGGGCGGTGGCGACGGGCCGAACAGGGTGCACGGGTCCGCCACACCAGATGCGCGGATATGGTCAATGATAGGCTGTAATTCCTCTTCCGTCATTTCAGCATCCCCCACGCGCGAGCTTGGCTGATCCTCTTGACGGGACTCAGCGTCAAAAGCTGTTGGATTCGCTGTTCGTGAGAGAGGCCGCTGTCGTCATAGTTTGCGCCGCTGGTGGCGACTCCGAGCGCCCGCGCTTTATTGATCCGAGCGCGCAAGTGGCCTTCACTTCCATCGTTTGGCATCGCGTTAATCTCGGCTACAGCCTCCGCGCGGATTTTAGAATCTCCGGCCTGAATAGCCCTGATTTTCAACACTTCGGCAAGCTGTGGAAGGGATTCCACCTGCCGCGAATAACTAATTTGATCCAGCGCAGCGTTAGCTGAGAGGGTGAATAAACGTACCTCCCCAAGCTTGCGAACCGTCGACTCGTCCACGTCTACGCCGTACCGATCTTTAATATCGTTCTGCACGGCTTCACATACGGCTGTCCATTTGGTTTGCAGAGTCTCCGATCCTTTGACCAAGTTCTCAAAGTTGGTTGTATCGTTCTCAAACATTTTAGCGTCCTTTTCTGTATTCGTTTTGCATCAATACGGTTTGCACGTCATTGGTGGTTGCGCGGCGATCTTCAACGCCTGTCGAGGCAATAGATTCAAGCATCCGTTCGATAGAATCCATCGGAACCCGAGTCACATTGCGGAGGATTTGGCACATCCGCGATACGTCATCCAAAATGGATTGAATCGCATACTCCGACCCCGCCGCTTGCCGCCAAACGACATTGCAAGCGCTGGGATTGGCGACAATCAAACGGCGGGCGGCGGTTGTGTAAGCCTTATTCATTCGACTGCCCCCGCGAGTAGCTGCGCAACTTCGGCGCGTGTCAGGTCTGTGGCAGAGCGGAAGGCTGCACAGAGTTTGTCATATGAATTCATGGCCATGGTGACTTCGGCTGCACTACCACCACAGGCCTGATAGAGCGCGTGACAGGCATCTGGCGAACCGATGACAAGCCTGCGCAAAGTATCAATCGGGGCGCTCATGCTGCCACCTTGACGCTATCCAAGCCCGAATTCACAAGCGCAAAGGCTGGGCTGAAACTATACCAAATTGGCAGCTCGGAATTGTCCCCGGTCAGAATGAATCGGGAAATCCCGCCGTTCAAAAGCAACTTCAAACGCAAGGATTCTGAATAGGTCATGTATGTCCGCGCCCCGTCCGCCATTGCCAAACTATTAAAGAAGGAATTGCGAACGCTCTTGGCGCGTGCCTCCATCCGCACATCTTTACTGACGAAAATATCGAAGGACTCCGCGACCATGAGGCTATCAACGCCACAGTACATTTCGTCATCATCCTCCGCCGCATAGGCGAGACGTTCAATGTAATTCTTTGCGTGACGGTTAAGGAAGTTACACACATCCGTCACGTAATAGAATGGGTGTTTATCAACGCGAAAAATTGGGGAGTGTGACAGGTGACTATTGACAGTCTGTGAACTAATTCCCGTAATTTCGCAGACTGCGCTCTGTGGAATGAAGAGTGGCATAAATGTTTGTCCTGCTATTTATCTGCTGATTAGTTAATTAATAGCTTGTATTTTGGGATTTGTCAAAAATCCCAAAATAACGGCTCAAATGTTTGGAATTTGGAGTTATTCACGCTGACGCGTACAGGTATCAATTAGCGCTGACGCGCTCACTAAACCTTTTCACCCCCAAAATCCAACAACCCAACACCACACAGCCCGATTAAATCACACGGCGCGGGCGGGGGTTGGGTCGGTGTGTTGGATGTGTGAGGCGGTGATGTGTCGCGGCTGTGATGTAGACGCCCGCCGCCTGTGTGGAGGCAGTAGGGCAAGCTATGGGCGAGTCGGACATCAACGCATCACGCCATTTCAGACGCCAGCCTGATACTCCACGCGTCAGCGTGGGTCCAATAGCGTGTCCAATAAGCAGATTCGATTTCTCTGATTTGTTAACGAAATCAATGGGTTGGGTGTTGGCGGAAGCGGTGGGATTCGAACCCACGGTAGGGTTCCCCCTACGCTAGTTTTCAAGACTAGAGCCTTAAACCACTCGGCCACACTTCCATGCTTGGGCTGCAGTTAGGGGACATAGCTACCCACCCCGCATCCCAGACAAGCGGCTGATAGCATTGTCTGCTGGGAATTCAAGCGACAAGACGCGGCGCGGTAGCGCTTCAAGCGCAAACCACGTTTTCGTGCTTATTGGAAACACGGACTTGCGATTGCCCGGCAGAGGGTCATGTTGCGGCAGACGAGGCTGCACCGAGTCCTGCGTGCGGCAACGGCGACCATAGTAGCTTAATTTTACGGGTGTGAAGGGAGGCAATGTGGTGATCTGGCTGGCTTCCCATTCCCTTATCGTGCTGGGTGTCGTGTTGGTCGGCCTTGCGATGTTGTTCGTGGTGCAGCAACGCCGCTCGCCACAATCGGCTGCAGCTTGGCTATTGTTCATTCTGCTGTTGCCCTATGTGGCGATCCCAGTGTTTCTGGCGCTGGGGTTTCGCAAGCAAAGCGCGCGTTTTCCACCGATCAGGTTTGGCCCGATGCGTCAGGCCACGCCAACACCGCAACCCGTCGCGAAGGCCTTGCAAGCTTTCGGAATTCCTGCCGCCTCGGATGGGAATGGTCTGGTTCTGCATTTTACGCCCGAAGTCGCCAAGACCACGCTGTTTCGCACGATTGCACAGGCGCAGACTCGGCTCGATATCACCTTTTACCTGCTGGATGACGATTCCTCGGGGCGCGATTTCATCGAAGCGTTGATCGAACGGGCCCAAGCCGGGGTTGCGGTGCGATTGATCCTTGATCGACTGGGCGCATTGCACCGCCCGAAAGCGGCGCTGGAGCGGTTATGCGCAGCAGGGGGTGAGGTGCGGTATTTGTCGCCCTTTCTGCATCGGGTCGGCAATGGTCATCTCAACCTGCGCAATCACCGCAAGATGGTGATTGCGGATCTGGCCGATGTTTGGGCGGGCGGGCGCAACATTGGCGTTGCTTATCTTGTGGAAGGGCAGGATTGGATCGACCTCAGCTTCAGTCTGCAAGGCCCGGCTGTGCAGAGCTATATCGACGTGTTTTCGGCTGATTGGGATGTGATTGGCGCTGCGCACGGGGAACTGATCGCGCGAAATGCGCCCGTAGGGACTGTCACCGCGCAACTGGTGCCGTCTGGGCCCGACACCCCCGACGATGCGCTGCATGACGCGCTGGTCTGCGCCATTCACCGCGCCGAACGCTCGATCTGGTTGACCACGCCCTATTTTCTGCCGACCGAAGCGCTGCTGCAAGCCTTGGGCACTGCAGCCCGACGTGGGGTGGATGTGCGGATCATGCTGCCCCAGACATCTAACCAATGGGTGGCCGACCTCGCACGCGGCGCCTATCTGCGAGATTTGCACGCAGCGGGCTGCGTGATCCTGCGGTTGCGGCAGGGCATGCTGCACGCCAAGGCCGGGATGATCGACGATCTGGCTTGGGTCGGCTCGGCGAATTTCGATGTCAGATCCATGTTGTTGAACTTTGAATCTGCCCTGATGCTTTACGATGCCGCCACCGTCACTGCACTGCGCGACTGGTTCAGGGCACTGGAACCGCGCTGCGCCCAAGGCGTTGTCAAACCAAGCCTGCTCCGCCGTTTTGCCGAGGGGATTTTCCGGCTGGGGGCCCCGATATTGTGACGAAAATTTCCCTGCGCGTCGCCACCTACAACATCCGCAAAGCGCTTGGCAACGACCGCCGCCGCGATCCTGAGCGCACTATGCAGGTGATCGAGGCGTTGGATGCCGATATCGTGTTGCTGCAAGAGGCTGATATGCGGCTGGGTCTGCGCCCGCCCGCCCTGCCCGCCGCGTTGTTCGAGGGTCGCGGCTTTCGCCCAGTGGTGTTCGCGCATGGCCGCGACAGTCTGGGCTGGCACGGCAATGCCATTCTGATCCGCGACAGCATTGAGCTGCTAGCCACCGCCCACATCGACCTGCCGGGACTAGAGCCGCGCGGGGCGGTGATGGTGGATCTGCGCTTTGAAGGTCGGGACATCAGCGTGATCGGCACCCATCTTGGCCTGATCCGTGCGTCGCGTCGCCGTCAACTGGCGGCACTGCGCGCCTTCACTGGTCATTCGCAGATAAGCGCCCGGCTTGTGGCGGGGGATTTCAACGAATGGTCCGGCCTGTCACATCTGGCAGGCCTCGGCCCTGACTTCCGGGTGTTACCAAGCCCGCCTACGTTTCACGCGCGTAAGCCAGTGGCCGCTCTAGACCGTATCGCGCTGACTGATGATTTCACCCTGCGCGACATCAGGGCCGTTCTGACGCCCGAGGCCAGACGCGCCTCGGACCATCTGCCGCTTGTCGCTGATCTGACCTTGAAAGGAGCCTCGTGATGGCCCGCACCGCCTCTAAATCCGACGCCAGTTCCGAAGAATGTATCACGCTTGTGCTGCAAGGTGGTGGCGCACTCGGCGCCTATCAGGCCGGAGCTTATGAGGGGCTGGTCAAGCAAGCCCGCCATGTTTCTTGGGTGGCGGGTATCTCCATTGGCTCGATCAATGCCGCCATCATCGCGGGCAACGCGCCACATCAGCGCGTGGAAAAGCTGCGGGAGTTTTGGGAGCAAGCCAGTTCTAAATCCCTGCCCGCCACCCTGCTCGACGGCATCTGGGCGCGGGCATTGCTGAACCAGTTCAGTGCCTCGGCCACCACGCTGGCTGGCGTCCCCGGCTTTTTTGATCTGCGCTTCCCCCCCGCCGCCCTGATGCCAGAGGGCAGCGTCGGCGCTAGCAGTTTCTATGATACAGCCCCGCTGCGCGCCACGCTGGAACGCTTGGTGGATTTTGACCGCCTCAACAGTGGTGAGGTCCGCCTCAGCCTTGGTGCGGTCAATGTGGAAACCGGCAATATGACGTGGTTTGATACCGCGACCCAGCGCATTGGCCCTGAACATATTATGGCCTCGGGCGCACTGCCGCCGGGGTTTCCGGCGGTTGAGATTGACGGAGCCTATTACTGGGACGGCGGTTTGGTTTCCAATACGCCGCTGCAATATGTGATGGACGAGCAGAAATCGCAGGCCGATCTCTGCGTGTTCCAAGTTGATCTGTTCAGTGCCCGCGGCACGCTTCCCACTTCGGTCTGGCACAGTGAAGTGCGCGAGAAGGAAATCCGCTTCTCCAGCCGAACCCGGTTTAATACCGATATGATGCGTCGGCTGAATGATATGGGTACGGCAGCACGCCGACTTTACGACAAGCTGCCGCCCGAGATGAAATCCGACCCCGACGCGCAAGCGCTGGTCGCAGGCAATTCCGACCCGCGCATCACGATCGCACACCTGATCTACCGCCCGACAAAATATGAAGGCGGCTCAAAGGATTACGAATTCTCCCGTACCTCGATGCTGGACCATTGGCAGGCCGGAAAGGCCGATGCAGAGCATACCGTTAATCACCACGACTGGAAGAACCGTCACCGCGCGACCGAGTGCGTACAGGTGTTTGACCTTTCAAATCGCTAACTCAAAAGGCCGCGTCCCATGAAAATCGCCGATGTCACCAGCTGCGCTTTTGCCATGCCGCTTACCAGTCCGTCCTATCCCAAAGGTCCCTACCGCTTTGTGAACCGCGAGTTTTTCATCATCACCTACCGCACCGATATGGAAGCCCTGCGCGCCGTGGTCCCCGAACCTTTGCAAGTCATCGACCCGATCGTGAAATACGAATTCATCCGGATGCCCGACAGCACGGGCTTTGGCGATTACACCGAAACCGGGCAGGTGATCCCGGTCGAATTCAACGGCCGCAAGGGCAGCTACGTACATGCGATGTTTCTCAACGATGACAGCCCCATCGCGGGCGGGCGTGAGATTTGGGGTTTTCCGAAGAAACTCGCCGAACCTCGGATGCGGGTTGAAAAAGACACTCTCGTTGGTACCCTTGATGTCGGCTCGGTGCAGGTGGCATCCGCAACGATGGGCTACAAGCACCGCGCGATTGATCCCGCGAAGGTGCTGGAAAGCCTGCAAGTTCCAACCTTCCTGCTGAAAATCATCCCCCATGTCGATTGCACCCCGCGCATCTGCGAATTGGTTGAATACTCGCTGGAAGACATCACCGTCAAAGGCGCATGGGAAGGTCCCGCCGGGCTGGAGCTGCACGATCACGCGATGGCCCCGCTGACGCAACTGCCGGTGCGAGAGGTGCTGTCTGCCACCCATATTTTAACCGACCTAACGCTTGGTCTGGGCCGCGTGGTGCATGATTACCTCGCCCCAAACCGCTAACCCCCTTCACCACAGGAGCCTGAACATGTCCTTCCCCATGAGTCTGAACGGCAAAGTCTGCGTCATCACCGGATCCGCCAGCGGTATCGGCAAAGCCATTGCTGAACGCTACATCGCCGATGGCGCAAAAGTCGTGATCGCCGACCTGCGCCTTGATGCCGCTCAAGCCACCGCAGCAGAACTGACCGCAAAGGGCCCCGGCACGGCGATTGGTGTTGAGATGAACGTCACCGACGAGGCCGCTGTCAACGCAGGCATCCAGCAGGTGGTTGACCAATGGGGCCAGATCGACGTGCTGGTGTCGAACGCGGGCATCCAGATCGTGCATAAGCTGGAAGAATTCCCGTTTGATGACTGGAAAAAACTGCTGTCGATCCATCTCGACGGCGCGTTCCTGACCTCCAAGGCCTGCCTGCCACATATGTATAAGGCCGGGTCGGGTTCCATCATCTTCATGGGCTCGGTGCATTCCAAAGAAGCCTCACCGCTGAAATCGGCCTATGTCACCGCGAAACATGGGCTGCTGGGCCTCGCCCGCGTGATCGCCAAAGAAGGCGCTGAACATGGTGTGCGCACGAATGTGATCTGCCCCGGATTTGTGAAAACCCCGCTGGTGGAAAAACAAATCCCCGAGCAGGCGAAAACCTTGGGCATTTCAGAAGAAGACGTGGTGAACAAAATCATGCTCGGCGGCACCGTCGATAAGGAATTCACCACGGTCGAAGATGTAGCCGAAATCGCCTACCTGTTCGCCGCCTTCCCGACCAATGCGCTGACCGGCCAGTCGATGATCGTCAGCCACGGCTGGTTTATGGAGTAACCCCAAGCCAACGGGCTCAAGCCGTTATGGCTTGGGCCCACTGCGCAAACGCAGATAGCCCACCAACGCGCCCAGCAAAGCCAAGGCTACCAGCACCGAAGCGACCAACCCGATATGTCGCCCAATAAACGGCAGTATCGTCGCTGAATGGCCAAAGTGATAGGCCAACACGGTCCAAAACCCGACCCAAAGCGCCGCGCCCACCACATTGGCGGCTAGAAAACTCAGCCAATGCATCCCCGCCGTCCCCGCTACCAGCCCGTTCATCTGGCGCAGCAACACCACAAACCGCGCCGCAATCACCATCAGCGGACCATATCGCGCGAACACCGCCTCCACTTTGGCATAACGACTTTCCGTCACCCCAAACCGAGCACCATAGTTGGTTACCACCACCCGGCCATATCTGCGGCCGATGAAATATGCGATATTGTCGCCCAACACCGCGCCACACCACGCCGAAATCGCCACCGCCCAAATACTGATCTTTCCTGTTCCGGCTAGAGTCGCAGCTAAGATCAGCGCGCTTTCCCCCGGCAATGGCAGCCCCAAAGTCTCTAGCGTCAGCGACACGAACAGCACGCCTGCACCGTACTGATGGATCAGCGCCAAGACATTCACTTCGATCCAACTCATCGCCGCTCTCACCTCACATTTTGGCTCACAGCCAACCATTGACCGCTGCGGCAAGGCCTGACCGCTTGTCCTGCGGGCTACTTCGGCTTTGGCGCGTCGCTGTGGAACTTATCCTGCCGCCGCTCGCCAAAAAGCAATCGGCTTTCCAACCTTTCCCTCTGCTCGCGATAGAACGCCATCAGAAAGAGCCGTGGGTCCGCGCCGATGGCGTGCTCGGGATAGTTGATCCGGCGCGCGATTGCTTTGGCGACTTTCTCAAGCTCTGCGGCATGAAGCTGGCTTTTCGACGGGTCGCGCAAAATCGCCTCTAGGGTCTGCAACTCGTAACTGCCGTAGATGTCCAGTTGCGTCTGATCAAAGACAAATCCGCCCCGCGCTTCGCTCAAAGCAAGGTCATCCAGCAGAATGGCTTTTGGCTTTACGATCACCAAGGTTCCCGCCACCACATCCCCCAACCGCTGCTTGCGTCTGTTGCGGATCGGATAGATTGCGACGAACAAGGTCCAGACCAGCAGAATGAGCGCCGCAATCCACGACTGCGCGGTCGAGGTGTAATTCCACTGCAGAACCAGACCCAATGGCGCAAAAAACTCAACATCTTTCAACAGGTTGCGCGCGACAACCTGATGTGCCCCCAACGCACGGCTGTCGGCCGAGATCACCATGATCCCGACGATGCGCTTGCCCAAAGTGCGATCATTCCAGATCAATTCTGACAGCACATAATAGGGAACGCCGACGAAAAACGCCAAGATGACGACCAAGGCAAACAATGCGGTTTTTGGCAGGATGCCCAGCCACGCCACCGCTAGGATCAACAGAAGGATCGCAAACCAAGTCAAAATCAGATCCAGAATGACCGCGCCAAACCGTGCGCCCAGAGAGGCCAGTTCAAAGCCAATCGGCACACCTTCGGGTGGTACGAAATTCTCCAAAACCCGCTTTGAAGCGGCACTGCGCTGGACGGCGGTTTCGTCAGATTTGCGCTGAAACCTCATGCCTTGGCCCCACCCGTCCGCCCGGATCGCCAAAGCCACAGCACCCAGAACCCGCCAAGCCCCCAGCCGATCAGCAAACGCGCCTCTGGGCTGGTGACGCTCTGGCGCAGCACGCCCTCGACCACACCAGCCACCAAAAGCATCAACCCGGCCAACAGGAACAGTTTGACAGCATCCCGCCCATGCAGGCGCAGAGAATCTCTGCGCGACATTTGCCCCGGCATCAGCCCCGCAAGACCCAAGCGTGCGCCACCTGCGCAGGCGATGCAGATGGCACTGATTTCGGTCACGCCGTGGATGGAAAGCCATGCAAAGGCATCATAGCCAAGCCCGGCTTGCACAAACAACGCAAAGAACGCCCCCAACATCAAGCCGTTGTAGAAGGTCAACACAAAGCTGGGCAGTGCCCAAAAGATACCCAACCCAAAGATAAAAATGGCAATATTGGTGTTGTGCGAAAACAAATAGGCCGCGAAAGCGGTCAGCACGTCGCCGCTATGCAGAGACGCGTCGCCGTAAAGCGTGTCGCGCAGATAGCCCACACTGGCACCCGGCGCGCGCCCATCCGACAGGCCGCCCGGCACGAAGGTGTAAAACCAGCTTTGATCACGGAAAAACAGCACGAACCCGGTGATTGCACCCAACATCATCGCGCTGAATCCGATTAGCAGCGGCAGCAAAGAGCGTCGCACAGCCTGCGGGATGCCTTGCCCCAGCAGGCGTCCAAATGCCCCGGAAAGGCTGCGTTGTGGCACATAGACCACCAACCAAGCCCGCGCGCAAAGCTGATCGAGATAGTTCAGCAGCGCCATATCCAGCGAGATATCCCGCGCCAAGGCCAGCGAGGTCATCGCCTGACGATACAGCGCCGCCAACTCTTTGGCCTCGGTATAGTTCAACCCGGCGAGCCCATGCGTCTCGGCTTGTTTGAGCAAGACCTCAAGCTTGCGCCAGCCCGGCTCTCGCAGCTTGCGGAAACGGGCCGAGCGCAGCAGTTCGGCTTCGATGCGGCTTGGGTTGGCTTGGGGGTGATCGTTCATATCAACTCCCGCGCCTTGATGTCGATGGATTTTGCCACATTGCCGCGATCAGCGCCTCGGGGGCGACATCAAGGCAGAGCACGCCCAGTTGCGACAGGCGCTCCATCACCGCTTGGCGTTCATGCAAGATCTGGCCCGCCGAAACCGAGGCCGCGATGCTGTTCAGACCGAAATCAGTCGGATTGGCGATGCGGCTGAGCGCGGGATCACGCAGCGCGACAAACAACACCAGATGGTGCCGGGTCAGCAGGCTGACGTTTTCAACCAACAATTCGGCGGTGATGCTGTCGACGAAATCCGAAAATACGATGATCAGGCAACGGCGGCGCAGCCGGGTCAACAGATGACTCAGACCCAAGGTGTGGTTGGTTTCGTGATCGGTGTAATTCAACCCCGCCGCAGCCGCCCGCAACTGCGCAAAGCCCGCCCGCCCGGGCTGCGGTGGCAGAAACTGGCGCGGTCGGCTGTCAAACGCATAAAGCCCGACATGATCGCCACCAAGACCCGCCGCCCAGCCCAGCCCCAAAGCAGCATTGATGGCGCGATCCAGCTTGGGCAAGCCCGCGATACGCTCGTTCATCAGATAGCCACAATCCAGCGCCAGCAGAATGTGATGGTTCTTTTCCGCCCGCGTCTCGCGCGCCACCAGCGCATTCAGCCGTGCCGAGCGTTTCCAATCAATCTGACGTGCATCCATGCCGAGGGCGAAGTCTCGCAACTGGTGAAACTCTGATCCCGAACCCTTCAGGCGCATATCCTTTTGGCCCTCCAGCAGCGGCAACATCTGCGCTTGGATCTGTCCAGACATCACCGCAGTCACATCGGGCACCACGGTGATATCATGCGACAATAGCGTGCGGGACAGCACCTCAAGCAGCCGCCAGCGCGACGACCATTTCAGATGCAGGGCGCGCAGCTTGTGCAGCCCGCGCTTCAGCAGCGGCAGATGGTCCTTGAGGACGCAAGTCGGCCCGTCGCAGGCGATATCAGCCACAACGCCATCGCCCAACGCCGCATCCAGATCAAAGCGCAGCGACAGTTTGGCAGGCAAGCCCGCACCCGACTTGCGCGTCAACGTCACTGTGTAAGGCGTATCCACCCCCACCATGCCGGTTTTCGGCAAACTCACCTCGACGGTGATCGACCGCGGCGCAATCGACGCCAGTGCGTCAATCATCACAATCACGAGCAAAGCCGACCACATCACAAGCACCGGGACGGCAGGGTCGCTCACTGCAAGCGCCAGCAGCACCGTCAGCGCGGCACAGAGCAGGACCAAAGCAATAAGGCGCGGTGCGGGTCTCATTCAGCGCGGCGGATCGACACGGTTCAGGATATTCGCGAGAACCGCTTCGGCCGTGCGTCCCTCAATCTCGGCAGCAGGGCCCAGCACAAGCCGATGGCAAAGCACTGGCACCATCAGCGCTTTCACATCATCCGGCAGGCCGTAATCCCTGCCTTCAACCGCTGCACGCGCACGAACCGCCCCAGCCAAAGCATCCGCCGCGCGGGTCGAGGCGCCATGGCTGATGTCGCCGTCATTGCGCGTCGCCCGCACCAGATCGACGATATAGGTCAGGATGGTGGGATCGAGCCGGATTCCATCCACCAAGTTTTTACCCGCCGCCAGTTGCGCCGCCGACAGAACCTTTTCGATGCCTTTGCCTCGCGCTTCAAACTCCAAGGGCTGGGCGGCGTGGCGGGTCAGAATGGCAATTTCCGCATTGCGGTCCGGAAAATCAACGTTCAGCTTGAACAAAAACCGATCCAGCTGCGCTTCGGGCAGGGGATAGGTGCCTTGCTGCTCAATCGGGTTTTGCGTCGCGATCACGAAGAAATCACGGCCCAATGGGTAATCGGTGCCATCAATTGTCACCACCCGCTCGTTCATTGCCTGCAACAGTGCCGATTGGGTCTTCGGCGGCGCGCGGTTGATTTCATCCGCCAGCAGGATATCGGTAAAGATCGGGCCTCTGGTCAGTTGAAACGCCCCGGTCTGGAAGTTGAACAGGTTCACCCCCAACACATCACCCGGCATGAGGTCAGGCGTGAACTGCACGCGGCCAAAGCCCATGTCCATCGCCGAAGCCAAAGACCGCGCCAGCAAGGTTTTCGCCGTGCCCGGCGGACCTTCCACCAAGCAATGCCCGCGCGCAAACACCGACACCAGCAACAGGTCGATCAGGGCATCCTGCCCCTGCACCGCCTTGCCAATCTCGGTGCGCACCGATGCGATGAGGGTTTGAAACTCAGCCAGGTCCATGCGTCAGCCTTTCCAGCAATTCTGCGAAGCGATCAAGTATGCGGCGCAACTCCGAAGGATGCAGCGTGCCCGCCGAAGATTGTAAAACCTCGGCGCAGGCGCGCAATTCGGCTGCGTCTTTGGGGTTTTTCCGGGCGAATTTGGCATAAAGCCGGTCGAGTGCAGCTTGGCCCATTGTGGTGCCCGCACCCGCACCAAATGTCTGCTGCGCCAGACTCTGCAGCCGCTTCAGCGTGAATTCGGCGACCATCCGTCCGTCATTGCGCGACAGTCGGATCAACCGAGCCTTAGCGTCAATCGCCGCCAGTTTCGAGACTTCAAGCCGATCCTCTGCCACCTGCAACACTGGACCAAACCGCATCGCGCCGCGCCAGATTGCCACGGCAAGCACCGCAGCCCCGGCCAGCCAGAACAGCGACAACGGCAATGCGAAGAACCGCAGCATGTCTTGGGTATCGCGGCGATAATGTTGCGCTTCTTTGTCCTGTTCCAGCGCCAGCAACTGCTCGGTCGAGGTATCAAGATAGATCGGACGCGTCTCGGTCGGAGATTGTAGCGCGCGCAAGGCGGCCACAACGAAGCGCGCATTTTCAGCCAAGGTGATGCCGTGATTGTTCAGTAGGTCGGGATCAGACAGCGCTGCCATCTCGGGTTTGCCTAGTACTGCGTTACAGTGGATCAGCAGCGCCCCTTCCACAAGACCCGCCACTTCCTTGCAGCGCTTCGGCAGGGTGTTGCGGTTGAAGGTTTGCGGCTGAAACAGCGCCACACGGACAGTTTGCCCGTTGATCAGCACCTGTTCATCGGCAAAGCCGCGGGTGATCTGCTGCATGATTGGCCGCTGCAAATAAAGCTGCGGCAGCAGCGTGTTGAACATCGAAGGCGCAATCAGAAAATCACGACGTGCCCCACCTGTCACCATAACTGCACCGCGCCACTTCGGTAGCACCACCAACGTCTCCAGCCCAGCGACCTTGCTGTAAAACACATCGCGGTCCAATTCGCGCAGCGTGCTTTGACCCAGTTGTTCTTGCCGTGACGTGGCGGGCTGATCTTCGGTGCTCAGGTTCAAATCATAGATCGGCAAAATGCGCAGCGACAGCGCGCTCGCCTTCAACGCGCCCCAACCCTGCGGCTCTTGCAACGTCAACCCCAACTCCGGCGCAAGCTGTGCAAGCCCCGCGACACCCAGCGCCGAGCGCTCCAGCGCCAGATCCCCCGTCGCAGCTTGCAGCCACACCAGCCCGCCGAGCAAAGCCAGCACGGCGGCAACGCCCGCGAATGTCTGGCCCCTAGACATTGCCACCACGCTGACGTGGCAGTATCTCACGCGCGCCTTCGATCAAGGTTTGAAATGTCGCCTCATCAACGCTGCGCCCGCCATAATGGGCCAGTTCGGCAACGATCAGCAGGCGTTTCAGATAATCCAACCCGGACCAGTGCAGCGGCACGCGCCCAAACGCATCCCGCTCGGTGTCCGAGCGTTTGAAACCGGTTTTTGTCGCTTCCGCCGCGTGCAGCAAACACAGCCGCAGCAACCGAACCACTGCTGCCCGCCTGTCAGACATCTGGGCGATCTGCGCAAGCGACCGGTTCTCCAGCAGGTCTGCTTCACTCTCCCCCCAGCCCTTCGGCGCTTGCACGGCTTTGTTGGCATCCGTCACCGTTTCAGGTGCCCAGAGTGCGCCGCCCGAAACATAAACCCACAGCCCCAAGGCGGCGATCAGCGCCCCAACAACCAAAGCCATTGCCATCAGACCAGAGATCAAAGGCGCAACGGGTTTATTGGTCGCAACTTTTGGCGGGTCTTTTTGTTCAATACTGCCATCAAACTTTTGCAAGTATACGATCCGCGCCTGCAATCCGGCATCACTCAACGCGTCAGCCCTGCTTTGACCCATCGCGTCCCGAGGTGCGCTGGTTGCGACGACTTTTTGCCCCTCAAAATCAACTTCTTGCGCGACAACCGGTGGCGCGCCTGCACCTGCGATTATGCAAAAGCAAAGTAGGGCGACAAGCGCGCGCAAACTCAGGCGAAAATATCAGCGTTATGTTCAACGCCAAGCGGGTCACGGCCAAAGCGATTGGGTCTGAGCTACCCCCCGAAAATCGGACAGTGACGGAAGCTACGATCTGAAGTCTGCTGGTCTCCAAGCACGAGGAGAACAGAGATGTCGAAACGCAGGAACCATGACGCAGCCTTCAAGGCGCGTGTGGCGTTGGAGGCGTTGAAGGGTGAGCGCACGGTGTCGGAATTGGCGACCGCCTATGAGGTCCATCCGACGATGATCCATCAATGGAAAAAGGCACTTCTGGAAGGTGCCACGGGCATCTTTGAGCGCGGCAGCAAGGCGGTCGCCACCGCTGAGGTCGCCGAGGATACGGTCCGCGAGCTGCATGCCAAGATCGGAGAACTGGCGGTCGCCAACGATTTTTTGGCAAGAAAGCTCAAGCCCTGGACCGGGAAGTGAGGCGTGGCATGATCGAACGGACCCACCCCACGCTGTCGGTCGGGGCGCAGTGTCGACTGCTATCGATCTCGCGGTCGTCGTTCTACTACGCGCCGCAAGGAGAGACTGCGATGAACCTCGACTTGATGCTGCTGGCCGACAAGCAGTTTCTGGAGACGCCCTTCTATGGCGTCCGGCAAATGACATGGCACCTGCAGAATGAAGGTCATGCCGTGAACGAAAAGCGCATCCGGCGTCTGATGCGCCTTATGCGCTTGATGCCGATCTACCAAAAACCCAACACCAGCAGGCCTGCGAAGGGGCACAAGACTTACCCCTATCTGCTGGGTGGGCTGCGGATCGACCGGCCCAACCAAGTCTGGTGCGCCGACATCACTTACCTGCCCATGCGCAAAGGCTTCCTCTATCTGGTGGCCATCATGGACTGGTTCACTCGCAAGGTGCTGGCCTGGCGCATCTCCAACACGCTGGAGGCCGACTTCTGCCTGGAGGCTTTGAACGACGCCATCCACAAGTTCGGCCCGCCCGAAATCATGAATACTGACCAGGGCAGCCAGTTCACCTCCTTCGACTGGACCGACCGCTTGAAGCGGGCAAAGACCAAAATCTCGATGGACGGCAAAGCCCGCTACCTCGACAACATCTTCATTGAACGTCTCTGGCGTTCCCTGAAGTATGAATGCGTCTACCTGCACGCCTGGGAAACCGGGTCACAGGCCAAAGCCGGCGTCGGGCGCTGGATCACCTTCTACAACCACCTGCGGCCCCACGCCGCCCATGGCGGACAACCGCCCGCCGTGGTCTACTTCAACGCAATCGAAACCGATCAGCAGAGGCAGGCAGTAGCTTAACTCACCCGGAAATCTGTCCAAGAGTTGGGGAGTAGCTCAGTCCCACGGTGCCTTTCAATGCATAGAGAACCAAAGTTGCCAAACTGACCAATTTACCAACCACCGGGATGAAGCCGAGCACGACAAATCCAAGATACCACCAACCCGACATATCGCGATCATGTAAGCGGCGGACCGTCACTGCGATGGTTGGAATAATCATAGCCAGAACCACAATGATCAGGGGCACAAAGGGCACAAACGAACGCAAGTTGCCCGCCCTGAAATTGGAGCCCCCACCCAGAGCAAAGCCCAAAGCGCCAAAGGCCAGCAGGATCAAGCCGTAAAACAGCGAAAAATACCAAAACTCCGATCGGGCCGCACGGCCTTGGAATGTTGCATATTTCACAATCAGACTGGTTCTTACAGCGTCCACGAAGCCCATATTTAACCCTCCACGCTTAAACTGTGATCGCGATACGTCCGTGTGACCCTATGTATAGAGGGACGGCGCTCTGGCGCGCAACGAGTATTGAAGTGCCCACAGCACAAGCCCTTGCAAGGGTTGGAATTAGCCGCGCGTGCTATTCTTCACGAAATCCAATAAAATCTCGGCACTGCGCGCGGCACCATCCACGCTGATATGTAGCGCTTGCGCAGGCAGCGGGCGGGCGATTTCGTGTTGGATCGCGGTTGCCAAGGTTTCGGGGGTGAGGGCGGCTTCGGTCAGACTGCGGGTGCGGCCGATCTTTTCCAGCAGCGCCGCACGGTCGGTTTGTTCGGTCTCGCCTGCGGTGGCATAGGGCACCAGCAGGGCGTGGCAGCCGGCCATCAGGATATCGGCGACGGTGTTGTAGCCTGCTTGTGAGACCGAAAGCTTGGCCCCTCGCATCAGGCTGGCGAGATCGGGGCGAAAGCGGGTCAAAGTGACGTTTGCGGGTTGGTTTTTGGTGAGGGCGTCATAATCGGGCTGTGGCAAATTGGGGCCGGTGATGATCAGCCATTTCGCGAGTTCTGGCAGCAGGCGGGCGGCATCGACGGCGGCGGTGATCAGTTGTTTGCCAGCGCCCCCCCCCCCTGCGGAGACCAGCACATCGAACTGCTCGGCGGGCGGCGGCGGTGTCGGCGGGCAGACGAGGCCAGTGTAGGCGATTTTATCGGTGATTTGATCGGCGAGGGTGAAGCTGTCTTCAAGCGCGGCAAAGCTGGGGTCGCCGTGGACCAAGACCAGATCGAAGGCACGGTTGATCAAGGCGACGGTTTCCTCATTACGGCCCGGTTTGACTTTGCGTTGCA
Organism: Cypionkella sp. PAMC25878; assembly: GCF_058135695.1. Taxonomy (NCBI): domain Bacteria; kingdom Pseudomonadati; phylum Pseudomonadota; class Alphaproteobacteria; order Rhodobacterales; family Paracoccaceae; genus Cypionkella; species Cypionkella sp. PAMC25878. The sequence continues at coordinate 823,480 of NZ_CM176871.1, read as the reverse complement.
GGATGTCGCGGACCGAGCTGACCAAAGTCGGGCGCGGATGGCTGGCGTCAATGGCATCGATCAGCGGCAGCAGCTCAAAGCGGACTTGGCGGCGGCCAAAGGGAAAAGCCTCCGTCAGCACAATGTCTGGCTTGATGGCATGGTAGGCGGCGAGCAGTTGGTCTTTGCGGGCATTTAGATAAGTGGCGTCAGCGGGCTGTCCGCTGGCGGTGAGAAGGCCGGAAAAGTCGCTGTTTGAGACCGCAATCGGCGGCAGCGCGATGTGGGCGATGCCGGGGTCGGGAAAGCCTGCAACCGGCAGACCGCCGGTGACGAGCGTGACGTTCATCCCCCGATCGATCATGGCGCGGGCGATGCGACTGGCGCGGGCGAGGTGGCCGATGCCCAAAAGGTGCTGGACGTAGAAGAAGACTTTTGTGGTCATGGATTTTTTGGCCATGGCTGGATACCTTCGACGGCGAACAGCGTCATGAGTTGGTTGACGCTATGGTGGTAATCCAACGTTGCACGAACTTGGGCGGCCGCGGCTTGGCCGTACTGGGCGCGCAGGTCGGGTCGGGTGATGGCGGTTTGTAGGGCTGCCGCTAAGGCTTCGGGATTATCCGGCGGGGTGAGCCAGCCGTTTTCGGCGTTGCGAAACAGCTCTGGGATGCCGGAGATATTGGTCGAGAGGCAGGCGAGGCCTTGGCTCGCGGCTTCGACCAGCACGTTCGGCAGTCCGTCACGGTCGCCGTCGGCGGTGATGCGGCAGGCCAGCGCGAACAGATCAGAAGAGCGGTAGGCTGATAACACCTCGGACTGATCGACCGAGCCTTGCCAGTGGATGCGCGAGGTTAGGTTTAGGGTTTCGGCGAGGGCTTGCAAAGTTTCGCGTTCTGGACCGCCGCCAAGATGGGTGAAGCGCCAGTGCAGATTGGCGGGGAGAAGGGCTAGGGCGTGCAGCAGGGTGTCATACCCCTTTTTCCGCACGGCGCGGCCGACGCTGACGATTTGCACCGGATCGGCGAGGTCTGAACCATCACGAACCGCGCGCGTTTCTGTAAAGGGCGGGAAGCGATCCAAGTTCAAGCCGTGGTAGCTGAGATGCACGCGGGCCGGGTCGCCCGCCAGAGATTGCAGATGCTTATGGCCCATTTCGGTACAGGTGACGGCCCATTTCGCGCGGTTTAATTTGGCGGAAAGCTCCCAATCCGGTGAGGTCCAGATATCTTTGGCATGGGCGGAGACGGTCCAGCCGACGTGCATAATCTGGGCGGCGTAATCGGCGACCGAGGCCGGGGTGTGGATGAAATGGGCGTGCAGCCATGCGCCATTATGGGGCCATTCGGCGACCAGAACGGCGGCTTGGCCGAGACGGCGGATACGATTGGGGCTGGGGTCGCGCATGAGGTCTTTGAGCCATGCGCGTAGGGTCGGCCAAAAGCCGGGGTGGTGGCAGGCACGCCAAAAGCCGCGCAACACGCGCCGGGGCTCTTGGTAGAGGTATTCGGGGAGGTAGAGCAGCTCAGCTGCAATCTCATCATGCACGGCGTGGCGTTTTTTGTCGGTGGGGTGGCGCAATGAGACGATGACGAGATCAAGACCCGCCAGTTCCAGCCCGCGCAATTCTTGTGCGATGAAGGTCTCTGACAGGCGGGGATAGCCTTTGACCACCACCACCAGACGCTTTTGACCCAAGGCGGGGCAGTGGTCTGGCGTCACGTCGCGAACCGCTGCGCGTTGAGGTTTTCGGCGCGCGCGTGCAGGTCTTCGCCGACCAAACGCGCGATGTTGGTTAACCCTTCAAGCTGCAGGCCGGGGACAGCATCAGACGGGTGTGGGCGATGCGGCAGTGCGCGTAGGGCGGCGGCCATACGGGCGGGGTCGGCGGCTTCTTCGGGCAACAGCATCTCGATCATGCCCAACTCTGACGCACGGGTGGCGCGCAAAAGCTGTTCTTCGCGCGGAGTCGTGCGGGGGACGATAAGGGCGGGTTTGTCGAAGGACAGAATCTCGCAATAGGTATTGTAGCCGCCCATCGCGACGACACCTGCGGAACCCGCGATGAGTTCCTCCATCCGGGTGTCAAACTCGATGACTTCGATTTGAGGGATGGACTGGCCTTTGCGCATAAATTCAGTGCGCTGATCGCCGGGCATGTAGGGGCCGAGCACGACAAGCGCCTTTTGTGTCAGGTTTGGATCGTGCAGATAGGCATTCATCACGTTGTCGATGAGGTCAGCCCCGTCGCCACCGCCGCCGGTGGTGACCAGCAGGTAATCACTGTCACGGCGTTGATCGGAAAGCTTTTCTTGCGCCGAGCGGCGTTGCAGGAAGCCGACAAATTCCATCCGGTCGCGCACCGATTGTGGCACGTCCAACCCGGTGAGCGGGTCGTAGAAATCGGGCGGGCCGTAGACCCAGATGTGATCATAGGTGCGATCAATCTTGCCCATCACATCGTTGCGCTTCCATTCGGCATCAAGCAGGCGGGGTGCGTCCATCACCTCGCGCAGACCCAAAATCAGCGTAGTGCCTTTGGATTTCAGGTAGGCGAGGGTTTCCTCGATCTCGCCGCGCAAACCCATCGGTTCTTTGTCAACGATGAAAATATCGGGGGCAAAACTTTCTGCGGTGTGGCGGATGATCGAGCGGCGCATTTTGATGGTGTCATGCACGTCGATATGCTCGGACAGCGAAGAGTATTCGCCATTGCGCAGCTTGATCACCGAGGGGATTTTCACGAAATCGACGCGGGCGCGGTAATCAAATGCACCGGCGATCTGCGAGCCAGAGACGATCAGCACCATCAACCCGCTGTATTCCTGCACCAAGGCATGGGCAATCGTGCGGCAGCGGCGCAGATGGCCAAGCCCGAACGTGTCGTGGCTGTACATCAGAATCCGCGCATTATCCAACGGGTGCTTCATTCAGGTAACCTCGGGTTGGTGCGGTTCATTTGTAGGGACTGGTCATTTGTAAGGATCGGCGGCATCGCGTAGCCCGTCGCCGAGGAAATTGAAAGCGAGGATCACAAGGATCACCGGAATGACTGGGAACATCAGCCATGGGTATAGGGCAATGATATTGACGCTGCGGGCCTCGGTAAGCAGGATGCCCCAGCTGGAAATTGGCGCGCGCAGGCCGATGCCAAGGAAGCTGAGCGCGGTTTCACCCAAGATCATGCCGGGGATGGTCAGCGTGGCCGAGGCGATCAGGTGTGACATGAAACCGGGGATCATGTGGCGGCCAATGATGCGGGCGCTGCCTGCGCCCATCAGCCGGGCGGCCAGCACATAATCTTCTTCGCGCAGGGCTAAGAGTTTAGATCGCACCCCACGGGCGAGGCCTGTCCAGTCCAAGAGGCCAAGGATCACGGTGATACCGATGTAGACGAGGATCGGGCTCCACGTCACCGGGATGATTGCGGCGAGGGCCATCCACAAGGGGATGGAGGGAATGGATTGTAGCACCTCGATGATGCGCTGGGTGACCGCATCGAACCAGCCGCCGTGATAGCCCGCAAGACCGCCGATCACGATGCCGAGAATAAAGCTCATCGTGACGCCGAAGATGCCGATGGTCAGCGAAATTCGCGCGCCATAGATAATGCGGGATAGCACATCACGGCCCAAGCGGTCAGTGCCGAGCAGAAAAAACTGGCCATCTTTAGCGGGGCAAACCAGATGGGTGTTGCCGGGGATCATGCCCCAGAAGTTGTAATTATCGCCTTCGCAGAAGAACCGCAGTTTTTGCACATCGGTCAGATCATCGGTGTAGATGCGCTGAAGTGTATCCATATCAAGCACTTGGCTGCGACCATAGACGAAGGGGCCAACAAATTTGCCATCATGGTACAGGTGAATGGCTTGCGGCGGGGCAAAGATGAAATCGGTGTTGCGGGCGGCTTGGCTGTAGGGGGCGAGGAATTCGCTGATGAAGATCGAGGCATACATCAGGATAAGGAAGATGCCGCAATAGAGTGCGACTTTGTGCTTGCGAAACTTCCACCACATAAGTTGCAGTTGCGAGGCTTCGGCGAATTTGCTTTGGGCCGAAGCGGCGTTTTCGGCCTCATAGGGATCAAACGGCGCATCCGAGACGTAATGCGTCATCTGCGCACCGGGGGCGGGCAAGGCGGTGGTTTGGTTGGGCAGATCGCTCATTTGCTGCTGCCTTTACCAAGCCGGATGCGGGGGTCAAGAAACGTTAGCGCGATGTCGGAAATCAGCACGCCGATCACGGTCAGGAAGGCCAGAAACATCAGGAACGAGCCTGCCAGATACATATCTTGGCTTTGCAGGGCGCGGATCAGCATCGGCCCGGTGGTTTCCAAGGACAGCACAATGGCGGTAACTTCTGCGCCAGAAATCATCGCGGGCAGGATCGAGCCGATGTCAGAGATGAAGAAGTTCAGCGCCATCCGCAGTGGATATTTCACCAGCACTTTGAACGGATGCAGGCCCTTGGCGCGCGCGGTGACGACATATTGTTTGTGCAATTCGTCCAGCAGGTTGGCACGCAGACGGCGCACCATGGCGGCCGTGCCAGAGGTGCCAATGATCACCACCGGTATCCAGATATGCGACATGATCGACGAGAATTTCGCCATGCTCATCGGCTCGTTCAGGAATTGGCGATCCATCAGATTGCCGATCGACACTCCAAACCAAATGTTGGCGAAATACATCATCACGAGGGCGAGCATGAAGTTGGGCACAGCGATGCCCAGTAGGCCAAGGAACGTCAGCCCGTAATCGCCCCAGCTGTATTGATGGGTTGCCGAATAGATGCCGATGGGAAAGGCGATGATCCAAGTGAACAGGATGGTGACGGTTGACAGCAGCACGGTCAGCCAAAGCCTATCGCCGACCACTTCGCTGACCGGCAGGCGGTATTCAAACGAATAGCCGAAATCGCCGTGCAACATGCCGCCGACCCACCAGATATAGCGGATAACCTGCGGCTGATCGAAGCCATAGCGCTCGCGCAGCATGTCAATCTCGGCCAGATCGGCGGATTCGCCTAGGGAGCGCAGCTCGGACACATAGCTTTCAAAGTAATCACCCGGTGGCAGTTCGATGATGAAAAACACCAGAACCGAGATCAAGAACAGCGTTGGGATCATCGCAAGCGTACGCAGTGTGATGTAGCGGATCATGGTTTATTCCCGCGCGTAGTAGAAAGTGTCGGGCAGGTAGGCGCCCAAGAAACTGGTCGGCGTGAAGCCATACAACGCATCTTCTGGCACATTGCGCATCCGGGCCGCGCGCACGATGGGTTGCGGGGCTGAATTGACGGTGCCGATGGAGAACACCTGATCGGCCCAAAGTGTCAGCATCTGAGCCCAGATTGCGGCACGCGCTTCGGTGGTGGTCGTGTTGCGCCACTGTTTCAGCAGATCAATCAGTTGCATCGCGGCGGGCAGATCGGGGGCCGCGCCTGCGGTTTCGCCAGACATATACCAACTGCCCCAGACTGGCCATTGCAACTGGTCGCTGTGGGTGGGGGCAAGTTGATCGGGGGCCATATCGGCGGTGGGCACGCCGTTATCAAGACCTGCCCAAACCGACATTTGCACCTCACCGCCCATCGCGCGGCTGCGGAAGATATCGCGCTGCGAGGCCCGGATATAAAGGGCGATACCCACGTCGCGCATGTGATCGACGATCAGTTCCAGCACATCGGTTTCCAGCGTACTTTCGCCCGCCGTTTCCACCACAATCCCGGCCTGCCTGCCATCGGGCAGAATACGGATATTGCCGCCGCCGCGTTCGGTCAGGCCCAATTCGTCCAGCAAAGCGTTGGCAAGTTCGGGGTCATATTGCGACCAAGCACTTGCGTATTCTGGGCGATAAAGCTGGCTTTCCGGCAGCACGGTGTCGGCGCTTTCGCGACCCAAACCGAAGAAATTCACCTTGTTCAATTCGTGCCGATTTATCGCCACCGACAAGGCGCGCCGCATCCGCACGTCTTGGAACAGTTTGCGCCAGACCGGATCTTTGCAGTTCAGGTTGGGAAACAACGAGACGCTGGAGCCTTGCGTGCGCCGCCATAGGGACACTTTCAAAGGGTGCTGTTTTTCCGCCTGTTTCATCAGGGTGTAATCGGGAAAGCTGATGCCGTTGGCTTGCAGATCGCTTTCGCCAGTCGCGGTTTTGGCCGGGATAATGTCAGCCGAGGCGACATCCAGAATGATACGATCAAAATACGGCAGTTGCTGGCCGGTCTGATCGACACGGTGGAAATACGCGTTGCGCTCGAACACGAATTGCTCGGCAGGCGGTGCGGTGCGGGGACGCCAAGCCTCTAGCGTCGGCAAAGCGGGGTTTTCCGGGCGGATTGAGCGCACCATTTTGGCATGCAGACCCTGCCAGTCATCGACGCGGTTATTTTTGATCAGCTCGGCCAGCTTTTCCGGCGTCTGATATTTGGCGTGGAATTGCTTCATATAGGCCTGCGGCACATAGAGGATCAGCGGCAGCGGCGAGGCCAGCTTGGGCAAAAAATCGGGCATCGGGCTGGCGAAAGTGTAGCGCACCGTCACAGGGTCGATCACGCTGAATTCGACGACTTTGCCATTAGCGATCAGATCCACCGGGGGGCCGCCGCGATAGAGATCGGCGTTGTTCATCATATCATCCCAGCAATAGCGGAAGTCTTCCGCCGTGAAGGGGCTGCCATCAGACCAGCGATGGCCTTCGCGCAGATGCAGAGTGAAGACGCGGTCGTCAACCGCCTCAAAACTTTCTAGAATGTCGGAGACAAGTTGTAGGTTAGCGTCATAACCAACAAGCCGGGAATAGCCATAGATCGGGATCAGCCGCACATCGCGCTGACCGCTGACCAGCATCCGCACGCTGCCACCAAGCCGCCCGGTGGTGCGGCCCATCGCAGGCAAATCAATCACGCGTGGGTTGCGCGGCAGGCGCTCAGGCAAAGGCGGCAGGTTACCCATCCGCACGTCGGGCGCGAAGAATGGTGATTCCGCAAAGCCGATGCTGGGCAGAGCGACCGAGCCAAGCAGGGTTAAAGCGGTGCGGCGGGTGATCATGGTTTCAGATCATTTCTATCAGCGGATTTGCGGGCCAAGACGAAATGGCCGCTCCCCAGATCAAGCGGGGCAAGGTCGGCTGCCGCATCAGGCTCGGCCCGGAAGGCGGGGGCCCAGTTGGTGCTGGTCAAAGCAGTGTTGCCCTCAAACGTTGCAAAGTTCAGCCGACGGTCCAAGTCTGGATAGGGCACGGCAGCCAGCAAAGCCTTGGTATAGGGATGCACCGGGGCGGTCATAATGGTTTCGCGCGCGGCAATTTCTACAATGCGGCCGGCCCACATCACGGCGACGCGGTCGGCCATGTAATCCACCACGGCGAGGTTGTGCGAGATGAACAGGTAGGTCAGGCCAAGATCTTTCTGCAAATCTTTCAATAGGTTGAGGATTTGCGCCTGCACCGATACATCCAGCGCTGACACCGGCTCGTCACAGACAATCAACCCCGGAGCCAAGGCCAAAGCCCGCGCAATGCCGACACGCTGACGCTGCCCGCCTGAAAAGCTATGCGGATAGCGGTGGCGGGCGGATTGACCCAGACCGATGGCCCCGAGCAACGCATCAACGGTTTCGCGGCGCTGAAGCGGGGTGCCACGGCGGTGAATGTCCAAGGGTTCGGACAAGATATTGCCGACGGTCATTCGTGGCGACAGCGACGACACCGGGTCTTGGAACACCATCTGAATCTGCGTGCGCAAGCGTTGCAGATCCTCGCCCTTGGCGGCAAGAACGTCCACCGGGCCAGAGCCATTATCATAGATCACCGAGCCCGCATCGGGAGTGACTGCACGCATCAGTATCTTGCTAACGGTGGTTTTACCGCAACCGCTTTCGCCGACAAGGCCCAGACATTCACCGCGCTTGATATCAAAGCTGACATCATCGACGGCAGGGGCTGGCTTGGCGGATTTGCGAATATCCCAAGCCTGATCGCGGGTCTGATAGGTTTTCGACAAGTTGCGCACCGAAAGCAAGATTTCGGGGGCGCTGGTTTTAGGTGCAGGTTTCGCGCCGCCAATCGCAGTCATCAGCTTGTCGCGGTTGATCTGAATATCGCGCAGCGGGCGCAAACGCTCACCCTGCTTCATACCAAAATGCGGGATCGCGGCCATCAGCCCCTTCAGATAGGGGTGCTGCGGGCGGCGGAAAATATCATCGACCGGCCCGGATTCCATGATGCGGCCTTGATACAGCACCACCACCTCGTCGGTGACGTTGGCGACGACGCCAAGGTCATGGGTGATCAACAGGATCGCCATGTTCAAACGTTGTTGCAGATCGCGCAGCAGCGTCAGAATCTGCGCCTGAATCGTCACATCCAGCGCGGTCGTCGGCTCATCCGCGATCAACAACGACGGGCTGCAAATCAGCGCCATCGCGATCATCGCGCGCTGCCGCATTCCACCAGACAGCTCAAACGGATACATGTCGAACACTTTGCCGGGCTTGGTAAAGCCAACCAGCGACAGCATATCTTCGGACCGCTCGCGCTGTTCTTTGGCCGAGATCGGCTCGTGGATGCGCAACGCTTCGGAAATCTGATTGCCGATGGTGTGCAGCGCGGAAAACGAGGTCATCGGTTCCTGAAAGATCATGCCGATCTTGCGGCCCCGGACGCTGCGGATCAGGCGGCCATCGCGCGGTAGGCCCAGAAGCTCAACCTTGCCGCCCGGCGCCGCGGGATCGGTCAACAGCACGCGGCCGCTGACCCGTGCAAAATCCGGCTGAAGTCCCATGATGGTCTGGCCCAGCACCGATTTGCCCGAACCCGACTCGCCAACCAAAGCGGTAATCTTGCCGGGCAGCACCCGCAGCCCCACACCTTTCAGCGCATCCACTTGGCCAGTGGCCAGCGGGAAGGACACCTTCACGTCTTCCACCCGCAGCAAGTCCATGCCGATGCCAAGTTCTTGTCGTGTCATCCGGTCTGACCCATTCCGTCCTGTGGCGTGGATCATGCTGGATCCGGTTGCTTGGCAAAGCCATTGCATGCGAGAGTTCTCGCGAATTGCAATCAAAATACAGCGTCCGGCGTTGAAATCGGCTCCGTCAGCTCTGAAATGATCAGACCGTGGCAGCTTTGCCGCCCCTCGCCCAACCCCGATGCAAGCCACACGAGGCCGTGTGACCGCGCAGAGAAAATGTGCGTTTATGGCACCTGCATCCTGTAAAAATCATGCTAGGTTGCTGCGATGACCGATCAGAGCGCCTCCGTTTTCCTGTCAGATCTGCCCGTCTTTGCCGAGTTTGAAGATGTGGCCAATCTGACACGCTACCGACCGCTGCCCGAAGGCTGGGCGCTGGCGGTGGCTGATGTTGTGTCCTCGACCGAGGCGATTGCGCGCGGCAAGTATAAATCCGTCAACATGGCCGGAGCCTCGGTGATCACGGCCGTATTGAATGTGCTAGAGGGCAGTGATTATCCGTTCGTCTTTGGCGGCGACGGTGCGGTGATCGCAGTGCCGCCGAACAGCACTGCTGCGGCCAGCGTGGCGCTGGCGGCTGTGGCGCGCTGGATCGAGGATGATCTGGGCCTGAACATGCGCACCGCCCTAGTGACGCTGGCCGAGGTGCGCGCGGCGGGCCATGATGTGCGGATCGCGCGGTTTCAGGCCAGCCCCGAGATGACCTTCGCGATGTTCGCAGGCGGTGGGGCGGCTTGGGCCGAAGCGCAGATGAAACTGGGGCGTTTTGCCGTGCCGATGGCCGAACCCGGCAGCAGACCCGATCTGACCGGGCTATCCTGCCGCTGGAACCCCGTCGCGTCGCGCAACGGTCAGATCGTGTCGATCATCGCGGTGCCCAGCCCAACCGCCCGCCCCGATGCCTTCCGGACGCTGGTGGCCAGCGTGGTGTCGGTGGCCAATAAAGCGAGCGGTTTGGGCAATCCGCTACCGCCCGAAGGCCCGGTGCCACACCTGACGTTGGGTGGTGTCGCGTCTGAGACCAACGCCCGCGCCCCGCGCGGCAAACGCATGATGGCGCGGATCAAAGTGATGGTGGCGATCTTTATGACCGTACTGCTCTACCGCACCAATCTGACGCTCGGCGGCTTCAATGCCCGCGACTATGTGCGGCAAATGACGCGCAACACTGACTTTCGCAAATTTGACGATGGCTTGAAAATGACGATTGATATCAATGCCGCCGGGCTCGCTGAAATCGAAGCGCTGCTTGATGCGGCGGCTGCCTCAGGCATCTGCCAATTCGGCCTGCACAAGCAAGATCAGGCACTGGTGACCTGCATCGTGCCGTCGCTGCGGGCGCATGATCACATGCACTTCATTGACGGCGCAGCGGGCGGCTATGCGCAGGCCGCAACCCAGATGAAGGCCAAAGCAGCATTGCAACCAGCGGGGGCGCAATGATAAACGTCTTGCCTCACAACTGGGCTTGGCGTTGAGTGGCGGCACGACGGCTTTTTTGACAATGCTCTGCTTTGAGCCTGAGCCTCATTTTGGTTGGCACGACATGACCTTTTGCACCTTAGGTTTTTCATCAAGGCGCCGACCGATCTGTGGAGGGCCATAAAGCCATGCTGGACCCCAATATTTCGCGCTACATCTGGACCCACACCAAACGCCAACAGCTTTGGGTGCTGGCGGTCGTAGCGCTCTCAATGATCCCGTATTTCCTGTCGCTCAATCTGCCAAAGCAGATCGTGAATGGACCAATTCAGGGCGATGGATTTGCCGATCCCGCAGCCACACAGACCTTCATGCAGATCGCATTCGATCTGCCGCTGATTGGCCATGTGACGCTGTTTGACGGCATCCAACTCGACCGCTTGAACACCCTGTTCGCGCTCAGCGGGGTGTTTTTGCTGCTGGTCGTGGTGAACGGTCTCTTTAAATATTACATCAACACCTACAAAGGTCGTCTGGGCGAACGCCTGCTGCGCCGCATCCGCTTCACGCTAGTTGATCACATCCTGCGGTTTCCGCCCGCGACCTTCAAACGCCTGAAGGCCGCCGAAATCTCCAGCATGGTGAAGGACGAGGTCGAACCGCTTGGCGGCTTTACCGGCGACGCCTTTGTCGCCCCTGCTCTGCTCGGCGGACAGGCGGTCATGGCACTGGCGTTTATCTTCGTGCAAAGCGTGCCGCTGGGCCTGATCACCGCAGCACTGGTCGGGGTGCAGGCCTTCATTATCCCCCGGATGCGGCGGCGTTTGCTGGTCTTGGGGCGCGAGCGTCAGTTGACCGCGCGCGAATTGGCCGGTCGGGTCAGCGAGATCGTCGATGGCATCAACACGATCCACTCCTATGACACCTCGAATTTTGAGCGCGCCGATATCTCATCGCGGCTTGGCCATATCTACAGAATCCGCTTCGACATTTATCAATGGAAGTTTTTGGTGAAATTCATCAACAACTTCCTCGCCTCGGTGACGCCGTTCCTGTTTTACAGCATCGGCGGTTATCTGGCGCTGCAAGGCCAGTTGGATATCGGGCAACTGGTGGCGGTGATCGGGGCTTACAAAGACCTTCCCGGCCCGCTGAAAGAATTGATCGACTGGGATCAGAACCGCCAAGACGTGCAGATCAAATACAATCAGGTGATCGGGCAATTCGCCATCGATGGCCTGTTGGAGCCCGAGATTCAGGCGGTATCGGCGGAACGTGCCGAGGGTAGAATGAGCGGCCCCCTCGCGGCGGTTAATTTGGGCGTGACCGACGACACCGGCGCCGTCGGGCTGGATCGCGTCAACTTTTCGCTGTTGCCTGGCGAAACGGTTGCCATCATCGGCAACGCCGGATCAGGCGCTGACATCATGGCCGAAGCTTTGGCGCGCATCGTCTGGCCGACGCAGGGGCAGATCAATGCGGGCAGCGCTGATCTGCACAGCCTGCCCGAATCAATCAGCGGCCGCTCAATCACCTATGCGGGCACCGATGCCTATTTCTTCTTCGGAACCGTGCGCGACAACCTGCTTTACGGGCTGAAACACGCCCCGATCACTGACCGCGTGATCGAAGGTGCAGCCCTGACGCAACGTCAATGGGAGCGGCGTGAGGCTGTTTGGGCGGGCAACCCCGAGTTCGATATTCACTCCGACTGGATCGACTTTGAACATCAGGGGGCGGCGGATCAGGCGGCTCTGATGCCGTCGGTCTATGCCGCACTGGATGCCGTAGCGCTGACCCGCGACATGTTCGATCTTGCTTTGCGGTCCAATGTTAATCTGGCCGAGCATGGCCAGCTTGCCGCCAAAACCGTCGAGATGCGCCGGGTGCTGCGCGATGCGTTGACCAAAGCCGATCTGAACGGGCTGATCGAACCGTTTGAACCCGGTGCCTATAATACTGAAGCGACGGTGATTGAGAACCTGCTGTTCGGCAATGCCCGAACCCCGGATTTGAAAGCGGGCGCGATCATCAGCAACCCGTATTTCCTCTCAGTCCTCAAACACTGCGGATTGGCCGACACCCTGTTCAGCACGGGAACCGAAATTGCCCGCAACGCCATTGAACTGTTCAGCGACTTGCCGCCGGATCACCCGTTCTTCCAGCAACTGACCTTCATGAAGTCAGACGACATTCCCGCATACGCCATACTATTGAAAACAATAGATAAGAATGTCGCGAATGTCTCCGAAGCCGACCGCGCCATGATGATCCGCCTCAGCTTCGATTACATCGAGCCGCGGCATCGTTTTGGCCTGCTGACGCCCGAGATGATGGCGCAGATCGTGGCCTTCAGGACGGCTTTCCACGAAGGGCTTCCGGCCAATCTGAAAGACGCCATCGAGCTTTACGACCCCGAGCAATACATGGTTTCTGGCACCTTGCTGGACAATATGCTGTTTGGCCGCATCAGCCAGAAGTATCGCGATGGCGTTGAACGCATCTATGGCGTGGCAGGGGGCGTACTGCGGGAATTGGGCATCTACAACACGCTGCTGTCCATCGGGCTCGACTTCCACATCGGCGCAGGCGGCAAGCGGCTAACTTCGGTGCAGCGGCAAAAACTCGCCTTGGCCCGCGCGCTGATCCGGCGGTCGGATTACTATCTGTTCAACCGCCCACTGTCAGCGCTGGATACACGGACGCAAGAACAGGTACTAATCGCCGCGCTGAAATATCTGCGCAAGGATGGCCGCGAACCCGCCGTGGCTTGGGTGATCTCGAATGCGAAGTTTGCGCAGTTGTTTGATCGGGTGGCAGTTTTTGAGCGTGGCAGACTGGTCGAAGACGGCTCTCATGCAGAACTTTTACAAAAGAATGGTATCTTCAAGGAACTGATGTCGGCATAGTCTAAGGGCTTGGCCTATCCAGCGGTTGCATAAGTGGGAAGGTGACGACGTGCTCTTGAATGACGAAGTCAAAATGCTGAAGCAGGTTCCACTGTTTGCCGGGGTATCTCCGGCAAAGCTGAAACTGCTAGCCTTCACATCAGAGCGGGTGTCCTACCACGCCGGCGAGGTGTTGTTTCACCAAGGCGACGCAGGCGATGCGGCGTTTGTGCTGCTGGCTGGCCGTGCCGATGTAATCGTTGATGGCCCAACCGGGCCTATCAAAGTGGCTGACCTTGAAGAGAATGCTATCGTTGGCGAAATCGCCATTCTGTGTGACGTGGCCCGCACCGCCACGATCAAGGCCGCAACCCCGGTTGAGGCCCTGCGAATCAGCAAGGACAACTTTTTCAAACTGATGTCGGACTTCCCGGAAATGACCATCGAAGTCGTTCGCGTGCTGGCAGATCGTCTCAGCCAAACCACGGTAGAGCTGTCTGAGGCGCGCAGCCGGGTCGCCGCCCTCTCCAAGCGCTGATTAAAGCCCAAGTCAGGCGCGGGAAATGTCATGCTTTGGACAAAACCGCCCAGCATTCTGCACCCAAGCAGGCTTTTCTTTTCGACCTGCCCTGCAATCGGGCCTCGCATCTTGTCACGATGCTTCCTATCCTTCTGTATATCAGCGATCTGGGGAAGTCTGATCTTGGCGATGCGCGGCAATGAAAAAGCTTCTGGCCTGTTCCCACGGTACGGCAGCAGGCGGCTTTCGGGCGGGTCCGGCACATGACCGCGCAGCCGAAATTTCAGCTGAAGCTTTGGGGCGCACGCGGCGGCCTACCCGTCAGTGGCCCACAGTTTCAGAAGTTTGGTGGCAACACGATCTGCATCGAAATGCGCTGCGGCGAGCATGTAATCATGTTCGATGCAGGCAGCGGGGCCTTGGCGGCTGGGCAGGCCCTCGCCGCCGAAGGTTGCAAGGAGCTCACCCTCTACTTCACCCACAGCCATTACGACCATGTCTGCGGTCTGCCATTCTTCAAGCCGATGTATTGCGGCCAGTCACAGCTCAAGATGTGGTCTGGCCATATGGGGCCTGCGATGACCACCCGGCAGATGCTGTCGGAATTCATGCGCAAGCCGTTCTTCCCCATTGGGCCCGACTATTGCAGCGCCGGGATTGATGCGCGGGATTTCAGCGCGGGCGATGTGCTGACCCCCTACCCCGGCGTGACGATCCGCACCGGGATGCTTAATCATCCCGGCAATGCCGTGGGGTATCGGGTAGAATTTGGCGGTCGCTCGATTGCCATCATCACCGATACCGAACACGAACCCGGCACTTTGGACCCCAATGTTTTGCGCTTGATCGACAAGGTCGATTTGTTTCTCTACGACGCCACTTTCTTGGATGAAGAAATGGCGACCTTCAAAGGCTTTGGCCATTCATCGTGGCAGCAGGCGGTGCGGCTGGCGCAGGCGGCGGGCGCCAAGCAGGTCGGCTTCATTCATCACAGCTTCAACCGCACCGATGCTGAGTTGACCGCGATTGAGCGCGCCGCGAAACGCCAGTTCCCGGGCGCGTTCTGTGGGCGGGATCTTCAGGTTATTGAGGTTTGAAACCCCGCAGGGCGATGGCGGCTAACCATTTCCGCACACTGGCTCTGCTAACAGAAATGTCGCTTTTTTGTGACGCGAAAACCAGCTAAGAGCAACGTCTTTCCAAGATCATACTTCCCAGATCAGACGGCCAATGCGGAAAGAAGGAAAGTATCGTGCCCTACATTCCCGCCTCTCTCCGTGATTTTGTCGTCTATATCTGGACCGGCGACCCGCATGGCGAAGCCGTCCCCGCCCGCGTCATGGCCGAAATTGACCGCCGTGAGACCGCAGCCGAGCAGACAATCAGCTGGGCGCAGTTGAGCATCGTCGGATTCCTGACCCTGCTGTATTGGATAGCGCCCCGCGCCGAGGGCACTGCGGGCGAAAATTTCGTGCCGATGACACTGGCCGCCTATCTTGTGTTCACCCTGTTTCGGGTGTTTCTGTCGTATCGGATGGTGCTGCCCGGCTGGTATCTGATGCTGTCGATGGTGGTCGACGTCAGCCTGCTGTGCGGCATGATCTTTTCGTTTCACATTCAGTATCAGCAGCCGCCAGCCTTTTATCTCAAATCGCCGACGATGATTTATCTGTTCTTTTTCATCGCTTTGCGTGCACTGCGCTTTGATCCGCGCTATGTTTTCATGTCGGGGCTGATCGCGGCATCGGGTTGGGTGCTGATGGTGCTGTATGCACTGACCTATGACATGAACAACATGCATGTCACCCGCAACTATGTTGAATATCTGACCTCGAACACCATCCTGATCGGCGCCGAAATTGACAAGGTGATCACGATACTGGGGGTCACCCTGATTCTGACCTTCGCCTTGTTCCGGGCGCGTTCTGTGCTGTTTGACGCCATTCAAAGCCATGCCGCAGCCGAGGATCTCAGCCAGTTCTTCGCACCGGAAGTGGCCGATCTGATCACCCAATCCGCAGAAATGCCCGGTGCTGGCCAAGGCGAGGTCCGCGCGGCTGCCATCATGTTTGTAGATGTCCGCGGCTTTACGAAAACTGCGCTGACGCTGCCGCCGGAAACGGTGATGCGGATTTTGGCGCATTACCAGCAGATCACCCTGACCGAAATTGAGCAGCACAACGGCCAGATCGACAAGTTCATGGGCGATGGTATTCTGGTGACGTTCGGGGCGGTTCAGCAGGCTGAAACCTATGCAGCAGACGCCCTGCGTGCGGCATCAGCGGTGATTGCCGCTCTGGATGCGCGACAAGACGAGTTCGCCGCATTGGGCTGGCCGGGACGTTTTGCGACGGGCGTTGCGGTGGCATCAGGTGATGTGACGGTGGGAATTGTCGGCTCGCAAGGACGTTATGAGTTCACGGTGATCGGCCATGCCGTCAATCTGGCGTCGAAACTGGAAAGCGCCAACAAAGCCCAGCGCACGCGGGCTTTGACCGACGCCAGCACCCACAGCCGCGCCGAGGCGCAGGGCTATGTCAATCCCGGTGTATTGCGGCGCGATGGCGAAGGTGTGGCCGGGCTTGCGGCTCCCGTTGATCTTGTGGTTCTTGCCTAGGATGCAAACCTTTGCCCCTCCATCTTCCCAGCTGATCCGGTGCAAGCGTGTCGGGCGCTGACATGAACAAAGTTGCACAATCGCCACGCAGAGTGGCGCGGCGGTTGTGGCGACGTTCTCGGCCAAGCGTCGCACAGCTGCGGTTGTGGTCCGGGCTGGTGCTGTTTGCTTTTGCCACCACCCATTTGCTCAATCATGCGCTCGGGCTGGTTTCACTTGAGGCGATGCAGGCAGGGCAAGACCTGCGCCTGTTCATAACCCGCAGCCTGATCGGAACGCTGGTGCTCTGCCTCGCCGCTTTAGTGCATATGGGCTTGGGTATCGCGCATTTCGTGCGCCTACAGACATGGCGCATCGGCACCCGAGGCGTGGTGCAGCTTCTGTTTGGGCTGATGATCCCGATCCTGCTGATCCGGCATGTGCTTGGCACCCGTGGCGCGCATGAGCTGTTTGGCGTCACCGATAATTACACCTATGCCCTCTGGGCGATGTGGCCGGGCGAGGGTGTTCGACTGGCGCTGTTGGTGGCACTGGTTTGGATACATGGCTGTATTGGCATCCACATGTGGCTGTCGCCAAAGCCGTGGTATCGCCGCAACCTTTGGGCGATGAATGCACTGGCCGTACTGATCCCGTCACTGTCTTATGCGGGCTATGTCTCGGCGGGGCGGATACTTCAGTTGCGCGGCGGAGTCTCCAGTCCGTTCAACGCCGCGCAATACGCTGAGATGCAACAGAATTTCCTGCTCGGCTCCTACAGCTATTTTGCGATATTGGCGGCGGCGGTCGCGGGCTGGATACTGCTGCAGATGGGCAACAAAATGGGCGCGCGTATTCGGGTGCGCTATACCTTTGGCCCGACGATTTCAGCAGCGCGCGGGCTTTCGGTGCTGGAAATCAGCCAGATGAACCGCATCCCGCATGCCTCTGTCTGCGGCGGGCGGGCCCGTTGCTCGACTTGCCGGGTGCGGGTGCTGGAAGGGCTGGATCAGCTGCCCCCGGCATCGCTGACCGAGCAGCAGGTGCTGCGCCGCGTCGGTGCGCCTGCGAATGTCCGTCTGGCGTGCCAGTTGCGCCCGACCGCTGACCTTACCATCTCAACCCTGCTGCCCGCCAATCTCGAACCCGGTCAGTCCAACGGTTTTGACAAGTACCACTGGGGCATTGAAAGCGAGGTCACGCTGCTGTTCTGCGACCTGCGCGGCTTTACCAAAATGTCCGAAGGGCGCTTGTCTTTCGATGTGGTGTTCGTGCTGAACCAGTTTCTTGGCCGCATGGCCGAAGCGATCGAAGACAGTGGCGGTTTTGTCGACAAGTTCATGGGCGATGGCATCATGGCGATCTTTGGGATGGAGACGACGCCTGCTGAGGGCGCGCGCCAGGCCATTGCCGCCGCCCGCGCCATGGGCGGCGTGCTGGACAGTTTGAACCAAAGCCTGCACGAAGAACTCCGCGTGCCGCTGTCGATGGGCATCGGCATCCATTCCGGCCCCGCCATTCTGGGCCGCATCGGTGCCGCACATCGCACCGAGGCCGTCGCCCGCCTGACCGCCTTGGGTGAGACGGTGAACATCGCCAGCCGATTGGAACAAAAGACCAAGGATCTGAGCGTGCAAGTGGCAGTTTCAGCCTATGCGCTGGCGCTGTCAGGGCTTGCGACAACCGAAAAAACCCTGCCGCGAACCGTGGATATTCGCGGCCTCAGCCAGCCGTTGGATATCGTGGTGGCCGCCCGCGCGACAAGCCTGCCGCAACCGGAATAATCGCGCTATCGTCTGCGTCCATGCGATCCAGTGACACCTGCAACACCGCCAGAAATCGCTGCAAAAACCCACGCGCACCTTGGTGCGGATCAGCGTTTTCATCGCCAAACTCCACCGCAAGCGCACGGCACAGTGCCAACCTGTCCGCCGCAATCCAATGCGCAGCCAGTGGCCCCGCCACTTTGATCAGGTAAGCGTCGGCGATCAAATCGGCTAACGGCCAGGCGCTCATCTCCGCAAAATCCAGCCCATGCCGCCGCGCAAACTCCGCACCATCCCCCCCGGCTAATTCGACCAGAAACCCCGCATCCTTACCCACCGCCAACGCCCGCACCGCAACCGGCCAATCATGCACCAACCGCCGCTCCAGCACATTGGCCCGCCGTTGCGCCGCCAACAGCGCGCCAAGCGGCAGTGCCTCACCTTGCCGACCCTCCGCCCGATACACCGCCGAAATGCCGGGATCGGGCGGCACATCCTCCAGCAAGATCGTCTCGGCGCTGACCGCATCGACGCTGGCGCGAATGATCTTGAATGCAGCAGGAAACGCCACCAGCGACGGCAACGACAGATCGGTCAGCGCTCCATCCGCCGTGCGGGTGGTGGCATTGACATGCATATGCCCGCCGATATGCCAACGCAGCCCGGCACCGATCAACGCCTGCGCCACCTGTGGGCCGGGAGTGCGCCGCACAATCGCCGTGTCGCCAAACAACGCCCGCTCAGACCCTGCCACATCCTGAAACGGGTCCAGCACCGGATAATGCGAGACTGTGATCAAAGTCTTGCCCAAAGCCTGCGCCCGCGCGGTTACATCCCCGATCCAAGCCAACAAGAACGGCTTGACCCGCAGCAGTGCATTCCACCCGGCATCCGACGGCCCGATGAACGCCTTCTTGCGGGTCGCATCGGGCCGCCTCGCGCGCGGCTCGAACACATTGGCGTCGATCATCAACAACCACAGCCCCGGCTCTGGCTCCACCAGATAAGACGCATCCATCAGCCGCTGCGTCACCGAACCATCGGCGGAAACCGCCTCATACATCCGCGCCTCAGGCCGATCATCCAGCCCAAACGGGCTTTCCCAGTGCAGATATTCCGGCTGGCGAAACAGCCCAAACCGCGCCATCGGCAGCAGCGCCCCAGGCTGCCCGCCGCAGCGCATTGCAAGCGTCACAATCGCCCCGACCTCCGCCTGTTCCGCATCGCTCGTCACCATCACCGTCTGCCCCGGTGCGCTGACAAACCGCGTCGTCACATTCTTGCCATGCGGGCCATACAGATCATGGTTGCCGGGAATGACATAAAACCGCAGCCCATGCCGATGCTCAAATCCCTGCAGCACTTCAACCAAGCGGCGAATATTCTCCGCCTGCCCGTCGTCGGAATAATCCCCTGCCAGAACCACATGCCGCACCCCGGCAGCGGCGATCTTCTCCAGCGCGGCGCTCAGTGCCCCTGCCGTTTCATTGAACGCCCGCGCCGCGATCCGCGTATCTGCCCAACTGCGCAGCGCAAGCCGCGCGCCCTGCACCACAATCCCCGCCCCGCCGAAATCGCCGCCCGGATCGTGGAAATGCACGTCCGCCAGCACCGCAACCGCATGGGGTGCCATTCCTCAGGCCTTCACCACATGATCCGCCGCAATGCCATTCCGCGCGAACACGTTGCGGGTGTCGATGATCAGCCGCGACCATTGCGCCAGCCTCGCATAATCCAGCCCGTCATGGTCCGTTGCGATCAGCACCGCATCAAATCCGCCAACCGTGGCCTGATCCAGCGCCACCGACTTGCGCCCCATCAACGCGCCATAAGCCCGCGTCTTGGGAATCTCGGCCACGAACGGATCATGATAAGACGCCTGCCCACCGCGCTCCTCGATCAATTCGATCAGCTTCAGCGACGGGCTTTCGCGAATATCCGGCACGTTTTTCTTATAGGCCAGCCCAATGACCAGCACCTTCGAACGACTCAAAGCCAGCCCCAACCGCTGATCCAACGCCTCGGCCAGACGCGACACCACATGCCGCGGCATCCCCGAGTTGATCTCTCCCGCCAATTCGATAAACCGGGTGGGAATGTCATATTCCCGCGCTTTCCACGTCAGATAAAACGGGTCAATCGGGATGCAATGCCCGCCCAAACCGGGGCCGGGATAGAACGGCATATAGCCGAAGGGCTTGGTCTTGGCGGCCTCGATCACTTCCCAAACATCAACGCCCATCGCCTCGTAGATCACCTTCAGCTCATTCACCAAGGCGATATTCACCGCACGAAAAACGTTTTCAGTCAGCTTCACCGCCTCGGCAGTGGCGGTCGAAGAAACCGGAACCACGGTTTTCACCACCGCGCCATAGAAAGCCGCCACCAACTGCCCCGCGTCATCCCCATCGCCCGCCACCACCTTGGGAATGGTCGAGGTATCAAACGCGCGGTTGCCCGGATCTTCACGTTCCGGCGAAAACCCAAGGTAGAAATCCTGACCCGAAACCAGCCCGCCCGCCTCAAGAATACGCTTCACCGGGCCATCCGTCGTCCCCGGATAAGTGGTGGATTCCAGCACAATCACCTGCCCCGCACGCAACGTCTTGGCGATGTCGTCACAGGTCCGGGTGATGAAAGACAAATCCGGCTCGCGGTGCCGCGTCAACGGCGTCGGCACGCAGATCACGATCACATCGCACAAACCAAGCCCGGCGAAATCCGCCGTCGCCGTGAACCGCCCAGCCGCAACTTCGCTTGCCAGCACCGCATCCGGCACCGCCTCGATATAGCTTTTGCGGGCTTCAACGGCGGTGATTTTACCGGGGGCGGTATCAAACCCGGTCACCCGAAACCCCGCCCGCGCGGTGGTGATCGCCAGCGGCAGGCCGACGTAACCCAGACCGATCACCCCAACACGGGCGGCTCGGCTGGCGATATTTTCAAGAAGATCGGATAAGGGCACAGTCACTCCGCCACAGCTGAGGGTCATCTGGAAATGGGCCAGTTTGCCAATGCTGTCAAGGTTAGCGGCGGTGCAGGGGCGGGGGCGGTCGATTCCTGTCGCCCCGCACCAGCTTTGCGCTTACCCTTGGCGCAGACCTGCAAACCACTGGGAACATTAGCCGATGACGCCGCCCACCCGCCGCCTGCGGATCGCCTTTTACGCGCCTTTAAAGGCCCCGACGCATCCGGTGCCCTCTGGCGATCGCCTGATGGCGCAGCTGCTGGTCCGCTGCATGGAACAAGCAGGGCATCAGGTGGACCTGGCCTCAGACCTGCGCGCCTATATCGGCGACCCGCAAGTTCCCGCGGGCTGGGCCAAGCTGCGCGCCGATGCCGACCACGAGTCCAGCCGGATCAGCACCCTTTGGGCCGATCAGCCGCCCGATCTGTGGCTCTGCTACCACCCCTATTACAAAGCCCCCGACCTGCTTGGCCCCCGCCTTACCCGCCGTTTCGCGCTGCCCTATGTCACGGTCGAGGCCTCGCTCTCCGCGCGCCGCAACATCGGCATCTGGGCCGACATGCAGGCCCATGTCAGCGCGGCGGTGCAGCAAGCAAACCTGAACCTCTGCCTCACCGCCCGCGATATGAACGGCCTGCAAGATGCCACCCCCACTGCGCAACTAGCCCGGTTTCCGCCCTTCATCGAAACTGACGCTTTTTCTGCCAATCCCACCCCGCAACCCGGCCATCTGGTAACGGTCGCGATGATGCGCGCAGGCGACAAGGCCGACAGCTACCGTCGCCTCGCCGCAACGCTGCTCCTGCTGCCGCCCAACCTCCACTGGCATCTCACCGTCATCGGCGATGGCCCGCAGTGCGCCGAGGTGCAGGCGATGTTCGCAGACCTGCCCCCGGATCGTCTGACATGGCGGGGCCTGCAATCCCGCCCCGAAATCGCCGCGACCTTAGCCCACGCCTCAGCCTATATCTGGCCGGGCTGTGGCGAAGCCTACGGCCTCGCCTATCTTGAGGCGCAAGCCGCAGGCGTCCCCGTCATAGCGCAACGCACCGCCGGCGTGCCCGAAGTGGTGGCCGATGGCGAAACTGGCTTCCTGACCGAACCGGGCGACGATGGGGCTGCGGCGGCAACCATCCTCCGTCTGCTGAACGACCCTGCCCTGCAACACCGCATGGGCCATGCCGCCCGCCTACGCGTTCTGCGCGACCATTCCATCGCAGGCGCAGCCCTGCGCCTGAACACCCTGCTGCAAACCATAGTCGAGACCAGAGTATGACAGAATCCCTGATCCGCGCCCTCGATCTGTGCGCCGCCAACGGAACTCCCGCAAAACTATGGCTGCGCGACGACGACGCTATAACCCCCAGCGCAGAACTCGACCACCTGCTCTCCCTGACCGAAGCCGCAAACATCCCCGTCACCCTCGCCGTCATCCCCGCCCGGTCCGGCCCGGCACTGGCCAAACGACTGGACATCGCGAAAGGCATTTCCGTCGCCGTGCATGGCTGGTCGCACACCAACCACGCCCCGGCCTCAGAGAAAAAGCAAGAACTCGGCCCGCATCGCCCCGCCCCTCAGGTTTTGGACGAACTCGCGCGCGGGTTCGAACACCTTGCACACCTCCACCCCGGCCAATTCACTCCCGTCCTTGTGCCGCCGTGGAACCGCATCGCCCCGCAAGTCGTCGCGGGCCTTCCCGCCCTCGGCTTCAAAGCCCTTTCGGTCTACGGCCCCGAGGCCACCGCCGACCTGCCCCTCTACAACACCCATGTCGATGTGATCGACTGGCGCGGCAGCCGTTCCGGGCGACCCGATGCGGTGCTGATGGACGAAATCGCGCAAGCCATGGCCCGCAGTGATGCGCCGATTGGCCTGCTGACCCACCACCTTGTGCATGATGCGCAGGTCTGGGGATTTCTGGAACGGCTATTCGCCCTCACCGCCAACCATCCCGGCTGCCGCTGGGTCGGCCTGCCCCAGCTTATCGCCTCACCATGATTTCCAAGCGATCAGCAGGCCGCCCTCCGCCTGCGCCCGCAGAGCCTCCACCTCAGCCATAGCCGCACGGTCGGCCAGCACCCCCGCAACCAATGTCTGCGGCGCCACGCTGACCGCCCCACCCCGGGCCGCCAATGTGAACACCAGCGGCCCGGTTGACCACCACGCCGGGGCCTCCGGCAGCAGATCCAGCACCAGCGGCAACGCGACGTTCAACCGGTGCAGGGATGGATGGTCCGGCGGCACGGCAATAAACGAATTGCCCAACAGCAAACCGCCGAGGCCGGTCTGACGCGGCACCTCCTCGGCCCAAGCGGTCAGGCCGATCAACGGCAGCAGATCATGAAAGCTGATGTCATCCCGTGCCGGATACCAATCGCAATCCAAGTATATCCCGCCCTCCGCCGCCAAAATCGCATAGCGTGCCACATCCACCGCACCGGGATAATCCCCCCGCGCCAGCATCGCCGCATAAACAGGCTGATCCGGCAGACCCAAACGCGCCAGATCCGCCTCTTGCCACAGTCGATACTGATACCCCTGCAACCCTGCATGATACCGCCATGCCGCCACCCCAAGGGGGACAGGCAGGCTGCCAATCCAGATCTGATGGATCACCCGCGGCACAGGCCTGCGATTGACGATAGTGATCGCCTGCTGCTCGGCGGTGGAAAACCGAAACAGCGGCGCAAGCACCTCTGGCGGCGGCACCAGATGAAACTGATGCCCCGCCCGCGCGACAGGATCTCCCACCGCCTTCGCGAGATGCAGCCGCACCGCATGAAGCCTACGCGGCAGCCCCAACGCCGTCTGTGCGGGCAAGGACGCAATCTCGCTGTCCGCAGTCAGCGCATCCAAAATCACCGTCGCCGCAGCAAAGTCGCCCTTGGCGATCAAAGCTCTGGCGGCACTGATGCCATCGTTCATGCGTTGCTTGGCGCTCATGCTGCCCCCCTTCTTGGTGGCCCAGCGGTCCGGTCCATATCTCGGATCAACTGCCGACCCGAGAAGTAACCAAACTGCGGCTATAGCGCAACGCAGAGAGCTTTTGCGACCAAACGCGTCGGCACCCTGCTCTGTCGCATCAGACAATCTTTATCGGCGCAGCTAAGCTGCGACCTGCACACGCGCGCTTGCATATTCGTCAACCCACTGGGTTCAATACGCGCAGCACTCAACCATGCGCCTGCGTAAAATCTATGTCGCCGGACCGGATATAGAGCAGAAAGACATGCCCGCTGTGGTTCTTCTTCACAAGCCAATCCATCGCTTCGATCTCTGCGATAACTTGGCCGACCACGCCGCAGCCCATCGGGGGCTGATCGCAGGCCTCAGAAATCCAACCCCAGATCCAGCGTGCGCGCCGAATGGGTCAACGCCCCGACCGAGATATAATCAACCCCCGTCGCCGCAACTTCGGCGATGCGCGGCAGCGCCATATTGCCCGAGGCTTCCGTCACCAATCCCCCCGCCACCATTTCAACCGCTTGCCGTAGCGTGGCCGTGTCCATGTTATCGAGCAGCACCGCATCCGCGCCGCCAATCGCCAGCACCTCCGCCAGTTGCGCCAATGTATCCACCTCAATCTCAACCTTCATCATATGCGAGACGCTGGCCTTTGCCGCCGTCAGCACCGCGCGAATACCGCCAGCGGCTGCAATGTGATTGTCCTTGATCAGGATCGCATCCGACAGCCCGAAGCGATGGTTAAATCCGCCGCCGTGCAGCACGGCGGCCTTTTCCACCATCCGCAGCCCCGGCGTGGTCTTGCGGGTACAGGTGATGCGGGTTGCAGTGCCTGCAGCCTGCGCCACAAAAGCGGCGGTCAGCGTGGCAATGCCCGAAAGCCGCCCGGCAAAATTCAGCGCAATCCGCTCGCCCGACAGGATCGAAGCCGCAGCGCCCTCAATCTCCATCAGCAGATCACCGGGCGCGCAGGTGCTGCCATCGGGGCGGTGCAACGTCACCACCAGCGAGGGGTCCACCAGCCGGAACGCAATCGCTGCCAGTTGCATGCCTGAAACCACCCCCGCCTCGCGCGCGTTCAGCTTCGCGCGATAGCGTGTGCTGGCCGGGATCACCGCACGGCTGGTGACATCGCCATTCGGGCCAAGATCTTCGATCAAGGCCGCCCGCACCAAAGGTTCCAGCAGCAGATCGGGCAGCGGGGCAAATCCGGTCATTCTTGGGTCTCCGTTACAATCTGCCGCTGCGCCAACGCCTCGGCCAAGGTCAGGCGGCTGGGCTTCGCCAATGCGGGGTTAACCTGCGGAAAATCACGACGGCAATGCGCGCCCCGCGACTCCTCGCGCAGCAAGGCGGCAGCGGCGATCAGCGTGGCGGTGGCGGTCATGTTCAGTACCTGCGCATCCCCCGCTGCCAGCGCCTCCAGCGCCGCGATCCGGCGCAGTGCGGTCTGCAAGCCCGCAGCATCCCGCACAACGCCAACATGATCTGTCATCACCTGCCGCAGCTCTGCGATCAGATCAGCCATGGGCGATTCTGAGTCGGTCCGCCCACCCGCCACCAACGGCAACACCACCAGCGGAGCCTGCACCTCGCCCAACCCCTGCGCTATGTCCTGCGCGGCGCGGCGACCATAGACCAAAGCCTCCAGCAAGCCATTCGACGCCAGACGGTTCGCGCCATGCAACCCGGTGGCGCTGGCCTCACCACAAGCCCAAAGCCCGGCAAGGCTGGAGCGGCCTTCCTTGGAAACCGCAATGCCGCCCATATGGTAATGCGCTGCCGCCGCCACCGGGATCGGCTGCGTCACCGGATCAATCCCGCCGCGAAGGCAAGCCGCAGCCACCGCAGGAAAGCGCTCAACAATCTCGACCCCAAGCGCCGCCCGCGTGTCCAGCATCGGGCGGTGTCCAGCTTGGGTTTCGGCAAAGATCGCACGAGCCACCACATCACGCGGCGCAAGCTCAGCATCGGGATGCACCGCCTGCATGAACCGCAGGCCATCGCGGTTGATCAGCACCGCGCCTTCCCCCCGCAACGCCTCGGTCGCCAAGGGGGCGGGGTCTTCGCCCATATCAATCGCGGTGGGGTGAAACTGCACAAACTCGGCATCGGCAATCACCGCCCCGGCCCGCGCCGCCATGCCGATCACCTGCCCCCGGATGCGCGGCGGATTGGTGGTCAGCGCATAAAGCCCACCCGAGCCGCCACCCGCCAGCAGCACCGCCGCCCCGCACAACATCACCGGATCGCTCGCCCCATCCGCCGCAGCCACCCCCACGCCCGTCACCCGGCCATCCTGCACCTGCAAGCCCACCGCCATCACGCCTTCCAGCACCTGAACCGAGGGCGTCCGCGCCACTTCGGCAATCAGCGCTGCCATAATCTCGCGCCCCGCCTGATCACCCCGCACCCGCACCACCCGCGCCAGCCCATGGGCTGCCTCTCGGGACAGCACATAGCCGCCCTGCGCATCGCGATCAAACGGCGTGCCCAGCGCGGTCAGTTCCAGAATATGCGCCCGCGCCTCGGCTGTGACACTGGCCGCAACGTCGGCATCGACCGTGCCAGCCCCGGCGCGCACCGTATCGGCGGCATGGGCCTCTGGGCTGTCGGCCGCCGCCATCGCCGCCGCAATCCCGCCCTGCGCCCAAGCCGAACTCGCCCCTTGCCCCAAAGCCTCGGGTGAGATCATCACCACCGGATGCGGGGCCAAGTGCAGCGCCGCATAAAGCGCACCCAAGCCCGCGCCGACAATGATCACCCGCCCGGTATCGACAACAGGCATCTTCATCGGATTAGGCCGCAGCCCGGCTGATGTCGATCATCCGCTGCACAGCCACACGGGCGCGGGCGGAAATCTCTGGGTCCACCAGCACTTCGCCCGTCATGGAATGCAGCGCATAGAGGATCTTCTCCAGCGTGATCATCTTCATATAGGGGCACATGTTGCAGGGCTTGGCGAACTCCACCTCGGGCAATTCATCGGCAATATTCGCCGCCATCGAACATTCCGTCACCAGCATCGCGCGGGCGGGTTTGTGCTTGTGGACCCAATCAATGATGCCCTTGGTTGATCCGGTGAAATCCGCCTCGGTCACCACTTCGGGCGTACATTCGGGATGGGCGATGATCTTCATCTCGGGGTCATGTTCGCGGTAGGCGCGCAGATCAGCGGCTTGGTACAGCTCATGCACGATGCACGAGCCTTCCCACCACACCACCCGTTTATGCGTTAGCGCCGCGACATTGCGCGCAAGATACTGGTCGGGCGTCATGATCACCGTATCGCCCTCCATCGCGTTGACGATCTGCAACGCATTGGCCGAGGTGCAGCACACATCCGACGCCGCCTTCACCTCAGCCGTGGTGTTGACATAAGACACCACTGGCGCGCCTGGATACATCGCCCGCATTTCCGCCACGCCATCCGCCGTGATCGATTCCGCCAGCGAACAGCCCGCCGCCATATCCGGCATCAGCACGGTCTTGCTGGGGTTCATGATCTTTGAGGTTTCCGCCATGAAATGCACGCCGCATTGCACAATCACATCGGCCTCAACCTCACTCGCCTTGATCGCCAGTTGCAGGCTGTCGCCGACGAAATCCGCCACGCCATGATAAATCTCGGGCGTCATATAGTTATGGCCCAAGATCACCGCGTTGCGTTCCGCTTTCAGCCGATTGATTGCAATGACATAGGGCGCAAACATCGCCCAATCGGCCAAAGGCACCACGCGCGCCATCCGCGCGTAGATCGCCCGCGTCGCCTCGGCAGCGGCCATCGAGGGGGCAAGATCATAATGCGCCGCAAGCTCGGCGCGCTGGTCAAGAATATTGGGCAAGGTCGCTTTCCCGTACTTGGCTGCAAGACTGAACCCGTTTGGGTGCGAGGCTGGCTATAATACCTTTTGCGGACGACGCAAACCCTTCACAAATCGACGTTTTTTGACCTTTTGGTGAAATGCGTGGTTTGCGCCGCGCCGCACGCGGAAATCTTGCCTGCCTTGGTGGCCACAACCTAAGGTGCAGCCCACTGTACCGAGCGCCGCATCGCTTGCCTTACTGCGCCGCCACCAAACCTCGCCGCGCCACCACCTGCCTCGCCACTTCCCGCGCGATATGTTCGGCCCAGGTGATCACCTCTGGCACCCCCATCAACTCGCCCACCGCCGCCCGCGCGAGTGGCCCCGCCACCAGCAACGTCCCATCCGCAGCACCCGACACTGGCACCGCCTGCCCATTCGCCGCCGTCAGCAACCCCAAGCCCAGCGGATCGGGCTGCAACAGGCCCAACGCCGCCAGATCAGCCAGCGCAGGCACCGCAGCAATAATGCCACCATGCGCGGGCCCGGTCGCCAAAACCACCCGGTCCACCGCCAGCGCAAATCGCGTCCCATTGTGGCGGGCCTGCAAGCCTATCTTGACCGGGCTACCCGGAGTGGCCGAGACAATCCGCGCGCCCAAGCTGACCAACCGCCCTAGGCGCTGCATCTGCTGGTTCGCCTCATAGGTCTGCGGGGCAATGCGAAAGCGGTGAATATCCCACAGGGCGCGCAGATGCCGCAAAAACCGCCGCCGCTCAGGTTCCGGCAAAGCCGCCCAAATCACTGGCCCCTGCACGCGCAAACGGTCAAACACCGCATGCCAGGTCAGCCCCAACGCCTGATCCTGCGCCAAAGCCACGCGCACCTGCCGCAGCAACTGCAACGCCGTGCTTGCCAGAGTATGCGCGAAATCCGCCGTTGTTTCCGCCTGCACCGGCCCATGTGGCATCGACCGATAGCCATGCCGCGACAGCGCCGTGATCTGCCCGCGATGCCCCCGTCTATGCAGCGAGGCGACAATATCCGCCGAGGTCAGCCCATTGCCGACGATCAACACCCGTGCGTCTTCGGCCACGCCTGCCAGCGCGCCATCTGCAAACGGATCCGTGATCAGCGCCGGATCGCCCGCCAGCCCTGCCAATTCACGCGGCAAGCCTGCGTTCGGATGCGTCGCTGCCAGCACAACGATATCCGCCACAACCTTGCCACCATCCGACAGCCCCAGCGTATAACGATCCGTCCGCCCCACCGAGATCACCCGCGCCTGCACATGCCGCAACCGCCCCGCCCGCTGCAAAGGCGCAAGTTGCGCCGCGACATAGGTGCCAAACACCGCGCGGGGCGCAAAAATCTCGCCCGACAACCGAGCCGAATTCGCGGGCAAGCTGGGGGCTTCCGCCGTATGCAGCCAGCGCCGGAAATCCTCCGGGCGATCCGAGCGCAGGGTCATCTTGTGATCGGGCACGTTCAGGCGGTGATCGGGGTCGGGCGTGGCATAGGCCATGCCGCGCCCCAAATCGGCACGCGGTTCGATCACCACCACATCCGCTTCGGTCAGGCCGGCCAAATGATAAGCCACCGCCGCCCCGGACAAGCCGCCGCCGATGATGGCGACGGTTAGGGGATGCTGGCCGTGCAAGGTGCTCATTGTGCCGCCTGTAACTTCGGTTTGTGGTCCCCGGCGATGGTTTCGCCGAACGGCCCGGTGTTCACCACCAAATCCCGGCGCGGAATCGGATGGCCCAGCGGCAATTTTGGCAGCACCAATTCGCCAAAGCTATAGGCTTCTTCCAGATGCGGATAGCCCGAGAAGATGAAGCTATCGACGCCAATGCGACGGTATTCGTCGATGCGCTCGGCTACCGTATCGGCATCGCCGACCAGCGCGGTGCCAGCCCCGCCGCGCACAAGGCCGACGCCCGCCCACAGGTTCGGGCTGATTTCCAGCTTGTCGCGCCGCCCGCCATGCAGCGCTGTCATCCGGGCTTGGCCCACCGAATCCATCCGCGCGAACACCTTCTGCGCCTCGGCAATCGTCGCATCGTCCAGCTTGCTGATCAACCGATCCGCCGCCGCCCAAGCCTCGGCTGTCGTCTCGCGCACGATTACGTGCAGGCGGATGCCAAACGACACTTCGCGCCCCTCGGCCTCGGCATGACGCCGCATCACCGCAATCTTTTCGGCCACCTGTGCGGGGGGTTCGCCCCATGTCAGGTATTTGTCGATATGCTTGGCTCCGACCTTGAAGCCCTCATCCGACGAGCCGCCAAAATACAGCGGCGGATAGGGTTTTTGCGCCGGCGGATAGATCAGCCGCCCATCCGAGATTTGGAAGTGCTTGCCGGTATGCTCCACCGTTTCGCCGCGCAGCAACGCCCGATAAATCCCAAGGAATTCATCGGTGATGGCATAGCGTTCGCTGTGCGGCAGATTGATGCCATCGCCTTTGTTCTCCGCCGGATCGCCGCCAGTGACGATGTTGATCAACAACCGCCCGCCCGAAATCCGGTCCAGCGTCGCCGTCATCCGTGCCGCCAAGGTCGGCGATTGCAGGCCGGGGCGCACGGCAACCAGAAACCGCAAGCGTTCCGTCTGGGTGGCAAGCGCCGAAGCCACCACCCAGCTATCCTCGCAACTGCGGCCCGTGGGCAGCAAAGCACCGTAAAAGCCCAAGGAATCCGCCGCCTTCGCCACCTGCGTCAGATACGCCAGATCAACCGGACGCCCGCCTTCGGACGTGCCCAGATAGCGGCTTTCGCCATGTGTGGGGATGAACCACAGCACGTTGATTTTATTGGGAACAGACATATCAGCTCCACGCATGAAAGGGCGGGTTAACGCCGTTCAGGTAGTAGTTGCCAAGGATCGCGTATTTCCAGCGCACCGGGTCGTGCAGCGTGTGGGTGCGAGCGTTGCGCCAGTGGCGGTCCAGATTATGCTCGGCGAGGGTCGAGCGGGTGCCTGCCAGCTCAAACAGCTTATTGGTGGCGAGGATAGCGATTTCGGTCGACAGCACCTTTGCCTCAGCCGTGGCAATCTGCGCCTGTGCCACGGTTTCCGTCGTGGGGTTTGCCACAGCCACATCAATCGCCACGCTGGCAATATCCAGCAAAGCCGCCGCCGCGTTGGCGCGCAGGTTCAAATCGCCCACCGCCTGAATGGTGTAGGGGTCTTGGCTGGCGTGATCGAGGCCGGAATCGACCCAAGCCCGGCTGCGGTGCAGCACGAAATCTTTGGTGTCGGCAATCGCCGCCCGTGCGATGCCCAAGTCAACCGCAACCTGAATCACCTGAAAAATCGCGCCATCGGCGGAGGGCGCTTCGTATCCCTTGTAGCCCGGCACCAGATGGGTTTTCGGCACCTTTACGTTGTCGAGGATCACCGTCCCCGACAAAGTGGTGCGCTGGCCAAAGCTGGACCAATCGTCGATCACGCTCAGCCCCTCTGCCCCGCGATCAGCAATCGCATACCAGGCGCGGCCTTCATCATCCAAAGCCACAATCGGCACCAGATGCGCCAGCAGCGCGCCCGAGGAGTAGAACTTGCGGCCCGTCACCCGGACATGATCGCCCTCGTCGGTGAACTTGGTTTCAAAATCCACCGCGCGCTTGGACCCAAACTCAGAAAAAGCATTGCCAAACCGCGTACCCTTCAGCACTTCGCCAAACAGCAGCGCCTTTTGCGCAGGGTCAGACACAGTGTTGATCGCGGCCACCACGGCCAGATGGTTCTGCGGCACTTGGCCCAGTGACGGGTCAGCTTCCGAAATAATCGCAATCACCCGGTTCAGCGTCACATAAGACAGCCCCGGCCCACCGTATTCTTTCGGCACGTTGATCGACCACAACCCGGATTGCGAGAACGCATCCAACTGTTCCTGCGGCCAAATCCGGTTACGGTCACGATCCGACGCGCCCTTGGCGAACTCGGCTGCCAGCTTATGCGCCACCGCAATCGCTTCGGCATCGCTCTGGATAATGTGCGCATCCCCAACCGGGCGGGCAACCGGGGGAACTGGGGTTTTCAGAGGTTCATGTTTGGTCATGGT
The DNA here is from genome assembly GCF_058135695.1 of Cypionkella sp. PAMC25878. Classification (NCBI taxonomy): domain Bacteria; kingdom Pseudomonadati; phylum Pseudomonadota; class Alphaproteobacteria; order Rhodobacterales; family Paracoccaceae; genus Cypionkella; species Cypionkella sp. PAMC25878. The sequence goes on along the minus strand of NZ_CM176871.1, from coordinate 791,526 downwards.
TCAAATCCTTACAGGTTGAGGGGTGCCGCCCAGATAAAGCGCGCGAATATCGGCGCGGGCGGCGAGGTCAGATGCAGGGCCATTCAGCACCGAGCGGCCATTTTCAATGACCGTGGCGTGATGGGCGTATTTCAGCGCGATGGCAGAGTTTTGCTCGGCCAGAAGGATGGTCAGGCCGGTTTCACGGTTCAGCCGGGCCAGGGTTTCAAAGATTTCGGCGACGACCATTGGGGCAAGCCCCATCGACGGCTCATCCAGCAAGAACACCTCGGGCCGCGCCATAAGTCCACGTCCGATGGCCGCCATTTGCTGCTCACCGCCCGAGGTCAGACCCGCGAGCGAATTGCGCCGCAGTTTCAGCTTAGGGAAAAGATCATAGACCTGCTCCAGCACTTGGACGATTTGGGCACGGTCCAGCCCCCGGCCAATCGCCCCGGTGGTCAGGTTTTCTTCAATGCTCAGCGTTTTGAAACAGCGCCGACCTTCCAGCACAGGCACCAGACCGTTGCGGATAGGGGCGTGCGGGGTGTCGGCGGTGACATCGCGGCCTTTGTAGCGGATGCGTCCGCCGGTAATCTGCCCACGCTCGGCGGGCAGCAGGTTAGAGGCGGCTTTCAGCAGCGTGGTTTTGCCCGCGCCGTTTGCGCCCAGAAGGGCCGTAATCTCACCCTTCGGCACCGTCAGGCTGACACCATGCAGGGCAGCGATGGCGCCGTTGTAGGCGGCATAGACGTGGTCAAATTCAAGAACAGGTTGCGACTTGGCAGATGTGGGCATGGCACCCTCCGGTCGGGATAGGGTGGCCCCGATGCAGGGCCACCCGTTTGGCTTATTGCGTCACCTTGTCGGCATCTTCCGAGGTGCGGATCGGCAGACCTTTTTCCGCCGCATAGGCTTCGGACGATTTGGTGATGATCGGGCGCAGCAGGGCCCAATCGGGGGCGATCCAGTCGGACACCACGTTCCACTTCTTGCCATCCCACTGCTGGAAGGTCACATAGCCCTCACCTTCGTGGTTGTCGTAGGTGACGTTGATCGAGTGAAAAAGGTTCTCAGCACCAAGCTCTTTCACCCGTGCGGGCGACAGTTGCAGATGCTCAAACCCCCAGCGCACTTCATCGCCGGTCAAGGTGCGGTTGCCGAATTTGGCCTGCGCAATCCGAATAGCTTCGACGTTCAGGATGCCGTTGACGATGCCAAGGTTATGATACACCGAGCCGATCCGGGATTTATCCGAAAGGTTGCCCTGCCCCGCGTCGTAGACCGTTTTGATGATGTCTTGCAGCACCGGATACTGGTTACCCGAGGCTTGGGTTGTGATTGCCGTATAGCCAATCGCCGCATCACCCGCTGGCAGCGCATCTTCTTCCGAGTTCGACCAGACATTGCCGATGATGTGATCCACCGGGAGGCCGTTGCGCTGCGCCGTGGTCAAAGCCACCGGATTCATCACGCCCCATCCGCGCAGCACGACATAATCGGGGGCTTCACGCCGAATTTGCAGCCATTGCGCACCTTGCTCATTGCCCGGATGCGGCACCTCGATCTGCACCACGGTAAAGCCATATTTCTCGGCCAAAAGGTCATAGATCGGGATGGTTTCCTTGCCATAAGGCGAGCCGTGATAGAGCACGACGATCTTCTTGCCCTTCAGCGATTCCAGCCCGCCCTCTTTGCTGGCAATGTAGTTCACGATGCCAGAGGTTTCGGAATAGGGGTTCAGCAGCAGCGGGAAAACGTAAGGGAATACCCGGCCATCGGTGGTGTCGGTGCGGCCATGGTTCACCGTGATCAGCGGCACTTTATCCGCCGTCACGCCATCAATCATCGCATAGGCGATCCCCACCGAAAGCGGGTTCCAGGCGGCGGTATCCGCGTGGCTTTTCTGGCGCTGATAACATTCAACACCCTTTTCCACCGCGTATTCAGTCTCGCATTCGTCCCAGACCAGCTTGACGCCGTTCACGCCGCCGTCGCGGGTGTTGATCAGCGTCATATAGTCGATAAAGCCGCCGAAGAACCCGGTGCCGCCCGCAGCATAGGGGCCGACACGGTAGGATTGCAGCGGGAAATACTGCTCATCCGCTTGGGCGGCATGGCCTGCGGCAAGGCTTGCCACGGTCAACGCCGTTATGGTGATACGTTTCAGGAAAGACATGGAAACTCCATAGGTTAAGGATCAGATGTTGCGCGCAAAGCGGCGATTTACGCGGGTTAGGATGGCCGCCAGCCCGTTCGGCTCGGCGATCAGAAAAGCGATGATGAGGGCGCCAAGGATGATGCGCTGCACCAGCTCCAACACGCCGGAGTCGATCATGCCGCCAAAGGCCAAGGCCGACAGCCGCGACAGCAGCAGCGGGAACACCACGATCAGCCCCGCACCAAGGAAAGCACCGCGCAAGGTCGCCAAGCCGCCGATGATGATGATGAACAGCACGTCGAAGGACCGGTCGAGATCGAAGCCCGCAGGCTCCACCGTGCGCAGATAGGTGAAGGCCCACAGAAACCCCGCCACCCCGATGATGGCCGAGGATACCGCAAAGGCCACCAGCTTGGTTTTCAACACCGGCACGCCGATGATTTGGGCGGCGGTCTCGTTGTCGCGGATGGCGATCAGGTCGTTGCCCAAGGGGCCGTGGGTGAAAGCCCAGACGCCAAGGGTGATCAAGGTGACAAGGGAAAGCGCCAGCAGATCGCGCGCGGTGGTGCTGTCAAAGCTGTAGCCAAGCCACGACAGCGACGGGGCCGAGATCACGCCCGAGGGGCTATAGTTGGAAAACCAGCCAAACTTGGTCAGCGCCCATTGCACGAAGAATTGGGCGGCAAGGGTGGATACCGCCAGATAGAATCCACGCAGGCGCAGGCTGGGCAAGCCAAACACCAGACCCACCGCGGCCGCCGTCAAGGCAGAAAGCAGGATGGTAAGGGGCAGCGGCAGCGCCAGCCGCAACTGGATGTTATAGGCCGCAAACGCTCCCACCGCCATGAACGCCGCCGAGCCCAGCGACACTTGGCCGCCGTATCCGGTCAGCAGGTTCAGCCCCACGCCCGCCAAAGCCAAGGCGAGGAACGGCAGCAAAATCGCCTCCAACACATAGACCGGGGCGAAGGCAGGCACGCCGATGAAGGCTACCAGCAGCACAGCGGCTAACGGCCAATGCCGCAGGTAGGTTGTTGTCGCGGGCCGCACGGATATAGCCCGCCATCTCGGCCTTTTCGGTGGCGGTCATCCGGCCATCGGCTCGTCCAGCAGCAGCAATTTAGGACGGGCGACCAACGCGCGGGCCAACTCAACCCGCTTTTGCAGCCCATAAGACAGGGTCGAAACCGTGCGATCCAGATGCGCGGTCAGATCCAAACGCGCCGCGATTTCAGACACTTGATCTGCAATCGCGCGGTTCTCCGCGCGTGCATCGGGCAGCCGCAACACCTGCGACAACGCCCACGCCTTGCGCTGAAAGGTCAGGCCAGCGGCTATGTTGGCCGCCACCGACAGGCTGGGGAACAGCGCAAGGTTCTGGAAGGTGCGCGCAACGCCAAGGCCCGCCAAGGCCTGCGGCGGCACATGTTCAAACACTCGGCTCCCCAGCACCAGACTGCCGCTATCCGCTTGATACAGCCCCGAAATCACGTTCAGAACCGAGGATTTCCCCGCCCCGTTCGGCCCGATCACCGCGCGAATCTCGCCCTTTGCGACCTGAAACGACACCTCACGCAAGGCATGGATGCCGCCGAAAGACAGGCTGATCCGGCTGAGCGCCAAGGCATAGGCGGGGTGCAGGGTTGTGGGGACTGCGCGTGCAGGCGCAATCCGGCGCAGAACGGCGCTGGTCATGGCAGTCTTCCTCAGAGGTTGGGGGGGGTGGGGCCTATTCGGCCGCCACCTTTTGCGCGCGGTCGGCTTCCAACTGGCGCACCAGCGGGATGACGTGCTTGCCGAAGAACTCGACTTCCTCTTGGAAGTGCAGAAAGCCCAGCAGAATCAGATCGGCCCCGGCGTCTTTCAAAGCGATGATACGCGCGGCAATCTGTTCCGGCGTGCCGATCAGGTTGGATCGGAAACCGTCATTGTATTGCACGAGATCTTCCAGCGTCGATTTCGCCCAGTTGCCCTCGCCTTCGGGGCTGGCCTTGCCGGCGTTCTTCACCTCATGCGCGAAGCCTTTGACGGCCTCTGGGTTTGCTTTGGCGACAATCTCATCCAGCACCGTGCGGGCCTCTGCCTCAGTAGCCCGTGCGATGGCAAAGGCGTTCACCCCCACCTTGACGCGCCGCCCCTCGGCATCCGCCTTGCCGCGAATATCGTCGACCTGCGCCGCCAGCCCTTCCGGCGTGTTGCCGTTGGTGAAATACCAATCCGATACCCTAGCTGCCATATCACGCGCGGCGCGGCTGGAGCCGCCTTGGAAAATTTCGGGCTGCGGATCGGCGGGCTTGGGCTTCATCGTGTAGTTGTTGAAGCGGTAGAAATCGCCCTTGAAGGTGAAATCATCCTGCCCCCAAATCCCCCGCAAAGCCCGGATGAATTCTTCGGACCGGCGGTAGCGTTCGTCGTGATCCAGCCACGGCTCGCCAATCGCGTAGAACTCGCCGCGGAACCAGCCCGACACCACGTTGATCGCGATGCGACCCTTGGTCAGCTGGCTGATGGTGGCGATTTGTTTGGCGGCCACCGCCGGATTCCACGGGCCGGGCAACAGCGCCGCAATCACCTTCAGCTTTTCCGTCGCGGCCAGCAGAGCATGGCTGAACGCCACAGGTTCGTGTTGATTATCAGCACCATAGCCCGCGGTAAACCGGATCTGGCTCAGCGCATAATCAAACCCCGCCGCCTCGGCGATCTGCGCCAGCTTGCGGTTATAATCAATGTCCCAGCTGGTGCGCTGTTCTATGTTGGAAATCACTAGGCCGCCCGAGACGTTGGGCACCCAATAGGCGAATTTGACGGGATCGGTGGTCATTTCAGCGTCCTTTTCGGGGGTTATTCGGCAGCTTGCGCGGGGCGCAAAGCCTGCGGGAAATGCAGATCAAACTGGGCCACGGCGCGCTCCAACCGGGTCAGGGCGGCAGGGGCGGCCAACGCGCCATCGGCGAAATCTTTGTCCGAAACATGCACGGCCGTCGGCAGGCTGTGCGTCTCAAAGAACGCGAACAGCGGGCGCAGCTGGTGCTCCACCGCCAAAGCGTGCTTCTCGCCGCCACCGGTGGCCGCGATCAGGATCGGTTTTCCGATCAGCGACAACGGGTCCAGCAGGTCGATCAGGTGCTTGAACAAGCCGGGGTAGCTGGCTTTGTAGATCGGAGTAGCGACGATCAAAGCGTCAGCCGCGACGAGACGCTCGATCAGAGCCTGACCCGCCGCATCCAGATCCGTCAACCGACGGGCACGGCCAAGCTGGTCGCCGAAGTCATTGACCTCAATCACCTCGGCGGTCGCGCCCAGCCGGTCAGCAGCCAGATTGACGGCGGTTTGCACCAAAGCGCGCGTCTTTGACGGAGTGGTGATATTGCCGGACAGACCGACCAGTTTCAGAGTGGGCATCAGCAGCATCCTAAACACGATAAAGTTGCTAGACTTTAAGCGCGCTGTCGCTGAACCTCCATTTCAAAGAAGATGACGACTTTAGAAGGATCATCCCAAAACCCGACGCTTGGCGGCAGGTTCGTGCTGTTTGGGCAAAAACTGGCCTAAAGCGGCAGCCGTTTGAACACCGTCTTCAGCATCAGATAAAAGTCAAACCGCAGATTGCGCCGCCGCTGGTAGATCAAATCCAGCTTGGCCTTGCGCGGCACACACGCCCGCGCATAGACCGCGTCGGTTTCCGCCGCCGTCTTGCAGCGCGTCAGCAGCAGTTCCTCATGCCGGTGATAGACAATCGTCGCAAGCCCGGTGATACCGGGGCGCGATTTCAGCACCTGCGCGTAAATTTCAGGGAAGCGTTCCACATATTCCCGCAACGGCGGCCGCGGCCCGACAAAGCTGATATCGCCCTTCAGCACGTTCCAAAGCTGCGGCAATTCATCCAAGCGCGAGCGGCGGATAAACCGCCCGGTCCGGGTGATCCGGCTGGATTTATCGCCGCCCGAAACCCCCATCTCGGCAGGCCGCACCGTCATGCTGCGGAACTTCGCCAGCTTGAAGCTTTGCGTCGGGGTTTTCATTCGCTCGGCCCAATAGATCACCGGGCGGCCATCCATGATCAAGATCGCCAGCGCCGTCAGCAGCCCCAAAGGCAGCAAGGGCACTGCCAGCACCAGCACCGCCAGCACATCCAGAAAGCGCTTCATCGGCGTCATTGCGGCCCTCGGGCGGTGTGCCATTCCGCCACCATGACGGCGGCATCGGATTGATTTTCGGTAAAGTGGTAATGCTGCGCCAGCAGGCTGCAATCAAGCACTATGCGCTGATAGGCAGTTGTCGGGGCGGGCTGATAGTGCCACTCCGCCCCAGCCGCCTGCGCCAGATCGGCCATCGCCACCGGATTGGGCGCGCCAAGGTTCAGTACGGGCGGCAGGTCTTGCCCCAACATCTGCGCCAAGACATCCGCCAAGCTGATCGGCCCGATATAGCTGCGCACTGGCCCCGTACCATCTGCGAAAGCGTCAATCTTGGTCGGTTGACCGGGCTGTATCCCCGCCAGCAAAGCATCTGCCCCCGCCACATTGCCAATGCGCAAAGCCGTGATCGCCAGCCCGCGCGCGCGCCAGCGCTCCGCCACCGCCTCAGCCTCCAGCTTGGCGCGGCCATAACCGTTCACCGGATGGGTCGGCGTATCTTCACGGCAGGCCTGCCCGCGACTCACCCCATAAACCGCCGAGGACGAGGCCAGCAAAACCTGCCCGATCCCTGCCTGCACCGCCGCCGCACAGCAAGCCTCGGCGAGTTGCGCATTCAACCCCAACTCGCCGCGCACCGCCCCCGCCAGCACGATCATCGCCCGAAACCGCTCCGGCTCGAGCGAAGCACCTGAAAGCGGATGCCACTCCACCTGTGGCAAATCCCCCGCGAGGCCAACCCCGCGATGCTGCAAGGTCGGAGCCAGACCGCCCAGCGCCCAAGCCCGCGTGATAAGCCGCCCCACCCGCCCGCTTGCGCCCACGACCAGCGTTTGATTGATCTCGTTCAACATGCCGCCCGTTATAAAGGATTTGCCCCGTTGAGCTAGAGTTCTGAGACAGTGTGACGATGGATAGGGCAGATGCCTCCGGCGGGGATATTTAAGCGCAGAGGATGACCAAGAAGAAAGGGGGGGGCAACCGTAAACAATTCGTAAACGCCACTCCCCTAACCCTTTGATTTCTATAAAACGCCGCAATGCGCTACGCGTGGACAACCCCGCCCCCGATCTGGCATAATCCGACCATGCCCACCCTGTGCCGCGACTGCCTCACCCAATTTGACGCCGGAGCCCGCTGCCCCAAGTGCCGCTCTCCCCGTCTGCTTGCCCACCCCGAGCTGAACACCCTCTCCATCGCCCACATGGATTGCGACGCCTTCTACGCCAGCGTCGAGAAACGCGACAATCCCGAACTCCGCGACAAAGCCGTGATCGTCGGCGGCGGCACCCGGGGGGTCGTCTCCACCTGCTGCTACCTCGCCCGCATCCATGGGGTGCGCTCCGCCATGCCAATGTTTCAGGCGCTGAAACTCTGCCCCGAAGCGGTCGTGGTCAAACCTCGGATGTCGGTCTACGTCGACGCCTCCCGCGCCATCCGGGCAATGATGGAGGCGCTGACCCCGGCGATCGAACCGTTGTCCCTCGACGAAGCTTTCCTCGATCTGACCGGCACAGAACGCCTGCACGGCGCACCCCCTGCGGTGGTTCTGGCAAGGCTGATCAAGCGGATGGAGGATGAATTGGGTCTGTCAGGTTCTGTCGGCCTGTCACACAACAAGTTCCTCGCCAAGATCGCGTCAGACCTCGACAAACCGCGCGGCTTTTCCATCATTGGACGCGCCGAGACAGAGGCCTTCCTGCGCCCCAAACCAGTTCGCATCATCTGGGGCGTCGGCACCGCCGCACAGGCCTCGTTGGAAAAGGCTGGCATCCGCACTATCAATGACCTGCTGCGCTGGGACCGCACCGACCTTGTCGCCCGCTTTGGCAGCATGGGGGACAGGCTTTGGCATTTGGCCCGAGGTATGGACACCCGCCGCGTCAATCGTAATGAAAAGCTGAAGTCGATCAGCAAGGAAACCACCTTCTTCGAGGATACCTCTGATCCCGATCTGCTGGATGGGCATCTCTGGCGGCTGGCCGAGCAAGTCGCAGACCGCGCCAAGGCCAAGGCGCTTTCGGGCAAGACCGTTACCTTGAAACTGAAGCGCTCCGATTTCCAACTGATCAGCCGCCGCCACTCGTTGACCGACCCCACCCAACTGAGCGACCGCATCTACCGCGCCGCCCGCGCTTTGTTCGACCAGACCGACCGCAAAGGCCCGTACCGGCTGATCGGCGTTGGCATCAGCGATCTGGCCCCCGAGGCGCAAGCCGATCTCTCTGCTGATCTTCTGGACCCCAGCGCAGGCAAGCGCGCCGCAGCCGAGCGTGCCACCGACGCGATCCGCGCGCGGTTTGGACGTGAGGCGATTATCAAGGGGCGGGCGTTGCGATAACAGGGACGGCCCCAACTCGGGACCTTTTTTATATGTTTTTAATCAATGGGTTGCGGTGGTGACGTTAGGAGTTTGTTAAGGTTTGATCGGTAGCGAGATAGTGCGCATGGCATATCAAGAACCCTATAGTAAAAACTGTCGATTAGACTGCTAGCGGGAGGCTACCCGTCAACTCAACAACCGCTATTCCGCCGCAAGCGGCAGTTGCTCGCGGCCAATGCTGACGATCTCGGCGATCACCCCGGCCATCAGTGCGCGGAAATCCTCAAAGCCTTCGTGTGGCGTGATGGTGGCTTCATCCATATAAAGCCCGCGATCAATTTCCACCTGTATCACATGACGACGGGCCGAGGGCCGACCGTAGCTTTGCGCGATAAACGCCCCCGCGAAGGGGGTGTTGCGCGCCACCCGCAGGCCCACGCGCTGAAACGCTGCCTCGACCGCATCCATCACATGTCGCCCGGCAGCCGCCCCAAAGCGATCGCCCAGCACGACATCAGGCTTAGGCTGACCGGGGCGACCGTGGCCGTCAATCGCCTCATGTGGCATCGAATGGCAGTCGATCAGCACCGCCTCGCCAAAGGACCGATGGGTTTCCTCGAGCAGCTGCCGCAGCGCGCGGTGGTAGGGGTGCCAGACTTCGGCGATCCGCGCTTCGGCTTCGGCCAGACCCAGCTTACCGCGATAGATCAGCCGGCCACCGGACACCACGCGGGGAATCACCCCCAGCCCAGAGGAGATGCGCGGATTGTGCGGCACGCGGGCAATGCCTTCGATCACGGCTGGGTCAAACTCATCCGGGGCACGGTTCAGATCGAGATAGGCGCGCGGTACATCGGTGATCAGCAAGGGCGCACCATGCAGCGGAGCACTGCCAAATACTTGATCGACAAAGGCATCTTCCGAAGACCGGATCGCATCGCTAGACAGAATCGTCTGCGCCAGAAACGCTGCCGAATAGGACCGCCCACTGTGCGGCGAGGCAAACACCACCGCCGTATCCTGCCGTTCGGGTCGATGAATACGGTAGACCTGCGACACGCCACACTCCTGTTACTTTGTGATATAACTGCAAAATATCCTTTACCGATACCCCCCTTTACCCCCTTGAACCGCGCTGCGACTCTGTTTATAGCCCAGCCATCCGACGCGGTTTCGCCCGCGTCCTTTTGTTTGGGCCTTCGGGCTTGGATGAATAGATTGGGCGGGAACGTCAGGCTTGTGGGCGGTTAGCTCAGCGGTAGAGCACTACGTTGACATCGTAGTGGCCACTGGTTCGATCCCAGTACCGCCCACCATTTCGCCGCTCCCGGCAACGGGGGCAACGCTTTTCAACTGGCGCGAAGACGCGCCGCGAACAAGGGAGATGCTACGATGAAAGTTGCAAACTCGCTGCGCTCGCTGAAAAATCGTCATCGCGATTGCCAGGTCGTGCGCCGTAAAGGCCGCGTCTATGTGATCAACAAGACGCAAAAGCGCTACAAGGCCCGTCAGGGTTGATCGCGCGCAGCAGCACCGAATAGGCCGCCGAGAGCAATCTCTGGCGGCTTTTTCATTGGTGCTGGTTGGGTTGCGTCGGGTTAGCTATGGATGCGCCTGTCTAATGCCAGATCAGAAAGATTCGATTGTGGTGATGCGCGTTGCCGCTTAGGCGAGCTGAGTTCATTTTTGGAGCCCCACGATGCACCCGAATCCCGCCTTCCGCTCCACCCCATTGGAAGACAACCTCGCCTTCGCCCGTGAGCGCGGCTTTGGGATTTTGTCGGTGAACGGGGCCGATGGCCCTTTGGCCGCGCATGTGCCGTTTTTGCTGTCACCCGATGCCAGCTTTGCCGAATTGCATCTGGCACGCTCAAACCCGATTGCGCGCGCCTGCACGGCAGGTCTGCCTGCGCTGATCGCCATCAGCGGCCCTGATGCCTATATCTCGCCCGATTGGTACAACATGAGCGATCAGGTGCCGACGTGGAACTATATCGCGGTGCATCTGCGGGGGGTGCTATCGCCGCTGCCCGAGGCGTCATTGCAGCCGCATGTTGATGCTTTGTCCGCCGAGCATGAAAACCACCTGCTGCCGAAGCTGCCGTGGCAGTGGGACAAAATGTCGGAAGGCGCGCTGCCCCGGATGTTGCGGATGATCCTGCCGTTTCGGTTTGACGTGATCTCGGTCGATGGCATCTGGAAGCTGAACCAGAACAAAACGCCCGAGGTGCGGGCAAGTGCTGCAAGTCATCTGGCGCAGCGGGCCGATACGGGATCGCAGGAGATCGCCGCATTGATACGCCGCGATTTGGGCTGACACTGCCTCGTCCACAGATACCACTCCGCCCCGGACTTGATCCGGGGCCTCGATTCTATAGGCGCAACCCATGAGGCCCTGGATCAAGTCCGGGGCGGCGGAGATTGGGACAGAGTGTCGCCCCTCCAATGCCAATGGCGTTGACACCTACTGCAAAGGTATCAACGCCCCACTCGCCACCCAACCCAGCGCCGTGCCATCCTTGGAAATCCGCGCAAAGCCGTCTTTTTCCTCGATCTTGTAGACGCCATAAAACACCCCCGCCGGAATCTCTTGCAGTGCTGCCCCACCGGGGGCGTCTAGCACCTTCGTGCCGCCCGCCACCACATGCGTCAGCGTCGCAGGGAAGCTTTCAGCACTGGCATCCAGCACGGAAACCATTGACCCCAAAGCGAAATCTGATCCCTTGATCGACATTTGCGGCACTTGGCGCAGCCCGAAAGCAGCGAAGGAAACCTCGGGCACTGTCACGTCCAGAAAGTTGGCGAGCTCCGTCACTTCGATAGTGGAATTGCCATTGCTATCCGCTCGCCCCATCGCATTCAGCATCGCCCAAGTCATCACGCCATGACCCTGATAACCCTCCAGAGCGGGGGCATCGTCGGTCGAGGCCGATAGGATCGTGCGCCCCATCGCCCGAGTCAGCCGCTCCACCGCCGCCGATTGCGCCATCGCGGCATCGACAGACCGCGTCCCCGTCAGGCTGCCACTTTCGCAAGTGTCGTAGATCATAACCGATTTTTTCGCCTTCACCCGAGCCGCCCATTCCTGCCAACGGTCTTGGTCAATCCCCTTGGTGCGGATCGGATCATCGCCTTCAAAGCGGAAATCCTGCGGGATGAAGTAGTATTTGCCCTCAACCGTCTTGCCATGCCCTGCGAGGAAGAACAGGAAAACATCCTGCGATTTCGCCTGTTTGCCCATTTCGGTGAAGGCCGCGTCCAGTTTGGCCTCGGTCACGTCGCGATCCAGCAGGGTCACCACATTCACCGTTTTGAACAGCCCAGCACCGGATTTTTTCATCGCATCTGCAAAAGCTTGCGCATCGGCGACGGCATATTTCAACTGCAAGCGGCCATCTGCGTAATCATTCACTCCCACCGCCAGAACGTGCAAGGCGGGCGGTTCCGAACTGGCCACACCATCCCACGTCACCGTCATTTGACGCGGCGGTGAGGCCACAAGACCAGCGGCATTATAGGCAACGACCTCGATGATATTCTCACCCGGATCCAGCGCGACGCGAGCCTTCGCGGTGGGCAGGTCTTCATCCAACGCCACCGGCGCGCGGGTCGGCTGCACCTCAACCGTCATGCCGTTCAGCCGCCATTCGATGCGCCCAATACCGCCGCCTTCATCTTGCAGCTCGATCTCAACCTCAAAGTCAGGCTCCGACGACTTCGCTGTTGGCAGCTTGAACCGAGTGATCGGCGCGGGGCCGGACCCTAGCACACGCGCAAGGTCCAACTCGGCCGCAGCCTTGGCGACCAGCCCCTTCGGGTCGCCCGCCAGCTTTGCCGCCACCAGATCGGGGCGGTACAAAGCCTGATAGACCTGATCCACCGAGAACGCCCGCAAGCCATTCGACACCGACACCAGCTGCGCGCCATTCAGGGATGCCGCAAAGAACCCCTCGGGCGTCAGCATCAGCCATTCGCCATCCGGCGTTGCCAGAAACTCCGCCAGCAGCGCCCCGGTTTTCAGATCATAGGCATGGTGAATGCCCACCGGGTCCAGCACCACCCCAACCCGCCCGCCCAGCAACGCCGCACGCTGACCTTCCACGTTCAAATCGCGAAACTGCGCGTTCAACGCATCACTGTAAGGCAACGAGGGGTCGTAATCCATGTCGGCCAGAACCGTGTTGATCTCATCCTGACTTAGCGGGATCTGCGCCAGCATTTTCATGTCAAACGCCGCCGCCATGCCTTCCTCAAGACCCGAATACAGGTAGAACCGATCTCCAGCAGGCTCGATCTGTTCCTCCACCCCAAAGCCCGCGCCTGTCATCGGCACCCGCGCCTCTAACTGGGCTTGCGCCAGGTTCCAGGCCCAGACGGTGCCCGCGCCATCAGAGGTGAAAAAGCGGTCGCCTTCCAGCAAGGCGGTGCCGTCTTGGGCATTGGCCAAGGGTGTGGCGAAGGTGGCTTGTTTGGTGAGCGTAGCAGGATCAACCGTCAGAATATCGGTGCCCTGCGAGCCGATCAGCACCAAGCCGCCATCCGGGCCGAAGCTGATCCGGTCCAGCGCAGACATCGCGCGCGGCATCCCCTTGGCTTGCGCATCGGCGGCGTTATCCAGAGTCACCTCCGCAATCAGGCTGCCATCGGCAAGGTTCAGACTGGCGAGATAGGCGACGTAGGGATCGTCTTGCGTGCTGGAATAGGCTAGGGTTTTGCCATCGGGCGAAATGTCCAGCGTCATCAGCCGATAAACACTCGCAGGCAGATCAATGCGGCGGCTGCCTGTCTCAGAAATCACATCCAGCCAGTTTTGCGGTTTGTAAAACCCATCCGACTGCTGCACCAACTGGCTGCCCGCCAGCACCAGGGTGCCGTCTGGCCCAAGCGCCATAGTTGTGATCGCCGCGGTCAGCGGCAGCGCGTTTTCCTGCGCCGGGCCTTCTGGCACGCGGGCAAGAATCTCGCCACTCGGCGCGCGGCGGACCAGACCGCCTTGTAGGTTGGCGGCATATATCCACGTCGAATCGGTACTGAACCGCAGCTTTTGCGCTGGCTCTGCCATCGGGGTCATTGCGGCCCCCGTGGTCAGGTTCCACAGCCGGATCACGTTGCCATCGGCCATCGCCAGCATCTTGCCATCGGGTGAGATCACCATATCCAGCACCGGGCCTTTGAACGGATGCAGACGGAACACCTCGGCCCCGGTCAGCGCATCCTGCACCGCGATATGGCCCGAGGCATAGCCCGCCACGATCAGATTGCTGCCGGGGACCAGCAAAGCCTGCGTTAAATCAGGCTGCTTCACCTTGCGGATCAGACGATGGCTGCGCATGTCCCACAACGCCAGTTCCGCGTTAAAGCCATTGGCCAACACCGTCAGCATCACCGTGCCATCCTGCGCGAAACTGATGGAATGTAGCGAGACATCATCTTGTGCCACATAGTAGTGCGGGTTGGATGGCACCAGTTCAAAGCCTGTAGGATGCTGGGCTTGGGCGGCGGTTAGATCGGCCAGCGGTAGATTGAAACGGGTCAACGGGTCCGTCGCATTGGGGGCGATGACACCCCAGAGATCACCCTGCCGCACCGGAACAACGCCGCCATCATGCCGCCAGAAATCATCAAATTGCGGCTCGGCCACCAATTTGCCATCCGGGGTGATGAAGCCGCGTTTGTCGCCGATCAGCACGCCCGCCAGCCCATCGGTAAAGCCATAGGCGCGGTCATATTCAGCCGGGATCACCAACTGGTTTTGTTTGTTGATATAGCCCCATTTGCCGCCTGCGATCTGTACAGGGACCAGACCTTCGGAGAAATCGCCCGCCGCCGTATAGTCACCGCCGAACTCGATACCGACGCCGTAAGGGGTGGCAAAGCCCCAGCCTTGATCCCCCTGCACGGCAGCAAAGCCGTCACTGACCGGGCGGGTCGCCGCAAAGGGCGCATCGTCACCGATCACCATCGAGCCATCGGCGCAATTCATCTGCACCCAGCCACCCGGCAGCTTGACCGCAACCATGCCCTCCGACGGCGGCAGCGCGTCTTGCACTTCCGGCAGGGTCTGGATGAACGGCTCGGTGCCGCCCGAATAGCTGATAAAATTGTTGTTCCGGGTGCCGGTGATGCAGGTGCCGTCATTGGCCAGCAGGGTATCGAACGGCAGCGGATTGGCCTCAAAGTCGCCACTGGGGGCCAGCGCGTACCACAGGCCCTGATACTTGAACGGGGTATAGCTGGCGGGCTTGCCGATGGCCTCATAGTCAAAGCCCGCGACCTCGGCTCCGGTTAGATCAACCATGCCCCATTTTCCGGCCTTCTGCACCGGAAACCAGCCTTCGCCCGGATCGCCGACCGCTTGGTATTGTGGCGCCACAAGCCATTGACCATCGCGCCCCATCAACCCCCAGAGATCACCTTGCTTCAGCGGCACCACGCCTTGATGCGCGGCACCTGCATCCTGAAAGCTGGGCTGAACCACCCATTGAAAGGCGTCTTCAGCCACCGCAGGCGTGGCGAGAAAGGCGGCAAGGATAAGGGCGCGCACTGCAATACTCCGGCAAGAATGTTTGCAGCGTGCGACGGCCCGGGCGCAGTTGGCAACTGACAAGTGTTGTCATGCGGGGGCTGACACGGCTTAACTGACGGCAAATCAGCGAATCATTATGAACGGAGACATCATGCGGCTTTACACCTCTCCCGCGACGCCCTTTGGCCGCAAGGTCATGGCGTTGATTTTGGAACTTGGCCTGCAAGACCGTATTGAGATCAGCAACGTCATGGGCACGCCGCTGGCGCCGGGGTCGCTGCCGGTGGATCAGAACCCGTTGGGCAAGATCCCTGCGCTGCAAACCGACGCTGGTGCCATCTATGACAGCCGGGTGATCTGCCGCTACCTGAATGATCTGGCAGGAGGTGCGATGTATCCGAGCGGCCCCGCGATCTGGTCCTGCCTGACGCGTGAGGCCACGGTGGACGGAATCTTAGAGGCCGCATTGGCGATGGCTTATGAAGTGCGCCTGCGCCCGGTGGACAAGCAATTCCCCGAATGGATTGAAGCGCAATGGGTCAAAGCCGCCCGTGCGCTGGATGTGGTTGAGGCGGAATGGGCGGAGGTATTGAACGGACCGCTAGAGATGCCACAAATCGGGCTGGCTTGCGCGCTGGGGTATCTCGACTTCCGGCACGATGCGCGAAATTGGCGGCAGGGGCGGCCACAACTGGCGGCATGGGAAGTAGAATTTGCCAAGCGTCCGGCTATGTTGGCGACTCGTCCGGTGCAAGTTTGAGTCATGAAATCCTGACAAAAATACTTTAATTACAACAAATCGCGCCAAACGGGCGGCGTATGGGAATGATTTGCGTAGCTTCAAGGTCGCACATCAGGAAAAGCTGATTTCCGCCGCCCCTGCGCGTCTTTGTCCGCTGGACGCCCGCGCGTTCTGTGGCTAAACCCGCCGTGTAAGGCTCCGGGA
This sequence comes from Cypionkella sp. PAMC25878, assembly GCF_058135695.1. Taxonomy (NCBI): domain Bacteria; kingdom Pseudomonadati; phylum Pseudomonadota; class Alphaproteobacteria; order Rhodobacterales; family Paracoccaceae; genus Cypionkella; species Cypionkella sp. PAMC25878. The sequence continues at coordinate 775,455 of NZ_CM176871.1, read as the reverse complement.
AACCGGGGCCGCAGCTATATATCGGTCGCACGCCTTGCGGCCTTTGAAGGGAGAAGTTCTCGTGTCCCACGCAGACGATCACGCAGGCACCCGCAGGGATTTCCTGTACTACGCAACCGCCGGGGCAGGCGTCGTTGCAACTGGCGCGGCGGTTTGGCCGCTGGTCAACCAGATGAACCCCTCGGCCGATACCCGCGCCTTGGCCTCGATCATGGTCGATATCTCGGGCGTCACCGCTGGCACTCAGATCACGGTGAAATGGCGCGGCAAGCCGGTGTTCATTCGCCGCCGCACCCCGGATGATATCGAAAAGGGCCGCGCTGTGGCTTTGACCGATCTGCCCGACACCAATGCCGAGAACGCCAACCTTGATGCGTCTGCCACCGCAGAAGACAAAAATCGCACGTTGGATGAAGCGGGTGAGTGGCTGGTGATGATGGGGGTTTGCACCCATCTTGGCTGCGTGCCCTTGGGCGATGCCGGCGATTTCGACGGCTGGTTCTGCCCGTGCCACGGCTCACACTACGACATGGCTGGCCGTATTCGCAAAGGTCCAGCCCCGCGCAACCTGCCGGTTCCGGTGGCGAAGTTCGAAAACCCCACCACGATCAAGCTCGGATAAGGGACACAAACCATGGCCGGAATTCCGCACGACCACTATGAGCCAAAGCCGGGCTTTCAGACCTGGCTGCACAACCGTCTGCCGATCGTCGCGATTGCCTATGATACGCTGATGATCCCGACGCCGAAAAACCTGAACTGGATGTGGATCTGGGGCATCGTGCTCGCGTTCTGTCTGGGTCTGCAAATCATCACTGGCGTGGTGCTGGCGATGCATTACACGCCGCATGTCGATCTGGCGTTCCGCTCGGTTGAACATATCATGCGCGATGTGAACGGCGGCTATATGCTGCGCTACATCCACGCCAACGGCGCGTCTTTGTTCTTCTTTGCCGTCTATCTGCACATCTTCCGCGGCCTCTACTACGGTTCGTACAAAGCCCCGCGCGAAGTCACTTGGATCATCGGCATGTTGATCTATCTGGCGATGATGGCGACGGGTTTCATGGGCTACGTTCTACCTTGGGGCCAAATGTCGTTCTGGGGTGCCACGGTGATCACCGGCCTGTTCGGGGCTATCCCCGGCATTGGCCCGACCGTGCAGGAATGGCTGCTGGGCGGCCCTGCGGTGGACAATGCCACGCTGAACCGCTTCTTCAGCCTGCACTACCTGCTGCCCTTCGTGATTGCCGCCCTTGTGGCGCTGCACATCTGGGCGTTCCACAACACCGGCAACAACAACCCGACCGGTGTTGAAGTGCGCCGCACCTCGAAAGAGGATGCCGCGAAAGACACCGTGCCGTTCTGGCCGTATTATGTGATCAAAGACCTGTTCGCGCTGTGTGTCATTCTGGTGATCTTCTTCGCGGTCGTCAGCTTCATGCCGAACTTCCTCGGCGATCCCGTCAACTACGTGCAGGCCAACCCGCTGTCGACCCCGGCGCATATCGTGCCAGAATGGTACTTCCTGCCGTTCTACGCGATTCTGCGCGCTTTCACCGCAGATGTTTGGGTGGTGCAACTGGTGCATTTCGTCACCTTCGGCATCGTTGACGCCAAATTCTTCGGCGTGGTGGCGATGTTCGGCGCGATTGCCGTGCTGGCTTTGGTGCCGTGGCTGGACACCTCCTCTGTGCGCTCGGGTCGCTATCGTCCGAAGTTCAAGGCCTGGTTCTGGCTGCTGGTGATCGACTTCATCGTGCTGATGTGGGTCGGCGCACAGGTGCCAAACGAACTGATGTCGTGGATCTCGCTGATCGCGTCGGCCTACTGGTTCGCCTATTTCCTCGTCATCCTGCCGCTGCTGGGCGTGCTGGAAAAACCGCTGCCGCAACCGGCAACGATTGAGGAAGACTTCAAATCGCACTACGCCAATCCGGCCGAGTGAGAGAAAGGAACTGACTGAGATGTTTCGCAAGATCGCAATCAGCGCTGTCTCTGCACTAAGCCTGATGACCGGGGCAGCTTTCGCCGCGGAAGAAGGTGGCCATGTTGAGGACGTAGCTTTCAGCTTTGAAGGCCCGTTCGGCAGCTATGACACCCATCAGCTGCAACGTGGGCTTCAGGTCTATACCGAGGTTTGTGCCGCCTGCCACGGTTTGAACTTCGTGCCAATCCGCACGCTTGGGGATGAGGGCGGCCCGCAGTTGCCGGAAGACCAAGTGCGCGCCTACGCCAAGGCCTTTACCGTGACCGATAAGGACACCGGTGAAGATCGTCCCGGCCTGCCGGTTGACCTGTTTCCCGCCAATACAGGTGCTGGCGCACCCGATCTTTCGCTGATGGCGAAGGCAAGGGCGGGCTTCCACGGCCCCTACGGTCTTGGCTTCAACCAGATCTTCAAGGGCATGGGCGGGCCGGAATATATCGTGTCGTTGCTGCATGGTTACACCGGCGAGCAGAAAGATGAAGCGGGCTCGACCTTCTACGAAAACCCCGTGTTCTCAACAGGTTGGATCAAGATGCCGCCGCCCTTGGCCGATGGCCAGGTGACCTTCGCCGATGGCGCGCCGAATGATGTCAAGCACATGGCCGAAGACGTGGCGGCTTTCCTGATGTGGACGGCTGAACCGAAGCTGAATGCGCGTAAAGACACAGGCTTCAAGGCCGTGCTGTTCCTGATTCTGCTGTCCTCGCTGTTGTATCTGACCAACAAGCGGCTGTGGTCGGGCGTCAAAGGCAAGAAACTGCACTGAGTTTTGGATTATTGCTTTCGGAAAAACCCCGCCTCGCGCGGGGTTTTTTCATGGCTAACCGAGGTAATCTTTTAGCGCTTGTGGTGGGTTAGCAAACAACTCCGCAGTCGTCACCGGAGCTTGCGCCACCCCATCCGCCACCAGCACGGTCTTACCTGCAAAGCGTTTCGCATCGCTCGGATCATGCGTCACCATCAGCACCGCCGCCCCTGTCGCGGTTGCCACCTCATCCAGCAAATCCAGCATCTCAGCCTTCAAAGCCGGCCCCAGCGCCGCAAACGGCTCATCCAGCAACAGCACAGGACGCGCCCGCAAAAGTGCCCGCGCCAGTGCCGCCCTGCCCTGCTGCCCACCGGAAAGCTGGCCGGGTTTGCGCGCGCCCATGCCCGCAAGCCCCACCCGCGCCAGCGCCGTCTCAATCTGTGCCGCCTGCGCTGAGGTCAGACGCAAAGTTGGCGACAGGCCAAGCCCAAGGTTCTGCGCCAGGGTCAGATGCGGAAACAGATTTTGGTCCTGAAACAGAATGGTTAAGGGCCGATCCCCCGGCAAGACCCCGGCCAGATCAGCGCCTTGCCATAGGATGCGCCCCTGCGTGGGCGGCAAGAACCCAGCCAAAGCCATCAGCAGCGTCGATTTCCCAGCGCCTGATGGCCCGAGCAACGCCACCCTGTCACCGGGGGCCACCGACCAATGCGCGGTCAGGTGAAAATCATCCTGCTGCAAAACCAGCGTTTCAAGCGTCAGCATAGCGGCTTCCCAATCGGTCAAAGGCCCAGAACAGCGCAAAGCTGATCGTTACCAGTATCAGTGACGCCGCAGCCGCCTGTTGTAGCCGATACGCTCCGATCAAATGCTGCACGAACAGCGGCAAAGTCGCGCCCCCATCGCCCGCAAACAGCGCAATCACTCCAAGATCGCCCATCGACAACGCGGCGGCCAACCCCGCGCCATAGCCCAAAGGCCGCGCCAATCGCGGCAGGATGACAAAGCGCAGCGTCGTGCGGTGCGGCAAGCCCAATGATTTTGTCAACCGGCCATAATCAACCTCAATTTGGCGGGCTTCCGGCAGCAACAGGCGGAAAAGATAGGGCAAAGTCAGCGTGGCATTGACCAGAACAGTGATCGGAAGCGCCAAGGTTTCCGGCGTCACAAACGGCCGCACCATCAGGAAAAGCCCGGTTCCCAACACAAGCGAGCTCGCCGCAAGCGGCAGCATCGCCGCCAGTTCGATGGCGCGGCTTTTGCTGCGCGCCGCCCCCGTCGCCAACACCAACGCAGCACTCGTTGCCAGCAAAGCCGACACCACTGCCACCGAAACCGAGCGCAATACCGCAGGCCAAAGCCCGTTCGGCAGCGCAGCGAGCCCCGGCACGCCCTTGATTACCACCGCGAGCAACGGCGCAAATAGAAACAGTGCGGCGGCGGCAATCGCCAGCACATCCAAAACGCACCGCCAACCAGCGGCAGCGGGCATTTCTATGCGCCGTCCCAGCCCCGCGCCAAAGCCCTGTGGCAAGGTCAACCGCGCCGCAGTCAGCGTGATCGCTGCACACAGAGTAAACTGCACCGCCGCCAGCAAAGCCGCGCGGCCCAGATCAAACTCGAACCGCAACGATTGGTAGATCGCAAGCTCCAGCGTGCTCGCCTTTGGCCCCCCGCCCAGCATCAAAGCGATGGCAAAACTCGCCAGACAAATCAGCAGGATCACCGCGAAAATCCCCGGTAGTTGTGCCCGCAACATCGGTGCTTCCAGATGCCGGAACTGCGCGGATGGCGGCAAGCCCAGTGACTGCGCCAGCCGAAACCGCTCGGCCGGGATCGACTGCCAGCCATGCAGCAGCATTCGTGTGGCAAGCGGCATGTTGAAAAATACATTCGCCAGCACAACGCCGTGCAGCCCAAAGATCGAAACCTCCGACAGCCCCAACGGCGCCAGCGCCATATTGATCGGCCCACCCCGGCCAAACACCGTCAGCAGCCCCATCACCGCCACCACCACCGGCAGCACGAAAGGTGCCGCCAGCAACCGGATCAGCGCCCCCCGCAGCGGAAAGCGGCGGCGGAACAAAGCCCGGGCGACTGGGATCGCGAGTAGGGCTGACGCCGCGGCCGAAAGACTGGCTTGCAGCACGGTGAACCGCACAGCCTGCCAATCCGCCGGGGCCAAAGCGAAGCTGTCCGCGCGCGCGGCCACCATCACTGCACTGCCAAGGATCAGTGCGGCAATGGCGATGCTCAGCCCGACGGCTGGGCTTAGCGGGACAGCGCGGCTTGCCATTCCGCAATCGCTGGGGCGCGGGCGGCTTCGGCCTCTGATGCCGACATCAGCAAAGATTTCGCCGGTTGGACCAGCGTTTCAAACCCTTTCGGCAAACCCTCCGCCGGTGTTTTCGCCGGATACATCCAGTTCGTGGTAATCAGCACCGACTGCGCCGCATCTGCGGTCAGGTAGGCCAGAAACTGGTCCGCCAGCGCCGATTGCTGCGACGTGGCCAGTTTGCCCGCCACCTCAACCTGCATGTAATGCCCCTCAGAAAACGCCGCCGCCGCCTTGGTATCGTCCTTCTCGGCGATCAGATGATAGGCGGGCGAGGTGGTGTAAGACAGCACCATATCGGCCTGCCCCTCGGTAAACATGCCATAAGCCTCCGACCATCCGGGCGTCACCGTGATGATGTTATCGGCGAGATCCGCCCAGATCTGCGGGGCCCTGTCGCCGTAAGCCGCCTTCACCCACAAAACCAGCCCCAGACCGGGCGTCGAAGACCGCGGGTCCTCGATCACGACTTTCAGATCAGACGCCGCGAGTTCTTCAAAGCTGGTCGGCGGTGTTGCTACCTTGGTTTTGTCGTAAACGAAGGCGAAGTAACCCCAATCGAACGGGATGAAGTTGGGGTCCTCGAACGGCACCGGCAAGGTATTAGGCTGGGCCGCTACGGGTGCGAACAATCCGGTTGCGGTGGCGTCGGCGGTGAGGTTGGTATCGAGGCCTACGACGACATCGGCCTTGCTATCCGCCCCCTCCAACTTCACCCGCGCCAACAAAGCGGCACCATCGCCTGCGGTGACGAATTTCAGGTCGCAGCCGCAGGTCGCCTCAAATCCCTTCTCAATCGCCGGGCCGGGGCCCCATTCCGAGGTGAAGCTGTCGTAGGTCAGCACGGTGAGAACGGGCGTGTCAGCCAGCGCGGGCGAGGCGAGGAATGCAAGGCCCGCAGCGAGGAGTTTGGTGGTCATCTTTCTCTCCAACGTTGCGACGGAAATGGTCGGGGATGGAGAGATCCAGCACCTTCCCTCCGCCGGTATGATCCGGTTCAGGTTCAACGGGTCCGCATCGCTGCATCTCAGCCTTCGGGCCGTTTGTGGGAAACGACCCTGGGCACCCCGAGGTAAGCCAGAGCATAGGGAAACCGTGGATGGGTGCAAGGGGGAGTTTTGGCCGTGGCGTGTCCACGTGTGGCAGAATTTTCAGAATATATATATCAAGGACTTAGCCTATGCTGATTCATCATTTGTTAAGCTTTGCCCGCTCTGCCGCCGCCAGATTTTGCGTTTTGTGCAGGCCTTGTGGCGGCTTGCGATAGCCCCTTGGCGCGGCTAACCTTGCCTTAACCATCGGCTGCGAGAATGGGATTTGGGTCGGGTCAACCTGGCCCACACGGGGGCGGGATGAACCATCTGTATTACGGCGACAACCTGAAAGTGCTGCGCGAGTCTATCCGCGATGAAAGCGTCGATCTGATCTACCTTGACCCGCCGTTCAACTCGAACGCCAGCTATAATGTGCTGTTCAAAGGGCCAGCGGGCGCGGAGTCTGCCGCGCAGATAGAGGCGTTTGACGAAACGATCCAGTCCAGTAAAGCGCGGTGACTCAGACGCTTCTCGCCATGCTAATAAGTAAGCGACAGACGATTAGAGGAAGATTGGTGCAATGAAATGCCATCAGTGCGACCGTCCAGCGATGTATTTGATTGGCGAAAACAACAGCATTCCCGTCTGCCTAGATTGCTATGGAAAATGGTCGCACATCATGAATATGCAGTTTCTCCAAAATGCCGCGATGATGAATCAAGCTTTGAACGACATGGAGATGGTTACGGGCTATCCAAGTCAGGGTGGAAGAATGCCTGTGCAAGCCCTCGCTCAGGCGATGATGAGGAGTCACACATTGAACAACATCAGTATATCTCAGTCGCAAATCGGGGTGCTAAATACCGGCTCGATTCAAAGAATCGATGCTGCCATCACGCTGTCGAAGGCCTCAGATGCAGAGGAAGTCGGCACATATATTAAGAGCCTTACAGAAGCTGTGATTACATCTAAAGAATTGGACGTCGCACAGCAAACTGAAATCATTGAACTAACTGAAACTCTGGCAGAGGAAATAGTCGGAAAACGCAAGCCAGCAACTATCACGGCAGTTATGAAAGCAATCTCGGAAAAAGTTAGTGGGGTGACAGCATTGGTGGGGGCCGCCGACAAATTATGGCAAGTGATTAAACCGCTGCTTCCGATCTAGGGTCAGGACCTATTGATTTTGCAACGCAGCCGTGATTCAGGCTCCGCAAGGAGACTGAGCAATGAGCAACCTTTACTGGCTGACGGGCGAGCAGATGGCTCGACTTAAACCCTTCTTTCCCAAGAGCCACGGGGTGCCGCGTGTCGATGATCGTCGGGTCTTGAGCGGCATTATCTTCATCAATCGCAATGGCTTGCGTTGGTCTGACGCGCCGAAGGAATACGGCCCGGCGAAGACGCTTTACAACCGTTGGAAGCGATGGGGCGACATGGGCGTCTTTGCCCGGATGATGGAAGGGTTGGCCTCCGAGGCGGCGGTCCCGAAGACGGTGATGATCGACGCGACCTATCTCAAGGCGCACCGCACGGCTTCAAGCCTTGGGGTGAAAAAGGGGGGCGCGGTCGTCTGATTGGCCGGACCAAAGGTGGCATGAATACCAAACTGCATGCCGTCACTGACGAAAACGGCCGACCGATCCGCTTCTTCATGACCGCAGGTCAGGTCAGCGATTACACCGGCGCTGCGGCCTTACTGGGCAGCTTACCCAAAGCGACGTGGCTGCTGGCTGACCGGGGTTATGACGCCGACTGGTTCCGAGACGCCCTGAAAAACAAGGGGATCACGCCTTGCATCCCCGGCCGGAAGTCACGCGCGAAGCCTGTCAAATACGATAAACGCCGATACAAACGCCGCAATCGGATTGAGATCATGTTTGGCCGTCTCAAAGACTGGCGGCGGGTGGCAACACGTTACGACAGATGCCCAAAAGTCTTCCTCTCCGCCGTCGCTCTCGCCGCAACCGTCTTGTTCTGGCTTTGACGATCAATGAGTCTGGACCCTAGCACGGGGCCCGACATATTTGCGAGTTGTGGCGGCTAACTTCGCCAGAAACTTTCGTCCAAATTGCTGCTTCGAATATGTTCATATGAGCGTTCGCGTATGGGTACCGCAGCTGTATATAGGGTGCCTCCCCATCATGTTAACCCGTCGCCCTCTTGCAGCGTATCCTCAACGCCTCGAGCAATCCCGGCGATGTGGTGCTCGATCCGTTTTGCGGCTGCGGCACCACGGTGCATGCGGCGCAGAAACTCGGGCGGCAGTGGATTGGCATTGATGTGACGCATCTTGCCATCGGGCTGATCGAAAAGCGGCTGCGCGATGCGTTTGAAGGCGTGCAGTTCCTCACCCACGGCGTGCCGCAGGATATCGAGGGCGCGCGCAACCTCGCGTCGCGGGGCCGCGACGACAAGAATTACTACTTCGAGTTTGAAAAATGGGCGCTGTCACTGATTGCGGCGCAACCGGGCAACCTTTCTAAGAAGGGCGCGGATAAGGGCATTGATGGCAACCTGTATTTCGGCGCGAAATCTGAGGGCGCCGATTGTCTCGGTGAAGGCGGGCGATAACGTCGGTGTGGCGATGATCCGCGATCTGCGTGGGGTGATCGAGCGCGAGCGTGCCGGGGAGGGTGTGTTTCTGACCCTGACCGAGCCGTCGAAACCAATGATCACCGAAGCGGCGGGGGCGGGGCTGTATGAGCTGCCCGGTTTCGCCGCGGTTCCCCGCATCCAGATCGTGACGATAGAGCATGCCATGGCGCTGCGCGACCGGGCGGTGCGTTTACCCGCTCGCAGGGATGACGGGTTTAAGAAGGCGGCGAAGGAGGTTGACGGCAGCGCACAGGGGGCGTTGGAGTTTTAAGGGTTTATCGGGGGCAGTGCTTGGCTTATTGGGGGTGCAAAGAGGAGCCTGCGCATGAGCCTGAACACCTTCGGTCATCTGTTTCGCGTCACCACTTGGGGCGAAAGCCACGGGCCTGCGATTGGCTGCACGGTGGATGGCTGTCCTCCGGGGGTGCGGCTGTCGGAGGCGGATTTGCAGCCTTGGTTGGATCAGCGCAAGCCGGGGACGTCGAAGTTTACGACGCAGCGGAAAGAGGCGGATGAGGTGCGGATTCTGTCGGGGGTGTTTGAGGGGGGCACGACGGGGACGCCTATTCAGTTGATGATTGAGAACACCGACCAGCGCAGCAAGGATTACAGCAACATCGCGCAGGCGTTTCGACCGGGGCATGCGGATATCACCTACCATCAGAAATACGGGATCCGGGATTATCGCGGGGGTGGTCGGAGTTCAGCGCGGGAGACGGCTTCGCGGGTGGCGGCTGGTGGGGTGGCTCGGGCGGTGTTGGCTTCGTTGGTACCGGGGTTGAAGATCTCGGGGTATATGGTGCGGATGGGGGTGATGGGGATTGATCGGTCGCGGTTTGATGCGGCGGTGATTGGGAGCAATCCGTTCTTTTGTCCTGATCCGGGGGCTGTTGCGGAGTGGGCTGACTATCTGGATGGGTTGCGGCTGGACCACAATTCGGTGGGGGCGGTGATTGAGGTGACGGCTTCGGGGGTGCCTGCGGGGTTGGGGGCGCCGTTGTATGGGAAGCTCGATTCCGATCTGGCAAGCGCGATGATGTCGATCAATGCGGTGAAGGGGGTCGAGATTGGCGACGGGTTCGATGCTGCCACTTTGACCGGGGTTGAGAATGCGGATGAGATCAGGATGGGGGCGCACGGGCCGGAGTTCTTGTCGAACCATGCGGGGGGGATCTTGGGCGGGATTTCCAGCGGGCAGGCGGTGGTGGTGCGGTTCGCGGTGAAGCCGACCTCGTCTATTCTGACCCCCCGGGCGACGATTGATGCGACGGGGGCGGAGATTGATCTGGTCACCAAGGGGCGGCACGACCCTTGCGTGGGGATCCGGGCGGTTCCGGTGGGGGAGGCGATGATGGCCTGCGTTCTGGCCGACCATCTTTTGCTGGACCGGGGTCAGACCGGCGGGGTTCGGGGGCGGATCGGGTAGGGCCCCAACTCGGGACCTTTTTTTGTTGTTTTATATCAGTGGGTTGGGGTGGTGGATTTAAGGATTTGTTAAGGTTTGGGGGACTTGTGGTGTCCACATGGCCGCGCTTGATGTGTCGGTTGCGACATTGAGTCGAAAATGTCGCAACGGCCAACATTCTCCCCAAAACCGGCAACATTCTCGGCAAAAGGTGCAATTAAATTAATTTTCGGCCTATATACTCAAGTCAGAGGAATGGTCGCACATTATGTCTAAAGCACTGATAAATAAAGACATTATAGTTTGGGCGTTGAGTCGGGCGGATGCAACGCCTGACGCTGTTGCGGTACGTCTAAATGTTCGTCCAGAAGTGGTCACAGCTTGGCTTGAAGGTTCGGATCGCCCTACGTTCCTACAAGCTCAAAAGCTGGCCGATGTGCTGAGCATCCCATTTGGCTACCTATATCTGCCCACACCTCCTATCGAGCAAACTCTTCTCCCTGATTTCCGAACAGTAGGTGGCGAACAGCGCAAAATGGACATCAACACCAAAACTCTGTTGGGTGACGTGATGTTCAAAAGGGATTGGTACAAAGAATACAAAGAGTTGAATGGGTATGATCCAATTCCGTTCATAAAAAGATACACCTTGCAGAGCGACCCCAAAATCGTCGCAGCAGATATTCTGATCGAGTTGCACGGAGATTCCGCAAGGCCAAAATCTAGTAACTACGAAGATTATTTAACCTATTTGATGGCTTGTGCTGAAACGCGAGGAATATGGGTGATGCGTACTGGTATTGTCGGCAGCAATACCCATCGACCTCTTTCCGTCGCTGCATTTAGGGGAATGGCAATAGCGGACCCAATCATCCCATTAGTAATAATCAATGGGCAAGATAGCACCTCTGCGCAAATATTCACATTTGCTCATGAACTGGCGCATCTTTGGATTGGAGAATCTGGGGTATCTAGTATCCGATTGGATGAACCTGATTTTGGAACACGCAGTTCTATAGAAAAATTCTGCAACAAAGTTGCTGCGGAATTTCTCACACCTGAAGTCGAATTTCGAGCGCGGTGGATTACACGCTTAAGTCTAAATGATCAGGTGGATAGTATTTCGGCCCATTTCAAAGTGAGCCGAATCGTTGTTGCGCGTAGAGCTAGAGACTATGGTTTTATAAACGATGATGTGTATCGTGCTTTCTACGCCTCGGAACAACAAAGATGGCAGATACTAAAAGAACGCAAGAAAAGTGGTGGAAATTTCTTTAACACCTTACCGATTAGAAATGGTAGAAACTTCACTAGAGCTGTTGTGCAGGAAGCAATGCGTGGAAGTATGCTGTTGCGGCAGGCGGCCTCGCTCTTAGGAGTGCAACCGGGTAAGCTCAAAGAAATCTACGAAAGGATGTAGCCCTAGGGTCAGGACCTATTGATTTTGCAACGCAGCCGTGATTCAGGCTCCGCAAGGAGACTGAGCAATGAGCAACCTTTACTGGCTGACGGACGAGCAGATGGCTCGACTTAAACCCTTCTTTCCCAAGAGCCACGGGGTGCCGCGTGTCGATGATCGTCGGGTCTTGAGCGGCATTATCTTCATCAATCGCAATGGCTTGCGTTGGTCTGACGCGCCGAAGGAATACGGCCCGGCGAAGACGCTTTACAACCGTTGGAAGCGATGGGGCGACATGGGCGTCTTTGCCCGGATGATGGAAGGGTTGGCCTCCGAGGCGGCGGTCCCGAAGACGGTGATGATCGACGCGACCTATCTCAAGGCGCACCGCACGGCTTCAAGCCTTGGGGTGAAAAAGGGGGGCGCGGTCGTCTGATTGGCCGGACCAAAGGTGGCATGAATACCAAACTGCATGCCGTCACTGACGAAAACGGCCGACCGATCCGCTTCTTCATGACCGCAGGTCAGGTCAGCGATTACACCGGCGCTGCGGCCTTACTGGGCAGCTTACCCAAAGCGACGTGGCTGCTGGCTGACCGGGGTTATGACGCCGACTGGTTCCGAGACGCCCTGAAAAACAAGGGGATCACGCCTTGCATCCCCGGCCGGAAGTCACGCGCGAAGCCTGTCAAATACGATAAACGCCGATACAAACGCCGCAATCGGATTGAGATCATGTTTGGCCGTCTCAAAGACTGGCGGCGGGTGGCAACACGTTACGACAGATGCCCAAAAGTCTTCCTCTCCGCCGTCGCTCTCGCCGCAACCGTCTTGTTCTGGCTTTGACGATCAATGAGTCTGGACCCTAGCGTGTATTTATTTGATGCGAACATCTTTATTGAGGCCAAAAATCGCTACTATGCATTTGATCTTGTTCCCGCATTTTGGAGTTGGATGGAGCGTGTGGTCGGTGAGGATGTGAGAACAATCATACCCGTGCGCGATGAACTTCTAGTCAAAGACGATGAACTTGGGAACTGGTTCAAAGCTCGCAAAAATGCGGATTGGATACTGCCTGTTGATGATGAGCAAACGCAGCTAGCCTTTGCCCACATTGCTGCGGAGTTAAGTACATCGGACTACAACACACCCGGCGTCGAGAAATTTCTCTCTGGCGCAGATCCGTGGCTTATAGCAAAAGCTGAGGTCCTTGGCGGTATAATCGTAACGCACGAAGTACCTATCGTCGGAGCTAAAAAACGAGTGCCACTGCCAAATTTATGCGTTTCTCGAAATATTTCCTGCATAAATACTTTCGATATTATGAGAAAAAAGTTCGCCAAGTTTTGACACGGAACACACTGCCCCCCTACTCCGGCTGAAACAACCGCTCGATCTCGTCCATCACGTCGTCCATCAAGCCCCCGCTGCGCGCGTGGGGGCCGGTGAATTTCAGCGACCAGCCACCGATGCATTTCTCTCGCCTTATCGTCAGCCCCTGTTTCAGGGTCAGCAGCCGACGCGGGCGGCCGGGTTTGGTGGGGGTGGGGTCGGACTCGGGGGCTAGGGCTTCGGTCAGGGTGGGGAGCAGGGCGGCCCATTGGCTGGGCAGGCTGGCGCGACGGTTTTCCTTTAGAATCTGGTGGATGAGGTCGGTGAGGCCGCCGCGCAGGCAGGCGGCGAGGCGCTCGATCTGGCTTTGCGAGAGCAGTTCGGGGGTGGTGAAACAGTGCTCCAACTCCTCTGCCACAAGGGCGAGGGTGCGCAGGCGGGTGCGTTTTTGTTTGCTGGCGGTGGGGTGCAGGGCGGCGATGGCGGCGTCGATGCTGGGGAACAGGTCTTGGGTGACGCAGGTGGCGAGGGTGAGGCCCCTCTCCCACGGGGTGAGGTTTTCGCGGATTTCGTTTTCGGCGATCATTTGCGCCATCGCGTCGGGGATCGAGGCGGGGGTGCGCAGGAAGGCGGGGATGGTGGTGTGCAAGCTGGGGTTGCGGCTGTGCAGCAGGCGGGTGGCGGTGAGGCGGCGCAGGCAGGAGATCAGGCCGTAGCGGTGGGTCTCGGTCGGTTGGGAAAGCGCCCAGACCTCGATGGGTTGGCGCAGGCCGTCGCGGTGGATGGATTGGGCGAGGTCTTCGAGGGCTGCGGTGTCGAGGTGGGAGCGGTCGCGCAGCAGGGCTTGGTCGAGGATTTCGGCGGTGGGGATCTGGGTGATTTCGGTGGTGATCATGTGGCCTCCTGTTCGGGTCAGGGTGCCGGGGCGTGGTTAAGGTTGGGTTTGTTGGGCGTTCTGTAGGATGTGGGGGTGGTCGTGCAGGTAGATGCGCAGCCAGGGGGTGAAGATTTCTGGGGTGGTTTGGGTGTCGTGCAGGAGTTTCGGGAGCGGGACCCAGGCGGTGGTGAGGACTTCGTGTGGGTTTGGGGTGATTTTGAGGGTGCGGGGGGCTTGGGCGGTGAAGATGTCGACGACTTCGTGTTCGATCATGTCGGGGGGGACGGGGGCGCGGTATTCGACTTGGCCGGCGGGGGTGAGGGTTAGGTTTGATAGCCCTAGTTCTTCGTTCAGGCGGCGGTGGGCGCAGGTTATTGGGGCTTCGTCCCAGTGCGGGTGGGTGCAGCAGGTGTTCGCCCAGAGGCCGGGGGTGTGGTATTTCGATAGCGCGCGTTGTTGGATCAGGATGTGGTCACCCGAGAGGACGAAGACCGAGACGGCTTTGTGGCGCAGGCCTAGGCGGTGGACCTCTAGCTTGTCGGTGGGGGTGAGGGTGCCGTTGATCCAGGCGGGGATGAGCGTCATGACGGGCCTTGGGGTTGTTTGGGTGGTGATGGCGGGGCGTGTGGGGGAATGCAAGCGATGACTGCGGTGGAGGGCGGCGTGTTGGGGCGGGCCGAGGTTATGGCCTTGGCGGGGCCTGCGGTGTTGCGCGGGTGTGATATGGAGGGGGCGGATCTGGCGGGAGTGGATCTGTCGGGGTGGCGGTTTGAGCGCTGTAGCTTGAAGGCGGTGAATTTTATTGGGGCGGTGCTGGAGGGGGTGGCGTTTGTCGGCTGCAGGGCTGGGTTCGCGCGGTTTGCGGCGGCTCGGCTGGGGGAGGCGGTGCTGCAGGGCTGCGATTTCAACAATGCGGGGTTTGAAGGAGCGGTGCTGACCGGGGCGCGGATTGAGGGCTGCAAGCTGACCGGGGCGGATTTGGCCAAGGCGGGGACTTTGGGGCTGGTGTTGGTCGATACGCTGCTGGCGGATGCGCGGCTGCGGGGGGTGGTTTTGCGCCGTGCGGTGCTGGAGGGGGTGGATTTCTCGGGCGCGGATTTGGCGGGCTGCGATTTCCGCGAGGCGGTGTTTGAGCGCTGTTCGCTGCGCGAGGCCCATGTGAGCGGGGCGCGGTTTGAGGGTGCCGATTTAAGGGGTGCCGATTTGGGCGGATTGAAGATCGCCGATGCGGGCAAGTTTCGCGGCGCGGTCGTGTCGCGCAAACAGGCGGCGGAACTGGTGGCGCAGTTGGGCTTGGTGGTGGCTTGAGGGGTCGAGCGGCGCATCGGGCGGCGCGGTGAACCCGCCCTACCCATAGGCGCTTAGCCCGGAACATGCAGGATGATGCCGTCGAGCGCTTCGGTCATTTTGATCTGGCAGGATAGGCGGGAAGTGGGTTGGCGGTCGGCGTCGGTGACGTCGAGCATGTCATCTTCGAAGGTACTGGGTCGGCCTACGCGGCTGGTCCATGCGGGATCAACGACGACGTGGCAGGTGGCGCAGGACAGCGAGCCGCCGCATTCGCCGATCACGTTGGGGATATTGTTGGCGACGGCGGCTTCCATCAGGTTGAGGCCGGGTTTGACCTCGGCGGTGACGGTTTTGCCGTTGGGGAGGTGCCAGGTGGCTTGCATTTCAGGCTCCGGTTTGGCGGAGATGCCGGGGGCAAGCCCCCGGGACCCCCGGGATATTTAGACCAATGTGAAGGGCTGGAGGGTTGGTTTGCAGTTTTTAGCGCGGCCCGCTTGGACGTTTACCGATTTGAAAGCATTGGCGGGTTACAGATACCAAATGTACCAATCGCGCAGGGCGTCGGGGGAAAGAGCGGCGGTTTTTTCGACTTCGGCGCGTTTCATATAAAGGTGGTTTTCGACCAAGCCCGCGCCCACGGCCGTGGTGAGGATGGCGTCGGAGTCCAGATCATTGAGGGCGTCGGAGAGGGAGGCCGCGGTGCCGTGTTTGGCATCGTTGGAAGAGAAGCCGTTGCCGGATTCCATCGGTTGTAAAGCGTAGTGGTTTTCATAGCCGAGCAGCGCGGCTTGCAAGACAGTTGCCACGGCAGTGTAGGGATTGGCGGCAGCGTCAGCCATGCGGTGTTCGAGGCGGGCTTTCTTGCCGCCCTCGGCGCTCAGCCGCACGGTGACGTTGCGGTTGTCACCGCCCCAGTTGCACCAATAGCCCGACAGGCTGGCGGGCTGCAGGCGGTTATAGGATTGGGCGTTGGGGGCGATCAGGCCGGCCATAGCTTTGTGATGCTGCATCCATCCGGCGATGCAGCCTTTGGCGAGCGGGTTGAGGTTGGCAGGGTCGCCATGATCGCCATTGGCCAGCGCGTTGTGGTCTTTGGCATCGGTGAGCGACAGGTTGATATGCATGCCGTTGCCGCCCTTCCCGGGGATCGGTTTCGGCAGGAAAGTCAGGATAATGCCATGATCCCAGGCGATCTCTCGGGCCATTTGGCGAAACAGCACGACGGTATCAACGTGTTGGACAGCGCTGTTGAACGTGAGGGTGAATTCATATTGCGGCGTGTCATATTCGGCGGTGATCAGATCCAGCGGCAGGCCGATGTCTTGAGCTTTGTTCCAGATTGCATCGGTGAAACGACGCGGGTCGGTGAAGTTTCCGGTGCCGTAGACCACGCCGCCGGGGGTGTCATAGGGCACGATCTGGCCATCATCGCGGCGGATGAAGGCGTAAGCCTCCAACTCGATTCCGACTTTCGGGGTCAGCCCGTGTTTCTCCCACGCGGCGACGGCGCGCTTCAGGGCGGTGCGCGGGCACATCGGGATCGGCGTGCCGTCGGCGGCATAGAGGTCTCCGGTGACGACTTTGGTGTTCGGCTCCCAACCTTGACGGATTTCGTTGCCGTTCCAGCGCAGGGTCATGTCGGGGAGGCCTTCGAGACACATGGTGCCGGGAGCCTCAATCAGCAGGTCTTTGTCGTAATGCACCGAAAACGTCGGGCGGGCGAAGCGGCTTTCATCGTCTTTTAACTTGCTGGCAGGCAGGTATTTGCCGCGCATGATTGAGAGGTGATCGCAAAACATCGCGCGCAGGCGCTGGGGGTGATCGGTCATGGTAACTCCCTGAGGCGGCTCTGATGGCCGCTTTTTTGGTCGCTTAGTTGAGCGTGACGGTGACGGGCAAGGATTTCAGACCGCCGACGAAATTCGAGCGCAGGTATTTGTGATCCCCGGCAGGTTCGATCTTGCGGATACGTTTGGCAAGTTCTTCGAA
Source organism: Cypionkella sp. PAMC25878 (assembly GCF_058135695.1). NCBI lineage: Bacteria > Pseudomonadati > Pseudomonadota > Alphaproteobacteria > Rhodobacterales > Paracoccaceae > Cypionkella > Cypionkella sp. PAMC25878. The sequence goes on along the minus strand of NZ_CM176871.1, from coordinate 758,458 downwards.
CAGCACACGCACCTCTAAGCGGGCGAGCCACATGCCAAGGCAAACATGCGGGCCGCCTTGGCCGAACGCCATGTGGCGGTTGTTTTGGCGGGCGAGGTTGACGCGGCAAGGGGTGTCAAAGGCGTTCTCGTCGCGGTTGCCCGAGAGCCACCAATAAACCACCTTTTGCCCGGCTTTGATCTGCTTGCCGTGGTAGTCGAAATCACGGGTGGCGGTGCGGCGGAAATAGATCGCGGGAGTGGCCCAGCGGATGATTTCATCGGGGGCGGTGTCCCAGACAGTGTCGGTTTGCAGCAGGGGCAACAGTTCGGGCTGATGGGCGAGGGCTTGCAGGCCCGCGGCGATGGAATAGCGGGTGGTGTCGTTGCCCGCAGCGACCAACAGGCAGAAGAAATTGCGGAATTCATGTTCGGGCATGGTGGTGCCATCGGCGGCGGGTTCCATGATCAGCGGCAGGATGCCGGATCGGTCGCCCGAGGCGGCTTTGCGGGCCATCAGGTCTTTGGCATAGACGAAAAGTTCCGCGCCCGCTGGCGAGTTGAACGGCATCATGCGGAATTCGTCGGTGGTCATCTTGTCGAGGACATGGCTGGTGAAATCGGGGTCGGTGTTGGCGATCAGCGCATCGCCTTTGGCGACCAGCCACGGCAGATCGGCGTCGGGGGTGCCCATGATGCGGCCCAGCATCCGCATCGGCAGTTGGCGGGCGATTTCTGCGGTGGCGTCGAAAGTGAGTTTCGGCAGGGTGTGGTCAAGAATGTCGATGCAGATGTCGCGGATCACCTGTTCGAATTGCGCGATCACCGGGCGCGAGAAGGCTTTGGCGACGCGGATGCGGGTGGCCATATGCTCAGCCCCATCGGTTTCCTGAAAGGTGCGGCGGGCGAGGTATTCTTCGTAGCTCTGATCCTCGATGCGGATGCCACGGGCGGAGGACAGGAGGTCGGTTTGGCGGTTGAGTTCGAGAATGTCGGCGTGGCGGGTGACGGACCAGTAGTTTTCGCCTTGGGCATATTCCGTCCAGTGCATCGGATCATCGCGGCGCAGGCGGGCGAAGGTATTCAGCGGCGCGCCTTGTGCGAAGGCGTCATGGCTGGAAAGATCGGCATGGCCATCGTCGGTGGGGGTCCAGAGCGTCATTCATCCTCGCTTGCCATGTGGTCAATTTATAAATATGCTATACATGTTCATAAATATGTAAAGAGAAAGATTATGCATATTGCGGTGCTGGTGGCGAACACCGACGAGAGTGACTTTGCGCAGAGACATCCGAAAGATGGGGCGAAGTTCGCGGCACTGTTGCAGGGGTTGCGACCCGGTTGGCGGGTGAGTGCTTTTTCGGTGAAGGACGGGGATTTTCCGGCAGAAGCGGATCGGTTTGATGGCTGGATCATCACCGGCAGTCCGGCTTCGGTGCATGATTCTGACGCTTGGGTGGGGCGGTTGTTGGGGCTGATCAGGCAGATCGTGGCGCGCGGGGAACCGCTGTTTGGCGCGTGCTTTGGGCATCAGGCGATTGCTGTGGCCTTGGGGGGCGTGGTGGGCGAGAACCCCGGTGGCTGGGTGTTTGGCGCGGTGGAGACGATGATGGAAGGCGTACAGATACGGCTCTATGCGGCGCATAGAGAGCAAGTTCTGTGCGTGCCAGGCGGGGCGGTGGTGTTGGGGGGAAATGCTGATTGTGCGGTGGGGAGTTTTGCGATGGGGCGGCGGGTGCTGACCACGCAGTATCATCCCGAGATGACGCAGGGGTTCATGACGGCGTTGGTGGCAGAATATGCGGATAAATTGCCAGCGGAGGTGGCGGTGCAGGCGCGGACGAGTTTGGATGTGGCTGCAGATCGTGACGTGATCGCGGCCCGGATGGTGCGGTTCTTTGAGGAAGCTACCAGTTAAAAATTGAGCCTATGGGCCGTTTAGAGCATTTTATGAGGTTCCAAACCCGGTGCGATCCAGTGGCCAGACCGGACGGCGAACGCGGGTGTAGGGGCGCAGGTGGGCTTGCGGGGTGGCGAGGGCTCCGCTGTCGCAGACGATGACTTTGCCTGCAATCGGCTCGAAGGCGGCGCGGAAGTGTTGCATGGATTTCACCACCAGAAAGCGCTGGGTTGCGGGTTCGATGCCGAAAGTGCGGACTTGCATCAGATCGAGCATCTGGCCGGGTTGGGTGACGACCAGAATATCTATACCTTGAACGCGCAGCACGGCGGTGGGGCCGAAACTGTGGGTGATACCGCCGAGGATCGGGCCGTTGCCGGTATAGCTGCCATCCGACAGGTGGATGATTTCGCCCGTTACGTTCAGTGGGCCGCCGCCAAAGCTGGGGTCTTGCTTGCCACCGAGTGCGAGGGTGACATGATCGCCGACTTTGTGGCGATGCAGGATGGCTGCGGCCTGCGGGTCGATCATCGGGGCGAAAGCGCCGCTTGTGGCCTTGGCGTCAAACAGCGCCTGCAACAGCGCGGTGGCGTCGCCGTAGGCCCCTGCGCCGGGGTTGTCGGCGTAGTCGGCGATGATCAGCGGGCCTTTGCTGCTGTCAAAATCGCGGGCCTGCAGGGCGGCGGCGGCGGGGGTGAGGAAATCGTTTGATACAGAGTCGCGCTGCTGCCAAATCGTGTCGGCCAAGGCTTTGGAAATCTGTTGCGCGCGCGGGGCAGCGCTGGGGATGTTTTGGTCGTAGCTGACCAGAACGGTGGGGCCAGCTTCCAGAATATCAGCCTCGGCGAAGCCTGCGTTGATCGAGACGGCGAGGATGCCGGGCTCGGATTCGTGCTGCGTGGCGCGGGTATAAAGGGCGGCGGTTTGTGGCACATCGGTGCGGCCTGCGTTGGCTTCATCCAGCATCGACAGGTGGGCGCGCAGGGTAATGGGCCTCGTTTGGCCGCGTAGGGTCGCATCCAGCAGGCGAGCGGCGTGGCGGCCGGTTTCGCGCATGTCTATATGCGGATAGGTTTTGTAGCTGACCATGATCTGGGCTGCCGCGACCATCGCGGGCGTCACCATCGCGTGCAGATCGAGCGTGACGGCGATGGGCATATCCGGGCCGACGATGGCGCGCAGGCGGTGCAGGAGTTCGCCCTCGCCATCTTCGCAGAACGTCGGCACCATCGAGCCGTGCAGGCTGAGCAGGATGCCGTCGAGCGTGTCGCGATGTTGGCGCGCGCCGTCGCAGATCAGGCCCGCGATATGGTCAAACGCTGCGCGGGAGACGCGCGCGCCGGGGGTGGCGTGGGCGGAGACGGTGTGGGTGATTTGCCATCCCGCGCTGCGGCCGATGTCGAGGAAACCGGCGAGTTCTTCATTGACATCGCCGAAGCGGTCTATGGCCAGTTGGCCCTCGTCCAGCACATCGTTGCGGAAGTCTTGCAGGCTGGTTTCGCCGCGTTTGAAGGTGTTGCTTTCGTGAACGAAAGAGCCAGTCAGGATGTGGAAGGGCATGTTTGGGCTTTCAAAGCGCGTGGAAGCAGGCGGTGGGGTGAGTGGTTACGTCCAGCACGGGCCGCTCGGCGCGGCAACGGTCCGACGCGCGCGGGCAGCGCCCGGCAAAGGCGCAGCCGGGGGGGAGATCGAAGGGGCTGGGGATTTCACCGCTGAGGGGCGCGATGGCGCGGCGGCGGGTGGGATCGGGGGCGAAGCCGCTGTCGATCAGGGCGCGGGTGTAGGGGTGGCGGGGTTTGGCATGGGCGGTGGGCAGGACTTCGACCACAGCGCCGAGATACATCACCACGATACGGTCACAGAAATAGCGCACAAGGCCAAGGTCGTGGCTGATGAACAGGTAGGTCAGGCCCATCTGATCGCGCAGGCCCGCCAGCAAGTCGATGATTTGGGCCTGAATAGAGACATCTAAAGAGGCGGTTGGTTCATCGAGCACCACGAATTCGGGGCGCAGCGCGAGGGCGCGGGCGATGCCGACGCGTTGGCGTTGGCCGCCGGAGAGTTGGTGCGGGTGGCTGGTGGCCATTTCGGGCGGCAGACCGACGGCGGTGAGCATCTCGGCGATCTGACCGGGGGGTAGTGGACGACGTTGCACGGTGAAGGGTTCGGTCAGTACATCGGTGACGGAAAAGCGCGGGTCGAGCGAGGAATAGGGGTCTTGAAACACCATCGCCATGCGCTTACGGGCGGCGCGCAATGCGCTGGGGTTGAGGTGGGTCAGGTCGGTGCCGTCCATCAACACACGGCCAGAAGTAGGCTCTAACAAGCGCAAAACCAATCGGGCGAGGGTGGATTTGCCGCAGCCGCTTTCACCGACGACGCCAACAACTTCCCCTTTGGCGATGGTTAGGGACACATCGCGGACCGCGAGCATGGCGCGCGGACGTTTGAGGAAGCCGCCACCGGTTTGGAAGCGTTTGGTGAGGGCATCGATCTGCAGCATCGGGGCGGTCATTGCGCGGGCTCTGGCAGGTGCAGGCAGGCGGCTTGGCCATTGCCTCGGGTGGTCAGGGATGGGGTTTGCTGGGCACATTCGGCAGTGGTTTTGGCGCAGCGGGGATGGAAGCGGCAGCCTGTCGGGTATTGGTGGGCGGAGGGGACTGCGCCGGGGATGCCGCGCAGGGTGCCGCGCGCCATACCTTCTTGCGGGATGCAGGTGATCAGGGCTTTGGTGTAGGGATGCTGCGGAGCGGAGAAGATCGGGGCGACGGCACCTTCCTCTGCCAGACGGCCCGCATAGAGCACCGCCACCCGGTCGCAGATTTGCGCGACGACGCCCATGTCATGGGTGATCAGCAGCAGGGCGACGCCTTTTTCACGCATGAGGGCGGCGAGGATTTGGATGATTTGGGCCTGCACAGTGACGTCTAGCGCGGTGGTCGGCTCGTCCGCGACGATCAGTTCGGGGTCGCCTGCCAGAGCCATGGCGATGACGATGCGTTGCTTCATGCCGCCGGACAGCTGATGCGGCCAAGCCTCGGCCACGGCGGCCGCTTCGGGGATGCGCAGTTGGGTCAGCAGATCGAGGGTGCGGGCGCGGGCGGCTTGTTTGGTCAGGCCAAGATGCAGGCGCGAGACCACGTCGATCTGCGCGCCGATGCGCTGCACGGGATCAAGCGCGGTCATCGGGTTTTGGGTGACAAAGCCGATGCGGCGGCCACGCAGGGCGCGGCGTTGGGGGTCGGTTAGGCTCGCAACGTCTTGGCCGTCAAACCGCACCGAACCAGCGCTGACGCGACCGCCGATCAGGGGCAGCAGGCCCATTGCGGCCATGGCAGTCAGGGATTTGCCGGAGCCGCTTTCGCCGACGAGGCCGAGGGTTTGGCCGCGTTCTAGCTTTAGGCTAACGCCATCCAGCAACTGGGCCGAACCAATGGCAACGCTGACGTTTTGCAGTTCCAACAGCGCGCTCATACCGCCCTCCGCATCCGGGCGCGGATGTCGAGTTCGGCGATCAGCGCATCGCCGTAGAGGTTGATGGCGACGACGGTGATGGCGACGGCAAGGCCGGGGAAAATGATGATCCAGGGCGCTTTGAACACGAGGGCCGAGCCTGCCGACATCATGCCGCCCCAGGATGGGACGGGGGGTTGTGCGCCGAGGCCGAAGAAGCCGAGGGTGGCTTCCAAGATTATGGCGTCTCCGGTCGCCAGCATGGCGCTGACCAAGACGGGGGCGAGGGCGTTCGGCAGCAGGTGGCGGAACAGGATGTGGCCGTTGCCCGCGCCAAGGCTCGCGGCGGCTTCGATGAAGGTTTCGCCTTTCAGTGTCATGATCTGGGCGCGGGTCAGGCGGGTGAATTGCGCGAGATAGGCGACTGAAATGGCGACCATGGTGCCGGTGGTGCCGGGGCCGATGATGGCCACCAAGATGAGGGCGATCAGGATTTCGGGGAAGCTCCATGTCAGATCGACCACGGTTGTGACGGCGCGGTCGAACCAGCCGCCGAACCATGCGGCGGCGGCACCGAGGGTCATGCCGCAGAGGACGGAGATGGAAATGGCGATGCTGCTGACCGACAGCGAGGTGCGCGCGCCGTAGATCAGGCGGGTCAGCAGATCGCGACCGAATTCATCGGTGCCAAGCCAATGGACTGCCGAGGGGGGCTGCCACGCGGAGGGAAGCTCTTGAATATCATAGGCATAGGGGGTCAGCAGCGGGGCGGCGATAGCCGCGAGGATCACAAGGATCAGCCAAAGGCCAGCCGGGGCACCTGCGGGGCGGCTAAGCGCGCGGAGTGGGGCGGGGAGGGTCATGCGAGGGCCGCCCGGACGCGCGGGTCCATTGCGGCTTGTAGGATGTCGCCCAAGAGGGTGCCAAGCATAACGGCCATCGCCAGCATCAACAGGCAGGCTTGCACCACGGGGTAATCGTGTTGGCTGAGCGATTTAATCAGCAGGGTGCCAAGGCCGGGGCGGGCGAAGACGACCTCGACCGTCACCGCACCGCCTAAGATCCAGCCGATGCGCAGGGCGAGGATGGTGACTACTGGAATCAGCGCGTGGCGCAGGACGTGGCGGAGTTGGATGCGCAGGGCAGAGAGACCCTTGGCGTGCAGCAGGGTGACGAAATCGCGGCCAGAGGCTTCGATCATCGCGACGCGAGTGATGCGGGCGACGAGGGCGGTGCCGCCTAAGCCGATGGTCAGCACGGGTAAGACCAAGGCGCTGGCGCTGCGCGCGCCGGACACCGGGAACCAGCCGAGCCAGACCGAGAAAATCAGCATCAGGATCAGGCCAAGCCAGAAGCTGGGCATGGTGGAGCCAAGCAGGACTCCGCCCATTACGGCTCTATCCGGCCATTTGTCACGGTTTAGGGCGGCTAGAACGCCTAGGCCGACGCCGACCACGGAGGAGAACAGCAGCGCCAGCCCACCCAGCCGCAGCGAGTGCGGCAGGGCTTGCAGGATCAGATCAGACACCGGGCGGCGGGCGACGATGGCGGTACCGAGATCGCCCTGCATCACCCGGGACAGCCAGATGCCGTATTGCACGGGTAGGGGCTGATCGAGACCATATCGGGCTTCCATCTCGGCGCGAGCCGCGGGGGACGATCCGACCTTCAACAGATTGTCGACCGGATCGCCGGGGATGAAATGCAGGATCAGGAATATCACCAGCGAGACGGCAAGGAACACCGGCACAAGCATCAAGACCCGACGGATCAGATAAGAATACATGGCCGTGTCCCCTGCCCTGCGCCGTTATTCCTTCACTTCCATGTCCATCACTGCAACCGAACCCATCGCCGAGGCGTTCAGCACCTCGGGCATCACCAGACGGTCGGCGTTATAGGCGACGCTTTCGACCGGCTGATAGATCGGCGCCATCGGGAATTGGGTCAGCACATATTCATGGTAGGCAGTGAAGTTGGCGACCCGCTCGGCCATGTTTTTCGAGCCTGTCATGGCCGCTTTGCGCAGTTCTTCGGCTTTGGGATCGTTGAACATCGAGATGTTCGGATAGCCCAGACGGTCTGCGCCAAAGAACCAATCGACGATATCGGCATTGTCCCAATCATAGGACCGCACCGCGAGTTGCTGAGTGCCGGTTTTGTATTGATCGCGGATCATCGAGCTGTCGAAGGTGGTGATTTCGGCCTCTACGCCCACGGCTTTCAGCTGCGCTTGCACCACTTCGGTCAGACGGCGGAAGATGCTGTCGCTTTGGGTCCACAGGCTGACTTTCAGCGGCACACCGTCTTTGGCGCGGACACCATCGGCCCCCATCACCCAACCGGCTTCGTCCAGTAGGGCATTGGCGCGGGCGGGGTCGTAGTGGATTTTCGCGCTGTCTGCGACATGGCTTTCCGGCAGGGCGGAGATCAGGAAGGTGTCAGCAACCGAGCCGATGCCGCCGAACACCGAGGCCAGAATTTCTTCTTGGTTGATCGCTTTAGCCACAGCCTCGCGGACTTTGATATCATCGAAGGGGGCTTTGGTGACGTTGATCGGCATGTAGTACACGTCTTGGCCCGGAAGGGTCAAAACCGCAAGGTTAGGCTCTTTTTTGACCTCTGACAGCAGGTCAGCGGGCACACCCAGCAGCATGTCGACGCCACCAGTTTTCAGCTCCAGAAACGCGGTGGAATCCTCCGCGATTTCGCGGAAGGTGATTTTGGCTATATGAGCGGGCCCGGCGTTTTTCGCCAAGGGCGAGCCCCAAGTGTAATCGTCATTGCGCACCAGAACGGTTTCCTGGCCGACGGTGAAGCTTTCCAGCTTGAACGGGCCAGTGCCGTAAACCTCGGTCACACCGTAATTGTCGCCCAAGGCGGCGTAGGATTTCGGCTCGATCACCGACATAAAGCTGGAGGACAGGTTGTAGAGCATGTTTGGCTCTGGCCGCGCCATCACGAGCTTGACGGTCAGATCATCAACCACTTCGACCTTTGCAATGGCTTCGGTCATGTAGGCGTTTTCGCTGCCCTTGAAGGCTTCCAGCCACGGGCCGATGGTGGCGGCGTTGAACGGCTCGCCGTTGTGGAATTTCACACCCGGCTTCAGATGGAAGGTCCAGGACATGCCATCGGGGGCTTCTTCCCAGGATTCAGCCAGCCACGGATGATAGGACAGATCGGCCGCTTGGCTGACCATGCGGTCGAAGATCAGCGTGGTGGCTTTGTTCAGGTTGTTGGCTTTGATCGGGTTATAGGTGGGCGCGCCGACCTCGCTGGTGTTTAGCACGAACACGGCTTCTTGCGCGCTGACGGCTTGGGCGGCGAACAGCGCGAACAGGCTGACGCTGGCGGAGAGAAGCGTTTTGCGGATACTCATGGTCATGGCAGATCCTCCTTTGTTGGTTTTTTGTTTGTTATGTTGTGGGCTTGGTGGGGCCGCGGGCCGAGCCGATATGGCCGATAAAGCTGCCGTGTAGAGCCGAGACGCGGGCCATGCGCGCCTCTACCTGCGCGCCGAGTTCGCGGAAAACGCCGTTGATCATCAGGCCTATCAGCGAGGACATCGCCGAGGTGGCGTCCCAGAAATGGTTCAGATCGGTGGGCACGGCGAAGACTTCGGTGACGGTGTCATGCGCCCATGCGCAATAGGGATCGGTGATCAGCGTCACCGGGATGCCCGCATCGCGCGCGGCCAAGGCCAGATCGCGGGTCAGGCGGGAATAGCGGCGGGCATCAATCAGAACGAGGGTGGTTTCGCCGGGATCGTCCAGCAAAACTTCGGCAAAGTGGCCGGCGGCGACATCGCACAGATGCACGCCCGCACGCAGGTATTGCAGGTTGTGGGCGAGTTCGGCAGCGCGACCGCGTTCGGTCTGAAAGCCTGCGACCCAGACCGAGCGACGGTGCGACAGGCGCTTGACGGTGGCATCAAAGGCAGGGCTGGCGGCCATTTCGTAGACCGCGACAAGCGCGGCCATCTCGCGTTCCAGCGCGCGCGAAAGCTCGGCATTGCCGCTGTGGCTGCGGCGATGGAAATCTTGCAGCCGATCGCCGATCAGCCACGCGGTATCACCCAGATCAAGCTGGAGGCTGCCTTTGAGGTCTTTCAGATGGCGATAGCCCAAGGTGCGGCAGAACCGGCCGACCGTCGCCTCTGACACTCCGACCTTTGCCGCGACCGAAGCGGCGGTTTCAAACGGCAGCGATTGCAGATTGGCCAGCAGAAACCCGGCAATGGCGCGATCTGACGGGGTGCCATCGGCGTGCGCCGCCGTCAGGCGTTGCCGCAGATCGCCCAAGGCGGCGGTCTGGACTTCCGAAAAAGGCGGGTCGTCTTGCGGCAAATCCGGGGTTCCTTTTGGGTATCCCGAAAGACTGTCAGGATTCTGTCATTCGGTCAATCTTGCAAGTAAACTGAAATAAATCTAGCGTGACGGCACCGCTGACAGGAGGCCAGCCATGACCCAGACCCTCGCGCCTTTGCGCATTGACGCCGCCGATCTGCGCCTTGTGCGCCTGCCACTGGTGACGCCGTTCACCATTGCCACCGGCACGATGACTGAGAAGGTTTTTCCGCTGCTGGTGCTGAAAGCCGATGGGATTGAGGGCTATGCCGAAGGCGTGATGGACCCGCTGCCAGATTATCTGGAGGAAACCGTGGCGGGGGCGATGGGGCTGTTGCGCGATGTGTTGCTGCCGCAACTGGTCGGACAAAGCTTTGCGCATCCGCAGGAATTGGCGCGCAAGCTGGTGCCGTGGCGGGCGAACCATATGGCGAAGGCCACGGTCGAGATGGCGTTCTGGGATCTGTGGGCGAAGTCGCTGAACTTGCCACTGCAAAGCGTCCTGGGTGGGTCGGGCGATGCGATTGATGTTGGGGTCTCATTGGGGATCGGGCCGATTGCCACGACGATGCAGCGGATCGCCAGCCATCTGGAGCAGGGCTATCAACGGATCAAGTTAAAGGTGAAACCGGGGCATGATCTTGAATTGCTGCGGGCGGCGCGGGCGGAATTTCCCGACGCACATCTGACGGTGGATGCTAATTCCTGCTATACTTTGGCCGATACCGCGCTGTTGCAGCAGATGGATGGGTTTGATCTGGACTATATTGAGCAGCCGCTGGCTTGGGATGACATTCACGACCATGCCACGCTGCAAACCCGGCTGCGCACGTCGATCTGTCTGGATGAATGTATCCGCACCGTCGATCATACCCGCAAGGCCCTGCAAACGGGGGCGGCACGGGTGATCAATATCAAGGTGGGCCGGGTTGGCGGCTATACCAACGCCTTGCGCATCCATGATCTGTGTGAGGCGTTTGCGGTGCCGGTCTGGTGCGGCGGAATGCTGGAATCAGGGATAGGGCGGGCGCATAATATCCATTTGTCCACCCTGCCGAATTTCACCAAGCCGGGCGATACCTCATCCGCCAGCCGCTATTTCACCCGCGACATTATCGCGCAAAAGCTGGAAACCGTGGCAGGGCGGATGCCGGTGCCGCAGGGGGCGGGGATTGGGGTGAGCCTTGATCTCGATTACCTGAAAACCGCCACGCTCAGCTTTGAAAGCATCACGGCATGAGCGAGTTTACCTTTCGCGACCTGGCGGGCATGGACGAGTTTCGCGCCGCTGAAGACTTGCAGCGCAGCGTCTGGGGCGCGGGGGATCAGCCCGATCCGGCCGATCTGATGATGGTGGTGCAGGGCTTGGGCGGGTTGGTTGGCGGGGCTTTTGCGGGCGATGTGTTGATGGGCTATATCTTTGGCCTGCCGTCGCGCGACACTGCGGTACAGCATTCGCATCGCTTGGCGGTGCTGCCTGAAGCGCGCGGGTTTGGGCTGGGCGTGCGGTTGAAATTCTATCAGCGCGACTGGTGTTTGGCGCGGGGTATTGCGCTGGTGCAATGGACCTATGATCCCTTGCGCCACGTCAACGCGGCACTGAATATTCACCGTCTGGGCGCGCAATCGGGCCGCTATCTGGTGGATTATTATGGCGAGATGGAGGGGATCAATCGCGGCATCGCCTCGGACCGTTTGTTGGTCGATTGGGTGCTTGATTCAGAGGTGGTCGCGGCGCGGGCTTTGGGGGATGTTGATATGAGCGTTTATGGCGAGGTTTTAGCGTTGGCTTTGCCGCAGGACCTCGACGCGCTGTTGGCACAGGATATGGCAGCGACCTCGGCCCTGCGGATACAGTTGCGGCAGGCGTTGCAAGAGCGGATGGCGCGGGGGCAGCGGATCGTCGGGTTTGACAAGCAAAGCCGCTGCTACCGTCTGGCGTAGACCGACGCACCAGGTTGCGGCGCGTCGGGATGTTGGTTCAGATTTCCCGCACCAACCGCAAGGCGTCATAGATCGCGGCGTGGATGTTGCGGGCCTCTACCGCGTCACCGATGCGGAACAGTTGGAAGCCTGCGGGACCGCCGCCATAGGTTTGCGGCTGGCCTGCGATGAAAGCCTCGTAATCGACAGCGCCTTGGTTGACGGATTTCGGTTTGAGATCAAAGTAGATGTCGGCCAAGGGCTGGGTGCCGTGGTTGACGACAATTTGATCGTAATGCGCGGTTTTGCCCAGGGTCATATAGTCGGAATCGACGGTAGCTTTGATCTGGTTGCCGTCTTTCTCCACTCCGGTCAGGCGATACGTCACGGTAAAGGTGACGGGTTTATCCTGCAGCGCACGCATGTAGGGCACGAGGTTCATCGCCATCACATCCGGCGCAAAGGTGCGGTCGGGGGTCATGATTTCGACTTTTGCTCCGGCTTCGGCGAGGGTCTGCGCGGCTTGCAGGGCGGCGTGATCACCCGCGTCGTCGTAGAGCAGAACGTTGCTGCCGGGTTTCACATCGCCGGACAGGATATCCCAAGCCGAAACGGTCAGGTCATTGCCGAATTTCAGGATGTCTTTTTCTGGCATCCCACCCGTGGCGATGATCACCACATCGGGGTTTTCTGCGAGAATCTCAGCGGCTTCAGCCCAAGTGTTGAAGCGGAACTCTACCCCAAGCGCCGCGCATTGCGCCATGCGCCAGTCGATGATGCCGATCAATTCGGCGCGGCGTTTGGTTTGGGCGGTGAGGCGGACTTGGCCGCCGGGTTGGCTTGCTGCCTCAAACACGGTGACTTTGTGGCCACGCTCGGCGGCGACGCGGGCGGCCTCAAGCCCTGCCGGACCGGCACCGACCACCACCACTTGCCGCTTGGTTATGGCTGGGGCGATGGCATGCGGTTGGGTTTCTTCGCGCCCCGTTGAGGGGTTGTGGATGCACAAAGCCATGCCACCTTGGTAAATGCGGTCAAGGCAATAGGTGGCACCGACGCAGGGGCGAATGTCATCCTCGCGGCCCTCGACGATCTTTTGCACCACATGCGGATCGGCCATATGGGCGCGGGTCATGCCGACCATATCCAGCTGGCCCGAGGCGATGGCGTGGCGGGCTGTGGCGACATCGGGGATGCGGGCGGCGTGGAAGGTGGGCAGGCCGACCTCGGCGCGGATGCGGCCTGCGAAGTCCAGATGCGGCGCGGATTTCATGCCGTGAATCGGGATCACATCGGTCATCGCGGGGTCGGTATGGATACGGCCTTTGATGATGTTCAGGAAATCAACGAGCCCCGAGTCGCGGAACATTTTACCGATTTCGACGCCTTCATCGGCGGAGATGCCGCCCTGTTCGACCTCATCTGCGGTGTAGCGGACGCCGAGCAGGAAGTTTTCCCCGACCCGCTTGCGACAGGCGGCGAGCACATCCATCGCGAAACGGGCGCGGTTCTCCAAAGACCCGCCATAGGGGGCGGCGAGGCTGTTGGTGAAGGGCGACATGAATTGGTCCATCAAATGGCCGTAACATTCGAACTCGACGCCATCGAGGCCGGCTTCTTTCATACGTTCCGCTGCATCGGCGTAGTCTTGGATGATGCGCTCGATGTCCCAGTCTTCGATCACCTTCGGGAAGGCGCGGTGGCTGGGTTCGCGGGCGGAACTGGCACCAACAACCGGCAGCCAATCGCCTTTGTCCCAGCGGGTGCGACGGCCCAAATGGGTCAATTGGATCATCACGGCGGCGCCCGCCTCGTGGCAATCATCGGTGAGTTTTTTCATCCAAGCCACGACTTCATCCTTATAGGCGAGGATGTTGTTGAACACTGGGGGGCTGTCTTTCGACACCGCTGCCGAGCCTGCGGTCATCGTCAGGGCAACGCCCGCCTTAGCGCGTTCGAGGTGGTAGAGGCGGTAGCGATCCTTCGGCATCCCGTCCTCGGGGTAGGCCGGTTCGTGACTGGTGGTCATGATGCGATTGCGCAGGGTCAGGTGCTTGAGCTTGTAGGGTTGCAGCAGGGGATCGGCGGACATTTTGGCCTCGCGGGGGCTGGGGTTTTTGGCAGCAAAACAGAAATCGACATATGTGTCAAGTTTTCTTGTCTGGTGGTTGATATGCGCAGGCGCGGGCTTTAGGTTGGGACCATGAGCATGGAACAAACATCGGAACGTGGTTGGCGCGGCACGCCGGAAGTGTGGCTGGACGCGGCCTATAACTTGCTGGTTGATGGCGGGGTTGAGGCGGTGAAGGTGATGCCTTTGGCCGCCAAGCTGGGGCTGTCGCGCACCAGCTTCTATTGGCATTTCGCGGATCGCGAGGCGCTTTTGGCCGGGCTGATCGCGCGTTGGCAAAGCCAAAACACTGCCAATCTGATCGCCCGCACGCAGGCCCCGGCGCAGACGATTGCGGAGGCCATGCTGAACGTCAACGATTGCTGGATCACGCCGGCGCTGTTTGACAGCCGGATGGAGTTTGCGATCAGGACTTGGGCGCTGACGGATAGCGCTCTGGCAGAGGTGTTGAAGGCGGCGGATTTGGCGCGGCTTCAGGCTCTAACTGCCATGTTCGAGACGTTTTCTTACCCGCAACATGAGGCTCGGGTGCGGGCGCAGACTGTGTATCTGACGCAGGTGGGATATATCTCAATGCGGACCGAGGAATCGCTGGAGTTCCGGCTGCACAACATCCCAGACTATGTGCTGATCTTCACCGGGAAAGCGCCGACAGCGGCAGAGCTGGCAGCTTTTCGGGCGCGTAATCAGGCGGGTTAGAGCCTATTCGCGCGCGGCGGCGACCAAGGCGTTGGCGGCGTTCAGCAGCAGGGGAATATCGCCCCCGACGCCGAGCAAGGTCACGCCCATCTCGCGGTAATGTTTGGCAAGCGCCAGATCAAAGGTCAAAATCCCCGCCGCTTTGCCGCTGGCGATAATTTGGTGCATCGCGGCGTCGATGGCGGTTTGCACTTCGGGCGCGGCGGTGTTGCCCGGAAAGCCCATATCGGCGGCAAGATCGGAGGGGCCGATGAAGATGCAGTCGATGCCGGGGAGGGTCAGAATCTCGGGCAAGGCAACCAGACCCGCGCGGCTTTCGATTTGCAGGATCAGGCAGGTTTCCGCGTTGGCGGTCGCCAAATAGTCACTAACACGGCCAAAATCGGCAGCACGGGCCACCGCCGCACCCAAGCCGCGCACACCTTCGGGTGGGTATTTCATCGCGCGCACCATTTGCTCGGCATGGGCGGCGTTTTCGATCATCGGCACCATCACGGTTTGGATGCCAAGGTCGAGGACTTGTTTGACCAGATGCGTCTCGCCCACCGGAATCCGCACGACGGTGCTGGTGCGGGAGCCGACGGTTTGGGCTTGGATCAACATAGTGGGGATCGAGTTTGGACCATGCTCGCCGTCGATCAGCAGCCAATCAAAGCCGCAGCCCGACAGCAGTTCGGCGGAATAGGGGCTGGCGAGGTTCAGCCAGATACCGAATTGCGGGATCTTTGCAGCCAGCGCCGCTTTCAGGTGGTTTTTGGAGGCTGGCATGGGCGGTCCTTGCTGCTGGGGTTGTCGAAGCGGCGGTTGGGGATTTCATAGCACGAATGGCGGCACGGGACAGGGGGCGGATGATGCCGCTGCGCAACCGTCAGGCTTTGGCGGCTTGCGCCAATCGGCACAAAGGCGATAGTTGGGGGATGAGCCAGGAAAACCCCCCTCCGCGCGACACGCGCCATGCTTTGCCGATGGCGCTGTTGCGCGCGCGCGAGGCGGTGATGACGCGGTTTCGTCCGATGCTGGCAGCGCATGATATCAATGAGCAGCAATGGCGGGTGATCCGGGTTTTGGGTGAGGTTGAGGCCTTGGATGCTACCGAAGTTGCGGTGCGGGCGAATATCCTTGCGCCGTCCCTGACGCGGATGATCAAGGCGATGACCGAGCGCGGCTTGATTGCGCGCGCGCGCGATGCCAGCGATGGGCGGCGGGTGATGCTGTCGATTGCACCCGAAGGGCGGGCATTGTTGGGACTGGTGGCACCGGATTCGACGGCGATTTATCGGCAGTTGGAGGCAGATTATGGCCCCACCCGCACGGCGCAACTGATCGAGATGCTGATTGCGCTGGCGGATTTGGCCGAGCCAAAGGCCGATTGAGCCGTTAAACCGAACTGTGCCGTTCAAATAGCGCGGCCAAAGCGATGCGCTGCATTGACCTTTGTGGCAAAGACATAAATTCTTGGTGATCGAAACAGATAAAGCGGAAGCCTGCGCATTGCTGCGGATTTTCGGAACCAGTCAGGGTTGCACTCATGTCATTTTTTACCGCCCATCGGATCACTGCCATTGTCGTTTTTGTCGCCGCCGCCGCTTGGGTGGCAACCGGGGAATTCTCGGCTGTGGGCAGCGAGGAATTGAAAAAGGACGCGACTGCTCCGGCTGCGGAAGCCGGTGCGACTGAGGCGGCGGAAACTGCGGGAACCGAGACTGCGGCAGCGCGGCGCACGGTGGCGGCGGTGGCACCGATGTTTATCGACTATGCGCGGGAGATCCGGATTTCGGGGGCGACCGAGGCGGATAAGCAGGCGGTGCTGGCGGCGCGGGCTTCGGGGATCGTGCATAAGCTGGGTGTCGCGCAGGGCGGCGAGATTGCGGCAGATGCCTTGGTGGTGGAGTTGGAAGGCTCGGAAGTGATCGCCGGGGTGGATACCGCGCAGGCGGCTTTGGAGCAGGCGACGGAAACTTTGCGGGTGGGGCAGGCTTTGTATGACAAGGGTAGCCTGCCCGAGTTGGAGTTGATCACCCGCAGGGCTGCGAAGGCGGCGGCAGAGGCCGGGTTGTCGCAAGCCAATGCGGCGCAGGATCGGCTGCTGCTGAAAGCGCCGTTTGCCGGGACCGTGGATACGGTGGATGTGGAATTGGGCGAATGGGTGCAGACCGGGGCGGCGATTGCCACGATTCTGGCGCTGGACCCGATTGTGGTGAAGGCGGAAGTCAGCGAGCGCGATGTGGCGTTTGTGACCATCGGTTCGAAGGCCAAGGTGCGGCTGGTGGACGGCGTTGAGATGGAGGGCGTGGTGCGGCATGTGTCGGCGCAAGCCTCGGAGAAAACCCGGACGTTTGGGGTTGAGGTGGCCTTGCCGAACGGCGATCATGCGATCCCGGCGGGGATGACGGCAGAGGTGCGGCTGTATACGGCGGCGGTGCCTGCGGTGGTGGTGCCGCGGTCAATCATCACGATCAATGAGGATGGCGTGATCGGGTTGCGGGTGGTGGGGCCGGACAACAAAGCGGCGTTTGCGCCAGTGACGGTGATTGATGATGGCGAAGCGGGGATGGTGGTGACCGGGGTTCCGACCGATCTGCGGGTGATCGTGGCGGGGCAGGATCTGGTGTCGGATGGCGATGTGGTGACGGTGTCGGAGCTGACCCCGGCGCAAGCGGCTGAGGCGCTGAAATGAAGCTGGTCGAACTTGCAATCCGCAATGCGCGGCTGACGCTTTCGGTGCTGATCTTCCTGATCTTGTCAGGGGGGCTGGCCTATTACTCGATCCCGAAAGAGGCGGAGCCGGATATTCAGATTCCGATCATCTATGTCTCGATGTCTTTGGATGGGATTTCGCCTGAGGATTCAGAGCGACTGTTGCTGCGGCCGATGGAAACCGCGCTGAAGTCTATTCAGGGCATCAAGAAGATGACCGCGACCGCCTATCAGGGCGGCGGCAACGTGTTGCTGGAGTTTCAGGCCGGGGCGAATCTGGCCAAGGCGAAGTCGGATGTGAAGGATGGCGTTGATGATGCGCGGCCCGATCTGCCTGCCGAGGTCGATGAACCTACGGTGAACGAGGTCAATCTGTCGGAGTTTCCGGTGCTGGTTGTCACTCTGTCGGGCGATGTGCCGGAACGCACGCTGAACGCCACGGCGCGGGCGTTGCGCGACCGGATTGAGGATATTCCGGGCGTTCTGGATGCCGCCTTGCAGGGTGTGCGTGATGATGTGGTTGAGATCGTGATTGATCCGGCGAAGTTGTCATCCTACGGGCTGCGGCCCGATACGATGATCGCCGGGTTTAATGCCAACAATCGGCTGATCGCGGCGGGGTCGTTGGAGGGCGCCGAGGGGCGCTATGCGATCAAAGTGCCGTCGCTGATTGAGACCGTGCAGGATTTGGCCGGGCTGCCGGTGGTGGCGGAAGGCAATGCGATTGTGCGGGTCAGCGATCTGGCGGAAATCCGGCCTGCGCTGAAAGACCCTCAGACCATCACCCGGCTGGATGGCAAATCGGCGGTGGCGATTGAGGTGTCTAAGCGGATCGGCTCGAACCTGATTGACACGGTGGATAAGGTGAAGACCGTGACCGCCGAATTGCAAAAGCAGATGCCGCCGGGGGTGGTGGTATCGTTTTCGCAGGATAAGTCGACCACGATCCGGCAGATGCTGTCTGACTTGCAAAACTCGGTGCTGACGGCGGTGGTACTGGTGTTCATCGTGATTCTGTATGCGCTGTCGGTGCGGTCTTCGATCCTGATCGGTTTGGCCATTCCATCCTCGTTCCTGATGGGGATTTTGGGGCTGCAAATGGCGGGGTTGACGGTGAACCTTGTGGTGTTGTTCAGCCTCATCCTCGCCGTGGGGATGCTGGTGGATGATGCCATCATCGTGGTGGAATATGCCGAGCGCCGGATGGGCGAGGGCATGGACAAGCGCGATGCCTTTGCCGAGGCCAGCCATCGGATGGCGGGGCCAGTGATCGCCTCGACCCTAACGCGGATCGCGGCGTTCTCGCCCTTGTTGTTCTGGCCGGGGGTGGTGGGAGAGTTCATGAAATACATGCCGATCACGCTGATCGCGACTTTGTCGGCGTCGATGCTGTATGCGCTGATCTTTGTGCCAACCTTGGGCGCGATCATTGCCAAGCCGTTTGCGCATCCGCCCCAGCATAAGGACGGAGCGTATATGTGGGTGGTGGGAAAGGCTATTCGGCATCCGTTTACCGTGTTGTTTCTGGCGGTGGCGACACTGGTGGCGGTGCCTTACAGCTACACTAAGTTCGGCAACGGGGTGGAGTTCTTCCCGAATGTCGAGCCGGATTATGGCCTTTTGTATGTGAAGGCGCGCGGCAACCTGTCGATTGACGAAAAGGACCTGTTGGTGCGTCAAGCCGAGTCTCGGATGCTGGGCTGGCCGGGGTTGAAGACGGTTTACACGCGGGTGGGCAGCGCTGGACAGGGCGGCGGTGAAGCGCCTGCCGATACGATTGGCACCATTCAATATGAGTTTATTGATTGGCGTGAGCGCAAGCCTGCCAATGATATTCTGGCCGATCTGCGGGTGGCGATGCAGGGCATTCCGGGGGTGGATATCGAAGTCTCGGTGCCTGCGGCGGGGCCGCCCACGGGGAAAGCCATTCAGATTCAGCTGTCGGCGGATGATCCGGCGGGGTTGAATGATGCAGCCCGCGCGATTGCGCTGAAGCTGAAGGCTATTCCGAATGTGATTGATGTGTCGAACGGTTTGCCCTTGCCGGGGGTGGATTGGGAGTTGCAGGTCGATCGGGGTGAGGCGGCGCGTTATGGCGCTTCGCCTGCGGCTGTTGGGGCTGTGGTGCAGATGGTGACATCGGGGCTGAAACTGTCGGAGTATCGCCCGGCGGGGTCGGATGATCCGGTGGATATCGTGCTGCGTCTGCCGCCCGAACAGCGCACGATTGCTGCGCTGGATCAGTTGCGGATTGAAACGCCGGATGGGCCGGTGCCGATTTCCAACTTTGTGACGCGAAGTGCGGCGGCGACCACGGGCACGCTGACCCGACTTGGTGGCGCGCGGACCATTACCGTGCAGGCCGGGATTGCAGCGGCGGAAGGCGTGCAGCCGGATCAGGTGCGCGGCGAGGTGCAGGCGATGATCGAGGCCGAGTTTGCCACTGGCGGCTATACCAAGGCCGGAATGCGCTGGAATATGGCCGGGGAAGATCAGGAGCAGGCGGAAGCCGGGGCGTTTTTGGCCAAGGCGTTTGGGGCTGCGGTCTTCCTGATTTTCGTCGTGCTGCTGGCGCAGTTCAACAAGTTTATTTCGGTGGGCTTGGTGCTGTCGGCGGTGTTGATGTCGACCATCGGCGTCTTCCTTGGCCTGATGATCATGGGCCAGCCGTTTGGTGTGGTGATGACCGGGATTGGGGTGATCGCCTTGGCCGGGGTGGTGGTGAACAACAACATCGTGCTGATCGCCACCTATGACCAGTTGCGGCATGAGGGCATGGATAAGATCGAGGCGGTGCTTGAGACGTGTCGTGAACGCGCGCGTCCGGTGGTGCTGACGGCGCTGACGGCGATTTTCGGGGTGTTCCCGATTGCATTCGGGCTGAACCTTGAGCTGCTCAGCCACGAGACGACGATTGGCGCGCCCTCGACGCAATGGTGGATTTCGCTGTCGTCGGCGATTGTCTATGGGCTGGCGTTTGCAACGATCCTGACGCTGATCGTGACGCCGTCGTTGTTGATGCTGGTCAGCCGCTCTAATCGTAGCTTGCGCGAAGGGCGGCGGTGGTTCTGGAAGAAGCGGTTTTCTTGAGCCGTTGAAATGAAAAGGCCCGCCGCACTGTGAGGGTGCGGCGGGTTTTTCTATGCCCGCTCTAGCGCGATGGCGATGCCTTGACCGACGCCGATGCACATGGTCGCCAGCGCGCGCTGACCGGGTTGCAGTTGCAAAGCGGCGGTGCCGGTGATGCGGGCGCCGGTCATGCCGAGCGGGTGGCCGAGGGCAATCGCACCGCCGTTGGGGTTCACACGGGGGTCGTCGTCGGCAATGCCAAGCGCGCGCAGGGTGGCGAGTCCTTGGCTGGCGAAGGCTTCGTTGAGTTCAATCACAGCGAAGTCGGATGGGGTGAAGTCCAGGCGGGCCATGAGTTTCTGGCTGGCCGGGATCGGGCCAAGACCCATCACGCGGGGGGCGACGCCTGCGGTGGCCCCGCCCAAGATGCGGGCGATGGGGGTGAGGCCGTGTTTGTGGGCGGCTGCGGCAGAGGCGATGATCAGGGCAGTTGCTCCGTCATTGACGCCGCTGGCGTTGCCTGCGGTAACGCTGCCGCCCTTGCGGAACGGGGTGCCGAGTTTCCCAAGCGCTTCGATGGTGGTGGCGCGGGGATGTTCGTCTTGGCTGATCACGATGGGATCGCCCTTGCGTTGCGGGATGCTGACGGGGGTAATTTCTTGGGCGAGGCGGCCATTGGTTTGCGCGGCGCTGGCTTTGGCTTGGCTACGGAGGGCGAATGCGTCTTGGTCGGCACGGGAGATCGCGCAGTCTTCGGCAACGTTTTCGGCGGTTTCGGGCATCGAGTCGGTGCCATATTGCTGTTGCATCAAGGGGTTGATGAAGCGCCAGCCGATGGTGCTATCGTGGATTTCGGCGGCGCGGGAGAAGGCGGTTTCGGCTTTGGGCATCACGAAGGGGGCGCGGGACATTGACTCGACGCCGCCTGCGATGATCAGATCGGCCTCACCTGCTTTGATCTGGCGGGCGGCGAGTAGGATCGCGTCCATGCCTGACCCGCAGAGGCGGTTGATCGTGGTGCCGCTGACGCTGATGGGCAGACCTGCGAGCAGGGCGGCCATGCGGGCGACGTTGCGGTTATCCTCGCCTGCTTGGTTGGCGCAGCCCATCACCACATCATCGACAGCGGCCCAATCGACGCCGGAGTTGCGAGCGATCAGGGCGCGCAGGGGGATGGCGGCAAGATCATCGGTGCGGATGGACGACAGGCTGCCGCCAAAGCGCCCGATCGGGGTGCGGATATAGTCGCAGATATAGACCTCGGTCATGGGGGGCTCCGGTGAGGCGGGAATTACTTTAAGTATAAAATATCTGCGCGCAATGTCGAGTGGAACATAGCGAAGGGGCAGAGGATTGCCCCCTGCCCCGTTCATAACTCTCTAAAGCCACCCGTTCCGTTATGGCGTTGTGGCGGGTTCTTCTTCGGTGGCCGCAGGGTCTTTTGCGTCCAGCGCGGGCCAGAGCAGACTTTGCTTGCCGCCGATTTTGGAATTGCTGAGCAGCTCAAACTTCGCCGCGAAGGTGGTGAACTCGGGTTCTTGCACCAAGGTTTCCAGCGGGGCGAGCCATGCGAATTGGAAGGCACGTTTCATCTCGGTGGCGGGGTCAAACTTTTGCGGCTTGTCGGTGATCGCCTCGACCAGTTTGGGGTCTTCGACGGCTTTCAGGGTGAAGCGGACGACGCGCAGCAGGGCGTTGTCGCAAGTGGCCAGCAGATCGGGATGCGTCGGTTGCAGCAACGCATTGGCGACGACCAAGGGACCAACGGCGTGGATTTGGTAGTGCAGCGCCAGTTTGCCGCGCCACATTTCATTCGGCAAAGCGCCTTCTGGGGTGGCGGTGCAAAGCACCAGTTTGACGGACTCGGCGGCCCAAGTGGTCATCGCCTCGTTGTTTTGCAGCAAGCCGACCTGCGCCGCAGCCAAAGCTGCCCAAGCGCGCAGGTTGTTTTCGCGCGATTTCGGCGGCGCTTCGGTGTCGAAAAACACCATGCTGGATTGCATCCGGGCGGTCAGCCAAGCTTCAATCTCGGGCTGGCGAGTGTCTTGGGTGGCAAGGCTGCGCACTTGGGCGTAGGCCATCGCAATGCCGCCAATCCGGCTGGGCACCGAGAGTTGCGCACCTTGGGATTTCATGTCGCCCAGTGCATTGGCTGCGGCCCAGTCGTGGATGCGATCGACCACGCAATCGGCGATCAGGGTTTGCTGGGCCAGATCGGGCGGGGTTTCGGAAGTGGCTTCGGCTGCGGGATCAACCGGAGTCTCTGGGTCAACCTCGGGTGCGGCGGTGATCTGAAGTGCTGCGTTGGCGTTTTTGACCAGAAGGTTGATGAAATCATCGACCGGATTCAGCGCAGCTTCGACTGCGGCGTTGGCTTCAGCGTCGAAATCAGAGCGGTTCTTGCTGTCATCCTTATAGCGGCTTGGGATGGCAAGCTCTGTCACCGGGGGGACCGGATCGAAGCAGGCGAAAGCTTTGACCTCCTCTGCTGCGGGTTCGGGGGCGGTTTGTGCGAAAGCGGTTTGGCTGGTGCTGAACAGCGCCAAGACCAAGACCGCGCGTGTGATGCAGGCGCTCATTGGCTGACCTCCGGTTGTAGTGTCAGGCTACGCACTTTGGCGCTGGCATCGGTATTGCCTGCGTCAGAGGCCTTTTGCAGCCAGACCAGCGCCTCTTGCCGCGAGGCGGGCACACCTAGACCGAAGGCCAGCGCGTCAGCATAGGTCAGCATGGCGGGGACATCGCCCGCGTCGGCGGCTTTGGATATCCATTGTGTCGAGGCCTCCAACTCGGCCGTCGATTTTGCGCTGAGCTGCAACAGCTTGCCGTATTCGCGCATCCCTGCGGGATTGCCGGCTTCGGCAGCGGTGCGGTAGAGTTTTGGCACGTCAAGCCGGGCATAGGCATTGTCTTGGATCGGCTGCGAGGCAACCGCCAGTCGGGAAAGCGCCCGGGGAATATCTTTGGGTTGGCTGTGGGTGACCAACGCGACGTAGAGATCGGCTGCCTTCACCGCGTTGAACTGCGGCGCACCCGCATCGCCGTAGACGTCAAGCAGACGGTGAATGGCGGTGGTGTTGCCGCCGTCATAGCCGCGCTGGTAGAAGGTCAACTCTGCGGTCTGCATCGTCTCGCCGCCATAAAGCCGCAGCAGATCGCCGAGTTGCACCAGCCGCCAGCTGTCATTTTCGCTGAGGAACTCGGCCACATCCACCCATTTCGTAAAGGCAGCCTGATCGCCCAACTGCCCCATAGCATCGGCGAGGGTTTTGATTTCGTCAAAGCTGCAATCGGTGGCGGTGGTGGCGCGGTGCATGTAATCGTCGCGACGCCCGAGGTCGGGCTGGAACGGCAATGCGAGCACAAGGGCGTCAAAGTCGCCGCGCGCTTCGATCACATCGGCGTAGGTGGTGTAGACGGTTTTCAGATCGGGAAAGCGTTTGGGGTCAAGCTGCGGCAGCAACCGCAATGCGGCACCATTGCCCATCTCGGCCATAGGCTCCACCGCCGCAAGCGCAGCGGCTGCGTTTTTCTGCGGATCTTGCTTGAGCAAGATCTCGGCCAGATCAACTTCGGCGGAAGTGTCGCCTTCGGCAATCGCTGCGCGCAGCATGATGGTGGGATCGCTCAGGTTCTGGCCGATTTCGGCAAACTTATGCTCCAAGCGTCCGCGTGCGGCGGTAACCCCTTCAAAACGTTTGGCATAGGACTCCCAGAAAGCGAGCTCATCTGGCGCGGCATTGCTGCGCGTCAGCACTTCCATATATTGCGCAATGGCCGTCGGGCGACCGTAAAGCGCCTGTGTTTGCAACCGCGCAATGTCTTGCGGGTTGGGATTGGCGATCAGGGCCAACAGATCGACCGGGCTGAATTCGACGGTTTTTGTGCCAGTGGCGGCGCTGATGCCTTCCCAATACTCCGCCTCTGTGCGCTGCGGAGCCTGTGGCGCACGACAACTGAAGGCGTCCTTCAGGCCGTTCATCGGGTCAATCTCACCGCCAGTGTGGACGGTGTCGATCACCGCGTCGATGACTTGGTAGAATTGCTTCGGCGTGTCGGCATAGCGGAACCGGATCGGGGTGAGGCGTTTGGTGGCGCTTGCCTCGCCCATCGCCTCGGCCTTTTCATAATAGGCGACAGCGGCGGATTCACCGCCCCAACGGCCTTTGTCCGCGATTTCAAAATCACCCAGAGCGATGAAAATCCAAGCCGGGGCATCGGCGCGTTTGGCGAATTCTTCCAGAGCGGCACGATAGGCGGGCTGGTAGGCGCCATCCAGTTTCGCTTCCGATTGCAGGAACAACGCGTTGCGCAAAAGGCCAGCACGGTCACCGAATTTGGCGGCTTTCTCGTACAGCGCGCGGGCGTGTTCGATGTCTTTCTTGCCGACCAAAGCGCCTTGTTCATACAGGCGACCCAGCGCCACCTGAGCATAGGGCAGGCCAGCGTCGGCGGCTTTGGTCAGATAGGCGATCAGGGTGTCGTTCGATTTCACCAGATCTTCCGAGCGCATATGCATCTCGGCGACTTTCCAAGCCGAGACGCCATCGCCCATATCGGCGGCAAAGCGGAACCATTTCTCGGCAAGACTTACGTCACGGGTGACGATGGTGCCGTTCATGTATTCACGGGCGATGCGGGCGACGCGGTCGCAGATCATCGGGTCCATCTTGCCGACCAAGGCACCGAAGGCCATGGTGACGGCGATGTCAGAGGGCACGTCCCAACCGGGAATTTGCGTGCCTTTTTCTTGCAATTCGACAATCTTCAGCAGCGCATCGGCGTTGCCGCCATAGCCTGCCGCGACCAGAAGTTTCAGACCTTTTTCTTTATCAACCGCGATGCCGGTGCCGTTCATCAGATAATCGGCAAGGATGTTTTGCAAGCGGGGCGAGCCGCCGTTTTCCGTCGCCATCAGCTGATCGACAAGGCGTTGGTTGGTCAATTCTTTCAGACGACCCGCCGCGATCAGCAGTTCTACCCGCGCCAGCAGGGCCTTGTCCGCGCCAAATTGCGGATCGACCGAGGGCATCAGGTTTTGGGCTTTTTCGATGGTGTCAAACCAACGGATTGCATCGGCATCCATCAGGCGGCGCAAATCGCGTTGAATGAGATCAGGGGCCATTTCGGGCAGGGTCTTGCCATCCCATGCGGCCCATTGAGCGGCGAGTTGTTCGTCGGGCGTGCTGGGCGCGCAGATCTTTTCCACCTCGATCCGGGGCGGCTCAAAGTTTACCGCGACGGTTTGCGGGGCTGCGGTTTGCGCAAAGGCGGGAAGGCCAGCCAGAGCGGCAAAGCAAAGCGGCAAGAACGGGCGGGAAAGCAGGGCTGCGGCGCGTGTCATGGTGTATCCTTTTGCCGATGTACCGCCGCGCAGAATGATCCGCGCGGCGGTTGGGCGATTAAGCTTAGTTGGCAAGCGTCGAGTTTGAACCCGCCACGGTGTAGTTGCCTGCAGAGCCGCGCAGCACAATCGCCACACCGCCGCGACGTTGCAGATCGACCGCAGGCAAGGAGGCCAGCACTTTGTCGCCGTCACGGACCTCAAAGTCCAAGGTCAGCGGGGCTTTCAACGCCACATTGGCCGCGCCGTTCATCGGCACGCCCGGCAGGGCCACCGCTTTGGCGGCAGGCACATACAAATCAACCTTCGGCAGATCGCTGAGGTTGAAGAAACTGATCACCGCTTGCGCCGGGTTCGACGTGATGTCTTCCGGCACCAGTGTTTTGGTGCCATCAGCGCCGATGATATAGGAGTAATACTTGCCTGCTTCGACCTTGACCGTGGCGTCATCCACCCCGGTCACCAGTTTGATCTCACCAGGTTTGGCGACAACAACGTAGCCGGAAATCCCGCCATCGAGTTGATCGAAAGTCTTGGTGTCGATCACCGCATTGGTTGGGGCGGCGGCGACCACGCGCACAAAGCTGGCACTGGGGTCGGGCACATCTTCATAGAGCCCGCCATCCTGAGCCAGCCCCGTCGTGGCATACATGCCGCAAAGCCCCGCACATAGGGCAATCAACCAGCTGCTATTCTTCTTCATGACGCGTCTCCTTTGGTATTCGCGCAGAAATTCAGGGTCGTGGAGTCACTGACGGGGCGATCGAAATGCACCGTCACTTTCGTAATATTCGGCATCGTGAAGGCCGACAGCCCAAGGTAGAAGTTTCCAGTAGAACGCAACCTTTGGCTGCGCTCTATTTTCGAGTGCCGGATTAATCCATCGGCGCCTTCGATGCTAAAATTGGCGATGCGCGGACCTTCGCCGCCGAAATCGGCAAAGATCGCATCATCAGCACCGACTTTGAGGCCTTCCAGCGAGGCCTCCACCGTGTTGGCATCCAGCTTGGTGATCGGCAAAGCGGTGGTGCAGGTATTGCCCGCTGCGGCGATCAGTTCTTCAATCGGCGCAGCACCATATTGCGCTAGGTTGTTGTAGATCGGATTTTCCCAGATCAGGAAGCGTGGGCGCTGTGCCTTGAATTCATCCGAGGTCATATACGAGGTCATCGAGCCGAACTGGTTGCCGCCGGTGATCGCGTAGTTGACGATCTCCAGTTGCGAATATTCCGCCAGAAAGCCCGCGAAATTGTTGATCGGGCTGTCGGAATACGAGGTGCCGACCAGGACCGCAGGCTGCACCTCGCTGGGGGTGGCGAAGATATCCAGGCCGCTCGCTGCCGCATCGGTGCTGGCAACGGCTTCGGTTTTATAGGCCATCGTCTCGGTTGGTGGCAGCGATTTCGCGCAATAGCCTTGCAGGGTGCGGCGCATCCCCGAGAAGGCGACTTCGGGCGCAATCGCGGTAGTGACGAAGGTTTGCTTCGGCAGATCGGCATAAGCCGGGTCGGCCTTGATATGCTCGGCAATCGCTTGTGCGCCCAGCCGCGCGCCTTGCGAGGTCCAGTGGAAGTCGTCGCCGAACAAGGCGCGCTCGCCGCCTTTGTTGTTGCGCAGGGCGGTCATCATATCGGGGGATTCGACACCCGCGGCGTTCAGCCGGGTGATGAAATCGGTGTAGATCGCATTCGCCACTTCGAGCTGAAAGCCATAGTCGGCGGCATGGGCGGGCAGGTATTGCGGCATCACCTGCGACTTTGTCGGAATGGTCACATAGATCAGCGTGGTGCCGTTTTCTTTCAGCACTTTCGCCAGCTGGCCCATCATATGCACGGTGCGTTCGTCCAGCGGATGCTGCATCCGCAGATCAGCGAAGGTGCGGAAGAACACACCGTCTTTGCCTTCAATCGCAGGCAGAATGGTGTTGAACTCATAGGCCGAACAATCGAAGTTTGAGGCGGTTTGCGCCAAGGCGGGCGCGGCTGTTAAGCCCAAGCCGAGTGCCACCGCGAGCCGGAAAGCTGCGTTCATTGGGAAACCTCCGTGGGGTCAGTGGCGTCAAGTCGGGCGAGCAGGGTCTGCGCCATCGCGACTTTGCCGGGTTCATTCGAGGCGATCATCAGCGCCAGTGCCGCGCGGGCGGCGGGCACATCGGGGGCGCTGCCGTCTTGCGGCATGATCGCAGCTTGCGCCAGTTTTTGCGCGGCATTGGCATCGCCTGCCTTGGCGGCCTGCATCAGCCATTTGCGCGACTCGGCGGTGTCTTGGGCAAAAGGTTGGCCAATGGCGTACATATCGGCAAGGCCAAGTGCGGCTGCGGTATTGCCAGAACGCGCCAGCTTGACCAGAGCATCCTTGCTGCTTTTGATCTGTTTGTCGGACAGGGTGACTTCCGGCGATTTCATCAGCGCGATCATGCGGCTCATGGCGAATTCGCGGCCCAGATAAGACGCCATCGCATAGTAATGCACGGCAGAGGGCAGCGCGCTGGTTCTGCCGCTTTCTTCCAGCTTGCGGGCGTAATAGAACGCGGCAAGGCCATCACCGGAATCCGCCAGTTCCTGCATTTCGCTGGCGGTCAATTCGTCCTTGGCAATCATACGTTTGTGCAGGGTTTCCAGGCGTGACAACACTGGGGCAACCGGAGGTTTGGCGGCTTTGGCGGCTAAACGCGCAGCCTTCTGCAGCGCCAACCTTTCGGCCAACTTCGCGGCTCTTTCTTCTTTGCTGGGATAGACTTTTGACACCACGGTCGGCGGCACCACACGATCTTCTGCCTGCACCCGCAACGGAGTCGCCATAAAGCTGGTCAGCAACACGCTGGCGATGATCAGAGATTTAATCTGCACTTGCCAGCTCCTGCCCGATTTTATGGCCGTCCCACAGCTTGGGATCGGTCAGGTAGCGTAGCGGAACTTCCCAGATCACCACTTTCGGTGGCGCGTCGCGGAAGCTGTCCGAGGCGAGGTATTTGTCCATCGGTTTGACCGGGCCAAGGCCCTGCTCGGCGGCGTTCAACACGTCTTGGTGCAGGTCGAGTTTCAGGGCTTCGGCAAAGCTCCAATGCGGATTGGCGCTGTAAGAGGTACCGATCAGCACGACATCGACTTGGGCGGCAGCGAAGATGTCGGAGGTGTCAGCGGGGGCTGCGACGACATAGGGGTTGGCGTCTTCACGATCCAAGCCCAACATCGGCGCGATGCCTTCGGTTGTGACGTAAGACACCAGATCGCCCGCGAATTCGGCTTTGGGTTCTTCGGTGCGCGTCATCTCGGCGGTGCCCAGCGGGATAAGGCCAGATTTCGCCACGGCGGCGGCCACGGTGGCGGCACCGTCGAGCGTCCAATGGGTATCGGTGGCGAAGAAAGCAGGTTTGGTTTTCACCAGTTCCACCAGCGGCGTGCGGGCATCGACGGTTTCGATTTGCGCGGCGTTCAGTTTCGCCAGCAGATCAGCGTAGAAGCCTGCCATCTCGGCAGAGAGTTCTGGCGCTGCGGCCTTAGCGGCTTGCACATCAACCTTGGCAGGCAGCGGCACCACGATCAGCTTGGTGCCTTGGGCGGCGAGCGTATCGCGGATCTCGGCGATTTTGGCGACGGAGGGCGACAGGCTTTTCGGCAAGGGCCGGGTTTCTTCTGTGGTGAACAGCCAGCCGTCTTTGCCCACGACCACGCCTTTACGGCCTTCGCCGATCAGCAGGTAGCGGGCCGCGCCCATCACGCCGATCGAAGGTTCGCGGTGCGGCATCGCGGTTTTGTACAGCGTGTCAAAGCTGTGGGTGACGGTGCCGCGCAGGGCGGCCACGTCAAACGCCGCCAGCTTGCCGCCGGGTTCTTCATAGACCGCCAGATTGGCGAAGGGGACGTAGCCGAAAAACATCACCGGCAGGAAGTAGCGAGATATCCGATAGAAGCGCTGCATGGCGATCCTCCTTCAGAACTGGAAATACAGGAAGGGCGAGAAGCTCGCCTCGGCCAGCTTCATGATCGCAAGCATGGCGATCAGCGACACAACTGCGACGGGCAGCAGCGAGGTGGCGGCGGTCAGCGTGCCATTGCTGCTGACGCCGATGCCTCCCTGCGGCGCGAAATACATATCTTTGCCGATGCGGTTGATGTGTGGTTCAGCCGCGCAATAGATCATCGCAATCACCAGCATCACCATGCTTTCGCCGCTGATCTGGAAGGCCACGTCCATCGGGATGGCAAAGCCGTGCAGGCCGATCATGCCCGCGTAAACATCCATCGCTTGGTGCATGTCGACAGCGCGGAAGGCGACCCAGCCGATCAGCACCAAGAGCAGGGTTTGCACAAGGCCGATGAAGGACGAGCGGTTGGCCCAGCCGGTGGCGCGCTCAATCGCGAGCCAAGCGCCGTGCCAGATGCCCCAAGCCAGGAACGTACCGTTCGCGCCATGCCACAGCCCACCCAGCACCATCACGATCATCAAGTTGACATAGGTGCGGGTCGGGCCAACACGGTTGCCGCCCAGCGGGATATAGAGGTAATCGCGCAGCCAGACCGACAGCGAGATATGCCAGCGGCGCCAGAACTCGGTGATCGAGCGGCTGATATAGGGCATGTCGAAGTTCTTGCGGAACCTAAAGCCCATCATCAACCCGAGACCCACCGCCATGTCGGAGTAGCCTGAGAAGTCGAAGTAAAGTTGCATCATATAGGCAATCGAGCCGAGCCACGATAGGGCCGCGCTTGGGTCCGGCGTGGTGAAGGCAACGTCGGCCAAGGGGGCGATGGTATCGGCCAGCAGCACCTTTTTGCCAAGGCCAACGATGAACAGGGCGAGGCCATCGGCAAACAGCACCAGCGAATGGGTGCGGTGTTTGAACTGATCGGCCAAATCCTTAAAGCGCAGGATCGGGCCTGCTACCAGTTGCGGAAACAGCGCGATGAAGGCCGCGAAATCGAAGAATTTCAGCGTCGCGTCGGCGTCTTTGCGGGTGACATCGACCAGATAGCTGATCGAGTGGAAGACATAGAACGACACACCAATCGGCAGGATCAAGCGCCAATGCACGCCCAAACCAGCGGCATCAGTGCCGAACAGTTGCGCGAGGCTGTCGATGAAGAAGTTGAGGTATTTGAACACGCCCAGCACGGCCAGACAGCCCGCCACCCCAATGCCACACCACATTTTCGCGCGCGGGGTGTCGAGGTTTTTGGCGATCAGCAGGCCGATGTAGAAGGTCCACAGGGTTGTGCCGAACAGCAGCAGCAGAAAGTCGAACCGCCACCAGCCATAGAACAGGTAGGACGCGAACAGGATCACCATCGAACGGCCCTTGGCGGGCGTCAGATAGTAGATGCACAGAAACAGCGGCAGGAATAGAAACAGGAAGGTTTCCGATGAAAAGACCATGAGGTTACTCCTGACTGCAGATCGAGGCGAAGTCGGCATCATCTGCCGCAGCGCTCGAAATCTGGAAAACAGCCGCGTGGTCGGTGCGGCCTGAGGTGAGGAATGCGGCCTGATGTTGGGCGAATTCACCGTCGAAAATGCGGGGTAGTTGCGCGCTCAGATCGTTGTCGCGCAGGGTGACAAGGTGCAAAGCCGCGCCGGTCAGACCGATCTGGTTTTGCGCCATCAAGTTGCTGTTCAACTCCATCCGCGCTTTGGTCAACTGCGCGCCAACGGCAATGGCAGAGCCTGCATTGCCGACCAGCGCATTGCCTGCGATTTGGACATATCCGGTTTTAGTCAAGCGCAGGCCGACCGCGCCATTGGCGGCGATGACGTTGTCTTGCACCGAAAGGCAGGAGGCGGTTTTGGCGGTAAGCCCGCTCTGCGCGTTGTCCAGCACTGCATTGCCGCGCAGGGTGATGCCAAAGCTGCCACCATCGACTTGCACGCCATTGCCCTGCCCGCCCAGCACCAGATTGCCCGCGATCAGCATATCTTTCGAGCGCGCGGTGACCCGAAGGCCGGCCCCGGCTTTGGTGTCGTAAATCGTATTGCCCAAGGCCGCGCCTTCGCCGACTTGCGCCAAGATCAGCGCGCCACCGCGCGATGCCAGAAACGCGTTCTGCGTCACCTGCGCGGCTTTGGTGCCGATCAGAGCAACGCCGCCGATATCTTCAAAGCGATTGTCGCGCAGCACCGATGGGGTGGTCGAGGCGAACAGGCCTTGGGTTGAGATCACGAAGCCCGCGAAGGGGCCAAGCTCGGCCATGCCCAAAGCTTGAAACGTATTGGCTTCGGCATAGACTTGGCCGGAGCCTGAGGTCAGCACGAAGGGGCGATACAGCGACTCGGGTGCGTCGGCGGCGACATCGCTGCGCAAAGTAGCCCCGCGCAGGTCAAGTTTGCCGAAATTCAGAAGGAAAGCGCCCTCTGCCGCCTGCATCTGCAACACATCGCCAGGGTGGATCAGCAAGGTCGCGCCCTGCCAGATCACCAGCGGACGCGATAGCGTGACAACGCCATCCGCCATCGCAATGCCCGCAATGCCCTGCGCTTGCGCCGCTGTCGCCAGATCTTGCAGACTGATCACGCCCGCGCTGATGAAAATCCCGGCCTTGCTGTTGTGCTGGGCCTGCTGCACGCGGAGCTGGTTGTTGGTGCCTTCCGAGATCGACAGCTGCGTAAGCGCGATCTGGGTATCCCCTGCCGCAACCTTGGCGGCATCGCCCGAAGGCAGTGTCACATCGGCAAAAGCTTGCGGACGGGGCGCAGGTTTCAAACCATAAAGCCCGGCAATCTGCGCCACCGCGTCATAGGCGAAGCCTTGGGGGCTCATCCCGCCGGCGTCTTGCTGCAATCCGGCGATGCCTGCGTGCAAGGCGGCGCTGTCGGCAAGCTTGGGGGCGGCTTGCCCTATGCTTGCGCTGAACAGCACAGCACTCGCCAGATATGCCCAGATGCGGGTCATCCTATTGCACCGCCCCGGTCACGGGTTTCAAAGGTCCGGATTTGGTGAACAAAGACGCCACGGCTTTGACGGTCGAGGCCGCCACTTCGGCGACATTCTCGGCGTCATAGGTCATCAAAAGCTGCATCGCGCGCAATTCTTTCGACCCGGTATTGGTCAGGGGCAAAGTCACATCGGCGGGAATGGTGACGCTGTCGCCGCGCGCAACCGCGACCATTTTGCCTTCACGCTCGTAAACGCCGCCGCCGTTGAGGAAGGTCAGCAGGCTGGGGCCGTGGCCGGTGCCGTTAACTTTCAGCGAAGCGCCGGGGGCCACGACCAGCATCCGCATATCATAGCCATCATCCTTGGCCAGCAACTCGACCTGCCCCCAGTTGGTATCGCGCAAAAGGTGGCTGGAGACTTCAGGGCGGTTCATGCCCTTGAGATGCTCGACCACTTGCTTGACGCTTTGGGCGTGATCGCGGTTCATTACCAAAAGTGCATCCGGCGTATCGACCACGATCATGTCGCGCAGACCGATCACCGCCACCAAGCGAGAGTCGCTTTGGATCAGCGAGTTTTGCGTATCCAAGGCAATCACGTCGCCGTTGATCACGTTGCCATGCTCATTGCGGGTGGAGATTTTCTGCACCGCATTCCACGCGCCAACATCATCCCATTGAATGTCCCGCGCAGGGGCCAAAGCGACGGCGGTGGAGCGTTCAAACACCAGCCGCTCGGTCGGTTCGGATTTGGCTTTGACGAAAGAGGTTTCCTCAAGATGCAACGCGCCGTTGATCAGCTTGCCCGCACTGACAGCGGCGGAGACGGCGTAGAAGGTTTCCGGCTCGAACCGGTGGAATTCTTCGATCAGTACATCGGCGCGGAACAGGCTGATCCCGGAAGCCCAATAGGAATAGCCACCGGAAATCAACGCCTGTGCACGCTCATAGGGTGGCTTTTCGATGAAGGTTTCGACCCGATGCAGTCCGGGATAGTTGGTATAGCCGCCGCCATCGACGATATAGCCGTAGCCGATTTCGGGGTAAGCTGGGGGGACGCCGAACAGCACGATGCGGCCATTGTCGGCGGCTTGTTGCATGGCGACCACGGTGGCGTTCAGATCACCGGTGATGATGTGATCCGAAGGCAGCACCAGAAGCTGCGCCTCCGGGTCTTCGGCGATCACCGACAGCGCCGCAGCCAGAACCGCCGGGCCAGTGTTGCGGCCCATCGGTTCAGCGATCACCGAACCCGTCAGTTGCAGATCGCGCATCTGACGCGCGACCAGCTGGGTCTGCCCCGCGCTGGTCACGATGATCGGTGACTTATACACGCCGCCGCGGTGACGCTGCAGGGTGGTCTGAAAATAGCTCAGACTGCCCTTGCCTTGCACCGGCTGAAACTGCTTCGGCTGCTCGACTCGGGACATCGGCCAGAGCCGCGATCCCATGCCACCGCACAGAACCAAGGGGTAAATCGACGTTTTCATTGCGCGCTCCGCTGGGTCATTGCCCGAAGGAAAAATCTGAAAGAGGTGGTAACGGGGGAAGTGCTCGACTTAGAACCAAGGTTTCTTGATGATGGTCAGCTTGGCCAGTTGGCCCAACTGCTCGGCTTGCAAAGGAGTGGCCGGGATCAACCGCACCGGCAGACCCGCATTGGTCGCTTCGGCGCGCAGGCTGGCGGGATCGACAGCTGCGTTGATCGTGCTGCCATCACCAAACTGCACCTTGACGTGATCGGCAAAGGCGAGGGTCAGCACATCGGTGGCGGGCACGGTTGCCGTCAGCACCATCGGCGCATTGGCGGCATGAACGTTCAGCATCGGCTCGCCCGCGCTGACGGTGGCCCCGACCGTTGCGGCCAAGGCGGTTGCTTTGCAGTCGCAGGGCATCGCAATCGACAGCATCTCGCCCGAGGTGGCGCGGATGGTGAAGGCGACTTCGCCCTTGGCGGCGGCAAGGTTGACGTAATCGACTTGGCCCGCAGAGATCGCGGTCAGCGTCATGCCGTCTTGCACAGCCAGACCGGGGGCGGCGAGCGGCAGGGTGAAGATGCGGTTATAGGCCAAGGTGCCGACCGCTGCGACTAAAGCCAGAGTGGCGAGTGCCAGCCCAGCGCTGCCCAAGACCCGGCTAAACGTCAGGCGCTTTGCGATCATGGTCGTCGCGCGGTTGGCGGGGGACGGAATCGAGGGCGCAACGCCGATCACCTCACCCAAGGCGACCAGATCGCCCGCGATGTAAGAATTGATCAAATGGCGCAGTTGCGGCAGATGCTCGCCCGCCGGATCAACGAAATTGACGGTGGCGTGACCGTTTCCACGATCCAAGGACTGCACTTGCCCCAGCACCTCCAGCGTGACGCTGAAGCCTTTGAACGGGAACATGAAGCGCATCAGGCGGGTGGCGCCATCCAAGGCAGGATCCATCAGCCCGGTGATTTCGGCGGCGACCAGCGACAGACGTTCGCCCTTGAACTGCCGCCCGTCGATGCCGACGACGAAGGGAATATCCAGCAAAGGATGCTCGCCCTGCACGGGCAGATTGGGCAGGTGGCCGATGGTTTGGCTCTCAGCGGTGTTGGTGTCCATTTTCGTATTCCTTCGCGAATTCAGACAATGCCAGACAGAAGAACCACACCCAAAGTCAGCCATCCAAGGGCGAGGGAGTGGGAGAAAGCCGACGACCAGCCTTGCAGCCGTTGGCGGAATGGGAGCGCTACGACGCGGGCTTTACGGGCGGATTGCCGGGTCCAGCGCTGGCGATCGAGGCGGAACAGCACGAAGCTTTTGACGGCCGCCCCGGTGATCTGGCTGAAGTACAGCAAGAACGGATAGGTGATCGGGAAGGGCTGCATCCGCACCGTCGCCAAGATCCAGCAGTAGGTGTAGCGGGTGAACATGATCCAGGCGATGTAGACGGGTAGCGCTAACGGCTCAATAAACACCGCCCCGAACAGGACAGAGATCGGGCCCGCAAGCGTGGTCCAGATGCCGACGCGCTGATCAAGGATCGACCACCAGGTGAACCAGCCGATGCTGTTGGGGGATAGCGACAGTGCCCGGCCATTGGTGCGCAGCATGTTGCCGAACCAGCGCACCATCAGCGTCAGGGCGGAATCGACAAAACCGGGACGCGGTTGGCTTTCCATCGACAGCGAAGCGACATCGGGCAGGTAGCCCATCTTGTAGCCGTTCTTCAGCAGCCAGAACCAAGTGGATTTGTCGTCTCCGGTCAGGAAGTTCACCCGGCCAAGCCGCCAATGGTCGATAAAGTCGCTTTGCACCTGATTGATAAAGCCTGCGTTGGTGGCCAGATCAGCGCGCACAACGCTCATCCGCCCGGTCAGGGTCAGCACGCGGTCGGACAGACCCATCGACGACATCATCACCTGACGCTGGTTAAAGCGCAGCATGAACCAATCGCGGAACAGCGGCATGTCGGTGGCGCGAATCTCGACTTCTTCATCCGTCGTCACAGCGCCCATATCGGGGTTGGTGAAGAACGGCGCAGTTGCCGCCACAATGTTTTCTGGCACGCAGCTGTCGCCATCGACGAACAACACGATATCGCGGCGGGTTGGGGCCTCGCCTGCAATCAGGCGCAGCGAACGCGCCAAAGCATCGCGCTTGCCCGTGCCTGCGATCTGATCGACCATCAGCCGGGTGTTCGAAGTATCTACCGCCATCCGATCAAAGATGTTGCGGATCAGGCGGGCGTCGGCGGTATCGACCACCGAACACACCACGGTCGCCCCACCTGCCGAGGCAGCCGCCGCCCGGAACAGGGCTTGATAGACCCGCGTGGTGACTTCGGGTTCGATCTTGTAGCTGGTCACCAGAAAATACGCATGGGCTGGCGTGGGCAAAGCAGCGTATGCCGCCATCGCCCGCGCCTTGCGCTGAGGATAGACCCATTTCAGGAACAGCGCTGCCCGTCCGAAGTTGATCGCGGCCCAAGTGTAGCGCCAGAGGCCAATCACCCCGACCACCACCAAAGCGCTGCCCACATCGCCCATCGCATGGAACGGCAGGCTCAGGCCAAGCCCAACCATCACAGCGATAAAGGCGATATGTCCTAGCATCATCATTACCAGCAAATACCCTGATAGGTGCCGCCCGAGCGTTTACCCGCCTTAATCCGCGTCAGGTCGATCACCGGGTGCGTGGAGGCGTTCAACTCCTCCAGCGTGTCGTCGTATTTGTTGCCGACCAAAACGATGTCCGACTTCGCCAGCAGTTCCTTAATCGTCGGCACCAAACGGTCCTTCAGATCAATGTTGTAATCGTTGCCACGGCCAGCCGCGCTCATGTCATTGGCGTAGGCTTCGTGCACGAAGGGGTCATAGACGTTCAGCGTCATGCCTTGGTCGATCAGACGGGCGGCGAGTTCAGCCAAGGGGCTTTCGCGCATATCATCGGTGCCGGGCTTAAAGCTGATGCCGACGAGGCCCACCGAGGTAGAACCCGACGCCATCACCATCGCTTCGGCGCGGTTGATCTGTTCGGCATTGGCGACCAGAACCGCATCCAGCAACGGCGAGGCGACTTCAATATCGGCGGCAATCGAGCGCAGGGCGCGGACGTCTTTCGGCAGGCACGAGCCACCAAAGGCAAAACCGGGGCGCATGAAGTATGGGCTCATCGAGACTTTGTGGTCCGAGCAGAGGATCTTCATCACGGCTTGGCCATCCAGCCCGCAAGCCTTGGCGATATTGCCGATCTCGTTGGCAAAGGTCACTTTGACAGCGCGCCATGCGTTCGAGGTGTATTTGATCATCTCAGCCGAGCGCACATCGACGACGTTCACATCGCAGGGCAGGTCTTTGTTCAGCATGGTCAGGAAGTCGGCGGTTTTCTTTTCCAACGCGCCAAACACGATCAGGCCGGGGTCGTAGTAATCCTGAATGGCGGTGCTTTCGCGCAGGAACTCGGGGTAGTAGCCGACGCCGAAACCGACGCCCGCCTCCATGCCGGAGTATTCCTCAAGGATCGGGATGCAGACCTTCTCCATGGTGCCGGGAACGATGGTCGAACGGACGATGACCGAATGGAAGCCGTCTTTGCCGGGAAGTGCTGAGGCAATCATGCGGCAGCAGCTTTCGACATATTTCAGCCCGATTGAGCCATCCTCGGCCGAAGGCGTGCCAACGCAGACAAACGACGCATCGGCGGCGCGCACGGCGGCGGCGGCATCCAGCGTTGCGGTCAGCTTACCAGCGGCGAAAACCTCGGCGATCAGCTCTGGCAGGCCGTGTTCCACGATGGGCGAAAGCCCCGCGTTGATTGAGGCGACTTTGCCCGGATCCACATCCACCGCGATCACCTCGTGGCCGTCTTTCGCCAGACAAGCTGCCGATACCACGCCCACATATCCGATCCCGAATACGACAATTTTGGCCATCTCAATCGTCCTTCTGAAGCGCCTTTCCTGCGGCGAAAATGCGGCAGTGCAGCATTGACGACACATTAAGGATGGCGAAAGAGATTTGGAAAGTCAGGCTAAACCCTTATTTAGTAGGTAATTTTTACCAAATGCCTTACGTTTTTAGGTCTAGTGTAGGGAAAAACCGAAAAGTTTATGCTGCAACGCAGAAACAATAACGACAAGCACAACGCATCCTTTCAGATGCGCTGTGCGACACGTTTTCCCCCGTTTTTGAATTATCAGCCGAAGCGTTCTTCCGATTGAACCCAACCATTACGAATCGCATATTCAACGATGGCGCGGCGTCCTTGCAGGTTAAGTTTGCTGCTACCGCGCGCCTTGTAGGTTTCGATGGTTTTCGATGACAGCTCTAGCTCCAGCCCGATCTCTTTCAGGCTTTTGCCGAAGGCCACCGATTTCAGGACATAGATCTCGCGTTCAGTCAGCTCACGCGGACGGGACACTGATGTTGTGGATTGCGCCGTCTCAAACAGATTCGCGAAGGTGGGGTCGATACAGGTCGCCCCGCCATGAACCGCCGAGATCGCCTGCTCAAGCTGCTCCAGCCCAATCGTGCGCGGCAGCACACCGCGAAACCCTGCGGCAAGGCATGATCTTGCCAAGGTCATCGACAGATCATTGGTGTAGCTGATCAAGCTGCGGGTGCCGAACCGCTCTCGCAGCCTCTGCACCAGTTTGGAAGGAATGAGGTCAAGTTGCGCCGGATCGAGCAAGACAATATCGATTTGCGGCCCGGTCTGATCTTTGGCGTGATGATCCTGAAACGTCTCAAGCACATCGGAGGGCGCGCGTGCAACAGCTTGAAACTCGGACTTTTTTTCTAGCAATGCGCATAAGCCCATTGCAAACATAGGGTCTTTGTCGATGACTACCATCGAAATCGCTTGGTCTGCAGCGGGCATTCTAGACGATCCTTCGGGGTAGGCTTGCGCAGAACAACGCGCAGTCAGGCGTTTGGTTGCTGCGAAAACAGTAAACGTTAACCGGCTCCCCCCGATTGAAACAATGTCACATCTTCAAATCACAGTTGTACAATATGCCGAAGCTTCGTAACGGCACAATAACGCCAAGCAGTATGGTGGTCGCATCAAGCGCAATTTCGCCGAGGCTGACGTCAAATTTGGCAAAAATTCGGGTGGCTGCCTAGTTCGGCAGCCACCCGGAATCTGTGTTGAAGGGAATTTCCCTACATGTTTGCGGGGATAATCTCGGGGCACCTGACGATTGCCCCGACGACTCCCGGCGTATCTTGCGGGTAAAAGCCGTAAAATTACTGCAAAAGGTAGTCTCGCAGGTCTGTCGCATCGACATTGGCCACGGTCAGGGAATCGCCGAGATCGGATGTCAGGGTCAGATAGCTCACACCACTGCGCATCTGGGTGGAAATCGCGAAATCATCGGCGGTCGACGCTGAGCCATCCAGCCAATGCGTCAGCGAATCCGCAAGATCGGCCTCGGCAAAGCCGAAGAACACCAGCGCGTCATGCTCGGCGATGCTGAAATCGCGCACTGTGTTGATGCCGTTGCTGGCGATGAACACATCCGAGCCCGCGCCGCCGATCAGCGTGTTCTTATCCGCGCCGCCGTTCAGCGTATCGCTGCCCAAGCCGCCAGACAGCGCATCGTTGCCTACGCCGCCGTTCAGCAGATCATTGCCCGCATAGCCATGCAGGTAGTCGTCTCCCGCTTCGCCGAAGATGATGTTGCTGCCAGCGTTGCCGATCGCGCGGTTGCCATGGGCGTTGCCGAGAAAATCGAGGTCAGCCCGGCCAGTCATCCGCACGTCATGCACCGAGGAATCCGCCGTGCTATCGCTGGACACATCCACAGTGGCCGGAGTTGAGCCCGCCGCTGCTGTAAGTGCCGAAACCACGGTCAACTGCTTGCTGGTGACGGATTTGACCCCGTCGATGAACTGAAACTCCTCGATGCCCGAGATAAAGGTATGGCCCAGCGCGCTGAGTACAACGCTTTGTCCGCCGATCGTCGTCACCAGAACCTGCGAGCTGTGCAGCCCGATCACCAACCGATCAACACCCTGTCCGCCGTTGATCGTGTCTTCTCCGGCCGAGGCCAGCACCAGATCCGAGCCAGTGCCCAT
Source organism: Cypionkella sp. PAMC25878 (assembly GCF_058135695.1). Taxonomy (NCBI): domain Bacteria; kingdom Pseudomonadati; phylum Pseudomonadota; class Alphaproteobacteria; order Rhodobacterales; family Paracoccaceae; genus Cypionkella; species Cypionkella sp. PAMC25878. The sequence goes on along the minus strand of NZ_CM176871.1, from coordinate 718,493 downwards.
ATCAATCCAGTCGTTGCCCGCGCCGCCCTGCACACTGTCATTGCCTGATAATGTACTGATATGCGCCCCGGTATCGACCGCCACCACCATATCAGCCCGCACGGTTGCCACGACATTCTCAAACTTGATCACATTGGCATTGGGATCGGTCGGCGCGCCATAGCTGGTGCCGGAATTGAAAAAGCTGACTGAACCCATGTAGCTTTGCTCGGCTGTTGTGCGGATCGAGTTGTGCACGATCACCGTATTGCCATGGTCCAACCCGCCATGAAAATTGATGTCGCGGTTGGTGAAATCCACTTCGATGGTGTTGTTCGCCGCCGAAGTATAGCTGGCGAACAGCACGGCATGGCGAGTATCCACCGCTTGCAGATGGGTGAAGGTGCTGTCGTAAACATCGCGGATCCAAAACCCATAGCCGTTGCCGCCGTCGCCTTTGTTCTGCGCGCCGGTCACCGTCACATCATCCACCACCGCGTCAATCGAGCGGCCCAGCACCAAGCCGTTCGAGCCCGGATTCACAATATCGACATGCTCGATCACCGTGCGCACCGAGCTGTTGACCAGCACCATCATGCCGCCATCTTCGGCTTTGTTGATATTATTGAAGTTGCTGGGGTCCGCCGTGCCGTAGGCGCCTTGGAAGGTCAGGTTGCGTACGGTCACATCCTCGACCGTATCCGCCACCGCCACGGTTGTGGTTGCGGCATCAAACGCGAAAGGCAGCGGGCGGTCCAGCAAGACGGTGTTGCCATTCACCGCAGTGACGGTGACCATCGCTGTGCGCAAAGGCTTGTCCTGCTGCCACTGGGTATCGCCGATTTCGGCGAACAGGGCGGCGTCATTCGGGCGCTCAATCCACAGCACGTCGCCGACTTTCAGGCCAGTGCTGCTGGTCAGATGCAGATAGGTTGCGCCAAGATTGACACCCTCGCTCAGATGCGTGGCGTTGGTTTCGGTCTCGCGAAACAAAGCCGAACCGATTTGCAGCGCGGGCGCCCCGGCCAGCGCTTTATCGGCGATGATGGTGACGTTGCCCTGCCCTTCCAGGGTGATGCCATCCTTGTTCAACACCACAGTTTTGTTGAAGGTGTAGGTGCCTTGTTGCAGCACAATATGCGTGCCCGCAGCGGCGGAGTTGATTGCGGCCTGTATCGTGGCAGCCGAGCTTCCGGCAGCAATGGTGATCACTGGAGCCGAGTTGGAAGGCGCTGTAGTAGAAGCGCTGGAGAGGGCAGCAGACATTACACACCTTTAGGTTGTTTAAGCAGATGACCCTTATTTGGCTGCGAGTCAAATCGGGCAGTAATGTGTTTGGGGTGCGGCAGCTCTGCGCCGCGCCGGGTCTTGGGGGGTTTGCCTGACAAAACCTGTCAATTTTAGCCCTTCAGATTATCGCCAGATTGGCAACAATATTGGAGGGCTGTTTCCAAAAATCTATATATTCAGCAAACTTACTGCACAGCAATTCTGGATTTTGCTTCAGGCCAGAGGCCGATTCGCTGCCACCGAGACGATGCCGCCGGCCTTGCGTGGTGGATGGGCTTCCGATACGCTGAACGAATAGGGTTTTTTAACCTGTTGCCGTCTTAATCGCCGCCAGACTGCCCCGTACCCCATTGCGATTCAGGAGCATTTTCGATGATCGGCTTGTTTGACGCTTTGATCCGTATGCGGCTGAGTCTGGCGCTGATCGCGCTCTTAGCCCCACTGCCGCTATCCGCACAGGACGCGAGCTTTGCACCCGGTTGGCAAATTGACGCGCAAAGCTCGCAGTTGCGGTTTCAGTCAGTCAAGAACGTCACCAAAGTTGAATCCAGCACCTTTGCCGCGTTCTCTGGCGGGCTGGCGGCGGATGGCACGTTGTCGCTGCATGTGTTTCTGGATTCGGTCGACACCAAGATTGACCTGCGCAATGTGCGGATGCGGTTCCTGCTGTTCGAAACATTCCGCTTCCCCGAGGCGGTGATCACCGCCAAAATCAACGCCGCCGATCTGGTCGATCTGCCGACCCTGCGGCGCAAAACCATTCACCTTACCTATACGCTTGATCTACACGGTGTGAAAAAACAGCTTGAGACGGATGTGGCCGTGACCATGGTGCAAGATGATACTGTCGTGGTGTCCTCGACCGTGCCTGTGGTGATTGCGACCGATGATTTCGGGCTGGCCGATGGCGTGCAAAAGCTGCAAGAGGCGGCGCATGTGGTGATCATCCCTTCGGGCACCATCAGTTTTGATCTGACCTTAAAGCGCAACGGCGGGGCGGTGACGCCTGCGGCCCCGGCCCCGGCAGAAGCTGCCCCCGTCCCCGATGCGCCCGTCGTGGCCGCAACACCGGAAGCGCCTGCCGCAGAGCCGACCACCCCTGCGGTCATTGCCCAAGAACCCACCGGCGATCTGGATCTTGAGGCCTGCAAAGGGCGCTTTGAAATCCTGTCACGCAGCGGAAATATCAATTTCCATTCCGGCTCCGCCCGGCTGCAAGCCGATAGTGCGCCGTTGCTGGATAGCGTCGCCGATATCATCGCCCGCTGCCCCGGCCTGAAGATTGAGGTGTCCGGCCACACCGATGCCGATGGCTCACCCAGCGCCAACCAATATCTGTCGCAACAACGCGCCAAAGCCGTGATGCGCTATCTGGTGAAGAAAGGCCTTGCGGCTGATCGCTTTACTGCAACGGGCTATGGTGAGGACAAGCCGATCTTCGACAACGATACGCCAGAGCATAAATCCCGCAACCGCCGGATCGAATTTGCCTTGGTGCAGCCGTAATATGCAGCAGAGAGCGGCGATATACGCGCTGACCGTGGCGTTGGCTTTGCTTGGCGCGCCGATGCAGTCTCAAACCGATGAGGCTGCGGCGTGGCAAACGGCCCTCGCGTCGCAAGACATCGGCCTGCTGCAAGGCTTCGTGAAAGATCACCCGCAAAGCCCGCATCTGGCCGAGGCGAACGCCCTGCTGGCAAAAAACATCACGGCCGCGCGCGGGCTAGGTCTGATGCCGATTGAGGCGGTTGAAGGCTATGTTGCGCAACACGACCTGATCACCGCCGCCCAAACCTCGAAATCTGTCCGCGACTATCAGGCTTATCTTGCCGCCTATCCGCAGGGCCTGTTCGCGCCCCTCGCGCAAAACGAGTTGGCGCTGTTGGCGCTAAATCCCCCAGCTGATCCTGCGCCCGTCGCCATGGCCGACCCAGTCGCCGTTCCTGTGGCAGATCTAGCCGGACTGACCTTCACCACGCCGTTTCCGGGGGGCGAGTACATTAAGGGCCAGTCGATTGCCGACCTGATTGCCACCGCCAGCCCGCAATTTGCCCCGATTGACGGCCTGCCAGAAGAGGTCTGGCGCGACAAATCCTGTGCCAACTGCCACGCTTGGACCGAAGCCAGCCTGTGTGACCAAGCCAAAACCTACACCAAACCCGAAGCGGCAGAGGCATTGACCAAGCCACATCCCTTGGGTGTGCCTTTCAGAATCGGCCTGAAAGAATGGGCTTTGGGCGGGTGTAAGTAGATGGCACAGACCCCCACCGATCCCGGCACCACCTCGCGTGCGCCAGAGCGCGCCACCACCGTCTCGGGCGGCACCCGGATCATCGGCACCTATGAGATTGACAAACTGATCAGCGCGGGCGGCATGGGCGAGGTATATCGCGGCCATAACATCCATAATGGCGAGCCTGTGGCGATCAAAATCGTGCTGCCCAGCCTCGCGCATGACCCGAAGATCGTCGCGCTGTTCCAAAAGGAAAGCACTACCCTGTCCCGGCTCAGCCACGAAGCCATCGTGCGCTACCACGTCTTTACCAATGATCCGCAGATCGGGCGGCCCTGTCTGGTGATGGAATTCGTCTCAGGCACCCCGGTGTCCGAACGGATTGAGGCCGGGCCAATGCCGCTGGATGAGGTCAAAGTGATGCTGCGCCGCGTCGCTTCGGGGCTGGAAAAAGCCCATCGTGCAGGTGTGGTGCACCGCGATATGTCGCCCGACAATATCATCCTTGAGGAAGGCATGGTGGAACATGCCAAGCTGATCGACTTTGGCATCGCGAAATCCTCGGCGCTTGGCGCGGGGACTTTGTTACAAGGCCAGTTCGCGGGCAAATTCAACTGGGTCGCGCCGGAACAGCTGGGTGCATTTGGCGGCCATGTTGATGGGCGCTCGGATATCTACTCGCTGGCCTTGGTGACGGCGGCGGCCAGCAAGGGGGCTGTGCTACCGATGGGGGATTCCATCGTCGATGCCGTCAGCAAGCGCGCGGCGGTGCCGGATTTGACGGGGGTGGATGCCGGGCTGGTGCCGCTGCTCGGCTGGATGCTGTCGCCAGACCCTGCCGCGCGGCCCGCGACGATGGCACAGGTGATCGCGGCGCTGGACAATCCCACGCTGATCCCGATGCTGCCGGACCCGAACAAAACCCAGATTGGCGGTCCGCTGCCGCATGTCACCGCGTCTGAGACGCAAGACGCCAGCCCCTTCGGCACTGCGGCCTCCCCCGCGCCGTCAAGGATTGAGGCCGCTGCACCCGCGAAGACATCGCTGATCCTGCCAATCGCGATTGCGGTGATGCTGGCCACCAGCGCCGTGGCCTATTTCTCGGGGGCCTTTACCCCGAAACCCGTGCATATCACTGCAGCGCCCGCACCCAGCGCGGCCCCCACTCCAAAACCGGAGCCCGCCGCGCAACCCGCGCCCGTCGAACCTGCCCCGGCTGCCCCTGCGCCGCTGGCCGCCGCCGCCCTGACAGACCTGCTGACCCAATCGCAAGACTGTGGCCCGCTCGGCCTCAGCAACCCACCCGCCGCGGGCTATGCCGAGGCCGATCCTGTGCAAATCAGCGGCCGTATCACCTCTGTCGCCGCAGCGACCGCGCTGAAAACCAGCCTTGTCGCCCTGATCGGCAAGCGCCCGCTGGAGCTGTCGCTGGAGCCGTTGAACCCCGCGATCTGCTCCGTGCTGAATGTTCTGCCGCCGCTGGCGTCGGGTGGCGTTGCGGTGTCGCTGGGCTACGGCGACACCGCCGATCCGAACGCGGAGGGGCATTATGTGACCGGGCAGAACCCGGTGATCGATCTGACGGTGCCGCAGGGCGCGGGGTATCTTTCGGTCACGGTCTTAGATGGATCGGGGCAGGTGCTGCAGCTTTTGCCGGGCAGTGCGCAGCCCGATCCGGGCAAGTTCCGCGTGGCGTTTCCGGTGGTAGAGGCTGGGATTGGGCGGCCTGCGCTGGTGGTCAATCCGGCGGGACTGGGGCTGGCGATGATTTTGGTGCTGCGCTCGGAAGCGGCGCTGGAGGCGGGGCCGGTGATTGAGCCGGTGGGCGCCTTTGTGGAGCGGTTGAAGCGGACGAAGCTGATGTCGATGGATCAGCGGCTGCTGAATTTGACCGCACCTTGAGGATGGGTTGGGAGGTGGTCCCAACTCGGGACCAAAAAGTTTCTTTTCAATTCAATGCTATAAGGTAGATGTTTTTACACTTTCTTAAGGTTTGCACCCGAATCCACGCGCTTTTCTGACCTGCTAACAGGGGCCGTCCGCAGCGGCATCGAGCCGCTTTGAACGGCGTTGCCAGATCCAAGCGGCCCGGCACGCATCATCCTACCGTGGCAACGCCGTCGGAGGGGGCTCGATGCCCCCGAGGACGGCACTTGGGTTCAAGCTACAGCCTTGGGTGGAATCGAATCATATTTTCCTGTGGATAAGTTTGCACTTACTCAACAGCCGAACCCTTCCGCCAGCCGTGCTATTGCACGAAAAGTTCGGGGCGCGATTGGTTTATATTTGCAACAAGCCCCGCAGAACCCTCCAGATTCATTACAATTTTATCCGATTTCGGGCGAGAAGGCCTAAAAATGACGCTGTCGCAGCCAGCAAAATACGGACAAATATTATAACATCTGCAATACATCTAAAGGTAGTATTTTAGGATAACAGACGACGGCAACTGCCTGACTCTGCCGTATCGCTCCGGTTAAGAGAGGATGGACTGAAGCCAACGTTTTGCCTTGCTACGCTTGCCTTGGGCCTCATGATCGGTGCCCCACTTGCGCTTCAGACGGCTGAAGTGGCCAGTACCACGCTGTCTGTGACCGCCACCGTTTTGGACAGCTGCCTTCTCACCGCCCCGGCCGGGTTGGTGTTTGCCTCGGTCAACACCGGTGTGATGACGAACCAAACGGTTCAAGGCACGGTGACTGTGTTCTGCATGGCGGCCAAACCCAGCGTCACGATTAAGTTGGAAGGCGGCGACAATGCCGTAGCCAGCCAACGCAATATGAAAAGCGTCGCAAACGATCTGCTGCCCTATATCATCACCTCGGATGCCGGACATGCCACCGCCGTCGCGATTGGCGGCAACCTGTTTTCTGGCGCGCTGACCGCGGTGACGCCGAACATCTTTTCGGTTTACGGCCAAATTCCATCGGGCACTTACCCAGCTGGCATCTACACCGATACGGTGCGGGTGACGCTGAACTACTGAACGCGCAACAGTCGCGTTCTGACGACCCAAAGCTAGGAACATAGCGAGGTAAAAAATGTCGAGCATTCTCTGTTTGCGTTCCCTGATCACAGCGCTGGCTCTGGCGCTGCCAAGCATGGCTTTCGCTGACAGTCTGGCGGTTTCCCCAACCCGGTTGACGGTGCCTGCCCCGGCGCAGACCACGACGCTGACCATCAAAGCCGAGGGCAAAGGCCCCGCCGTGCTGCAAATTCGGGCGATGGCGTGGAAAAAGGGCAGCGATCCCAGCAATCTGAAAGACACGAAAATGGTGCAGGTCAGCCCGCCAGCGGCCAAACTGGGCAATCGGCAGGAACTGACGCTGCGCATCGTGCGGACCTCGAACAAAGCGGTGCGGGGCAGCGAATGTTACCGCGTGCTGATTGATCGTCTGCCCGGCAAAACCAAAGACCCGCAGGCGGTGAGGTTGCAGATCATGGTCACGCTCGATCCGCATGGGTGGGGTGCAGTTGCGACGGAATTTCGGGCTACGCAGCGATCTGATCACGCAGCAGCTGTTGTCGTTTGATGGCGCGGCGGCGGTGCCGTCCAGCGTTGATGTGTTCATCGACAACAACCGGGCCTATAGCACCGGCCGCGATGCCGGGCCGTTCCGGTTGGAGGATTTGCCTGTGCGGGCGGGGGCGGGCGAAGCGCTGATCGTGGTGACGGATGCCAATGGGCGGCGGACCACGAAATCGGTGTCGTTTTATGTTGCGCGCAACCTGCTGAAGAAAGGCCTGCTGGATTTCTCGATCGAGGCGGGGCGTGCACGCGATGGATATGGGCTGGAAAGCAATGATTATGGTGCTGATGGCGTTTTCTCGGGCAGTTTGCGCTATGGGCTGACCGAGCGGATCAGGCTGGAGGCGCAGGTTCAGACGAAATCCGATCTGCGGCTGGTGGGCTTCGGTTTTACCACGGTGCCGTTTGATCTGGCCGAGGTGAGCGTTGCGGGTGGGGTCAGTGACTATGCTGGCAAGACCGCGAGCTTCGCCTATGGCGCGTTGCAGACCGAGATCGGCCCGATGGAGATCAGCGGTTCGGTGCGTTGGGCGCAGAACGGATTTGCCGATCTGGCCTATGCGACCGGGGTGGATTATTTGGGGCAGGCCGAGATTGAGGACAGCGCCTCGTTGTTGGAAGTGGCGCGGTTGCAGACGGCGCTGAATATTTCGATGCCATTGGCGGATAACGGTAGTTTTGGCATCGGCTATGTCAATTCGAACCTCAGCAGTTCGCGCGACGAGTTGGTGACGGTGTCCTATGGCCGCGATCTGGAGCTGTGGGATGGCGCGCTATCGATCTATGGTTCGCATAATCTGCAAAGTGGTGAGACGCGGGTGGCGGTGTCGCTGCCGTTGGGCCAGCGTCGGTCGCTGCGGGCGACGCGTTCGATGGTCCCGGAGGGTCATGCGCTGGCTGGGGTTTATATCTCGCGGCAGATCTCGGATCAGCAGGGCGATTATGGCTATGCGGCGGAGATGCAGCGCGACGGTGACGGGGCGATCCGGTTCAGCGGGCGCGGCGATTATCTTGGCCGCTATGGCCAGCTTGGGCTGGAACTGCGGAGCGGCGAGGGTGTGACGGGCTTGCGGGCGCAGATGGATGGTGCAGTGGCGATTGCGGGTGGGGCGTTGGCGTTTGGCAGCCGGGTGAACGATGGTTTTGCGATTGTCGATGGGGGGGCGGCGGGGGTGCCGGTTTCGGTGCACAACCGGGCGGTGGCGCGGACCGGGCGCGGCGGCAAGGCTTTGGTCACTGGGCTGCAATCTTACCACCGCAACCGGGTGTCGGTCAATCTGGCCGATCTGCCCGCCGATCTGGCGCTGGGGGCTTCGGGGATGGATGTGGTGCCGGCAATCGGTTCGGGCGTGAAAGTGAAATTTCGCGGTGATACCGAGGACAGCGCGGTGATCGTGCTGCTGGGGGCAGACGGTACGCCGCTGGAAGCGGGGATGATTGCCGTGCTGAACGGCGGTGGTGAGGAATTTATTGTCGGCTTTGACGGCGAAACCTTGGTGCAGGGCTTGCGGCGCACCAACCAGCTGACCGTGCAATCTGACACCAGCACTTGCGCGGCAAGTTTTGATTTTACCGCCCAACCCGGTGCGCTGCAAAAGATTGAAGGAGTGCTTTGCCAATGATGCGCTACGTTCTTGCGCTGATGTTCGCTTTGCTGCTGCAGACGGGTGCAGCGGCGGCGCAAACCTGCACGGCGGTGACCACCGATTTTGATTTTGGCAGTGTCAGCTTGCGCGCGGGCGCGGTCAATCAAACCTCGGGCAATGTTAAGGTCACCTGTACCGGCGGGCTCGCAGGCCTCGTCGGCGTCTGTCTGACCTATGGCGGCGGCAGCCCGCCGCGCCGCTATATGGTTGGCCCCAGCGGTGCGCTTTTGGAGATCAGCTGCGGCAGACCAGCGGCGGGGCCGCTTTGTCGCAGATATTCGTCTCGGTTGTGATGGTGCTCGGCAATGGCAGCGCCACGGTGCCGATCTTTGCTGATGTGCTGTCACCCTCGGTGCAGCTGCCGACCGGAGCTTACAACGCTAGCTATAGCAGTGGTGGGGCAAATAGTGTGAAACTGCGGGTCGGCGTGCTGACCTGCAACATTCTGGGTCAGGATTTGGCCGCAGGCAGCTTTACGGTGCATGGTGTGGCGGCGTCCAGTTGCGATGTCTCGACCACAACGCTGGATTTCGGCAATGTTCCGGCGCAGTTGGTGCAGGCGGTCGATAAGACAGCGACAGTTACTGTCAGTTGCACCGAGGGCACGCCGTACCGGGTTTCGTTGGGTCTGGGGCAAGGGCCTGGGGTCAGCAATCCGGCGGCGCGAAAGATAAAAAACCTATTGGCGACTCTGACCTACGGGCTGTTTCAAGACCCGGCGCGCAGCCAACCTTGGGGCGATACACTTGCCACCAATGTCGCGGGCACCGGCGCTGGATTGGCGCAAGTTTATACGATTTATGGGCGGATCTTCGGCAATCAAACCCCGACAATCGGCACTTATACCGACAGTGTCGTCGTCACCATCGCTTACTGAGCGTTGCCCTGTAGCCGGACTACGGCCCAAGCTGCCGCCTCGGCCACGGTTGGATCAGGATCGTCGCGGAGGCGGTTTGCGTGCGCAGCCAGCCCCGGCAGGCCAGAGTTGCCGATGGCATACAGCACGTTGCGCACGAAGCGATCCCGCCCGATGCGCTTGATCGGGCTGCCCGCAAAGCGCGCGCGGAAGGCGGTATCATCGAGGCTGACCAGATCGGCCAATTCGGGTGCGCCAACCTTCGACTGATAGCCGATATCCTTGGCGGCTTGGGCGAATTTGTTCCAGGGGCAGGCGGCAAGGCAATCATCGCAACCATAAATCCGGTTGCCCATCAGGGCGCGCAGATCGAGGTCAACCGGGCCTTTGTGTTCGATCGTGAGGTAGGAAATGCAGCGTCGTGCATCCAACTGATAGGGAGCGGGGAAGGCGGTGGTCGGGCATGCCTCAAGGCACGCGGTGCAAGAGCCGCAATGGCTGACCTCGGGCGGATCCTTGGGCAGATCGGCAGTGGTGAAGATCGCGCCGAGGAAAAACCAGTTGCCTAAGTCGCGCGACAGCAGATTGGTGTGCTTGCCCTGCCAGCCCAGACCCGCTGCTTCGGCGAGGGGTTTTTCCATCACCGGGGCAGTGTCGACGAACACTTTGATCTCGGCCTTGGCAGCGGTTGCGAACCAGCCGCCAAGGCGTTTCAACCGCCGTTTGACCAGATCGTGGTAATCCTTGCCCTGTGCATAGACCGAGACCGCCGCGCGGTCGGGTTGAGACAGCACCGCCATTGGGTCGACCTCGGGCGTATAAACCTCGGCCAGCATGATCACCGAGCGCGCCTCGGGCCACAGCGCTGCGGCATTGCCGCGCCAATGTTCCCGCTCGGCCATCCAAGACATTTGGCCATGGCGGTCGGCTTGTAGAAATTGTCGCAAGCGCCCTGCGGTTTCTGGTACCGCATCCGGCGCACAGATACCGAGTTTGGAGAACCCCTCCTCCAAAGCCTTTACAGCCAGAGCATCCTTGAGTGACGGCATGGTCATCCTCTGTGCTCAAATATCCTCTGGGGTCCGGGGGCGAAGCGCCCCGGCGGTTTCAGCTAGAAATCCAGATCGGCATAATGCGCGGGCGGCGGGAAGCCGGGCACCTGATCAGCCAAAAGCGTGCGGAACGAGGGCCGCGATTTGATCTTGGCATACCAGTCTTTCACCGTGGCCGAGCGGTTCCAGTCGACATCCGAGATATAGTCGAGGCAAGAGATATGCGCCGCCGCCGTCAGATCGGCCAAGGTCATTACATCGCCCGCCAGCCAGCGGCGTTGATCCAAGAGCCAGCCGAGATAGTCGATGTGGTATTTGATCCGCCCTGCCCCCGATTTCACCGCTTTCGAATCCGGGTAGCCATGCGCCATGATCTTCTTGTTGACCCGCTCATACAGCAATTTTGAGGTGACTTCGGCGTGGAATTTGTCGTCAAACCACGCGCAGAGGCGGCGGACTTCAAAGCGCATGTCAATGTCGCGCGGCATCAGCGCCGGGGTGGGGAAGGCTTCTTCCAGATATTCGCAGATCGCCTGACTTTCCGACAGCACCTTGTTTTCGATCCGCAGCACCGGGACTTTGCCCGCCGGATTGCGGCGCAGGAAATCTGGTGAAGGTTCCCAATAGCGTTCTTCGATAAGCTCCACCTCCAGCCGTTTTTCGGCCAAAGTCAGGCGCACCTTGCGGCAGAATGGCGAGAGCGGGAAGTGATAGAGGCGGATCATGGGTTACTCTTGGCTGGGCTACGTTCTGATAGCCCCGCCGCCGGACAGGATCAATCCCGCATGGGCTGAGAACTGCGGGTCCGGCGCTTTACGGCGCTATGGGTGGCAAGGTGCTGCGGATCGCATCCATGATCATTTTGTCGTCTTTTGCCCGCCGCGCCTGTTTGGCAGCCGCAATTTCAGCTGCGCTACGCCGTTTTATCGGGGGCACGGGGGGCGGTTTTGGCGGATCAAGCCGCAGCCAGACCGCAGCGGGATCGGCTCCGCGCGTCAGTGCCAAGGCGTGCTGAACGGGGGCAGACGGCTTTATGACATGCGGATCAACGATGCCGCTGACAAAACCTGCGCTTGGTCGCACGGCGATGCCGGCATCTGCCAGCACTGTGGGCAGATCAGGCAGTGCCTCCCGCAGTTGGCCATGTGGCACGTTAAAGCCGCCTTTGGAGGATTGCAGCGACATCACCGGAACCATTGGCAACGGCGCCGAAACTTGGCTGTAGCTGCGCATGGTGTGCCGCGCGAGATCAACCGGGGCGGATCCGCGGATGTCTTGCAGGGTCAGATGCGTCAACCCGGTCAGCCGCACCAGATCGCCAGAGGCCGCCAGAAGTTCGGCAGCATTGGCCTCGGTGATCGTCAGCGCCAGATCGGCTTTGCGGCCATCATCTGCGGTGAAAGTCAGACAGGGCTGATCTGCGGGAAAGTCCGGTTGCTGCGCCAAACAGGCGGCGCGGTCGCGGCTTTCGATGATCGCCGAGAACCGCGATAGGGTGGCGGGGGCCAAGCAACCTTTCGGCTGCATCGCAGGTAAGTTCAGATCGGCGCAGGTTTTACCTGCCACCGGGAATACCATGTGCGCCATCATCTGAGTCTGAAACCGCACCAGCCTGATCCAGTGGATCTCACCACCACGCAGGGTCGCCAGACAGAGCGCGTCGCAGGTTTCATAGGGGCTGTAAGAGCCCGAGGTTTGCAGAACATAGTCTAGCGATTGCGGCTTGATGGTGAGCTGCGCCAGCGTGACATGCTCGGCTGGCGGAAGTTGAGCGATTTGACCGGCGCGTAGGGCGTAGAAGCCCGCCCCAAGCGCCAAGATCCCGCCCAGCACGATCCCGCTGGCAAATTTTGCCCCGCGCGCAGAATTTGCGGCCTGCCAGCAGAGGATCAGCGCCAGAATCCACCACAGATTGGCAGCAAGCAACCAGACCGGGAGCATCAGGCCAAGACTGTACAGTGACGTGGTGACGACAAGCTCATTGTCGGATGCGAGGCCAGCCGCCACGATTGAGATTATCGCGCCCCAAAGCCATTTCATCCGCACATCCTTCCGCCGATATGCTGGTATCTTGGCGCGGAATTGGGGCGATTTCGCGGCTGCTTAATTGTCGAAACAGGCGGAGCGGCCATCCGCCAGAATGGTCTCGGCCCCCGACATGATCGCCCCCGTGCGTTTGCGCACGAAACTGCTGGGTTTGGAGGCCGAGCGACCTTTTGGGTCGGGCAGCACAGCGGCGAGGCGGGCGGCTTGCAGGGCAGACAGATCGCGGGCATCGACGCCGAAATAGTGCTGGGCTGCGGCTTGCACCCCGAACACGCCTTCGTCGAATTCGGCGATGTTGAGGTAGACTTCAAGGATGCGCTGCTTAGACCAGACCAACTCGACCACCGGGGTGAGACCCGCTTCGATGGCCTTGCGCAGCCAACTGCGGCCTTGCCAGAGGAAGACGTTCTTGGCGACTTGCTGGGTCAGGGTCGAGGCGCCTCGATTGCCGCCTTGCTCGGCGGCGGCGCGGATGGCGGCCATATCGAAGCCCCAGTGCAGGCAGAAATTGGCGTCCTCGGCGGCGACAACGGAGCGGCCCATCACCGGGGCGATTTCATCCCAATCAACCCAATCTTTGCTGATGCCACCCAAGCGCCAGCTTTCGGAGAGTTGGTAGAGGTTGATCGGAGGGGGCAGGAAACTGAACAGCAGAATCAGGACGCCGTAGAATCCGGCGATGCCCGCCAGCCCCCGCAAAAGCCAGCGTTTGATCTGCCGCCCTTTGGGGAGGGCGGCGATCAAGGCAGGCTCGGGCACGGCCTTTTTGCGCGGTTTCTTCGGGGTGTCGACCATGTCTCAGCTTAGGCCCGAAGGTTGCGGTTTGGTCAAGGGTTTGAAGGGATTTTTGGCTGTGTCCACGCGTGGACAAGCTTGTGGCTTATATGATTTCAATGGGTTATCGGGAGTGATTTAGGATTCGTTAAGCATTACGGCGTGGACGTCTAACGAGTAGCAAATCTTGCCAAATTTTGCCAAAGCGGTTATCCTACCAGCATGAGCACCATGAACATCTCTTTGCCCGACGACATGAAAGCCTTTGTGGACGAACAGGTCCGCATCAACGGCTTTGCCACCACCAGCGAATATATGCGCGCGCTGATCCGCGAGCGCAAAGACGCGATTGAGCGACTGCGGGCTTTGGTGATTGAGGGCATGGAATCGGGCGACCCGCAGCCTGCGGAGGATGTCTCGGCGCGGTTGCGGGCTCGGATTGAGGCAGCAAGGACTAGGATGAAGGCCGCCGAATGACGGCTGTTGTCGTCAGCCCTGCGGCCGAGGCTGATCTGGGCGCAATCATTGATCATTATCTCATCGCGGCGGGGCTAGAGGTTGCGGCGGGATTTCTAACCGCTTGGGATCGCTGCAGGGCGCATCTTGCAGATTTTCCTGCAAGCGGATCGCCACGCCTTGCGGAACCGTTGGAAATGACGGGCTTGCGGATTTGGCCGGTGAAAGGATTTCCACAACTGGCACTTTATAGCGAATCCGAAGGCGGCGTGATCATCCTGCGCGTGTTGGATTCCGCGCGCGATCTGCCGTTTGCGTTGCGGGACTGAAACCCTCTGATCACGACAAAAAATGTCGCGCGTGATGCTGCGCGGGGGCTGTGGCTTGCTTAGGTTTTGCGCAACCCTAGCCCGGAGCCCGCCATGCCGCTACGCCGCACGCCGTTTTATGCCCTCGCCTCGGCCTATGGCGCGCAGATGGGGCCAGTGGGGGGCGGGTTTGTCTCGGCGCATCATTATGGCGATGTGCGGGCAGAGCATCTGAACACGCGGGCCAATGTCGGGGTGCAGGATCTGTCCACCATGGGCAAGATTGATGTGAAGGGGCCGGAGGCGGAGGCCTTGGTCAATCATCTGATCGTCAATGACGCGGCGGCGATGCGGGTGGGGGCTGCGCGCTATGCCAGCGTTTGTGCGCCCGATGGCGGGGTGATGGATGATCTGACGGTGTTCCGGCTGGCGGATGAGCATTTTCTGATTGTGTCAGGCTCGCGCAATCGGTTGAAGATCCGCGATTGGGCGATGCAACATGCGACCGGGCGGCGGGCTTATGTGACGGATATTACGGCGGCGATTGCGTTTCCGACCGTGCAGGGGCCACGCGCGCGGAAGTTGTTGGCGGGGTTGATCCCGGATGCGGATTTGAGCGCGTTGAAGCGGTGGAGCTTCACTTGGGGGCATTTTGGCGAAACCCGTGTGATGATCTCTCGCACGGGTGTCACCGGGGAGTTGGGGTTTGAGTTGTTCGTGCCCTCGGATGAGGCGGCGGGGGTGTGGAACGGGCTTATGACGGTGGGCGGTGCTTATGGGCTGCGCCCCTACGGCGTGCAGGCGATGTTCACTTTGGGGCTAGAGAAGCTTTATCCGGCGCATGGTATTGATATGGACGAGACGGTGACGCCGTTTCATGTCGGCACCGATGCGTTCATCAAGTTTGACAAGGGCGACTTCATCGGGCGCGAGGCGCTGTTGCGGGTGCGCGAGGCCGGGGTGGCGACGGCTTGGGTCGGGTTGCTGATGGAGGGCGAAGTTCCTGCGGCTGAAGGGGCTGCGGTGATGCTGGATGGTACGCAGATTGGTCATGTGACCTATAGCGATCACGGCTATTCGGTGGGGGCGGTTTTGGCCTCGGCCCATATCGAGAAGGGCTATGCGGTAGAGGGCGCGGAGGTGACGGTTGGGGGCGTTAAAGCGCGGGTGGCGCGCAAGGCGTTCTTTGATCCCGAGGGGACGCGGCTGCGGGGGTGACGCGGCGTCACGGCGGAAATCGCGGCGGGCGGGGGAACGAAAACCGATGTGCGGGGTTGTTGCTGCATAGGGCTTGGGAAACTAGGCCGCTGTGTAACAATGGAGATCATCATGTTTCGCACTTCTATCGCAGCCTTCCTGATGGCCACTGCCGTGGCCTTTCCGTCCTTCGCGCAAGACCTGAAGCCCGTGCGTGAGGTTGAGGTCAAAGTCGATACCGCTGGCATCGCCAATGCGCAGGCGGCGGCTTATTGGGGCACGCTGCAAGACGATCTGAAGGCCTCGATCCTGACCAAAGTGGCGCCGAGTGATGACGAGGCGGCTGTCGTGATCAAGATCCGCATTGACGATGTCTCGCTGGCCAATGGCTTTCAGGAGAAGCTTGGTTTGGGCGACACCACTCTGGTGGGCAACGTGCTGGTGCAGGACGACAAGAACCACACCAAGGACGATGCCTATGACCTGACGGTCGACGTGAATGCCGCCAAGCCTTTGTTGCCGGCGGGCTATGATTTCACGGCGGCGGATGCGGATACCAAGGTGTATTACAATGCGATGGTCAATGCCTTCGCGGACGGCGTTGTGACCCGCCTGAAGTAAGTTTGGCGGGAGTGTGTGGAAAGGCCCCCGTTCGCGGGGGCCTTTTTGCTTTGGTGCAGGTGATGGCAGGCACCGCTACTGGCCATGTGGTCCATAGCGATCAGGGACACGGCAGCCTCGGCGCGACGGAGACCGCAAAGCCGTCGATCCCAAGGCGGTTGTGGCGTGCACGGCGTTGCTTGCGCCAGAGCGCGCGCGGCAATGGTTGCGTTGCATCAATGTCGGCGTCGCACTTTGGCGGTAGCCTTCTGCCATGCACTGTCAGGAGCGTGTCATGCAAACCAACCAGACCCCATTCAACGACCAATCCGTGAACACAACCGGCTGTTGTGCCAAGTTCAATCCTGCAGGGTGGGACGCGCAAGAGCTGCATTTCAAGGACAAGCCATTCGTGCGCGCCAGCACTTTGTCGATCGGGCATGTGCCGCTGAACATGGGCGTGGTCTATGCCCGTGTGCAGGGGCATATTGAAAAGGCGGATGCGGGCGATCCATCACAGGATCTGGTGATGTCACGCGATCCGTCGGCTTTTACCGGCGAGCATCTGTTTGCTGTGAAAAGCCCGGTGGCCGACGAGGAGATGATCGCAGTGAGCGGCGATTTCCTCATCAAGGTTTTTGAAGGGCCTTATTCGGCCGTGCGCGGCTGGTATGGTCAGATGCAGGCGCTGGCCCGAGAAAAAGGGCACGAGCCGAAACAGGTTTGGTTTTACTACACCACTTGCCCCGATTGCGCGAAGGCCTACGGCGCGAATCCGGTCGTTGGGCTGGTGGAACTTGCTTGACGAAAAGGCCCCCGGATAAGGGGGGCCTTTCTGGTGCGCGGCCGATTACTCTGCCGGGACTTTCGCCGCTTCGTCCGACAGCGGATATGCGAGGTGCGGCAGCATCTCTTTCGGGCAGATTTGCAGGAAATTCGCGCGTTCGGTGGCCCAATCGGCGAGGATGCGAGCGGCGATGCGCGACCCGGTTTCTTTGGCGTGACGCTCAATCAGGTGGCGCAGTTGTGCCTCCCAATGCGGGTGGGCGACGGCGCAGGTCAGCACGGTTTCGTCGTTGATGAAGTCTTCCGCGATGGCTTGGGGATCGTAGACATAGGCCATCCCCCCGGTCATGCCGGCACCGAAGTTGGCACCGATTTTGCCGAGGATGACGGCGGTGCCGCCAGTCATGTATTCACAGCCGTTCGACCCACAGCCTTCGACCACCACCGATGCGCCTGAGTTGCGGACGGCGAAACGCTCGCCTGCCCGACCTGAGGCGAACAGGTAGCCTGCGGTTGCACCATAGAGCACGGTGTTGCCGATGATGGTGTTATCCTCGGCTTTCAACGGCGAAGACATTTGCGGACGGACGACGATGGTGCCGCCGGACAGGCCCTTGCCGACATAGTCGTTGGCGTCGCCTTGGACTTCCAGTTTCAAGCCATTGACCGCAAAAGCGCCCAAGGATTGACCGCAAGAGCCGTGCAGTTTTACCGTCAGATGGTCGGGTTGCAGGTTGTTGCGCATGCCGAATTTCTTGACGATATGGCTGCTGGCCCGGGTGCCGATGGTACGCAGGGTATTGCGAACCGCATAAGACAGCTGCATCTTCTCGCCGTCCTCAAAGAACCGCGCGCCGTCTTTGACGATTTCCGCGTCCAACGTATCGGGGACGTGGTTGCGGGGTTTTGAGCGGTCGTAGGTGATTTTTGAGGCACCATCGACCGTGATCAGCAGCGGGTTCAGGTCGAGATCATCAAGGTGGGCAGAGCCACGGCTGACCTGTGACAGAAGGTCAGCGCGACCGATGATTTCATCCATGCTCCGCGCGCCGATTTGGGCGAGGATTTCGCGGACTTCCTGCGCGTAGAAGGTGATCAGGTTGACGACTTTGTCCGCCGTGCCCGTGAATTTAGCGCGCAGGGCGGTGTCTTGGGTGCAGACGCCGACCGGGCAGGTGTTCGACTGGCACTGACGCACCATGATGCAGCCCATCGCGATCAGGGCGGCGGTGCCGATGCCGTATTCCTCGGCCCCGAGCATGGCGGCCATCACCACATCGCGGCCGGTGCGCAGGCCGCCGTCAGTGCGCAGGGTGACGCGTTCGCGCAGGTTGTTCATCGACAGCACTTGGTGGGCCTCGGTCAGGCCCATTTCCCACGGCAGACCCGCGTATTTGATCGAGGTGCCGGGGGATGCCCCGGTGCCGCCGTTGTGGCCGGAGATCAGGATGATATCGGCTTTCGCTTTCGCCACACCTGCGGCGATGGTGCCGACGCCGCTTGCCGATACCAGTTTCACCGTGACTTTGGCGCGCGGGTTGATCTGCTTCAGATCGTAGATCAACTGGGCGAGGTCTTCGATGGAATAGATGTCGTGGTGCGGCGGCGGGCTGATCAGCGTCACGCCTTTTGTGGAATGGCGCAGACGGGCAATCAGCTCGGTCACTTTCATGCCGGGCAGCTGGCCACCTTCTCCGGGTTTCGCACCCTGCGCGACTTTGATTTCCAGTTCTTCACAGGCGTTCAGGTATTCGGCGGTCACACCGAAACGGCCCGAGGCCACTTGTTTGATCTTGGCCGAGGGGTTGTCACCATTCGGTTCGGGCAGGAAGTGGGCGGGGTCTTCGCCACCCTCGCCCGAGTCGGATTTCGCGCCGATGCGGTTCATCGCGACGTTCAGGGTCTTGTGCGCCTCTGGCCCCAAGGCCCCCAGCGACATACCGGGCGTCACAAAGCGTTTGCGGATTGAGGTGATGCTTTCGACCTCCTCAATCGGCACCGGTTTGCCGAGCGTCTTGATGTCCAACAGATCGCGGATATGAATCGGCGGGTTGGAGCGCATCGCGGCGGAGTATTGCTTCCACAGATCAAAGCTGGCGCGGTCGCAGGCCGCTTGCAGCATGTGCATGGTCTGCGCTTCCCAAGCGTGCTTTTCACCGGAGCGGCGGGCTTTGTAGAAGCCGCCGATGGGCAGTACGTCTGTACCACCGAGCCAGCCTTTGGCGTGGACTTCCTCGACCTTCATCTGGATGCCGTGCAGACCGATGCCTGAGATGCGGCTTTGCATACCGGGGAAGTATTCGGCCACCATGGCGCGGCTGAGGCCGACCGCTTCAAAGTTCAGGCCACCGCGATAGGACGAGATCACCGAAATACCCATTTTGGACATGATTTTCAGCAGGCCCGCATCAACGGCATAGCCATAGCGGCGCATCGCATCGACCAAGCTGCCGTCGATCAGATTGCGACGGATCCGGTCGGCAATGCTGTCTTGCGCGAGATAGGCGTTGACGGTGGTGGCCCCCGAACCGATCAGCACGGCGAAATAGTGGGGGTCGATACACTCAGCGCTGCGGACGTTGACCGAGCAGAAGGTGCGCAGGCCCTTGCGGGTCAGCCAGCTATGCACGGCAGAGGTCGCAAGGATCATCGGCATCGCGACCTTTTCGGGCGATTGATGCTGATCGGTCATCACCAACTGGCCTGCACCCGAGCGCACGGCGTCTTCGGCTTCGGCCCGGATACGTTCTAGTCCTTGGCGCAGGGCATCGGGGCCACCGTTCACCGGGAAGGTGCAGTCGATGAAGGCGACCTGATCGCCGAAGCGTTTCACCAACACGTCAAATTCGGCATTGGCAAGGAATGGGCTTTCCAAGACCAGAATCTCGGATTGCGCGTTGGTTTCATCCAGCACGTTGCGCAGGTTGCCGAAGCGGGTTTTCAGCGACATCACCCGACCTTCGCGCAAGCTGTCGATCGGCGGGTTGGTGACTTGGCTGAAGTTCTGGCGGAAGAAATGGCTGAGAGGGCGGTAGACCGACGACAGCACGGCGGCGGGGGTATCATCGCCCATCGAGGCGATCATTTCCTTGCCGTCTTCGGCCATCGGGGCAAGGACTTGTTCCAGTTCTTCGACGGTAAAGCCCGCCGCGATCTGGCGTTTGCGCAGCTCGGCGCCCTCGAACATCGCCACTTCGGGCACGTCGCGCAGCAAAGCGTTGAGGTCGACGATCTTCTCGATCCAAGTGCCATAGGGCTGAGCGGCGGCGAGTTTATCTTTCAGCGCAACGTCGTGGTAAAGTTTGCCCTCGGCCATATCGACGGCGATCATCTGTCCCGGCCCGAGCGCGCCCTTTTCGCGGATGGTGGCTTCATCGACAGGCACCATGCCCGCTTCGGAACCGGCGATCAGCAGGCCATCACCAGTGACGACATAGCGCATCGGGCGCAGGCCGTTGCGGTCAAGCCCACCGCAGACCCAGCGGCCATCGGTCATCGCGAGGGCAGCGGGGCCATCCCACGGCTCGATCACCGAGTTGCAATAGGCATACATGTCCGCCCAAGCGGGCTTCATATCGGTGGTGGCTTTGCTCCATGCTTCCGGCACCAGCATGGTTTTGGCGAGCGGCGCATTGCGGCCCGAGCGCACAAGGGCTTCGAACACCGCATCCAAAGCGCCGGAGTCAGAGGTGCCCGCCGGGATGATCGGTTTGATGTCTTCGGCGGCATCACCAAAGTTGTTGCTAGCCATGCGAATTTCGTGGCTTTTCATCCAGTTGATGTTGCCTTTCAGCGTGTTGATCTCGCCGTTATGGGCCAACATGCGGAAAGGTTGTGCCAACCACCACTGCGGGAAAGTGTTGGTGGAATAGCGCTGGTGGTAGATCGCAAACGCGCTCTCAAAGCGGTCGTCCATCAGGTCAGGGTAGAAGGTGGCGACCTGTTCGGCCAGCATCATGCCTTTGTAGATGATGCTGCGGCAGGACAGGGAGCACAGATACATGCCTTGGATTTGGCTGGCCAGCGCCGCTTTTTCGATGCGGCGGCGGATGATATACAGCTCGCGCTCGAACTGCTCCTGATCAATATCCTTATCACAACGGATCAGGATTTGTTCGATCTCGGGCCGGGTGGCATTGGCTTTGTCGCCGAGCACGGAGGTGTCGACGGGGACGTGACGCCAGCCATAGATGTAGTGGCCCATGCGCAGTACTTCGGCCTCGACAATCGTGCGGCAGCGTTCTTGCGCGCCGAAATCGGTGCGCGGCAGGAAGACTTGACCGACGGCGATCAGCTTGTGGATGTCGGGCTCGTGCCCGGTGCGGCGAACCTGATCGTAGAAGAATTTGACCGGGATCTGCACGTGGATGCCCGCTCCATCGCCGGTTTTGCCATCGGCATCGACAGCACCACGGTGCCAGATCGCCTTCAGCGCGTTGATACCGTTTTCGACGACTTTGCGGGAGGGCTTGCCGGAAATCGCGACCACCAGACCGACGCCGCAGGACGAATGTTCATCTTCGGTTTTATAGAGGCTGTTGGCGTCCATATAGGCGCGTTTGGCTTCTTCGGCGCGAACCCAGTCTTCGTTATAGATCGTCATGGCTGCTAACCTCCGGGCTATGGCTTTGGGGGAAGGACGACATCACGGCGTCACATTCAAAGATCGGTTGCGTGGCGGCGAAGCCTTTTTCGCCGGGCAGGATGAATTGGACCGGGCTGCCTTCGAGGGGCAGCCATTGCGTGCCATCCCACCATTCGGACTGACCGGAAAAGAAGTTCCGCCACTCGGCGCTGATATATTCGTGGCCGTGCGATTTGCGCAGTTCGTTGCCCGCATCGTCGGTCTCGACATATTCAAATTCGGTGCGCTGCAGGGTGACGCCGTCGATGGTGGCGGTTTCGCCCGTCAGCTTGTCGAAGCCTTTGACGTTGGTGTGCTCGCCATTGTCTTTGCTGAGGCTGAAGTCGAAATCATCGCGGCCTGTCGCCAGCAGGCTGGAGAAATTCGCTGGGTCTTTGGGGTTTGGGTCGAGGGTTTGGATGACCGTGGGATTCAGATCATAGCTTTCGATCCACTGGGTTTCGCGATCGATTTTCGACATGTAGAACATGCCCTCTTGATCGAAATCGGCACGCCATTTGTCGCCGGGATTGTCTTTCTCGCAGGTGTAGTAGTTCGCGACATAGCAGCCGCGCGATTGCACGGTGAGGGTGGTGGTGCAGCCTTGCGGCGGGGTGAAGCTGCCCGCGAGCGCGGGGGTGGCTACGAGGAACAGCGGGAAAAGCAGGGCGGTCCGCATGGGTTGATCCTTTTGATGTGTGATCTTTGCGATCACTCTGCCGCAACCGAAGCCGGTTGGGCCAGATAGGCGAGGATGGAGTCGGCGGCGTCGCGCCCGTCGCGGATGGCCCAGACCACCAAGGACGCGCCGCGCACGATGTCGCCTGCGGCGTAGACGCCGGGGAGCGAGGTGGCATGGCTGCGGAAATCGGCCTTGATGGTGCCCCAGCGGGTGACGGCGAGGTCGGGGACGCCCCAGAGGGTTTGGATCGCTTCGGGCTCGAAGCCAAGCGCTTGCACCACCAGATCGGCGGGCTCGATGTAGTCGGCACCCTCGATCAGTTCGGGGGTTTGGCGGCCAGAGGAATCCGGGGAACCGAGGCGCATTTTTTGCACCATGACGCCTTCGACGGTGGTGCCACCGGTGAAGCCTTTCGGGGCGGAGAGCCAGACGAAGTCTACGCCTTCTTCCTCGGCGTTTTGCGTTTCGCGCTGGCTGCCCGGCATGTTGGCTTTGTCTCGGCGATAGAGGCACTTAACCGAGGTTGCGCCCTGACGGATGGCGGTGCGGACGCAATCCATTGCGGTATCGCCGCCGCCGATGACGACGACACGCTTGCCATCAGCGTTCAGCTCGCCGGAGTCGAATTCGGGCACATCGTCGCCGAAAGATTTGCGATTGGAGGCGGTGAGGTAATCGAGTGCGCGGACGACGCCTTTGGCTCCGACGCCGGGGGCTTCGATGTCGCGGGCTTTGTAGACTCCGGTGGCGATCAGAATGGCGTCGTGTTGGCCGCGGATGGCGTCGAAGCTCAGGTCTTCGCCGACTTTGCAGTTGAGGACAAAGGTGACGCCTGCGATTTCAAGCTGTTCGATGCGCTGCATGACCACGGGTTTTTCCAGTTTGAAGCCGGGGATGCCGTAGGTCAGCAGGCCACCGGCGCGGTCGTAGCGGTCGTAGACGGTGACTTGCACGCCCGCGCGGCGCAAAACGTCAGCGGCGGCGAGGCCACCGGGGCCCGCGCCAATGATACCGACGGATTCGGTGCGCTGGGTGCGGGCTTTGATCGGTTTGACCCAGCCCATTTCCCACGCCTTGTCGGTGAGGTATTTCTCGACCGCGCCGATGGTCACGGTGCCGTGGCCGGATTGCTCGATGACGCAGTTGCCTTCGCAGAGGCGGTCTTGCGGGCAGATGCGGCCGCAGATTTCCGGGAAGGTGTTGGTGGCTTGGCTGAGTTCGTAGGCTTCCTCAAGGCGGCCCTCGGCGGTGAGGCGCAGCCAGTCGGGGATGTTGTTGTGCAGGGGGCAATGCGACTGGCAATAGGGCACGCCGCATTGGCTGCACCGCGACGCCTGCTCGGCCGCTTTGTCGACCGCGTATTGGCGGTAGATTTCATCGAAATCATGGCTGCGGGTGTCGGCATCGCGCTTGGTGGGCATCTCTTTGCCCAGCGTCACGAATTTCAGCATTTTCTGCCCGGCCATGTTCTGCCCCTTAGGTGGAATTGCACTGTCGGG
This sequence comes from Cypionkella sp. PAMC25878, assembly GCF_058135695.1. Lineage (NCBI taxonomy): Bacteria > Pseudomonadati > Pseudomonadota > Alphaproteobacteria > Rhodobacterales > Paracoccaceae > Cypionkella > Cypionkella sp. PAMC25878. The sequence goes on along the minus strand of NZ_CM176871.1, from coordinate 694,936 downwards.
TGTTAATACTTTGGAACGGAGTTAAATAAAAGTCAGTACAGTTGACCTATGTTTGGGTTTTTTCGGGGACAGATCAACAATTCTGACGAGTTAGGTAAAATTTAGGTCAGCATATAATACCTAAATGACAAGACAGGTCAATAAAGCAGGCAAATCGCACAGTGATTCGCTGGGTTAACCGATCAATCCGGCGGCGGAGAGGGCCAGCAGCAAGCCGCCGAAGACGATGCGATAGATCGCGAAGACGGTGAAGCGGTGGCTGCGGATGTAGGTGAGCAGCCATTTCACCGCGACAAAGGCGGTGATGGTCGAGACGACGAAGGCAATGCCAAGCGAGCCCCAGTCGCCCTGCGCCGTGCCGTGGCGGAATTGGCTGAGAAGTTCGTAACCGCTGGCGGCATACATCGTCGGGATGCCGACCAGAAAAGCAAATTCGGTGGCGGCGGCGCGGTTTGAGGTGCCGAGCAGCATCGCGATGAAGATTGTCGCGGCAGAGCGTGAGGTGCCGGGGAAGACGCCAGCGACAACCTGTGCCAGACCGACAGCGATGGCGACGCGCAGGGTGATTTGGGCGTTGTCGGGCAGTTTTTCTGCGTAATGCTCTGCCAACAACATCCAGATGCCGCCAATCACCAAGGCCCAAGCGACGGGCTGAATGGTGGTGGGCAGTTCAAACCCGAGTTTCTTCACGATCAGGCCGAGGATGGCAGTGATCAGGAAGGCGATGGCGAGTTTGATCAGGTAATCGCGGTTTTCGGGGATTTGCCAATGCAGCAACAAATCGGTGATGCGCCGCCAGTAGATCAGCGTCACGGCGAGGATCGCGCCGGCTTGGATGACGATGTTATAGGTGTCCGAGCGCGCACCGAGCCAATGCTCGGCCAGCAATAGATGGCCGGTGCTGGAGATCGGCAGGAATTCGGTGATGCCTTCGATCAGGCCCAGCAGAACGTCGCTTAGATAGGTCACGTCGCACCCGCTTGGTTAAGGCTTTAGGCTTTCTTGAGGTTCTTCGCCGATTCCTTGATCGCCGCGTATTGGCCCGAGGGGCGGTAGCGCCAGAGATATTCCGGGATCACCGAGGTGTAATCGGTTGGGGTGATGCCCAGATCGGCGAGGGTTTTGGCACCGGGGGCGACCACGTTATCGCTGCGTAGGGAGGCTACTTGATCGCGGGTCAGGATCGAGTTGTGGAAGATGCCACCGGTGGCGAATGAAGCGAAATCCAGCAGATTGGCGGGGATGTTCGCGAGGAAGAACGGCAGGTTCAGCACCAGACGGCGGCGGCGGATCACGGTGAGCATCTTGGCGATGATGGCGCGGAAGGTTTCCGCATCGGGGCCGCCGAGTTCATAGGTGCCATGCGCCTCGCCCTTGATGCCTTTGACGGCGGCTTGGGCGACGTCATCGACATAGACCGGCTGGAATTTGGTATGGCCGCCGACGAGCGGCAGGATTGGCCCCAAGCGGGACATCGCGGCGAAGCGGTTGAAGAAGCCATCTTCGTTGCCGAAAATCACCGAAGGGCGCAGGATCATTGCAGTGGGGAAGGCGGCGAGCACCGCGGCTTCGCCCGCGCCCTTGGATTGGGCGTAAAGGCTGGCACCGTTCACATCGGCACCGATGGCCGAGATATGCACGAGGGCAGCGATGCCTTGCTGCGCGGCAAGCCGGGCGATGCGGCCCGCACCATCGGACTGCACGGCGGTGAAGTTATTCTTGCCGCCGCGATCAAAGGTGCCAACGCAGTTCACCACGGCATCGGAGCCTGCCATTGCGGCCAACACGGACGCATCGTCGCGGATGTTACAGAACACCGGGTCGACTTGGCCTGGGGTGCCGTAGGGCTTGACGAACAAAGCCTCATTCGGGCGGCGGCAGGCGACGCGGACGCGCCAACCCTCTTTCGCCATCCGGCGCGCGATGTAGCGGCCCACGAAACCCGATCCGCCGTAGATCGTGACAAGTTTGCTCATGCGAAACCCCTTTGGCCGTGCTTTGCGTTGCTGCCTGAATAATCTGACCGGGTGACAGCGGCAAGTCTATTCACCGTGACAGATTTTCCAGTTTTTTCGTTTAGCCCCCGTTGACTCCCCCATGCGGCTTGGCTACATCGCCACCACGACACTTGCCCTGGTGGCGGAATTGGTAGACGCGCTGGTTTCAGGTACCAGTGTTGCAAGACGTGGAGGTTCGAGTCCTCTCCTGGGCACCAAAGTCCTACAGAAAACCCCGCACCTTAACTGGTTGCGGGGTTTCTTGTTTTGTCGGTCACGAATCGGAATTTCCAAGCTTTGCATTGACTTGCCAAGGCCGACTACTAACGTGGGCCGCCATAAGGTTTGATCTGTGGAGTATGATTTTTGCCGCGACCGATTTTTCTGGGCCGCCCCATCCTGACAGCGACAAATCCGGCATCCGATGAGGTTGGCGGCAGCTTGGCTCTGAGCAATGGCAATTTACTTGCCTATTGGCAGCAGGATCGGCTGGAGGGCAGCACTTTCGTTGCAGAGGGATTCAAGCTGCGGGTTATTGACAGCCTGACTCACAAGCCAGCCGCAGCCATCGAGCTTGATATCGGTCCTGACAGCGCGCGCAGCACGCTGCCCGAAGTGGTCGCGCTGGCGAATGGCAATTTTGTCGTATCATGGGAAAGCACCTATGTGTCCGGTGTGGGCAATGATGTGCTGTTCCGGGTGTTTGACGCGCAGGGCGCACCGGTAACGGCGATACAGCAGGCCGACCCCCGCCCGGCGGGCAGTGGTTCTGCACATGCTCTGGATATTACCGCGCTGTCGAATGGCGGGTTTGTCGCGGCATGGGAGCAAAATCTTAACGCCTCTTACGAATGTTATGCCCAGAGTTACGACGCCAGTGGCGCGGCGGTCGGTGCCGTGGTGCGGTTGAATGCCTTTTTGAAGGGCAGTCAAAACGCCCCGGAAATTCAGGCTCTGGCAGACGGGCGTTTTCTTGCAGTCTGGAGCGATCAGCAGGGTGCCTACGAGAAGCTCGATGGCATGTCGCAGGTGGCGCGGCTGTTTCAGGCCGACGGCACCCCGATCTCGATGGCTTTCCGGGTCAACCAAAGCATTAACGGCATACGTGATACCAGTCGCGCCGTTGCGGTCACAGAGCTTTCTGGCGGTGGTCTGGCACTGGTCTGGCAGCACGGCGTCGATGCCGCCGATGGCTCTAGCACGATTGACACCATTGTCACGCGGGTCTTCAGCAGCACCGGGGCGGCGATCAGCAATGAGACGGTGATCTCGGTCGCGGCGACGGATATGTCAGCTACTAACCCGGTCGTGACAGCCTTGCTGGACGGGCGCTTCATGGCCGCCTGGACGGAGTACACCTTTCACCCGGACACGTACGAGCATTACTCGCACGTGGTGGCGCGGGTGATTGACGCGGATGGCACACCTGCGGGCGCGGCTTTCACCCTGGATGATGCAGCGGCGCAGGGCCCCTCCAATCCCGTCATATCGACGCTGTTGGATGGGCGTGTGGCGATCAGCTACACGGTTCAGGCGGGTGCGATGGGCCGCCCCGATCTGCTGACGCAGATCCTTGATCCCCGACTTGAGGCAGTGGACCTTCATGGTTCGGGCAACAATGACCATATGCTTGGCACAAGGTTCAACGACAGCATTGCGGGCGGTCTTGGCGCTGACCAACTGAATGGCGGTGCTGGTAACGACCGCGTCCTCGGCGAGGGCGGAAATGATGTGATGAATGGCGGCAGCGGCAATGATCAGATTTTTGGTGGCGCGGGGCAGGATACGCTGCTGGGCGGCAGCGGGCGTGATACGCTAATTGGCGGCGCAGGCGATGATGTGCTGACCGGCGGAACGGACGGCGATAACTTCGTGTTTCAAGCCGGGCAAAGTGCTGACAGAATTACGGATTTCGACATCAGCCAAGATGTTTTGAACTTACGCAACCTGCATTTCGCCGATGCCGATGCCGCGCTCGCGGCGTTTTCGCAAACAGCCCAAGGGGCGTTGTTTGCGCATGGGGGGATGACGGTTCTGCTGAGCGGAATTGATGTCGCGCAACTGGATGCAAGCCTGCTGCTTATCTGAAGCAACCCCGGTTATGTCCTGACCGTCGGCTATGATCGGTCAGGACAAATATCGCACTAAACCACCGCTATTTCGACCGCCAAGCGGGCCACCTGTTCGCGGATGTCGGGGATGGCGGTGATCTCCCAAAACGCCGCGCGTGAGGCGGGGCCAATGACATGGATGCGCGGGCTGACCGTGTTGTCTTGGCGGATCAGGCGGCAGTGCTCATCTACATCTAGCCCGATCCGCAGCGGGTCAACGCGGGCGGCTTTTTGTGCCAGCAGACTTTGCACAAGCGGGGTTGCGTTTGTTTCAGGATCGCGGCGGATGCCACGGCAATCAATGATGCGGGATGCGGTGATCGCGTCGCTGTGTTTGCTGCCGTAGGGGCGGATATAGGCGAAGAACCCGCCCTCGGGGCGGACCACGGCGTCTTGGAAGGCGGCTTTGCGGATGGTGAGTTGGCCGTCCAGAATGGCTTGGTGCAAGGCGGTTTGCGATTGCGGCGGGATACGATGGCGGTGCACGTCCCACCATGTTGCGGCGTGGCGCAGGAAGCGGGCACGCTCGGGCACGGGCAGGCCGCGCCACAGGGTCGCGACATGCGGGCGGATGCCATCGACGGCATCGCGCCATGTGCCGCCTTGTGCCACAGCGGCGCGGGCCAGACCGCGCGCCCATGCCAGCAGGGTTGAGGCTGTGGCACCGCGCGGCAGGTGTTTGCTGTCGAGGTGCATCGGTTTGGTGGCGGTGTGATCGCGCGGCAACAGGCCCCGCCGCGACAGCGACAGGATCGGCCCGGTGTGTCCCGAGCGCAGGATGGTCAGCACCTGATCCACCATCGACAGGCCCGAGCCGATGATGATGATGCGCGACTGCGGCGGTGGCGGTTCTTGCGGAGTCCAACCATCGGTCAGCGGCCATTCGCGGGCTTGGTCAGGGATGACATGGCCGGTCGCCAGCACGGCGCGGTCGGCTTGCAGGGCTTGGCCATCGGCAAGGTGCAGGGTGACGCCAGAGTCGGTTTCGGTCAGGTCGGTGACGTCTTGATAAATTCGGGTCAGGCGCGGGTCGGCGTCCCATTCGGCCAGAAGTGCGCCGAGATAGGTGCCATAGGTGGCGCGGCTGACGAAACCCTGATCATTGACCGTGGTGTCTTGGTAGCGTTGCAGCCATGCGTGAAAATGCTGTGGGTCTTCCGGGAAGCCGCTCATGTTATGGACGCGGGTGTTCAAGAGGTGTTCAGGGTCGATAGTGCTATAGGCGACACCGGTGCCCATCGCGCCCGAGCGTTCAATCAGCGTAACGAGGGCGGTGTTGGGTTGGCGCAGCAGATGCACTGCCATCAGCACGCCGCTGGCCCCGCCACCAATGATGGCGACATGCGCGCCTTTTGGCGGGCCAGAGGATAGGTTGGCCGACGTTCTGATCGCCGAGGCGCTGTTGCCGGGGATCGGGGGGATGAACAGATCGTTCATAGCAGGCCTATGGTGATCAGGCTGAGGATGGTGATCGTCAGCAGGGCGGACGCAGCCCAGAGATGGCTGGGCGCGGGCGCCGGGGGAGTGTCGATGCCTTGGGTGGCAAGGTATGCCTCAAGACCGGGATCATAACCGCAGTAGAACATCGGATGTCTCCTATCGTTGGGGGAAAAAGGCGCGGGCGGCGTGGGGGGCGGGGAACTGCGAGAGGGGGCTGGATTGCAACAACAGATCGTCGCGCAGTTGCTTGCCTGCGGGCCAAGAGCCGAAGCCTGAGGCGACGTTGATATGGCCCGCAAAGCCGAGATCGATCAGATCAGCTTGCCATAGGTTGGCCAGATTGCGGGCGCGTTGGAACGGCATCCATGGGTCATTGCGGCTGGCAACGACAGTAGCGGGGATGTGCAGCGGCGCTTCGCGGAGCGGGGCGAAGTTTTGGATGCGCGGCTGGCCCGCAGGTTCAGCAGGCGCGACCAGCAGGGCCGCGCGCACGTTCAGTTGCGGCCAAGCGGTGAGCACGCGGGTGATCAGCACAGCGCCGAGGCTGTGGCCAACAAGCACCGCGCCGGGGTGGCGCAGGATGCTGCCTGCCAGTTCAGATTCCCACCGCGTCGGATCGGGGCGGGTAGGGTCCGACAGGTCCACAATCAGTGCGTGGCTGTCGGTTGCAGCCCACCATTGTTGCCAATGCGGTGCTGCGGAACCATCCAAACCGGGAACCAGAAGCGTTTTCACCATAGCGGCCTCGCTGTGTTGCTTCTGATTACTCTATCAAACTAATCGTGATTTATTTTTCCAAAGTTCCTCGGGGTGGGGGAAGTTTCTTCTGCGCAGGCGGGCCGTCGCGGCAGAGCTGCGTTTGGGCTGATTCTATCGGCTGTGGCTTGGCGTTCAGTCGAGACCGAAGATGCTGCTGACAGGGTCGCCGGCGGCGAGGCGGCGGGTCCAGTCGGCCTCCAGCAGAAGTTTGGCTTCGGCGGCGTCGATCAGATCGGCGAGGCGACTGATGGGCAAGGCGACAAGACCATCATCGTCGCCAAGGATCAGATCGCCGGGTTGCACCACGCAGCCGCCGAAGCTGACGGCGACATTGATCGCGCCATGTTCTGCGCCAGTCGGGCCGCGTGGGGTGATGGAGCGGCTGTAGACGGCGAAGTTCTCAAGGGTCGCGAGGGTGGCGGTGTCCCGGATCGCGCCGTCGCAGAGGATGCCTGCGGCACCTTGGGTATGAAGTTGGCCGCCCAGCACATCGCCGATCATTGCGTTGGCGGCATGGCCTGCGGCGGCAATCACCAGCACCTGACCGGGGCCGGTTTGACCGATGGCGTGCAGCACTGCGCCGAAATCGGGGGCGATGCACTGGACGGTGACGGCCCTTGCGCAGAGGCGTGGTTGTTGGCCTGCCGGGCGGAGGGGGCGAATTGCGGGGCTGATTTGCTGGGTGGGGGCCAGATCGACTGCGACGGCGACGGGGATGCGCTGCCAGCGCGCGAGCAGGTCGGCGGGTAGAGGGTCGAGCGTCGGATTGGCTTGAGTCACTGGCATGGGATGTCCTTTGGTCTGGAAAGCCAGCCGCCAATAAGGCGGCCGGCTCTAGGGGTTATTGCCGCACGCGCATTCCCAGTTTCTCATCGAAAGCGAGCGGTTTGTCGGATTTTGGCAGTGGCGCTTCGGCGACTTCGCCGACCGACACGCCATATTGCCAATCCGGCGGGCAGATCGCGATATAGCGGGCATAGCCACCCAAACCTCCACCGAATTTCGGGAAGCCGATGGCGACCAGCGCGCCGACGGGAGGCACTTTATCAAGGTTCGCCACGCCCTCGGCCTGCGCGAAGCCGTTGTGCATCAGCCAATATTCGCCTTCCAGCGTCGGGGTGGCGTCGGTGTCGAGGGGTTCATGGCCGTGGAACAGGATGTGACGTTCTAGGTGCAGGAATTTGAGGGCATCAAGGCTGACACCGGGGAAAGGCGCGCGCTTGGCAAGATCGGGGTTGGGCCAGTCTTTCGACCAGCCAGAGCGGACAAAGACCACGGAGCCTTCGGGGATCTGGCCGTATTCGGCCTCGAACGCTTTGATGTCCGAGACTTGCAGGGCGTAGCCGTAGTCTTTTTGCACCTGTGGCTCGATATTGATCACCACCAATGGGCGGATGGTGTAGGTGGCGGGGAGTTCGTCAATCGCGGGATATTCCGGGGCCCAATGCGCGGGCGGGTCAAGCTGAGTGCCGAGTTGGTCAGTTTGCAGGGTGTAATTTGTCGCCTCAAAGCCATGGGTTGCATAGGTGAAGACATCGCCCTTTTTGGCGTAACCTTCGATGTCGGCCCCGGCTTTGGCGGGCGAGAAGGTGGAATTGCCAAAGCCGATCCAGACCGGGATATTGGGGGTGATGGTATGGGTCAGATCGACGTATTTCGCGGATTTGAAGGTGTCATTGTAGACCTTCCACAGGCCGGGGTCTTCGGCGTGGGCGGCGGTGCCCAGCGCCAATGCAAGCAGCGGGGCGAGCGGCAGAAACGTCTTCAGGTGCATGGCAGTCCCTTTCATGTTTCAGGTTTTGTTAGGCGGCTTGGGCGAGGCAGGCGCGGGTGGCCGTAGCCAGTCTGCGGATCCCTTCGGTTAATTTCTCGGGGTCGTTGAAGGTGAAATTGATGCGGATGGCGCGGCGGTTTTGGCCCGTGGGGTCAAACACGCTCGACGGTGTGATGCAGGTGCCATGAGCCAATGCGGTGCGGAGCAGGTGATCGGTGTTCAGCGCAGGATTGCGGGCGGTGGCCCAGACGAACATGCCGCCGGATGGGGCTTGCCAATCGAACAGGTCGGCCAGATGGGTTTGCATCGCAACGCAAAGCGCATCGCGGCGGTCGCGGTAGAGGGTCAGGATATCGGGTAGGATGCGGTCGGTCAGGCCCGAGGCGAAGGCATCGAGCGTAATGCGCTGGCTGAGGCCGGAGCTGGACATGTCCGAGCCTTGTTTGGCCATCACGAGGGCTTGGATCATTTCGGGGGCGGCGATCACCCAGCCGACGCGCAGGCCGGGAGCGAGCTCTTTTGACAGGGTGCCGAGGTAAATGACGGGTCCGTTGTAGGGCTCGTCTGTAGCGGCGAGGCTTAGCATGCGCGGCAGCGGCGGGCTGTCGTAATAGAGCGTGCCGTAGGGGTCATCCTCGATCAACCAAGTGCCCGTGGCTTGGGCTGCAGCGACGAGGGCTTTGCGATCCTCCAGCGGCACCAAACGCCCGGTGGGGTTGGAGAAATTCGGCACTGTGTAGGCGAATTGCGCGCCTTGCAGGGCGGTGGCGGGGGTGAAATCATTGACCTCCAGCCGCATCGGGCGGTAGCTGGGGCGGCGGGGACGCCATGCATCCAGTGCGCCGAGGTAAGCCGGGGTTTGGGCGGCGATCAGGCTGCCTTCTTCCAGCAGAACCTTGCCGATCAGATCAAGGCCCTGCATCCCGCCCGAGGTGATCAGCACATTTGCGCGGGTCAGGTGCAGTCCGGGGGCGTTGAAGCGGGCGGCGATCAGGTCACGCAGGGCGAGCAGGCCTTCGATCGGGGCATAGGCGAGTGCGTCGGTGGGATGGTCGGTGACGGCCTTTGCGGCCAGATCGGAAAGCGCGGTGATCGGCCAGGTTTGCGGATCAGGCAAGCCGCCTGCCATGTTGATCAGGCCGGGGATTTGACCTGCCGACAGGAAGATTTGCGTCACGTCATTGGTGTCGCCCAGCCATTTGGCGAAGGCGGGACGTGGGGGTATCGGTTGGGGCATGGCACGCGACTCGTTGTTTGGCGGAAAGATTAGGGCAAGATTTGCGGCGAAACTCTGCAAATACTTGCGCGATTGGTGTATTTCTTGCAGATATTCTCTCAGGATTGGCAATTTATGAGAGAGTTTCCCTATGCTTGATCTCGACTCGATTGATCATCGGATTTTGGATGTGCTGCGGCGGGACGGGCGGATTTCGATGCTGGATCTGGCGGATCGGGTGGGGCTGTCGCCGACGCCATGCGGGCGGCGGGTGAAGCGGATGGAAGAGGCCGGGGTGATCACCGGCTATGCGGCGCAGATTGACCGTCGCGCGTTGGGGCTGAACGTTTGCGTGCTGGTGTCGGTGCGACTTGCGCGGCATGGGCCGGAGGGCACGCGCGAGTTTCTGTCGGCGGTGGCGCGGCATCCCGAGATTACCGAGTGCCTGCTGGTGACGGGTAATCTGGATTACATGCTGCGGATCTGGGTGCGCGATATCGAGGCGTTGGGGGTGTTTATCCGCGATGTGCTGCAATCCATCCCCGCCGTGGCGGAGACCACGACGATGGTTATTTTGAAGCAGGATGGCGCGGCGGGCTAGTGGCCTGCGGGGCGCTCACCTGCGGTGAGGCCTGCGATGCGTTCGACCATGCTGGCGGCGTCAATGCCGAAATGGCGGTAGAGGTCGCCGAGGGTGCCGGTTTGGCCGAAATGCTCGACGCCAAGCGGGATGGTGCGATGGCCGCGCACCCCGCCGAGCCACGCCAAGGTGGCCGGATGGCCGTCGATCACTGTCAGCAGGGTGCAATGCGCGGGCAAGGGGCTGAACAGGTGCTCGATGTGCGAAATCGCGGCAGGATTGCCGCGGGCGCGGGCGCGTTGCGCGGCGGTCCAGCCTGCGTTCAGCCGATCTGCGGACGTTACTGCCAGCACGCCAACGTCGCGGCGGGTTTCGGCGATCAGACCTGCGGCTTTGATCGCCTCGGGCGCGATGACGCCTTGGTAGGCGATCACCACGTCGCAGTTTGGCCCCGGCGGGCGCAGCCAGTAGCCGCCGTCGATGGCACTTTGGCGGAAGGCTTGGTCGGCACGTTGGCCCGGCTGCTCGATGGGGTTGGTGGACAGCCGCAGATAGACAGCACCACCGGTTTCATCGCGCAGCCATGTGCGCTCATCCGGATCGCCCGCGCCGTCGCGTTGCAGATAGTCGAAGGCCCAAGCCATGATGACGGCCAATTCATCGACGAAGGCGGGCTCGAAGGCGGCGAGGCCGTCTTGCGCCATGCCGATGAGGGGGGCTGCAATGGATTGATGCGCGCCGCCTTCGGGGGCGAGGGTGACGCCCGACGGGGTGCCGACGATGATAAAGCGGGCGTCTTGGTAGCAAGCGTAGTTCAGCGCATCGAGGCCGCGGGCGACGAAGGGATCATAGACCGTGCCGATGGGGATCAGGCGTTTGCCGAACAAAGCGTGCGACAGACCTGCAGCCCCCAGAAGCAGAAACAGGTTCATTTCGGCGATACCCAGTTCGATATGCTGGCCTGCGGGGGTGAACTCCCATTTCGCGGTGGAGGCGATTTTCTGATCCTGAAAGGTGTCGGCCTGTGCGGTGCGGGCGAACAGTTTGCGGCGGTTGACCCAAGGGCCAAGGTTAGTAGTGCCCGTCACATCGGGGGAGGTGGTGACGATGCGGGCGGCGAGATCGGAGTCGGTTTTCGCCAGATCGTCGAGGATTTTGCCGAAACCCATCTGGGTAGAGATATCGCGGTCTGATCCGGCGGTGATTTGCGGCACGGGTAGGATTGCGTCGGTGAACTGGCGCGGGCCTTTGGCAAAGAACGGGACGTTTGACAGGAAGTCTTTGAGCGCGGCAGGGTCGTCGACGGTGGCCAGCGGCTCCCATTCTTGGCCCTCGTGCACCCCCATATGCGCCTGCCATTCGGCCATCTGCGTCTTGGTCATCAAGCCGCCGTGGTTGTCTTTGTGGCCTGCAATCGGGGTGCCCCAGCCTTTGATCGTATAGGCGAGAAAGCAGGTCGGGCGGTCGTGATCTATGGCGGCGAAGGTTTCGGCCATGGTTTGCACGCAGTTGCCGCCGAGGTTTTCCATTAAGGCTGCCAGTTCAGCATCGGTGCGGCGCGCGATCAAGGCGCTGACATCGCCCTGATCTCCAAGATCGTCGAGCAGGTGTTGTCGCCAGACAGCGCCGCCCTGAAAGGTCAGTGCTGCGTAAAGCTGGTTCGGGCAGGCGTCGATCCAATCCCGCAACGCCGCACCTCCGGGTTCGGCAAATGCGGCGCGTTGCAGGGCACCGTATTTGATGCGGATCACCTGCCAGCTGAAAGCTTGAAATATTTTTTCAATGCGCTCGAACAGCCCTTCGCGCACGATACCGTCCAGCGACTGGCGGTTATAGTCGATGATCCACCAGGTGTTGCGCAGATCGTGTTTCCAGCCTTCTTGTAGACATTCGTAGATATTGCCCTCGTCCAGTTCGGCATCGCCAACCAGCGCCACCATTCGGCCCAACGGCAGGCCCTGCCCCCAGGCTTTCGCCGCGATGTAATCCTGCACGATGGAGGCAAATGAAGTGATTGCCACCCCAAGCCCCACCGAACCCGTCGAGAAATCCACATCATCGCCGTCTTTGGTGCGACTGGGATAGCTTTGCACGCCGTGAAAGCCACGAAAGTTCTGCATCTTTTCCAGCGACAGATTGCCCATCAGATAGTGCATGGCGTGAAAGATCGGCGAGGCGTGCGGTTTCACCGCCACGCGATCTTCGGGCCGCAGCGCCGAGAAATACAGCGCGGTCATGATCGACACCATCGAAGCGGACGAGGCCTGATGCCCACCGATTTTGATCGCATCGGCTTTCGGGCGGATGTGATTGGCGTGGTGAATCATCCAATGCGACAGCCACAACAGGCGTTGTTCAATAGTCTTCAGATGGAGCATTGCGGCGATTTCCTGCGTTGGCTGTGGTCTTGATTGTGGTATATCGCCAATCGTCAGGTGAATCTCGGCTTTATCAAGCAGTATTGGCCTGATAGTTGGTGGAAATCAGCAATGAATGCGAGAGTTGTAACGATGTCCGCCACACCGGATCGCTTTGATACCGAAATTCTGCGGGCCTTGCAGAAGAATGGTCGGCTGACGATCCATGATCTGAGTGCGCAGATTGGCCTGAGCCCATCCCCTGTGGCGCGTCGGCTGCGGCTGTTAGAGCAGGCCCAGATTATTACCGGCTATGCCGCGCTGATCGACGAGGCGGCGTTGGGTTTTGGCGTGTCGGTGTTCGTTTCAGTGCAGTTAGATAAGCAAGTCGATGAGGCACTGGCGACGTTTGAATCGGCAGTTGTGGGCTTTCCCGAGGTGGTGGATTGCTGGCTGATGACGGGCAATCGCGACTATCTGCTGCGGGTGGCGACTTCGGGCCTGCCGGAGTTTGAACGGTTTTTGGTGGGGCGGTTGACCAAAGTGCGGGGCGTGGCGTCGATTGAATCCTCGATTCCGTTGCGGCGGGTGAAGGCGGGGTTGGCGCGGGTGCCATAGGCGCATCGGCCAAACGGGCGGGAAAGACAAAACTTTCGGCATCGCGCTGCTGCGCAGCATAGCGGTGCTGTTTGGCGGGGAAAATAACACGACCTTTTTCATCGTGCTTTAGCAGCGAAAGGTCTAGCCTTGGGCATCGGCGGCTGATTGGCCGCGTTGCTTTACAAGGATCAGATCATGGCGCTTACCGCTTTCAAACTCTCCCGCCGCGCGTTGCTGGCTGCGGCAACGGCGCTTGTGCTGCCGCTGGGCGCGCAGGCAGACACCACGCCGACGCAAGGCGGCACGCTGATCTATCTCGACCAGCAGGCGCATACGGCGCTCTATCCGCCAGCGGGCGGGTTTTATCCCAACAGCGGCGTGCTGAACCAGATCACCGACAAGCTGACGTGGCAGAACCCCGAGACGCTGGAAATTGAGCCGTGGATTGCGGAATCCTGGCAGATCAACGCGAATTTCACCGAATTTACCTTTAAGCTGCGCCCCGGCGTGACGTTCTCGGATGGCACACCGCTGGATGCGGCGGCGGTGGCTGCGAATTTTGACAGCTATGGGTTGGGGAAACCGGAGCAGAATTTCCGGCCTTCGGAGGTGCTGAACAACTATGAAAAATCCGAGGTGATCGACCCGCTGACGGTGAAGTTCACCTTCAAAAAGCCCTCGCCGGGGTTCTTGCAGGGGACTTCGGTCATCGGGTCCGGTCTGGTGGCGCAAGCGACTTTGGCGCGGAAGTTTGACGAATTGGGCGATGCGACCAAGGTGATCGGTTCGGGGCCGTTTGTAGTTGCCAGCGAGACGGTGGGCACCGAGATTTTGTTCAAAGCGCGCGAGGATTACAACTGGGCCCCGAAAAGCTTCGCGCATCAGGGGCGGGCTTACTTGGATGAAATCCGCCTGCTGATCGTGGCAGAGGATTCGGTACGGATCGGCGCGCTGCTGTCCGGGCAAGCCGATGTGGTGCGGCAGATTCAGGCCTATGATGAGGCGCAGATCACCAATGCAGGCTTCCAGCTGTTCGCGCCGCCGACGCGAGGGATCAACAATTCGGTGGTGTTCCGGCCGGATAACCCGCTCGTGGCGGATGTGAAGGTGCGACAGGCTTTGCTGCATGGCACGGATACCAAGGAAATCGTCTCGACGATCTTCTCGGAGCATTACCCGCAGGCGACCTCTATCTTGGCGTCGACCGCGAAGGGTTATGTCAATCTGGCCGACAAGTTGGCGTTTGATCCGGTGCTGGCGGCGAAGCTGCTGGATGAGGCAGGCTGGGTGCTGAACGCAGCGGGCAAGCGCGAGAAGGACGGTCAGGAGTTGATCTTGACCGCCTATGAATCGCTGCCGCAGCCGCAGAACCGTGCGGCGCTGCAGCTGATCTCGCAGCAATGGGCCAAGCTGGGGGTGACGCTGAACGTACTGCCGGGCGATGCGGGCACGGCGACGGTGGACAATCTGGACCCGGCGAAAACCCCGGTGGCCCCTGCGATGGTGGGCCGTGCTGACCCGGATGTGATCAAGAGCCAATACTATCCGACCAACCGCAATGTGCTGCTGCAAACCGGCGGTGTGGCGACTGAGGTGAAAAGCTTCAGCGATGCCAAGTTGAACGGGCTGCTGGAGGGGATTGCTTCGGAAGTTGATCCTGCCAAGCGGTTGGCACTGGTCGGCGATGTGCAGGGCTATGTGATTGATCAGGCCTATGCGATTCCGATCTTTGAAGAACCGCAAGTGTTTGCCGCTGCGCCCACTATCAGCGGCGTTGCGTTCGAGGCTGTCGGGCGTCCGTCTTTCTACAATGTTTCCAAAGATAACGCCACGCAATGACGCCTCGACCCGCGCGCCCGTCCCCTCCGGGCGCGCGGTTTTATTCCCGGAGACACCCCCATGACACATCTGATTTCACGGCTGGCGCAGGGCGCCTTGGTGCTGCTGGCCACCTTCACCATCTCGTTCATTCTGGTGCAGCTGATGCCGGGGGATGCAGTGTTGATCCGGTTTCTGAACCCCGAAATGGGGATGACGCCGGAAGATATTGCCCGCATCCGGGTGTTTTATGGATCAGATGCGCCAATCCCGGTGCAGTATGCTCAATCCCTGCTGGCGGTGCTGTCGGGCGATTTCGGCTATTCGGTGCAATCGGGCGTGCCTGTGGCGCAAGAGATTGCCACCAACCTGCCGCCGACCTTGTTGCTGGCGGGTCTGGGCCTGCAGACTGCGCTTGGGCTGGCGTTCATGCTGGCATGGGGGGCGGTTTTGGGGCCATTTTCTGCGCTGCGGCGTTGGATCGGGTCTGTACCCGCGCTGTTGGTGTCGGTTCCGGTGTTCTGGGTCGGCATCACGCTTATTCAACTGGTGTCGTTCAAGCTGGGTTGGGTTTCGGTGATTGCGCCGGGGCCGTGGGAAAAGCTGGTGTTGCCTGTGCTGACCCTGGCGCTACCGATTGCTGCCCCGATTGCGCAAATTCTGATCCGCAATATCGAGGATGTCTCGACCCGCGCCTTTGTTCCGGTGGCCCGCGCGAAGGGGCTGTCGCGCGGGGCGGTATTGTGGGGCCATGTGCTGCGCAACGCGGCTTTGCCGACGCTGGCGATTGCGGGCGTGCTGCTGGGTGAATTGATTGCAGGGGCCGTGGTCACGGAAACAGTATTCGGCCTGAATGGTTTGGGGCGGTTGGCGGCTGGGTTGAGCAGGCGATTTTGCGGCTGATCGACGTGCTGCTCTCGATCCCGGCGCTGCTGCTGTCGCTGGCGCTGATCGTGATCTTGGGCTTTGGTACCGTGCAGGTGGCGGTGGCCGTGGGTGTCACTGCGGTTGCCGGATTTGCGCGGCTGATCTGGGCCGAGGTGGTGACGGTGCGGCGCAGCGATTACGTCGAGGCAGCGTTCGGCTCGGGTGGGCGGTTCTTTGCGGTGCTGTGGCGGCATGTTTTGCCCAACGCGTTAACCTCTGTGCTGGCCTATGCGGCAATCCAGTTTGGTTGGGCGATTTTGCAAATCTCCACCCTTGGATTTCTGGGCTATGGTGCGCCGCCGCCCACGCCGGAATGGGGCCTGATGATCGCCGAGGGGCGGAATTACATGACAACCTCGTGGTGGCTGACGCTGTTCCCCGGTTTGGTGGTGATTGCCACGGTGCTGGCGACAAATGCCGTCGGCCATGCGCTGACCCGGAGGCTGCAATGAGCGACCCCGTTCTGGAAATCCGTAACTTATCGGTGTCTTACGCGGCGCCTGATGGCAGGCGCACGCAGGTGCTGCATGATCTTTCGCTGAGCATCAGCGCGGGTGAGGTCGTGGCTTTGGTCGGTGAAAGTGGATCAGGCAAGACCACCACGGCGCAGTCGGTGATCGGGTTGCTGGCGGAAGGCGCGCGGATTGAGGGCGGTTCGATCCGGTTGTTGGGGCAAGAGGTGACGGCCTTAGGCGATGCGGCGCTGAACGGCATCCGGGGCCGCGTGGTCAGCCTGATCCCGCAAGACCCCGGCGCATCCCTGAACCCGGTGCGCACGATTGGCGGGCAGGTCTCTGAGGTGCTGGCGGCGCATGGTGTGCCGCGCGCGTTGCGCCGGGATCGGGTGATCGAGTTGCTTGGCCGCGTGGGGCTGAGTGAGCCGGAGCGGCGGTTTGATCAATATCCGCACGAGTTGTCGGGCGGAATGAAGCAGCGGGTGCTGATCGCGATTGCCATCGCCTTGGAACCCGCGCTGATCATCGCGGATGAGCCGACCAGTGCGCTGGATGTCACGGTGCAGCGGCGTATCCTTGATTTGATCGACGATTTGCGGCGCAAGACCGGGACGGCGGTGCTGTTGGTCACGCATGATCTGGCGGTGGCGGCAGATCGGGCGGACCGGATTGTGGTGCTGAAATCGGAGCGGGTGCAGGAACAGGGGGTGGTGGCGGATGTGCTGCGCGCGCCCTCCAGCGCTTACGCCCGGCAGTTGCTGGCCGATGCCCCGGCCTTTGCGACTGCGCGGGTGCGGCCTGTGCCGCTGGGTGGCAATACCGCCGTGCGGGTCGAAGATTTGCGGGTGGAGTTTGTGCAGCGCGGCGCGAAGACGTTTCGCGCGGTGGATGGGCTTTCGTTCTCTGTGCCGCGCGGGACGACGCATGCGATTGTCGGCGAAAGTGGCTCGGGCAAGACCAGTGCGATGCGGGCGATTGTCGGGCTCGCCCGTCCAACCTCGGGGCGGATTGTGATTGGTGGGCAAGAGATCACCTCCCAGCGCGGCGAGGATTTGCGGCAGTTTCGGCGGCAAATTCAACTGGTGTATCAGAACCCGTGGGGGTCTTTGGACCCGCGCCAGACCGTGGGGCAAATCATCGCCGAGCCGCTGACAAATTTTGAACCTGTGGCCAAAGCCGAACGTGAAGCGCGGGTGCGCGCCATTCTGGACCGCGTGGCTTTGCCGCCCGAAGTGCTGGCGCGTCGTCCTGCCGCGCTTTCGGGCGGGCAAAGGCAGCGCGTCGCCATCGCCCGCGCCCTGATCCTGAAGCCGCAGGTGGTGGTGTTGGATGAGGCGGTTTCGGCACTAGATGTCACTGTACAGGCGCAAATTCTGCGGCTGCTGGATGATCTGCAGCGCGATCTGGGGCTGACCTATCTGTTTGTGTCGCATGACCTTTCGGTGGTGCGTGCCATCGCGGACACCGTGACGGTGCTACACAAAGATCAGCCAGTGGAAACTGGGCCGGTGGCGCAGGTCTTCGCCAATCCAGCGTCGGAACACACCCGCGCGCTGATCGACGCCATTCCGGGGGCCAAGCGCGCCCCTGCCCTGCAAGGAGCCTGAACCATGAGCCGCAAACGCATCGGGTTTTTCACCCGCGCCTTGGATGACGCCCCGCCCGCTGCACGCTATCAGCTTGCCGCAGCCCAGATCCGACACGCCGAAGCCCATGGTTATCATTCGGCTTGGGTGGCACAGCACCATTTCAATGGGGCAGAGGGCGGTTTGCCCTCGCCTTTCCCGTTCCTGTCCTATGTCACCGCGCAAACCTCTCGCATCCGGTTGGGTACTGGGGTGGTGACGCTGACGATGGAGGACCCGGTGCGCGTGGCCGAAGACGCAAGTGTGACCGATGCGCTGTCGGGCGGGCGGCTGGAACTGGGCGTAGGATCGGGCGGCACGCCTGCGAGTTTCGTGACCTTCGGGCGGGATTTCGCAGAGCGGCGTAGGGTGTATGACGCGCATCTGGCGGCGTTGCGCAAGGCTTGGGCGGGCGATGCTTTGCCGGGGGATAATCGACTTTATCCTGAGGCCGATGGATTGGAGCGGCGGGTGTGGCAGGCGACATTCTCGACGGGTGGCGGTATCAAGGCGGGGCAGGATGGCGATGGCTTGCTGTTGTCGCGCACGCAGCCTCGGCCCAAGGATACGCCGTTTGCGAGCCTTGCCGATCTGCAGCTGCCGATCATTGAAGCCTATCGCACCAACCTGCCCTCGGGCGTTTCACCGCGTATTCTGGCCTCGCGCTCGGTGTTCGTGGCGGATAACCGGGCCGAAGCGCGGGCTCTGGCTGAGGTTGGTTTGCGTAAGGTTGCCCAGCACTTCCAATCGGTTGGGCATGTCTTTCCCGGCGATACGCTGGATGATCTGATCTTCGCGATGGACAGCCATGTTGGCACGCCGGAGGAGGTGGCGGAGTCTTTGGCCGCCGACCGGGTGCTGGACCATGCCACCGAAATTGCGGTGCAGGTCCATTCGATAGACCCGCCGCATGACTTCATCCTGCGCTCGATTGAATTGTTCGCCGCGCAGGTCGCCCCAGCTTTGGGCTGGATCGACCCGCCCTATCCGGCGCGGCTGCGGACTGCTGCTGTTTAAGTTTTGAAGGAAGGAAACCACATGACCACCTTGATTGATCGCCTTGTCGGCATTGACCCCGGATCACTGCTGGACAGCAGCTTTGCCGCGCGCAGCGAGGCGCGGGCGCAGGCGGAGCTGAGCAATCAACTGCTGCTGCATCCGTTTGATGCAGGGGCGGTTTCGCTGCTGGAACGCCATGCCGTCGCGGCATTTGTCGCGGTGCTGCATGATCAGCCGGAAACCCGCGAGCATTATCGGGCGCTGTTAGAGCGCAGCGATGCGGGTGGGATTGCGGCAGTGGTTTTGCGGGAGGCTGAGGGGGCACGGGCAAATGGCCCCTATGGTCGCTTCCCGAAAGGCCCGCTGTCTGTTGAAGATCGCGTCGGCCTGATTTACCGCGTCTCCTCCGAGGTTAGGGCGGTGTTGGGGGATCGGCTTTCTGCCGCTTTGGAACAGGCGCATCTGTTGGTGCTGCATCCGCGTGATGCCTCGCAGGCGGGGCTGCAGGGCTTGCTGGATGCGGGCTGGACCACCACGGGTATCGTTGTGCTGTCGCAGCTGGTGGCATTCCTCAGCTTTCAAATCCGTGTCGTCTCTGGCCTGCGCGCGGTTGCTGCCGCCGCCGTCTCCCATCGTGCCGCCACCGCCATTCCTGCGTGAGGATACTATGACCGATACCGTGATCACCCACCCCGACAATCATGAGCCCACAAGCTTCAGCGCCGATGAACTGGGCTGGCTGCCGTGGTTGCAGCCCTTGGCCGAGGCCGATCTGACCGAGCCGCATTGGGCCGGGTTGGTGGATAAATCCCGCGCGAAATCCGAGTATTTCATGCTGCTGGCGCATGACCCGGAAGTTTTGGGCGCACGCACCCGTACCGATAAGGACATTTTTTACAACACCAAGGGCGGGCTGCCTCGGGCCGAGCGGGAACTGGCTGCCGCTGCGGTATCGCGGTTGAATGGCTGCATCTTCTGCGCCTCGGTTCATGCGCGCTTTGCCATCCACCATCTGAAGCGCGCCGATGAGGTGACTGAGCTGCTGGACGAGGGCATCCCCTCGCCGCTGCGCGGGCGCAATGGCGCGGTGGTTTCGGCTGCTGCGGCTTTGTCGCAGACGCCGCCCGGCTTCAGTGCCGCCAATGCGGCGAGCCTGTTGGACACCGGATTTGATGTGCAAGAGCAGGTCGATCTGGTGTTGTCGGCCGCGCTTTTCAACTGGGCCAACCGCCTGATGCTGTCGATTGGTGAACCAACCCCTGCTGCCGCCTAGGTCTAGGGTGCCCAAACTCGGCTGGGTGAATGCCAGCCGAGTTCGGCCGCAAAGGCTGATTCTTTCGCCGCCGCTGCCGCGTGATCACCGTAGCCTTCAGCCAAGCATCGCAATATTGTGGCCGAACTTCGCGCCAAATCGGCAAAAAAGTATCAACTGACGTATCCTGCCGTAGTAGTCTGCCCCGTGTTACCCTGTTACCTTTGTCAAACGCCACGGAGAAACCTGCCGGGCAAGACGACGCAATCACCGGGCCTTGAGTCTGGATTTGCGCAGGGAGGAGACGCGGATGAAACCGGATCTAGAGGTCGTCCAAATCGGGCGGTCGGAATCTTTCAAGGCCTGGGCGCATGGCTATCCGTATCACACGGTGCGCTGGCACTTTCACCCGGAATACGAAATTCATCACGTGGTGGCGACGTCGGGCCATTATTTCGTCGGCGATTTCATTGGCAATTTTGAGCCGGGCAATCTGGTGCTGACCGGGCCGAACCTGCCACACAACTGGGTCAGCCATCTGGCCGAGGGCGAAAGCGTGCCGCTGCGGGGCCGAGTGTTGCAATTCACCGAAGACTTTATCGGCGATGCGATGGCACTGCTGCCGGAATTGGCCGCCTGTGAAGGGTTGCTGGAAACCAGCCGCCGGGGGGCTCTGTTCAGCCCGGCCACTGCCGAAGCCGCAGCGCCGATGTTGGCCGAACTTGTGACCGCGCAAGGCATCCGGCGGATTGAGGTGTTCATCGGATTGCTGGGCCTGTTGCAGCGGGCCGAAGTGACCACACTGACCTCGACAAGCTATCTGCCCGACCCTTCTGGCTTTATGTCTACGGGCATCAATGAGGCACTGGCCTATATCAACGCCAACCTGACTGAGCCGTTCACAGAAGGCGATCTAGCCGCGATTGCGGGGCTTTCGCCTTCGGCGTTTTCGCGCAGCTTTCGCCGCCATACCGGCCAAGCCTTGGTGAAATACGTCAACCGTTTGCGGATAAATCTGGCCTGCCAATTGCTGATGGGTCGCGATGAGATGAAAATAACCGATGTGTGTTTCTCGTCTGGTTTCAACAACATATCCAACTTTAACCGGCAGTTTCAGGCGCAAAAGGGCATGACGCCCTCGCGGTTTCGGGACTTGCTGGCGGAGAACCAACAAGGGGCCCTCGCGGCCTGAGCCCATTCAGCCATAGGCCAAACCTGCGGGCAGGAGGAAATCCGCAGGCGCAACTTCTGGCGAAGATCCGGCTTATCAGACGGCAAATGGCAACGGTGGCAGAACCCTACTGCCCCCGCAGGGCCGTGCTTTGCCTGATGACAAGCCGATAAGCCTCGGCGGTGCTGACCCGCGCCGCCGAGGTTCCATCAAAACCGGTCAACATGGAGGACGACCTATGAAACTTTCTGCATCGCATCTGACGGGGGCCTTGGCGCTGTCGACTGCCCTGATTTCGGGCGCGGCTTTCGCGCAAACCGCGGGCACGGTGGCGTTTTTGATGCCCGACCAAGCCTCGACCCGTTACGAGCAGCACGATTTCCCCGGCTTTCAGGCCGAGATGAAAAAACTCTGCGCCGATTGCACGGTGATCTACCAAAACGCCACGGCGGACGCGGCACTGCAACAACAGCAGTTCAACTCGGTGATCACCCAAGGCGCGAAAGTCATCGTGCTGGACCCGGTCGACAGCAGCGCCGCCGCCGCGATGGTGGCAATTGCGCAAAGCCAAGGCGTCAAGGTGATCGCCTATGACCGCCCGATCCCGGACAAGCCCGCCGATTACTATGTTTCGTTTGATAACAAAGGCATCGGCAAGGCGATTGCGGAATCTTTGATGGCGCATCTGAAAGATCTGGGCCTGCCCACCGACAAGGGCGGCGTGTTGCAGATCAACGGCTCGCCCACCGATGCGGCAGCCGGGTTGATCAAAGATGGTATCCACGAGGGTATTGCTTCGTCGGGCTATGCCACCTTGGCCGAGTTCGACACCCCGGATTGGGCACCGCCGAAAGCACAGGAATGGGCAGCGGGGCAAATCACTCGGTTCGGCGCAGATATCATCGGTGTGGTCGCAGCGAATGACGGCACTGGCGGCGGTGCGGTTGCAGCGTTCAAAGCGGCGGGCGTTGATCCGGTGCCACCAGTGACGGGCAACGATGCCACCTTGGCGGCGCTGCAGCTGATCATTGCAGGCGACCAGTACAACACGATTTCCAAACCTTCGGAAATCGTGGCTGCGGCTGCGGCCAATATCGCTGTGCAGTTCCTGAATGGCGAAACTCCGAAAGCCGAGATGAGCCTCTATGACACCCCGTCGCAGTTGTTCGTGCCCGCCGTTGTGACCCGCGAAAACCTGAAAGCCGAGATCATCGACAAGGGCATCCTGACCGCAGCAGAACTGTGTGTGGATCGCTATGCCGCTGGTTGCGCGGAGCTTGGCATCAAGTAACCGCAACCCGCCGTCTGGGCCGCCCTCCCCGGCCCAGACGGCTTCTTTTGATCTGAAAAGGAGCCGCCATGTCGGACCGATCCCAGACCCGCAAAGCCCCCGGAGAGCTGCTGCTTTCCCTGCGCGGTATTTCCAAGAATTTCGGCGCGGTTTCGGCGCTGACCGATATCGACCTTGATATCCATGCAGGCGAGGTCGTGGCCTTAGTCGGCGACAATGGCGCTGGCAAATCGACGCTGGTGAAGGTTCTGGCCGGCGTGCATCAGGCCTCATCCGGCAGTATCGAATTTCAGGGCAAACCCGTGACGATGGCCAGCCCCGCCGCGGCGCTGCACTTGGGCATTGCCACGGTGTTTCAGGATTTGGCGCTGTGCGAGAATCTGGACGTGGTGGCGAATATCTTTCTGGGTCAGGAATTGAACCCGCTGCGGCTGGATGAAGTCGCGATGGAGGTTCGGGCCTGGACCCTGCTGAATGAACTCGCCGCCCGCATCCCTTCGGTGCGCGAGCCGATTGCTTCGCTGTCGGGTGGGCAACGTCAGACGGTGGCGATTGCAAGGTCTTTGCTGCTGAACCCCAAGATTATCATGCTGGACGAACCCACAGCCGCCTTGGGCGTGGCACAGACGGCCGAGGTGTTGAATCTGGTGGAACGCGTCCGCGACAAGGGCCTTGGTGTCATCATGATCAGCCATAACATGGAAGACGTGCGCGCGGTGGCCGACCGCATCGTTGTGCTGCGCTTGGGCCGCAACAATGGCGTGTTCACACCAGACGCCAGCAATCAAGAACTCGTCGGCGCCATCACCGGGGCCACCGATAACGCCGTGTCGCGCCGCGCCGAGCGGTTGCGTGAAGCCGCAGGAGAGCCGCTATGAGCCAAAACCTAGACCGCGCCGACGCGCGCGTGACACATGCCACCGGGCTTTCCGGCACCATCAAGGCGTTTATGGATCGGGTGAAATCCGGCGATCTGGGGTCTTTGCCCGTGGTCGTGGGCTTGGCGATCATCTGGACGGTGTTCACCGCATTGAACCCGATTTTCCTGTCGCCGAACAACCTTGTGAACCTGCTGTTTGATTGCTCGACCACCGGAGTGATCGCTTTGGGCATCGTCTGCGTGCTGATGCTGGGCGAGATTGATCTGTCGGTCGGCTCGATGAGTGGCGTGGGTTCTGCCCTGATCGGTGTGCTTTGGGTCAACCAAGGCGTGCCTTTGCCCGTCGCCATTGGCACCGCCGTGGCTTTGGGTGCGCTGATTGGCGCGGTCTATGCCACTCTGCGCAACCGACTGGGGATGCCGAGTTTCGTCTCTACCCTGTCGGGGCTTTTGGCGCTGCTGGGCTTGCAGTTGTATATGTTGGGCGCAACCGGGTCGATCAACCTGCCGTATGGCTCGAAAATGGTCGAGTTCGGCCAGCTTCTTATCCTGCCCGCATGGATGTCTTACACTTTGGCGCTGATCCCCGGCATTGTGATGCTGGTGGTGGGGCGTTCCACAAATGCGCGCCGTCGTGCGGCCAATCTATCGGCGGGGTCATCGTCGGGGCTTATTATCAAAGCCGTTCTGACCACCCTCGCGTTGCTGGCGATCGTGTTCTACCTGAGCCTTGGCCGGGGTGTGCCGTGGATGTTTGCGCTGTTCGTCGCACTGGTTCTGGCGATGAATTATGCGCTGACTCGGACGCAGTGGGGCCGCTCGATGAAGGCCGTGGGCGGCAATGCCGAAGCGGCGCGGCGGGCGGGCATCAATGTGCGCGGCATCTATATCAGCGCATTTATGCTGTGCTCGGGGCTTGCGGCTTTGGGCGGCGTGCTGTCGGCGGCCCGGCTTGCCTCGTCCAGCCAACAGGCGGGCACCGGAGACGTCAACCTGAACGCTATTGCTGCGGCAGTGATCGGCGGCACAAGCCTGTTCGGTGGCCGTGGCACCGCGTTCTCGGCGCTGCTCGGGATCATCGTGATCCAGTCGATTGCCAATGGGCTGACCCTGCTGAACCTGTCCTCAAGCTTGCGCTACATGATCACCGGGGCGGTTCTGGCCATCGCCGTGATCGTCGACAGCCTTGCCCGTCAAAGCCGCGCCTCGCATGGCCGGGCTTAATTTAGGAAGCTATCATGTCGCATGAATTGGATGGAAAAGTGGCCGCCGTAACCGGGGCGGCCTCGGGGATCGGGCTGGAATGTGCGCGGTCTATGTTGGAGGCTGGGGCGAAAGTCGTGCTGATCGACCGCGCCGAGGACAAGCTGGTGGCGTTGTGTGCCGAGCTTGGCCCAAACGCCATCCCCTTGGTGATTGATCTCGCCAGCCCGGCGAGTGTGGCGACGATGATGCCGCAGATTTTGGCGAAGGCGGGCAGCCTCGATATTTTCCACGCCAATGCCGGGGCCTATGTCGGCGGCGATGTGGTGACGGGTGATCCTGATGTGTGGGACCGGATGTTGAACCTGAACATCAATGCCTCGTTCCGCGCCGTGCAAGCCGTGTTGCCGCATATGGTGGAACGCCAGACGGGTGACATTATCATGACCAGTTCCATCGCCGGGATTGTCCCGGTGGTGTGGGAGCCGATCTACACCGCGTCGAAATTCGCGGTGCAGGCGTTTGTGCATACCGTGCGCCGTCAGGTCGCCAAGCATGGCATCCGGGTGGGCGCGGTTTGTCCCGGCCCGGTGGTGACGGCTTTGCTGGATGATTGGCCGAAGGCGAAGATGGAGGAGGCGCTCGCCAATGGCAGCCTGATGATGCCGAAAGAAGTCGCCGATGCGGTCTTGTTCATGTTAACGCGCCCGCGCAATGTGACGATCCGGGATCTGGTGATCCTGCCCAACTCGGTGGACCTATAGCATGTATCTGATCGGCATTGACGTCGGCACCGGCAGCGCGCGCGCCGGAGTATTCGACGCAAAAGGCGTAATGCTGGCGTCGGCCAAAGCCGATGTGACGATGTGGCGCGAGGCGGGATCTGTTGTCGAGCAATCCTCGGATCAGGTCTGGGAGGCGGTGTGCCAATCAGTGAAGGGTGCGGTTGCGGCTGCAGGGATTGATCCTTCGGACGTGGCGGGTATCGGCTTTGACGCCACCTGCTCACTGGTGGTTTTGGGCGCAGGCGGTGTGCCGCTGGCGGTCGGGCCATCTGAAGACCCGAACCGCAATATCATCGTCTGGATGGATCACCGCGCCTTACCGCAGGCGGAGCGGATCAATGCCGCTGGGCATGATGTGCTGAAATATGTGGGTGGCGTGATTTCGCCGGAAATGGAGACGCCAAAGCTGTTATGGCTGCGCGAAAACCGCCCGGAAATCTTTGATGCGGCCCATGATTTCTTTGATCTGGCAGATTTCCTGACGTGGAAAGCGACGGGAAGTCGCGCGCGTTCGACCTGCACCGTCACTTGCAAATGGACCTACCTCGCGCATGAAAAACGCTGGGATGCGAGTTACTTTCAGCAGATCGGACTGGGCGTTCTGGCCGATGAGGGCTTTGCGCGTATCGGAACTGAGATGGTGGAACCCGGCACCGCGCTGGCGCAAGGGCTAACCCTGCAAGCCGCCAATGACCTTGGACTGCGCCCAGGAACTCCGGTCGGCGCTGGCCTAATTGACGCCCACGCAGGCGGTGTCGGCACCGTGGGCGCGATGGGCGCGGATGCGACCGAGAATATGGCTTATGTCTTTGGCACCTCGTCCTGCACCATGACCACCACGGCAGAGCCGCAATTTGTCCCCGGCGTTTGGGGGCCGTATTATTCGGCGATGCTGCCGAACATGTGGCTGAACGAGGGTGGCCAGTCGGCTGCCGGAGCCGCGATTGACCACTTGCTGAAGCTGCACCCCGCCCATGCCGACGCGAAAACTGCGGCCAAAGCTGCGGGGCTGCCGTTGGCGGTCTGGCTGGCCAATCAGACGGTAGAAGCCTCGGCCACTCCCTCGGATGCGGTTGATCTGGCCGGGGGGGTGCATGTGGTGCCGGAATTCTTGGGCAACCGCGCGCCGTTTGCTGATCCGCACGCCCGCGCGTTGATTGCGGGCTTGGGGATGGAGGAGGATTTGGCGAGCCTCGTGCAGTTGTATGTCGCGGGTTTGTGCGGCATCGGCTACGGGCTGCGGCAGATCATCGACACGCAGACCGCGCATGGTGCGCCGATTAACCGGGTGATGATCAGTGGCGGCGCGGGTCAGCATGATCTGGTGCGGCAGGCGCTGGCTGACAGTACAGGGGTGACTGTGGTGGCGACCGAGGCAGAGGAACCTGTGTTGCTGGGTTCGGCGATCTTGGCGGCGGTTGCGGCGGGGCTGCAAGCCTCGATTCCGCAGGCGATGGCAGCGATGTCTCGACCAAAGCAAAGCTTTCCGCCCAGCGCGGGGCGGCATATTGCCGTGCATGACGCCCGGTATGAGGCGTTCAAGGCGTTGCAAACTGCGGCGCGTCTGCTGCGCAACACCGCCTGAAACGACGGTCAGGACCCCAGTTCTACGCGCGAAGCTGATTGATCGGCGGCAAGCTGCCGCTATTCTGCGCGTATGGATCTATTCCTGACAATCTATTTTGGAGCATCTTATGGGCGAGTTTGCCGAACCCGAAGTGATGTTGCCGCATCAGGCGGCGTTGAAAGCGTTTCTGGTCGATCTTCCCGCGATCGGGCAACAACTGACCTCGACGGCGGAAGGGTCGGCGACGTTGCAATCCCCGTTCACGCAGGCGCAGTTGAGTGCTTTGCAGGGGGTGCGATCCAACGCGGCGTTCACGCGCTATACGGGATATGATCAGCCGGGGTTGTTGAAAAAATGGCTGACCGACCGCACCACCACTTGCAACGAGTTTTGTGGCCGCTGTGGGGCGGCGATGGGTTATCAGGCCAGTGGCAAGAATGATGGCGTGGGCCGCTTTGATATCGCCGACTATCTGACGCGCTACGGCCGGGGGCATTGCTGGGTGCCTGCCGACAGTGGGTCTAACCCGGAATACGGCGATGTGTTCCGGCTGTTTGCGCAGACCGCGGATCATAATGGCACCAACCTGAACCATATGGGGGTGTCGTTGGTGCTGAGCGGCGAGGATTGGTACACGGCGGAATCCGGGCAAGGCGGGCCGAGCAAAGGTTATGACGCGATTGAGCGGAAAAAGCGCAGCTGGAAACCTGCGTCGTTGCAGGGCTGGGTGAATATGAAGGCGCTGCTGACGGCGGGGGCGGCGCTGCCCTATTGGCTGGGCGGCTGGTGGGAGGTGTTCGATGAGCCCTTTGACACATGGTATTACTACTTCGGCTCGAATGGCAAAGTGCTGTGTACGACGATACAGCCCGCGTCGCTGAGCGCACCGCCGGCGGGCAGCCCTTTGGTGGGGAATTTCCATCTGAAGGGGATGTTCGGGGTTGAGGTCAGTTGGCAAAGTGCCGATCCGAATGAAAGCTTTACGCTGGGTGAGCAGAGCTCGGAAAAGCGCAAGTTCACCATGCTGGGCACCAAGGCGGGCACGATCCAGAAGATCAAGGCGACGCGGATGATGATTAAGGGGCTGCTTTAGAGCTGAATTGCCGCAAACTTCCTGCGGGCGTTGACCCTGTGCCGCCACAGGGCTAATCCGGTGCAACCCCTGTAAGGATTACGCGCTTGGCCATTCATCTCTACCAAAACGACCTGCCCGCTGGGCTGAAACTTGGCCGGGTTGTGGCCATTGATACCGAAACCATGGGGTTGAACCCGATGCGGGATCGGCTGTGTCTGGTGCAACTGTCGTCGGGTGATGGCAATGCGCATCTGGTGCAGATCGCCAAGGGGCAAAAGTCAGCGCCGAATCTTGAGGCTTTGTTGACTGACCCTGCAGTGATCAAGTTGTTCCACTTTGGCCGCTTTGACGTGGCCGCGATGAAGCAGGCGTTTGGGGTGACGACCGCGCCAGTGTGGTGCACCAAGATTGCGGCGAAGTTGATCCGCACCTTTACCGATCGGCATGGGCTGAAATACTTGCTGAATGAGCTGGTTGGCGTGGATGTCTCAAAGCAACAGCAAACCTCGGATTGGGGGGCGGTCACGCTGACCGAGGCGCAGAAGGAATATGCGGCGTCGGACGTGCTGTATCTGCACAGACTGATGAAGGCGCTGGAGGCCATTTTGATCCGCGAAGATCGGCTTGATCTGGCCCAGCGTTGCTTTGATTTCCTGCCCACCCGCGCCGAGTTGGATCTTTTGGGATGGGACGAGCCGAATGACCTCTTCCACCACTGATCTGCTAACCGCTGGCCAACGGGTGGTCCGGCGCGAGGCCGAGGCTTTGCTGATCTTGGCCGATCATCTGGGGCCTTCGTTTGCGCAGGCGGCGGAGGTGATCATGACGGCGACCGGGCGAGTGATCGTTTCGGGCATGGGGAAATCCGGCCATGTCGCGCGCAAGATCGCGGCGACTTTGGCAAGCACGGGCACGCCCGCGCATTTCGTGCATCCGGGCGAGGCCAGCCACGGCGATCTGGGGATGCTGACCAAGGGCGATGTGGCTCTGGTGCTGTCGAACTCAGGCGAGACGGTGGAGTTGGCGGATATCATTGCGCATACGCGGCGGTTCGGGATTCCGTTGATTGCTGTGGCCGCGCGGGGGGATAGCACGCTAGTGCGGCAAGCTGATGTGGCGATTTTGCTGCCCGATGCGCCGGAAGCTTGCGAGACGGGGATTGTTCCGACCACCTCGACCACGATGATGCTGGCTTTGGGCGATGCTTTGGCGGTGGCCCTGATGGAACACCGCGCCTTTACGCCTGAACATTTCCGGCTGTTCCATCCCGGCGGCAGGCTCGGCGCGAAACTGCTGAAGGTGCGCGATCTGATGCACACCGAACTGCCGCTGATCGACGCGGCCTCTCCGATGACCGAGGCATTGCTGGTGATCAGCCAGAAGGGTTTCGGCGTGGTCGGCGTGACCGAAGCAGGGGCGTTGGTGGGGATCATCACCGATGGCGATTTGCGGCGGCATATGGATGGGCTTTTGAGCCTGATGGCGGGGGCAGTGATGACCCGCAGCCCCGCCACGGTGGCGCCGGATGCTTTGGCGGAAGCGGCGGTCAATGTGATGAATGACCGGAAGATCACCTGTCTGTTCGCGGTGGACCCTGCGGCACCGGGGCAAGCGCTTGGCATTGTGCATATCCATGATTGTTTGCGCGCGGGGGTGATCTGATGGCGATTCCGCGCCGGGATATGTGGCATTCTAGGCTGGTGTCGGTGTTGAAGGTGCTGCTGCCACTGATCGCGCTGGCGCTGCTATCCACGCTGTTTTTGTTCTCGCGCAAGATCAACCCTGAAGATGCGATCCCCTATGCTTCCGTCGATGTGGAAGACCGCTTGCGCGATCCGAAGATGACGGATGCGGGGTTTGCAGGTATGACCTCGGACGGATCATCTTTGACGATTGCCGCGGGTGAGGCAAAACCGACGGCAGCGGGTGGTGCGTTGAAACTGGTGCAGGGGCTGCTGCAAACACCGGATGGCGCGAAAACCGAACTCGCCTCGGCTGCGGTGGCGCTGGATTCTGCGCAGAAGATGATTGAACTGACCGATGGCGCAGAATTGCGTGCCTCGAATGGCTATGTCGTGCAGGCGCAGGGCTTTGGGGTTTCGACCGCCGACACCCGCGT
Source organism: Cypionkella sp. PAMC25878 (assembly GCF_058135695.1). Lineage (NCBI taxonomy): Bacteria > Pseudomonadati > Pseudomonadota > Alphaproteobacteria > Rhodobacterales > Paracoccaceae > Cypionkella > Cypionkella sp. PAMC25878. The sequence goes on along the minus strand of NZ_CM176871.1, from coordinate 664,935 downwards.
CGAAAGCCGTGGCGCAATCAGCGCGGTTGGTCCCGGCGGGCAGTTGACGGCGGATCACATGGTGCTTTCTCAGCAGGCTGCGGCGGGGCCGTATCTTCTGGTTTTCAACGGCAAGGTGCGGCTGCTATACCAGCCCAAGAGATGACAGGATTTTGCAATGCTGCTTCGTAATATCGCCTTTTCTGCCGCTTTGGCTTTGACCTTTTCGCAGACCGCTTTGGCCGAAGGGGCGCAGGTGGCTTTTGGTGGGCTGAAAGGCGATCCCACCGCACAGGTTGAAATGAACGCCGACACGCTGACGGTGAACCAAGCCGATGGCACGGCGGTGTTTTCTGGCAATGTCGTGGTGTCTCAGGGTGCGATGAAACTGTCGGCCAATGAGGTGCGCGTGGCCTACGGCGCTGACAAGACCAGCATTGAGACTTTGTATGCCTCGGGCAAGGTGCTGCTGGTCAACGCCTCTGATGCGGCGCAGGCGGATAATGCGGTTTATAACATCGCAAGCGGCGAAGTGGTGATGACCGGTAACGTGCTTCTGACCCAAGGTCAGGCCGCTATGTCGGCGGGCAAGCTGGTGATTGATCTGAAAACCGGCTTGGGCCGCATGGAAGGCCGGGTGAAAACCACCTTCGTGCCGGGGAAGAAGTGATGCTTGATCTGGCGGTTACCGATGGCGATGCGGGCCTGTCGATCCGGCATATCCGCAAAAGCTACAAGCGCCGCCCGGTGATACGCGACGTGTCGCTGCATCTGAACCGGGGCGAAGTGGTGGCGCTGCTGGGGCCGAACGGCTGTGGCAAGACGACGATGTTTTACACCATCGCTGGGTTGGTGACGCCGGAAAGCGGACAGGTCATGATCGACGGGCGCGATGTCACGTCTTTGCCGATGTATCGCCGTGCGCAACTGGGCATTGGCTATCTGCCGCAAGAAGTCTCAATCTTTCGCGGGCTGTCGGTCGAAGATAATATCCTCGCCGTGCTGGAGATCCGAGAGAAGGATCACCACAAGCGCCGCGAACGGCTGGAAGAATTGCTGTCCGAGTTTTCCATCACCCACCTGCGCCGCGCCCCCGCGCTGGCCTTGTCGGGGGGCGAGCGTCGCCGAGTCGAAATCGCCCGTTGTCTGGCGGCTGATCCGAAATATCTGCTGCTGGATGAACCTTTCGCAGGGGTTGATCCGATTGCGGTCGGTGAAATTCGCCATCTGGTGCATGATCTGAAATCGCGCGGCATCGGCGTGTTGATCACCGACCATAACGTGCGCGAAACCCTAGAAATTGTGGATCGCGCCTATATCCTCCACGATGGGGTGGTCCTGAAAACCGGCACCGCCGAGGAAATCGTTAAGGATGAAATGGTGCGCCGGGTCTATCTGGGCGAGAATTTCCGCATCATCTAGCGCAAGTTTAACAATGGCGTGACAGCCCTGTTGACAAGTGCCCCCCTGCATCCCCAAATGATAAAGATGCGAGCCCATTGCGCCTTGCCCAATCAGACGGAAGCGGCCCCCAAACGGCCCCGCGACTTGTGGCGATTGGCCTCGTTAACTTGCTGTAAATCAAAGAGTGTCAACCCTTCCGTGTGTTGCGGAAGTCTATGACCCTATGCGCTAAAGGAGGCATCATGCGCTACCAGATCAGTGGAAAACAAATCGACATCGGCGAGGCTTTACAGACTCATGTGAAGTCCGAATTGGGTGAGGTTGTTGAGAAATATGCTCAACGCCCAACTGAGGCCGTCATCGTTTTTTCCAAGTCGGCGCATGAGTTTGTTTGCGAATCGGTGATCCATCTTTCGACTGGGCTGAACGCCCAAGCCAAGGGTCATGCAACCGAGATTTACGCGGCGTTTGAATCCTGCCGCGAGAAAATGGACAAGCAGTTGCGGCGCTATAAGCGGCGGATCCGCAACCATCACCACAGCCGCCCGGTGCCGGTTGAATTCGGCGAAGGCTCGTCCTATATCCTCGCTCCAACCGAAGAACCGGAAGACGATGACAACGCGGTCGCCCAGCCGATCATTATTGCCGAGATGGAAGCCAAGATTCCGTCGATCACCGTGGGTGAGGCCGTGATGCAGCTGGAACTGACCAGTCAGAAGTTTCTGGTGTTTCGCAATGAAGGACATGCGGGCGTGAATGTCGTATACCGTCGTGATGACGGCAATATCGGCTGGATTGACCCGCGCAACACCAGATAACGTAAGCCGAATGGCTGCGGAAGGACGAGACGCCGGATGGACCTTTCTAAACTGCTGATACCGGGTGCCGTCCGGGTTCTTGGCCAACTGACCAGTAAGAAACGCCTCTTCCAAGAACTGGGAGAGGTGACTTTTCAGGCCTATGGCCTGTCTTCGGCGATTGTTGTCGATGGCTTGCAAGAGCGCGAAAGTCTGGGGCCAACCGGAGTCGGCAACGGCATCGCTTTGCCCCATGCGCGACTTGAGGAAATTGAGAAAATTTTTGGCGTTTTCATCCGGCTGGAAAAACCGCTGGATTATGAAAGCGTGGATCGTCAGCCGGTGGATCTGGTATTCGGTCTGTTTGCACCGAAGGATTCCGGGGTGGAGCACCTGAAAGCGCTGGCGCAGGTGTCGCGCACCATGCGCGATCCGGGGATTTGCGCCAAGCTGCGGGCAAATACCGACCCGGACAAGCTCTATGCGATTCTGACTGAGGCGAGGACGCCGCAGGTTGCCGCCTAGGCCCAGTTTCTAAAGCCGAAGCCTTCGTAATCGCGCCAATAGGCTTCGCGTGCGGCGGCCTCAATATCGGGGCCGTATAGCTCTGCCAGCAGGTAGGGGTGTTTGTCAGCCACCGCGGGCAGCGGTTTGGCATCAAGACCCAGATCAGCGCAGAGATAGGTCAGACCTTCGTTCAGTTTGTCTTCACGGATCAGCAGGTCAGGGCTTTGTACCTGCGCGAAGCCTTGGATCAACGCGCCTTGCGAGGCGATTTGCGGCATCACCCGCAACTCGGTCCGGCCTGCCAGAACGTGCTTGATCAACTCAAGAAATACCAGAAATCCGGCGCGAAAATCTTCCGGGCTCTCAAAAGGTTTGCCCTTGGGCGGTAGCTGGAATTTATGCACGCGCTTCAAGTAGGGCCGCAGTTCGGGCATCCATTCTTTGGCGGTGAAATCGCACCACGCGGTGTAGGCGCGGGCCAAAGGATGGCGGAGAACGGTGAAACTGCGCTGGCCGGGATGGGCGGCTTTCCATTTGCGCAGAGACTGGCGGTCAAAACTGGGCTGCAGCGGCCCGTAGCTTTGCAGCCATTTCTTCAGCTGCGCCTCTGGCCCGCATTTGATCGGCATGAACAACAGATCGGCTTGTTCTGAGGCAATATATTGCGCGACAGCGGCCAGTCGGCGGGGTTCAAAATTCGGCACATGGCTTTGGTTGAACCAATCCAGCGTCGCCAGACCCTGCTGCATTTCCAGCGGGTTAGAGACTTTTTCCGAAATCGCTTCGGGGTTTTGCTTTTTGAAACGGAAGTCGAGGGCTTCGATCCGGGCGGGGATGCCGAGGAAACTGGCAAGGCCATTCAGCACGTCCAACTCACGAATATCTTCATAATCAATGTAATAGGCGGTCTGCCCCGTGGTTTGCAGGGCATGCACCAGCTTGCCTTGGAACTGTTGCAACTGGGCGATCCGGGTGGTGAACTCATCCAAATCAAAACGCGGGCGCACGGTTTTCAGATGTTTGGTGTTCGCCATCCACCACTGATCGCTTTCCTTGGCGATCTTCCAGCTGATAAAACTTTCCAGCTGATTGCGGGTCAGGATGATCTTGGCGCAGGCGCGGTCGGCCAGCACCAGATCAAACACCCGTGGATCGTGATCGGAGAAATAGCGAAACCCCGCCAGCCCCTTGGTCTGCGCCCGCATCGCGCGCAGAAATCCAGCCGGGTCGGCGCTGCGCCCGGCGATGTCGATGCCGAACATCTCTTGCTTGCTTTCGCCGCCGATGAAGAATGGGTTAAACGCCTCACCATGGCAGGATACACCATCGATGGTGTTCAGATTGGCCTCAAGAAAATTCGATCCGGTGCGCATTTCGGCGAAGATCACGAAAGAGCTAAATGCGGTCAAATCACTTCACCAGATAGGGGCGGCCACGCCGCGAGGTCGAGGGGCGCGGATCGTCGCCCGTGGGAAAATCGCCCATAAGCACCGGCTGCATGCCCTGATTACGCAGGTTTTGCAGGAATTGGCCAAAGCCCGTCAGATCGGCCAAACGCGGCGCTTCGGTCAGACGGCGCATCGCACGCGGACTGATTTCATCAACGATGGTTTGCAAGGGTTCCATCGGGTTTTCAACAAACTCGGCCAACGTCCAAGTGCGCACACGGGCTTTGACCCAAGGCTTGCGGAGTTCATTCAGATACTCTGCCTCAACCTTTTGCAGACGGGCGGCTTCCTTGCGGATTTCGCCGAAGTTGCTGTTGGAGTGGAACAATGGGATAGCCCAAGCCCCTGAAATCACAGAGATTTGCGCGTTGGGATCACCCGCGATGAAGTTGGTCAGCACTTGGCTGTCATCCGGGCCGAACTGAAAACACTGCCGCTCGCCGCGGGTGTTCCAGATCAAGTTGGTCAGAAACGAGGTCGGGTTATAGTCGCGGATGGCAGCGGAATCGCAGACCGCACCGTTGTAGATTTTCTCGCCACCCGCGAATTCAATCCGGTCTGCGGCGAACAGATGGCCATGCACACGGGTTCCGGTGGCCTTGCCGAGCCAGATTTCAAAATTATCGAACAGATCGGCGAAGCCTTCAAACACCGAATAGGGCGCTGCGGTGCGGCCATTTTCCCAGTTTTCGTTGGGATGGCGCGACTGCATGTACAGGCCGGGGCGGCCTTTTGTGCGCCGCTCGACCGCTTTGGCGAACAGGCGGTCAATCTTGCCGGGGTTCGGCTCTGCCGCCGCTTGGCCACCGGGGTCACCTGACAGAAAGGTTTTATAAAGCCGCCCCGCATGAGGCCAGATTTTGCGGGCGACAAAGCAATCTGACCTGCGCAGCAATTGCAGATGGTCGTCGTAGAAAATATGCGGTTTGCCCTGAAAATCGAACTTTGACAGCGTCAGCGAGCGGCTTTCGACATTGGCCGAAACCTGCCGCACCAAGGTTTGAAAATAGCTTTCGTCGGGAATCCAGACGCGGCGGAAGTAGCGGTCGATTTCATCTCGCTCGGGGTTTTCCAGAATGGCGGACAGGGTTTGCCGGGTCAGGCACCACCACTGGCTACCTAAGTGCGGCACGATGCCCGCAGGGATGCGACGGCGGAAGCCAAGGCGGCGTTGCAGGCGGACGTAACCGTCAAACAAGCGGCGTTTTTTGCGCCAACTGAACGGGAAGCGCAGAGTGAAACGCTCTACATCAAGGCCGCCAATGGTCCAGCCGACATCTTCGGTGGTGACGGATTCGATGAAATCGGTGCGCGGACGATCAGTGAGATAGGCCACCATTTCTTCAACCGGGCGCAAAGGCAGGCAGGAACCTGAGGCCAGGTAGACATGCCGTACCTGCGGGAAGTCGCGCAGCATGATGGTGGAGGCCTCTTGCGTGGCGGCGACAATGCCCCAAGTGCCCCATTCGCAGGCATGGCGGCCAGAAAATCTGATATTATCAAGGTCGTTCAACGCCTTGACCAGACCGTCATAGGCCTTGCGCTTAACCCGTCGATCCACATGAATCACCACCGGGCAACCGCGCACTGCCCAATGCCGCGCCACCTGTGCCGCGCGGTCAAACGCCGTGTGGCACAGCATGACGATGCCAACACTCATGCCCAGTTGCCTTTCGACATCAGGCCCAAAATCTCCAACTGGCGCCAGTTGATGTATTTCTCGCTCCACTTGCACCACAGATCAGGCTGGGTGCTGATCCCGGCGCGGTAAGCGCGGTATTCATGGCTGTTGGCGTAATGCTGGCGACGTTCCATTTCTTCCTCGGCCTTACGGGCAAAGGTATCGAGAAACTTGGCATGAAGCAGGCAACCGGAGGCTTTCTCGCCGCCCCATTCATCATAAACCTGATTCAGGCCTCGCGGCAGCAGCATGTGGGTCGATGAGACATAGGCGTAATCGCGATCCCATTTCACCAGCGGGATTTTGTTCAAGGCAGGGGCGCGTTCAGGCAGGTCTTGGAAGAACATCCGCAGGCGCGGGCCGCCTTGTATCCACAGATTGCCGAATTTCTTGTTGCGGTGGATGATGTAATTGCCGCTATCAAAATAGGGGGCAACCTCAAACGGGTCTTGGCCCTCGGCATAGGGGGCGGCGTCGAACGGACCTTTGGGATACATATCCAGCAGCATCGCCGAGAAGGATTTGATTGAGGACGCGTCCAGCCAATCTGTCAGCGCCCGCAAAGGCCGGGTATCGCAGAACGGGTAGACGAAGAATTCATCTGGATCGACGATTAGCGCCCAGTGGCCGTGGGCGTACTTGTTTTGCAGATAGTTCAGCCAATCCACCCCGAAGCGGGCGCGTTTGTAGCTGTGCTTGGTGGTCCAGAGCGAGACATCGGGCTGTGCTTGCAGATATTCGCGGCTGCCATCGTCGCTGTCATTGTCGACGATAACGAAATGATTGACGCCCAGATTGCGGTAATAGCGCAGGAAATACGGCAACCGGATACGTTCATTGCGCAGAGTGGAGAACAGCAAGATATGATCGGGTGCGATAAGATTGGTGCGATCTACTATGCCGCGCAGCTCCCGCCGCTTGCGAAAAGCACGGATTCGCCAGCGCTTGCGCGCCAGCCGCAGCATATATCTTGAGAATACACCCACCCTATACTTCCACTTGCCCCGTGACCGTCCTTAACGGGGTATCACATCCTGCTTAACACAAGCTTGAAATGTTCCGCCCAGTTTGGTGGCGTCTTTACCGTCCTTTTCGTTATCCCAACCTTGGCCAATCGGCTGATTGTTTCCATCCAAGAATAACTGTCCGTAACGTCAAGGTAAACTGCGAACTCCCCAAGAAGCTCTTGAAATACCGGCAAATCAGCGGCGACAACCGGGGTGCCTAGACTAGCAGCCTCCAGCGCGGGGATGCCGAAGCCCTCGGCAAAGCTTGGAAAGAGTAAAGCTTGCGCGCCTTGCAACAGAAAGGCGATCTGGCCATCGGTTAGGCCAGCACGTTCCTGAACCGGGGAATCATCGGGCAGTGCATCCAACCGGGCGAAGACCTCGGCGTTGGACCAGCCGCGCCCGCCAAGGATCAGCAGGCCGGGGGGCTCGGGCATTTGCGCCCAGAGGTTCAGCAGCAGGGCGTGATTCTTGCGCGGCTCGATGGTGCCAAGAGTGACGAAATACGGCTGCGCGGGGATGTCAGTGGCGATGGGTTGCGCGACGGGAACGCCCAGATTGGCGGTGATGCCATCCGGCACGCGGCCCAAGCGCGCCAGTTGCGCCTCGGTCTGCGCGCGGGTGGCTTGGGTGGTGTGGATCACCAGATCGGCGTGGATCGCCACCACCTGCATCTTGCGACGGAAGGGGGCCACGGTATCGGGGCGGGCGAATTCGGGATGATCAAGCGGGATGGTGTCATGCACCAACACGGCGATTTTCAGGCCAGCAGCCCGGATTTGGCGTAAGACCCGGTCGTCCAGATTGGCGTGACCCGTGTTGAAATAGCTGGAGCCGGGGGGCAGGTGGCGCTTGAGCAGACGCGCCAGACCGCGCTTGGTGCAGCGGGCGATGGCGAGACAGCGCAGGGCGGCCTCGGCCCGACCGCGCGCGGGGTCACGCCGCCACGCGATGCGGCCAATCAGGTCATTGCGGGTTAGGTCAAGCGTGCCATCGCGCAAAGCCGCCATCGCGGTGCGGTCCAGCAGCAAAAGGCCCAGCGCTGTCCGCACCAGACCCAAGCACGGTGTATCCAAGCACAAAAACTGATCAAGATAGGCGAACTCAACCCGGTCAACCCCGGTCATCGGCCCCTTGCCCAAACGCGACATCAGTCGCGTCAGGTCAAGTAGCCGCGCCGGGACCACCGCTTACTGCGCCGCTTTTTGCAGCGCGATCATATCGTTCAGATAAGCGCCGAATTCCTCACGCAGATCGGGGCGCGCAAGACCAAACGCCACCGTCGCTTGCAAGAAGCCGGCTTTCGAGCCGCAATCATAGCGCTGGCCACGGAAGCGATAGCCATAGACCTTGCCTGCCTTGGTTTCCTCGGCAATCGCATCGGTCAACTGGATTTCTCCGCCAGCACCTTGCTTCATTTTGTTGAGGTTGGTCAGCACCTTGGGCGTCAGGATATAACGGCCAATCACCGCGAGATTAGACGGCGCATCCTCGGCCTTGGGCTTTTCAACCATGCCCTTGGCCAGCACGATTGCGCCCATATCCTCGGCAATGTCCAACACGCCATAGGACGAAGCCTTGTGCGGCGGCACTTCCATCGCGGCGACCATATTGCCGCCGGTTTGCTCGTAGGCTTCCATCATCTGCTGCAAGCACGGCTTTTCAGCGGCGATCACGTCATCGGGCAGCAGCACGGCGAAAGGCTCATCCCCGATCAGACGACGGGCGCACCAAACGGCGTGGCCAAGGCCCAAGGGCCGGGTTTGACGCAGATAGGCAATCGCGCCGGAATCCATGTTGGTTTCCTTCAGGATTTCCAACAAATCATCTTTCCCGGCTTTGCGCAGGGTGTTTTCCAGCTCGGGTGAGTGGTCAAAATAGTCCTCAAGCGCGGATTTGCCGCGCGAGGTGACGAAGATAAACTCTTTGATGCCCGCCGCACGCGCCTCATCAATCGCGTATTGAATCAGCGGCCGGTCCACCAGCGTCATGATCTCTTTCGGGATAGATTTGGTGGCTGGCAGAAACCGCGTGCCCATTCCGGCAACCGGAAACACCGCTTTTGTGACTTTTTTGATCTTCATTTGCCCAATCTTTCGCGCAGCCTAAGCATTTTTGTTATTCCAGCCTATCGCAGAAATCTTAACAGAACAATCTGTCTACGATGCCTAGGGCGGGTGTCGAGGTGTAGTAGTACGCCTTTACAACGCCCGTTGCGGGGAAAAGTTGCATGGATGCAGCAAATTTCCGCCGCCGCTTAGGCGATTGGGCGATATCGGGCAAGACGCGCGGCTTCTTCTTTCACGCGTTTGCGGAACGAGATAAGCTGAAAGCGCGGCCCCTGCCGCGTCGATTGGCCAAAGATACCGCCTGTTTGCAGCCAGTAGCCCTCGGGTTGGAAGCTGAGTTTGTGCGGGCGGGCCGTGGGGGTGAATAGGAAAACCGTGGTGATGGCCGCGGTGATGGCCGTAGCTTCGGCCAACAGGCGGCGCTTTTGCCAGAACCGCCCGGCGAGGATTTTGCCGGGGCGCGGGCCTGTGGTCAGCGGTTGTAGAGGTGTGGTGGCTGCGGAGAGCGGTGGCAGTGCTGCGAAGAGATGGGCCAGCCCCTCGGCCCAGCCTTGGCTGAGGCTGGTGAGCAGGGCAAGCTCAGCTTTCGCGTCAATGCGGCCAGCGCGGCGATGCGCGGCGATGCGAGCGGATTCTCGCAGGGATAGAGCCTTTAGCGCAGCACCCATGTCAGCTTCGGGCGCGTGGCGGCGTAGGAAAATCGCGGTGCTGGCGGCGATGTCATGCAGGCTGAGCGGCACGCGATTTGCGGCGCGGCGGGTGCTGGCGAGATAGCCGTGATGCACCTGCGCATCGGGAATGATCGCGGTGAGGCCGGGCAAGCGCAGATTCACATCGGCTTCGTCGAGGTAAAACCGATAGGCCGGATCAAAGCCGCCGATCTGTAGCAAAGCATCGCGGCGGAAGGCGCAGTTGGTGCCTTGGGTTTTGACCGCGCGCTTCGGGGTGTTTGGGCGCAGCGTCGGTTCGGTGATGGTCAGCGGGTGATCTTGGCCGAATTGATCAACCTCGCAAGCCTGCCATTGGTAAGAAATGCCGTTGCGGCCCCGGATAAAGCCCGTGCTGGCGGTCACTTCTGGATCGGCAAAGGCCGCAGTCAGCCGCGACAGCCACGTCGGTTCTGCCACCGCATCATCGTCGATGAAGGCTACGATGGAAGCAGCGGCCACTGCCAACCCGGCATTGCGGGCGGCGCTGATGTTGGCCTCGTCAAACGTCACGCATTTCAGCGGTAGTTTCAGAGTTTTAGTTTGCCGGATGCCATCGGGATCGGCCACCACGATCAGCTCAAAATTTGGGTGATCCTGCTGGGTTAGAGCCACAATGCAGCGCATCAGCGCCGCCGGACGGTGGCGGCTGACGACGATGACACTGATGGGGGCCGTGGTCATGTAAGCGCTGCCAACGCTGCCTCGATCACCGGCACGTCGGAGGGGTTGTTCAACTCCCAAAAGGTCAGACCCTTGCCATCAACCTCTACGCAAAGCACTTGCCGACCATTTTCAAGGAAGCGGAGTTGTTCCAGACCCTCAAGCGTCTCGAGCGGACCGATGGGCCAGCTTGGATAGCCAGTCAGCGCCGCGGGACGGTAGGCGTAGACGCCGACGTGGTGGAAAACCGGGGTGGGCTCGTCATCGGCATAGACGCGCCCGGTGAAGGGAATCACCTCCTTCGAGAAATAGAGGCCCCGCATTCCGGCACCAAAAACCGCCGTGGTGCCGCCGACCCGCCCCGCACGACGATCCGCCAGAAAACCATTCAGCGCGCGACCATCGCAGCGCAGCACCGGGGTGGCAATGTCGGCTTCCGGGGCAGCACCCAGCCCAGCGATCAGGTCTTCAACGAACCAAGCAGGCGTCAACGGCGCGTCGCCTTGCAGGTTGACGATCACCTTATATCCCGACAACAAGGCCGCCACTTCAGCGCACCGTTCGGTGCCGTTTCGCGCGGTGGAGGAGGTCATAATCACCTCAGCCCCGAAGCCCGTCGCATGGTCGCGGATGCGGTCATCATCCGTCGCCACCACCACGCGGGCAATGCCGCGCACGGCCATTGCGGCTTCCCAACTGCGGCGGATCAGGGTCTTTTCGCCATCCGGGCCTTTCAGCGAAACCAAGGGCTTGCCGGGGTACCGCGCGCTGGCGTAGCGGGCGGGGATGGCGAGAAGCACGCTCATTTTTGCAAAATCACGCCGGGGGCGTAGGCGATGAAGAACGGGTTGTCCCAGCCTTGCTTGCCATAGGCGAGCGGCGTGTGATCATCAAAGCGCACGACATGGCCGCCCGCCCCGCGCAGCACGGCATCGCCTGCGGCGGTGTCCCATTCCATCGTGCGGCCCAAACGCGGATAAAGATCGGCCTCACCCGTCGCCACCAGACAGAATTTCAGGCTGGAGCCGGCCGATTTCATATCTTGGTAGGCGTATTTGGCGATGTAATCATCCGTTGCCGCATCGCGATGGGATTTTGAAGCCACCACCATCAGCGCGGTATTGTCGGGTTTGGAGACGGAAAGCGGCGTCAGCGGGCCCGCCACATCCTTGGCAAACGCGCCCGTTTCCTCAACCGTCGCCCCATCCGCTTGCGTGTAGAACAGCCGCCCCTGTGCGGGAGCATAGACCACGCCGCGCAGAGGCACGCCGTTCTCGACATAGGCGATGTTCACGGTAAAATCGCCGCGCCGCTGCACGAATTCTTTGGTGCCATCCAGCGGATCCACAATCAGGAACGTCGATGCGCTAAGGGCATGGCTATCCGCCTGTTCCTCGGTGATCAGCACCACATCCGGGAAAGCCGCGCGCAGGCCATCCGAGATGATCGCATCGGCAGCCTCATCGGCCTCGGTCACCGGGCTGGCATCGGATTTCGACTTCACCGCGAAATCGGGGCCGTTGTAGACCTGCATGATGCGGTCGCCTGCTTCCAGTGCCAGACGGCGGATGACGGGGATCAGATGGTCAAAGTTCATAGGCTCTCCTGACAAGCGCGTCATCGCATTGCCGTGTTGTTGATTAATTCAGACATCGCCTTTATCATCGCTTGCAAAGGGAACAGCAAGATTTCCTGCGCTATAATGGGCTTCGCCCAAACATGAGGTTGCGGTAATGTTTCGCCCGGAAGTCAAGCGCACCAAGGTGACCAGCGGTTTCGCCATGCTGGAGCTGATCTTTCACGCCGCCGTGCGCAACGTGCGCAAGCAGCACGGCAATGCGGTGATCGGGCTGTTGATGAGCATCATTCAATCGGTGCTGATGGTGGTGATCATGGTGTTCATGTTCGACCTTTTGCAGATGCGCGGCTCGGCTTTGCGCGGTGATTTTGTGCTGTATATCATGTCGGGGGTGTTCAACTTTGCGACCCATGCCAAAACGCTGAGTGCTGTTTCAAAGTCTGACGGGCCAACCTCGGCGATGATGAAACATTCGCCGATGAACACCATCGTTTCCATCGCCTCGGCGGCGCTTGGCGCGCTCTATCTGCAGACCCTGTCAGCGGGCTGCATCCTATTCTTTTATCACACGTTGTGGACTCCGATCACCATTTACGACCCGATCCCGGTGATCGGCATTTACATGCTGTCTTGGGCCTCGGGCATTGGCGTCGGGATGATTTTCAAGGCCGCAACCCCTTGGCAGCCCGAGTTTTTCAGCATTGCGACCTCAATCTACGCCCGCGCCAATATGATCTTTTCTGGCAAGATGTTCTTGGCCAACACCATGCCGTCCAGTCGCTTGCACTATTACACATGGAACCCGCTGTTTCATTCGATTGACCAAACACGCGGCTATATGTTTCAGAATTACCACCCGCATAACAGCTCGATCGAATACACCATTTGGGTGACATTCGTGCTGATCGTGATTGGGCTGATGGGTGAGAATTTCACGCGCAGGCATGTCTCGGCCAGTTGGGGCGCCGGACGATGAAGCGGCTGGCGCTGTGTCTTGGCCTGCTGTGGCCGGGCTTGGCAGCTGCGCAGGTTTTGCCAGCGCTGTATGATGTGGCCGGGGTCGCGGGTGATGATGTGCTGAATGTTCGGGTAGGCCCAGATGCCGATAGCGCCGCCATGGGCAGCTTGTCGCCCAATGCCAAAGCGGTTGAGGTTGTGGCGCTAAGCCCGGATGGCAAATGGGCGCAGGTCAATGCGGGTGAGGGGGCGGGTTGGGTGGCGCTGCGGTTTTTACACAAGCAGGATCGCCCTGACTGGTTTGCATTGGAATACAGTCTGGAATGTTCCGGGACCGAGCCGTTCTGGACCTTATTCGTTGACCCGCCCACCAAATCGGTTCACCTCAACACTCCTGATGCAGAAGGGCCCGAACTGGATATAAAAGCCAGCTGGCCGGGCACGGCGGCCCAACCTATCGCCGCCGTGCAATACGCCAGCGAAGACGCCAGTGGCATCGCCGTGCTGCGCGGGCAGGCCTGTGCGGATTGGATGTCTGACCAAAGCTTTGGCATCAGCCTTGATCTGTTTCAGGCGGCAAGCCCCGATCAGCCCGCGCAAACCCTGCATGGTTGCTGTCGTTTGGTGCCTTGGGCACCCTGAAATCCGCCCCCTCAAACCAAACCCGGCAATTTTTCCGATCATTGATTAGGTTTTACCCCCCACGCAGCGCTTGCAGGGTCAAATCAGCCTGCCTATATACGCCCAGAAGCCGGAAACGGGCAGTAGCCCTTCCGGGTCTCATGGGATCGGGACGGAATGCCTGTTTGGGTTCCGCACCACAACATCGCCGAAGGAAAGGGACCTACTTATGGCCAAAGTCATTGGGATTGACCTCGGGACGACCAACTCTTGCGTCGCCATCATGGACGGATCGCAACCCCGGATCATCGAAAACTCGGAAGGCGCGCGCACCACGCCGTCTATCGTCGCCTATACGGAGACAGAGCGTCTGGTCGGCCAAGCTGCCAAACGGCAGGCTGTCACCAACGCCAGCAACACGATCTTCGCCGTCAAGCGTTTGATTGGTCGTCGGCATGACGATCCGGTTATCGTCAAAGACCAGAAGAACATGCCCTACAAGATCGTCAACGGTGGCAATGGCGATGCTTGGGTCGAAGTGCGTGGTGAGAAGTATTCTCCGGCACAGGTTTCGGCTGTCATCCTGCAAAAGATGAAAGAAACCGCTGAAAGCTACTTGGGCGAAACCGTCACTCAAGCCGTGATCACGGTGCCTGCCTATTTCAACGACGCGCAACGCCAAGCCACCAAAGACGCGGGCCGCATCGCTGGTCTGGAAGTGCTGCGCATCATCAACGAGCCGACCGCAGCTGCTTTGGCCTACGGTCTGGACAAAAAAGAAGCCCGTACCATCGCGGTCTATGACCTTGGCGGCGGTACGTTCGATATCACCATTCTGGAAATCGACGACGGCTTGTTTGAGGTGAAATCCACCAACGGCGACACGTTCTTGGGTGGTGAAGACTTCGACATGCGCATCGTCAATTACTTGGCGGATGAGTTCAAGAAAGAGCACGGCGTTGATCTGTCCTTGGATAAGATGGCGCTGCAACGCCTGAAAGAAGCTGCCGAGAAAGCGAAGATCGAGCTTTCGTCCAGCCAGCAGACCGAGATTAACCAGCCGTTCATCTCGATGGACAAAAACACCGGTCAGCCGCTGCACCTTGTGGTCAAGCTGACCCGTGCCAAGTTGGAATCTCTGGTCGACGATCTGGTCAAAAAGTCGATGAAGCCCTGCGCTGCTGCGTTGAAAGACGCTGGCATCTCGATTGGTGACATTGACGAGGTGGTTCTGGTCGGCGGTATGACCCGGATGCCGCGCGTTCTGGAAGAAGTCACCAAATTCTTCGGCAAAGAGCCGCACAAGGGTGTGAACCCGGATGAGGTTGTGGCCGCTGGTGCCGCGATCCAAGCGGGCGTGTTGCAAGGCGACGTCAAAGACGTGGTTCTGCTGGACGTGACGCCGCTGTCCTTGGGGATTGAAACCCTTGGCGGCGTGTTCACCCGCCTGATCGACCGCAACACCACGATCCCGACGAAAAAGTCGCAGGTGTTCTCGACCGCGGAAGACAACCAAAACGCCGTAACCATTCGCGTCTTCCAAGGCGAGCGGGAAATGGCTGCCGACAACAAGATGCTGGGCCAGTTCAATCTGGAGCACATCCCGCCGGCTCCGCGTGGTCTGCCGCAGATCGAGGTTACATTTGATATCGACGCCAACGGCATCGTGTCGGTGAAGGCCAAAGACAAAGGCACCAACAAAGAGCAAGCGATCACCATTCAAGCCTCGGGCGGTCTGTCCGACGAGGATATTGAGAAAATGGTGAAAGACGCCGAGGCCAATGCCGAGGCCGATAAAGAGCGTAAAGAGCTGGTGGAAGCGAAGAATCAGGCCGAAAGCCTGCTGCACTCGACCAAACGCTCGCTGGCTGAACACGCTGACAAGGTTGACCCCTCAACCGTCGAAGTCATCGAACTGGCCGCTTCGGCGCTGGAAGATGCGCTGAAGACCGAAAATGCTGGCAAGATCAAAGGCGGCATCCAGAACCTGACCGAAGCGGCAATGAAGCTGGGCGAGGCGATCTACAAAGCCTCGGCAGACCAAGCCGAAGGCAAGGATGAGGATGAGCAGCGCGGCGTGGATGAAGACATCATCGACGCTGACTTCGAAGATCTCGGGAACAACAAGCGGAAGTAAGCCGCCAGGAACCAAAACAGGGCGGCCCATCTAAGGGCCGCCCTGCCGCGTTCCCGTGAAGGGGTTTTGCAATGGCAAAGCGCGATTACTACGACATTCTCGGTGCCTCGAAGGGTGCTTCCGCCGAGGATTTGAAGAAGGCTTACCGGGTGAAAGCGAAAGAGCTTCACCCCGACCGCAATTCCGACAATCCCAACGCCGAAGCCCAGTTCAAAGAACTGAACGAAGCCTATGAGGTGATGAAAGACGCCGATAAAAAGGCGGCTTACGACCGCTATGGCCATGCGGCCTTTGAAGGTGGCATGGGCGGCGGCGGTCAACGTGGTGGCTATGCGGGCGGCAATGGCGATTTCGCCAGCGCCTTCTCGGATGTGTTCGAAGACCTGTTCGGCAACTTCACTGGCGGGCGTGGCGGTGGCGGGCGTTCGCGCGCCCAGCGTGGGTCTGACCTGCGCTATAACCTGCGCGTTAGCATGGAAGAAGCCTTTGCGGGCGTTCAGAAAACCATCAACGTGCCAACCTCTGTCACCTGTGACATCTGCCACGGCACCGGGGCCGAAGGCGGCGCTGAACCCGTCACCTGCCCGACCTGCTCCGGCATGGGCAAGGTCCGCGCGCAGCAGGGTTTCTTCACCGTCGAACGCACCTGCCCGACCTGTAACGGCGCGGGTCAAATGGTGAAAAACCCCTGCAAGAACTGTGCAGGGCATGGACGGGTTGAAAAGGACCGCTCCTTGTCGGTCAACATCCCGGCAGGGGTGGAAACTGGCACCCGCATCCGTCTTGCGGGCGAGGGCGAGGCCGGAATGCGTGGCGGGCCTTCGGGCGATCTTTACATCTTTATCGAGATGAAAGAGCACGCGATTTTCCAACGCGACGGTGTGCATCTGTTCTGCCGCGTGCCGATCACTTTGGCGACGGCGGCTTTGGGTGGTGAGATCGAAGTGCCCACGATCGACGGCGGAAAATCCCGCGTCAAAGTGCCTGCGGGCGCGCAAACCGGCAAGCAAATGCGCCTGCGCGCCAAGGGCATGCCCGCGCTGCGTGGTGGTGGCTCGGGCGATATGGTGATCGAATTGGCGGTGGAAACCCCCGTCAACCTGACCACGCGCCAGAAAGAAATCCTGCGCGAGTTTGATACGCTGGCGACGGATAACAACCCGGAAGGCTCGTCGTTCTTCTCCAAAGTCAAAGGCTTTTGGGACGGAATGAAAAGCTAAATCAAGGCGGGCAGCGATGCCCGCCTAATTCATTGGCGCACCGCCTTCTTCTTTGCGCCGCGCCACAAAAGCCGCCAAAGCCTCATCAATCGCAGGGTCCAATGGTGGCTGCTCGTACTCCAAAAGCAGTTGTTTCCACACCAGATTGGCTCGCTCGCGCGTCTTAATGCCACCCTTGCCCAGCCATGTCGTATGGTTGTCCCAATTCGACAGCAGCGGCGTGTAGAACGCCTGTTCATAACGGCTCATCGTGTGTTCTGATCCAAAGAAATGCCCGCCCGACCCCACTTCACGGATCGCATCGAAGGCCAAGGTCGCCTCATCCACCACCAGCGGCTTGAAATATTCCTGCATCATTTGCAGCATTTCGGCATCGACAATCAGCTTCTCAAAACTCGCCGTCAGCCCGCCATGCAGCCAGCCAGCCGCGTGTTCGATCAGATGCGCCCCGCCCATCATCGCGCCCCATAGCGACATCTGGGATTCATACGCCGCCTGCGCATCGACCTCATTCGCCGCATTCACATTCGACGACCGGAACGGCACCCCAATCAGCCGCGCGAGTTGTCCCGAAGCCTGCGCCGCCTTGGTATATTCCGGCGTGCCGAACGCCGGCGCACCGGATCGCATATCGACGTTTGAGGTAAACCCGCCATACATTACCGGCACCCCCGGCCGCACAATCTGGGTCAAAGCAATCCCCACCATCGCCTCGGCGTGCTGCATCACCAACGCCCCCGCCAGCGTCACCGGGCTCATCGCGCCTGCCAAGGTAAACGGGGTGATCACCACCACCTGACCGAACTCCGCCATCATCATCAGCCCTTCGGCCATCGGAATATCCAACTGCAACGGCGAGTTGGTGTTGATGATGCCCAGCAGACAGGGCCGATCCCGCAGCCCCTCTGGCGTGGTGCCCAAACTGATCGCCGCCATCTCGATACCATCTAGGGTGCGCTGCTGGCCCAAAGTTTCCGTCTGCCAGTTCTTGTCCAACAGCTGGATTTGCGCATGAAAACAGTCGAGGTAACGGGTATTCGGAGGCAGATCCATCGGCTCAAACGGATTGCCGCCGCTTTGGTGGATCACGTTCAGGCTTTGCACCAGCTTCAGATAATCCTGCATTTCGGCAAAGGTGCCATTCCTGCGACCGCCATCATTGTCCATCACATAGGCTGGCCCACCGACCGAGGCGAACACACAATCCGCGCCACCGAAACGCAGGCTCCGCGCCGGATTGCGCGCCTCCAGCCCAAAGCTACGCGGCACCGTCGACAGCAAACTGCCGACCAAATCCGCATCCAGCCGCACCGTGTCACCCGAAACCTCTGCTCCCGCCCGTGCGAACAAGTCCCGCGCGCGAGGCTCCAGCACCGCCATGCCAATCTCGGCCAGCACCCGCAGGGCGGAGTTGTGGATCGCCATCACATGATCCGTCGACAGCACTTCGGTGGGCGCGTAGGGGCGCGGCACCTGCCCGAATGGCGTTTGATGTAGCGTGCCCATGGTGCGCGGGCCACGGGTAGCGCTGCGTTTGCGCGGGGCGGAATCGGTCATAGCAATCCTTTCAACGGCGGTTTTTCGCGCCGCAACACAGGCTCCACTGCCGCGCCAAATCCCCGCGCAAAGCGGTGCGCCGAATAGACCGCATCGGCGATGGAGGATGGTTGCAAACAGTCCCCCACGCGTGAAACGGCAATGCCAGCGGCCATCAATGGCGCATAAAGATCATCCACGGGCAGCCGCCCCGTCACTGCAATCAGCGTCCCGCAAAAGCGTTCTGTCACGCGTCCAGTATAGGCGCAGGCCAACCGCACAACCCCAGCCGCCTGCCCGACCAGTAGATGCGAGGCGACAATCTCGACTCCTGCCTCCAGCAACCGCGTTTGCACAAAGCCTTGCTCATCCGTCAGCGCTGTCCAGCTTGAGGCCATCGCATGGGGGGTCACATAGCAAACCGGATGCCCTTGCGCCCGCAGCCGTTCCGCCAGCGCCCCACCCATGAAATAATGCTCGTCATCATAGATCACCGCCGGGCCATTTACCGTAGCCCCCGCAAAAACATCATCAGGCGTCAGCGACTCAGGCAAATCCAACGCCTGCATCCCCGTCACCCCCACACCATCCCGCCGCCAGCGCGAGCCTGTTGCCAGCACCACATGATCCGCGCCGAAATCGACAATGTCGCCCGCCGTCATCTCGCTACCCGGATAGACCTGCACATTGTCCAGCTTGCCGATCATATGCGCCCGCCAATCGCGCACCCGGATCCACGTTCCCAAACCGGGCAGCCTCGATTCCCGCAAAATCCGCCCGCCCAACGCGCTCCCAGCTTCCGCCAAACTCACCTCGGCCCCACGCCGCCCCAAACTCAGCGCCGCCTCTAGCCCCGCTGGCCCAGCCCCCACCACCAGCACCTTTTGCCGCTTTGGCAGCACCGCAATCCGTTCAGGATGCCAGCCCTGCCGCCATTCCTCGGCAATCGTCGGGTTTTGCGTGCAGCGCAGATGCACCGCCTCGTTGTTCGCGGCACGGCACATGTTGCAGCCAATGCACTCGCGGATCTCATCGGCCCGACCTTCGCGGATTTTCAACGGCAGAAACGGGTCGGCGATGGAGGGCCTTGCTGCCCCGATGAAATCCTGCACACCACGCTTGATCTGCGCCACCATCGTCTCGGGTGAGGTGAACCGCCCCACCGAAACCACCGGCTTCGTGGTCAAGCTTTTCACAAACGCCACATAAGGCTCCTGAAATCCCTCACCGCTGAACCGCGCCGATTTGCTGTCATTGCCCAGCGCCCCTGCGATGTTCACATCCCACAGGTCCGGCAGCTCCGCGAGCATCTCAATCACCTCGCGCCCCTCGCCTGCGCTGGTGATGCCGCGCGGGCCGTGCAACTCGTCCACCGCCAGCCGCACCGCGACGGCGCAGGTATCGCCGACGGCCTCTTTGGTATCCTCAATCATCTCGCGCAGCAGCCGCGCGCGGTTTTCCAAACTGCCGCCATAGGCATCGCCACGCGTGTTGCTGCGGCCTGACAGGAACTGAAACGGCAGGTAGTCGTGCCCGGCGTAGACGTAAATAATATCAAACCCAGCCCGCTTGGCCCGCAGTGCCGCGTCGCGCTGCCATCCGCGAAACGCTTTGATATCGCTGGCATCCATCGCCCGCGCCGTCGTCGGCAGATGGAACATCGCCGGTTGAATGTCTGGCGAAATACCCGGTACACGTGTCATCCGGTTCGACGCATGTGCCCCACCATGCCACAGCTCAATGCCTGCCAGACTGCCATGCGCATGGATCGCATCGGCGGTCAGCGCCAGCGCTGGAATGTCGCTGTCATCCCACAAAGTCAGAAAGCCATGCGGGCTGTCGTCCGAGGTCGGATGGATCGAGCAATACTCGGTGCAGACCACGCCCCAGCCGCCTTCTGCCTTGATCCCGCGCAACGCCGCCCCGGCTTGCGGGCGTTGCCAGCCCAGGCCCGCGGCATGCGGAGTCTGGTAGAATCGGTTCGGCGCAGTGACCGGCCCGATCTTCACAGGCTCAAACAAGATCGCGTGGGTGGGGTCCATCATCGCCTCAGTGTTGAATGATCGTATAGTATGAGTGGATTTATCTATGCGTCAATGCCCTTAAATTTATGTTGCCAAACGCAATCGTCTTATTACATGATCGTTCAACAAGAGGATAGCATGACGCAAATTCAAACCGAGTTCCCGCATCAGGTGCAGATCGTCGAAACCCTCTGGGTGCCGTTGCCGGATGGCACGCAGCTGGCGGCAAAGCTGTGGCTGCCCATTACCGCACTGACGGAGGCGACTCCGGTTCCGGTGCTGCTGGAATACCTGCCATATCGGTTGCGCGACGGCACCCGCACCCGCGATCAGGGCCTGCATATGTATGTGGCGGGGTATGGCTATGCCTGCATCCGGCTGGACATTCGCGGCACGGGCGACTCCGAGGGGATCATCACAGGCGAATATACCGAGCAGGAACAGCTTGACGGTGTCGCCGCGATAGAATGGTTGGCGCAGCAACCGTGGTGCGATGGGCAAGTGTCGATGATCGGCATTTCTTGGGGCGGCTTCAATGGCTTACAAATCGCCGCCCGTCAGCCCGCTGCGCTGAAATCTATAATCACCGTGGGGTCAACCGACGACCGCTACGCAACCGATATTCACTGGGTCGGCGGCTGTCTTTCCAAAGACAATTTCGACTGGTCCGCCACGATGTTTTCCGGCAACGACCTGCCGCCTGATCCGCAAATTGTCGGTGAGGCGTGGCGCGCAATGTGGATGCAGCGCATCCAAGCCAACCAGCCGTGGATCATCGAGTGGCTGCGCCATCAGCGCCGCGATGATTACTGGAAACAGGGTTCGATCTGCGAGGATTTTTCTGCCATCACAATCCCGGTCTATGCCATCAGCGGCTGGGCCGACAATTACTCCGAAGCCGTGCCGCGCCTGCTGGCGAACCTGACAGGCCCCCGCCTTGGCCTGATCGGCCCTTGGGCGCACAGTTACCCGCACGAAGTCACTGTTGAGCCCGCCATCGGCTGGCTGCAAGAACTGGTGCGCTGGCTGGATCATTGGACCAAGGCCATCGACACCGGCATGATGGATCAGCCGATGTATCGCGTCTGGATGCAGGACCATGTGCCGCCGCAAACCTGCTATCTGGACCGCCCCGGTCGTTGGGTGGCTGAAGACATTTGGCCCTCACCCCGCATCCAACCCGAACGGCTAACCCTTGGCACGCACGGCGTTCTAGGTGGCACGGGTTCCGGCACCCAGCACATCTGCTCGCCGCTCTGGGTCGGTCTGACTGCCGGAGAAGTCGGTCGCTACGGCAAGGATGCCGACTGGCCCACCGATCAGCGCGAGGATGATGGCGGCTCGCTGGTATTCACCACCGCCCCTCTGCTTGAGGCCAAAGAGCTCCTCGGCGCGCCACAACTGCACTTGCGCTTTTCCAGCGACAAGCCCCAAGCCCTTGTCGCCGTTCGCCTGAACGATGTCGCCCCCGATGGCCGCTCCACCCGCGTCGCCGTGGGCCTGTTGAACCTGACCCACCGCGACAGCCACGAACACGCCACCGCCCTCACACCCGGCCAAACCTACACCGCCACCGTCGATCTGGACGATATCGCCCACGTCTTCCCGCCCAGCCATCGCATCGCCGTGTCGATCTCCACCGCCTACTACCCCATCGCCTGGCCCTCACCCGAACTCGCCACCCTCACCATCCACCTCGGCGAAAGCCACCTCGAACTCCCGGTTCGCCCCATACGCCCCGAAGACGCCGCCCTCCCTGCCTTCGCCCCACCCATTCGCGCGCCGCAAACCCAGCACACCTATCATCCGGTCGAAAACCCACCCCTGCGCCGCGTCACCCGCGACCTGCTATCGGGCAAAATGACCGTCGATTTCCCGCGATGGACCTATTCCAAAACCATGCCTGACATTGCCCAGACCCAAACCGCCACCGGCATCATCAGCCATGAAATCATCGACGGCGACCCGCTCTCTGCCGTCACCCTCACCGATTACCGCGTCACCATGCAGTTCCCTGAAACCGCCATACATCACCATTCCACCGGGCGCATGTCCTGCACCGCCACCCATTTCCGCGTCGAGCAGACCCTGAAAATCCACGAAGCCGACACCCTGATCTTCGAGCGCACCTGGGATGAGGAGATCGCGCGTGACATGGTCTGACCGATGCTGACCTATGCCATCAAACGCATCGCCCTCGCGGTGCTGATCCTTTTTGTGGTCATGCTGGCGATGTATGGCATGGTCTTTCTCGTCCCCGGCGACCCCGCCAGCGTTGCCCTTGGCCCCCGCGCCACCCCTGCGCTAAAGGCCATGCTGACCGAGCGTATGGGCCTAGACCAACCCGTGGCCGTGCAAATCTGGCGCTTCTTTGCCAATGCGGCCCAAGGCGATCTCGGCATCGACGTGTGGTCCAAACGCCCCGTGCTTGACCAAATCTTAGAGGCTTTCCCGCAAACCCTGCTGCTCGGCACCGTCGCCCTCGCCTGGGCGCTGACCCTCGGCATCACCCTTGGCGTGCTGGCCGTGATCTATCGCGGCACGATGATCGACCGCGCCCTCGGCCTCATCTCAGTGAGCTTCATCTCAGTGCCCTCCTTCGTTGTCGCGATCTACCTGCTACTGATTTTCGCGGTCTGGCTGCAATGGCTGCCCGCCATCGGCGCAGGCAAAGCAGGCGATATTCCCTCACAAATCAAGGCTCTAATCCTGCCCTCACTCGCCGTAGGCGTCGGCTGGGTCGGCTATCTCGCCCGCATGGTGCGCGCTTCGATGCTGGAAATCATGGGAGCCAATCACATCCGCACCGCCCGCGCTTTTGGCATCCCCGAGCGCAAAGTCGTCACCCGCTATGCCCTGCGCCTTGCCATCGTCCCCACCATTTCGGTGATCGCCGTCGGCCTCGGCAGCATTCTGTCCAGCGCGGTCTTTGTCGAAACTGTGTTCTCGCGCCCCGGCATTGGCACCCTGATCACCGGGGCTGTGTTCAAACGCAACTATCCCGTGGTGATGGGCACCGTCTTGGTTACAACCGCCTTTTACCTTTTGGTGATCACCTGCGCCGACCTGCTGATTGCCAAGCTAGACCCAAGGGTGCGCGATGCGTTGGCCCGTTAACACCCGTGCGCTGCGCGCCCTGATCCGCGATCCGATGGGCTTGATGGGCCTGATCCTTGTCGCCCTGTTCATCCTGATGGCCATCGCCGCGCCGATCCTTGCGCCCTATGACCCGCTTGCATTGGATGTCCGCGCCAAACTGCAATCCCCCAGCCTTGCGCATTGGCTTGGTACCGATCAGTTGGGCCGCGATACCCTGTCGCGCATCATCTACGGCGCACGAACCGCGCTCACAATCGCCCTCACCGCCATCGGCCTTGCGGGCAGCATCGGCATCCTGCTGGGCCTGATTGCAGGCTACGGTCCGCGCTGGCTGGACGCCGCCTTGGTGCTGATCTTCGACGCGCTGAACTCCCTACCGATGATGATGTTCGCCCTTGCCATCATCACCGTGCTTGGCCCCGGCACCGGCACGCTGATCCTCGTCGTCGTCCTCGTCTCAATCCCCGGCTACGCCCGCCTGATCCGGGCGCAAACCCTAAGCCTCCGCAGCGCCGATTTCATCGTGGCCGAGCAAGCCATCGGTGCCAGCACCCCCCGCATCCTGCTGATGCACCTGCTGCCCAACGTGTTCGGCCCGCTCTGTATCGTGCTGTCTATGGATATCCCCGTGGTGATCATGCTCGAGGCTGGCCTCAGCTACCTCAACCTCGGCGTCAAACCGCCAACCCCGTCATGGGGCAACATCCTCTATGACGGCTACACCGCCATCCGCACCTCCAGCACCCTTGTGATCGCAGCTGGGGCACCCCTCGTTCTGGCAACGCTCGGCTTCACCTTTCTTGGCGAAGGCCTACGCGACGCGCTAGACCCCCGCTTTGCCACCGCGAGGCCGCGATGACCGATCCTCTGCTCGAAATCGACGCCCTCAGCATCGCCTACCACACCGACCATGGCCGCCTGTCAGCCCTGCGCGGCGCCAGCCTGATCGCCCGCGCCGGAGAAGTCATCGGCATCGTCGGCGAAAGCGGTTGCGGCAAATCCACCTTGGCCGCCAGTGTGATCAACCTGCTGCCCCCCGCCGCAGAAGTCACCAACGGGGCCGTCAGATACAAAGGCCAAGACATCCTGCGCCTTCACCCCGAAGCCCAGCGCGCGCTACGCGGTCAAGACATCGCGATGATCTTCCAAGACCCGATGACCGCCTTCAATCCGGTGCTGACGATGGGCGCGCAACTGGTGGATTTCCAACACGCCGCCCAAATCCCCCGTGCCGAGAAACTAGCCCGCGCCCGCACTCTGCTGGCCCGCGTCGGTATGCCCGACCCCGACCTCACCCTGCGTCGCTACCCACATCAACTGTCGGGCGGGATGCGCCAGCGCGTTGCCATCGCCGCCGCTTTGCTAATGAACCCCACCATTCTCGTCGCCGACGAACCCACCACCGCGCTGGATGTGACGATGGAGGCGCAGATCATCCACCTCCTCCGCGACCTGCGCCGCGACTACCAAGGCGCGATCCTTGTGATCACCCACCACCTTGGCGTCGTCGCCGAACTCTGCGACCGGGTCTATGTGATGTACGCGGGGGAAGTGGTGGAAGAAGCGCTCGTCGATGACCTATTCCACGCCCCCCTCCACCCCTACACAAGCGCCCTGATCGCCTGCGATCCCGGCCACTTCGAACAAGCCACCCCGATCCTGCCCACCATCCCCGGCCGCCTGCCAGACCTACGCAATCCGCCCATCGGATGCAGCTTTGCCCCCCGCTGCCCCATCGCCAGCGAGATCTGCGCCACCCCACCGCCCCGCATGCAAATCTCGCCCACCCAATCCGCGCTCTGCCACAAAGCCGGGGGGCGCCCATGACCCTGCTCACCGTCCAAAACCTTGCCCTCGACCTGCCCCTGCGCGGTGGCATCCTCTCCGCCCTAAACCCCAAATCGCGCCGCAGCCTGCAAATCTTCGCCGACATCTCCTTCACCCTGAACCCCGGCGAAACCTTGGGCCTTGTCGGCGAATCGGGTTCCGGCAAAACTACCCTCGCCCGCGCCCTCTTGGGCCTGACCCCCATCACGCACGGCACCATCCACTTCGACCAAGCCCAGCGCAGCACCCCCGCAGATTTCACCGCCATGCGCGCCACCACCGCGATGATGTTCCAAGACGCCATCGCCTCGCTCTCCCCCCGCATGACCATCGGCGCGCTTCTGGCGGAACCGCTGACCATCCACGGCCAGCCCGCACCCAAAACCAAAGTCGCCGAGATGCTGGCCCTCGTCGGCCTCCCCCCCGATTTCGCCAACCGCTACCCGCACGAACTCTCCGGCGGCCAAGCCCGCCGCGTTGGCGTCGCCCGCGCGCTGGTGCTGAACCCCAAACTGGTGATCGCGGACGAGCCCACCGCGGGCCTCGACGTCTCGGTCCAAGGGGAAATCCTCAACCTGATGACCGATCTGAAAACCCGCCTAAACCTCAGCTACCTGATCATCAGCCACAACCTTGCGATGGTCCGCCATGTCTCGGATCGCGTCGCGGTGATGTATCTGGGCCGCCTCGTCGAAATCGGCCCCACGCGAGCCACCTTCGCCCACCCCCTGCACCCCTATTCCCAAAGCTTGATCGCCTCGGAACCGCTACCGGACCCGCGTAAGCGCCGCCAAGACCTTGCGATCAAAGGTGAAATCCCCAGCTTGCTCAACCGCCCGAAAGCCTGCGTCTTCCAGAGCCGCTGCCCGCTCGTCCAACCCATCTGCCGCACCGACCCCCCCACCTTACGCGAAATCAGCCCCACCCGCTTCGTGCGCTGCCACTTCGCCCAACCTACAGGAGCCCTAGCATGACCCAATGGCGCACCGACCGTCGCGGTTTCCTGCAAACCGCAGGCGCAGCCCTTGCCGCCCTCACCCTGCCCGCCAAATTCGCTTGGGCGGCAGAGGGCGACACCCTGCGCATCCGCGCGACAGCCGATTTCCAATGCCTTGACCCCAAAGGCATCATTGGCGAACTCGACGAAATCATCCCCCGCTGCACCCAAGTCGCCCTCGTCCGCTTGGGCGACATGCGCGACGGCAACAAATGGCAGCCTTGGGGTGCCGAGAAAATCGACTGGATCGACCCCACCAAAATCGGCTTCACCCTGCGCGAAGGCCTGCAATGGTCGAACGGCTTCGGCCCCGTCACGCCCGAGGATGTAAAGTTTTCCTTCGAACGCATCGCGGGCAGCGACTCGGCTTGGGCCTACCAATTCGAAAAACTCGACCATGTCGAAGTCATCGACGCCCGCTCTGGCATCATCCACCTGAAAGAGGCCTTCGCCCCCTTCATGGTGATCGCGCTGCCCTATTACGGCGGCAATATCATCTGCAAAGCCGCCACGGAGAAAGTGGGCGGCAGCTACACCACCGAAGCCCCCGCCGAATGTGGTCCCTATCGCTTTGCCGCGTGGGAGCAGAATCAGAAAGTCACCCTCACCGCCAACCCGGATTGGACGGGCCCGAAACCCGCGTTCTCCATTGTCGAAATCTACATCGTCACCGACGATCAGGCCGCCCAACTGGCCTTCGAGGCTGACGCGTTTGATTTCACCAAACTCGCCGTCAATGCCACCGCCCAGATCAAAGCCGCAATGCCCGCCAACTCCACCCTGATCGAGGCGCAGTCCACCCGCTATTCGTGGCTGGTGATCAACCAGAACGCCGAGCCGCTAAAGGATATCCGCGTCCGCCAAGCCATCCAATACGCCTACGACAGCGACGCCGTGCTGCTGGGCGCTTACGACGGCCTTGCCACCCGATCGACCGGAGTTGTTCCCCCAACCGGGCCCTTCGCCCGCGCCTCCAACCTGATCCCGACCCGCGATGTGGAAAAGGCCAAGGCGCTGCTGGCCGAAGCTGGCGTGTCCGATCTGACCCTGACCCTCGTGGCGCTGACCGACAGCACCACCCAAGCCATCGCGCAGATCTTCCAGGCCAATATGGCCGAGGCAGGCATCACCATTGAAATCCAGCCCACCGAGGACGCCGCCTATTGGGCCGCAGGCGACAAGACCGCCGGCGATGGCTATAAATCCTTGGAACTGGCGCTGATGAATTTCGCGGGCGGCATTGATCCGACCGAGAACCTTGTCTGGTTCCGCCCCGATCAGATCGGCATCTACAACTGGGCATTCTTCGACAGCGCCGAGTTTGAATCGCTCTATCAGCAAGGCCTGACCGAACAGGATGAGGCCAAGCGCAAAGCAATCTTCAACAAAATGGAGGATTTGATGGAAGCCTCGGGCGATTTCATCTTCATCTGTTTCGAGCCTTACATCGCCATCCATCACAGCACTATCAAACCGGTGATCATGGCCGATGGCCACCCCGACCCGGTGATGTTTACCAAGGCTTGATCCCTCCTGCCCAATCAGCGACACATCCGGGCCGGGATAGCTTGGCCCGACCCTTCAACAAAGGCGCGCGATGACCACCGCCACAGCCCCCAAATACACCCGCCTGACCTCGGCAGAACGCTCTGCCAGTTTGATTCAGGCCAGTCTGGCCTGCCTTGCGCGCGGCGGCATCCTTGAATTCACCATCGACAACATCTGCAACGAGGCAGGCGTGTCGCGCGGCCTGATCACCCATCACTTCAAATCGAAAGACGGCCTCTTGGTCGCCGTCTACCGCACGATGTATGAACGCCTGCACTCGGGGCTAGAAACGCCCAATCCGAAGAAATCGCGGCTTCTGGCCATCATCGACGCCATGTTCGCGCCCGAGTTTTTCAGCCGCGAAGAATTGAACATCTGGCTCGCCCTATGGTCAGAAATCGTCAACAACCCGGCTCTGAAACGCGAACACCGTCGCCAATACACCCGCTATCGGCGCGATCTGGAAATGGCGCTGGCCGAAGTTGCCACCGCGCGCGGCCTGAATGTCGATGTAAAATCACTCGCGCAAATGCTGATCGCGTTGGTGGATGGCTTGGGACTGGAGCGTTGCATCGAGCCGAAACTGCTCTCTCCCAAAGCCGCCAAGCAGATCTGCGTCTCCACCTTGGAATTGGCTTTGGGGCCGCTGTAACCTGCGCATTGCGATTACCCGCGCTTCACGCTGGCGGTCACATAGTTGCAGGACAAATCCCGCGCGGAGGTTGACCATTTCCAACTGACCGGATTGAACACCATGCCTTTGCGATCCACTGGCTCCAGTCCGGCCTTGCGGATCAGATCGTAAAGCTCGTCCGGCGTGATGAACTTCGCCCAGTCATGCGTGCCTTTCGGCAGCCAGCGCATCACCCATTCCGCGCCGACAATCGCCATCACAAAGCTTTTCGTATTGCGGTTCAGGGTCGAACAGAGCATCAGACCCCCCGGTTTCAGCAACTGCTGGCACGCCGTCAGATAGCCCTGCGGATCGGCGACATGCTCCACCACTTCCATGTTGAGAACCACATCAAACTGTTCGCCGGCGGCGGCCAAATTCTCGGCCGTCGTATGGCGGTAATCAATCGTCAGCCCCGATTGCGCGGCATGAACCTGTGCCACCGGAATGTTTCGCGGCGCCGCATCCGCCCCCACCACATCCGCCCCCAGCCGCGCCATCGGTTCCGACAACAGGCCACCGCCGCAGCCAATATCAAGGACTCGCAGGCCCTTAAACGGCATAGCCTGCGTCAGATCGCGGTCAAACTCAGCAGCGATCTGCGCCGTGATATAATCCAACCGACACGG
The DNA here is from genome assembly GCF_058135695.1 of Cypionkella sp. PAMC25878. Lineage (NCBI taxonomy): Bacteria > Pseudomonadati > Pseudomonadota > Alphaproteobacteria > Rhodobacterales > Paracoccaceae > Cypionkella > Cypionkella sp. PAMC25878. The sequence goes on along the minus strand of NZ_CM176871.1, from coordinate 635,826 downwards.
GTTCATCAGATGCAACGGCTTGAACTTGCCTTCAGTATCCCACCATTCTGCGGCCATCGCTTCAAACTTGGCGACTTCGGCGGGGTCAATCGTGTTGGTCTGGCTCATCGGAACTCCTTGCACGCCGGGCGGTGGTGGCGCAGTCTAGGGGCACTATATAGGATGAATATGGACCACAGATCAGGGCAAAAGCGCGCGCACGACTATCTTTACCCGCAGGTCGAACCGTTCGATCAGCGCGTGCTGGATATGAGCGACGGTCATCGGATTTATGTCGAGCAATGCGGGTGCCCGGATGGCATCCCGGTGCTGGTGTTGCATGGCGGACCGGGGGGTGGCTGTAGCCCGGCGATGCGGCGGTATTTTGATCCGGCGGTGTATCGGGTTATCTTGTTTGATCAGAGAGGGTGTGGGCGGTCACGCCCGCATGCCTCGGTCGAGGACAACACGACATGGCATCTGGTCCGCGATATCGAGGTGATCCGCGCGGCGATGGGGGTGGAGCAATTCATCCTGTTCGGCGGCAGCTGGGGCGCGACTTTGGCGCTGATCTATGCGATCTCGCATCCCGACCGGGTGCGGCATCTGGTGCTGCGGGGAGTGTTTCTGGCGACGCGGGCCGAGTTGGACTGGTTCTACGGCGGCGGCGCGGGGGCGTTTTATCCTGATCTGTGGGCGCGGTTTGTTGCACCGATTCCGGTTGAGGAGCGTGATGATCTGATCGCGGCCTACAATCGCCGGCTTTTCGGCGGCAGTCTGATCGTGGAGACTCAGGTCGCGCGGATCTGGTCGGGTTGGGAGAATGCCCTCGCGTCCGTCTCGTCAGAGGGGTTCATCGGCGGGGAGGGTCCGGCGGATTATGCGCGGGCTTTTGCACGGCTGGAGAACCATTATTTCGTCAATGCCGCCTTCTTGGAATCCGACGGCTGGATCCTGCAAAATCGGCACAAGATCGCCCATATCGGTGCTGATATTGTGCAGGGGCGGTTTGATATGATCTGCCCGCCGGTGTCGGCCTCGAAGCTGGCGGCGGGCTGGGATAAGGCGCGGTTGAAGGTGGTGCCGATGGCGGGCCATGCCCTGTCAGAACCGGGGATATCCGAGGCTTTGGTGGCGGCGATGGATGCTTTGCGGGACCGGTCCCAACTCGGGACCAAATAGAACCTTTGCAAATCAATGGCTTGACCTTGCCGCGTTAAGACACTTTTAACACTTCCCCCCGATGAGGCCCATATGATCGACTTTGCTGCTTTCCTTGCCCTTGCCAATACCCCGCTGGAAGCTTTCGCGCCCAAAGCCACCAGCTTTGAGGGCAACCAGCAGGAAGCCTCTGTTGCGCTGTTCACTTCCGCCGATGGCCGGGTGGAAATCGGCGTCTGGGAATGTACGCCGGGCCGCTTTACGGCGGATCGCAGCGCGTCGTCGGAGTTCTGCCATTTCATCTCGGGCCGCATCGAAATGACCCATGCCGATGGCAGCAAAGTCCAGCTTGGCGCCGGCGACGCGATTGCGCTGCCGCTGGGCTGGAAGGGTGAATGGCGGGTGATTGAGCATGTGCGCAAGTTGTATGTGATCATGCAGGGGTAGTGTAACGCGGGTTTGGGGTTCAACGCCGACAAGACCGGATCAAGTCTTTGATTTAGAATCAAATTTGTTATGTTTCCCTAGTATCTCCTTGGATTCAAATAGATTTTCTGTGGATAAAGTTGCGAACTTCGCAAGTTTTGTATTGCTGGAAAACTTCCAAAATGCATAATGAAAAGGCCCGCAACATACGGGCCTCTCCGTTATCTTTGACCTTCACCGTCCAAAGTTAAAGGTCATTTGCTTAGGCTTCGGAAAGCGACGGGTGTGCGCACAAACGTGCTCCCGTCGTCCGCGTCGAGTGCGATTGTATTGGCGAACCAAAACCATCACGGCCTCCTTTTTTAGCGTCACCGAACTCGCTTCGGCAGCGACTTGGGACGGAGCGCCCCAAATTTCGTTTACTCCTCCTGACTCCTTGCCCCTGTATAATTGGAACAATTGTCGTACAGACTAAACTCCGAGTCGTTGCTGCATCAACGGATTTCTTACACTTATACACTAGATTTTGTGCTTGACCTGCTTGAGCGTGCTACTTTCGGTTACACGCGTTTGTGATTAATAACCTAGAGTACTCCAGTCGTTCGCCAGGCCGCAGTATCGGGGTTCTAGATGGCTGGCCCGCTGTAGTTGGAGCAACTCTCCTCCTCGCATTGTCCTTGCGTCGAACTACATTTCCGCCTATATCCCCTGTAACAGCTGCTTCCGGGTCCAAACCTGAAGCTACCGATCGTCACACGCGGGCCTGTTGGCCCGTTTTTTGTTTTTGGAACATCATGTCTGATCTGATTGCCAAAACCGCTATGGATCGCCGCTTGGCCGATATCGTCACTCCGGTGATCGAAGGGCTTGGCTTTGAACTGGTGCGGATTCGTTTGATGGGCGGGGCGACCCGCACCTTGCAAATCATGGCCGACCGTCCTGACGGCGGGATTGAAGTTGATGATTGCGGTGAGATTTCTACTGCGGTTTCGGCTGTGCTGGACGTGGAAGACCCGATTGAGGAGAACTTCGTGTTGGAAGTGTCCTCGCCGGGGATTGACCGTCCGCTGACGCGTCTCAAGGATTTTGAGATGTGGAAGGGCTGGGAAACCCGCGTCGAAACCACCGAATTGATCGACGGCCGCCGCCGCTTCAAGGGCACTCTGGCCGGGGTTGAGGGCGAGGAAGTGTTGATCGAGATTGAAGAACCGACCGGTACTGTCACCATCGGCTTGCAGTTTGAATGGCTGGCCGATGCCAAGCTGATCCTGACCGATGAGTTGATCACCGAAATGCTGCGGCAGAAGAAAGCCAGCGGCGTGATCGACGAATCAGCCTTTGACGAGATTGAAACATCTGAGGGCGACGAAGAAGACGCTCCAGAACCCACCAAACACTAAGCGGGAGAATTCCGATGGCGATTACCTCTGCCAACCAGCTTGAGCTTTTGCAAACCGCCGAAGCGGTGGCACGCGAAAAGATGATCGAGCCCGAGCTGGTCATTCAGGCGATGGAAGACAGCCTCGCCCGTGCGGCCAAGTCGCGCTACGGCGCGGATATGGACATCCGGGTGAAGATCGACCGCAAGACCGGGCGCGCGACCTTTGCGCGTATTCGGACGGTGGTTGAGGATGATGGCGTCGAGAATCACCACGCTCAGTTGACGGTGAAGCAGGCGAAGGATCACCTGAAAGACCCGCAGATCGGTGACGAGATCATCGACGAAGTGCCGCCCGTTGATCTGGGCCGGATCGCGGCGCAATCGGCCAAGCAGGTGATCTTGCAGAAGGTCCGCGAAGCCGAGCGTGACCGTCAGTATGAAGAATTCAAAGACCGCAAGGGCACGATCATCAACGGTCAGGTCAAGCGCGAAGAATACGGCAATATCATCGTTGATATTGGCCGGGGCGAAGCGATTCTGCGCCGTAATGAGAAGATCGGGCGTGAGTCGTATCGCCCGAACGACCGGATTCGCTGCTACATTAAGGACGTGCGCCGCGAAGCGCGTGGGCCGCAGGTGTTCCTGTCGCGGACCGACCCGCAGTTCATGGCTGAATTGTTCAAGATGGAAGTGCCGGAGATTTACGATGGCATCATCGAGATCAAGGCCGTGGCGCGGGATCCGGGTTCGCGGGCGAAGATCGCTGTGATTTCTTATGACAACTCGATTGATCCGGTGGGTGCTTGCGTCGGTATGCGCGGCAGCAGGGTTCAGGCGGTTGTGAACGAATTGCAGGGCGAGAAGATCGACATCATTCCGTGGAATGCCGATCAGGCGACCTTCCTGGTGAACGCGTTGCAGCCGGCGGAAGTCTCGAAGGTTGTGATCGACGATGACGCGGGCAAGATCGAAGTCGTGGTGCCGGATGAGCAACTGTCGCTGGCGATTGGTCGCCGGGGTCAGAACGTGCGTCTGGCCAGCCAGTTAACGGGCTTGGACATTGATATCGTGACGGAATCCGACGAATCCGCACGCCGTCAGGCTGAGTTTGCTGAGCGCACCAAGCTGTTCATGGAATCGTTGGATATCGACGAGATGATGGCGCAGTTGCTGGTATCGGAAGGCTTCGCGAACCTCGAAGAAGTCGCTTACGTTGAGGCGGACGAACTGCTGTCGATTGACGGCTTCGATGAAGGCACGGCGGGCGAGTTGCAGGCGCGGGCACGGGATTATCTGGAAGCGGTCAACACCAAGGCTATGGAAGCTGCACGGGCGTTGGGCGTTGAGGATTCACTGGTTGAATTTGAGGGGCTTACTCCCCAAATGCTGGAAGCGCTGGCGAAAGACGGCATCAAAACGCTGGAAGACTTCGCGACCTGCGCAGACTGGGAATTGGCGGGCGGCTGGACCACGGAAAATGGTCAGCGCAAGAAGGATGAGGGCGTTCTGGAGAAGTTTGACGTTTCGCTGGAAGAGGCGCAAACTTTGGTTATGACCGCCCGCGTGATGCTGGGTTGGGTTGATCCGACTGAACTGGCCTCGGCCACGGAAGAGGTCGACGAAGACGCGGAGGCCGAGGCCTGATTTAGGCCTCGGGGGATTACCGTGACACGCGGTGGCCGGGAAAATCTGCAAGACGACCCGGAACGCAAGTGCATTGCGACCGGGGAAAGCCAGCCGAAAGCGGGTCTGATTCGTTTTTGTCTGGGGCCGGAAGATCTGATCGTGCCGGATATTCTGGCACGGTTGCCGGGCCGGGGATTCTATGTCTCGGCAGACCGGGCGGCGATTGAGAAAGCGGCGAAGAAGGGTTTGTTCTCGCGCGCCGCGCGCCAGCCGGTGAAGGTGCCGGATGATCTGGCCGATCTGGTGGAAACGCTGCTGTTGCGGCGGGTGGTTGATCTGATCAGTTTGGCCCGCAAAGCCAGCGGGGCCGTGATGGGCTATGAGAAGGTCAAGGAATGGCTGCAAAAGGACAAGGTGCGGGTGCTTTTGCAAGCCGCCGACGGGTCTGAACGCGGTAAGACAAAGTTGCGCGCGCCGGATGGCGAGGGGTCGTATATCGGCTTTTTGTCAGCGGAGGAATTGGGTTTGGCTTTCGGGCGCGAACGTGCGATACACGCCGCGCTTGGCGCTGGTGGACTCACGACGCGTGTTGTAGAGGAAGCGGCAAGGCTGGCTGGGTTGCGTGGGCAAACCGTTCAGCAGGATGGCGACGAGATCGCCTTGAAGGATACGTAGGACGCATGAGCGATACAGACGGCAAAAAACCCCTCGGCCTGGGTGGCGCACCTCGTTCCGGTCAGGTGAAGCAAAGCTTCTCCCATGGCCGCACGAAAAGCGTTGTGGTCGAGACGAAGCGCAAGCGCGTGGTCGTGCCAGTGGCAGCGGCCAAACCGGGCACGCCCGGCGCTGCGGCTGCGGCGGGGTCTGCATCACATCTGGGCGATCCGTCGAAGCGCCCGGCTGGCATTTCCGATGCCGAAATGGAACGCCGTCTGGCGGCCTTGCGCGTCGCCAAAGCGCGCGAAGCCGAAGACAACGCGCGCCGGGCCGAAGATGACAAGGCGCGTGACGAAGAACGCGCCCGCAAACGCGAAGAGGCTGAGGCCAAGGACCGCGAAGAACGCGAGCGTCTGGCTGCGGCGAAAGCCAAGGCGGATGAAGAAGAACGCCTGCGCGCCGAAGCCGCGGCGGAGGCTGTTGCGAAAGCTGCCGCCCGCAAGGCTGATGTGCTTGGCACCTCGCGTCGTCAGCCCGTGGCTGAAAAGCCTGCCGAGGCAGCAGCGTCGACAGCGCGTGGCGAACGTGCTGATCGCAATGCGCCCGCTGCACCGCCGTCCGCTGCCGAGACTGCTGCCCGTGCTCCGATGGGGGCCAAGCCCGCATTGGCGGTTCGCAAGGTGGATCGCGACCGTGAAGAACGCGAGCGTAACGCCAAGGCCAAGACCGATGACGGTCGCCGCACCGGCAAGTTGACGCTGAATGATGCACTGGCGGGCGAGGGCGGTCGTACCCGCTCGATGGCCGCGATGAAGCGCAAGCAAGAAAAAGCCCGCCAAAAGGCGCTGGGAATCGGCAAGCCCGAGAAGCAATTCCGCGACGTGCAGTTGCCGGAAACCATCACGGTTTCTGAACTGGCAAACCGGATGACCGAACGTGCTGCGGATGTTGTCAAAAGCCTGATGAAAATGGGCATGATGGTGACAATGAACCAAGCCATCGACGCCGATACCGCTGAACTTGTGATCGAAGAATTCGGCCACAAAGCGGTGCGCGTGTCGGATGCTGACGTGGAACAGGCGATTGAGCTGGTTGCGGATGCCGAAGGCACCCGGATCACCCGGCCGCCGATTGTCACCATTATGGGTCACGTTGACCACGGCAAAACCTCGCTGCTGGATGCGATCCGCAAAGCGAATGTGGTGTCTGGCGAGGCCGGTGGCATCACCCAGCACATCGGCGCCTATCAGGTGACGACCGAAAAGGGTCAGGTTCTGACCTTCCTCGACACGCCCGGTCACGCTGCCTTTACCTCGATGCGCTCGCGCGGGGCTCAGGTGACGGATATTGTCGTGCTGGTGGTGGCCGCCGATGACGCTGTGATGCCGCAGACGATTGAGGCGATTGCCCATGCGAAAGCGGCGAAAGTGCCGATGATCGTGGCGATCAACAAAGTCGACAAATACGGCGCCGACCCGACCAAGGTGCGCACCGATCTGCTGCAACACGAGATCGTGGTCGAGCAGATGTCGGGCGACGTGCAGGACGTTGAAGTTTCGGCCAAGACCGGCCAAGGCATCGACGAATTGCTGGAAGCCATTGCTCTGCAAGCGGAAATTCTGGAACTGCGCGCCAACCCGAACCGGGCTGCTGCGGGTGCTGTGATTGAAGCGAAACTTGACGTTGGCCGTGGCCCGATTGCGACGGTTCTGGTGCAAAACGGCACCCTGCGCAAAGGCGACATCTTTGTCGTCGGCGAGCAGTGGGGCAAGGTGCGCGCGCTGATCAACGACAAGGGCGAGCGGATTGACGAAGCTGGTCCCTCGGTTCCGGTTGAAGTGCTGGGCTTGTCGGGAACGCCATCGGCTGGTGACACGCTGAACGTGGTGGAAACCGAAGCGCAGGCGCGGGAAATCGCGGATTACCGTTTGAAAACCGCCAAGGACAAACGCGCGGCGGCTGGTGCTGCGACGACGCTGGAACAGTTGATGGCGAAGGCCAAGGCGGATCAGTCGGTTGCTGAGCTTCCGGTGCTGGTGAAGGCTGACGTGCAGGGTTCTGCCGAAGCCATCGTGCAAGCGCTTGAAAAGGTTGGCAACGACGAAGTCCGCGTGCGCGTGCTGTCTTATGGTGTGGGGGCTATCACCGATACCGACGTGATGTTGGCAGAAGCGTCGAAATGTCCGATCATCGGGTTTAACGTTCGGGCGAATGCCTCGGCGCGGAACTCAGCGCATCAGAAGGGCGTGGAAATCCGCTATTACTCGATCATTTATGATCTGGTGGATGACATCAAGGCGGCGGCTTCGGGCTTGTTGAAGGCCGAGATCCGCGAAACCTTCATCGGTTATGCGACGATCAAAGAGGTGTTCAAGGTTACGGGCATCGGTCAAGTTGCGGGCTGCTTGGTTACCGAAGGCGTTGCACGTCGTTCGGCGGGCGTGCGCTTGCTGCGTGACAACGTAGTGATCCATGAAGGCACGCTGAAGACGCTGAAGCGCTTCAAGGACGAGGTGAAGGAAGTCATCTCGGGTCAGGAATGTGGCATGGCGTTTGAACGTTACGATGATGTGCGCGCAGGCGATGTCATCGAGATCTTTGAGCGCGAAGAAATTCAGCGCACTTTGGCCTAATTATCGGTTCCCCGGCAACGGGGGCCTATTCCAAATAGAAAAGGCCGGGGAAACCCGGCCTTTTTCTTTATTCTGATGGTGGATTTAAGAGGCTTTGGCGCGGGTGACTGGATACCCTACGAAGGTTTTTTCATCAACCTTCACCATGATCTTGCCATCGGCCATCTGGCCCACCAACAAGCCTTGAATAGAAACGCAACTTCCAACAGAAATCGTTCGTAGCATGTGCCAATCCCCCAATCAGCGGTTATTTGCTCAAGACTATGGGTGATTCGTTTAAATTCCCACTACAATTTCGCCACATTCGCGGAAAAGTTGTGGAATTTTAGGGCGGTTTCTAAAGCCAATCCCGCAGAATCGGGATCAGCGGCAGATCGGCAGCGGGCATCGGGTAGTCGCGCAGGTTTTGCGGGCGCACCCAAGCGAGGTTCTGGCCTTCCTGCGGGGCGGGGATACCCTCCCAACGGCGGCAGGCGAACAGCGGCATCAAGAGATGGAAGTCGTCGTAGCTGTGGCTGGCGAAGGTCAGGGGTGCGAGGCAGCTTTTCCAGGTGTCGATGCCGAGCTCTTCTTTCAACTCGCGGATCAGGGCGGCTTCGGGGGTTTCTCCGACTTCGACCTTGCCGCCGGGAAACTCCCACAGGCCCGCGAGGGATTTGCCCTCGGGGCGTTGGGCCAAGAGGACGCGGCCATCGGGGTCGATCAAAGCGACGGCGGAGACGAGGAGGGTTTTCATAGGGTCGCTCCGTTGGAACGGAAGAGCCGGGGGCCAGCCCCCGGGCCCCCGGAATTTTAAGCCAATGTGAAATCAGGAGCGGTAATCAGCGTTGATTTCGATGTAGCGGTTGGTCAGATCGCAGGTCCAGACCGAGCGTTTGGACTTGCCCAAGCCCATATCGACGGCGATCACCAGATCGGATTGCAGCATGTAGGCCGCACCGTCTTCCTCGCGGTAGTCAGGGTTGCGCCAACCTTTTTCGGCCACAAGAATGTCTCCGAAACGGATGCTCAGCTTGTCACGATCCGACTCAGCGCCCGCCTTACCGATGGCGGCGACAATGCGACCCCAGTTCGGGTCTTGCCCTGCAATGGCGGTTTTCACGAGGGGAGAGTTGGCGATGGCCATGGCGAGTTTGTGGGCGTCGGCATTGGAGGCAGCACCCGTGATGCGGACCTCAACAAATTTGGTCGCGCCCTCGCCGTCGCGGATCACTTGGTGGGCGAGGTCCATCATCACGCCACGCAGAGCGGTCTCGAAGGCTTTCAGGTGAACGCCCTTCAGTTCGGCGGCTTCGGATTTGCCTGTGGCGGCAAGCAGCAAGGTGTCGGAGGTTGAGGTATCGCTATCGACCGTGATCGCGTTGAACGTGTCGTCGGTGTTGCGCGACAGCAGTTTTTGCAGGTTGGTGGCGCTGATTTTGGCGTCGGTAAAGATATAGACCAGCATCGTCGCCATATCCGGCGCGATCATGCCCGAACCTTTGGCGATGCCCGCGATCTGGATCAGCCCGCCATCGCCCTGCACGGACGCGGCAGCGCCTTTCGGGAAGGTGTCGGTGGTCATCATCGCGTGGGCGGCCATTTCAATCGCATCTTCGCGCAGGTTGGCCACCAGTTCGGCGGTTTTGTCGGTGATCTTGGCGTAGGGCAAAGGCTCGCCAATCACGCCGGTGGAGGACGAGAACACGCGCGCGGCGGGGATACCCAGAGCATCGGCGACGCCGATGGTGACGGCGCTTACGGCTTCATCGCCAACTTTGCCGGTGAAGGCGTTGGAGTTGCCGGAGTTTACTACGATAGCGGCCCCCGCATCTGCGGAGACTTTCAGCGCCAGTTTGGCTTGGCAATCGCGCACGCAGGCCGAGCGGGTGGTGGAGCGGGTGAACACGCCGGCCATCGCTGTGCCGGGGGCAAGGCGGACCAGCATCACATCTTTGCGGTTTTGGTATTTGATGCCCGCCTCAACAGCGGCAAACTCCACCCCGGCGATCAGCGGCAGGCTGGGGAAGGCAGCGGGGGCGAGGGGCGAGACGAGCTTGGCCTTCTTGACCTTTGCCTCGCCTGCGGGCGTTGTTACTTCGGGCGCGGCGGTTGCGGCTTTCAGCTTGGCCTTCAAGGACTTGAGCTTCGCTTTCAACTCTTTCTTCGCCATGCTGGCCCCCGTTTAACTATGTTGTTTATCTGAAATCGGCGCGCAAACCGCCGAGGTCTGCGCGCCGATCATTAGCGCTTTAGCAAGGCTGCGTAACTGTTATTTATCAAGCAGCGTGGCGTCGCCGAGGAACTTCGGATCGACGCCTTCACCGGGTTTCTCAACTTTGGCGGCTTCGGTCAGGGTTTTGATGTGATCCTCGACCACCTTCTGCTCGATGCCCTGCGCCAATTCATCGCGCATCTCATCAAGGGTCGGCTTGGCGGCCACACGGGTTTCGCTGACCAAGATCAGGTGCCAGCCGAAATCGGATTTGATCGGGCCTGCGACTTCGCCAACCTTGGCGGCGACAACCGCATCTTCAAACGGCTTGACCATCGCGCCCAGACCGAACCAACCGAGATCACCACCCTGCGCGCCCGATCCGGTATCGGTGGAATTGGCCTTGGCGAGATCGCCGAAATTGGCACCCTTAGCCAGTTCGGCCTTCAGCTCGTTCGCCTTTTCCTCGGAATCCACGAGGATATGCGCTGCCTTGTATTCAGTGGCGGGCTTGGCGTCTTTGAACTTGTCGTCATAGGCCTTTTGCAGCGCTTCATCCGTGACGGCGGCGGTCACAACTGGCTTCAACGCCGCATTCGACAGATAGCTGCGACGATCATTTTCCAGTTGCAGCGTGTCTTTCTTGGTCAGCTTGTCGCCCATCGACTGTTCCAGCACGGTTTGCTGCACCAGTTGATCGAGGATGCCTTTGAACAGCACATCGGCAGGCAGGTTTTTATACTGATCCGGCAGGCTTTCACGCGCCACGATCATATTGCCCAAGGTGATATTGGTGCCGTTGACGGTGGCGATCACCGTATCGGCGGTCGGGTCTTGCGCCAAAGCCGGGGTTGCAAGGGCGCAGCACAGTGCCATCCCTGCCATAAACCGCATCGCTTTTGCCATCTCACACTCTCCTGATCGGTCCGCAACCCTGCGCGACGTTGACTATGCCGGGTCATACAATTACATCGCACGGGTCACGTGTGATGCGGGTTTGCCCAAGCTTTGACGCCCTTCTAAGGAAGCAGCAGCGGTCGGGCAAGCCAGAGCCTCACACGATATTGTCAATACCGGTGGTCAATACGACCGGGCGGAGAACACATGCTGGGTCTTGGATCGCTTTCGCGGAAGATGTTTGGAACGCCGAATGACCGAATGGTCAAATCGGTGCGCCCTTTGGTGGCAAAGATTAACGCTTTGGAGCCGGAATTTGCCGCGCTGAGCGATGACGGGATCAAGGCGAAAACCGCCGAGTTTCAGAAGCGGATTGCGGGCGGCGAAAGCCTAGATGCGCTGCTGCCGGAAGCCTTTGCGAATTGCCGTGAGGCCGCCAAGCGCGCCTTGGGTCTGCGGGCGTTTGATGTGCAGCTGATGGGCGGGATCTTCCTGCATCAGGGCAATATCGCGGAAATGCGCACGGGTGAGGGCAAGACGCTGGTCGCGACCTTCCCGGCTTACCTCAACGCGCTTTCCGGCAAGGGCGTGCATGTGGTGACGGTGAACGATTACCTTGCCAAGCGCGATGCGGAGTGGATGAGCAAGGTCTACGGCGCTTTGGGCCTGACCACGGGCGTCGTCTATCCCTATCAGGGTGAAGTTGAAAAGCGTGAGGCGTATCGCGCCGACATCACCTATGCGACGAATAACGAGCTGGGCTTTGACTATCTGCGCGACAATATGAAAGCCTCGCTGGAGGAGATGAACCAGCGCGGGCATAACTATGCGATTGTGGATGAAGTTGACAGCATTTTGGTCGATGAGGCGCGGACGCCGCTGATCATCTCTGGCCCGTCGCAGGACCGCAGTGAGTTGTATCAACTGGTCGATAAGCTGATCCCGACGCTGAATGAGACGCATTTCAAGCTGGATGAGAAGACCCGCAACGTCACCTATTCGGAAGACGGCAACGAGTTTATCGAGAACGCCTTGCACGAAGCGGGGATTCTGCCTGCAGATCAAAGCCTGTACGAGCCGGAAAGCACCACCATCGTCCACCACGTCACCCAGGCTTTGCGGGCGCACAAGCTGTTCACCCGCGATCAGCAATATATCGTCCGCGATGGCGAGGTGATGCTGATTGACGAATTCACCGGCCGGATGATGAAGGGCCGCCGTTTGTCGGATGGCCTGCATCAGGCGATTGAGGCGAAAGAGGGCGTGGCTATTCAGCCGGAAAACGTCACTTTGGCCTCTGTGACCTTCCAGAACTATTTCCGCCTCTATGACAAGCTGGCCGGGATGACCGGAACGGCCTCGACCGAGGCTGACGAGTTCATGGAAATCTACAAGCTGGGCGTGGTCGAAGTGCCGACCAACCGCGAAGTGAAGCGGAAAGACGAGCATGACGCGGTGTACCGCACCGCGCGCGAGAAGTTTGAGGGTGTGGTCAAGACCATCAAGGAAGCCCATGCGACGGGCCAGCCGATCTTGGTCGGCACCACCTCGATTGACAAATCCGAGGCGCTTTCGGAAATGCTGAAGGCGGCGGGCATTCCGCATAACGTGCTGAACGCACGTCAGCATGAGCAAGAGGCGCAGATCGTTGCCGATGCGGGCAAGCTGAATGCGGTGACAATTGCGACCAACATGGCAGGCCGTGGCACCGATATTAAGCTGGGCGGCAACGTCGAATTCAAGGTGATGGAAGCGATTGCTTCTGACCCATCCGTGCATCCCGATGAAGTGCGCGCGCGCATTGAGGCCGAACATGCCGATGAAGAAGAAGCGGTGAAGAAGGCCGGCGGTCTGTTCGTTCTGGCCACCGAGCGCCACGAATCACGCCGGATCGACAACCAGTTGCGTGGCCGTTCGGGGCGTCAGGGCGATCCGGGGCGGTCTTCGTTCTTCTTGTCGTTGGAAGACGATCTGATGCGGATTTTCGGCAGCGAGCGCCTTGATGCCGTGCTGTCGAAGCTGGGCATGAAGGAAGGCGAGGCGATTGTTCACCCTTGGGTCAACAAATCGCTGGAGCGCGCGCAGGCCAAGGTCGAAGGCCGCAACTTTGACATCCGCAAGCAGTTGCTGAAGTTCGACGATGTGATGAACGACCAGCGCAAGGCGATCTTTGGTCAGCGCATGGAAGTCATGCAGGCCGAGGATCTGGGCGAGATCGTGATGGATATGCGCCATCAGGTTGCCGAGGATTTGGTCGATCACTACATGCCGCCGAAAACCTACGCCGACCGTTGGGATACCGCAGCGCTGCATGAGGCGCTGATCGAAAAGATGGGCCTTGATCTACCCGTCGCTGCTTGGGCTGCCGAAGAAGGCACCGATCAGGACGCCATTCGTGAGCGGATCATCGCAGCCAGCGACACTTTGATGGGCGAAAAGCTGGAGGCTTTCGGGCCGGACAGCATGCGCAACATCGAAAAACAGCTTTTGTTGCAAAGCATTGACGCGAAATGGCGTGACCATTTGTTGCGGTTGGAACATCTGCGCTCGGTCGTGGGCTTCCGTGGCTACGCCCAGCGCGATCCGCTGAACGAGTATAAAACTGAAAGCTTCACGCTGTTCGAATCGATGCTGAACTCTTTGCGGCAAGACGTGACGCAGAAGTTGGCGCAAATTCGACCGATCAGCCAAGCCGAGCAAGAAGCCATGATGGCCCAGTTCATCGCGCAGCAGCAGGCGGCACAGGCCGCTGATCGCGCGGCGGCTCCGGTCGAAGTGGCGGCTCCGGCCACCGTTATGGCGGCGCTGGCGGGCTTTGTCGAAAGTGATCCGACGACCTGGGGCGATCCGGGCCGCAATGACCCTTGCCCCTGCGGCTCGGGTCAGCGCTTCAAGGCTTGCCACGGCAAGCTGGTTTAATCTGATTTCGGATTGTTGGCGCAGGGGCGGCTTTAGCCGCCCCTGCCCATTTATTGCCCGCATTTTCGGAAACATTCCTTGATTGCGCCACGCCCTCGCCGCGTTTGAGGGCCAAAAGCGCGCAAACGGATTCGATGGAGGAACCGATGGCGGTGGATATGAAGCGCAGACTGGCCCGTGGCGTCGCCGTGATCGCGATTGCATTGGGGGCCGGGCAGCTGGTGCAAAGCATGTCGGGCAAAGCTCCGCCGCCGCATGCGGCAGAGAACCAGACGACCAAGAAACCCAAAGCCATCGAGCGCGTCGCAGCGACCGAGGTTGGCGACAAGCCTGCCCCGATGGTGGCGCTGGAAGCCCCCGCAAATACGCAAGCCGAACCGCCGAAGGCAAAAGCTCCGGTTATGGCCAGCACGACCGCCCCTGTGGCGACGCCCGAACCTGTCGCTAAAGCTGCTCCGGTTGTGCCCAAAACACCCGCAGCGCCCATCTCAGCAACCGTTCCAGCGCCGAAGCTCGAAATCACCGCAAAACCCGAACTCGCCGATGCCTGCCCGGTCTCGCTGGAACTTTCCAATGCTGACAACGCGCTGATCGCGGTGACGCTGGTCGCCCCTTGTCACGCTGATGAGCGTGTGGTGCTGAAACATGCGGGCCTGACCGTCACCGCGAAAACCACACTGACCGGGGCTTTGTTCACCGATCTGCCCGCGCTGCTGCAAGACGCTCAGGTTGAGGTGATGTTCAAGGACAATACCACGGTCGCAGCTTCGGTTGCCGTGCCGGAACTGGCTGGGTTGCGCCGTTTTGCAGTGCAATGGCAGCAAGATGATGCCTTCCAACTGCACGGTTTCGAGGATGGCTCTGATTTCGGCGGGCCGGGTGATGTCTCGCAAGTCACCCCGCATCAGCCAATCGCGGGCGCGCCCGCCAAGGGTGGTTTCCTGACCCTGTTGGGCGATGCCAGTACCGATCTGCCGATGCTGGCGCAGGTCTACACCTATCCCAAAGACAGCCAGATCAAGCCCGAGATCGTGGTGGAAGCTGCTGTCACCGAAGCCACCTGTGGCCGCGAAATGCTGGGCCAGACGCTGCAAACCGCCCCGGGCACGGTCAAGGTGAGTGATATGTCGCTTGCGATGCCCGATTGTGATGCGGTGGGTGATTATCTGGTGTTGAAAAATCTTGTCCCGGACATGACTATCGCCTCCTCAAACTAAGAGTCACAGACTCAGGGTCAGGCAGGGCGATTTATGATGGGTTACTGGCGCGCGGCGATCATCGCCGCGCTTTTGCCGTGTTCGGTGTTGCCCACGGTGGCTGTGGCGCAGGATGTCACGCTGACCTCACGCGATGGGGCGCTGAGCATTGCGGGCACCTTGCAAGGCTATGACGGTGAGTTTTTCCGTATTGAAAGCGCTTATGGCCCGCTGACATTGGATGCCTCGGGCGTGATCTGCGATGGTCCGGCCTGCCCTGATCTGACTGCGCCGAAAGCGGTGATCCGGCTGGTGGGTGAGGCGGATGCAGGCGCGGCGCTGCTGGCGCCGCTGATCGCCGCTTTCGCGCAGTCGCGCGGGCTGGTCTATAGCGCCCCCGTCACAGCGGATGGACCTGCGGTGCTGACCGATCCCGCAACTGCCAAGGTTCTGGCCGAGATTTCCTTCCGCCCGCTGCCGCCCGACCAAGCACGGGCTGAGCTGAAAGCCGGGCGGGCCGAGTTGATGGTGGCCTCGGCGGTGGAGCCTGATCTGGGCTCCAAGGCGATGGCGCTGGATGCACTGGTGCCGATTGTGGCGCCGGACAATCCGCTGCCGGGGATTTCGACGATTGACTTGGCGAAGGTTTTGGCGGGCGAGGTGAAGAATTGGTCCGAGGTTGGTGGCCCGGATATGCCGTTGGTGCTGCATGGGCTGGCGGCTGACAGCGATCTGCAACGGGCCTTGTCGGCGCGGTTGGGGCGCGATCCGGCGGCGCGCGTCACCCATGCCGATCTGCGCACGCTGGCTGATGCGGTCGCCAAAGACCCTTGGGCCATCGCGCTGACCGGGCGCGCCTCGGTGGGCGCGGCGCGGGCGCTGCCGTTGTCGGACAGTTGCGGCTTTCCACTTTTGCCCAGTGGGTTGGCGGTGAAGGCCGGGGATTATCCGCTGACCTTGCCAGTGTTTTTGCTGACCCCCCGTCGTCGCCTGCCGCTGATGGCGCGGGAGTTTCTGGATTTTCTGGCGCTTCCGACAGCCCAGGCGGCGATTGCCAGTGGCGGCTATATTGATCGCGGCCCGGAAAGCCAGCCGATGACGGCGGACGGATTGCGGCTGATCAACGCGATTCAAGGCGCGGGCGAGGAAACCACCTTGGCCGATCTGAAACGGCTGGTCGATCTGATGGACGGTGCCGACCGCTTGTCGCTGACCTTCCGGTTTCAGGACGGCACCTCGGCGCTGGATGCCGCGAGCCAAGACAATCTGGCCGATCTTGCACGGTTGATTGAGGCGGGGGTGTTTCGCGACAAGGCTCTGATCTTGGCCGGGTTTTCGGATGGCTCGGGGGCGGCGAAGGCCAATCTTGATCTGTCGCAAGATCGCGCCGATGGTATTCTCGCGGCGCTGAAACAGGCCGCTGCGGTGCCCGCAGCCGCTTTTCCTCGGGTCGAGGCGTTTGGCGAGGCGCTGCCAATGGCCTGTGATGAAACCGCTGCGGGGCGTCGCCTGAATCGCCGGGTTGAGGTTTGGCTGAAACCGTCGTTCACGCCGGATGCTACAGATACCCCGCCGCCCTAAAACTAAGTTCGCGGCTTTTGCCGATGATGAGATGGTCGTGCAGGGTGATGCCCAACACCAGTGCTGCCTCTTGCACTTGCAGGGTCATGGTGATGTCAGCTTGCGAAGGGGTAGGGTCGCCAGAGGGGTGATTATGCACGAGGATCAGCGCCGAAGCATTGAGTTCTAAGCCCCGCTTGACCACCTCGCGCGGGTAGACCGGAACGTGATCAACGGTGCCTTTGGCCTGTTCTTCATCGGCAATCAGCACGTTTTTGCGGTCCAGAAACAGGATGCGGAATTGTTCGGTTTCGCGGTGTGCCATTGCGGTGTGGCAATAATCCAGCAGGGCATCCCAACTAGATAGCAGGGGCCTGTTCATCACCCGCGCCCGCATCATCCTCTGGGCGGCGGCCTCGACGATCTTCAGTTCTTGCACCACGGCTTCACCGACGCCTTTTACCATCATCAGGCGGGCGGGAACGGCGGTGACGACGCGATTAAAGTCGCCGAATTCATCCAGCAAGGCGCGGGCGAGCGGTTTCACATCCTGCCGGGGAATGGCGCGGAACAGCAGCAGTTCGAGCAGTTCATAATCGGGGATCGCCGTGGCACCGCCCTCCATAAACCGGGTGCGCAGGCGTTTGCGGTGGTCAGCAATGTAGGACGGCAACCTATCCGGCAAAGCCTGACCCACGGCCTCATCGCCATCAGCGGCGAACAGAGGCAAGGCGGCTTCATGAAAGGCGCGGGGTTTGCTCATGGCGGCTAGGCTGCCATGACAGTGGTGAAGGAATCGTTAACGCGCCTTAAAGCATCCGCAGCAGGTCCATGCTGGGCTGGCCTGTCACCGGCAAACCCCGCGCGCGTTGGAAATCGCTGATCGCCGCGATGGTTTTTGCACCGATCACGCCATCCGAACCTTGGGTGTCGTAGCCTGCGGCGGTCAGTTTGCGCTGCAAGGCCTGCCGATCTTGCAGCGTCATACCCTGCGCATCCGGTCCAAACGCCGCACGCAACGCCCCTGCGCCGTTCAGGCGATCCGACAGATAGCCGACGCCCAGCGCGTAATTCTCGGCGTTGTTGTAGCGCAGGATGACGTTGAAGTTTTGATAGAGCAGGAAGGCCGGGCCGCTGGGGCCACCGGGCAGCAGCAAAGACGCCGCACCATGTCCGCCCAAACCACCATTCACCGCCCGCACTCCCAGATCGGCCCAATCGGAGCGACCCTTGCCGCGCCCTGCCAGCCCGGTGTTGAAGCCGCTGGGCAGTGTCACCTCTTGGCCCCACGGCTGACCATGCGTCCAGCCGTTTTTGGACAGATAGGCGGCGGTCGAGGCGAGGGCATCGGTTGGATCATCGCTCCAGATATCGCGGCGGCCATCACCGTTGAAATCCACCGCGAAGGCTTGATAGCTGGTCGGGATGAACTGGGTGTGGCCCATTGCCCCCGCCCAACTGCCGGTCATGTTCTGTACCGAGGTATCGCCGTTTTGCAGAATCTTCAGCGCCGCCACCAACTGCTGTTCAAAGAACGCCGCGCGGCGGCCTTCATAGGCCAAGGTCGCCAAGGCCGAGATCACCGGAACATTGCCGCGCCGTGTGCCGAAAAAGCTTTCAAGGCCCCAGAAGGCGGCAACAACATGCGGCTCTACCCCAAAACGCGCCTCGATCGCGCGCAGGGTGCCCATTTGCTGCGCCAGCATCTGGCGGCCCATGGTCAGGCGTTCATCGCTGGCGGCAATCGCCAGATAGTCCTCTGTCGTGCGGGTGAATTCGGTCTGGTTGCGGTCTTTCTCGATCACGCCGGGGATAAAGCCCGAGGCGCGGAAGGCCGAACTGAAGGTACTGTCCGAGATGCCCTTCGACAAAGCACGCGGGCGGAAGGCTTGTACCCAGACGTCAAAGCCCGCGTCGGGGACCATCGGCATGGTTGCGGGCGCAGAGGGGCGGGAGGCGGAGCCGCCACCGACGCAGGCCGACAGCCCAAGTGCTGCGATGCCGAATGAGAAATTGCGCCGAGACACCTGCATGAAAACCTCCACCGTTTTGTTTTGCCGCCAGCTTAGTGGATTTGCGGCAAAGGGCAAACCGATGCGGGTATTTCCGCTTAACGGCAGGCCCGGAATTGGAAGGGCGCGCAAATCGTCTTGCCACCACAGCTCACAGGTTGGCTTTTCGCGGCGCAGGCCGTATCAACGGCGCACTCACTTGGACCCGGTGTAAATCCGGGTGGCTATTCCGGCCGCCTATCCGCCGGACCACGCATCACATCGCGTCGT
Source organism: Cypionkella sp. PAMC25878 (assembly GCF_058135695.1). Lineage (NCBI taxonomy): Bacteria > Pseudomonadati > Pseudomonadota > Alphaproteobacteria > Rhodobacterales > Paracoccaceae > Cypionkella > Cypionkella sp. PAMC25878. The sequence continues at coordinate 616,915 of NZ_CM176871.1, read as the reverse complement.
TACATTCATGAACATCGTGCCGCACTACCTGCGCCAGTGGCAGCAGAATCCTGTCCGCGAGCTTCTTGCGGGGGCCGTCGCCACCTTTGCGCTGATCCCCGAGGTGATTGCGTTTTCGTTTACCGCCGGGGTTGATCCTGCGGTGGGGCTTTATGCGTCTTTCGTGATCAGCATTGTCATCGCGTTTTTCGGTGGGCGTCCGGCGATGATTTCAGCGGCGGCAGGGTCGGTTGCGCTGGTCGTGGCCCCCTTGGTCCAAACACATGGCGTGCAGTATCTGTTTGCGGCAGGGCTGCGGGGCGGCGCGTTTCAGATCTTGTTCGGGTTTGCGCGGCTGAGTTCGCTGATGCGCTACGTTTCAAACTCGGTCCGCACCGGGTTTGTCAATGCGCTGGCGATCCTGATCTTTGCGGCGCAGCTGCCGCATATTCTGAATGCGGGGATGATGGGATATGGAGTGATAGCGGCGGGGCTGGCGATTATTTATCTGGCACCCAAGCTGACAACGGCGATCCCTGCGCCGCTGATTTGCGTGGTGGTACTGACGGCGTTGTGCTCAGCGCTGCAGATTGATGTGCCGACGGTGGCCGATCTGGGCAAGTTGCCTTCGGGCTTGCCGGTGTTCGCCCTGCCGGATGTGCCGTTTGACCTTGACCTGTTGCGCATCATCTTCATGCCCGCTTTGGCCATTGCGATGGTCGGCCTTCTGGAATCGCTGATGACGGCGGGCGTGGTGGATGATCAGACCGGCACGCCCTCGAACAAAGACCGTGAGGCGCGCGGGCTGGGGCTGGCGAATGTGGCGGCAAGCCTGTTTGGCGGTATCGCTGGCTGTGGGATGATCGGGCAAACCGTGTCGAATGTGAAATACGGCGGGCGCGGGCGGCTTTCGACTCTGGCGGCGGGCGGGATTTTGCTGCTGCTGATGGTGTCGCTGAAAGGGTTAGTGTCGCAGGTTCCAGTGGCCGTGCTGGTGGCGATCATGATTATGGTGTCGATTGATACGCTGGATTGGGGATCACTGCGGCGGCTACGCCAAAATCCCGGCCTGTCAAATCTGGTGATGCTGGCCACGGTGGCGGTGACGATCGCCAGCCACAATCTATCGCTTGGCGTTCTGGTGGGTGTGCTGATGAGCGGGGTGTTCTTCGCCGCGAAGGTCGCACGGATGCAGCATGTGACGCGGCAGGGCGATCATTATACCGTAGAGGGGCAGTTGTTTTTCGCCTCTGCTGCCGCGTTCATCGACGCGTTTGATCCGCTGGAGCATGAAGGTCCGGTCAGCATTGATCTGAGCCGCGCCAACATCTGGGACATCACGGCCTTGGATGCGGTGGAGAAAGTGCGGGAGCGTTTTGCGCGGCATGGGCTGGCGGTCACGGTGACTGGCGCGTCAGATCATCTACTGGCGAAGGTCTGGAGCAAGCCGCTGCCGCTTTAGGCAGCAAGCTGCGCGCGTTCGGCCTCGGTCAGCAGCGCCACTGCGACCGAAAGCACCAAAGTGGTGGAGTCCTGCGGCGACAGCACCTCTCCTGTTGCACGACGCAGCCAGAGGCCGTCGATCATCGTGCCCAGCGCAAGCGCGATCTGCTTGAAGCGCGCATCTGGCAGCACGTCGCGGAACACCGAGGCGAGGTTGGATTGCAGCCGCGCGTAGAAAATCCGTTGCAGACGGGCATAGCGTTGGTTGGTGGCCGACGCCGCGCAGACCGACAGCCAGGCGTTGGCGATGTTCGTCTCGAACAAACCTTCGGGGAAGTTGCCCGCGATGATCGCCTCCAGCCTACCCCAGCGGGTTGTGGCCTGCGCAAGCCCTGTCGCCACCGCCTCCATCAGCAGCCGATTGTTCAGCCGCACCATCGCGAACAGCACGTCTTCTTTGCCTTTGAAATAGTAGGACAGGATACCGGGCGACATCCCGGCTTCCTCGCAAATCCGCTTGGTGGTCATACCGCCCAAGCCATGCTGCATGAACACGCGATGCGCGGCCTGAATGAGTTCGCGGCGGCGGAGGTCTTCGATACGGGTGCGGAAGGCGATTTTGGTCATGGGTTTTTGTAGCAGATCAAAAAATTGAACGCACATACAAAAATTTATATTGACGTATAAATTTCGCGCGCGCAGGCTTGGAACAGCAAACGGGGGGATGACCATGCGCAAGGTTCTGGCAGGCTTGTTGATGACGGCGATGGCAGCGGGGGCCGCGCAAGCGGGCGAGTCCGAGGCCTGTAAAGCGGTGCGAATGTCCGATCTGGGCTGGACCGACATTGGGCTGACCAATGCGACAGCGGAAACCGTGTTGAAGGCGTTGGGCTATGAGGTGACGCAGAACCTGCTCAGCCTTGATGTGACCTTCGTGTCGATGCAGCGCGGCGATATTGACGTGTTTCAGGGCAACTGGCGGCCTTTCCAAGACGTGCAATACGCGCAGTTCTTCGACGATGGTTCGGTCGAGCGGCTGGGGATGAACCTTGAGGGTGCGAAATACACTTTGGCCGTGCCGAAGTATGTGGCTGACGCGGGTGTGCATAGTTTCAACGATCTGGCCGCTCATGCCGAGCAGTTCGACAAGAAGATTTACGCGATCGAGCCGGGATCGAACCAGCCGCTGTTGGATATGGTCGCGGCCAATACGCATGGTCTGGGCGACTGGACCATCGTGGAAAGCAGCGAGGCCGGGATGCTGGCCGAGGTGGAGCGGTCTGTCGCGCGCAAGGACTGGATCGTTTTCTTGGGCTGGCAGCCGCATCCGATGAATGTGGTCTATCAGATGGATTATCTGGCGGATGGCGATGCGGAATTTGGCCCGAATTTCGGCGGTGCGTCGGTCTTTACCATTGCGCGCAAGGGCTATGCGCAAACCTGCCCGAATGTGACCAAGTTCTTCAGCCAGCTTGCGTTCAACATTGATTATGAAAACGCCGGGATGCAGATGGTGATGGGCGATGGGATGGAGTTTCCGGTCGCCGCCAGTGCGATGATGGCCAAGCACCCCGATATGGTTCAGGCTTGGTTGAAAGATGTCACCACCTTTGACGGCCAGCCCGCCCTGCCTGCGGTGAAGGCCGCTCTGGGTCTGTAAATGGCTCTGATGCGTGCTGCCGTGATGAACGGTTTTGGCCAGCCCTTGCGGCTGGTTGAGGTGCCTATGCCCACCCCCGGCCCCGGCGAAATCCTGATCCGGCTGGAGGCGAGCGGGGTGTGCCATTCCGATGTGCATATCTGGAAGGGTGACACCCAAGCCCCAGTTGCCCCCGATCCGTTCATCCTTGGGCATGAGGGCGTCGGCGCCGTCGCGGCCCTCGGCGCGGGGGTTGAGGGTTGGGTTCTGGGCGAGCGCGCCGGCGCGGCTTGGCTGCATGACACCTGTGGCGTTTGCAATCTGTGCTTGGCGGGCGAGGAAAGTTTCTGCGCTGCCCAGCGCGCGCATGGCTTCAACGTGCCGGGGACGTTTGCGGAATATGTGGTGGCGAAGGCGGCGTTTGCGGTGAAGGTTCCGTCGGGGGATGGCCCTGCCTTGGCCCCGCTGATGTGCGCGGGCTTGACGGCTTATGGCGCGATTGAGCGGGCAAAGCTGGCGCAGGGCGAGACTTGCGCGATCTTTGGCTGTGGCGGTCTTGGCCTGTTCGCGGTGCAACTGGCAGCGAGGCGAGGGGCGACAGTGGTGGCCGTTGATACCGATCCCGCCAAGCTGGACATGGCGCGGCGGATGGGCGCGCATGCCACCGAACTTGCCACCGCCACCCTGCCCGACACTTGGCCCAGCGCCCTGCGCGCCCATGCCACGATCAACTTCGCCCCCACCCCCCGCACTTGGCCCGCGATGCAGGCAGCGACGCGGCCCTTGGGGCGGATCATCGCGGCGGCGATGGTGGCCGAGCCCGTGCCGCTGAGCCAAGAATGGCTGACATGGACCGGCATCACCCTGACCGGCACCAGCGTGGGCACTCGCGCGCAGATGGCGGCGCTGATGCGGTTGCATGAGGCGACCCCGCTGGAAAGCCCGGTTGAGGTGATCCGGCTGCAAGACGCCTCGGACGCCTTGCACGCTTTGGCCGAGGGTCGGGCCAAGATGCGCTATAGCATCGCTTTCCAAGGCTAAGCGCTTGGAGAGCGGGCGGTTTCATTGCTATGCTGCCCGCGCAATGGCAATGAGGGCGACAGGATGCGCATCGACCTGAACTCTGATCTTGGTGAGGGCTACGGCCCTTGGGCGATGGGCGACGATGCCGCAATGCTGACGCTTGTGACCAGCGCCAATATCGCCTGCGGCGGTCACGCCAGCGATCCCGAAACGATGTATCAGACGCTGCGATTGGCGGCCCAGAACGGCGTCATCGTGGGGGCGCATCCGGGCTATAACGATCCGCTTGGCTTTGGCCGCCGGGTGATCCCGATGACCCCGGCAGAGGTGGGGCGGATGGTGGCGGCGCAGATCGGCAGCTTGCAGGCGATGGCCGCATTGGCGGGAACGCAGGTGGCCTATGTCAAACCGCACGGCGCGCTGGCCAATCTGGCCGCCGATGATCGCGCCGTTTCCGATGCGATTGCCGCCGCCGTCAAAGCGATATCGCCCGATCTCGCGCTGCTGGCGATTTCCGGCACCGAGTTGGAACATGCCGCCCGCGCCGCCGGTATCCGCGTGTTCTCCGAGATTTTTGCCGACCGTGGCTATCTGACCAATGGCCGACTTGTGCCGCGCTCAAAACCCGGCGCGATGATTCACGACCCGGAAGCTGCGGTCGCCCGCCTGCTCTCGTTCCTTGAGTCCGGCCTGATGCCCGTGGTCGGTGGCGACCCGATTCTCCTCGCCGCGCAATCCATCTGCGTCCACGGCGACAGCCCCGGCGCGGTCGAGATGGCGCGGCAAATCCGCAGCCGTCTCGGCGCGGCTGGCGTCACCATCGCCGCTTTCCTGTAAGCCATGCAACCCAGCCCAAACGCCCCCATCTTCCGCCCCATCGCCGAACGCGCGGTGCTGGTGGAGTTTGGCACGGTACTCGAGCACGCCGCCCATGATGCCGTCTTGCGCCTTGATCAGGCGCTTGCGGCACAGCCGTTCCCCGGTTTTCGCGAATCCATCCCCGCCTTCGTCAATCTGCTGGTCGAGTTTGACGCCCTGACCACCGATCACTCCACCGCCATCGCCCATCTGCGCGGCCTGCTCACCGCCAAAACCACCGCGCGCCCGCAACCGACGCAGCGCGAGGTTCTGATCTGCTACGATGCCGACCTCGCCCCCGATCTGATAGCCGTCGCCCAGCAAACCGGCCTTTCGCCCGAGGCGGTGATAGACGCGCATCTGTCTGGCGATTACGCGGTGTTCATGTATGGCTTTGCCCCCGGCTACGCCTATCTCGGGGGTGTGCCGGAAGCGATCCGACTGGACCGCAAGCCCGCGCCGCTGCGCAATATCCCGGCGGGATCGGTGATCATCGCGGGGGCGCAATGCTTGGTGACCACGCTGCTGATGCCGACCGGATGGTGGATCATTGGCCGCTCGCCCACCGCGATCCTGACCCATGACCCCGCCCGCCCCTTCCTGTTCGACGTTGGCGATAAAGTGCGATTCCGCCGTATCAGCCGGGCGGAATACGAGGCGGCTCAATGACCGAAGCCACCCTTCGCATCACTTTCGCTGGCCCGCATGTCAGCATCCAAGACGCAGGCCGCCCAGGCCTGATGCGCTACGGCGTCCCCGCCTCTGGCCCAATGGATCGCCAAAGCTTCGCCCTCGCCAATGCGGCTTTGGGCAACCCAGCCAATCACCCCGGCATCGAAATCTCGCTCGGTGGCCTCAGCCTGCATTGCCTGACCGGAGACGTGACTCTCGCGCTTGTCGGTGGCGGGTTCATCGCTGAAACTAAGGCGCGCAAGCTGGGTGCCTGGAACGTGCTGACCCTGCGCGCGGGCGAAACCCTGACCATCCGCCCCGGCCCTTGGGGCGGTTGGAGCTACCTTGCCGTTGCGGGCAAGCTGCAAGCCAAGGCATGGCTGGGCAGCCACGCCACGCATGGTTCCTCCGGGTTCGGGGGTGGCAAGCTGACCACCGGCCAAACTCTGACCATCACGGACCCAGAAACCCACCCCGACCGCGAAGGCCCGGTCCCCTGCCCCGTCTGGGCACGCCCCCGTCATTTGTTGCGCTGCACACTTGGCCCACAGGAGCGCTTCTTTGACGCCGAAACCCTAACCACTTTCACTTCTGCGCGGTTCGAGACGACCGACGCTTTTGACCGCATGGGCCTACGGCTGCGCGGCCCGGCCCTGATCCCCGCCGCGGCGCTTTCGATCCCGTCCGAGCCGATCCTGCGCGGTTCTGTCCAAGTCTCGGGTGATGGCGCCGCAACCGTGCTGCTGTCAGATCACCAAACCACCGGAGGCTATCCGAAGATCGCCACGGTTCTGGCCGATGATCTCAATGCGTTCGTGCAATGCCGCCCGCGCGATGCGGTGATGTTTCAAGCCATCACCCCCGCGCAAGCCATCGCCATCACGCGACAAAACGCCCTTCGCTTTGCCGCGTTTCAGGATCGGCTCCGTCGGGCTTAGATGCCGTGACCGGCCCAAGGCCCGTGTTTGTCGGCGATGCCATCCACCCGCTCAAATCCATGCGCGCCAAAGAAATCGCGCTGGGCTTGGATCATATTGGCGGTCGAGCGCCCGGTGCGCATCATGTCAAACCACGCAAGGCCCGAGGCCAAAGCGGGCAGCGGCAGACCGCTGAGCGCCCCCGCCGCAATCACCTGCCGCAATGCCCCATGCGTTGCCTTCAGATGATCGGCAAAGAACGGCGCCAGCATCAGATTGCGCGCCGTATCCTCGGTCAACGCCGTCGCCATATCGTTCAGCATCGACGAGCGGATGATACAGCCCTCCCGCCACACCCGCGCGATTTCCGGCAAGGGCATCGGCCAATCAAACGCCTTAGACGCCGCCGAGATCAGCGCAAAGCCCTGCGCATAGCACAGGATTTTCCCAGCAATCATTGCCTGTTCCAACTGCGCCAAAGTCACACCAGCACCCGCTTGCGGCGCCGCGCCAAACACCGCTTCGCCCGCCAGCCGTTCCTCCAACCGCGACGACAAATTCCGCGCCATCACCGCCGCTTCAATCGCGGGAATGGTCGCCGCGAGATGCTGCGCCTCAATCACCGTCCAGCGCCCGGTGCCTTTTTGCCCAGCGCGGTCGAGGATCATATCCAACATCGGTTTGCCCGAATGCGTGTCGGTCGCCGCAGCAACTTCGCCCGAAATCTCGATCAGATAGGATTGCAGCGGCCCTTGGTTCCAGGCCTTGAACGTCTCGGCAATCTCTGCCGCAGCCATCCCCAGCCCATCGCGCATCACGCCATAAACCTCGGCGATCATCTGCATATCGGCATATTCAATGCCATTATGCACCGCTTTGACGAAATGCCCCGCCCCGGCTGGCCCCATATAATCGGCGCAGGGCGCGCCCTTATATTTCGCCGCAATCGCGTTAAGCACCGGGGCCACGCGGTCCCAATCCGACCGCAGCCCGCCGCCCATGATCGCCGGACCATGCCGCGCACCTTCCTCGCCACCCGACACACCGATGCCCATGAAATGCGGTCCCTGCACCGCCGCCTCAGCCGAGCGGCGATCGGTGTCGTGGAACAAGGCGTTGCCCGCATCAATGATCAGATCATCCGCCGCCATCAGGGGGCGCAACGCCGCAATCATATCATCCACCGCCTGCCCCGCCGGGACCATCAGAATGATCGCGCGCGGCGGCGCAATCGCGGCCACCAGATCGGCCAAAGTCTCACACGGCGTGATCTTATCCGCCAGCGCCCCCGCCTCAGCCTTAAAGCCATGCGTCACCGCAACGGTGCGGTTCCACACCGCAATCGGAAAGCCTTTTTCTGCGATGTTCAGCGCGAGCATCGCGCCCATGGTGCCAAGGCCGATCAGGCCGATTTGCGATTGGGTCATGGTGTTTGTGCTCCGACGCGGTTCAAGGTGATGGCATATAGGCTGGTGGTGGCGGTGATATAAAGCTGGTGCTTGGCTCGCCCGCCAAAGCAAATATTCGAGACTTTCTCAGGCACAAGGATCTTGCCCATCAAGTGGCCGTCAGGTGCGATGCAATGCACGCCATCGCCCGCCGAGGACCACAGATTACCATCCATGTCGCAGCGGATACCGTCGGCCTTGCCGGGCGCGATGGTGTGGAAGATGCCACGGCTTTTCGGCCGCCCCGACTCCATGGAAAAGCGGCGAATGTGCGTCGGATCGTCCTGATACATCTGGCCCGTATCGGCGACGTACAACAGCGACTCATCCGGGCTGAACGCCAGACCATTCGGGCAGTTGAAATCGGTCAGCACGGCTTCTATCGTTCCATCCGGGTCGATGCGATAGACGTTGCAGGGCAATTCCTGTTCTGCCGCAAAGCCTTCGTAATTCGAGCCGATGCCGTAATGCGGATCGGTGAACCAGATCGAACCATCGGATTTCACCACCACATCATTTGGCGAATTCAAGGACTTGCCTTGATAACTGTCGGCAATCACCGTGATGCTGCCATCCAATTCGGTGCGCGTCACCCGGCGGGTGCCGTGTTCGCAGGACACCAGCCGCCCCTGACGGTCGCGCGTATGGCCGTTGGAATAGTTCGACGGCGCACGATACGTCGAAATCCCCACTCCCGGCGTATAGCGCAGGATTTTATCATTCGGGATATCGGAAAACAGCAAACAGCCAGCATCGCCAAACCACACCGGGCCTTCGACCCAATCAAACCCGGTCGCCAGTTGTTTCAGAGCCGCATTGCCCAGCACAAAGCGGCCAAAGGCTGGGTCTAGGATTTCAAAGCATGACATGAAGCCGCCTCCCCCGCGCAATGTGAGCGATAACATAGCGCAAGGTCAAACCGAAAGGTATCCCGCCGCATACCGCAAAAATAGCCGCCCGTTGCGAAGCGCAGCAAAAAGGGGCACCTTGGTGCAGGCTCCACAGCCGCCATTTGATTTGACACAGGAGATTTTCATGAACTTCGACCAGTTCCTCGGCAGCGGTGCGGTGTTTGCCGCCATCGCGCTGTTTATCATCGTGGCCTTGTTCAAGGCGGTGCGGATCGTGCCGCAAAGCGATAAGTATGTGGTTGAACGTTTGGGTCGCCTGCGCTCGGTTCTCGGGCCAGGCATCAACTTTACCGTGCCGTTTCTGGATCGCGTCGCGCATAAGGTTTCGATCCTGGAGCGTCAGTTGCCCACAGCACATCAAGACGCCATCACCACCGACAACGTGCTGGTCAAGGTCGAAACCTCGGTATTCTACCGGGTGATCGCGCCGGAAAAAACCGTCTACCGGATCAAGGATGTCGATAGCGCGATTGCGACCACGGTTGCGGGCATCGTGCGTTCGGAAATCGGCAAGATGGAACTGGATCAGGTGCAATCCAACCGCAACGAGTTGACCGCGAATATCCGCGAGCATGTGCGTGCAATGGTGGAAGATTGGGGCATCGAAGTGACCCGCGCCGAGATCCTTGATGTGTCGCTGGATGAAGCCACCCGCCACGCCATGATGCAGCAGTTGAACGCCGAACGCGCGCGTCGGGCGCAAGTGACCGAAGCCGAGGGCAAAAAGCGCGCGGTGGAGTTGAACGCCGATGCGGAACTTTACGCCGCCGAACAAGGTGCCAAGGCCCGCCGCGTTTTGGCAGATGCCGAAGCCTACGCGACCGAAGTGATCGCAGGCGCGATCAAGGAAAACGGCATTGAGGCCGCTCAATATCAGGTGGCATTGAAGCAGGTCGAGGCTTTGACCACCGTGGGGCAAGGCGCTGGCAAGCAGATGATCATCGTGCCAGCGCAGGCCTTGGATGCCTTTGGCGATGCGTTCAAGATGTTGAAAGGGCGTGTATAAATGTGGACAGTATGGTGGGTCTGGATCGCTGGTGGCTTTGCCTTGGGTGTGGCCGAGGTGCTGCTGCCCGGCTTCATCTTCCTTGGCTTTGCGCTGGGCGCGGTGCTGACGGGAGTGTTCCTGGGCATCGGTCTGTCGGTGAGCTTACCGCTGACGCTGCTGATCTTTGCCCTGCTGTCGCTGGCGTCGTGGATCGGCCTGCGCGCCACGGTTGGGGTGAAAAAGGGTCAGGTCAAGCTGTGGGACAAAGACATCAATGACAACTGACGCGCGCTGATGGATTTTGTTGGCTGCAAGGTGGCGCTGCTGTGCGGCGACGCCTTGCTGACCTATCTGCGCGACGACAAACCCGGCCTGCCTTGGGCCGCGATGTGGGATCTTCCCGGTGGCGGGCGCGAGGGCGATGAGACGCCCGAAGCCTGCCTTTTGCGCGAGTTGCGCGAGGAGTTTGGGCTAGTTCTGCCACCAGATCGGCTGATCTGGCGCAAGGTTTGGCCCAGCATGATGGACGCGACCCGGCTTTCGGTATTCTTCGCGGGCAGGATCACCGCCGCCGAAATTGCCGCCATCCGCTTTGGCGACGAGGGCCAGTATTGGCGGATGATGCCCGTGGCCGACTACCTTGCCCACCCCCGCGCCATCCCGGAATTGCAGCGCCGCGTCACCGTGGCGCTGATCGATCTTTAGCCAACCTTACACGCCGCCATCACCGCCATGTTCAGAATATCGTTCACCGTCGAGTTGGTGGAGCAAATCTGAATAGGCTTCTTCACCCCGGTCAGAATCGGCCCGATCACCGTCGCCCCCGCCATTTCCTGCATCAGCTTGACCGAGATCGAAGCCGAGTGCCGCGCTGGCACCACCAGAATATTCGCCGGGCCTGACAGGCGACAGAATGGATACTGCGCCATCACCTCAGCGTTCAGCGCGACATCCACCGTCATCTCGCCCTCATACTCAAAATCCACGCCCATCTTATCCAACACCTTGGGGGCCGCGTGCATTTTGGTGGCGCGCTCCGACACCGGATAGCCGAAGGTCGAAAAACTGACAAACGCCACCCGAGGCTCTAGCCCCAGGTTGCGCGCCACCCCGGCGGCCTTCACCGCGATATTGGCCAGATCGACCTCATCCGGCCATTCATGCACCAAGGTATCGGCGATCAGCACTATCCGGCCCTAGTGCAGCAAAGCTGTCACCCCCACCGCGCCATCCGAGGCTTTGGCGTCAAACACATGGTTGATCAACGAAAGCACATGCGCCGATTTGCGCGTGACGCCAGTGATCAGCGCATCGCCATGACCGTGTTGCAGCATTAGCGCCGAGAACACATGCCGATCCCGGCTGGCGAGACGATGCACATCATGACGGTCAAAGCCTTCGCGCTGCGAGCGGGTATATAGAAAATCCTTATAGGCTTCGAGATTTCGGGAATTGGCGGCGTTGACGATTTTCAACTCACGCACCGCATCGCCAAGCCCCGCCGCTTCCAGCTTTTCCTTCACATCGGCCTCGCGGCCTACCACCAAAGCCTTGCCCAAACCGGCGCGCTGATAGGCGACGGCGGCGCGCAAGACACGCGGATCATCGCCCTCGGCAAAGATCATCCGCGCCTGTGCTTGCTTGGCGCGGGCATGGATACCTTGCAGGATCGACGCCGTCGGGTCCATCCGCGCCTTCAGGCTGTGCTCATAAGCCCTCATATCAATGATCGGGCGACGCGCCACGCCAGTATCCATCCCGGCTTTGGCGACCGCAGGCGGGATCACATAGATCAGCCGAGGATCAAACGGCGTCGGGATGATATAATCACGGCCAAACGACAGCTTGCGCCCGTAGGCCATCGCCACCTCATCCGGCACATCTTCGCGCGCCAAAGCCGCCAAAGCGCGGGCGCAGGCGATCTTCATCTCATCGTTGATGGCGCGGGCGTGAATATCCAAAGCGCCGCGGAACAGATAGGGGAAGCCCAGTACGTTATTGACCTGATTGGGATAATCGCTGCGCCCCGTGGCCACAATCGCATCGGCGCGCACTGCATGGGCTTCTTCCGGGGTGATTTCCGGGTCCGGATTCGCCATCGCGAAGATCACCGGATTGTCGGCCATGCTGGCAACCATCGCTTGCGTCACCGCCCCCTTGGCCGAAACGCCAAGAAACACATCCGCCCCCACCATCGCCTCGTCCAGAGTGCGCAGATCGGTGCGCGCGGCATGGGCGGATTTCCACTGGTTCATGCCCTCGGTGCGGCCCTGATAGATCACGCCCTTGGTGTCGCACATGATGCAGTTATCGTGCTTGGCCCCCATCGCCTTCATCAGTTCCAGACAAGCAATCCCCGCCGCGCCTGCGCCATTCAGCACGATGCGCACCTCGCCGATCTTCTTGCCGCTGATTTCCAGCGCATTGATCAGCCCCGCCACGCAGATCACCGCCGTGCCGTGCTGATCATCATGGAACACCGGGATGTCCATGATTTCTTTCAACCTTTGCTCGATGATAAAGCACTCGGGTGCCTTGATATCCTCAAGATTGATGCCGCCAAAGGTCGGGCCCATCAGGCTGACCGCCTTGATGATCTCCTCGGGGTCTTCGGTATCCAGCTCAATGTCGATGGCGTTCACATCGGCAAAGCGCTTGAACAGCACCGCCTTGCCTTCCATCACCGGCTTTGACGCCAAAGCGCCCAGATTGCCCATGCCCAGAATGGCTGTACCATTCGAGATCACCGCCACCATATTGCCCTTGACGGTATAGTCATACGCCGCTGCCGGATTGTCGGCGATCGCCTGCACCGGCACCGCCACACCGGGCGAATACGCCAGCGACAGATCGCGCTGCGTCGCCATCGGGGTTGAGGCGATCACCTCATATTTCCCCGGTCGCGGCTCTAAATGGTAAGCAAGCGCCTCTTCCGGCGTGATTTTCATTCTGGTCATCAGGGGGCCATCCTGCTTGTCTGCAAGTCTGACGGTGATAACGGCGCGAGGCTTGCACGCATAGAGCCTTTCCGTCGTCCCCCCGGTTTTGTAGGGTGACAGGCGATCAGGGGGATGAATGTGAGCGACGACACCGTAACGCCGATGATGGCGCAATATCTGGAAATTAAAGCGCAGAACCCCGGCGCTTTGCTGTTCTACCGTCTGGGCGATTTCTACGAGATGTTTTTCGAGGATGCTGTGGCCGCGGCCGAGGCTTTGGACATCACCTTGACGCAGCGCGGCTTTCACAATGGCAAGCCGATTGCTTTGTGTGGTGTGCCCTATCATGCCGCCGAGGGCTATCTGCTGACGCTGATCCGCAAGGGCTTTCGGGTGGCGATTGCCGAACAGATGGAAGACCCCGCCGAAGCAAAAAAGCGCGGCGCGAAATCCGTGGTGAAGCGCGATGTGGTGCGGTTGGTGACGCCCGGCACCTTGACCGAAGATTCGCTGCTGGAGGCCCGGCGGCACAATTATCTGGTGGCCTTCGCCGAAGTCCGCGAGGAAAGCGCTCTGGCATGGGTAGATATTTCTACCGGCGAAGTGCGGGTGATGCCCTGTTCCGAAGTGCGGCTTGGGCCGGAACTGGCGCGACTGGCACCGCGTGAGGTGCTGGTGTCCGAGACCAGAGAGCGTGATTTGGCTTTGATCGTGACTGAAACGGGGGCAGCGCTCACCGCCCTATCACGCGGCAGTTTCGATTCCACCAGCTCGGAACAGCGGTTGTGCAAGCTGTGGAACGTCGGATCCCTCGACGCGTTCGGCGCGTTCGGACGGGCTGAAGTGTCAGCAATAGGCGCGCTGGTCGATTACCTCGACCTGACACAACGCGGCAAACTGCCCCTGCTGCGCCCGCCCCTGCGCGAAAATGCCAATGGCGCGATGCAGATTGACGCTTCAACCCGACGCAACTTGGAAATCAGCCAAGCCTTGTCGGGTGGGCGCGAGGGGTCGCTGCTGGCCGCTGTGGATCGCACCGCCACCGCAGCAGGCGCGCGGCTGTTGGAGCGTCGGATTTCCAGCCCCTCGCGTGATCTGGGCGTGATTCACCTGCGGCTGGAATCGGTGCGATTTCTGCTAGAACAGAGCCGTTTACGCGAAGACCTCCGCGTCGATCTGCGCCGTGTGCCGGATATCGACCGCGCGTTGTCGCGGTTGGCATTGGAGCGTGGTGGGCCACGGGATTTAGCCGCGATTCGAGCCGGGCTGACGCAAGCCGAAAGCATCGCTGCGCGCCTTGTGGATGTACCGCCGCTGCTGGCTGATGCGGCGAAAGTATTGGTGGGGCATGGCGCGCTGATCGACCTGCTGGATGAAGCGCTGATCGCCGAACCGCCATTGATGGCGCGCGATGGCGGCTATATCGCGGCTGGGTTTGACCCCGATCTGGATGAGACGCGCCGTCTGCGCGACGAGGGGCGCGGCGTGATCGCGCAGATGCAGGCGGAATATATCGCGCTGTCTGGCGTGCAAAGCCTGAAGATCAAGCACAACAACGTGCTGGGGTATTTTATTGAAACCACTGCCCTGCACGCGGAAAAAATGCATGCGGCTCCGCTGTCAGAAACCTTCATCCACCGCCAAACCACTGCCAATCAGGTGCGATTCACCACTCTGCCATTGAATGAAATTGAGACCAAGATCCTCAACGCGGGCAATCGCGCCTTGGAGATCGAAAAGCGGCACTATGAGGCGCTTAGAGCCGCAATTTTGGATCAATCTGGCCCGATTGGAGCCGCCGCGCGCGGGTTGGCCGAGATTGATTTAAGCGGCGCTTTTGCGGATTTGGCGGCGGCGGAAAACTGGGCGGAGCCGCGCGTCGATAACAGTCACGCCTTCATCGTGACCGGTGGGCGGCATCCGGTGGTAGAACGCGCGCTGCGCAGGCAGGGCGGCGGGGCATTTGTCGCCAATGACTGCGCTTTGACGGAAGCCACAACGCCGGCGATCTGGCTTTTGACCGGGCCGAACATGGCGGGTAAATCGACCTTTCTGCGGCAGAACGCGTTGATTGCGCTGCTGGCGCAGGCGGGCAGCTTTGTGCCTGCGACTGCGGCGCATATTGGGCTGGTCAGCCAGTTGTTCAGCCGGGTGGGGGCTTCGGATGATTTGGCGCGCGGACGATCCACCTTCATGGTCGAGATGGTCGAAACCGCCGCGATTTTGAACCAAGCCGATGATCGGGCTTTGGTTATTTTGGATGAGATCGGGCGCGGCACGGCAACCTATGACGGGCTGTCGATCGCTTGGGCGACGATGGAGCATCTGCACGAAACCAACCGCTGCCGCGCGCTGTTCGCCACGCATTATCATGAGATGACCGCGCTTTCCGGAAAGTTGGCGGGGGTGGA
The DNA here is from genome assembly GCF_058135695.1 of Cypionkella sp. PAMC25878. Classification (NCBI taxonomy): domain Bacteria; kingdom Pseudomonadati; phylum Pseudomonadota; class Alphaproteobacteria; order Rhodobacterales; family Paracoccaceae; genus Cypionkella; species Cypionkella sp. PAMC25878. Next base: position 601,687 of record NZ_CM176871.1, on the reverse strand, counting down.
GAATGCCACTGTCACCGTCAAGGAATGGGACGGCGAGGTAATTTTCCTGCACGAGGTCAAGAAAGGTGCGGCGGATCGCTCTTACGGCGTGCAGGTGGCACGGTTGGCAGGGCTGCCTGCCACTGTGATCGAACGGGCAAAGGTGGTGCTGGAGGCGCTGGAATCCGGAGAGCGCGAGGGCGGTTCGCGGCAAAAGGCGTTGATTGATGATCTGCCGCTGTTCCGGGCGATGCCCGCGCCTGCACCGAAAGCCATTGTGAAGGAGTCTCGGCTGGAAGCAACGCTGAAAAGCGTGCTGCCGGACGAGTTGACGCCCATGCAGGCGCTGCGTTTGGTCTACGATCTAAAGGAAATGCTGAAACCTTGAGCTTGGTCTTGGCAAAATGCTCCAAGGGAGGAACGGAGGGTGTGAAACCCTCCGGGAGCCGTCAAGGAACTTAACCTTGGGTATTCGAGGACACACCGACCTGTGCCGGACGCAGAAGGCGGTCATGCAGCATGAAGCCGACGCCCATGACCTGGATGATCTGGCCAGCTTTGGTGCCTGGCAGCGGCGCTTCGAACATCGCCTGATGCTGCTGCGGATCGAAGGTGTCGCCGATTGCGGGGTTAACTTCATCCACACCGTGCTTTTTCAGCACATTGGTCAGTTCGCGCAGGGTTAGTTCCAGCCCCTCAATCAAAGCTCCGGCCTGCGCGCGGGTTTCCTCGGTTGCAGCGTCCAGCGCGCGCTTGAGGTTGTCGTAAACCGCCAACATGTCGCGGGCGAGTTTCGAGCCGCCGTATTGCTCGGCCTCGCGGCGATCGCGCTCGCCGCGCTTGCGGGCGTTTTCGGCATCGGCCAGCGCGCGCATGAAGCGGTCGCGCATGTCGTCACGCTCGGCGCGCAGGGCGTCGAGTTCTTCGGCTGCGACATAATCTTCGAGCCCCGCCAGATCGTCAGCCTCTGGGGCGGTGTTTTCCTGCGCCATTTTCGTCTTCCTTACATTCGTTCCGTCTTTGGCCATGCCTTAGCCCGAACCGCGTTCGGACAAAAGCCTGCCGACCAGTTGGGCAGTGTAATCGACGATTGGAACAATCCGGCCATAGTTCAGCCGGGTCGGTCCAATCACGCCCACCGCGCCAATGATCTTGCGATCAGCGTTCATATAGGGAGAGACCACCAGAGAGGAACCCGAAAGTGAAAAGAGTTTGTTCTCGGAGCCAATAAAAATGCGCACACCTTCGCCAGTTTCGGCCAGTTCGAGGAAATCGGCGATATCCCGCTTGCGTTCAAGGTCATCGAACAGCACACGGACGCGGTCGATATCTTGGGATTCGGCTGAATTCTCGATCAGGTTGGAGCGGCCCCGCACGATCAGGCGCTCGGAATGCTCATCCGAATTGTCCCAAAGCGCAATGCCGCTCTCCACCAAGGCACGGGCGAGCGAATCAATCTCCTGTCGGCGTTTGGCGATATCTTGGCCAATGCTGCGGCGGAGTTCCGAGAGGGTTTTGCCCTCGGCCAACGCGTTGAGGAAATTCGCGGCCTCACGCATTGACGACGGGGTTTGGCCGGGCGGCGGGGTGAAGACGCGGTTTTCGACATGGCCGTTGGCGAAGACCAGCACCACCAGGGCGCGTTCGGCGGCAAGGCTGACAAATTCGATATGGCGGATCGGCGCCTCGGCTTTGGGCGCAAGCACGACGGACGCGCCCTTGGTGATACCCGACAGTGTGCCGCCGATATGGTCGAGCAGGCTGGTGATATCCGGCTCGTTGCTGGCGGAGGCGGTGTCAATCAGCTGGCGGTCTTCGGCAGCCAGCGTGCCGACTTCCAGCAGGCCATCGACGAACATCCGCAGGCCAAGTTGGGTCGGGATGCGGCCTGCCGAAATATGCGGGCTGTCGAGCAGACCGAGAAATTCAAGATCCTGCATGACGTTGCGGATGGTTGCGGCAGACAGCCGCTCTGTCATGCTGCGCGTCAGGGTGCGTGAGCCGACCGGATCGCCTGAGGCCAAGTAGCCTTCGACGACGCGGCGGAACACCTCGCGCGAGCGCTCGTTCATCTCGGTGAGGATCTTGCTGCCGTCGGTCATGTTGCATTCTCTGTGGGGTCGATCAACGCGGCCCGTCCAATAGGGAGGCTCGTCCATTAAGGAGGCTCTGGCGCGAACGTCAATGAGGGTTGCATCGGTGAGGGGTGCGGGACTATCTGGAGCAAAGCGAAAAAGGATGATGCGATGCGCCCCTCTGGTCGGAAATTGAACGAAATGCGCGCGGTTTCGATGGAAATCGGCGTGATGAAACATGCAGAGGGCTCTTGCCTGATCAAGATGGGTGAGACGCATGTTTTGTGCTCGGCCACCATTGAGGACAAGGCACCACCGTTTTTGAAGAACACCGGCTTGGGCTGGGTGACGGCGGAATATGGCATGTTACCACGAGCGACGAATTCGCGCGTGCGTCGCGAGGCGGCTGCGGGCAAGCAATCAGGCAGAACGCAGGAAATTCAACGGCTTATCGGGCGGGCGTTGCGGGCTGGGGTCGATCGCTCGGCTTTGGGTGAGCGGCAGATTGTGATTGATTGCGATGTTATTCAGGCGGATGGCGGCACCCGCTGTGCCTCGATCACCGGCGGTTGGGTGGCGTTGCGGTTGGCGATGAATAAGTTGCTGAAAACCGGGGTGATTGTCAGCGATCCGATGATGGACCATGTTGCGGCGGTGTCTTGCGGGATTTATGCCGGACAGCCGGTGTTGGATCTGGATTATCCTGAGGATTCTGCGGCTGGGACGGATGGCAATTTCATCCTGACCGGGCGCGGCCGGATGATTGAAGTGCAGATGTCGGCGGAGGGGGCGACGTTCTCGCGCGATGAGATGGGCGAGTTGCTGGATCTGGCTGAAGCCGGGGTTGCCCGACTGGTTGCCGCGCAGAAGGCGGCTTTGGGGATCGCGTGATGCGGAAGTTTTCGGGCAATCGGCTGCTGGTTGCGACACATAATCGCGGCAAGCTGGAAGAAATCGCTAAGCTGTTGGAGGAGTTTGGGATTTCTGTGGTATCGGCCGGTGATCTGAGTCTGCCGGAACCGGTTGAGACCGAGGATAGCTTTGTCGGCAATGCCCGGATCAAGGCGCATGCGGCGGCGCAGGCCACGGGATTGCCTGCGCTTTCCGATGATTCTGGCATCACAATTGAAGCTTTAGGCGGGGCCCCGGGCGTCTATACGGCGGACTGGGCAGAGACTCCGACCGGGCGAGATTTTGTCATGGCGATGACGAAGACTTGGGACAAACTGGAGGCGATTGCAGCGCCAGAACCTCGGCTGGCGCAGTTTCGCTGCACTTTGGTCTTGGCTTGGCCGGATGGCCATGATGAAGTGTTTGAAGGGATGATGGCGGGGCAGATTGTTTGGCCGATGCGCGGCGATCAAGGCCATGGCTATGATCCGATTTTCCAGCCTTTGGGCAGCGATCAGACCTTTGGTGAGATGGATCGCTGGCAGAAAAACCAGATCAGCCAGCGTGCTGATGCGTTTCGCAAACTTGTAGAAGGATGTTTCACGTGAAACAAATCTCCACCGGATCGCCGTTTGAAGCGACAATGGGCTATAGCCGCGCCATCGTCAAAGGCGGCTGGTGTTTCGTGTCGGGCGTCACGGGCTATGATTATGCGACGATGCAGATGCCGGAGGAGATCGCCGATCAGGCACGAAATTGTTTTGCCACCATCGCGAGGGTTTTGACCGAGGCGGGCTTCGAGATGGCTGATATTGTGCGGGTGCAGTATACCGTGGTTGCGCCGGAGTTGGTGGAGGCGCTGGTGCCGGTGCTGGGTGCGACGTTGGGGCAGATCCGGCCCGCCGCGACGATGGTGATCGCCGGGCTGATCCGCCCAGAGATGAAAATTGAAATCGAAGTCACGGCATTTAAGGGCTAGTGATGGAAGACTGGCAGCATGGCGGCTTTGGTCTGTATCTGCATTGGCCGTATTGCGAGTCGAAATGCCCTTATTGCGATTTCAACAGCCATGTCGCCAGCCATATTGACCAGAAGCAGTGGCAGCGCGCTTATGTGTCCGAGATCGATCGGCTGGGGCAAGAAACCCACGGCCGGATTTTGAATTCGGTGTTCTTCGGCGGCGGCACCCCGTCCTTGATGGAGCCAGAGTTGGTTGCGGCGATCATTGAGCGCATCCGGGCCACTTGGCCAATGTCGAACGATCCCGAAATCACCCTGGAAGCCAATCCCGGTTCTGTCGAGGCCGGACGCTTTCGTGGCTTTCAGCAAGCCGGGGTGACGCGGGTTTCGATGGGGATGCAGGCGATGAGCGATGAAGATTTACGCCGCCTCGGTCGCAGGCACAGCGCTGAGGAAGCGCGCAAAGCCTTTGATATCGCTCGACATTGCTTCGATCGCGTCAGCTTCGATCTGATCTATGCCCGGCAGGATCAAAGTCTTGCGGCTTGGCGTGATGAGCTGGGCAAGGCGCTAGAGCTGGCGATTGATCACCTGTCGCTGTATCAGTTGACCATTGAAGATGGCACCGCCTTTGCGGATCGCTTTGCCAAGGGGGGCCTGCGCGGCTTGCCAAGCGAGGATCTTTCGGCTGAGATGTTTGAGCTGACGCAAGCGCTCTGCGACAAGGCCGGGCTACCCGGTTATGAAGTGTCAAATCACGCCAAAAGCGGCTGCGAATCGCGCCACAATCTAATTTATTGGCGCGGCGGCGACTATGTTGGCATAGGCCCCGGCGCGCATGGACGCATGACTCTGCAGGGCACAAGATGGGCAACAGAGGCGCCGAAGTCTCCAGCACTTTGGTTGGGCATGATTAAATCCGGCAAAATGCCCGAACTGCCGCGCAGCGCCCTGACCGCAGAAGAACACAGCTTGGAATATCTGCTGATGTCATTGCGTCTTAGCGAAGGACTGGATCTGGCGCGCTACCAGAATATTTCTGGCACAGCGCTAAACGCTCAAAAAATCTGCGAATTGTCCGATATTGGTATGGTTGAAATCACCGGCGACCGACTGCGCACAACACCAAATGGTCGTATGGTGCTGAACGCTGTCTTGCGCGATCTGGCGACCGCCTAAAAGATACGGGCCTAAAACTCCGCGTCGCGCGGGATCACCGACAGCACCCGGCACAGCAAATCAAGCTGATCAAGCGAGCGGTAGCTGATCGTCAGCTTGCCGCCCTCGCCGCCCGGAAGATGGTCGATTTGCACCGACATATGCAGATTGGCCGAAAGATCGGATTCCAACGCGCGCGTATCCGCATCTTTCTCACTGCGCTGCCGTAGGGAGCGCCTCTTGGCGGGGTCGATGGCAGATTTTCGTACCAGTTCCTCAGTATCGCGCACCGAAAGACCGCGTCCAACCACTTGCAGCGCCAGCTCCGTTGCATTGCCAGTGGTGATCAGCGCCCGGGCATGTCCGGCAGACAAAGTGCCGGATTTGACCATTTGTTGTACGTCTTCCGGCAGTGCCAGCAAGCGCAGCAAATTGGCGATATGACTGCGGCTGCGCGACAAGGCTTCGGCAATCTTTTCTTGGGTATGGCCGAACCTATCCATCAACTGGCGATAGGCCAGCGCTTCTTCGATAGAGTTCAGCTCGGCGCGCTGGATGTTTTCAATAATCGCGATCTCAAGCACTTCCGAATCACTGAACTCGCGGACAATCACCGGCAGTTCATGAAGTTGCGCAATCTGCGCCGCCCGCCAACGCCGTTCGCCTGCGACGATTTCGTAAAGATCCTGACCGGGCTTTTTGCGCACGATGAGGGGCTGAATGACACCCTTCTGACGCAGAGAATCCGCGAGATCCTTCAACGCTTCCGGCTGGAAATCGCGCCGCGGCTGATCGGGGTTCGGCACAATCTTTTCGACAGGCAGCATCAATTCGGAGCGCCGGGTCTCGGATGCAGCTGACGGTGCTTCAAGATTCACATCTGCCATCAGCGCCGAAAGGCCGCGGCCAAGGCCGCGTCGATCAAACTTCTTTTCCATCAGACGGTCTCCTCTTTGAAACGATTGCGCACCGGATGCCGCAGCAAAATCTCGGTCGACAGAGCTCGGTAGGCTTCTGAGCCTTTCGACGCGCTGTCATAGCTTAGAACAGGCTGCGCATAAGACGGCGCTTCGCTGAGCCGCACATTGCGCGGAATCATCGTTTTGAACACCAAATCCCCCAAGGTCGTACGCGCATCATGTTCGACCTGCTGCGAAAGTCGGTTGCGGCCATCCACCATCGTCAGCACCACGCCTTCAATGCGAAGCCCCGGATTGGCGCTGCGCCGCACTTCGCGAATGGTCAACATCAGTTGCGACAAGCCCTCCAGCGCGAAAAACTCGGCCTGTAGCGGCACCAGCACGGCATGACTTGCCACCATCGCATTGATCGTCAGCAAACTCAGGGACGGCGGGCAATCAATCAAAATAAAGTCAAGATCCAGCGTTTCAACCCGCGGTTCGCGCAGTGAATCATGCAGCAAAAAGCTGCGCTTCTCATTAGAGACCAGTTGAATATCGGCGGAAGACAGATCGGCGCTGGAGGGGCAAAGCAACAAGCCCGCGAAGTCGGTGCCAACCACCGTCTCAACCAGCGGGGTCTCCTCCAACAGCAAATCATAGGTGGTCTTTTTGCGATCTGTCGGTGCGAAGCCCAGGCCGGTCGAGGCATTGCCCTGTGGATCCAGATCCACCAACAGCACCCGCGCCCCCTGCTCGACCAAAGCAGCCGCAAGGTTGATCGCGGTGGTTGTCTTGCCCACCCCGCCTTTTTGGTTGGCAATCGACAGAATACGCGGCCCATCCGCGCCAATAAGGTCATGCACGCTGAATGCCCCTCACTGCCAGAACAAGCGATTCAGGGTCGGTATGGCTTTGCATCGCATCACAGTTGAACCGCCACAGCTTCTGCGCATCCTCGATTTCGCGCGCCGCAGCGGCGCCCTTCGCAAAAATCGCCACGCCTTGCGGCTTCAAATGCCGATATGCGTAGCCACACAGAGTAGATAATGGCGCCAATGCCCGCGCAGTAAGGACATCAACATTCTGTGGCTCAAGATCTTCAATACGCTGGGTTTTAACACTGACAGCGATATCCAAGAGACGTGAGGCTTCGGACAGAAACACCGATTTCCGACGATCTGCTTCCACCAGAATCATCCGCGTCTCTGGCTGCAATTCCTTTGCAAGAATGGCCAGCACGATGCCCGGAAACCCGCCGCCGCTGCCCAAATCGCACCAGAGGCCAGCTTCAGCGGGTACTTGTCGAATAAGCTGCGCAGAATCAATGACATGTCTGTCCCAAATCTCAGAAATTCCCGATTTGGAGATGAGATTTATGGCTGGATTCCATTTTTCGACCAACGCGCAATAGGCAATAAGCCGCTCCAGTGTTTCACGTGAAACATTCAGCCAAGCAGGAACCTCAACCTCGTCACGGTTCATTGCGAGGCGACCTCTCGACGGGCCTTGCGGATATGCGCCAAGATCAGCGTCAGCGCAGCCGGCGTCATTCCCTCAATCCGCGCCGCTTGCGCCAAATTGGCCGGTCGCACATGCGACAGCTTTGCGCCCAACTCGGTTGAAAGCCCGGGCAGGCCAGTGAACACAAACCCGTTTGGAATTTCAGCCGATTCTTCGCGCTTCAAGGCGGCAATCTCATACTTTTGCCGCTCAACATACTGTGCATAGAGCGCATCCGTCGCCGTCTGTTGCTGAATCTCCGGGGCAAACTCGGCAAACTCGGGCACCAACGCGGCAATTTGCGCGACCGTCACATCCGGCAGGGCCATCAGCGCCTGCGCAGTGCGTCGTGTGCCATCCTGACTAAGCGAAATGCCGACTCTGCTCAGTTCGGTCGGCGAGAATGCTCGTTGCTGCAGCACATCCGCCGCCGCCGCCAGACCGTCGCGCTTCCGCAAAAATGCCGCTTTACGATCATCCCGAACACAGCCTAAAGCAAGTCCTATCGGTGTCAGCCGCTGGTCCGCATTGTCCGCCCGCAACGTCAAGCGATACTCTGCCCGCGAGGTAAACATACGGTAAGGTTCCGTCACGCCCCGCGTGGTCAAGTCATCAATCATAACCCCGATATAGCTTTCCGAACGGCTGAAATGCACCGGATCTTTTGCTTGCGCCAAAGCTGCCGCGTTCAAGCCAGCCAACAGGCCCTGCGCCGCCGCTTCCTCATATCCGGTGGTCCCATTGATTTGACCGGCCAGAAACAACCCCGGCAGTGCTTTCAGCTGCAGCGACAGATCAAGCCCGCGGGGATCAAAGTAATCATATTCAATGGCATAGCCCGGCTGGGTGATCCGCACATTCTCAAGCCCAAGGATAGAGCGGACATAGACCTCTTGCACCTCTTGTGGCAAAGAGGTCGAAATTCCGTTCGGGTAGACAGTGCTATCGTCCAGTCCCTCAGGTTCCAAAAACACCTGATGTGAGGTTTTGTCGGCGAATCGCACGATCTTATCCTCGATAGACGGACAATAGCGCGGCCCAATCCCTTCGATATGGCCGCCATACATCGCGGATCGACTGAGATTCTGACGCACAATCGTATGGGTTTTCTCATTGGTATGGGTGATGCCACAGGCAATCTGCCGCACCTGCGGCAGTTTGTTCAGGAAAGAAAACACCACCGGGTCTTCGTCGCCGGGCTGGATTTCCAACACATCCCAGTTGATCGTGCCGCCATCCAGACGCGGCGGCGTGCCGGTTTTCAAGCGCCCGTGCGCCAGCCCCAACCCTGCCAATTGTTCGGCCAACAACACAGAGGGCCGATCACCGATCCGGCCACCAGGCCGCCGCTGATCGCCAACATGAATCACCCCATTCAGGAATGTACCAACGGTCAACACCACGGAATCAGCCGATAAATCAACCAAATCCGCCAAGGTAACTCCGGTCACCCTGCCATTTTGCTGTTTCAGCGCAATGACTTCACCTTCCAGGATCGTCAGATTTTCCTCAGCACTCAACAAATCCAGAACAGCGGCCCGATACAGCTTTCTGTCGGCCTGCGCCCGTGGACCCTGCACCGCCGGACCTTTTCGTCGGTTCAGCATCCGATATTGAATCGCCGCACGATCAGCCGCCAGAGCCATAATACCATCCATCGCGTCGATCTCACGCACCAGATGGCCCTTGCCCAAGCCTCCGATAGCCGGATTGCACGACATCACCCCAATGCCATCACGGCGCAACGAAATCAGCGCCGTCCGAGCGCCCATCCGTGCCGAAGCCGCCGCAGCTTCCGCGCCGGCATGGCCGCCGCCAATGACAATCACCTCAAAATGTTTCACGTGAAACAACCTCATTTCCCGATGCAGAAGCTGGAGAATATCTCATCGAGCAGATTCTCAACATCGATTCTTCCCACCATGATTTCCAAAGCCCGCATCGACGCGCGCAAATCCACCGCAACCAGCTCTGGCAAACTCTGTGCTTGCCCCATTCTGCCCCGTGCCGATTCCAACCCAGACACCGCAACCTGCATCGCGATACGCTGCCGCTCGCGGATCAGCAACCCCGCCGATGCCGCACGCCCCGACAACCGTGCCGCTATCTCAGCTATAAGCCAGTCAATCCCGGCCCCCGTCTTGCCGGAAACCGCCCCTGAAGACGCCAATGCCGCGCCATTGCGAACATCCGCTTTCCCCAACACCACGAGATCATCAACCTCGGGCAACAACATCAGCACCTCATCAGGGTCGGCTTGCAAGAAAATCCGCAAATCAGCCTGACGTGCGCGCTCCAACGCCCGCTCCACGCCAATCCGCTCGACCACATCCACCGAATCACGCAGACCCGCTGTATCCAGCAATGTCACCGACAGCCCGGCAATATCCATCCGAACCTCAATCACATCCCGGGTTGTGCCAGCAACTTCCGAGGTAATCGCCGCCTCCCGCCCCGCCAACGCATTAAGCAGCGTCGACTTACCGGCATTGGGCGCCCCGACAATCGCCACTTCAAAGCCGTGCCTGATCCGCTCCGCAGCTTGCGCGCCATCCAACTCGCGGCGCAACTGGACCAACAGACCATCAATCAGCGTCTGAACCTCGGGGGTCACATCCAGCGGCACATCCTCATCAGCAAAATCAATCGTCGCCTCGATCAAAGCCGCCGCCCGTACAAGATCCAGCCGCCAAGCCTCCACCCGTCGCCCCAAAGCCCCGGACAACACCCGCAACGCCTGCTTGCGCTGCGCTTCGGTCTCGGCATCAATCAGATCGGCAAGCCCCTCCACCTGCGTCAGATCAAGCCGGCCATTCTCCAGTGCCCGGCGCGTAAACTCCCCCGCTTCTGCCATCCGCAACCCGTCGGTCGCCGCCAGTGCCTGCAACACCCGGGCCACCACAGCGTTGCTGCCGTGCAACTGCAACTCGGCGCTGGCTTCACCAGTAAAACTCGCCCCCGCCGCAAACACCAGCACCAAGGCCTCATCCAACACCTCACCCTGCCAGACCAGACGCCGCAATCCGGCTTGGCGGAGCAGCGGCACCGCACAGAACCCGGCCACCGCATCATGCGCCAAGGACCCGGAGATCCGGATCACCGCGACGCCCGCCTTACCCCGCGCCGAGGCGAGGGCGAAAATCGTGTCCATAGCCAAGCCTTTGATTAAAGCGTGTCAGGTTTGAATAGAACGTTCTTATCGAAAAACGCGTTCGAGCCGATGCGAAAGGCAGCGATTTTCGATTCAACTGATGAACCTGCCGCGCACTAAGACGCAAGTTATGCGTTCATCGACTCGAAAAACTCACCGTTGCTCTTGGTTTGCTTCAGTTTCGAGATCAGGAATTCGATGGCATCTGTGGTGCCCATCGGGTTCAGAATCCGCCGCAGCACATAGGTCTTCTGCAGATCGATCTTCTCGACCAGCAGATCTTCCTTCCGCGTGCCGGATTTCAGAATATCAATCGCCGGGAACACCCGCTTGTCGGCGACCTTGCGGTCCAACACGATCTCGCTGTTGCCGGTGCCCTTGAATTCCTCAAAGATCACCTCGTCCATCCGGCTGCCGGTATCAATCAACGCGGTGGCAATGATGGTCAGTGAACCGCCTTCTTCAATATTCCGCGCAGCGCCAAAGAACCGCTTCGGCCGCTGCAAGGCATTGGCATCCACACCACCGGTCAAAACCTTACCCGAGGACGGCACCACGGTGTTGAACGCGCGGCCGAGACGGGTAATCGAATCAAGCAAAATCACCACATCGCGCTTATGCTCAACCAGCCGTTTGGCCTTCTCGATCACCATCTCCGCCACCGCCACATGCCGCGTCGCCGGCTCGTCGAAGGTCGAGGATACCACCTCGCCCTTCACCGAACGCTGCATATCGGTGACTTCCTCGGGCCGCTCATCAATCAGCAGCACGATCAGATAACATTCCGGGTGATTGGTCGCGATCGAATGGGCAATGTTCTGCAATAACACCGTCTTACCCGTCCGCGGCGGCGCCACGATCAGCGCACGCTGGCCTTTGCCGATCGGGCAGACCAGATCAATAATCCGCGCCGAGCGGTCCTTGATCGTCGGATCTTCAACTTCCATCTTCAACCGCTCATCCGGGTAAAGTGGCGTCAGGTTGTCAAAGTGAACCTTGTGGCGCGCCTTTTCAGGATCATCAAAGTTGATCCGGGTGACCTTGGTCAGACAAAAATATTTTTCATTTTCCTTCGGCGCCGCCATGGTGCCTTCGATCGTATCGCCCGTCCGCAGGCTGAACTGCCGCAGAATATCCGGCGAGACATAAATATCATCCGGTCCAGGTAGATAATTCGCAGATGGCGAGCGCAAGAAGCCAAAGCCATCTTGCAACACTTCCAGCACGCCATCGCCGCCGATTTCCCAACCTTCTTCGGCATGTTCTTTCAGGATCGAGAACATCATCTCGCCCTTGCGCATGCTTGGGGCGTTTTCAATCTCCCATTCCTCCGCCATCGCCAGCAGCTCAGCCGGGGTCTTGGCTTTCAGATCAGCAAGATTCAAATGCTCAACGGTCATGTGGAATTCACCTTAGGCGCGCGGCCCCACGCTTGGGTCAGCAGCAGCAATGTCAATGGAAAGCGGGAGGGCCGAATGGCCGCGCTGAGCTCCACCTAAGACCAGCCTGCGCCCAAGTCAAGGATTTCAGATTGGGGATTTCAGAACTTCACAATCACCGAGACCACGATAATCATCATAAGCAGCGTCGGCACTTCATTCATTATGCGATACTGTCGGCCGGTGACGCTGTTACGCCCCGCGACAAAATCCTTCCGCCGCCACCCCAGCCAATGATGAAACAGCGTCATCGCAATCACGCAAAACGCCTTGGTCCAAGGCCAAACTGCCGTCCAATCCACGATCCCCGGTGTGAACACCAGTGCCAGTCCAAACACCCATGTAGCCACAGATGCCGGATTGATGATCGCCTTCAGCAACCGCCGCTCCATCAGCTGAAACATCACGTCTGTGGCAGATCCGGGTTCTACCTGCTCCACATGATATACAAACAGCCTTGGCAGGTAGAACAGGCCCGCCATCCAAGCGATCACCGAAATCACATGCAATGCCTTGATCCAAGGATAATACGTCGCCAGAAAGTCGCCCACAGGTTCACCTCACTTCTTAGCTTCTTCTTAAAGAATAGATTCTAGAAAGAAAGATGTTGTTGTAGGGGCCGTGGATAACGGAATTTCTCGGGTTCTCCCGCCTTATATCCCCAAGGTCCGGGCTGTGCGTAACTATAGAACGATTTTCGTGATTCACATTTATACGTTGTAAATCAATCTCATACACGAAAATCACGCGGCACATCTTGCTCCACAGCCTCTGGATATATCTCTCGCGCACAGTCTAGCCTTTGCGCCATCCCCATGTGGGCAAACCCGCCGAGCCTCGCCTCTGCGCTTGACAAAACCCTGCCCATCCCGCCTTTTCGGCGCTAAATCGAGCTTACCCCCAAATCCACCTGCCGGAACAAACCCAGCTTATCCACAAGGCCGCCCCCATCATGCGTCCGCTGCTTTTAGCCTCTGCATCGCCGATCCGCCTGCAGCTTTTGCGCAACGCCGGGCTTGAGGTCACAGCACAGCCTGCCCGCATCGACGAAGACGCCATCCGCCAAGCGCTTCAAGCCGATGCCGCCCCGCCCCGCGATATTGCCGATGCGCTTGCTGAAATGAAGGCCCGCAAACTGGCCGAGAAAAACCCCGATGCGCTTGTGCTGGGCTGCGATCAGATCCTCGCTTTCAAGGGTCGGGTTTTTGGCAAGCCCGAAACCCAGAATGAGGCCCACGCTCAACTGACCGAATTCCGCGGTCAAACCCACCAGCTGATCTCGGCCTTGGTGCTTTATGACGGTGGCAAGCCGATTTGGCGGCATATGTCAGAGGCGAAACTGACGATGCGGCTCATCTCCGAGGGCTATCTTGACGATTACATCAGCCGCAACTGGCACTCCTTGCGCGAATCCGTTGGTGGCTACAAACTCGAAGAAGAAGGCATACGGCTGTTTTCCACTATCGAGGGCGATTACTTCACCATTCTCGGCCTGCCCCTTCTTCCCTTGATCGGCTATTTAGGCACCAGAGGCTTCATCGCAGCATGACAGATTTGCCCCGAATCCCACTTGCCGGCGTCATCGGCCACCCGATTGCGCACAGCCGTTCGCCTGCGCTGCACGGCTTCTGGCTGAAGCGGTATGGCATTAAAGGCCACTATATCCCGATGGATGTGGCACCGCAGGATCTTCGGCAAGCGCTTGAAATCCTACCGAAACTTGGCTTCGTGGGTGTTAATGTGACCATCCCCCATAAGGAAGCGATCCTGAAAATCGCCGATGTTGTGACGGACCGCGCCGCGCTTATCGGCGCCGCCAACACGCTGATTTTTCGCAAAGATGGCCGGATTCACGCCGATAACACCGATGGCGCGGGTTTTATCGCTAACCTACGGCAAAACGCGCCGCACTGGAATCCCACCGCTGGTCCCGCCGCTGTCTTTGGTGCCGGGGGCGCCGCCCGTGCAATAGTCGCCGCCTTGATCGAGGTCGGGGCGCCAGAGATTCGCATCGCCAACCGCACCCAGCCTCGGGCTCAGGCCCTCCGCGCAGATTTTGGCGCAAAGCTGCAGATTTACGATTGGGTGCAGGCCGCAAATATGCTGGAGGGTGCCGCCACCGTCATCAATACGACCTCGCTCGGCATGTCTGGCAAATCGGATTTCCGGGTGCCGCTGGATGGACTCGAACGTGACGCGCTTGTCACTGACTTAGTGTATAACCCATTGAAAACACACTTCCTTATCGAAGCTGAAGCCAGAGGCTGCACCGTGGTCGATGGCCTCGGCATGTTGCTTCACCAAGCCGCCCCCGGCTTTGAACGCTGGTTCGACCAACGGCCAGAAGTGGACGAAGCCACCCGCCAAGCCGTGCTATCGGCATGACCTTTCGCCTCGGCCTCACCGGCTCCATCGGCATGGGCAAATCCACCACCGCTGCCATGTTCGCCGCCGCAGGGCTGCCGATCTGGGACGCTGACAGCGCCGTTCACCAACTCTACGCCCGCGACGGTCTTGCGGTCAGCCCAATCAGCGAAATCTGCCCCGAAGCCACCATGGATGGGAATGTTTCACGTGAAACATTGAAACGCGCGATTGCAGCCGATCCTGGCCTGCTCGCCAAACTCGAAGCCATCACCCACCCGCTCGTCGCCGCCGACCGCGCCGCCTTCCTCGCGCAGACCACCGCCGACATTGCCGTCCTCGACACCCCGCTGCTGTTCGAGACATCCAGCCAACACGAATTCCACGCCACTCTCCTCGTCACCGCCCCCGCCGATCTGCAACGCCAACGCGTTTTGCAACGCCTCGGCATGACCGAACAGCACTTCCAAACCCTGCTCAGCCGCCAAATGCCCGACACCCAAAAACGCTCCCTCGCCACCCATATCGTTGAAACGCTGGACCTTTCCGCCACTGAAGCCTATGTCAAATCCCTGATCGCCCATATCCGAGCCCGCCATGCGTGAGATCGTCCTCGACACCGAAACCACCGGCTTTGAACCCTCCGAAGGCGATCGAATCGTCGAAATCGGCGCGGTCGAACTGTTCAACCACCTACCCACAGGCAAAACCTACCACCAATATATCAACCCCGAACGCCTGATGCCGAAAGCCGCTTTTGACGTCCACGGCCTCGGCGATGAGTTCCTGCGCGACAAACCCGTCTTCAAAGCCATCGCCCAAGCCTTCCTCGAGTTCATTGGCGAAGCCCAACTGATCATCCACAATGCCAGTTTTGACATGAAATTCCTCAACGCCGAATTAACAGCCGTCAAACTGCCGACTCTGCCGATGACCCGCGCCACCGACACGCTGATGATGGCCCGCCGCAAATTTCCCGGTTCCCCCGCCACCCTAGACGCGCTCTGCCGCCGCTTTGGCGTCGATAATTCTGCCCGCGAAAAGCACGGCGCTCTGCTCGATTCCGAAATCCTGGCCGAGGTCTATCTCGAACTTGTCGGCGGCAGGCAACCGGATTTTGGGCTCAATCCTGCGACGCAAACCGCCTCTGGCCCCGCGAAAACCCTCTCAGATTGGCGTCCACGCCCGCGCCCAAACCCGCTACCGCCCCGTCTGACCGAGGCAGAATCCGCCGCACACACCGCCTTCGTCGACAAAATGGGCGTGGTGGCCATCTGGAAAAAGCGGCTCTAATATAGCTTAAAACCTCAAATTGGCGTAAATTAACCTATACCGCCCATCCCCAAAAAGGCCCCCATGAAAACCATCTTTGTCACCGGTTCCGCAGGCTTCATCGGCTTTCACCTTTGCAAACTCCTCTTGGCCGAGGGCTTTCGCGTCGCAGGCTACGATGGCATGACCGATTACTACGATGTGACGCTGAAACAGCGCCGCCTCGCCATGCTGCTGCAAAACCCCAACTTCACCAACACCGAGGCCTTGCTGGAAGACCAAACTACCCTCGAATCCGCGATGCGAGCCGCCAATCCGAAAGTGATCATCCACCTCGCCGCCCAAGCCGGTGTCCGCTACAGCCTTGAAAACCCACGCGCTTATCTGAATGCCAACCTTGTAGGTGGCTTCAACGTGCTTGATCTCGCCCGCGAACTCAACGTCGAGCACCTGCTGATGGCCTCGACCTCCTCGGTCTACGGTGCCAACACTGAAATGCCGTTCCTTGAGACCCATAAAACCGAAACCCAACTCACCTTCTACGCCGCCACCAAAAAGGCCAATGAGGCGATGGCGCATTCCTACGCCCATATCTACGGCCTGCCCGTCACCATGTTCCGCTTTTTCACTGTCTACGGCCCTTGGGGCCGCCCCGACATGGCGCCCTATAAGTTCACCAAAGGCATCCTCGAAGGCACCCCAATCGACATCTACAACAACGGCGAGATGTGGCGCGACTTCACCTATGTCGACGACCTCGTGCGCGGCATCCGCCTGCTGATCGACGCCGTGCCGCAACGTCCAGCCACCCCAGAAGACATACTCCCTGGAGACAGCCTTTCTCCCGCCGCCCCCTACCGAGTCGTCAACATCGGCAACTCCGACAAGGTCAAACTGTTGGATTTCATCGAAGCCATCGAAGACGCCACCGGCTGCAAAGCCATCCGCAACTACATGCCGATGCAAACCGGCGATGTCGTCGCCACTTGGGCCGATGCCAACCTGTTGAAAACCCTCACAAACTACCAACCGCAAACCAATGTCCGTGACGGCATGGCAAATTTCGTGCGCTGGTATCGCGACTATTATCAGATCTGAAACGCAAAAGGCCGACCCCGCAAGGTCGGCCCTTCAAATTCAACGCTCTAAACTCAGTTCGCCACCGGCGCAGGCTGCGCCCGCCGCGCAATTTCCTGCCGATACAAAGCCAAGAAATCCACCGTGTCGATGTTCAGCGGCGGGAAGCCGCCATCGCGCGTCACATCCGAGATAATCCGCCGCACAAACGGGAACAGCAGCCGCGGGCATTCGATCATCAGAAACGGATGCAGCTGCTCCTCCGGTACGCCCTCAACATGGAAGATCCCGCCGTAATCGACCTCCAGCAGAAACAGCGTATCGCCGTTCACCTTGTTCTTTGAGGTCACCTTGAACTTCGTCACAATATCAAACTGATGATCCTGCGCGCGCTTGCGCGCGTCCAAACTGACCTGCACCTGAATATCCGGCTGCACTTCATTGGCCGTCAGCCCCTTCTGTGCCACCATGTTTTCAAACGACATATCCCGCACAAACTGCGCCAGAACCGACATCTTGATCTGCGGCGCGCCGCCATTTTCCTCGGCCATAAGCCCCACTCCCTGAAAAATCCTGCATACCCCTAGCAGGTCATCTCAAAGGCCTCAATCCTCACGCCACTTCGAAGGCCGCGTCACCCCACCAATCTTATCGCGTTCGGGCACCACTTCCTCATATTCCGCATCCACCCAGTCGGCCTCGCCGCGACGCCGCGCAAAACCATGCACCTGAACACGGGCAGCCAGCATGGCAATCAACCCCGTCCGCACAAACGGAACCAGCAACACCAAGCCGAGAAAATCGGTGAAAAACCCCGGCAGGATCAGCAACATCCCGCTCAGCATGATCAACGCACTATGCGCCATCGGCTGCAACGCAGCGATACCGCCGCCGCCACGCACCTCGCGCAAAGCCCCCATGCCAAGCCCGCGGATCAACCCGACCCCCAGCATCGCACTCAACACCACCCAGGCCAACGTCGCCCACAGCCCCAACCAGCCGCCAACAACCACAAACAGCCCAATTTCCAGCAAAGGCCATGCCAAAATCAGCGCAAAAACCCACATCTCAGCACCCTCCGTGCAATCTAGCGGCCAAACCATAGACTTGGCGGCCCCCAGCCCCTACATAAGGGTCCAACGCCCGGATCACCAACCCCTCGGGCCCCGTTTTGAGGCGCTTATGAATTCCTCCTTGATTCAACTGCTCGTTCTGGCCGGAATCGCCGTGTTCCTGATCCTGAAACTGCGTTCTGTGTTAGGCAGCCGCGAAGGCTTCGAAAAGCCCGCCGTGCCGCAAGACCCCGCGCGCCCGCAGCCGAAACTGGTGCAGCCTGCCGCTGAAGACGGCGTCGATCTCGACATCACCGATCACGCCCCCGCAGGCAGCCCCGCCGCGTTGGCCCTCGCCGCGATGAAACAGGCCGAACCCGGCTTTTCCGTCGGCGAATTTCTGCACGGCGCGCGCGGCGCCTATGAGATGATTCTGATGGCGTTTGAGCGCGGTGATATCGACCCGGTCCGCCCTTTCCTCGCCGATGAGGTTGAGGCTTCCTTCACCCAAGCCATCAACGCCCGCGAACGCGATGGCCAGACGGTAGAGGCCAACTTCCTCGGCTTGCGTGAAATGACCCTGTCGGATGCAGAATACGACCCCACCACCCGTACCGCCGAAATCACCCTGCGCTACACTGGCGAACTCACCTCACTGGTGCGCAACAAGGCCGGCGAGATCATCGAAGGCTCGGCCACCGAGGTCAAACGCCAGCGCGACGGCTGGACCTTCGCGCGCCGCATGGGCGTGCAAGACCCGAACTGGCAACTCGTCGGCACCAGCGACTAAGGCGGATGCGTGCTGTTCTCGCCTCCTGCCTTCTGGCCCTCACGATGACAGCCACGCCTGCCCCGGCGCAAATGCTGGATTTTGAGGCGCTGGAGGGCTGGCCTGAGGACAACCATCTCGCCGCCCTCACCGCGTTCCAAGAGACCTGCGATAAACTCGACGCTCCCGATTGGCAGCCGATCTGCCATCTCGCCGCCGACGCTGGGGCGACAGACGCCTCGGCCAAAGCCTTCTTCGAGTTGATGTTCAAACCCATCCTGATCGGCCAACCCCCTGCGCTGTTCACCGGCTATTACGAACCCGAACTCAACGGCTCCTACACCCGCACCCCCCGCTTCGCCTACCCGATCTACGCCCGCCCACCCGAGCTGCAAGACGGCCAAGTCTACTATGACCGCGCCACCATCGAAGGCGGCGCACTCCGGGGCCGTGGCTTAGAGATTGCATGGCTCGAAGACCCGGTAGAGGTTTTCTTCCTGCAAATTCAAGGATCTGGCCGGATCAAAATGACCAACGGCCATGTCATCCGCGTCGGCTACGCAGGCCGCAACGGCCACGCCTATCGCTCGGTTGGCAAAGAAATGATCGCGCGTGGCATGCGCACCCCCGATCAAGTCTCCGCCCAAGACATCAAACTGTACGTCCGCTCGAACCCCACGGCAGGCAACGCCCTGCTCGCCGTTAACCCATCCTACATCTTCTTCCGCAAAATCGCCGACCTACCGTCTGACAAAGGCCCAATCGGTGCCATGGGCCGCAGCATCACCCCAATGCGCTCCGTCGCCATCGACCCCGCCTTCACCCCGCTCGGTGTCCCAGTCTGGATCGAGAAATCCGGCGACAACCCGATTCACAGCCTGATGGTCGCCCAAGACGCCGGCGGCGCGATCAAAGGCCCCCAGCGCGCCGATATCTTCTTCGGCACGGGTGACGGCGCAGGCGATGCCGCTGGCACGATCAAAGACGGCGGCCGCATGATCCTGCTGCTGCCCATCGACCGCGCCTATGCCATGCTGCCGGAAGGCTGATCCATGCGTCGCCGCACTTTGCGCCCTGAAGAAGAAGAAATCTGGCAAACTGTCGCCCGCACCGCCAAGCCGATGCACCCGATGGGCCACGTTTTCCCAAAGCCGATCGAGCCAAAACCACAACCGACCCAAACCGCAGTTCCGGCAACGCCACGTCTGCCGCACTTCCGTTTGGGCGAAAAATCCCGCAGCAAACCCGGTCACGACATTCTGCCCACCCTGTCAGAATCCCTTTCCGCTGCTCCGCTGCAAATGGACGCCAAGACCCATGGCAAAATGACCCGTGGCAAACTCGCGCCCGAGGCCCGCATCGACCTGCATGGCATGACACTTTCTGAAGCCCACCCCGAACTGATCCGCTTTATCCTCAACGCTCAAAGTGCCGGAATGCGGCTGGTTCTGGTGATCACCGGAAAAGGCAAATGCGGCCATGACGTGGGCCCCATCCCGCAACGCATGGGCGCTCTTCGCCATCAAGTTCCACACTGGCTGCGCCTACCGCCTCTCGGCCCCGCAGTGCTGCAAATCTCGGAAGCCCACCTAAAACACGGCGGCTCCGGTGCATATTACATCTACCTGCGCAGGCGCTAGAACCTTAAGAAACCCTTAACGCCTCAAACTAAACGATTGATTTAACGTTATTTATGCAAAGGTCCCAATGCGGGACCACTCCTACCGCGTGAAATCCGAAGCCACCGTCGCCACGGGCCGCAGCACGATCTGAGTCGCATTCTGCACCGTCAAAACCACCCCCGGCAGCAACCCGATCCGCGCCTGCCGATCCGCCTCGAAAGCATTGGAAACGTCGCTCAGTCGATCCAAAATCGCGATCAAAGCCGCCGAATCCCCCATCACGAAATGCCCGGCCCCCTTCGAGAATGCGCCGACATCCATGAACGTTACCTTCAAATCTGCCACCCGCGACACATCCTTTAGCGACCCCAACCGCTCATCCTGCCCGGTCAGCAGCGCCGACAACCGCAGGTATTTATCACGATCCGAGCCAAAAATCACAAACGGCTGCGGCAGCGCCCCCATCGAATGTGCGCTTCTTTTGAACACATCCACATCAATATCCGGCGAAATAAAGATTACCCCACCGATCAGCCCGAGCGTCTTCTTATCCCCCCGGATCGCCGTCTGCCGCAGCGCCTCCATCGTCAACCCGGCGCCCATCGAATGTGCCACGATCAAAATCCGCTTCGCGCCCGCCGCCGCAACCTCATGCATCAAAGATTCCAAGCCATCCCGCGCAAACAGCGCAGAATCGCGGTCATAGGCATAACCCAGCGGCTCCGCAGCCGAGGGCCAAGCATAATGCACCACCGCGCCGGGCAGCTTCAGATCATGCGCAAACTGAGCGACGCGGTAGACCCCCTCTGAGAAATTGTTGTTATAGCCGTGCACGAAAATCACCGCTTCGCCGCCATTCGCGGCCAGTTGAGTTTTCAAATCTTTGCGGAACGGCACGTCGTCTTGATAGACGATCTCATCGGTGGTCAGGAAATGTTTTAAAGGGTTGGCCTTGCCGTGACGGGGCGGCCAGTTGATCTCACCCAGCTTGCGGTCGGGCGGCACGGAAACGTCGTAGCGGGCGAAGTTGATCTGTTCTGATCGGTAAGTTCCGAACGAACCGTCTTGCTCTTGCTTGCGGGTAGTGCCGATGAAGATCTTCTGGACCTGCCCCACCGAGGCCGCCTGCGGCTCAAGCGTGACATGGCCGCGTGGCGCGCAGGCCAGCAGGAAGCTTAGGGAAAGGATCAACAGAAATCGGGTCATTGGCGGGCCTTTTTTGGCCAAAGTCTGGGGTTTCAAGGGGCGGGTCAAGTGACGTTATATTGCAGGCGCAGAAATGCCGCTGTCCACGCGTGGCGTGGGCGTAGATCGCATGCTTTTCAACGGATTAGGCTTTTGCGTTCAGGGTTTGTTAACACCTCGGCATGTGAGTGTTTAGGCCAAGATGAAGCCGGGACAAGTATGAAAAAAGGGTTAAGGACATATCCCTAACCCTTTGAAATCATATAAATCGCAGCCCTGTCCACGCGTGGCGCCTACAAAACATAGCGCGAAATATCCGCCGACCGAGACAGCGCGCCCAAATTTTTCTCGACGAAAGCGGCGTCCACCACGACCTCTTCCCCCGAGCGGTCCGGGGCGGTGAAAGACAGCTCCTCAAACACCCGCTCCATCACCGTATAAAGCCGGCGCGCCCCGATGTTCTCGATGGATTTGTTGACCTCTGCCGCGATCCGCGCCAGCGCCGCGATCCCGTCCGCCGTGAAGGAAACCGCGACATCCTCGGTCCCCATCAGCGCCGCATATTGTCGGGTCAGCGCATTGTCCGTTTCGGTCAGGATGCGGACAAAGTCTCCCTCCGTCAGCGGTGCCAGCTCCACCCGGATCGGCAACCGCCCCTGAAGTTCCGGCAGCAAATCCGAAGGCTTGGCGACATGAAACGCTCCGGACGCGATGAACAGGATATGATCGGTTTTAACCGGGCCATATTTGGTGGAAACCGTCGTTCCCTCAATCAGCGGCAACAAATCCCGCTGCACCCCTTCCCGCGACACATCGGCTCCCCGCGCATCCGCCCGCGCGCAGATTTTGTCGATCTCATCCAGAAACACGATGCCATTGTCCTGCACCGCCGCCAGTGCCACCGTCTTGACCGCCTCATCATCCAGCAGCTTGTCGGCCTCTTGCCCGATCAGTAAATCATAGCTGTCGGCCACGGTGACCTTCTTGCGCGTGGTCCGCCCGCCGAACGCTTTGAACAAATCCTGCAGGCCTTGCATCTGCATTTCCATGCCCTGCCCGCCCATCATCGGCATCGCGGGGGCGGCGTCGGCGATTTCCAACTCGATCACCGTCGTATCCAATTCCCCGCGCCGCAGCTTGCCGCGAAACATCTCCCGGGTCTGCTCGCGCGCGTCTTTGCCCGCCAAAGCCTCAACCACCCGCTCCTCTGCGGCTTGCTTCGCCTTCGCCGCCACGTCTTCCCGCATCCGCGCGCGGGTGTCGATCATCGCGGCATCGACCAGATCGCGGATGATGCTATCGACATCGCGACCGACATAGCCGACCTCGGTAAACTTGGTGGCCTCGACCTTCAGGAACGGCGCTTTCGCCAGTTTTGCCAGGCGGCGGGCGATCTCGGTTTTGCCCACCCCGGTTGGCCCGATCATCAGGATATTCTTCGGGTAAACCTCATCTCGAATATCGTCCGGCAGGTTGCGGCAGCGCCAACGGTTGCGCAGGGCCACAGCAACGGCGCGTTTGGCGTCGCGTTGGCCGATGATGTGGCGGTCGAGTTCAGAGACGATCTCACGCGGGGTCAGGTTGGTCATTTGGAAATCCGTTCCACGGTCAGGTTGCCGTTGGTGAACACGCAAATCTCGGCAGCAATCGCCATGGCGCGGCGGGCGACGTCTTCGGCGGGCAGATCGGTGGTCATCAGGCCCCGTGCTGCGGCGAGGGCGAAGTTGCCGCCCGATCCAATGGCGGCCACATCATGTTCGGGTTCCAGTACATCTCCGGCACCCGTGATCACGTAAAGATCGCGGCCATCGGTGACAATCAGCATGGCTTCCAGATTGCGCAGGTATTTGTCCATCCGCCAATCTTTCGCCAGATCGACGCAGGCGCGGGCGAGTTGACCAGGGGCAGCTTCCAGCTTTTTCTCTAGCCGTTCCAATAAGGTGAAGGCGTCAGCGGTCGATCCCGCAAAACCTGCAACCACATCGTGGCCACCCGGCGAGAGGCGGCGGACCTTGCGGGCAGTGCCTTTGATCACGGTATTGCCCAAGGAAACTTGGCCATCGCCGGCCACCACAACCTCGCCACCGCGACGCACGGCCAGAATGGTGGTGCCATGCCAACCGGGGAATTTGTCTTCGGACATTTTGCGCTCCATCTGCTGGGCTTTATATGGAAGGCGGCTGCGCCGGGCGCAAGCGGGCGGCTGGTGAGGCGGAGGGAAAACGCATAGTTTGCTGCCATGGAACGGATTTTGAATTTCTATCTGGACGGTGACAAGCGCGCCCGCGCCGAGGCGGGGATCGGGATTTTTGGTGCTGTGGTGGGAGTGGTGCGGGCAGCGGGCTGGCAGGTTCGATACGCTGGGCACGCGACGGAGGTTGCGGGTGAGGGCTATCACCTTGTTTACAATCGCGCGGTGGCGGGGTCGTTTTGTTTTAGCCTAAGACGCTGTTACCTTGAGAAATTCTACCGCATTGAGGCGACGAATGATCGCTGGGATTGGGCGGTGGCGGGGCTGTCGTTTCAGGGTGGAGAGCGGCAGGCGTGGTTTCAGCGCTATTGGCGCGCGCGGCTGTTTGGCGGGCTGACCGCCGCGCGGGGGGGCTATATTTTCATGCCGTTACAGGGGAAATTGTTGCAACGGCGGCATTTTCAGACCGCGTCTCCGGTTGAGATGATCCAGGCGACTTTGGCGGCGGACCCAGAGCGGCGGATCGTGGCGACACTGCATCCGCGCGAGGTTTATTCTGAGGCGGAGGTGGACGCGCTGCGGGGGATTGAGCGGTTTGAGCTGGTTCAGGGCTCGCTGCCGGTGCTGGCGGGCTGCGATTATGTGGTGACGGAGAATTCGTCGATGGCGCTGACCGGGTTCTTTGCCGACAAGCCAGCGGTGCTGTTTGCGCGGATTGATTTTCACCATATCGCGGCATCGGTGGGGCGGTTGGGGGTGGCGGGGGCGTTTGAGGCGGTGCATCGACCACAGCCCTATGCGTCCTATCTGCATTGGTTTTTCAAGCGGCAGGCGCTGGCATCGTCGGGCGATGGCCATGAGGCGCAGATTGCGGATCGCTTGCGGGCGCACGGCTGGCCGCTGTGAAAAAAGGCCCCCCGAGGGGAGCCTTTGATCCGATTTTCGCGGGGTTCAGAGCGCGGTGGCGATCCAGTTGGCGAGGGCCGCTTTCGGGGCTGCCCCGACTTTGTTCGACACAACTTCGCCGTTTTTAAACAGGAACAGCGAGGGGATGCCGCGCACGCCGAGGGCGGCGGGGCTGTCGGGGTTTTCATCGACATTGATCTTCACGATCTTCACCTTGCCCGCGTATTCGGCGGCGAGTTCTTCCAGGGCTGGGCCGATTTGACGGCAGGGGCCGCACCATTCGGCCCAGAAATCCACGACGACCGGGATCGCGGATTTACGAACTTCGGCGTCGAAAGTGGCGTCGGTTACAGCGACGGTATTGGCACCCATGATGGGAACTCCTGAGGGGGAAATGTCAGGCATTGAACCTAGGGACGGCGGGGGCGGACGTCAAGGGATAGTGCTGCGTTGCATAGCAGCCCGCACAATATCGGGGGGCAGCGGCATCAGGGTGGCGGTGCGGGTCCACAGGACTGCGGTGTCGATGCGGTGGCTGGGGTAGATTTGGCGCAGGGCTTCGGCATAGGCGGCCATCTGCCGCAGGATGCCTTCGGGGGTTTCTACAGCGGTGGCGGGGGTGCGGTGGTTGGATTTGAAATCGACGGCGAGGATGTGATCTGCGGCGATCAACAGGCGGTCGATGGTGCCCTGCATGGGCTGGCCGTTGAACGTGGCGGTGAAAGTGACTTCGGCGAGGGCTTCGGGTGCGAAGATATGGGGGTGGGTTGTCAGAACGGCTTCGGCCTCGGCTATGAGGTCGGCGCATTGGCCGGGGTCGGGGATCAGGGCGGCGCTGAGAGCGGGCCAATCGGCACGGGGGGTATTGGGCAGATGTTCAAGCAGAAGATGCAAAGCGGTGCCACGGGCTTTGGCGGCGTCTTCCCCAGAGCCGTCGGTTTCACCGGGGAGCAGCTTTGCGCCGCCGAGATTGGAGGGAGAGAGGGGCTGCGCGGGGCGTTCGGGGGTTGCGGCGAGAGTCGTTGCCCAGAGGGGAAGTTCGGGCGATTTTGACAAGATTAGAAACTGTTTTGGTGCTGGATCAGGCCAGCTGCCAAAGCTGTGGCGCAATGCGCCATCGGCGATGGGTTCGGAGCCTGCGGCCTGCATGCCCTGCTGGACCAGCTTATACCATGCGCCATCCTTCTTTGCTTCGCCCGCGCCGCAGACGATAAGCCAGGTGCGGGCGCGGGTGAGGGCGACGTAGAGCAGACGGAGGCTTTCTTCCTCACCCTTGTCTTTGCGCAAGCTGCGCGCGGTGGCAATCGGTGGCGGGCTTTCGTCAGACGGGGTTTTCCAGACGGGGATGCCATCTTCCAGCGCGTAAATCTCATCGCGGTCTTGCGGGGTGCGGTCGCAGGTGTCTGGCAGGATCACCAAGGGCGCTTCCAGACCCTTTGCGCCGTGGACGGTCATCACGCGGATGCGGTGGCCTTCGCTGTCCATCTGGCGCTTGACCTCGATGTCATCGGTTTCCATCCAGATCAGAAATCCGGTCAGACTGGGGACTTCGTTGCGTTCGAAGGCGAGAGCTTGGGAGAGGAATTCGTCAATGCCGTCTTCCGCTTCGGGGCCAAGCCGGGTGAGCAGGCGGCGGCGGCCGTCGTGGCGGGTCAGGGCACGTTCGATCAAATCATAGGGGCGCAGGAAATCGGCCTGATTAAGCAGATCATGCAGCATTTCAAGCGTGCTTTCATGCTCTGCGCTGCCACGTAAAGCTTCCCACAGGAAGGGACCTTGGCGGGGCTGGGCGAGTGCGTAAAGCTCGGCCTCGGTCCACCCACACAGCGGCGAACGGAGGAGGGCGGCCAATGACAGACTGTCCTCGGGTGTTGCGAGGAACGAGAGCAGCGCGGCGAGGTCTTTCACCGCCAGTTCCGCGCCGAGTTTCAGGCGGTCTGCGCCTGCAATGGGGAGGTTGGCTTTTTTGCAGGCGCGGATGATTTCGGAGAACAGGGCGGAGCGGCGCTGCACGAGGATCAGCACATCGCCCGCGTGCAGAGGGCGGCTTAGGTTTGGGTCTTCTTCTTTATCGACGGGAATTTGGGTGCCTGCGTCGATCAGCGCTTTGATATGGCTGGCGATTTGTTCGGCTAGCCGTGCGGTGTGGTGGGTATCGGTGATCAGGTCAACGGGGTCTTCCCAGTTTTCATCCTTGGGGTCTTCGGATTTTTCCAGAAGCGGCCAGAGATCTACCCGGCCCGGCAGATCGGATTTGAAGGCGAGGTGGTGGACAGATGAGCCCATCGCTTTGGGGAAGCGGTCGGCGAAGGTTTCATCGACGACGCGCAGAATCGCGGTGGACGAGCGGAAGGAATATTCGAGATCGAGGCGGACGAAGTTCTTTTGCGCGGCTCGGAATTTGGTTTGGAAATCGGTCTGTTTTTCGTCGAAAGCGGCGACGTCCGCGCCTTGGAAGGAATAGATCGACTGTTTTTTATCACCGACGACGAACAAAGTGCGGGTTTCATCGCGGGTGCCTTGGCCTGCGGTAAATTCAGCAGACAGCAGTTCGATCACGCGCCATTGATCGGGGCTGGTGTCTTGCGCCTCATCGACGAGGATATGGTCGATGCCGCCATCAAGCCGGAACAGCACCCATGCGGCGACGGAAGGATCGGTCAGCAGGGCCTTGGCGCGGGTGATCAGATCGTCGAAGTCGAGGAAGCCTCGGGCGGATTTTGCGGATTCGTAGAGCGGCAGGAAACTGGCGGCGAAGCGGTGCAGAATGGCGGTTTTCTGGGCGGCTTGCAGGGCGATGCGGCGGGGGCGGGCGGCTTCGACTCGCAGCATCAGGGCGTCGAGTTGCGGCAGGTGGTTGCCGATCAGCTTTTGCGTGGGTTTGGTGGGCAGCGCGCCAATTTTCGCGACGTATGGGGCTTTGGCGGTGCCGCCATAGAGCAGGGTGTTTTCTAGGGCGCCTAGGGTGGCGAGGTTGGGGGCAGTTAGATCGAGGGCGGCGAGTTTTGCGGCAGTTTTGCTATCGGTGGGGCCGCCGTTTTGCAGGGCGGGCAGGATGTTGGCGATCAGATCGGATTCAATACCGAGCAGCACATCGGCCAGCAGGGTTTGAGGGATTTCCACATTGGGAACATTGAACAAATCACGGGATTCGGCCTCGGTCAGCGGTTTGGTGAAGCCTGCGCGTTTGGCCGAGACTTGCTCCATCAGCGCGGTGAAATCTTCGCCGGTATAGGCGCGGGCGACTTCGGCCATGATTTCGGGGGCGCGAAATTCGGCCATTTCTTCGATGATGTTTTCACGCAGCAGGCGGGCGGCGCGGTCGTCGAGTTCGGTGAATTGCGGGGAAACGCCAGCCTCTAGCGGGAAGCGGCGCAAGAGGGTGGCGCAGAAGCTGTGGATGGTTTGGATGCGCAAACCGCCGGGGGTTTCAATGGCGCGTGCGAACAGCTGGCGGGCTTTGGCGAGCGCACCGGGGGCGTGGCGGGTGTCATCGCCGAGATCTGCGAGGGCGCGGTGCAGGTCGGCATCGGGCTTCATCGCCCATTCGCCCAAGCGGCGGAACAGGCGGTTTTGCATCTCGGTCGCGGCGGCTTTGGTGTAGGTGAGGCAGAGGATGTGTTGGGGTTCAACGCCACGCAGCAGCAGGCGGGCAACGCGGTCGGTCAACACGCGGGTTTTGCCGGAACCTGCGTTGGCGGAAAGCCAGACGGTGTCGGCTGGGTTGGAGGCTTGGACTTGGCGTTCGGAGGCATCGTTGCGGGTCATTCTGGCTCTCCGACTTGTTCTGGTCCAACCATTTCTGCCACGGCGCGGTCGGACATTTCCCATTCGCCAAAGCGTGAGAGGTGGTCGTAGTCGCCCGCGTGGCGGACCTCAAACAGCGCGCGGCGGGCGGTGTAGCCGGTGCTGCGGCGCAGGTAGCGGGAGATGAGAGTCAGCAGTTTTTCCCAGTGTTCGGTCAGCAGAGCCTCGGTGATGTCCGTTTCCACCACGTCCTCGCTGGTGCCGAGACCGATGTAGCTGATTTTTGCGACGTCAGAGGGGCCGAGATCGGCGAAACCGCCACGGTCGGCCATCACGGCGGCGAGCAGAAGTTGTTTGGCGTATTGCTTTTGCTGGGCGGCTTTGGGGGCGGCTCCGGTTTTGTAGTCGATGAGATGCAGGGTTCCGTCGGGGAGGCGGTCAATGCGGTCGGGGGTGCCGAACAGGGTAAAATCGAGGGGGTCGAGTTTGAGGGCACCTTGGGTTTCCAGCGCAAGCGAGGTTCCGCCGTGTTTGGCGTCTTGGGTCAGGAAATGGTCGGCGGCGCGGTCGAGTTTCGCCAACCACAAAGCGCGGGCGGCGGGGAAGGGGGATTCTTGCGCAAGGACTTGGCGGGCGAGCGTGACCAGGCGGGTGCGGGCCTCAGCGCGGGTTTCGGTTTCGGGACGGGTTTTGACGAACCGCTCCAGTACCTCATGCACGATGATGCCACGGTCGCGGGCGTCGGGGGTTTGGTGCAGTGGGTCGAGTGGATTGAGCCGCAGGATGTAGCGGGCGTAGATGGCGTAGGGGTCGCGGATCAGGCGTTCGATATTGGTGAGCGACAGTTTGGGCGGGCGCGCGGCGATGGGCGGCTGCGGGGCGGGGCGTTTGGCGGGGTGCAGGCGGGGGTCGGCCTGTTGCGCAGGCGTGGGCTGTTCTAGGGCGCGGGCGAGAGTGAGCCATTTGGTGCCGCGCGCGCGCATTTCGGCCAGCGCCTGCTTGCCATTTTGCTGCGGCAGACCGTCCATTAGGTTCATCAGGCGATTGAGCCAGCGGCTCGGGACGGTTTCCGCCTCGGCATTGCGGATGGCGCGCGATAGGATCACATGGGGGGCGGCGATGGCTTGTTGGTAGTCGTGGGCGGAGAGGCCGATCTGGCGTTCTGGCAAGAGTAGAGCCGCTTTTTTGCGCATCGAGCGGTTCAACCACGGGTCGGGTTCGGGAAGTTTTGGCCAGATGCCATCGTTGAGGCCGCCAAGGATCACCAGATCAGCGCCTTGGACGCGAGCCTCTAAGGTGCCCCAGATCATGATGTTGGGGTGGGCTTGCACGGGTTCGCGGACCTCGCCTTTGTTGACGAGAGCCTCGAACAGATCGCGGTATTCAGTGACGGAGCAAGTGCCGCCGTAGGGGGCTTCGGCGGCGAGGGTTTCCATCAGGGCGAGGGCTTCGATCCCGGCGGCCTTATCCCAAAGTGCGCCAGTGTCGCAGGGGTCAAGACCGCGTGCCAAGGATTCGGACAAGGCGCGGTGTTGGGAAACGTGATCGGCCAGCGGCCGACGCGGAATTTGGTCGAGGTTTTGCAGTGTGTCGGCGAGGAATTGCGCCCATGGCAAAGCGTTGTCGGTGCGCGCTTTCGCCCATTCCAGCAGATCGGGACCAGTGGGGAAGGCAGGGCCGGTTTTGCGGAGTTTGAGTTCGAGATAGCGGGTCAGCAACAGATGCGGGCCGCGTGTGGGGCCGGAGGCGGTCAGCGGGTGTTTCAGGATTGTAAGCAGGCTGTCGGCGGTCAACCGTTGGCCGAGCAGTGCAGCGGTGTGGCGCAAGAAGCGACCGGGAGCGGAAAGTGCCAAGGGGCGGCCTGCGGAATCGTCTGGCAGGATGGCCCAACGGTCGAGGGCGGCGGTGACCTGGCGGCTTAAGTTGCGGTCGGGCGTGATCAGCGCGGCCTTGGTGCCAGCTTCGGCAGCTTCGCGCAGGATCATTGCGATGGCCAGCGCTTCGGCGCGCGGGGAGGCGGCTTCGATCAGAGTGAGGCTTTCGGTGGCGCGGGGTAGATTGGGCAGGTTTGGGCCTTCGACCAGCCATTGATCGGTGACGGGGGCGGGGCGGAGGGACAGCGAAATCAAGCGGTTGCGGTTGGGGTCTGGCGGGAGGGTGTCTCTCCAGGGTTTGATACTGCTGGGGGAGATGTGCAGCAGGTCGGTCAGGTGGCGGAAGCGGTATTGCGGATGGTCTTCGGCGGTCAGGGCATCATCCATCGCCTGCCAGACGCTGGAGGGCGTGTCAAAATCAAAGCCGGGTAGGATCAAAGCACCTTGCGGCAGGGCCGCGACCGCCTGCATCAGCAGGGCGGTGGTGCCGCGTGAGCCCGTGGAGCCCGCGATCAGCACCGGGTCTTGCGGCGGGGCGCTTTGCCAGCGCTGGGCAAGTTGCTGCACGGCGAGGCGTTGGCGCGATTCGGCATCGGCGGCATCGCTGAACAGCGGGGCAACGATGCGCAGGAAGGTTTGGGTTCTTTCCCAGTGTTTGGAATGGGTTGAGACATCGAGGGCGGCGATAGCCTCTGCTGGAACGCCCTCGCCCTGCATTTCATCCATCAGATTGGCGAGGCTGTCGGCGAGGTCATAAAGCGCCGCGCGAGGGGCGAGATCGGGCTGGGCGTCGAGCAGTTTGGCGATGAGTTCGGCCATTTGCAGGCGACGACGCAGTGGGGGAATGGTGGGGGTAAGGTTGAGGCTGGGATCTTTTGCGAGATCGCTGAGCAGCAGCAGGCGCGGCAAGAAGCGCGCGCCATGGGTCGCGAATAGGTCGCTGACGCGGCGCACCATGCGGGCGGTGTTGAGGTAAATCGTGACGCGCGCCATTGCTTCTGGCGGCTGGTGCGCCATACGCTCGATCAGGCCCGCGACCAGTTCGGCGGGAAAATCTGTGCCGGGCGGCAGGGCGAAAATGCGGGGGGTGTAAGGGTTAAACATGCAAGGACTCAGCCAGTGCAATGCCTTCGGGGCGACCTACATCGCACCAGCCGCCGTGATGTATCAGGCCGTAGGCGCGGTTGTTCGCGATGGCAATATCCCAGAGGAGATTCAGGCTGAAAACAGGATCTGATATGGCGGAAAGATCTTGGGTTTTGAGAATTTGCGCGCCGAGATATATCGGGGCGTTGACACCGTTTGCGCGGGAAATGCGGCCGTTAGGATCAAGGTGGAAGTCGCCTTTGCCGCTGTGGCCGAGGGCGTTTTCGGTAGGAAGCAGCAGGAGTAGCGCATCCATTTTAGCCGGATCCCAAGCGGTGAGCAGTTGGGTGAGGGGGTTTTGCCCAGTCCACACCGCGTCGGTGTTCAGGGTCAGCACCGGGCCATCGCCAAGCAGCGGAAGGGCGGCTTTCAGACCGCCACCGGTTTCGAGGATCTGGTTGCGCTCCCATGAAAACAGGACGTCGCGGTTTTTCAGATGGTCGGCGACTTGGTCGCCAAGATAGTGCAGGTTTACCACGATTTTTGCGATCCCCGCCGCATCGGCAACAGCTAAGGCGTGGTCGATCAGCGGTTTCCCGGCCACGTCGATCAGCGGTTTCGGTCGATGGGCGGTCAAGGCGCCCATGCGGGTGCCGAAGCCTGCGGCGAAAAGCATTAACGGAAGTGGCCGCATTGGGCACCTATTCGGGCAAGGGCTTCGGGGGTGGGTTCGGGCAGCAGGCTGGCGCATATTTTGGCGAGCGGGGCGAGTTCTGGCTCGGAGAGGTTGCGCTGCAGGTGGTGCCAGACGCGGGGGATCAAGCGAACGTAGTTGGATTTGCCGCTCTGCAGGCAGAGGCGAGCGAAAATTCCGATGATGCGCAGAGCGCGCTGTGCGCCAAGCGTGGCATAGGTGGGGCGGAAGCTGTCTGCCGTGGTGCCGGTTTGCAGACAGAAAGCGCGGATCATCGCGGCCTCCGTTTCACGTGAAACATCCCTTCGGGCGTCTTGCAGCAATGAGACGAGATCGTAGCCGGGCTGGCCAAGTTGGGCGAGTTGGAAATCCAGCACGCCGACGCGGGCAAGGCCGGGCCGATCCGGCAGCCAAAGCAGGTTTTCGGCGTGATAATCGCGCAGGACCATCACGCGGGGGCTGTCGGCGTGGCGGGATATAACGTCAGTGAGGGCGTTGCGGAAATCGGCAGGGTCGGTACGGTCACCGGTGATTGCGAAGCGATACCAGTCGAGGGCAAAACCGGCGGCTTCGGCCCAATCCTGCACGGTCAGATTAGCGAGGTTGGCGGCGGGTGGATGGCGTTGCAGATGGGCAAGGACCTGCGTTGCCGCCGTATAGAGACTGTTTTCTCGGGACGGAGCCATTTTCAGAAGGGTGGCATAGATATTGTCACCCAAGTCCTCTAACAGTAGAAAGCCGTTTTCCAGATCCTGTGCGTAGCAACTTGGAGCAGAGAGGCCGATGGCCGAAAGATGCGCGGCAATTGCCAGAAATGTTGCCGGATCATCGCCCTTTCCCGGCGGCGCATCCATCAGCACGGCGGTTTTCGCGCCTTGCTCAAGCCGATCATAGCTGCGATCCGAAGCATCTCCGGCGAGAAACCGACGATTGGCATTGCCCCAGCCAGCTTGGGTCAGAAATGCCTGCGATAAGGCGGCGCGGTCGTTCATTGCGACCAACTTTGGGCGAACTCTGCCAGCAGATCGGGGTGGTCCGGCGCAGTCAGCGTGACATTCCGACCCTCGCCGCTGGTCGATAGCGCTATTTGAATGGCATGAGCGGGCGTCAAGCGACCCAAACGGTCCGGCCATTCAATCAGACAAATCGCTTGTGAAAGCGCGTCTTCCAGCCCCAGCTCGGCAACCTCATCGGGATGCGACAGGCGGTAAAGATCGGCGTGCCAGATCTCGACATCGGCCTGATAGGTCTGCACGAGGGTGAAGGTGGGCGAGGGCACGTCCTCCATCCGACCCAAGCGGGTGCGGATCAGGGCGCGGGCGAGATGGCTTTTGCCGACACCAATCGGGCCTTCCAGCAACACAGAATCGCCCGCGCCTAGCCGCGACGCTAGCCAGCGGCCAAGATCGGCGGTGTCGGCCTCTGAGGGCAAAAAGGCGGTAACGGCATGCGGCTTTGTCATGCCCCAAGTCTACTGTCCCCACCCGCCGCTGCAAGCCGCGAAGTTCAGGCGCGCCGCAGGCCCGCACCTTCGGCCAACCTTGCCTGGCTCGATTCGGAGGGTGGCATTGACCTGAAGGTTGCCAGCGTTGAGCTGCCCGCCAAAGGCGCGAATTTGCATCCGATCAGACGGCCATCCAGCAGGCGCACCTCGCCGCGCCAGCTGTTACGATCCCCTACGGTGGCGACGTATTCTTCGATCTCGGCCCAGATGGCACTGGGGGCTGATTGCACGCGCCAATGTGCCGAGAGGGTGCGGACGGTGTTGTCTGCCAAAGTTTCCGCCGGATCATGGCCCCAAAGTGCTGCATAGCTGTTGTTCGACATCACCAACTGCCCCGATTGCGAAAACACCGCAATCGCTTCATCCATATGATCAATCACCGATTGGCCAAGCTCCAGATCGGCGCGATATCGTCGGGTGCGCTGCATTTCCGATGAGATATCTTCGATCAACAGCGCCAAAGCCCCGTTCGGATGCGGTCGCCCGACCACCCGGTAGGTTTGGCCATCCGGCAGGCTCCAAGTTTCCTCATAAAGCCCAGTGGCGGCGGCCTTTTCAATCTCGACAATCTGCCGCCGCCAGTCGCGGTAATCCTTCGGCTCGGGCAGCATTTTGCGATCGCGCATGGCATCCAGCACCGCCAGCAGCGAAGGGCGCAGTGACAGGAAATCGGGGGGAAGTTGGGTCAGATCCATCAGGGCAGGGTTGAATAGTTGCAACTTGCGCTGGCGGTCAAAGATCGCAAGGCCGATGGGAAGTTGGGCAAAGGTCTTGGTCAGGGTTTGCATGAAATCGCGCAAGGCGCTTTCGGCCTGCACCGCCGCATCGGCGGGAATCGCGAACATCAAATC
The DNA here is from genome assembly GCF_058135695.1 of Cypionkella sp. PAMC25878. Lineage (NCBI taxonomy): Bacteria > Pseudomonadati > Pseudomonadota > Alphaproteobacteria > Rhodobacterales > Paracoccaceae > Cypionkella > Cypionkella sp. PAMC25878. The sequence continues at coordinate 567,438 of NZ_CM176871.1, read as the reverse complement.
GCCGTCAGCCTCGGGTCGGCTAGAGATATCAAACCAGAGCGCAGGCTTACCGACAGCCAACAGGCTTTGTCTTTGATCCTTGCCCGATTTCGCCGCCGCCCGGTTAAACAGCCTAGGCAGCGGCCAGCCCAATTCTTTGTCCTCACCCAGAACGTCACAGGCCTGCAACAGATAGGGTCCATTTGCCCAGACCACGTCACCCGCCGTATTCTCACGCCACAACAACATCGGCGCGGTCGCGACGGTTTCACGCAGCAGCGCCAATTCATCCAGCATTGCGCGCTGGGCAATGGCATCGCCCGCCGAGAGATGGCCGTCTTTGCTCGCATCAATCAGCGTCAGTTTGGTCAACCCGCCCGCATGTTCCGCCTTCAGGATCAAGGGCGTGGCATTTCCCACCGAAGGCAGTTCAATCGCGCCATCGTTTTGCAGCCGCTGCAACTGCGCCTCTAAATCTTCAAACCGCGCGGTCAGGAACGCCATCAACCTGCCCCAGGCGGGCCCTTTCATCGGGCTGGCCGCCAAAAGTGCGCGGGCATTGGCGGTACTATCGACCATAATCTCACCATCAAACATAAACAGCGTCTCACTACCGGTATCGGTGAAGACGCTGGCTTGCACCGGAAACTCGCGGGCGGGTAGCAGCCACAACGCCAGCATCCCAATACAGGCCGCCATCAGCGAAGCCGCAACCACGGCGAGAATAAGCGGAAAAATCATCCGAAAGCCCCATCTTAATGGGAGGGTCCCATGTTTTGATCAACCTAAGGAGTAGATCGTTAATAGGGGGTTAAGGATGGCGCAGTCATGCAGGCTTTTATGCCGCTAGCCGATAAAGCGCTGGTTTTCACCCAAAGCCCCTGCCGTTTCAGCGAGAATATCTGCGGCCTTCCATGTCACCTCGACAATCGCCCCGGATCGCGCCGGGCGTTCTTCTGGCGACAGGAACGGGTCGGCGGCATTGGCGAAAGACAATTCGGCCCCGGTGCGCTCTAGCAGGGTTTTGGCGATGAATAGGCCCAGCCCCATGCCCTCATATTCGGGACGCCGCGCCAGATCCTGCTCATCACGGCGCGAGCGCACGAACGGGTCGCCGATCCGCCCCAGCACTTGCGCCGGAAAGCCTTCGCCGTCGTCGATGATGCGCAGCAGGATGCGATCCGGTGCATATTGCGCATCAACCCAGACCGTACTGCGGGCGAAATCCACCGCATTCTGCACCAGATTGCGAAGCCCGTGGATCAGTTCGGGGCGGCGCACCACTACGGGTGGCAGGCCTGCCCCTGCCATGGTGAAGATCACCTCGATGCCGCGCGCCATGTGCGGCTCGGCGGCCTCTTGCAGCACGGTTTCCAACGGGGCCTGCCGCAGCAGCAGATCATCCTTCCCGGCCTTGCCCATCGAGCGCAAGATATCGCGGCAGCGGTTGGCTTGTTCGTGGATCAGCCGGGCGTCTTCGGCGAGATCGGGGTGATCCGCGAGTTCATCCATCATCTCAGAGCTGATCAGCTTGATCGTCGCCAAGGGCGTACCCAATTCATGCGCGGCGGCGGCGACCACACCGCCAAGGTCGGTCAGCTTTTGCTCACGCGCCAAAGCCATTTGCGTCGCCAAAAGTGCGTCGGACATCAAGCGCATCTCGGTCGCCACCCGACGCGAATACAGGCCAAGAAAGGCGATGCCGATCAGCAAAGACAGCCAGAATCCGAAGGTAAACAGGCTGGGGATGGCGAATATCGTGCCATCGGCCAGCCGCAGGGGGATGTTGAGCAGGCCGATCAAGGTGACAAAGGCTGCCGCGAGCACACCAAGGATCAAGGTGCTGCGCAGTTCCAATGCGCTGGCAGATACCGTCACTGGGGCCAGTACCAGCAGCGCAAAGGGGTTGGCCAGTCCGCCGGTCAGGAACAACAGAAAGCACAGTTGGGCCAGATCGAACAGCAGCGTCAGCATCGCCTCAAGCTCGGTCAGCCGCTTGTTCTGCGGGAAGATGAACATCGCGATCAGATTGGCAATGACCGCCAGCCCAACCGCCAGAAAACACAAGCCCAGAGGCAGTTGCATGCCATAATAGCGCGTTGCCACCAAAAGCGCCGCCAACTGACCAAAGCTTGCCATCCAGCGCTGAAAGATCAACGTGCGCAGCCGCAGCCAATCCGCCCGCTCGGGCCGAAAATGTGCGGATTGGGCGGTTATGTCACGCTGGTTTGACATGGGATGCCTTGGCGGGGGCTGGCCATTACGGCGGCTTTGCGATTGATAAGGGTTGGTTCGGCGCGGATCAATGCGCAATGAGGAGAGCGGGATGCTAAAAATCTATGCCGGATTGGCGGTTGTTGCGGTGGCGGGGCTTTTGGGCGGCACTTATTTTGTGGCGCTGCAGCGGAGTGCCAATGATCCTTTTGCCGATTGCCGGACCTCGGCTGTGGCGGGCGGCGGCGGCGATATTGGCGGGGCATTCACCTTGGTGGATGAAGACGGCAAGACGGTGACCGACAAAGATGTGTTGGCCAAGCCATCGCTGGTCTATTTTGGCTACAGCTTTTGCCCGGATGTTTGCCCGCTGGATGGCGCGCGCAATGCCGAGGCGGTGGATTTGCTGAAGGCCAAGGGTCTGGATGTCACCCCGGTTTTTATCTCAATCGACCCCGAACGCGACACGCCTGCGGTGCTGAAGGATTTCACCGCCAACCTGCATCCCGACATGATCGGTCTGACCGGCACGCTTGAGCAAGTGCAGGCGGCGTCACGCGCTTATAAGACCTATTTCAAAAAACAGGACACCGGCGATCAGTATTACATGATGGATCATTCGACCTTCACCTATCTGATGCTGCCCGGCAGCGGCTTCGCTGATTTCTTCACCCGTGATGATACCGCCGAACAAATCGCCACCCGCGCTGCTTGCTTTATTGAGAAAAGCTAGGGCGCGTTTGACGATAAGCCTTTAGCGGCCTAGGTTAGCAGACGAATGAACGGGGGATTTCATGGCAGATGATCTTGGCGAAGAACTGGGACCGGATCGCAGCTTGTTGTTGGTCGATGATGACGAGGTTTTCGTCAAGCGCCTCGCCAAAGCGATGGAAAAGCGCGGGTTTTTGCCGGAAACCGCAGGCAGCGTGGCGGCAGGGCGGGCGATTGCGCTGGCGCGGCCTCCGGCCTATGCGGTGATTGACCTGCGCCTTGAGGATGGCAACGGGCTCGACGTGGTGGAAACTCTGCGCGAGCGTCGGCCGGATTGCCGGATCGTGGTGTTGACTGGCTATGGCGCGATTGCGACGGCGGTGGCGGCAGTTAAAATCGGTGCGACGGATTATCTCTCGAAACCCGCCGATGCGAATGATGTGATGCAGGCGCTGCTTGCCAAGGGCGCTGCAATGCCGGAACCGCCGGAAAATCCAATGTCGGCGGACCGGGTGCGTTGGGAACATATCCAGCGGGTCTATGAGATGTGCGACCGCAACGTTTCAGAAACCGCGCGCCGACTTTCGATGCATCGGCGGACTTTGCAGCGGATTCTGGCCAAACGCAGCCCAAAATAAGCGAGTACTTGAAAGAATAATCCTTTCAGCCTAAATGGCTTTACCATAATCCTGAAAGGATGCTTACGTGACCATTGATATCAACGGGCTGTCTCTTAAAGAGTTGAAAGATCTGCAATCGCAAGTGGTAAAGGCTATTGCGTCCTTTGAGGATCGCAAAAAGAAAGAGGCTCTTGCCGAGATTGAAGAATTCGCCCGCGCGAAGGGCTTTTCTCTGGCTGAGCTGACCGGCGTGACGGTTGCGCGCAAACGCTCGCCAGCTGTCGCGAAATACGCCAATCCGGCGGATTCATCGGACACTTGGTCGGGCCGTGGCCGCAAACCGCGTTGGTTTGCAGCAGAATTGGCTGCGGGCAAGCAGCCGGACGAAATGTCGATCTGATCTTTCGCAGGTAAGAAAACCGAAGGCCGCCTCAAATGGCGGCCTTCAGCCATTTCATGAAGGTTTTCAACTCGGCGCGTTTCGCGCCCGGCCTTGTGACCAAATAATAGGCAAGGCTTTCATCCTTAATCTCGCCCACAGCGATCAGATCACCGCTTTCCAGATCTTTCTCCATCAAGGCGGCGGCTTCAACATGCAGGCCCAAACCCTGCCGCGCAGCGGAAAGTGCCAATTCTTCGGTTGGAATGTAGGTGATGTTCATCGCATCTGGTTTCAGCCCAAAACTGCGCAACCAAATCAAAGCCTCGGGCCAATCCGGTTCAATCACCCAAGGCATTGCCGACATTTCTGAGGTGGTTAGTCCTTCACGCCCCTGCAACAGCGCCGGCGCGGCGACAATGATGTAATGCGCCGAGGTCAGAACCTCGGCCTCCACCCCCGGCCATTTGCCATCGCCAAAGCGGATCGCCAGATCAAGGCTGTCGCGGCGCAAGTCCATCACGCGATGTTCGGGGTGCAGCGATAATCCGATTTCGGGATGCGCCTTCCAGAACGCCCCCAGACGCGGGATCAGCCATTGCGCAGCGAAAGCCGGGGTCAGCGTCACCCGCAGCGGCGCGTTGGGATCGGCGCCGCGCAGATCATTCACTGCAACTTCAATGCCGTGGAAGCCGTCGGTCAGCGCCTGCGCCAGCTTTGCGCCCTCAGCGGTCAGTGCCAGCCCGCGACCCTGCCGATAGATCAACTCGCGCCCCAGATCAGCCTCAAGGGCGCGCACCTGTTGCGCGATGGCGGCGTGGGTGACGTTCAGATCGCGGGCGGCGCGGGAAAAATTTTGCAACCGTGCAGCCGCCTCAAACGCCCGCAAGGCAGTGAGGGAGGGGAAGCTTTTCCAGTCTACAGACATGAAAGCCAATCTAACAGTTTGGAAAAATCGCTGACTCGGGGCTTGGGCTGAAATGCGCTATAAACACACTATGACAACAAGCAAATAGGAGCAAGTCATGTTAAAAATTCTCGCAGATGCCCTGCTGATCGCCCTGCGCGCCAGCCCGGTCCCAACTCCGCGCGATCGCTTTCCCAGCCGTCCGACGGAAGCCCGTTGGACCAAGCAAACCAGCGATCGGGTTTAGGTCTTGAGCGCCGCCAGCAAATCCAAATACCGCGCGACATAATCCGCCCGCACCTGTGCGGGCGGTCTTAGTTTTATCTCCAGCCCACGCAACAACGCGGTATCCGGCCTGCCAAACAGCTTGTCCGCCTCGGGTTCCGAAAACCCCGCGATCTGCACCGCCTCAAGCCAAGCCGAGATTTTATCCGCCGCCTTGATCGCCTTTTTCACTACCACCGGCAGCACCGCAGGCAGACCAAAGCGCAGATGCACCGCCGCTGTCAGCCGCAGATCCAGTTCCGTATAGCTTGGCCCCACCGCAGATTTCACCGGGCTGATCATATCACCAATCACATATTCCGGCGCGTCATGCAGCAAAGCCGCTAGCTGCCAACGCGGATTGGCTGGGTTCTGGCGCGCGTAGATTTCTTCGACCAGCAGCGAATGTTCCGCCACCGAATAGGCAAAATCGCCCCGCGTCTGACCGTTCCAGCGCGCCACAAACGCCAAGCCATGCGCGATATCGGCGATCTCGATATCCATCGGCGTCGGGTCCAGCAGGTCAAGCCTGCGGCCAGATAGCATCCGTTGCCATGCGCGCGGTTGTTTCATGACGGCCTCCTGCCGCATTTTCCTGCCACTCACGGCCTCTGTTGTCGAGAGGTCCTGTAAATGCTATCTGCCCCGCAACCATAGGATCAAGGAGTGTGCCAGATGGCGAAAGATTACATCGTTAAGGATATTGCGCTGGCTGCATATGGCCGCAAAGAACTGGTCATCGCTGAAACCGAAATGCCGGGCCTGATGGCCTGCCGCGAGGAATTTGGCACCACCAAGCCGCTGAAAGGCGCGCGGATTGTCGGCTCGCTGCACATGACGATCCAAACCGCTGCCTTGATTGAGACGCTGACCGCGCTTGGTGCCGATGTGCGCTGGGCGTCTTGCAACATCTTCTCGACCCAAGACCACGCAGCTGCGGCCATCGCCGAAGCTGGTGTCCCGGTGTTTGCCATCAAGGGCCAGACCCTGACCGAGCATTGGGATTATCTTGACCGTTCCTTCATGTTCCCTGAGGGTGCAAACATGATCCTCGACGATGGCGGCGACGCGACGCTGTATGTGCTGCTCGGCGCGCGGATGGAGGCGGGTGAAGACGTGCTGTCCGTGCCGCAATCCGAAGAAGAAGAAGTCATCAAGCTGCAAATCCAGAAGCGGATGAAGCAATCGCCGGGCTGGTTCGCCAAAACCAAAGCCGCGATCAAAGGCGTTTCCGAAGAAACCACCACCGGCGTGCATCGTCTCTATGATCTGCACAAAAAGGGCCAACTGCCCTTCCCGGCGATCAATGTCAACGACAGCGTCACCAAGTCGAAATTCGACAACAAATACGGCTGCAAGGAATCGCTGGTGGATGGTATCCGCCGTGCGACCGACACCATGATGGCGGGTAAGGTGGCTGTTGTGTGTGGTTACGGCGATGTGGGTAAAGGCTCGGCGGCGTCCCTGCGTGGTGCGGGTGCCCGCGTCAAAGTCACCGAAGTCGATCCGATCTGCGCGCTGCAAGCCGCGATGGACGGCTATGAAGTGACGCTGCTGGAAGATGAAGTCGCCAACGCCGATATCTTCATCACCACCACTGGCAATCGCGACGTCATTCTTATCGAGCATCTGCGCGAGATGAAGGATATGGCCATTGTCGGTAACATCGGCCATTTCGACAACGAGATCCAAGTTGCAGCCCTGAAAAACCACAAATGGACCAACATCAAAGAGCAGGTCGATATGATCGAGATGCCCTCGGGCAATCGCATCATACTGCTGTCAGAAGGCCGCTTGTTGAACCTTGGCAACGCCACCGGTCATCCGTCTTTCGTGATGTCGGCGTCGTTCACGAACCAAGTTCTGGCGCAGATCGAACTCTGGACCAAAGGCGAAGATTACGCGCCGGGCGTCTATATCCTGCCGAAAGAGCTGGATGAGAAAGTCGCGCGCCTGCATCTGAAAAAAATCGGCGTCAAGCTGACCGAGCTGCGCAAGGATCAGGCGGATTACATCGGCGTGAAAGTCGAAGGCCCGTTCAAGGCCGAACACTACCGCTACTGAGTTCTGACACATCCAGCGCTGGCCCGGGGGAAACCTCGGGCCTTTTGCGTTGTGACGTTGCGTCAGATGGTCTCCGCCGAAGGGGGAACCTGTAGCCATATTTCCCTTTGAGTGAATTACTCCATCGCCTAATGTGCGGCCACCCTGCCCCATCTGGCAGCTTTATCGGTCCGACAAACGAGGGATTATTGGAATGAGCAAGCGTGACGATCTGATCGCGAAATACGCCGAAGATTTGAAAAACAAGTGCAAGATCAACCCGGATATGGATCTGCTGACCAAAGTGACCATTGGTTGCGGTCCGGCGATTTATAACGCCGACAGCGCGACTGTCGCGGGTTCGGACAATTCTGAGCTGGAAACTGTGAAGAATAACTTCCTGATCAAAAAGCTGGGTCTGGCTGACAGCCCGGCGCTGATGGAAGCGATCAATGCGGTGATCGACACCTATGGTCGCGGTGAGCGCAACAAATATCGCGCCGTGGTCTATTACATGCTGACCAAGCATTTCAGCAAAGAAGCCGTTTACGCCAAATGATCTGCGGGCCGCGATAGGCCTCTCCAGACATTGCCATTTCCAGAAAGCCGCGCGATGGTGCGGGGCTTTCTGCAAAAGGTTTCCAATGTCTGCCGAACCTCACCCCTCGCAAACCGCTGACGCCACGGTCGTGCCGATCATTCTGGCCGTCGCCTTGGGGCATCTTCTGAACGATCTGATGCAATCGCTGATCCCGGCAGCCTATCCGCTGCTGAAGGACAATCTGGCGCTTTCCTTCGCGCAGATCGGTTTGATTACATTGGTGTTTCAGGGCACCGCTTCGATCCTGCAACCGCTGATCGGGCTTTATACCGACAAACGACCCCTACCCTATGCTTTGGCGGCGGGCATGGCTTCGACGGGGATTGGTCTGGTGCTGCTGGCCAATGCGCAAACCTTCGCGGCGGTGCTGGGGTCGGTTGCGATGATCGGGCTTGGCTCGTCGATCTTCCATCCCGAAGCATCGCGGATCGCCCGGTTGGCTGCCGGGATGCGACCCGGATTCGCACAATCTTTGTTTCAGGTCGGCGGCAATGCGGGCTCTGCTTTGGGTCCGCTGGCGGCTGCCTTTGTGGTGATGGAGCGCGGGCAAGTCTCGATTGAATGGTTCGCCGGGGTGGCGATGCTGGGCATGGTGCTGCTGTGGCTGGTGGGGCGCTGGTATACTGCCGTTGGCGCGGGGCGTGCCTTGGCGCGGCGGAGCAGGGCACGGTCAGCGGTGGCAGTGCCGAAAGCCACGGTGCGCTTGGGGATGTTCATTCTGATCGTGCTGATGACCTCGAAGTTCCTCTATTCTGTGTCGCTGTCGAACTATTACACCTTCTACCTGATCGAGCGCTTTGGCCTCAGTGTCGGGCAATCGCAGATCTGTTTGTTCATCTTTCTGGCGGCTGTGGCGGCTGGCACGATCATTGGCGGGCCCATCGGCGACAAGATCGGACGTCGCAAGGTGATCCTGTGGTCGATCCTTGGTATCCTGCCGCTGACTTTGGCGATGCCGTGGCTGCCACTAGTGCCAACCGTGCTGGTCGCGGCGCTCGCCGGGCTGATGCTGGCCTCGGCATTCCCGGCAATGGTGGTCTATGCGCAAGATTTGATGCCGCACAGCACCGGAATGGTGGCCGGCCTGTTGTTCGGGCTGGCTTTCGGCATCGCCGCTTTTGGCGCGGCAGGGCTTGGTGTGCTGGCGGATGCGTGGGGAATCGTGGCGGTTTACAAAATCTGCGCCTATCTGCCGTTGCTGGGTCTGGCCGCGTTTTTCCTGCCAGAGCCGAAGGCCTGATCGTTTCGATTTGATATAATTCCCAAGCACTTGCCGTTTGCGCGACTCGGCAGCTTTGCATAGTTTGAAGGAACAGGCAGTAGCCTAGGACCTTTTACAGAACACGTGTGGTGCTGAGGGAGCACGTGGGGTGGATGGGGGGTCCTTTAGGGGTAATGGGCCCCCCGTTTCCAATCAGCTTAAACCGCCCAGATTGCAGATGATCCGCCATTCGTCAGCCGTCACTGGCTGCACCGAAAGCCGCGCATTGTTGATCAAGACCATCTTCTCCAGCCCCGGCTGCACCTTGCAAGTCTCCAGCGTCACAGGCCGCAACAGGGGCTGCACCGCCCGGATGCAAACACAATCCCAGCGCGGATCATCGGAGGTGCTGTCAGGCTGCGACTCACGGCAAACCTCGACAATCCCGACAATCTCTTTGCCGATGTTTGAGTGGTAGAAAAACCCAAGGTCCCCCACCTGCATCGCCCGCATGTTGTTGCGCGCCTGATAGTTGCGCACGCCATGCCATTCCTCACCCGCAGCCCCGCGCGCGACTTGGTCGGACCAGCCCCATGTGTCAGGCTCGGATTTGAACAGCCAGAAACCCATCAGCCGATGACCTTTTTCCACTCGCTGATCATCACGCTATCAAACAGACCTGCCTTGGCATAGGGGTCGGCTGCGGCCCAAGCTTCGGCCTCTGCCAGGGTTTCGACGTTCAGCACCACGAGACTGCCGGTCATCGCGCCATTGTCCAGAAACGGCCCGGCCATTTCCACCACGCCCGAGGCTTCGATATGCGCCAGATGCGCGGTGCGATTGTCCAGTCGGGTTTGCAGATGGTCGGGTTTGTCTTTGCAGATAAGGGCGACGCGCATGGGTTACTCCTGTTTCAAAGGGCGGGACAGCAGGGCTGAGATCGCCTGCGGCAAGGTGATGTGTTGGTCGATCAAGGCGGCGATCATCGCGGTGATCGGCATGTCAATTTGCATGATTTTGGCCATGTTAGAGACTGCTTTTGCGGTGGCCGCCCCCTCGACGGTGACATTGGGGTCGAAAGCCTGACCTGCGCCAAGCGCCTGACCAAAGCGGAAGTTCCGCGATTGAGTCGAGGTGCAGGTCAGCACCAGATCGCCAAATCCCGATAGCCCCGCCAGCGTTTCCGCCCGCCCGCCCAACGCCTGCGCAAGTCGGGCCATCTCGGCATACCCCCGCGTCATCAAGGCCGCACGGGCGGAATCGCCAAGCCCTGCGCCCATCACGATGCCAGCAGCAATGGCGATGACGTTTTTCAAAGCGCCACCCAGTTCCGCCCCGATCACATCCGTGGTGCGATACAGCCGCAGCGTCGGCGTGGACAGCAGATGTTGCAAAGCCTCACCTTCAGCGCAGGCCAAGGTCAACGCGGTGGGTAGGCCGCGCGCGATATCGGCGGCGAAACTCGGGCCGGTCAGAATGGCGAAAGGTGACTCCGGGCAGGCCGCCTCGATCAGCGCAGTGGGGCCTTTCAGCGTGGTCAAATCAACCCCTTTGCAGCAGGCCACCAGCGGCAGGCCGTTCAGCGCACGATTGGCGAAAAGAAAGCCGCGAAGTGCTTGCATCGGTAGCGAGAGAAGCACCACCTCTGCCCCGGTCAAATCTGCGATATCTGCCGTAACAGAGATCGTTTTGGGCAGATTGATCCCCGGCAGTCGCGCTTCATTGGCGCCGGAGCGGGCGATTTCGGCAATATGCGCTGCGTCGCGCGCCCAGAGCCGCACGTCACGACCCTCGCGGCCCAAAGCCACTGCCAAGGCCGTGCCAAACGCGCCTGCGCCGACAATGCCGATCATGCTTTGGCCCCCTTCTTGCCGGAACCGATCATGGGCGCAGCGGTCGCGTCCAGCGGCCAGCGCGGGCGGGCGACCAGATCCATGCCGTCGATGGCTCCTGCCCGAAACCTCTCGATCCCCGCCCAGCCGATCATCGCCGCATTATCGGTGCAAAGTTGCAAGGGTGGGGCGAGGAAGCGGGTACGAGCTTGCGCACAAACCGTCTCTAACCTTGCCCGAATGGCCGTATTCGCGGCCACACCACCAGCCACGGCGAGCGCAGGTTCGGTAGGAGTAAGCTCGGCATAAATCGCCAAGGCGCGGCGGGTTTTCTCGGCCAGAACTTCGGCCACGGCGAGTTGAAATCCAGCGCAGAGATCGCGGCGGTCTTGGAGGGTGAGCCCGCCCTTTTCGGCAATCACCGCATCGCGGGCGCGCAGCAAAGCAGTTTTCAGGCCCGAGAACGACATATCGCAGCCGGGGCGATCCAGCAGCGGGCGCGGGAAGGTGAAACGCTTCGGATCCCCCAGCGCGGCCTCGGCCTGCACGGCGGGACCGCCGGGTTGCGGCAGACCCAAGAGCTTGGCGGTTTTGTCAAAGGCCTCGCCGGGTGCGTCATCAATCGTACCGCCAAGCCGTTGAAACTGTTCAGCAGAATGCACGATCAAGAACTGGCAATGCCCGCCCGACACCAGCAGCATCAGGTAGGGAAACGCCAGTTGATCGGTCAGTCGCGGCGTCAAGGCATGACCTGCGAGGTGATTCACCCCCACCATCGGCAAGCCAGTTGCCAGCGAAAGCCCCTTCGCCAGCATCACGCCAGACAACACGCCGCCGATCAACCCCGGCCCCGCCGTCACCGCAATGCCATCCAAGCCAGCCAAAGTGACGCCGCTTTCCGCCAACGCCTGCTCCACACAATGATCCAACCGCTCGGCATGGGCGCGGGCGGCGATTTCCGGCACCACGCCGCCGAACGCCGCGTGCAGGGCGGTCTGGCCTTCCACCACAGAGGACAAAATCTGTGGCAGCTGCCCCGGCAGATGACGGATCACGGCGGCAGCGGTGTCGTCGCAGCTGGACTCGATGCCCAGAAAGGTAAGAGTTCCCGTCATGGTCCGCCGTTGATTGCTTGCCTTATCGCAGGTAACACCAAGGCCATGGCCAGACAATCCCAACCCACCATCCTGCTGACGCGGCCTTTGGCGCAGAGCCAACGGTTTGCGGATCAGATCGGCGGTGCGCTGATTTCGCCCTTGATGCGGCCAGAGTTTTTGTCGCCTCCGCTGCCGTCTAGCGATTTTGCCGCCGTTGTGCTGACCTCTGAGACTGGAGCGGAAGCTGCCGGGCGGATTTCCGCTGCCGGGACCGCGCTACCGAAGCAAGCGTTCTGTGTCGGCAATCGCACGGCTGAAGCGGCGCGGGCGGCGGGGTTTAAGGCCAACTCGGCTTCGGGCGCTGCCGATGATCTACTGGCGCATATCATTGCGGCCGCGCCAGTTGGGCGTCTGCTGTTGCTGCGGGGGCAAGACAGCGCGGGTGATTTGGAGAAAAGGCTGATTTCGGCAGGAATAGAGACTGTTTCACTGGTCATCTATCGGCAGATAGTCCAAAGCTTGACTGACATAGCCATCGCGGTGCTGCAAGAATCCGGCCCGGCGATCCTGCCGATTTTTTCGCCGCGCTCCGCAAAACTGCTGGCGGACGAATTGCGGCGCATTGCGGCAAAAGCGCCGATCTGGCTGGCGGCACTCAGCCCTGCTGTGGCGGAAGCCTTTGATTTTCCTGCGGTGTTTACCGAAATCGCCACCCGCCCGGACAGTGCGGCGATGCAGCGGGCGGTTCAGGCGCTGCGTGGGCGTGGATGACTTCTTGAACCACTGCGGTCCTCGGCCTAACTTCAAAGCAACAGCGGCCGCAGTGCGATGGCCCAAAGCGCAAAAGCGAGGTCTGCGATGACTGACACAGAGACGAGCGAGCTTGAGGCACCCCCGGTGATTGCGTCGGAGCCGGTCAAGCCCGCAGACCCTGCACGCAGGCCGGGTTGGGTCGCGCCTATATTGGGCGGGGTGATCGCTGCGGGGTTAGGCTATGGTCTGGCGCAGTATTTGCCGGGGGGCTGGCCCATTCAGGACACTTCTGCGCTGCAAGCGGCGCTGACCGCGCAGCAGGCCGAAACGGAAAGCCTGAAAGCGCAGATTGCCGAACTTGCAGCGCGGCCGATTGCCGGACCGGATAGCGACCTTGAGGCGCGGGTGGCGGCGTTGGCCGATCAGGCTGCCCCAGATATAGCACCGCTTCAGCAGCAGATTGCGGCGTTGGAACAGCGGCTGACGGCTATTGAAGCCATGCCGATCAGCGGCAATGCACCCTCGGCAGCAGCGCTTGCGGCTCAGAAAGCGGCGGCGGATGCGGTGTTGAAGCAGGCTGAAGACACCGCCGCCCGGATCAAAGCAGATGCCGAAGCTACGGCGAAAGCGTCTGAGGCCCGCGCGGCTTTGGGTCGGGTTCAGGCGGCTTTGGACAGTGGCTCGGCCTATGCCTCGGCTTTGCCCGCTTTGGGCGATGTGCCTGCAGTGTTGGCGGAAAATGCGCAAACCGGGCTGCCGACCTTGGCCGCGCTGCAAGATGCGTTTCCAGCGGCCTCGCGTGCAGCTTTAGAGGCGGCCTTGCGGGCGAATATGGGCGAAAGTTGGTCGGACCGGGTGGCGAATTTCCTGCGCACTCAGACCGGGGCGCGATCCTTGACGCCGCATGAAGGCAATGACCCCGATGCGATCTTGTCGCGGGCCGAAGCCGCGCTGGCGGCGGGCGATATTTCTGCCGCACTGACCGAAATAGCCGCACTTCCCCCCGAAGCGGCGACGGCTTTGAGCGATTGGCAGGCCATGGCGCAAAAGCGGCAGGCAGCAGTCGCGGCAGTTGCGGGCCTTGCCGCAGCGATGCAATAGGAGCACGCGATGATCTGGTCACTGATCAAGGTTCTGCTGTTCATCGCCGCGATTGCGGGTCTGACCTATGGCGCGGATATGCTGCTGCACAGCGACGAAGGCGTGCGGATTTCGATGGGCGGCTGGGAGTTTACGCTTGGCCCATTGCAGACCGCGATCCTGCTGCTGCTCTTGGTGGCGGCCCTATGGGGGTTGATGAAGCTGGTGGGTTTCATTGTCGCAACTCTGCGCTTTCTGAATGGCGATGAAACCGCGATCTCGCGCTATTTCGACCGCAATCGCGAACGCAAAGGTTATCAGGCGCTGAACGATGGGCTGATGGCGCTGGCCGCAGGCGAGGGGCGCTTGGCGCTGATGCGGGCGCAGCGGGCGGCGAAGTTTCTGGAACGACCGGAATTGACCACGTTGCTGGTGGCGCAGGCGGCGGAGGCTGCGGGCGATACCAAGCGCGCGACCGAGGCCTATAAGACCCTGCTGGCCAGTGATTCCTCGCGCTTTGTCGGGATTCGCGGGCTGATGAAGCAAAAGCTGGCGGAAGGCGACACCGACACCGCGCTGGCTTTGGCCGAGAAGGCGTTTGCGCTGAAACCGAAGCACGCCGAGACGCAGGATATTTTGCTGAAGCTGCAATCGGAGAAAGCCGATTGGAAGGGCGCGCGGGTGACTTTGGGAGCCAAGCTGAAGGGCGGGGCGTTGCCGAAGGACGTATATCGTCGGCGGGATGCCGTGCTGGCCTTGCAAGAGGCGCGCGGGGTGATGGATGAAACCGCGACGGTCGAGGCGCGCGAAGCTGCGATTGAGGCTAACAGGAAGTCGCCCGATCTGATCCCGGCGGCGGTGATGGCCGGGCGCGGATTGATCGACAAGGGTGACAAGAAATCCGCCACCCGTGTGCTGAAAAAGGCGTGGGAGATGCTGCCGCATCCGGAGATTGCCGCCGCCTTTGCCGAGATTGAACCCGACGAAGTGCCGCAGCAACGCCTGAAACGCTTCCGCGCGCTGACGGCGATCCACCCTGACAGCGACGAAACGCGCCTGCTGCTGGCCGAGTTGAACATCACCGCCGAGGAATTCCCCGCAGCACGCCGCGCGCTGGGCGATCTGATCACCCGGCATCCGACACAACGCGCCTTGGCTATTATGGCGGCGATAGAACGTGGCGAAGGCAGCGATGACGCGGTGGTGCGCGGCTGGTTGTCGAAGGCGCTGACAGCCCCACGCGGGCCGCAATGGTGCTGCGATAAATGCCAGGCGATCCACAGCCTGTGGCAGCCGATCTGTGAGAATTGCGGCGGCTTTGACACGCTCAGCTGGCGTGAGCCGGTCGAGGTGAACGGACCCAGTGTGACCGGGGCGGAGTTGTTGCCGCTGCTGGTCAGCGCACCCGTAGTTGTGGCGGCTGTGGTGCCAGATGTGGTGGCAAAGCCCGAGATCATCGATCTTGCCGCCGTGGCGCGGAGTGCAAATTGAACGGCGTGGCGGGGGTTGACTTCGTTTTGGCCGCGCCCTAGGAGAAGCCACCAGAAAGTGCCGCTGTAGCTCAGCTGGTAGAGCACGTCATTCGTAATGATGGGGTCGGGAGTTCGAGTCTCTTCAGCGGCACCACTTTCTAAATTCTCCGCCTAAGGTTATGTTGCAGAATGCAAGACCCCTGCACGGGAGCTTCCTGAATTCGGCATGTTGTGGTGCGCGTGTTGGTCTGTGTTCTTCAGGCCGAGATGCTAGTTGACCCCGGCCCGCCTGTGTTTTCAAACCCTCAGATCACTCAGAGGATTTCGCCCAGAGGTTGATGGATTTCTCTTCGGAAATTGCGTCGATGGTAGCAAGTTCTGCTGGCGTGAAATCAAGGTTGTTGATCGCCCCGACGCAATCGACGATCTGCGAAGGTTTGGAGGCACCGATCAACGCCGAGGTGATGCCGCCGCCACGCAGTACCCAAGCAATCGCCATCTGCGCAAGGGTCTGACCACGCGCCTGCGCCATCTCGTTCAGCTTTTTCACCGATTCAATTGCCTTTTCCACCACGGAAGGGTGCAAAGACTTGTCCTGCGCGGCGCGGCTGCCCCCGGGGATTCCATTGAGGTATTTGTTGGTCAGCAAGCCCTGCGCCAGCGGCACGAAGGCGATCGACCCCATGCCAAGCTCGCTGAGCGCGTCTTTCAGCTCATCGGTTTCGACCCAGCGGTTGAGGATGTTATAGCTTGGCTGATGGATCAGGCAGGGTGTGCCCAATTCTTTCAGAATGGCATGGGCTTCGCGGGTGCGCTGGGTGTTATAGCTGGAAATCCCGACATAGAGCGCGCGACCGGAACGGACGATATGATCCAGCGCCATCATGGTTTCTTCCAGCGGTGTCTCGGGATCAAAGCGATGCGAATAGAAAATATCTACGTAATCCAGCCCCATCCGCTTTAGCGATTGGTCGCAAGACGCGATCAGATATTTGCGCGAACCCCATTCGCCGTAAGGACCGCCCCACATGTCATAGCCCGCTTTCGACGAAATGATCATCTCGTCGCGATAAGGTTTGAAATCGGTTTTCAGGATCTCGCCAAAGGCGGTTTCAGCGGAACCGGGTGGTGGGCCGTAGTTGTTGGCCAGATCAAAATGAGTGATGCCGAGATCAAAGGCGGTGTGGCACATCGCGCGTTTGGTGGCGTGCGGTGTGTCGTCGCCAAAGTTGTGCCACAGCCCAAACGAGATCGCGGGCAGTTTCAGGCCGGAGTTGCCACAGCGGCGGTAGGGCATAGACTCATAGCGGTTTTCGGCAGCGGTATACATGGCGAGCCCTCTGTTTGGTTTGCGCTAACAGTTCGGCGCAAACTGCGCTTGCGTCAAGGGCGCGGCGAACCGCCTATGCGTAGAAATCGTGATGGGCGGCGGCGTTGCCCTTTGCGGCTGATCACGGCATAGTGTGGATAAGTTGAGGCGGGGTATCCATGTATAGTGTTCAGGTCAAGAAAACGTCGCGCATCGTCGCGGGGGCTTTGATGCTGTGTCTGGTCGCGGGCACAGCCGGGCAAGCCCTTGATCGGCTTGAGTTTACTGTGCCAGACGCGCCGAAAGCGTTGGAGGAAGAGCTGCGCGCGGCTTCGATTCTGTTGGCCTCGGAAAAGGCTGGCAACACGCTGGCGCAGGATATTTTCACCGATGCGCGGGCGGAATATGCCAGCCTGCTGAACGCGCTTTATGCGCGCGGGTATTATTCGGCGGTGATCCACGTCTATGTCGATGGTGTCGAGGCCGCCAGTATTGCGCCGTTGGATGCGCCGGGGTCGGTCTCGACCATCAAGGTGGTGGTGGAGCCGGGGCCGGAGTTTGCCTTCAGTCAGGCGCGCATTGCCCCCTTGGCCAAGCGCACCGAACTGCCCGAGGGCTTTGCCGTAGGCAAGACCGCCGAAAGTGGCGTGATCCTGGAAGCGGTGACGGCTGGCGTGAACGGCTGGCGCGATCGCTCTTATGCCAAGGCGGAGGTGGCCAGCCAAAAGCTGACAGCGGATCACGCCAGCGCTAAATTGGCGGCGGATGTGGTGCTTGATCCGGGGCCCGCCCTGCGCTTTGGGCGGCTAACAATCAAAGGCGCAGACCGGATGCGGCTGGCGCGGGTGCGCGCGATTACTGGTCTGCCGGAGGGTGAGGCTTTTAGCCCTGCCGAGTTGGAGCGGGCGGCCTCGCGTCTGCGCCGTACCGGCGTGTTCAAATCGGTGACGCTGACCGAGGATGATTTCATCACCTCGCCCGATTTGCTCGGGATTACGGCGACTTTGGTGGAAGAAAAGAAGCGCCGCTACACGTTCGGCGCTGAGCTGAGCAGCAATGATGGCGCGACGTTGAACGCTGCTTGGCTGCATCGCAACCTGTTTGGCGGCGGTGAGCGGCTGAAGATCAGCGGCGATGTCACCAATATTGGATCGGCAGTGGGTGGGGCAGATTATATGCTCGGCGTCTCGTTGGAGCGTCCGGCCACCTTTAGCCCGGATACCACGGCGGGTGTAGCCTTTAGCTATGGCAGGATGAACGAGGCCGATTACGACGCCGATTTGTTCAGCGCGACCGTGACGCTCAGCCAGGTGGTGACAGAGCAGTTGTCGGGCAAAGCGGGGCTGTCTTATGACTACGCCCGCATCACCGATCCGATTGGGCAATCCACCTATCGCGCTTTGTCGTTGCCGATCAGTGTGATCTGGGATCGGCGTGACAGCAAAACCGATGCGACGCGGAACTTCTATGTCACGGGCGAGGTGAAGCCATTCTTAGGCTTTGGTGATACCGATAGCGGCGTGCGGGCGACGTTTGATCTGCGTGGCTATCGGGCCTTGGGCGAGGCAAAGCGGCTGGTGCTGGCGGGGCGGGTGCAGGCGGGCGTGGTGTTCGGCTCAAGTCTGTTGGGCACGCCGCGCGATTATTTATTCTACTCGGGCGGCGGTGGCACGGTGCGCGGGCAGCCCTACCAATCCTTGGGCGTGAATGTGTTAAGCGATGGGATGGGCGGGACGTTCCAGACCGGGGGTAAGACCTTTATCGGCGGCTCATTTGAGGCGCGGATGAAGGTGACCGATTCCATCGGCGTGGTGGGTTTTGTCGATATCGGCCGGATCGACGCCAGTGAGTTCTTCAGCGATTCCGGGGATTGGCACGCAGGCGCGGGCGTCGGTGTGCGCTATGCGACTCCGGTGGGGCCGATCCGGTTGGATGTGGCGGGGCCGGTGGGCGGCAATACTGGCGACGGGGTGCAGATTTACGTTGGTTTGGGGCAGGCGTTCTGATGCGGAAATTATTCCTCGCCAGCTGTCTGGCTTTGATGCCGCTGAGCGGCCACGCGCAAACCGATGATCGCGATTACCTAACCGCGTTTCTGGAAGACAGTCTGTCGGGTGCTGGCCGCAAGGTGGTGGTGACGGGCTTTTCGGGCGCTTTGTCGTCGCAAGCCAGCCTGACCGAATTGACCATTGCCGACGATAACGGCATTTGGCTGACCCTGCGCGATGTGAAACTGGACTGGAGCCGATCTGCGCTGTTGTCGGGCGAAGTGGTGGTGAATGAGCTGACCGCCGGAGAGATCGTGCTGGATCGCCTGCCAGTGGCCGGATCAGGCGCGCCATCGCCCGAAGCGGGGACCTTCGCGCTGCCCGAACTTCCGGTTTCGGTTGAGATTGGCCAGATCGCGGCCAAGCATATCGTATTGGGGCCAAGTGTGCTGGGCACCGGGCTGGAGGCGACGCTGGAAGCCTCGATGTCTTTGTCCGGCGGCGAGGGCAAGGGCAGTCTGGTGCTGGAACGCACCGATGCGGGGCCGGCGGGCAAAGTCTCGCTGACCGCATCTTACGTCAACGCCACGCAGCAGGTGTCGATTGATCTGGCGGCGGAAGAAGCGGCTGGCGGCATTGCTTCGGTCAAGTTGCGGCTGCCCGGCGCGCCTTCGGTGGCGCTGACTGTAAAGGGGGCAGGCCCAGTTTCCGATTTCGCCGCCGATGTCGCGCTGACCACCGATGGCGTCGATCGGTTGGCGGGCAAGATCACCCTGACGGGTCAAAAAGATGGCGCCACGGCGTTTTCGACCAATCTGGCGGGCGATTTGGCCCCGTTGTTCCTGCCGTCTTATGCCGAGTTCTTTGGAAATTCGGTCAGCCTGACTACGGCTGGCCAACGCTGGCCGGATGGCCGTTTGGCGCTGGACAGCCTGACGGTGAAGGCCAAAGCGCTGGCGCTGCAAGGCTCGCTGTCGTTGGCCTCGGATGGCTTGCCGCAAAAGTTCAACTTGACCGGAAAGATCGCAGCGCCGGATGGCAGCCCGGTGGTGTTGCCGCTGACGACCACGCTTCCGGTCAAGGTTAACTCGGCTGATATCGCTTTGGGCTATGATGCCACGCAGGATGAAGGTTGGAACGCCACCATCGCTATTCTGGGCTATGACACAGCCGATTTTCGCGCCAGCAGCCTTAGCCTTTTCGGTTCTGGCCGGATCGCGCGGCTTGCAGGCAAACGGCAGGTGGGCGGCAATTTCAAGTATACCGCCGAAGGGCTGGAGCCGAATGATCTAAACCTTGGCCGCGCACTGGGCTCGGTGGTCTGGGGCGATGCCTCGGCCTATTGGCGCGAAGGCGATGGCAGCGTCACCGTGCAACGGATGAGCTTGACCGGAGAGGACTATTCGGCGCTACTGAATGGCAAGATTGAAGGGCTTGGCGATGCATTTGCGATCACAGGCAAAGCCAGCGCCAAGATGGAAGATCTGTCGCGGCTGTCGGGCTTGGCGGGGCGCAATCTGGCGGGGGCGGCAGAGGTTTCGGTCAGTGGCAATGGCAGCCCGATCACCGGGGCTTTCGATCTGACGGGCAGTGCCACGGGCACCGATATGCAGGTTGGTCAGGCCGAGTTGGATAATCTGTTGCGTGGGCAGGCCACTGTGACGGCCTCAGTGCTGCGCAGTACCGAGGGCACCACGCTCCGCGATCTGACGGTGCAGGCATCGTCGTTGAAGATGAAAGCCTCAGGCAGCTTGGCGAGCACGGGCAGCGACATCACAGCCAATCTGCTGTTCCGCGATTTGGGCAGTTTGGGCGGACAGTATCGCGGCGCGCTTGGCGGAGAAGCGCATCTGACCGGGACATTGGCGGCGGGCAAGCTGACGTTTGATGCCAATGGCCGCGGCTTGTCGATTGGCAATCCGCAGGCGGATAAGCTGTTGGCGGGCAACTCTGTCGTGGGGTTGGTACTGTCGATGAAAGATAGCGTGATCCAAGTCGACAGCGCCACGCTGTCCAACTCGCAACTGGAGGCGCAAGCCTCTGGCAGTGTGACCGGCGACAAGCAGACGGTTGATCTGACGGCGCGGCTGAAGAACCTTGCGCTGATCGTGCCCGAGTTTCCGGGCGCTTTGACGGTGACGGGCACGGCGGTGCAGGATGCGTCAGGCGTGGCGCTGGATCTGGAAGGCAAGGGGCCGGGACAGATTGATGCGACGGTGACGGGCAAAATCGCGACGGGGTTCGGCTCGGGTGATCTGGCGATCAAGGGCACGGCGCAGGCTGCTCTGGCCAATGCCTTCATCCAGCCGAGGGCGATTTCAGGGCAGATGGGTTTTGATCTGCGGCTGAATGGCCCATTGCGGCTGGAGTCTTTGTCCGGCCCGGTGACGCTGTCAGGCGGCCGTTTGGCTGACCCGAGCTTGGGCTTTGCCTTGCAGGACATCACCGCGCGGGCCAATCTGGCGCGCGGGCAGGCTGCGATTGATGTGACCACGGCTGTCTCGTCTGGTGGCAGCATCGCGGTGAACGGCACCGCAGGCCTCAGCGCACCCTACACAGGCGATCTGGCGGTGGATCTGCGGCAGGTGACGCTGCGCGATCCTGACCTTTATGAAACCACGCTGAACGGCGGTGTCACGCTCAAGGGGCCGCTGATGGGCGGCGCGATGATCGCGGGCCGGATTGGCTTGTCTGAAACCGAGCTGCGTGTGCCCTCTACAGGGTTCGGCGGCGCCGGCGGTTTGCCGGGGCTGGAGCATAAGAATGAGCCGAAACCCGTGCGCGCCACACGCGCACGGGCGGGGCTGATTGCCACGGGCAAAAACGGCGGCGCAGGCGGCAGCGGACTGGGCTATGGCTTGGACATTACGGTGTCGGCCCCCAGCCTGTTCATCCGGGGTCGGGGTTTGGATGTCGAAATGGGCGGCGAATTGCGCCTGCTGGGCAGCACCGATGCCGTGGTGCCCTCGGGCGCGTTCGAGCTGATCCGCGGGCGGTTGGAGCTTTTAGGCAAGCGCCTCGTTCTCTCTGAGGCGGTGTTGCAGATGCAAGGCGACCTGGTGCCCTATATTCATATCGTTGCCGATACGCAAAACGACGGCATCACCAGCGGCGTGACGATCGACGGCCCCGCGACCGATCCGGTGGTGACCTTCACCTCCACCCCGGAACTGCCGCAGGAAGAAGTCTTGGCTCAGCTGCTGTTCGGGCAGGGCCTAGAGAACCTCTCGGCGTTTCAAGCGCTGCAACTGGCCAATGCCGTGGCGACTTTGGCCGGGCGCGGCGGACAGGGCATTGTCTCAAAACTGCGCGAGGGCTTCGGATTGGACAATCTCGATGTGAAAACCGATGCGGCGGGTGGGGCTGCGGTAACGGCGGGGAAGTATCTCACCAAGAACGTCTATTCCGAAGTCACGGTGGATCAGAATGGCCAGTCTGAGATTAACCTGAACTTGGATGTCAGCAAATCTGTGACGCTGCGGGCGAAGTCAGGCTCAGATGGCGATACTGGCTTGGGCATCGTGCTGGAAAAAGACTACTGAAACGGGCGGCGGTTGCGGTTGCGTTCGGCATCCACTGCCGCGCCCAAAAGCACCGCATAGGCGCTGACATAAAGCCACATCAGCAGCACGACCACCGCACCGATGGAGCCGTAAACTCGGTTGTAAGACGCGAAATTCGCCAGATACAAAGTGAAGCCGCGCGTCGCCAACACCCACAGGATCACCGCCACCAGCAGGCCCCACGACAACAGCGGCGGCTTGGTGCTGGTGTAGTTTGGACCCAAGCGATAGGCCAGACCCACGGCCAGCACGGCGGCCACGATGCCCAGCAGCAGGTTGGAATCGGCCAGCATCGAGCTGGGGACGGCACTGGGCAGGTAGGCGATCACCACCGGCAGGACGACCGCCATCACCAGCGCCGCCAGCACCAGCCCGACCAGCACAAAAGTTAGCACGATCGCGCGCAACTGGTGCCAATGGCCAGAGCGGTTCGGCAGGTGGTGAATGGCGTTCAGGCCTCGGATCAGCGCCGCGACCCCGGCCCGCGCCGACCACAACGCCAGAGCGGTGGACAGCAATGTGGTCAGGCCGAGATTGCCGGCTGGCACGGCCAGCAAAGCCTCAACCTGACCGAAGATCAGCGAATAGGCGTCATGCGGGAGAAAGCCGCGCAGCAGTTCGATTTCATCGCGGATCACCGAAGGATTGGAAATAAACCCCCAAATCGCGATGATCGCGGCGGCAGCGGGGAAGATCGCGAGGAAGGCATAAAAGGCCACGCCCGCCGCGATCAGGTCCAACTCGGCCTGTTCGGTGCGGCGATAATAGCGCAGGATCGCTGCGTTGACGTTGGGGGGCAGAAGGCGCAACCGCATCAGTCTTCGCCTTCTAACCGCACACGCAATTCGCGCAATACGGGTAACACTGCACGGACCTTATCGGCTCCCAATGCGTTGACGACCTCGGCAATCAGCGGTGAAACCGAGGCCACGGCGGCATCGCGGGCTGACCTTCCCGACGGGCTGATGGCGACAAATTTCTGCCGCGCATCGTCCCAATCGGGGCGGATATGGATATGACCCGCCCATTCCAGTTTAGCGAGGGTGTTGGTCATAGCACCGCGGGTGACGTGAAACGCACGGGCCAGTTGCGCCGGGGTGCGTTCCTCGTTCAGCCGGGCCAAGTGGTTCAGCACCGAGAAATGCGACAACTGCATGCCCTTCGGTAGCGCCTTCGAGATGCGGTTGCGCGCCAGTTGATCCGCCATGAACAGCTCGCCAAACAGTGCCACGGCAATCTCGTCGGTGCGCGGGTCGATCATGGCCCGGTAAACTCCCGATCATGGCTGAGAGAGGGGACGCGGGCACGGGCTTTGGTTACCGCATCAAGGTCAAGGTCAACAAAAGTGACACCGGGCTCGGTGCCAGCATCGGCCAAAACCTCACCCCAAG
This sequence comes from Cypionkella sp. PAMC25878, assembly GCF_058135695.1. Classification (NCBI taxonomy): domain Bacteria; kingdom Pseudomonadati; phylum Pseudomonadota; class Alphaproteobacteria; order Rhodobacterales; family Paracoccaceae; genus Cypionkella; species Cypionkella sp. PAMC25878. The sequence continues at coordinate 544,034 of NZ_CM176871.1, read as the reverse complement.
GGGCAATCGCAAGGGAATGGCCGTAGGTGTTGCGGCCCTTGCCGTCAGTCTCGGGATGAAAGCCGCTCTGCGCCGGGGCCAGCACGAAGCATCCGGTTTCAATCGCCCGCGCCCGCAGCAGCGTATGCCAATGTGCAGCGCCAGTGATGTGGTTGAACGCCGCCGGAACCGTGATGATCTGCGCGCCCGCCTGCGCAAGACGGCGATAGAGATGCGGGAAGCGCACGTCGTAGCAGACGGTCATGCCGATTTTGGCGAAGGGTGTCTCGGCCAGAACGGCCATGGTGCCGGGACGATAGCCTGCTGATTCGCGGTAAACCTCAGTCTCCGACACATTCACGTCGAACATGTGGATTTTGTCGTAGCGCGCTACGATCTCGCCTGTGGGCGCGATCAGAAACGACCGATTGGCAAAGCGGCCATCTGCATCGTGGGTTAGCACGCCCAAAGACCCGATTAGCAGCCAAATCCCTGCCTTGGCCGCCTGATCACGCAAAGCGGCGAGGGTTTCATCCTGATCTTCATGCCGCATAACGCTACGCTGATGCGTGCGGCTAGAGGACAGCAGATTGGTACATTCCGGCGTCAGCACAAAGCCAGCCCCACCTGCCACCGCCTTGGCAATCCGCGCCTGCGTCACCGCCAGATTGGCCGTCGGATCATCGCCAACCCTCAGTTGCACCAGTCCCGCGCGCATCAGGCCAACAACGGATCAAGTTTGCCGGCGTGGTCCAGCGCGTGCAGATCATCGCAGCCGCCAACATGGGCACCGCCAATGAAAATCTGCGGCACCGAGCGGCGTCCGGCGCGTTCAGTCATCGCTTGGCGCAAGCTGGGGTCAGAACCTACGTCGATTTCCTTGTAAGCCACACCTTTTTTCTTCAGCAAGCCCTTGGCCGCGATGCAGTAGGGGCAGGTCTGGGTGGTATAAATCTCAACGGTTTTCATCAGCAAATCCTTAGAGTCAGAAGTGACTATAAGGATTTAGGCATCCTTCGCAACGCGGGCTAGGGCCAGAACAGAAATCCCTATTGCACCGCCTGCAATACACGCCTCGGCAGCGGCGGCAAAAGTCGCGCCCGAGGTCATCACATCGTCGATCAGCAGCACATGCCGCCCCTCTACCCGGTTCGCACGGCGCGGATGCAGCGCCAAAGCCTCCGCCATATTGGCAAAGCGGCCATCGCGGCTGCGGCCCTCTTGGCTGCCAGTATGACGACGGCGAATCAGCAGATCGGGGCAATGATCGAGGCTCGCCAGCTTCGCCACCGCCGCCGACAGCAAAGCCGCCTGATTGTAGCGCCGTTTGATCAGTCGCAGCCAATGCAGCGGGATCGGAGCCACGATCATCCCAGGTTTGATCATCGACCCCGCCACTCGATGCAGCCATTGCGACGCAGGCCGCGCCAGATCCAGTCTGTCGCCATGCTTCAGCGCCAACACGATCCTGCGCGCGTTGTCCTTGTACAGCATGGCCGCCCGCCCCTGCGACCACGGTCGCGCGATGGTCAGGCAGTCATCGCAATGCTCGGGCTTGCCGGTCTCCTCGCCCGGCAAAGGCACGCCACAGTGATCGCAGACCAGCCCGGTGATGAACGGCGTCTCGCGCCAGCAGGCCCCACACAGGCCGAAATCGGTTGTCACCCGCGCATCGCAGGTCAGACACTGCGGCGGGTAGATCAGATGCAGCGCGGCTTGCAATCCCATGCCTTCCCCCTATGGTCGCGCCCCATGACGCCAACCCTGACCGACCGCAAAGCTCTTGCCCTGCACCGCACCCGCGCGAGCGCCTTCTTCCTGCAAGAAGAAGCGGTCGCTGAAGTGCAGGATCGCCTGAGCGAAGTTAATAGGTCGTTTATAAATCCGCTCGTGGTGACCGCTTTTCCGCATTTGTGGTCAGATTTTCCGTCGATTGCCGATGACGAGACCCTAAGCCTGCAAATCGGGGCGCAGGATCTCGTGATCAACGCCCTCACCCTGCATTGGGCAAATGATCCGGTCGGGCAGTTGGTGCAATGCCGCCGCGCCCTGCGCCCGGATGGTTTGTTCTTGGGCTTGCTGTTTGGTGGCCAAACCCTGCATGAACTCCGCGCCTGTCTGGCGCAGGCGGAGGCGGAAACCACAGGCGGGATTTCCCCCCGCGTGCTGCCGATGGGCGAGATTCGTGACCTTGGTGGCTTGTTGCAACGCGCGGGCTTTGCGCTGCCTGTGGCGGACAGCTTCACCAAGACCGTGTTCTACCGCGACGCCTTTCACCTGATGTCCGATCTGCGGGCGATGGGCGAGGGCAATGCCTTGGCCGCGCGGTTGAAACATCCGACCCGTCGCGCGGTGATGACTCGTGCGGCGCAGATTTACACTGAAACCTTTGCCACATCCGAAGACCTGATCCCGGCGACGTTTGAGGTGATCTGCCTGACCGGATGGGCGCCGCATGAAGCCCAGCAAAAGCCGCTGCGGCCCGGTTCGGCCACGGCCCGGCTGGAAGACGCGCTAAAGGCCGCAGTCAAGAACGGTTGACGTGGCAGCCCGCCGCGTTATCTCGGGGTCAGCTTTAGGAGCCAACATGACTGATATCGCCCCCGGAACCGGACGCCTCGCCGCTGCCCCCGCTGATCACCCACCGGTGAAACAGGCCAAGATCGGCATTCTGCTGGCCAATCTCGGCACGCCGGATGGCTATGACTATTGGTCGCTGCGGCGGTACTTGTCAGAGTTTCTGTCTGACAAGCGCGTCGTCGATATCCCAGATTGGAAGTGGCAGCCACTTTTGCAACTGATCATCCTGACCAAGCGGCCCTTCACATCAGGGGCGAATTACAAGCTGATCTGGAACCACGAGAAAAACGAAAGCCCACTGCTGACGATCACCAAAGCGCAGACTGCGGCAATTGCCTCCGCTATTGCTGCCAAGCATGGCGACAGCATTATGGTCGATTTCGCGATGCGCTATGGCAACCCATCTACCGAGTCGAAAGTCAAAGACATGGTCGCGGCGGGATGCGAGAAGATTTTGTTCTTCCCGCTCTATCCACATTACGCTGGTGCCACCTCGGCCACCGCCAACGACGCGTTCTTCGCAGCTTTGATGAAAGAAAAACGCCAGCCTGCCGCCCGCACCGTGCCGGAATACTTCGACCACCCCGCCTATATCGAGGCCCTCGCGCAATCAGTGGAACGCGCCTATGCGCGCCTGGATCACAAGCCCGACGTGCTGGTCACATCCTACCACGGCATGCCGATCCGCTATCTGATGCAGGGCGATCCCTACCACTGCCAATGCGCCAAAACCACGCGGTTGCTGCGTGAGCGGTTGGGTTGGGACAAGGGCACCATTGATGTGACCTTCCAGTCAGTGTTTGGCCGCGAGGAATGGCTGAAGCCCTATACCGTCAAGCATGTCGCAGAACTCGCCAAGCAGGGCAAAAAACGCATCGCCGTAATGGCCCCGGCATTCTCAGCCGATTGCATCGAGACACTGGAAGAAATCAACGGTGAAATCCGCGAGTCTTTCGAACACGCGGGCGGTGAGGTGTTCACCTATATCCCATGCCTCAACGACGAAGCTGCCCACATCAACGCACTGGTGCAGGTGATCGAGGAAAACCTCGCCGGATGGATCTAGCGCCTCAGCCCTGCCGTGTGAGGCAGGGCTTTCTGCCCGATCAGCCGCCTGTGGCAACCACTTCAACCGGGTCGCTACCGCCGCCACCGCTCGACGCCACCGCTGCGATGACCAGCACCAGCAGCAACAGCGGGATAATGACCCCGCCCGACGAGGATGCGGTTTGCGCCGCAACAACTTCCGGCTCCATCACCGGTTCGACAACACCGCCTGCAAAAGCAGAGGTTGTTGCCAGCGACAAAGCGGCAGCAAAAGCAATCTTCTTCATGGGTATCTCCAATAAACGTCAAATCCGCGCGGGTTTGCGCGACCAGATCATCCTCAAAAAAACCACCTGCGAAAGGCACCACACGGTTGCGCCGCCGATCCTGATCACAACACCTTGGCTACAAAACCGCAGCGCTTTGCGTGGCCAGATAAAACCTGTGCATCCGTGCGGAAAATTTAGCGACGAACGCCTTAGCAATCAATCAGTTCTTAGTGAATGTGCATGTTTAGCTTGAAATTCTAAAATTAGTGTCGGCTACAACAGAGCTTCCTCGATTCAGCCCGTAAAATAGAAAAGGACGGCAGATTGCTCTGCCGCCCATTCCAAATTCGATCCAAGGATTAGTTGGACGAAACTGCAGCAGCCACAATAACGAGCAGCAGCAGCGGGATCAGGATGCCGCCCGAGGACGACGTGGTTGCCGCTTTGACAACTTCCGGTTCCATTACGGGTTCAACAACGCCGCCAGCGAAAGCGGTGGTAGCAGCAACCGACAAAGCGGCAGCGAGAGCGATTTTTTTCATGTCTATCTCCAGTTTTCTGCATACCGCCAAATTCGCAGAGGCGACGGCACGCACCCAAGAATATTCCTCGTATCTGCTCTCTAACCCGGCTCTCATCGAAATTGCAACGTCGCACCAAAATCAGGCCCAAAGCGCGTCAGGTTGTCGTCAATTTAGCAACACCTTGCAGAGGGGTTCGCAGAGATGCGCGGCAGAACCGAAAACACTTTGGTTTCAAAGGCAACGTAGGCCCGCAAAACCGCCTGACACGGCAGTTCTGCGGCCATCAAACCAGCGCCGAATTGTTAGATGAACACCACCTGAGTGCCGACCTTAGCCAAGGCAAACAGTTCCAGAATATGCTCGTTATACAGCCCAACACAGCCGTTCGACGACCGCCGCCCGATCTTGCGGGTGTCATGCGTGCCGTGGATGCGATAGGCGGGCCAGTCGAGATACAGCGCACGCACCCCCAGCGGATTTTCGGGCGACCCACCGGGCACGACTTTCGGCCAATCCGGGTTCCGCTCCAACTCGCCTGCGGTCGGAATCCACGTCGGATTGACCACCTTCTGAATGACGCTGGTGTGGCCGCGCCGAGTCAGTTCTTCGTTCAATGGCACCGAGCTGGGGTAAAGCCGATAGACAGCTTGATCTTCCGACCAGTAGTGCAGCGCGCGCGATTCGAGATCGGCGACGATGACACCGTTGCGGGTATTGTCGAAGTAATCGCGCCAGTCCAGCATCCGAAAACCCGAGATATTGTTGCGGATCGGACCCGTCAGCGGCTTATCCATCTCGGTTGTGCCAGCCTGCTGTGCTGCGGCGGGAAGGGCTGCGGCGGTCAAAACCGTCGCTGCACCGCTCAGAAACAGGCGGCGGTTCAGCGTATTGCGGGGTGCGGCGGCCATACGGCTTCTCCATTTTTCATCTGCTCTGCGACGGCTTTTACCGCTTTGGCGGCCCCGCCGCAAATCAAAGACGCGTTAGTAGGCGATCTGACGCCAAGTTTGACACAATTTCTATGGGTTGGATTTGAAACCGGGGACGGACTTCGCTAAGCACAGGCAAACAAAGGGCCACAGGCGGTCCGAATAGGGTGTAAGCAGATGAACAGACGAACAGCCCTTGTCGCGGGCAGCGCAACGTTACTCCTCGCCTCCTGCGCTATGAGTTCGGCCCCTCCGGTGGACGCCACTGGCGCAGCGTTGCCGCGAGTCTATCGCATCACGGCGGCCGAGGCTGAAAAGATCCCGTTCCGTTTGCTTGATTCGGTGAATGCATTGCGCACCGCCAAAGGGGTGCAATCGCTTGCCTATAATGCCGCTCTGAACGCTGCCGCCCTCACCCACTCCCGCGACATGTCGGTGCAGAATCGGCCGTGGCATTTTGGTTCGGACGGCTCGTCGCCGCTGCTGCGGGTGCAACGCGTCGGCTACACCGGTCAGTTCTTGGGCGAGACGATTTCCGAGACCTATCAAACCGAGCTGGAAACCCTATCCGCTTGGATGGGCGAAGCCGATACCCGCGATGTCATCCTGAATTCCAAAGCGCGCGAAATTGGCTTTGCTTGGTTCCAAGAGGAATCCGGTAAGATATGGTGGACGCTGGTATTGGGCGGCTGATCCAAGCGAACTCATAGCCGACGCAGACGAAAACGGGGGCCAGTGCGGCCCCCTTTTATGTCTTAGGGTAGGATCACAATCGGCGTGCCCGGATTGATCATCGCGTAAATCCGTTCGATTTCTTCATCTGTCACCGCGATGCAGCCCGCCGTCCAATCCGCGCTGGACACCTTGCGCGGCTTGCCATTGGCTTTGCGCGGCGGCCCACCGTGGATCATGATATCCCCACCCGGAGCTTTGCCCAATAGCGCCGCATGGGCGCGGTCTTCAGTGTTGGGATAGCTGATGCCAAGCGACAGATGGTAGCGCGAATCCGGGTTGCGATGGGTGATGTAATAGATGCCCTCGGGGGTTTTGAGATCGCCCTCATATTCTTTCGGACCCGTCGGAACGCCACCCAAACCGATGTCATAGGCTTTGATGACCTTGCTGTTGTGTAGCAGATACATCTTGCGATTGGCCTTCTGCACCTGCACCGAGGTGATCTCTGGCCCGTGATATGTTTTGAATTTCGACGAGCATGCGGTCAACGCCAGCCCAGCCAAAACCACCAGAATAATCCGCAAAACCCGCATCGACTGCCCGTTCGTTATTATATTTTCCCTGCGCAATAGCGAAAAAACCGTAGGTTGCCTAGTCCGCGAATCGGCACGGCCGATCACAGTTTTTTCAACAAAAGTGACAAAGGCTTAAGGGCGGCTGAACTTTGCCACCAATTCCACATGCGCAGACCAGCGGAATTGATCGACCACCTGCACCCAATCCAAATGATAACCGCCTGCAATCAATACCTTAGCATCGCGGGCAAAGCTGATCGGGTTGCAAGACACAGAGGCAATCACCGGAACCTTGCTGCGCGCCAGCACCGCCATCTGTGCCTCGGCTCCCGCACGCGGAGGATCGATCACCACAGCCTCAACGCCTTTAAATTCATCATCTTCCAGCGGGCGGCGGAACAGATCGCGGGTTTCCACCGTGACGCGCTTCAGCCCCTCGGTGTTATTGGCAGCCTTTGCCAGCGCCGCCGTCATCGCAGCCTCACCCTCCACCGCATGCACCTCGGCGCGTTCCGCCAGTGGCAAAGCAAAGGTGCCGACGCCTGCGAACAGATCAACGATCTTCTTCGCCGAGCCGATCGCCAAAGCCACCGTGCGCAGCAACGCCTGCTCGCCCTCCACCGTCGCCTGCAAGAATGCGCCGGGCGGCGGCGAGACCAGCGCGCGGCCAAACCGCTGCATCGGGGCGGTGCGCAGGGCTACGGTATCACCATTCCAGGTCAGCCGCGCGAAGCCGTAAGTCTCGGTCACCCGCGCCAGTTCCAGCTGCAACTGGCCGTCCAGCGGCTTGCCACCCACCACCATCACATCGGCACCCGACAGCGAGCGCGTCACCGTCAGCGAAACCTCAGCCGTGCGCGAGCCGCCCAGCTTGACCAAAGCTTGCAGCCCCGGAAAGGTGGCAATCAGATCGGGATGCAGCAACTGGCAGTTTGGCACCTCGACCACCATATCGGACGCGCGGGCATGAAACCCCATCAGCGCCCCGGTCTTGGTGCGCCGCGCCGCAATCGTTGCCCTACGGCGCGATTTCGGCGGTGAGGTGATGATCGGCCTGAACTCAGCCTCCAACCCCTGCCCAGCCAACGCGCCCTTCACAATGCCCAGCTTCCAATCGGCGACAAACGCATCCGAGGCGTGTTGCATCATGCAACCGCCGCAGGTTTTGGCATGCGTACACGGCGGTTTCACCCGGTTGACCGAGGGCGTCACAATGCGGAAATCCGCCAACTGATCGCCTTGCAAATCACCTTCGACTTCCTCGCCCGGCAACATTCCGGGCACAAAAATAGCGCCCAAAGGCCCTTGCGCGATCCCGTCGCCAAGGTGGCCCAGCCGGTCGATGGTTACTTTCACTCTGCCGCTTCCTTTTCTTCGGTGCCGATGAAACCACCCGATTGGCGATTCCAGTAGCGCGCGTATAGCCCAGCTTGCGCCAGCAGTTCCGCATGGCTGCCCTGTTCCACAACGCGGCCCGCGTCAAGCACCACAATCCGGTCCATCTCGGCAATCGTCGAGAGACGGTGCGCAATCGCCAGCACGGTTTTGCCCTGCATCACCTTGGTCAGCGCCTCTTGAATACTGGCCTCCACTTCCGAATCCAGCGCCGAGGTCGCCTCATCCAACACCAGAATCGGCGCGTCTTTCAGGAACGCGCGCGCCAGCGCAATCCGCTGCCGCTGCCCGCCAGACAGCTTCACCCCACGCTCGCCCAAATAGGCGTCGTAGCCCTTGCGTCCGGCAAAATCCCGCAGGTTCAGGATGAACTCATGCGCCTCGGCCTGCTTGGCCGCCGCAATCATCATCTCCTCGGTGGCATCCGGGTTGCCATACATGATGTTCTCGCGCGCCGTGCGGTTGAACATCGCGGTTTCCTGCGTGACCATACCGATTTGACGGCGCAAGCTTTCCTGCGTCACCGCCCGCACATCAATGCCATCAATCAAAACCCGGCCTTTTTCGGCGTCATAGAGCCGCAAAAGCAATGCCACCAAGGTCGATTTCCCCGCCCCCGAGGCCCCGACAATGCCAATCTTTTCCCCGGCCTTGATCGTCAGGTTCAGATCATCCACGCCGCCCCGCCCGTCGTCGGTCTTGCGGCCATAGGCAAAGGTCACATGCTCCATCCGCACTTCGCCTTGCACGCGCGGCATCTCCACAGCGCCCACCGCGTCGATCAACGTATAGGGTGGCGTCAGCGTCTTCACGCCATCCTCGACCTCGCCCAGATTGCCAAAGACCGCCATCAGGCTGAATGACACCCACCCGGTCATCTGCGCCAAACGGAACGCAATCGCCCCCGCCGCCGCGATATCACCAGCGGTCGCGCCACCTTGTGACCACAGATAAACCGTGGCGCCCACCAGCAGCACTGGCAGCACCCCGGCCAAAGCCATCAGGGAGAGCCGGAACCAACTGGAAATAATGCCATACTCAATCGCCTTATCGCGGAAAGCATTCATCGCCTCCAGCGCCACGCCATCCTCATGCCGCGAATGCGCGAACAGCTTGACGGTTTTCATATTGGTGACGGTATCGACAATCTGCCCGGTCACCATCGCCCGCGCCGCCGCCCGCGAGGCCGAAGCGCCCCGGACCTTCTTCAGAAAACCTTTGATAAACAGGATATAAGCCGCAATCCACGCCACCAGCAGCAGCGAAATCCAGCCGTTGATCGTGCTCAGCAGCGCTACCGAGCCGATGACTGAGGCCAGCGAAAACGCCATGGTTTCAATACTGCCCGACACCACATCCGTCGCCGCCCGCGCCACCTGCATCTGCTTTTGCGCAATCCGTCCGGCGAAATCATTGTCAAAAAACGTCACCGCTTGGCCCAAAGTCCAACGGTGCATCCGCGACAGAATCAACGGGAACAGGTTGGGCTCGACAATAATCGCCGCAGCATGGGTGGTCATGCCGAAGATCAGCGGGCGCGCGATCAGATAAAACCCCACGAAAGAAACGAACAGCCAGATATGATCGCTGAACACCGTCTCCGGGTTGGCGGTATTCGCCGCATCAATCACATCGCCTAGGATCGTCGCCGAAATCGCCTCAAGTGACCCCGAACAGGCCGACCAAAACGTCGCCCATAGAATCCCCGGCCAAGCTCCCTGCACCGCCCAGAGGAAGAATTTCCACGTTGTCGCGGGCGGATTGGTCGATGCGGGGCGGAATGGTTTGATCGTGGGAAATAGCCTCATAGGTCCAACTCCAACTCAGTCGTCTCCAACCCAATGAACCCGCCCGATTGACGCGCCCAGAACCGAGCGTAAAGCCCATTCGCCTTAAGCAGTTCCGCATGGCTGCCCTGTTCAGCGACGCGGCCATCCTCCAGCACCACAATCCGGTCCATCGCCGCAATCGTCGACAGCCGATGCGCAATCGCGATCACTGTTTTGCCCTGCATCACGCCGAAAAGTGCGTCTTGAATTGCCGCTTCCGCCTCGGAATCCAAGGCGCTGGTCGCCTCATCCAGGATCAGAATCGGCGCATCTTTGAGGATCACCCGCGCCAAAGCCACCCGTTGCCGCTGCCCGCCCGACAGTTTCACGCCGCGTTCCCCGACATGGGCGTCATAGCCCATCCGCCCCTCAGGGTCCTGCAATGTAAGGATAAACTCATGTGCATCGGCCTGTTTCGCCGCCGCAATCATCTGCGCTTCCGTCGCCTCTGGCCGCCCATAGAGGATATTCTCGCGCACCGAGCGGTGCAGCAAACTGCTGTCCTGACTGACCATCCCAATCCGCCTGCGCACTGAATCCTGTGTCACCAGCGCGATATCCTGCCCATCAATCAAAATCCGCCCCGCTTCGGCATCGTAAAACCGCAGCATCAGCTTCACCAATGTCGACTTACCCGCACCCGATCGCCCGACAACCCCAATCTTCTCCCCCGGCGCTACATCCAACGAGATCGACTGCAACCCACCCGAACCGCGCCCGTAATGGTGTGAGACGCCCTCAATCTGCACGCGCCCCTGACGGAACTGCAACGCCCCGGCCCCCGGCTGATCCACCAGTGCGATCGGCTGCGTGATGGTCTGCATCCCTTCTTGCACGGTGCCAAGGTTCTGCACCAGATTGGTCGTCGCCCACATGATCCAATAGGTCATATTGTTCAATCGCAGCACCAAAGTCACCGCAGCCGCCACCGTGCCAACGCTGGCAAGGCTATGATACCAAAGCCACATTGCCCAGGCCGTCACCGCCACGATCAGCAAGCCATTCAGCCCAGTCAGGATGATATCCATCTTGGTGACGACGCGCATTTCGGTGAAAAACGTCTGCCTCGCGCGCTCAATCGCCTCGCGCCCGTAGTTTTCCTCAAGGTCGTGATGCGCGAACAGCTTCACCGAATGGATGTTAGAATAGGCATCCACCACCCGCCCGGTCACCGCCGAGCGCGCCTCGCTCGACGCCGTCGAGGCTGGCCCCGCCCGCCGAATTGTCCACCGCATCAGCGCGACATAACCCACAAACCAAAGCACCAACGGCAACAGCAACCGCACGTCCGCCCCGGCAAGCATGATCGCAGCCCCCACCAGTGTCGTCGAAGCAAAAGCCACAGCGTCAAAGGTCTGAAATACCGCCTCGCCCGCCGCCGGAGGTGCCTGCATGATCCGGTTGGCGATCCGTCCGGCGAAGTCAGACTCGAACCAGCCCACGGGTTGGCGCAGCACATGCCGATGCGCCCGCCAGCGCATCATCGTGCCGAAATTCGGCAGAATGGTGTTGTGCAGCAGCGCCACACCCGTGCCGCCCACCAAGGGACGCAAGATCAGAACTGCAAGTGCCACAAGGATAATCTCGCTGCCATGATCAGCCCAGACCTGAACAGGATTTCCATTGGCGAGCATATCCACCAGCCGCCCGACATACCAAATCAGCCCCACATCAAACGCCGAATTGGCCGTCGCGACCAGTGCCGTGACAGCAAAAACCCCCTTAAAGGGCCGCACATAGTCGCGCAGAAACGGCCATAGCTTGCGTGGCGGCGTGTCGGTTTGGACGTAGCTGGCATAGGGGTCAACAAGACCCTCAAAGAACTTAAACATGATGATCTCGCGCGTTGCCCTTGGCATATAGCGCCGCAGGGGGGCGAAGGAAACCTTACGCCAGCAGGTCAGACTTGCGCAGATAAAGGTCAGAGGCAAGCCAGCGCGCCTGTATTTCGTGCAGTTTTTTGCCTAACGCGGGGCCTTGCAGCGCGGGCATCAGATCGGCGGCTGTCACGGGGAGTGTGCTAGTAACACCCCGCAGGATCTCGCTTTGCCAGTTCCGCGGCAACGGCGCTTCAAACACAGCCGCACGGCACAGCACTGTATCTGTGGCACCCGCGCGTCCGTGCTTCCAGCCCAAAGTGGCAGGCGTCAAAGTCGATCCAATTTCGTCTCTAATAGCCACATTAGAGCCTATTTCTGCCCTAGAAAGCCGCAACGCTCCGCCCGGATCAGTTCCGCCCAAAATCACCAAACGTCGTTGCCATCGCGGTGGTAGATCACCCTCCACATGCACCAGAACGCTCAGCGCCTTGGCATCTGATCCTGGCAGAACCCGCGCAAGAATCCCAGTTTGTGCCATCGTTGCCACCGCTGGTGCAGGGTCGCGCGCGCCAAGCAGTTTGCGCATTTCGGCCCCAATACGCTCGCGGGAAAGTCCGTCAATGCCATTCACATTGGTCGCACAAGCCGACAACCCTTCGACATCAATCCCGCGCACGGGATCACCATAAACCGCGTAAAACCGGAAAAACCGAAGGATGCGCAGGTAATCCTCGCGAATCCGCGCCTCTGCCTCACCCACAAACCGCACCCGCCGTGCGATCAGATCAGGTAAACCGCCCAAAGGGTCCAACACCGTGCCATCCGCCCGCGCATAAAGCGCGTTCATGGTGAAATCGCGCCGTGCGGCATCCTCGGCCACATCGGTTGAGAATGCCACCACTGCCCGCCGCCCATCGGTTTCCACATCGCGGCGAAATGTGGTGACTTCATGCGCCACACCCTGCGCGATCACCGTCACTGTGCCATGCTCAATCCCGGTCGGAACAGCCCGAAAACCCGCTCTTTCCGCAATGTCAGAGACGATTGCCGGTCGCGCATCCGTCGCAATATCAATATCCGCAACCGCCAACCCCAGCAGCGCGTTGCGGACACAACCACCCACAAACAGCGCCTGATGCCCCGCCTGCGCCAAGACAGCGCACAGCGCTTGCGTGCCGGGATGCGAGATCCAATCACCGGAAATCTTCATGACGCCATCTCTGCCAGATTGCGCAAAATCCGCGCTGTAGCCCCCCAGATGTAATATGGCCCATAAGGCACCGCGAAATAGCGACGCGGCTGGCCCTTCCAGACCCGGCCCTCAATGACAAATCGGCCTTGATCCAACACATGCGCCAGCGGCACGGTGAACACCTCATCCACCTCACCCGCCTCGGGCACCGGGATAAAATCGTCTCTAACAAGGCCTAAAATTGGTGTGATCACATAGTTGGTCACAGTTTCATGGCTCGGCAAACGGCCCAAAACCTCAACCCGATCCGGCGGCAGACCAATCTCCTCCCACGCCTCGCGCAACGCCGCCGCCTCTGGACCGCTATCCCCCGCATCCACCTTGCCGCCCGGAAACGCAATCTGGCCCGGATGATGTTTCAGATGCGAGGACCGCTTGGTCAGGATCAACCGCGCGCCGTCTGGCCGCAGCCAAACCGCAATCAGCACCGCCGCCGCGCGCAAAACGCGCGTATCGGGAAGCAAAACTGGGTTCAGGTCAAAATCCGACGACTCGCCCGCGGGACGGGCGAGTGCATCTTTCAGACGGGCAATCTCATCCCGCATCACCCGGCGCTTTCACTGCGTCAAACCCAAGGGTTTTCGGATCGAACTCGTAATGTTTGCCGCAGAATTGGCAATCCGCCGTCACTACACCCTCGGGCGTGGTCATGTGCTTGATGTCTTTCGCCGAATAGATCGACATCGCCTGCACCACCTTATCGGGCGAGCAAGAGCAGCCGAAATGCACCACTTGGGCGTCAAACACCCGGGGGTCTTCCTCGTGGAACAGCCGCACCAGCAGATCGGTCGGCGCAACCGTCGGGCCGATCAACTCGATCTCTTCGACGGTATCCAGCAAAGCATTGGCGCGCGTCCAGTTTTCGGCTTCATCCCCTGCCAAAATATCGACATGGCTGAGCAAACCGCCCTCACCCGTGCCCGCTTCCGCAGCAACCGATCCCCCCACTGGCGGCATATGCTGCAACATCACGCCGCCCGCCCGCCAGCGCGAAGCCTCGCCCGGCACTTGGTTCTTGCCGAAGGTCAGCGCGAATCGGGTCGGAATTTGCTCGGATTGCGCGAAATAGGTCTGCGCGCAATCCGACAAAGACTTGCCCGCAATTGGGGTAAAGCCTTGATAGGGCTGCATATCTTGCCCCTGATCAATCATCACCGCGAAATATCCTTCACCGATCTGGCTGAACGGCTCGGCCTCCAGATCCAACCGTTCCGCATCATAGCTGGCATAGGCGCGGATGCGCGCGGGCTCGCCTTCTTCCGAAGGGCCATAGTAATCGGTCGCAATCAACCGCGCCGGACCCTTGCCGCGAATTTGCAAGCTGAGCTTCCAGCGCAGCTTCACTGATTGGCCGATAAGTGCGGTCAAGACCGCAGCTTCGGCCACCAAAGCCTCGATCACCGGCGGATAGTTGTGCTGTTTCAGCACATTGTCGAGCGCACCATCCAGCCGCGCCACCCGGCCACGGATGTCAGAACGGTCGAGTTGAAAGGGCAGGACGGTATCGTCCCAAGCGATTTGCAAAGGGGAGGTCATGGGGTTTCCTAAACGTGCCAAGCTTGGCATACCGCGCCTATATAGGCAGAGCAACCGCACACCCAAGGGGCAAGCATGATCAAACGCTATGCCAGCAGCCCGGAAACGGGGCGTCACTATACCCGCAGACCGGGGGTTTACGCGGTTTTGTGGGATCGCGGCGCGATTCTGACCACGTTTCAAGCCGAGCCTGAGCCCGAATATCAACTGCCCGGCGGTGGCATCGACAAAGGCGAGCATCCCATAGCTGCCCTGCACCGCGAGGTGATGGAGGAAACCGGCTATCACATCGCGGGTATCCGGCGGCTGGGGGCGTTTCGCCGCTTCACCTTCATGCCGGAATACGGCCTGTGGGCGGAAAAGATCTGCACCGTCTATCTCGCGCGTCCGGTGTTGCGCATCGGTCCACCGACGGAACCCGGTCATCAGGCGATCTGGATGCAGCCAGAGGCAGGGCTGCGGCTGTTGGGCAATCCGGGCGACCGGGCGATGTTGGCGCTGGCGTTGCGTCAGATCGAATCGGGCTGGGGGCCAAGGTAATCAAAGATCAGGCCCGAGACATCGTCGGGAAATACCCCGCCACCCACAAAAACGTTCAGATCCCACAGTAAGGCTTCCAACAGGTCTTGGCTGCGTAACCTGCTGTTATGCTGCAGTAATTTGATCAGACCTTCGCTGCCCAACTCCTCACCTGCCGGGTTTGGACACTCCGTCACGCCATCGGATACCAAAAACAACCGATCCCCCGGAGCCAAGGCAAAGCTGATTTGCGGGTACTCCGCCCCCTCAATCAGCCCAATCGGCAAACCACCATCGCCTAAGCGTTCAATCCGCCCATCCGCCCGGATCAGCAGCGGATGCGGATGGCCCGCCTGCACCAGAGTCGCGCCCCCGGTTTCGAGATTGATCTCGGCATAGCCCAGCGTGAAATACTGATCGACCTGCAACTCCTCAAGCATCATCCGGTTCAGCCTAGCTGCCACAATCGCCGGCGGCCAAGCATCCCGGTCGCCATCCACAGTCAGTTTCAGCGCGATATTCTGATCCGGTGACGCCCCCGACAGCAGCCCCGCCAGCCGCGCCGTCATCATCGCCGAGGCGACGCCATGCCCAGACACATCGACCGAATAGACCACGATTCGCGCCGCATCGACCACGAAACTGCCCACCAGATCGCCGCCAACATGGCCCGAAGGCCGTAGCATCAGCGCCGCCTTCCCTGCTCCAAAATCCCGCAAACGGTCGCGCACCAGCGTCTGTTGCAGCTTGCGCGCCTCAATCAGATCACGGTCCAGCGAATCATACAGCTTTTGCAATTCCTGCAACGTGCTGCCAATCAGCCGGTTCTTCTCGACCAACTCATCCTGCATCCCCAAAATCCGCTCGCCCGCCCGCAACCTGGCGCGCAACTCATCCGCGCTGACGGGTTTGGTCAGGAAATCATCTGCGCCATTCTCCAACCCATCGGCGATTTCGGTCTTTTCGGATTTCGAGGTCAGCAGAATGAAATAGCCATAGCCTTCGCGCGGAAGTGCCCGAAAAGCCTTACAAAACTCCAGCCCCGTCATGCCGGGCATCATCCAATCTGACAGCACAATGTCGAAATCCTGCGCCCTGCATAATGCCAAAGCCTCATCCCCCGAAGCCGCCTCAGTGACCTGATAGCCCCAGCGGGTCAGCTGCATTTGCAGGATTTTGCGCTGCGCCTTGCTGTCATCCACCACCAAAACCGGGAGCTGCGCAAAGGCGCCGGGCCTGCGGGCAAGCTCTGTCAGCGGAAGAAAAGCGGATTTCACAACACGGGCCTCACCTTTGGTTTTTTCCTGTCTGCACCCAACCTCTTAACGGCAAGTGAAACTTAAAACTGTGCTTATCTGGGGTGTTAGCAGTTACCGATTGTTAACCGATGGCGCGCAATCTGGCTTCATGGGGTGGTGAAAGGCAGGTGTGCTGTGATCGCATGGGATAGGGTGAATGAGCTTCGGTCAGAGATCGGCGAAGATGATTTCGCCGAAGTGGTCGCGATGTTTCTGGAAGAAGCCGATGAGGTGATTGGGCGGATTTCCAAGACCGTCGGGGCCAAGACGCTTGAGGCGGATCTGCATTTTCTGAAAGGTGCAGCGCTGAACCTAGGCTTCGCGCAATTCGCCGCGTTTTGTCAGGATGGCGAACGCCGCGCGGCAGCTGGTGATGCGGGCGTGGATCTGGCGCAGGTTTGCAGCAGCTATCAGGCGTCCAAAACGGCATTGGTGGCGGGGCAAAAGGCCAGCGCGGCTTAGATCAGAAACTCGGCGAGAATCTCATCATTGGTGATGTCGCGGTAGGTGAAAGCAGCGGCGTCCAGCTGATCGAACAGGTTTTTGAAATTCAAGGCTTGGCTGGTCTCAATCCCAATCAGAACTGAACCAAAGTTGCGGGCCGATTTCTTCAGATATTCAAACCGCGCGATGTCATCCTCTGGCCCGAGCATGCCGAGGAACTCTTTCAACGCACCGGGGCGCTGCGGCATCCGCAGGATGAAATATTTCTTCACCCCAGAATAACGCTGCGCGCGCTCTTTCACTTCCGGCAGCCGCTCAAAGTCAAAATTCCCGCCCGAAGTCACGCAAACCACGGTTTTCCCGGCAATCTCTGCAGCCAAATTCTGCAACACATCCACCGAAAGCGCTCCCGCAGGTTCCAGCACGATGCCCTCGACATTCAGCATTTCCAACATCGTCACGCAAATCCGGTCTTCGGGGGCCAGCAGAACTTCGGCGGGTTTCACCCAAGACAGCGCCGCGAAGGTCTTATCGCCCAGCCGCGCCACCGCTGCGCCATCGACAAAGCTGTTGATCGACTTCAACTTCACAGGCTCCGCCGCCGCCAGCGCCGCGGTCAGGCTGGCACCGCCGACAGGTTCAACGAAACGATAGGCAGTCCCTGGTGCTTCCACCCGCAGAAACCGCGTGACACCCGAGGCCAGACCGCCGCCACCCACCGGCAGCACCACCAAATCCGGCGCGCGGCCCAACTGCTCCAGCATCTCCACCGCGACCGAGGCTTGGCCTTCGATCACATCCTCATCGTCAAACGGCGACAGGAAATGCGCACCCTGCTCGGCGCAAAACTTCTGGCTCGCTGTTAAAGTTTGGTCAAAATAATCCCCGGTCAGCACGATCCGCACCGCATCGCCACCGAACGCCCGCGTCTTGTCGATTTTCTGCTGCGGCGTCGTCACTGGCATGAAAATCGTGCCCTTCACGCCGAAATGCTTGCAGGCAAACGCCACGCCCTGCGCATGATTGCCCGCCGAGGCACAGACGAATGCCGTCTGGCCCGGATTATTAGCCCGCACCTTGCGCATCGCCGTAAACGCCCCGCGCAATTTATAGCTGCGCACCGGGCTTAAATCTTCCCGCTTAAGCCAAATCTCGGCACCGTAGCGCCGCGACAGATAATCATTGCGCTGCAGCGGCGTGCGCGGAAATAACTCGCGCAAAGCACGGGTGGATTGGCGGGCGGCATCAGAAAAATCACTCATATCCCCGATTACGCCCGCCAGAGGCCGAAAAGCAAGTCAGACCAGCGGCCGCTTTTCAATGTAATGGCCATAAAGCGTCGTCAAAATTGACAGCCCGACCATGGTGACAGGCCAGCCCGCGATAACTTGCCACAGCTGCGCCGTCACGCCATAGCCACCAAACACGAACCAACTGATCAGATTCACTAGCCAAAGCGCCAAAGCCATGATCACCGCGAGTTGCAGCAACGGCCGCCATTCGCCTGTCGTTGCCTCCCAACCAGCCATCAGCGGTGGGTTCTGCCCCAAAGCCGTGCCCGGTAGCGCCGCCGCCATCCGCAGGCCCAGATAAATCATCGGCACCTGCACCATCACTGCCATCAGCAGCATCCCGACCAGCATGTTGCCCATCAGCAGCCGGCCAAACAACGTCCCAACCACCATGCCCAGGATCATGCCCAGCACCATCAAAACCAACCCGATCAGCAAAGATTTGATGAAATACGACCCCATCCGCTCGCCCATAAACGGCGGGACATATCCCGCAGGTTCTTCCCCCAGCAACACGTAGCGATGCCATGCCACTGCGATCCAGATGCCCGTGATCAGCGAGACCACCAGCACCAAAACCACGCCCAGTCCCATACCGCCGCCCATTCCGTTCATCCCGGTGGAGGCCACCGCATAACCCAGCGCCCCAGTGATCACCACCTGCACCAAATACAGCACCCCCGACACTTTCAGCGCCGGGCCAAGATTATCCAACACCTGCCGCATCGAATGTGAGAAAATCTGCACGCCTTTCATAGGACCCTCCATGATTTAACCAATGCTTTACAGAGTCAGCCGCAGGCGATCCTGTCAACCGCGCTCAGACCAAGGGGCGTTTTTCGACGTAATGTCCGTAAAGCGTGGTCAGGATCGAGATGCCAACCATCAAGATCACCCATTCGGACAACACTTGCCACGCGAAGGCGAGGATGAAGAAACTGCCAAAAACATAGGTGCCGATCACTTGGATCAATCCTGCGATTACGGCCCATAGCACCACCAAAGCGATGAACGTTCCGGTCTCGCCCTTCGTTGCCTCCCATCCGCTGAAAACAGGGACACCTGCGCGCAAGGCCGCCCCGGGCAACATTGTACTAAGCCGCAGCGCCAGGGCACCGATCGGCAGCAGAATCACATAGATCAGCAGGGTTCCGACGACAAAGCTGACCCCCTTGCTGGGGGACGTAATAATACTCGCCAGAGCGCCCCCAACCGCGCCCGCAATCATTGAAGGAACGATCATAATCAGCGCAATTAATACGCCTTTACCGAAATACCCCAACATCCGGTCGCCATGAAACGGCGGAACGATACCGGGGTGATCTTCAGTCAGCACGTAGCGGTGCCAGCCCACGGCGATCCACAGGCTACCAACCACCGCCACCAGCAGGAAGATAAACATGCCTATCCATGGAAAGCGGCCACTTTCAACCATTGCCTGCCGCTCTGCTACGCTCAGGGAAAGCAACGAACCCAAGACTAAGAACTGCACCAACACCTGCGCAAGATAGAGCAAACCCGAGACGCGCAACGCTGCCTCCAGATTTCCAAACACCTGCCGCACGGAATGAACTAAAATCAGCCAGCTCTTCACGAGGACCTCCAACGCTACCATTAGCTGTACTGATTCACCCCAATCCCCCCCTGTCAACCGCCCCGCCTTGCCCTCGCCGCCATTTCCCGATAATCGCGGGCGAAACCCGCAGTGGAGTTCCCCAATGACCGCCAAGCTTGCCCCGAAGAAAGTCGTCCTCGCCTATTCCGGCGGTCTGGATACTTCGATTATCCTGAAATGGCTGCAAACCGAATATGGCTGCGAGGTCGTCACCTTCACCGCCGATCTGGGGCAGGGCGAAGAACTCGAACCGGCGCGGCAAAAGGCGATTTTGATGGGCATCAAGCCCGAGAATATCCATGTCGTCGATGTGCGCGAAGAATTCGTGCGCGATTTCGTCTTCCCGATGTTCCGCGCCAACGCATTGTATGAAGGCCTCTACCTGCTCGGCACCTCCATCGCCCGCCCGCTGATCTCGCAGCATCTGGTTCGCATCGCGCATGAAACTGGCGCTGATGCCGTCGCACATGGCGCGACCGGCAAGGGCAACGACCAAGTGCGGTTTGAACTCTCCGCCGCTGCCCTCGACCCCGCCATCAAAGTCATCGCCCCGTGGCGCCTCTGGGATCTGACCAGCCGCACCAAACTGCTGGAATTCGCCGAAGCCAACCAAATCCCAATCGCCAAAGACAAGCGCGGCGAAGCGCCGTTCTCGGTTGATGCCAACCTGCTACACACCTCGTCCGAAGGCAAAGTGCTGGAGGACCCGGCTGTGGAAGCCCCAGAATTCGTCTATCAGCGCGTCACCCCAGTGGAAAAAGCCCCCGACACCCCGGAATATGTCGAAATCGGTTTCGAGCATGGCGATGCCGTCTCGATCAACGGCGAAACCCTCTCCCCCGCCACCATCCTCGCCCGCCTGAACGACATCGGCGGCAAGCATGGCGTCGGCCTGCTCGATCTGGTGGAAAACCGCTTCGTCGGCATGAAATCGCGCGGCCTTTATGAGACCCCCGGCGGCACCATCCTGTTGGAAGCGCATCGCGGCATCGAGCAGATCACCCTCGACTCCGGCGCGGGCCACCTGAAAGACAGCATCATGCCGCGCTATGCCGAGCTGATCTACAACGGCTTCTGGTTCTCGCCCGAGCGGGAGGCGATGCAGGCGCTGATTGACAAGACGCAAGAATACGTCACCGGCACCGTCCGCGTGAAGCTGTACAAAGGCTCCGCCCGCACCGTCGCGCGCTGGTCCGACTACAGCCTCTATTCCGAAAAGCATGTCACCTTCGAAGAAGATGCTGGCGCTTACGACCAAAAAGACGCCGAAGGCTTCATCCGCCTCAACGCCCTGCGCCTCCGCCTGATCGCCAGCCGCAACGCGCGGGTTGCTGATAAGGGCTAAAATTGCGGAGGGGGCTGAACTTGGCCCCCTTCGCCGCTGCCGTGACGCGGCGGCACGCTTGCTTGTGATGCTTGCCACCCTATCCTGTTCCGCAGATCACGGAGAGCATCATGGCACTGGAACACATCGCGGCAGAGATACGCAAGGTTTTGGAAATCAAAAGCTTTTCCGGCAGCTTGAAATTTGATTGTGGTGCAGACGGGTTGATCGTTCTGGCCGACGGAACTGCCAGCACCGGAGACCGCGACACAGATTGCACCCTGCGCCTTAGCCAAGAAAATCTGATCAGCCTGCTGAAAGGCAAACTGAACCCGATGATGGCACTGGCGACAGGAAAATTGAAGGTTTCCGGCAATCCTGCCGTTGCGATGGGTCTGGCAAAACTGCTCGGCTAAATCTTGAACGCCGCCAGCTTTTCGTAATACGGCAGCGCCTGCGCCGCCAAATCCGCATACACTCCGCCCAAATTTGGCAGCGGCCCCTCGGCCCCTTCAAATCCGGTGCTACGATGCACCGCCGCGTACCAATGCGGTGCCCAAGCGCCATCGGCCTCATTTCCCCCCGCAGGCCAGTGCAGCATTTTGCGGGTAAACGGCACCTCAATCGCAGCACATAGCTTGCGCAGCATCGCCTCCGGGTCGGCGCGAATATCGTCGCTGTCGATCACCACCGGAGTGCTGCCCGACCATGCAGCCACCTCATCAAACAACTCCGCCTGCTGCACAAAGCCGATATCGGCCAGCGTCGTGCCCTCGCGTTTTTTGGCGTAGCTCGCCACCACCCGCGCCGGATGCCGGATCAAGAAGACATTGCTGCAAGACCGCATCCAGCGCCGATCAAACTGCGGGATCATATGCAGGGTCATATGTTTTTGGTAAAACACCGCATTGCCGCCCGGCACTGGGCCCTTGCAGATAGAGGCCACCACATCCGGGTCAGGCTCATGCGACGCGATAATCTCGTCGCGCATCGGATGATCAATCCCGGTATATTCCAGATAAGCGGAATAAAATGGCTCATCCCACACCGTGCAATCGCCGCGCGCCGCAAAGCTGTACATCATTGCGGTGGACAGATTGCGCGGCCCCGACCACATCGCGATGCGTTTTCCAACCCCGCTCATGCCTCCACCATCGCCTTATACAGCCCGCGCAACCGTTCCGTCATCGGCCCCATCTGCCCGGATCCAATCACCCGCCCGTCAATTGACCCCACCGGAGTTTGCGCGCCAAACGTCCCCGTTAGAAACGCCTCATCCGCCGAATACGTCTCTACAAGGCTGAAATTGCGCTCAAGCACCGGAATGTCGTTGGCGCGACACAGATCAATCACCTTCTGGCGGGTGATGCCATTCATGCAATAATCCCCGGTCGAGGTCCAAACCGCCCCCTTGCGCACGATGAAGAAGTTGCAAGCATTGGTGGTGTTCACAAAACCATTCACATCCAGCATCAACGCCTCATCCGCCCCGGCTTTTTCCGCCGCGATGCAGGCGAGAATGCAGTTCAGCTTGGAATGAGAGTTCAGCTTCGGGTCCTGAGTCATCGGCAAACCCCGCAGATGCGGCACCGTCGCCAACCGGATCGGGCGGGGTAATTTCTGGCGCGAATGCTCCATGATAATCACCATCGTCGGCCCGCGCTGACTGAGCTTCGGGTGCTGGAACGGCCGCGTCTTCACCCCCCGCGTCAGCATCAGCCGCGCATGGGCGTCCGTGACCATACCATTGGCCTTTTGCGTCTCTAACACGGCTGAAATCACCTGTTCCGGCGTCAGGCCGATATCCAAATCAATCGCCTTCGCCGCCTCAAACAACCGCTCAATATGCTCATCCAAAAAGGTCCAGCGGCCGTTATACAGCCGGATCCCCTCCCAAACCCCATCGCCCAGCATGAAGCCTGAATCGTAAACTGACACCACCGCCTGCGCTTTCGGCCCGATGCGCCCGTTCACATAGATCAGAATATCCTCGTTGCGGGCGTCTTCCTCGGCCTGATGGGTGGAAACGTGGTCGGTCATGGCGATCTCCTGTTTGCCCGCCACGCTATTGCGGCGCAGAAGAAAGGCCAAGGGGGCCATCACCATGGCATGACCATCACGGATGGGTGAATTGCTCGAATTGCGCGCGACCCTTTGGCTTATCCAAAGAAATGGAGTTCAAAATGATCCGCCTCAGCCTCGCCCTGATCCTGTTCGCCAGTGCCGCCACAGCCAAAACACAAACCGCCGCGCTCGCAGGTGGTTGTTTCTGGTGCGTCGAATCGAACTTTGAGAGCGTGCCGGGGGTCAAGGATGTGGTGTCCGGCTACACTGGTGGTGCATCGCAAAACCCCACCTATCACGATCACGATGGCCATTACGAGGCGGTGAAGATCACCTATGACGAAGTGATCGACAAGTTCCTGCACTCGACCGATGTCGTCGATGCGGTCGGGCAATTCTGCGACCGTGGCAAAACCCACTGTTCCGCCATTTTCGTCTCTAACACCGCCGAAAAGCAGATCGCCAAGGCTGAAATCGCCAAAGCCCAAGCCGTGCTTGGCCAAACCATCGTCACCCCGGTTCTGAGCGCGAAAACCTTCTGGCCCGCCGAGGCCTATCATCAGGATTACTACAAAAGCACCGATCTGGTGCTGACCCGGCGTGGCCCGAAGGAAAAGCAAAACGCCTACAAGTTCTACCGCGAAAGCTGTGGCCGCGACGAACGTATCAAACAACTCTGGGGCACCACCGCCGAGTTCAGTCGCTAAAACTTATCTAAAATTGTTATCCTCTGCGCTCAAATATCCCACGGGGGTGCGGGGGTGTGAAACCCCCGCTCGCCATATCCAGCAGCACTCCAAAACAGTCTCTAACCCGCCCAATTCACCGATTTGGTGCCCTTACCTGCGGTGACGTCATCTCCGCCACAATCGCCCGCGCCGCCGCTGCTGGGTCGGCCGCCTGCCACACCGGACGCCCGACCACGATATGATCCACCCCATCCGCAATCGCTTGCGCTGGCGTCGCCACTCGTTTCTGATCGCCCAAAGCCGCCCCCGCAGGCCGCACCCCCGGCGTCACGATCAGCTTACCCATCGCTTGCGGCAAAGCTCGGATCGCAGCGGCTTCCTGCGGCGAGGCAATCACCCCATCTGCCCCCGCCTCCAACGCTCTAGCGGCCCGCTCAATCGTGATCTCGCGCAGATCCCCCGCCCGGATCATATTCGCGTCCAGATCCGAACGGTCGAGTGAGGTCAGCACCGTCACCGCCAAAATCTTCAAGCCGCTCCCGGCCCGTCCCTCCGCCGCCGCCCGCACCACCTGCGGATCGCCATGCACGGTCAGAAAATCAAGATCATACTGCGCAATGCCGCGCACCGCCGCTTCCACCGTCGCGCCAATGTCGAACAGCTTCATGTCGAGGAAAACCCGCTTGCCCTGCTCCTGCTTCAGCTCGTTGGCCAAAGCAAAACCACCCCCGGTCAGCATCCCCAGCCCGATCTTGTAAAACGACACCGCATCGCCCAACCGCGCGGCCAAATCCAGCCCCTGCACGATGTTCGGCACATCCAGCGCCACGATTAAACGGTCATCCGGCATTGCGATCTCCCTTGATTTCCGGCGTCATGCGGCCAACAGAGAAGCCTGTCAAGGAGTGCGCCACATGATCCTAGTCTTCGATATCGGCGGCAGCCGCATCAAAGCGGCGCGCAGCCACAACGGCAGCCTTGAACCCTTAGGCGAAACCGCCACCCCCGCGCAGGATTTCGCCGCCTTCACCGCCGCCCTCGCCGCCTTTCACAGCACCGAATCTGCCATCGCGATCTCAATCACCGGAGTCGTCGATCCCGCTACGGGCCGCATCAAAGTCGCCAACATCCCCTGTCTGGATGGCCGCAATGTCACCGCCGACCTGCAAGCCGCCCTGAACCGCCCTGTGCTGATCCTGAACGACGCCGATTGCTTTGCCATGGCCGAAGCCATCACGGGCGCGGGTAAAGGTCACCGTAACGTTTTCGGTATCATCCTTGGCACCGGGGTTGGCGGTGGCCTCGTGCTGAACGGGCAGATCGTCACCGGGCCGGGCGGCTATGCCGGCGAATGGGGCCATGGCCCCGTCGTCCACGACCCCGCCTTTGCCTGTGGATGCGGCCAAATCGGCTGCCTTGACACCATCGGAGGCGCGCGTGGGTTGGAACGCCTGCACAAACACCTCAGCGGGCAAGACGCCAGCGCCGAAGCCATCCTCGCCGCATGGAAAGTCGGCCCCAGCCCAACCGTCACGCGTTGGCTTAATCTGCTCTCGGGCCAACTCGCCATGGTGGTCAACCTGATCGGGGCTGACATCGTTCCCGTCGGTGGCGGCCTTGCCAACGACCATACCCTGATCGCCGCCCTCGATGCCGCCACCCGCGCCCGCATCCTGCGCCAAACCGATACATCGCTGGTCGTTCCCGCCATCGTCTCTGCTGACGCGGGCCTCGCCGGAGCCGCAGCTGCGGGGGAGGCCAAATATGGCTAAAATCCTGCTGGAAGTCTGCGTCGATGATCCCGGTGGCCTCACCGAAGCCATCGCAGGCGGGGCCGACCGCATCGAGCTTTGCGCCGCCCTCGCCCTCGGCGGTCTCACACCCACGCTTGGCCTGATGCAACTGGCCGCGCAATCCGGCGCACTGTGCTACCCAATCATCCGCCCGCGATCCGGTGATTTCACCTATACCGTGACCGAGGTCGAGGTGATGCGCGCCGACATCCGCGCCGCCCGGCAAGCGGGCCTCAAAGGCGTCGTTCTCGGCGCAAGCCACCATGACGGCCGGCTGAATGAAGCCGTCCTGCGGGTGCTGCTGGACGAGGCCGCAGGCTTAGACACCACGCTGCACCGCTGCATCGACCTGACCCCGAACAAGCCCGAAGCCGTCACTCTCGCCAAAGCCCTAGGCTTCCGCCGCATCCTAACATCCGGCGGTGCCTTAACCGCTGCCGCTGGCACCGAAACGCTCAAAGCCATGATGCAAATCGCAGGCCAAGACCTGATCATCATGCCCGGATCAGGCATCTCACTGGAAATATTGCCAAAACTCGCCCATCTCCCTTTGCGCGAAATACACGCCTCCTGTTCCAGCCTGCAGCCCAGCGGCGGCGAAGCCCTCGCCTTCGGCTTCCAATCCGGCAGCGAAAAGCGCACCGACCGGGCGAAGGTTGCGGGGCTGAAGGCGGCGTTGGCGAAACTGTCGGGGTAAGTTTAAGCCACAGACAGCGCCGATCGCACATCGGTGCGGGCGAAATCGCTGCCGACAAACAGCAACGGGCAATCATGCTCCTGTGCCACTTCATAGGCAAAGCAATCGCCAAAGTTCAGCCCCGCCGGATCAATCCCCTTGCCCCATTGCGCATAGCTTACCGCAATCCGCCGAGACGCTGCCGCGCTGACAGAGACGATCTCAAAGCCAAGACCCTCGATCAGCCGCGTCATTTCCGCGCCCAGATTGCGCCGCGCGGCGACAATCAGCGCCTCAGCCACCGTCCCGGTGGAAATCAACAGATCGCCGGATTGTTCCAGCGCCACCATGCAAGCCTCGGCCTGCGGCTCCCCGAGCAGAACGGCCATCAGGGCCGAGGTGTCCACCGCGATCACTTCGGCAAACCATCGTCGTCATACAGAAAGTCCTGACTGCGCGCTGCATCTGCCCCCGCCGTGGCTTTTGCGACAGCACTCGCCCGCACCGCCTGCAACAGCGCATGTCTGGCTTTGGCGTCGGGCCGTGGCCTTATCGGCACCAGCCGCACCGCCGCTTGACCATGACCGGTCAGCACAACCTCGTCCCCCGCTTCGGCGCGGCGCACCAGTTCGGTCAACTGGCCTTTGGCATCGGTGACGGAAACCAACATTTCGGGTGCGCCCTGCGGCGGTGAACTATTTTGATCAAATGGACCATTTCAAGCACAATCACAATCACCGTAGGGCGGGGTTCACCCCGCCATTTTCAGGTAAGTTTGTGTTCAAAGTGCAGAGCCACATTCACAAAGCTAAACTCGTCGCGCATCTCTCAAACCACCCATTCCTTAACAAATCCTTAAATCCACCACTACATCATATTGATTTACAACACATAAAAAAGGTCCCGAGTTGGGACCACCGCCTCACCGGATCAAAATCGCCCGGAAATCGTTCACATTGGTCCCGGTCGGTCCCGGTTCAAACAGATCGTCCAAAGCCTGAAACGCCGAGTAGGCATCATTGCCCGAAAGCAGCTTTGCAGGATGCAGCCCCAGCCCGCGCAGCCGCGCCATCGAGCCGCCGTCCGCGAAGGCCCCGGCATTGTTTTCCGAGCCGTCGATCCCATCCGTATCCGCCGCCAAGGCCGCGAACTCCACCCCCTCAGCCGCCAAAGCCAGCGCCAGCAAAAACTCCGAGTTCCGCCCGCCCCGCCCCTTGCCCCGCAACGTCACCGTCGTCTCACCGCCCGACAAGATCACCACAGGCCGCGCAAAGGGCCGCCCCCGGCTCGCCACCTCCCGCGCAATCGCGGCATGAACCCGCCCGACATCCCGCGCCTCACCCTCAATCGCATCGGACAAGATTACTGCAGGCACCGAAGAAGCCGCCGCCGCCGCCTCCAGACTGATCCGCGCCGAGGCGATCACCCGCACTTCATGCCCCGCAAACGCCGGATCGCCCGGATCGGGCGCGCGCCCCTCGTCCCCGGCCAACCAAGCCGCGACCTTTGCAGGCAATTCAATCCGCCAAGCCGCCACCATCGCCCGCGCATCTTCGCGGCTAACAAGGTCCGGCACCGTCGGCCCCGAGGCCACCTGTGCCGGATCATCCCCCGGCACGTCCGACACCACCAAGGAAACCACCCGCGCCGGATGGCAGGCCACTGCCAACCGCCCACCCTTGATGCCCGACACCTGCTTCCTGATCGCGTTCATCACCGAAATCGGCGCGCCCGAGGCCAGCAAAGCCCGGTTCAACCCCGCCTCATCCTCCAGCGTCAGATCCCCCGGCGGGAAGGGCAGCAAAGCCGAGCCGCCACCGCAGATCAGCGCCACCACCAGATCATCCGCCGAAAGCCCCCGCACCGCCTCAAACAGCGCGGCTGAGGCCGCCAACCCGGCCTGATCCGGCACCGGATGCGCCGATTCCATTACTTTGATCCGCTTTGTCGCGCAGCCGTAGCCGTAACGGGTCACCACCACGCCCTCTAACGGCCCATCCCACAAATCCTCAAACGCCGCCGCCAGTTGTGCCGCCCCTTTGCCCGCCCCGATCACCACGACACGACCCTTTGGACGGGCAGGCAGATGGGCACGCAGGGCCTGAGTGGGGTCAGCGGCGCGGACGGCGGTGCTGAACAACTGGGTCAGAAAGGCGCGATCTTCGGGGCTCATGGTACCGCGACGTCAAACACGAACACTCCCTCAGCGCCGCCTTCTGTGGCAGCCACGATCCGCGCCCCGATGGCCTGATGGGCGGGGTGAACCAGATAGGCGTCGCGCACCGCCGTGTCACGAAAATCGAACCAGAATACATCATCAAACCCACGCGACAGCGGCTCAACGGTGACGTTTCGCGAAACGTGGAATGACAGGATACCATCTATCTGCGATTTCAACCCGGCCAGCGCCGCATAAAGATCATCTTTGGTTTGCTGAGATGTGCCAGCCGGAAAGCGCAGCGCGACGATATGGCGGATCATGTTTGGCCTTTTAAGTAGAGGTTGGCGAGTGTTCTTGAACAACAGGCGTTTGGCAAACCATCTGAGCGCGCCTCGGGCTCGCCCGCAAGTGTTTTGGGCAGCTTGCCGAGCATTGAATGGAAAGGCCCGCCCCTGTAAACAAGGGCGGGCTGCTTTGGTTTCGCAAAGCGGGGTGTTTAATGCACCACGGCCTGCGCCGGACGCTCACGCCGAGACGCTGACACCCGGTCACCGATGATCAGCCCATCGGCCCCGGCGCTGACCTTAATCGTCGCGCCATCCAGTACGTCTCCCGACAGGATCATCTCGGCCAGCGGGTTCTGCAGATGGTTCTGGATCACCCGTTTTAGCGGACGCGCGCCGAACACCGGATCGTAGCCTTCATCGGCCAGCCAAGCCTTCGCCTGCGGGTCAAGATCCAGCGTGATCTTACGGCTAGCCAGACGCGCTTCGAGTTTGCGCAACTGGATTTCCACGATCCCGGCCATATCAACGCGGTTCAGACGATCAAAGATGATCTGCTCGTCCAGACGGTTCAGGAATTCCGGGCGGAAGTGCTGCCGCACCGCCTCCATCACCTGCGCCCGCGCGCCCAGCTGATCAGCCCCTTCCGGCAGTTCCGACAACGCCCGCGCGCCCAAGTTGCTGGTCAGGACGATCAGCGTTTGCTTGAAGCTGACGGTGCGGCCCTGACCGTCGGTCAGCATGCCATCGTCCAGCACTTGCAACAGCACGTTGAACACGTCGGGGTGTGCCTTTTCCACCTCATCGAACAACACCACCTGATAGGGGCGGCGGCGGACGGCTTCGGTCAACACGCCGCCTTCGTCATAGCCGACATAGCCCGGAGGCGCGCCGATCAGGCGGGACACCGAGTGTTTCTCCATGAATTCGGACATATCAATCCGCACCATCGCCGCGTCATCGTCGAACAGATACTCGGCGACAGCTTTGGTCAGTTCGGTTTTCCCCACCCCGGTTGGCCCTAGGAACAGGAAGCTGCCCAAAGGCCGCCCCTCGTCATTCAGCCCAGCCCGCGCCCGGCGGACAGCGTTGGCCACGGCGGTAACTGCGGCTTGTTGGCCGATCACGCGTTTGCCAAGTTCTTCCTCCATCTTCAGCAGCTTTTCACGCTCGCCTTCCAGCATTTTGGCGACGGGAATCCCGGTCCAACGCTCGACGACTTCGGCGATTTGTTCCGGGCGGACGGCTTCGGACACCAGCAGATCACCTTCACGGGCTTCCGCTTCGGCCAGCTTCTTTTCTAGTCCAGGAATGATGCCATAAGACAATTCACCCGCACGGCCCAAATTGCCGTCGCGCTTGACCTGATCCAGCTCGGCGCGGAAGCGGTCGAGTTGCTCTTTCAGATCGCGGGCGACTTCCAGCTTGTCACGTTCGTCCTGCCATTTGGCGGTCATCGCGTCGGATTGTTCCAGCAGGTTGGAGAGTTCCTTTTCCAGCTTTTCCAGACGGTCTTTGGAGGCCGCGTCATCTTCCTTCTTCAGCGCCTCGCCTTCGATCTGCAGTTGCAAGATCTGCCGATCCAACTGGTCGAGTTCTTCGGGCTTGGAATCCACCTCCATCCGCAACCGGCTGGCGGCTTCGTCCATCAGGTCGATGGCCTTGTCGGGCAGGAAACGGTCGGTGATGTAGCGATGGCTGAGCGTGGCTGCCGCGACCAATGCCGAGTCGGAAATGCGAACGCCGTGGTGCAGTTCGTATTTTTCCTTGATACCGCGCAGGATTGAGATGGTGTCTTCAACCGTCGGCTCCGACACCATCACAGGCTGGAAGCGGCGGGCCAATGCGGCGTCTTTCTCGACGTATTTGCGGTATTCATCAAGGGTCGTCGCCCCCACGCAATGCAGCTCACCCCGTGCCAGCGCCGGTTTGATCAGGTTAGCGGCGTCCATCGCGCCATCGGATTTGCCAGCGCCCACCAGCGTGTGCATCTCATCGATGAACAAGATGATGTCGCCATTGGCGGCGGTGACCTCATTGAGAACGCCTTTCAGACGCTCCTCAAATTCGCCGCGATACTTCGCACCGGCAATCAAAGCGCCCATGTCCAGCGCCATCAGTTTCTTGTTGCGCAAGGATTCCGGCACGTCACCGTTGACGATGCGCAGGGCAAGGCCCTCGGCAATCGCGGTCTTGCCGACGCCGGGTTCGCCGATCAGCACCGGGTTGTTCTTGGTGCGGCGCGACAGCACTTGCATGGCGCGGCGGATTTCTTCATCGCGGCCAATGATCGGGTCAATCTTGCCCTGCTCGGCGGCCTCGGTCAGATCACGGGCGTATTTCTTCAGCGCATCATAGGTTTCCTCGGCGGAGGCAGAATCCGCCGTGCGGCCCTTGCGGATGTCATTGATCGCAGAGTTCAGCTTCTGCGGGCTGACAGCACCTGCGTCCAAGGCATCCTTCGCGGCAGATTTGACCATGCCCAGCGCCATCAACAGACGCTCAACCGGAACAAACGAATCGCCCGATTTCTTGGCGACTTTCTCAGCCTCATCCAGCACTTTGACCAAGTTCGGGTCCATGAACGGCTGTGCGTCACCCGAGACTTTCGGCAGCTTGCCCATCGCCAAAGCCAAAGATTCCACGACGCGCAAAGGTTCCCCCCCGGCGCGGCGGATCAGGTTGCTGGCCAGCCCCTGATCATCGTCCATGATGGCTTTCAGCAGGTGTTCGGGCGCCAGCCGCTGATGGCTTTCCCGCATGGCAATGGTTTGCGCTGCTTGGATGAAACCGCGCGACCGTTCCGTGAATTTCTCTAAATTCATCGGTATCACTCCTTTTGCTAAGCGCCCCAACGATGCCCGGATCTCCAGCCCATCGCGGTGGCCTTGTGCGATATTTGGGGAGTTGTGGTTTGCTTTGCAATGCTGTGGATCAAGGA
Organism: Cypionkella sp. PAMC25878; assembly: GCF_058135695.1. Lineage (NCBI taxonomy): Bacteria > Pseudomonadati > Pseudomonadota > Alphaproteobacteria > Rhodobacterales > Paracoccaceae > Cypionkella > Cypionkella sp. PAMC25878. The sequence goes on along the minus strand of NZ_CM176871.1, from coordinate 512,524 downwards.
CACTCTGGCAAATTTATGCTGGGTTTGCGCAGATAAGAACACGAATCCGCCTATTCGAGCAGATGGGGTCGGCACGATGCCGCCCGTTCTGGTGTTTGCAACCTGCGGGGGGCTGAACGGTCTTGCCCTGCGACGGGTTTGCAGCCCAATCGGAAACCAGAACTAGAAAAAGGCAGCGCGGATGCAGGATATTTTGCAGGTATTGATTCACAAGGCCCCGGTGCAAGACTTGCAGCTACATATCGGCAAAAGTGGCTTGTGCATTGGCGATGCGGCAGAGTTGCAGTTGCAAACGGATGGCAAGATCGGGATTTACGCGCAGGCGAAGCGGCCTTTGCTGGGGCTGCTGCCGCGTCGCAGTCTGCGGCATCTGGGCCAGTTGGGGCCAGCCGCGACCGCTGTTATGACCGAACCCCTACGCCACCGCGATCATCTGCGGGTGCGGATTGTCGGCCTGACGCCTGAGCATTTGTCACCCAGCGGGACGGCAGAGGTCTATATCTCGGTCTGGAGCAACACCCACCGGATGATGGGGGTGCGGCCGCCAACTCCGCTTCAGGTTGGCCCTATTCAGGGTTCGTAACGCATATAGGCGAAGGCACTGGAATCCGGTGCCCAATTTGGCACATTCATTGTGCCTTGGCCGCCGATGAACTCTAAAATCCGGCGACGGTTCTCACCTCGGAGGTCGCACATGCAGAGTGCTACGGGCAGGTTTGCCGGGTGACCAAGCGTGCCGGGCGGATAGGCCAGATACAGCAGGTGCTGACCGTCGGGTGAGGGGTGCGGGAACCAGTTGACGTAGTCATCCGCGAACAGCTTGCGTTGACCCGTGCCATCCGCTGCCATCACCCAGATCTGCGCGTGGCCGTCGCGGTCGCAGTTGTAGTAGATTTGGCGACCGTCGGCGGAGAAGTCAGGTCCATCGCAATGGCCTTCCCCCATGGTCAACCGCGACTCAACGCCCCCCAAAGGCAAGGTGTAGACGTCGATCACCTTCTTCTCGCCCCGCGCCGCAACATAGGCGAGCACCTTACCATCCGCTGACCAGCCATGCCACCAGCTTGGGGCCTCGGGCGAAATCCTGATCGGATCGCCCCCCTTGGCAGGCAGCAGATAAATCTGCGAGCCTTGGCCCTCATGATGCGAGGAAATCACGATCTGGCTGCCATCCGGGCTGATACCGTGGTCGTTGTTCAGCTTCACCGCCACACCGGTTTCCACAGGGGCCAGCGCAGGGGCATCAAGGGCCACGCGAAACAACCGCCCCTCGGCATTGATCAATAAGGTCTCGCCGGAAGGGTTCCAATTTGGTGCCTCGATGTGGCGATCCGTTTGCAAGACAACGCGCGAAGTTTCGCTGGCAAGATCGTAGATTTCCAGAAAGCAGCGCATGGAAAACCCCTTTTCAGGCAAACGCATAGGGTGGGTGCAACCCGGCGGTCCGAGCGGTGGGTTGCACCCACCCTACCCACGTTCCTTCGGCGTCAGCAATTTCTTCGGCCGCAGCGCCTCAGCGGCTTTGAACAGCCCGAAGGTCTGGTTGACGTAATTCACCACGCCACCAATCTGCTCCAGATACTTCTGCAATTCAGGCGTCTTTTCGGCCTCAATCACCTGGACCGGCCGATCCGGGCCTTCGGCTTCAAACTGGCAGTAGAACAAAGGCTCGCCGCGTTTCAGGATGATATCCTTTTCGGGCTCGTGCCACTCAAATGCCCACATCAGCGGGCGCGGCCAGATGTTCAACGGAAAGCGGCCACCAAAGATCGTGCCGGGAAGTTGTTCGCGGCGATAGTGGGCAAAGGCGGAAAGTTGGGTGATATAGACCAGCTCATCCGCGATAAAGCAGTAGGGCAGCGACATCTGCACGGTCGGGCGATCCGGGTAGCGCCATTCGGTTTCTGACACCAAAGTCATCACCTCGCCCAGCTTGTTGGCGCGGATGGTCGAGGCCGCCCCGGCCCGGTTGATCAGATGCGGTTTGCCTTTGTCGTCGCGGCCAAAGCCGAGATGCATGTCAAATGGGCATTTGATCATGAAATAACGGCTTTCCAACTGGATCACCGCCGGGCAGCGGCTGGCCGATTTGGCGTGGGTCTTGTTGGCTTGGCGAAACAGCACCCGCTCGGGCGGGTCATACAGCACCGCGCCTTTGTCTTGCGTCAGAAACCAGCCGATGGTGACGGGGCCGGATTTCGGCCCTTCTTCGGGGCGCTCAAAGGTCAGGTTAATGTCCATGCGCGGGCCTTTCGTTTTGGTCAGAGTCGGCGGAAAGCCGTCTGCTGTCAATCCAAGCAGGTCAATCGGCGGCGGAGCGGACCAGTTGCGAACCAGCTTGCGGCGAGAGCTTGGCGAAGATCATGGCGGAGGAGAGCGACAGCAAGGCGATTACGATGAACACCACGGGGAAGTTGCCCAGATCGGTGGCCGATGTGCCGCGCAAATAGCCCGCGCCCTCTAGCGTCATTGCGGCCAAGGTGATGCCGATAGAGCCGGAAAGTTGTTGCAGCACGGCGGTGAAAGAGGTGGCCGAGGACAGTCGCTCGGAGGGTACTTCCGCGTAGGCGATGGCGTTCACCGAGGTGAATTGCAGGGATCGCGAGAGGCCGCCCACGAACAACACGCCCAGCATCAGCAGCCACGGCGTTTGCGGGGTAAAGCTGGCCGGGGCGAGGATGAACACCGAGGAAATCAGCGCGTTGACCAACAATACCCGACGGAAGCCAAAGCGGCGCAGGATCGGTTGGGCGGCGAATTTCAACACCAGTGCGCCGATGCCTGAGGCGAAGGTGATCATACCGGATTGGAACGGGTTCAGACCGAAGCCAAGTTGCAGCATTAGGGGCAGCAGGAAGGGCAGGGCGCCGACTCCGACGCGGAACAGCGTGCCTGCGGTGACAGAGATGCGGAAGGTGGGCAGCGCCAGCAGGCGCAGGTCGACCATCGGCTCGGGGGTGCGCAGGGCGTGGCGGACGTAGAGGGCTATCAGGCCGGCACCCGTGGCAGTCAAGCCGAACACGGCCAGCGGGGTGGCAAGGTTCAGGCCCATCAGCGTCGCGCCGGTCAGAAAGCCCGCAAGGCCGGGGCCAAGCAGCAGGAAGCCCGCGGTGTCAAAGCGGCGCGGTTCAGGTTCGCGCAGGTCGGGGATGAACAGGGTGGCGAGGATCACCCCCAGCACGGCGATTGGGATGTTGATCCAGAATATCCATCGCCAATCCCAGTAGGTGGTGATGTAGCCGCCCAAGGGGGGGCCGAGCACCGGGCCAAGCAAGGCGGGCACGGTCAGCCAGGCCAGCGCTCCAACCAGCCCAGCACGCGGGGTGCCGCGCAGCACGATCAGGCGGCCCACCGGGGTCATCATCGAGCCCCCCAGACCTTGCAGGGCGCGGGCGGCGACGAGTTCGATCAGGTTGGTCGAGAGGGCGCAGGCGATGGAGCCTAGGGCAAACACGACGATGGCGAGGCGGAAGATTTTGCGCGCCCCGAACCGGTCGGCCATCCATCCCGAGGCGGGGATGAAGACTGCGAGGGCGAGCAGGTAGGTGGTGAGGACCAGCTTCAGGTGGATCGGATCGGAGTTCAGATCTTTGGCGATCTGGGGCAGGGAGGTGGAGAGGACGGAGCTGTCAATATTCTCCATCAGCAGGGCTGTCGCGACGATCAGGGGGAGGATGCGGGCGGAGGGCATGGCGGGACAATCCCTCAAGCTCCGGGCGGGTGCAAGGGTGGTTTGGAGGGGTGGCACGCGGTTGTGAAGGGGGTGGGATTTGGGGGGTTGGGTGTGGTCCCGAGTTGGGACCTTTGGTTTACTGTTTTATATCAGTGGGTTACGAATTTTTTAATGAAGGGTTAACCATTTTTGGGGTGGGGTTGCCGGATCAGCGTCGAAACGGCCTTGCAACGGCGCATGGAATGCCTCGAGTCGGCAAAGGCAGGGATGCGGTAGCTATGCTAACGCATTGGACATTCCCACCTTACAGATGATCAGAGAGAGGTGACAGATTGACAATGTGATCTCGGCAATCCATAAATATACATCGTATAATTAATGGAGTTCGCCATGATCACCGGACATGTCTTCATCGCAACTAGTCTGGACGGCTTTATCGCCCGCGAAGACGGCGACATCGGCTGGTTGCTTGAACGAGACGACCCCACCGAAGATCATGGTTATGATGCTTTCATCAAGGACATCGACGTCATCGTGATGGGGCGCGGCTGTTATGAGGGGATTCGGCATGTAAAGCCGTGGCCCTACACCCGCCGTGTTCTCGTCATGTCGCGGACATTGAAAGATCAGCCGCTTCCTGAGGATCTTCTAGGCAAAGTCGAAATCACGGACAAGTCACCCGAACAGGTTATGGCCATGTTAGAGGCTCAAGGATGCCGACGGGTCTATGTGGATGGCGGGCAGATCATCCAGTCGTTCCTTCGCGCCGGACTGATTACCGAGATGGTGATTTCAAGTGTGCCAATTCTGCTTGGACAGGGTCGAGCTCTGTTTGGCCAGCTTTCCTTCGACATTCCGCTCGTCCACGACAATACCCGCCGCTTCAAATCGGGCCTTGTGCAGTCGCACTACCGGATCGCAACATGAACCGCCCAAGAGGGCGTCCATCGCGCGAGGAGGCCATCCCCTCACGCGAGGACATGTTGGCTACCGCGCTGCAATTGCTGGATTCCAGCGGAGCCGATGGCTTCACCATGCGCGCTTTGGGCAAGCGTCTTGGGGTGAATCCGATGACGATTTACCACCATTTCGGGGACCGTGATAGCTTGATCAAGTCCATTGCCGATCAAGTCTACTCTGGCGTTTCGGTATCAGAGTCTGGAGGGGGTCTGTGCCGGGTGGAGGCACTTCTGCACGCCTATCATGCCTGCGTTGTCAGGCATCCCGAACTTACGCTGCTAATTTTCAGCGGCCCAGATGTCTTCCCGCTGCAGGCGCAACGGATAACCGAGGACATAGCCAAGTTCTTGATTGACGCGGACGTGACGCAAAGCAAGGCGGCAGTATGGGTCAACATCCTTGTCGATTTTACCCATGGTGCAGCTATCGCAACCGCCGTGGCCCTGCGCGGTAAAGCTGATGGCGTCACGGCCGATGCGGGCGATCCGTATACCGAGGGGCTGATGGAGTTGTTGAAAGCGATACAGGGCAATCAGTAACCTGCTCAGGTTTGGCAACGTAAGGGGGTGTCCGCAATGGCCTCTAAGCGAGGTTTCCCTCATCCGCCGCCCGAAGGCAACTTCCAGTCTAGAGGGGTTCTGTCTGTTTGGAAGTGTTTTCGCGACGCCCCCCCCCCCTACAACAACCCCTCCGCCCCGAAATGCCTTGGGAAGAACGCCATGGCGGCGGCTTGGACGGTTTGGAGGGCCTCGGTGGCAGAATAGGGTTCGCGGGTGGAGATCAGGTCGACCCAGACGCCTTCGGAGGTGACGCGCAGGACGCGCGAGATCAGGATGGGGTCGCCGGGGTAGCGACCTTCGCGAAGTAGCGCGGCGCAGATTTCTTCCAGTTTGGTGATGTAAAGCCGGTCATTCTCGCCGCACTTGGCTTGGTAGAGCGGGCGGCTTTGCGCCTCGCCCCAGAACGACAGCCATGCGGACAGGCGGGCCGGGGTGCAGATCGCGGGTTCAAAATCGGCGCGGATCAGGGCGTCGAGCTGGTGGGCAGGGGATGGTCCGGCGGCCTCTAGTGCTGTGTCCCAGTTCTGGCGGTATTCGTCGGAGAGATAGCCGAGGGTTTCAGCCAAAAGCGCGTCTTTGGTCTGGAAATGGAAGTTGACGAGGCCATGCGAGATGCCCGCGCGGCGCGCCACATCGGTGAGGGTGGTGCGGGCGTAGCCCTGTTCGGCCAGCACGTCGATGGTGGCCTCAATCACCTGGGCGCGGCGGGTTTCGCGCGACAGTTTGCGCGGCGGGGGAATGGTGGGTGCGTGATTCATGGCGCTTTCTTAGCTGAAATATCGCTTTTGGTAAGCTATACAAATTCTGATTGACAGACCAGTCAGAATCTTGCGAGCATCAGGAAACAGCACTGGTTTGCCATGACTCAGATCTCGCCCCTACCTTCGCCACGACTGGAGTTCTGCCCTACGACGCTTCCGGCGACGGTTTATGCCGATGCGGAGTGGTATGCGCGCGAGATGGCAACGGTGTTCGCGCGGAACTGGATTTGCGTTGGGCGGCTGGAGGATTTTGGCCGCGGGATGATGCGGCGGGTGCAGGTCGGTGCGGCGGATGTGATCGTGTGCCGAGCGGCGGAGGGCGGGGTTTCGGCGTTTCACAATGTTTGCAGGCATCGCGGGTCGGAATTGTGCCGGGAGGCGGTGCAGCCGTTGGGCAAGCTGATCCGCTGCCCCTATCACGCCTTTGCCTATGCGGCGGATGACGGGCGCTTGGTGGCGACGGGTCATGCGGTGCCGACCTCGGATTTTGATCGCGCCGCGCATGGGTTGCTGGCGGTGGCGTTGCGGGTTTGGGCGGGGTTTCTGTTTCTGAACACGGCAGAGTCGCCGCGCGATTTGGTGGCGGATGTGGATTTGGACGTGCTGGATCATTGGCCGATGCAGCGGCTGGTGACGGGGCATGTCTGGCGGACCGAGATTGCCTGTAACTGGAAGGTGTTTTGGGAGAATTACTCGGAATGTCTGCATTGTCCGGGGATACATCCTGAATTGTGCGACCTCGTGCCTGTTTATGCGCAGGGGATCATGGCGGCGTCGGAGGCTGTGGGTTGGGCGGGGGAAGTGCCGTCGGGGAACCTCAAGCTGGGGGCGGAAAGCTGGACGCCTACGGGCGCGGCTTGTGGGCCGGTGTTTGGGGGGTTGACCGAAGCGGAGCGGGCGGCGGGGTATCAGTTCGTCACCTACTGGCCGACGGCTTATGTGGTGGCGCATGTTGATCACGTGCGCTCGGTGCGGATCGTGCCGCTGGGGCCATTGCGCACGGCGCTGGTGGTGGCGTGGCATTTCTCGCCCGAGACCTTGGCGCAGCCGGGGTTTGATGCCTGCGAGGTGGCGGCATTTGCCAAGATCGTGCTGCGGCAGGATGGCGAAGCGGCAGAGATGAACCAGCGGGGGATGGCCTCTCCTGCCTATCGCGGTGGCACGTTGATGCCCGAGGAATATGAGATTCACCGCTTTCACCAATGGCTTTTACAAGAAATGGAGGTCAGCTGATGACCCAACATGATGCAGCCAGCCTGACAATTCCGAATGATTGGGATCGCCGTGGGCTTCCGGCTTGGACCTATCACTCTGAGGCGATGTTTGCCTTGGAGCGCGACAAGTTGTTCCTGACGTATTGGCAGGTGGTGGGGCATGTCAATGATGTGGCCGAGCCGGGGAATTGGCTGGGCTTTGACCTTTTGGGCGAGCGCGCGGTGGTGATGCGGGGGCAGGATGGCGTGGTGCGGGCATTTCATAACCTGTGCCGCCATCGTGGCGCGCGGGTGGTGGATGGTGAGAAGGGGCATTGCAAAGGGGCCTTGGTCTGCCCGTTTCACGGCTGGGTTTATAATCTGGACGGGTCGTTGCGGGGGGCGGCGCAGCCTTCCAGCTTTGGCGCGCTCGACCGGAGCCAGTTTGGGTTGAAGCCGATTGAGATGGAGATTTTCCACGGCTTTATCTTCATCCGGTTCTTTGCGGGGCCGCAGCCCTCGGTGGCGGATATGCTGGCCCCCTATGACGCCGATTTTGAGGGCTATCGCAGCGAGGGTGTGCTGCCCTTGGATATGCCGCATTGGGCGACGGAACTGCCGGTGAACTGGAAATCGGTGCGTGATGTCGACAATGAAGGCTACCATGTGCCGATGGCGCATCCGGCGCTGCAGGATTTGTATGGCCGGACCTACCGAGATCTGCATCTGGATGGCGGGCTGAACGTGTCGATTGGCACGTTTGGCGATGCCCAGGCGCGGCGGTGGTCGGTGAAGATGTATCTGGCGATCACCGAGCGGCAGGAATGGTTGCCTGAGCATTTGCAAACGGAGTGGACCTATTACGGGCTGTTTCCAAATGCGGTGTTCGCCTTCACGCCGGAGTCGGTGCAGTATTATCAGGAAATCCCGATCTCACCGGGGAAGACGCGTGTGACGGGGCGGATTTATCGGCAGCCAGTAGAAAGCCGTCGCATGAAGGCGGCGCGGTATCTGGCGTATCGGATTGACCGCGATACCTCGGCTGAGGATCAGCAACTGTCGATCTGGTCGAACGAGTCGATGCTGTCCACCGCGTTTGAGGGCTTTCATCTGTCGGATCTCGAATATGGGCTGAAGCGGCACCATGATTCCTTGCGTGCGCTGATGCCGGTGATGACTTTGGCAAAGGCCCCGCCCGAAGCGGAAATCGCAGCACGCAATGACGAATTGATTTGCCAGTCAAAATCGCAGGGTTAACCTGCATGAAAACCATAAAATCAGGGAGACGGCCATGACACTGACACGGCGCCACGCGCTTGGACTGCTTGGCGGCACTTTGGCCGCGCCCTATGCCCGGCCATCCTGGGCTGCGGCAGCGACGGTGAATGTCTACAACTGGTCGGATTACATCGGCGAGACGACGCTGGCGGATTTTGAGAAAGAAACCGGGGTGGGGGTGGTTTACGATCTTTACGCCTCGGCGGAAGAGATGCAGGCCAAGATGTTGGCGGGATCGACCGGCTATGATGTGGTGCTGATGTCGAGCCTGAAGCTGGCGAGTTTCATCAAAGCTGGTGTGTATCAAAAGCCAGATCGTGCCAAGCTGACCAACTGGGCCAATCTGGACCCGGCGATCTTGAAGATCGTTGAGGGCTTTGATCCCGGAAACCAATATGGCGTGCCGTATATGTGGGGCTCGGTGGGCTTCACCTTCAACATGGACATGGTGAAGGAACGGCTGCCAGATGCGGATTTGTCGGATTTGGGCACGCTGCTGAACCCCGAGAACGCCGCGAAGCTGGCAGATTGCGGGATTTCGCTGCTGGATAGCCCGACAGATTTTGGCTTCATGGTGCTGAGCTATCTTGGCTTAGATGCCAGTTCGGCGCGGGAACCGGAATATCGCAAGATGGCCGAGGCGGTGGCACCGATCCGGCAATATGTATCCACCTTCGACAATGCCAACTATCTGAACACCCTGCCGAATGGCGAGATTTGCGTGGCGAATACCTGGTCGGGCGATTACGGCGTGGCAAAGACGCGGGCGGCAGAGGCGGGGATCAAGATCGACCTGCAATATTTCGTGCCGAAAACCGGGGCTCCGGCGTGGTTTGACAACTGGTGCATTCCCAGCGATGCGCCGAACGTCGAAGGCGCCCATAAGTTTATTGATTACCTGCTGCGGCCTGATGTGATTGCGGCCTGCACCAATTTCACCGGCTATGCCAATGCCAACCAAGCCGCGACGGCTCTGGTCGATCCGGCGATCACCGGGGACCCGGCGGTCTACCCCGATGCGGAAACCTTGAAGCGGCTTTATACCCCCGCGCCACAATCCGAGGAGCAGGATCGCGAAATCACCCGGATTTGGGCCGAGATCAAGGCGGGTTAGGGTGGCTGATCCGTTCATCCGTATAGACAATGTGTCGAAGAAATTCGGCACATTTCAAGCCGTGCAAGACGTATCGTTGACCGTGGCGCAGGGCGAGATTTTCTCGCTGTTGGGTGGGTCGGGCTGTGGCAAGACCACCTTGCTTCGGATGCTGGCGGGGTTTGAAGAGCCCAGCGCTGGGCAGATTTTCATCGACGGGCAGGATATGGCGGGCGTGCCGCCGTGGCAGCGCCCGGTGCATATGATGTTCCAAAGCTATGCATTGTTCCCGCATATGAGCGTCGAGAAGAACGTCGGCTATGGGCTGAAGCACGAGGATATGACGGCAGCGCAGCGCAAGGCGCGGGTGGCTGAAATGCTGGAACTGGTGCAGTTGACGGCCTTTGGGCATCGCAAACCGCATCAGATTTCTGGCGGCCAGCGGCAAAGGGTGGCTTTGGCGCGGGCTTTGGCGCGGCAACCGAAGCTGTTGTTGCTGGACGAGCCATTGGCGGCTTTGGATAAAAAGTTGCGCGAGCATACCCAGTTTGAGCTGATGTCCATTCAGGAGCGCACTGGCGTGACCTTCATCGTGGTGACGCATGATCAGGAGGAAGCGATGACGCTTTCGGACCGGATCGCGGTGATGGACAAGGGGCGGGTGAAACAGGTCGGAGCGCCGACCGAGGTGTATGAATACCCGAACTCACGGTTCGTTGCGGGGTTTATCGGCTCTATTACGGCGTTTCCGGCGAAGGTGCGAGCCTTGGCGGGCGATTTGGCCACGGTAGAGGTCGCGGCCTTTCAGGGCGCTGTGCAGGCGCGCGCGGTGCCGGGGCTGAACGTGGGGCAAGAGGTGACTTTGGCGGTACGGCCCGAGAAACTGGTGATCAGTCAGGTGCGGCCCGAGGGGGCGAATGTGATTGCGGGTCAGGTCAAGGATCTGGCCTATTTCGGCAAGGATAGTCTCTACCGCATCACTTTGCCGTCGGGCGAGTTGATCTCGGTGCATTCGGTCAATGCAGGCCGGAGCGCGGGCGGGCGGCCGGATTGGGATGATCAGGTTTACCTGAGCTTCGCGCCGGCTGCGGCAATTTTGCTGGTGGAATGATGCGCAACCGGATCGCGCATTGGCTACAGGGTCGGGGCTTTCGCGATGTTATCATCGGGTTGCCATATGTCTGGCTGCTGCTGTTTTTCTTTATCCCGTTCTGTCTGGTGTTGGCGATTTCCTTTGGCAGCCGCACGCCAACCGCGCCGCCGTTTGGCTATGGTGGTGATCATCCGTGGATCAGCTTTGTCGGCTATTCCCGGCTGTTGCATGATGAGCTCTACATAAGGGCGTTTTTAGTCTCATTGAGCAACGCGGCGACAGCGACGGTGTTGTGCCTGCTGTTGGGCTACCCAATGTCACTGGCCTTGACGCGGGTGTCGGCGAGTTGGCGGAATATCCTGCTGATGCTGGTGATTTTACCGTTTTGGACTTCGTTCCTGCTGCGGGTTTACGCGTGGATGGGGCTGATGGGGAAGAATTCCTGGTTCAATGCTTTGCTCACCGATGCCTATAATACGCTGACCCCGGCGGGCTGGCATCTGTCGAGCATCCCGATGATGCACAGCAATTTCGCGGTGGTTCTGGTGATGGTTTACACCTACCTGCCGTTCATGATCCTGCCTTTGTATGCCAATCTGGAGCGGTTGGACCCGGTGCTGGATGAGGCGGCGATGGATTTGGGCTCGCGTCCGTTCCGGGTGTTTCTTGATGTGACTTTGCCGCAATCGCTGCCGGGGATTATCGCGGGCGCGATGCTGGTATTCATCCCGGCGGCGGGGGAGTTGGTTATTCCGACGCTGGTGGGGGATGCGTCCAGCCCGATGATCGGGCGGGTGATTGCGGATGAGTTTTCCTCGGCTTCGGATTGGCCGATGGCGGCTTCGGTGGCGATTGCGTTGCTGCTGCTGATGGTCGGGCCGATGATGCTGTACACGCATTATCAGACCAAGGCCGAAGCGGGAGAGGAACCATGAGACGCCGCCCCGTCTTCCTGATCACCGTGATGTGCTTTGGCTTCGCGTTCTTCTACATCCCGATCATGTCGATGATGGTCTATTCGTTCAACGGATCGCGGTTGGCGACGGTCTGGGGCGGGTTTTCGACCAAGTGGTATGTCTCATTGCTGTCAAACAAGCAGGTTGGTGCGGCGCTTCTATTGTCGCTGAAGATCGCGGTCACTTCTGCCACGGCGGCGACGATATTGGGCACGATGGCGGGAATTACCCTCGCGCGGTTCCGGCGGTTCAAAGGGCGGACGTTGTTTTCCGGGTTGGTGACGGCACCGCTGATCATGCCCGAGGTGATCACCGGAATATCCTCGCTGATGCTGTTCATTCTGATGGCGAAATTCCTCGGTTGGCCATCGGCGCGCGGATTTACCACGGTGACGCTGGCGCATATCACCTTTTCGATGGTGTTTGTGACCACGATCATTCAGTCGCGGATGCTGCAAGCGGATCGCGCCATTGAAGAAGCCGCGATGGATTTGGGATCGAAGCCTTGGGCGGTGCTGTTTGATGTGACCTTGCCGGTGATCTTTCCGGCAATCCTGTCGGGCTGGTTGCTGGCGTTCACGATTTCACTCGATGATGTGGTGATCACCTCGTTCACCACGGGGCCGGGCAACACCACCTTGCCGCTGCTGATCTGGTCGAAGGTCAAGCTGGGGGTGACGCCGGATATTAACGCTTTGGCGACATTGACGGTGCTGGTGGTCGGTTGTGGTGTGGCTTTGGCGGGGTATCTGTTGAACCGATCCGAGAAGCGGCGCGATGCGGATGCGCGGTTGGCGTATCGTGACAATGACTGAAGGGGTGCATATTCCGCTGGGTCTGCCGGGATCTGGGCGGCAGCGCTATGCGGCAGCGATGACTTTGTATCAGGCGGGGGTAATTTCAGAGGCAGCGCTGGAGGTTTATCGGATATGCTCGCCTTTAGATTGCCAAGATCCGCTGGCCTTGCTGCGCGAGCGGGCGTTGGATGTACCGCCGAGGGAGCACCATGACTGAGACTTTGATTTACAACGCCCGCATCCGCACTATGGACCCGGCCTGTCCGCTGACGGGGGCGGTGCTGTTGCGCGATGGGCTGGTGGTGGCGCTGGGCGAGGCTGCTGAGGAGCGCGCGCTGGGGGCAAGGCGGATTGATGCGGGCGGACGGCTGGTGCTGCCTGGGTTTCAAGACGCGCATATCCATTTGCTGAATGGCGGGACGGATCTGGTGGAAACCGCGCAGTTGTATGATTGCGTGACGCTGGCCGAGATTCAGGCGGTGATGGCGGCACATACGGCGGCGCAGTCTGGGCCGATGATCTGGGGCGCGGGCTGGCAGTGCGGCTTCTTTGGCGATCATAATCTGACGCGCGAGGTGTTGGATACGGTGGTGCCCGATCGGCCTTGCCTGATCTACGATGGCAATTTTCACAACGCCTGTTTGAACTCGGCAGCCTTGGTGATGATCGGCGTGGGGGCGGATACGCCGGACCCGTTGAACGGTCATATCGTGCGCGATGCGCGCGGCGTGGCGACGGGGATGCTGCATGAGGAGGCGATCAACTGGGCCACGCAACGGTTGCCGCAAACCGGGGATGATGTGCACAGACAGGGGGTGTTGGCGGGGCAGGCTTTGGCGAACAAGCACGGCATCACCGGGGTGATTGATCCATGGATTCTGGATCATCACGCGCGGATTTACGGCGGGGCACTGGCAAAGGATGCGTTGACGCTGCGGGTGGCGGGGGCTTGTTTGGTGACGGCTGCCGATACGGTGGAGACGATGATGACCCGACTGCGCAGGCTTCGTGCGGCGCATGGCGGGCGGGATTTCCACCTGAACGCGGCGAAGTTTTTCCTGGATGGCGGGCTGGAGAACCGCACGGCGGCGATGCTGGCACCCTATGCGGATACCGCCGGGGGCAATGCCGCGCTGATGTTCCCGCAAGCTCAGATCGACGCGTTGTTTACCGCGCTGGATGCGGAACGGTTTCAGATTCACGTCCATTGCATTGGTGATGCCGCGACCCATGCCGCGCTGAACGGGTTTGCGGCGGCGCGGGCTGTGAATGGGGCTTGGCCTTCGCTGCACCAGATTGCGCATTGTCAGGTGGTGGATCCTGCCGATTTCCCGCGCTTTGCGGCGCTGGGCGTCATGGCGAACCTCCAGCCGCTTTGGGCCTGCAACGATCCGATCATCCCGGATGAAACCATGCTGATGATTGGGTCGGCGCGTGCGGCGCAGACCTATGCGTTCCGGTCGCTGATCGACGCAGGCGCGCCTTATTGCATCAACTCGGATTGGGCGGTGACCACGCTGAACCCGTTTGAGATTATCGGCACGGCGGTGACGCGCGAACCACCACGGGCGCGCGGGGTGGCGGAGCCGTTCTTCCCCGATCAGCGCCTGACCGTGGCCGAAGCGGTTTTGGGCTATACCACCCATGCCGCTGCCGCCTGCTGGCGCGGGCATTACACGGGTGCGCTGACGCCGGGTTATTCTGCCGATCTGATCGTGCTGGATCGCGATATCTACAGCGTCCACCCCTATGCGATTGCCGAAACGCGGGTGCTGATGACCCTGTTCAAGGGCCGCGAAGTCTATCGCGCGCCGCATTTTTCCAACTGAAAGGCTGCTGACATGACCCTGAATATGAAACCGATGGCAGCGGACGACCGCCGGATTGCCAATATCCACACCGCGAAGTTTGAGGAATTTGTCTATCCCGATGGTCTGGCGTTGGGCGATGCGATCTTGCAGCATGATACGGATTTGCCGCTGGGCACCGGCTTTCATGTCTACCGGATGCCAGCGGGGATGACGACGCGCAGCCATCGCCACATGGGGCATGAGCAGTTCCTGATACTTGAGGGCGAGTTGATTGAAAGTGACGGCACGGTGTTTCGCGCTGGCGATCTGGTGTTTTACCGCGATGGCACCGAGCACAATTCCTACACGCCAAACGGTTGCCTGCTGGCGGTGCATATCGTCGGGCCGGAACAGCCGCTGGAATAGGTTCAGCTGCGCCAGTCAGGCAGGTTTGCGGGCCATCTGTCGGGCGAAAAACAGCCCGATCCGGGATAAGGACCAGCCGGATGACCCGCTTCTGTGCTGGGTCCCGGCAGGCTGTCGGACCGACCTAGCTTCACAGATGCTTGATGGCGAAGCTTGCGCGCAAAGGAGCCTTGAGTAGATCCGGAGGCAGTCTGCACATGTGAGGTATTCATCCTATACAACGGAGAAGATGCCAAATGTCTTCCGTGGAAAAAACTGTTGCATCTGTTTAGGCGCTGGTTGCGACGCACAAGGATAAAACCGCGCATCTGATTGTGGTGCAAGACGCTTTGACCAACGCGCCCAGCATCACCCTTTCGCCGGGACAATCGCTGCGCGGCGCAGACCCCGGCTCTGGCATCACGTTCGCGGAGGGCCGCGACGGGGTTCAGCTGTCCACCGATAACCGCATCCACAGCATCCGCCTGCAGACCTCGGTGGAAAAACGCGCGATCTTCAATGACACCTCGGTTGCCAGCCTTGGGCGGATCGAGGTGCGCGGGATCATCGTCACGGGGCGGGTGCAAATTCTGGCACGGGACAAGGTGCGCAGTGGCCATGTCGATGTGAAGGATCTTGATATCGTGTCGGCGGATGCGCGCGACGAGACAGATCGGCCGCAGGGCTATGGCATGGCTGTGCTGCAGGGGGCGTTCACGCTGTGGAACATGCAGCAAGACACTGATGTCACCATCAGCGCCGATCTTGTCGGCCTCTCGGCGGGCCGGGATGGCGCGCCGGTGCGTGGCTGCGGTATCTTTGTTAGCGGCGGTGGTGACAAGGCTGGCAAGCTGAGCGTGCGACGGCTGGAAACCGATGCGGTTTACAGCGATGGCGGCATTGCGCCGGGCACGCCGGACCAGATCACCGGCGGGGTGTTCACCGTCTATGGCGCGCATGTCGATGTGGTGCGCAATCGCGGCCCGGTGATGACTTTTACGGCGTCAACGACATGGTGCTGGACAACTGCGGCGTGGTGGATCGCTAGACCGCAGAGGCGAAGATCACCTCGCATGGCCCCAGCGGCATCGGTTTTGTCAATTTCGGCATCGTGCATGAGTTGAAAGTGAACGCGCCGATTGAAACCTTTGGCCAAGGCGCCCGGGGCTTCAACGTCTATACCGGCACGGTCGATCAGGCCGAGTTCGACCGCATCACCACCCATGCGGATGGCGCCGTGGGGATCCAGATCAGCCAGCCCAACGGACGGCTTGTCGTGCGCCGGGGCATCGAGACCTTCGGCAGCACCAGGCCCTCGCTGGTCAAGGGCAAGGTCATCAGCCTGTCCGCCATCGGCCTCAGCATCAAGCCGGGCGGTTCCGCACGCGAGATCGAAATTTCTGGTGGCATTAAGACCCATGGCGCTGGCGTCGCGCCAATCGAGCAGCATGGCGCAATCGAGTCCCTGCGGGTCAGCGGCGGCTTCCTTGCGGCGGGCGACGGTTTCGACAAGATCTGAAAGCGGGGTGCGACCCCGCTTTCCACCGCAGACAGTGCAGCCCGCGCGCTTCCCATATGGTTTGCGGCTTCGGGCCTAGGTCACATCGAGCCAGCTTTGCTGTTGCGACGATTGTTGGATGGTTTCCACAAGCGTCTGAATCCGCAGGCCCTTGCGGAAGTTGAACGGCTCGGGCGCTTTGCCCGCGATGGCGTTGATGTAGCCTGCGACCTCGATGGCCTTCAGGTCATTGAAGCCGATCTGGTGGCCAGCGGCGACGCAGAACAAGCCGTAGGGGGCGTGATCTGGCCCAGCCTCGATGCGGCGGAAGCCTTGGCGACCCTTGGCATCGGCGGTCGAGAAGTAATTGAGAACGTTGAAGTGTTCTTGGCTGAACGCCAGCGCCCCCTTGGTGCCATACACTTCAAAATCATGCTGCATCTTGCGGCCGGTGGCGATCCAGTTGCCTTCTATGGAGCCCGTCGCCCCATTCTCAAACCGCAGGAAAGCGCGGCCCACATCATCCACCGTCACAGCTTTGCGACCGCCTTTGCCATCGGGACGCTCGGAGATCATCGTCACAACGTCGCCCATCACCCGGGTGATCGGACCGCAGAGGAATTCGGCGCTGGCGAGCGCGTGAGAGCCAATATCGGCCAGCGCCCCACCGCCCGCCGGGTCGTGGCGGAAGCCGTAGGGGCCATTGGCGTCGGCCATGTAATCTTCGGCGTGCAGGCCACGATAGCCACGAATTTCACCCAACTCGCCCGCCGCGATCATATCCCGCGCAAGCGCCAGCATCGGGTTGCACAGGTAGTTGAAGCCGACTTGGGTTTTCACCCCTTTAGCTTCGGCGGCGAGGGTCATTTCCAAGGCGTCAGCCGCCATCGGGGCCAATGGTTTCTCGCAATACACATGCTTGCCAGCGGCAATCGCGGCCAGCGACATTTCCTTGTGCAGGGCGTTCGGCGCGGTGATCGACACCAGATCAATCTCGGGGTCCGCGATGATGGTGCGCCAATCAGAGGTGGCGTTTGAAAAGCCCAAAGTCCGCGCCGCGCGTGCTGCCGCATCATCCGTGATATCCGCCACCGTATGCAGTTCCAGATCACAGGGAAGCTCAAACACCCGCGGGGCCGAGGTGAAGCCGAACACATGCGCCTTGCCCATAAAGCCGGTGCCAATCAGGCCGATGCGAAGTTTCGGTTTGCTCATATCAGGGCGTCCTTATGGGGGTCAGCTGCGGTTTCGGGATGAAATCCGCGATAGGGTTGGGGCTTGGTTTGGTCAAGTGCGCGATCTTTGGCAGGCCCAAAGCCTCGTCAAAAGCCATCAGCGGGCGTGGCGGTGAATTCTGTTGCAATCGCGCTGGGTTGTCATAGGAAACAGGGGAGAGGGTGGTTTCCAGATGCAAGACGCCGATGTTCCGCACAGCTATGAAGACCTGATCCGGGTCATTCATGACCGCTACGAGACGATGAGCAAATCCTATCAGATCATCGCGCGCTATCTGACGCAGAACCCGAATGATGTGGCGGTGCTGAGCGTCACGGCGTTGGCGGCGAAATGCGATGTGCATGCGTCGAGCTTCGTGCGGTTCGCGCAGGCCTTGGGCTATCGCGGGTTCAAGGAATTGCAGGTGTTGTTTCAGCGCAGGCTGTCCACCGCAGCCCCCGGTTTTGATGCGCGTGTGCGGGCGCTGGAAGCGGAATTGGGCGCGCGGGCGGATCATTCCGAGATCGGCTTTCTGCGCGATCTGGTGGTGCGGGATTTGACCTCGTTGCAGGACCTGCTGGCCTCGATTGACGGGGTGCAAATCGCGCGTGCGGTGGATCTGATGGAGGTGGCGGATACGATCTATCTGCTGGGGCAACTTCGATCCGCCCCGGTGGTGGATTTGCTGCGCTATGTGCTGACGATGCTGGGCAAGCGGGTGGTTTTGCTGGACCCCGGCGGCGGGCTGGCGACGCATATGGCGCGGACAATGCAGCCGGGCGATCTGCTGTTTGCGGTCAGCTTTCGGTTCTACGCGACCGAGGTGGTGAATATCGTCGAGGAGGTCGCAGCGCGGGGTGTGCCGATTGTGGCGATCAGTGACAGCACCCTGTCGCCCTTGGCGAAGAACGCGCAGGTGTTGTTCTCGGTGCCCGAGCATGAATATACCTTCTCGCGATCCTTGGCGGCGCCGATCTGTCTGGCGCAGGCTTTGACGGTGGCTTTGGCGGCGCGATTGCAAAAGACCGCAGGCGCGCCGCGTATTCCGATTGTGACAGCGCGCTGATTACAGCGTCATCGGGCCATCCGGCACCGGCATCCCGCCCGCAACCGCACCCCAGACCGATTGGTCAAAGTTGACCACAGCCCCGGTCATCAGGCCTGCGTCGTCGGAGACAAGGAAGTTCACCGCGCGGGCGGCCTCGGCGGGGTCAACCAAGCGGCCGAAGGGCAGGTTTGCGGTGGCCTTGGCCTCCCAATCCGCCCCACCAGTGGCGGCTTGCAAGGCGCGTTCGTGGTCCGACGACATCCAGCCGATGTTCAGCTGATTAACGCGGATGCGGTTGGCCATCACCGAAAACGCGGTGTTGGTGGTCAGGGTGGTCAGCGCGCCTTTGGAGGCGCAATAGGCGTTGATGAAGGGCTGACCTGCGAGGGCCGAGATCGAGCCGATGTTGCAAATCGCCCCCTGAACGCCGTCGCGGATCATCAGTTTGATCGCGTCTTGCATCAGGAAATACGGGCCACGCACGTTGACGGCGAACATGCGGTCAAACAGGTCCGGCGAGGTATCCAGAATCGTGCCGCGATCGGTCAAAGCGCCTGCGTTGACCAGCACATCAAGGCGGCCAAACAGGCGGTCGGTTTGCGCGATGGCGGCGCGACAATCGTCCACCGCGCCAAAATCGGCGGCGATGAAATGCGCGTTGGTGCCGTGGGTTTGGTGCAGCGATTTGGCAACAGCCTCACCCCGCGCGGCATTGCGCCCGGTGACGATGATGCCAGCAGCACCTGCGGCGGCAAGGCGGTGGGCGATGGCAGCGCCAAGCCCCTGCGTCGCCCCTGTCACAACACAGATTTTGCCGTCCATCCGATTGCCGGAGAAGGTCATTGCACAACCTCATAGCCAGCCGCTGCCATGACGCGCAGCAGTTCTTTATGGCCTTTTTGCGCCATCGCTAACGGAGGCGAAACCTTGGGATCTTGCTCTGCCTCAACCACAAACCAGCCCTCATAGCCGTAAGAGGCACAGCGTTTGACGATGGTTTCAAAGTCGAGGGAGCCATCGCCTGGCACGGTGAACGCGCCTTTCATCACCGCATCTAGGAAACTCTCACGCGACCGATCTAGGCCGTTGATCACGTCCATCCGCACGTCTTTGGTGTGGACATGGCTGATGCGGTTGTGGTGATTGTCGAGCACCCGCAGCACATCGCCACCGGCAAAAGCCATGTGGCCTGCGTCAAACAGCAGGGGGATGCCTGCGCCGGAGTGTTTCATGAACAGATCAAGCTCGGCCTCTGTCTCAATGACCGCCGCCATGTGGTGGTGGTAGGACAAGGGCATGCCCTGATCTGCGCACCATTCGCCAAAGGCGGTCATATCATGGGCATAGGCGCGGATTTGATCTTCGGACAGCTTGGGTTTGCTGGCGAGGGGTTTGGCGCGGTCGCCTTGGATCGAGCGGGCCACCTCGCCGTAAACGATGCAAGGCGCGCCTGCGGCGATGAAGAAATCCATCTGGGCGCGGATACGGTCCTTGTTGGCCGCAATGCCATCGTCCAGCACGGTGCCCGAGAACCAACCGCCACAGACCGAGATGCCGAAGCGGCTCAGGATTGGGCCAAGTTCGGCCATATCCATCGGAAAGCGCCGTCCCGTCTCCATCCCGGTAAAGCCTGCGACGGAGGCTTGGCGCAGACATTCTTCCAGCGTCACATCGTCGGACAGTTCGGCCAGATCGTCGTTCCACCACGCGATAGGGGCGATGCCGAGTTTGGCTTTCAGATGCGGTTTGGCATTCATATCAGACTCCGATGCGCTGCTTGGCGCGGATGTGTTCTTGCTGGACGCGGGCTTGGCGCACGCTGTCGCGGGAGGATACCTCGGGCACGCCAACATCCCAATCGGCATCACCGGGCACCCAGGCATAGGCGTCGGTGGTGATCGAGATCACCGTGGTGCGGTCGGTGGTCTTGGCCCATTCGAGCGCGGCGGCGAGGTCAGACAGACTTTCGACATGGCGGCTTGCCGCCCCCATTGCGCTCGCATGGGCTGCGAAATCGACATGCAGGGGGGCGCTTGGGTTTTGCACACGGCAATCCTTCAGCAGATTGTTAAAGCCGGGCACACCCTTGGCCTGTTGCAGGCGGCTGATCACAGCATAGCCGCCGTTGTCGCAGACCACGATGATCATTTTGTGACCCGACAGCACCGAGGAATAGATGTCAGAGTTCATCATCATATAGGTGCCATCGCCGAGCATGACGATGGGCGTCCCGCTGACCGCACCGGGCCCGCTTTGCGCCATCGCACAGCCCCAACCAGCGGCAATCTCATAGCCCATACAGGAAAAACCGAACTCCAGATCAAAGGTATGCGGGGCCTTGACGCGCCAGCCCTTGGCAACCTCACCGGGCAGACCACCAGCGGCAGAGATCAGCGTGTCATGTTCGCCCGCCGCAAGGTTCACTTGGTGGACGACTTGGGCATAGGTTGGCACCGGAGTGTTGGTCGTGGCTTGGTGGCTGTCGAGCAGCGCGTCCCATGCGGCGAACAAAGCCTTGGCGCGGGGTAGGTAAGCGGGGTCGGCGTGCCAATCGCCTAGGGCCGCGTTCAACTCCGTGACGGTTTCCAAAGCATCCCCCACCACTGCCAAAGCCCGGTGTTTGGTGGCGTCATAGCGGGCCGCGTTGATCGAGATAAACCGGGCGTCTTGCGCGAAGGCGGTCCAAGACCCGGTGGTGAAATCCTGCAACCTTGTGCCGATGGCCACGATCACATCCGCCTCAGCCGCCAAAGCATTGGCCGAAGTAGAACCGATGATGCCAAGCGGGCCGCAATGCACCGGGTGGCAGTGGGTGAGCCCGCCCTTGCCCGCGTTGGTTTCGACAACCGGAATCCCGCGCTGGGCGGCGAGTTCGGCCACCGCAACCTCGGCCCCAGAATAGCGCACGCCGCCGCCTGCGATGATCAGCGGGGTTTTGGCGGTTTTGAGCAGTGCCACGGCTTGCGCCAAAGCGCTGCGGTCGGCGCGCGGGCGAGGAATCGTCCACAGCCGTTCCTCGAAGAACGCCTCGGGGTAGTCGAAGGCCAATTCCTGGGTGTCTTGCGGCAAGGCAATAAAGGCGGGGCCACAATCGGCTGGGTCCAGCATCGCCGCCACCGCTTGTGGCAAGGATGAGATAATCTGCGCTGGATGGGTGATGCGATCCCAATAGCGGGTGACGGCTTTGAAGGCGTCATTCACCGTCAGCGTCGGGTCGTTGTAATGTTCAACCTGTTGCAGCACCGGATCGGGCAGGCGGTTGCTGAACGTGTCGCCTGCGATCAGCAGCACCGGCAAGCGGTTGGCGTGCGCGGTGCCCGCCGCCGTCACCATGTTCAACGCCCCCGGCCCAATCGACGAGGTGGCAATCATAATCTGCCGCCGCCGCTTCGCCTTGGCAAAGCCTATGGCGGCGAGGGCCATCGACTGTTCGTTCTGGCCGCGCCATGTCGGCAGGCGGTCTTGCACGGCCTCCAAAGCTTCGGACAGGCAGGTCACGTTGCCATGGCCAAAGATGCCGAACACGCCCGCAAACAGCGGCACTTTCTGGCCGTCGATCTCAGTCATCTGAACCTTCAACCAGCGCACCAGCGCTTGGCTTAATGTCAGGCGAATGGTGGCTTTGGACATGCTGGCTCCTCCCAAAAGCTTGCCCGAAGCATACGCATTTGGATTGAATATTGACAATGGTGATTTTTCGCAATGACTATTGCAGAACAAGTCTGGAGATGGCGATGATTGCGAACAAACTGAAAGCGCTCTGGGCGGCAGGCAGGCCTGCGATCAATGGTTGGTGCAGTATCGGAAACCCGTTCACCGCCGAGATCATGGCGGCGCAGGGTTTCGATTCTGTGACCATTGATATGCAACACGGCGCGCTGGATTATTGCAACCTGCTGCCGATGTTTCAGGCGATGCGGGCGTCAGGTGCTGTGCTGATGGCCCGCGTGCCGTGGAACGAGCCGGGGATTGTGATGAAGGCGCTGGATGCCGGGGCCTACGGCATCATCTGCCCGATGGTCAACACCGCCGAGGATGCCGCGCGCTTCGTCAGCTACCTGCGCTATCCGCCGTTGGGCCAGCGCAGTTTTGGGCCGACGCGGGTTTCGTTTGCGGCTGGGGCGAATTACGCGGGCGAGGCGAACGACAATATCCTTGGCTTCGCGATGATCGAGACCGCCGAGGCTTTGGCGAATTTGGACGCGATTGCCGCTACGCCGGGCTTGGATGGGCTGTATATCGGGCCAGCGGATCTGACTTTGTCGCTAGCGGAAGGGCGGTTGGCACCGGGATTTGACCGCGAAGAACCCGAGATGATCGCGGCTATTCAGAAGATTCTCGCCGCGTGCAAAGCCAATGGCCTGCGCGCGGGTCTGCATTGCGGCACGCCGGATTATGCGGCGCGGGCGATTGGCTGGGGGTTTGATCTGACCACGGTGGGTGGCGATGCGCGGTTTTTGGCGGCGGCTGCGGGGGCGGCTGTGACGCGGTTTCGCGATCTGACATTGGGTGAGGTTAAGGCCGAAAAGGGGGCCTATTGATGCCGCATATTGTCGTGGCGGGCAAGCTGCACCCGGCTGGCTTGGCGCTGCTCAACGCGGCGGAGGGGGTGACGTTTGATCATATCGAGGAGATTTCTGAGGCCTCGTATCAGCCGTATTTGCTGCAAGCAGACGCGATTGTGATCCGCACGCAGCCACTGGGGGCGGCGTCGGTGGCCTTGGCGCAGCGGTTGAAAATCGTCTCGCGCCATGGCGTTGGCTATGATGCGGTCGATGTGGCGGCGCTGAACGCGCGTCGGATTCCGCTGTGCATCGTCGGGGATGTGAACTCGGTTTCGGTGGCCGAGCACGCGATGATGCTGATCTTGGCTTGTGCAAAGCGATTGATCCGGGCGGATGCCAGCGCCCGGCAAGGCCCGTGGGGCTGGCGCAATCGGTTGGAGGCGAGCGAGATTTCCGGCAAGCATCTGCTGATCCTCGGCTATGGCCGGATCGGGCGGCATCTGGCGCGGATGGCTGCGGGGTTTGGCATGGAGATTCGCGCCTATGACCCCTACCTGCTGGCGCAGGGCTGGCCGGAGGGGGCGGTTGCGGCGGTGCCGACACTGGCTGATGGATTGGATTGGGCTGATGTGGTTTCGGTGCATCTGCCCAAAGCCGACCGACCCGTGCTTGGCGCGGCGGAACTGGCGCAGATGAAGCCGGGGGCGATGGTGATCAACACGGCGCGCGGCGGCACTGTGGATGAGGTCGCCTTGGCGCAGGCCTTGCACGCCGGGCAGATCGGGGCGGCGGGCTTGGATGTGTTTGAGGCCGAACCCCCCCTGCCGGATCATCCGCTGCTGGGCTTTGATCAGGTGATCCTGACGCCGCATATCGCCGGGCTGACGGCGGAAAGTGCCGAGCGGATGGCGGTGGCCTCGGTGCAAAACGTGCTGGATTTCCTCAACGGCAGGCTTGATCCGGGGCTGATCGTCAACCGGGATGCTTTGGCCTAGGGTTGGGCTGTTTGGCGCGTTCTTCCGCTACCAGATCCACGAAGGCCCGCAACGGGGCGGGCATGAAGCGACTGGAGAAATACAGCCGGGGGCCGTCAAATTCTGGCCACCACTCGGGCAGAACGGCCACCAGCGCGCCGCTGTCCAGATGCGGTTGCAGCCAGTTTTGGAAAGCAAAGATCAACCCGTGCCCTGCGATCGCAAAGTTGATCGCGGCTGCGGACGCGACCACTGTAAGCAGAAGCTTGGCCGGGGGATCAACCGTGATAACCTCGCGCCCGTTCTCAAACTGCCATTCGGTCAAGGCGCCGCTGGTAAAACGGGTGCGGATGCAGTCATGCGCGGTGATGTCGCTGGGGTGCAATGGCGTGCCGCGTGCCGCCAGATACGACGGCGCGGCGACAAGGGCAGTATGTTGCACGGCGGGCCCAATCGGCACTGCGATCATATCCTGCGCCAGATGCTCGCCATAGCGGATGCCGGCATCACAATCGGCGGCGGTGATATCGACAAGGCGATCATCGACCACCACTTCCAGCCGCACTTGCGGATAGCGCGCCAGAAAGCGATCCAGCAGCGGCGGCAGAATATCCACCATCACCGCCCCCGGCACGTTCAGTTTCAGCCGCCCGCGCACCTGTCCTTGCGCGCTTTGCGCGTCGTTCAGCGCGGCATGGGCTTCGGACAACAGCGGTGCGATCCGGGCGGCAAGGATGCGCCCGGCTTCGGTTGGCATCACACTGCGCGTGGTGCGGGTCAGCAGTGGTGTACCTAAATTGGCCTCAAGTCGGGTGATGGTTTCGCTGACGGTTGAGGCCGAAAGCCCCAAGCGGCGCGCGGCGGTGCGAAAGCCGCCCGCCTCGGTCACGGCAAGGAAGACCTGTAGATCGTCAAGCGAGGTGGCATTGTTCGACATGCCGATCAGCCTATTCGGATTTGATCGGATTATCAATTTCTACCGAACGGCTATTTAGGGCTGATCAACAGGAGCATTCACATGACCCAGACAGCCGCCGCCGGACGTTTCACCTTCCCCGGCACCGAACTTTCCGTCAATCGCATGGGCTATGGTGCCATGCAACTGGCCGGGCACCACGCCTTCGGGCCGCCCGCCGACCCAGATGAAGCCCGCGCTGTGCTGCGCGAGGCTTTGACTTTGGGCGTCGATCACATCGACACCAGCGATTATTACGGCCCGTTTGTGACCAACGCATTGATCCGTGAGGTCTTGTTCCCCTATGCCGCCAATCTGGTGCTGGTGTCCAAGATCGGTGCGTGGCGCGATGACAAGGGCGGCTGGATACTGGAGCGCGGCGCGGATTTTCTGCGCAAGTCGGTTGAGGACAATCTGAAACGGCTTGGCCTTGACCAGATGGCGATTGTGAACCTGCGCATGGGTGGGTCAGAGGATGACATTGCCGCCCCGATGCAGGTGATGCGGCAGATGCAGGACGAAGGCCTGATCGCGCATATCGGCGTCAGCACGGTGGATGCGGCCCAACTTGCCATCGCCCGCGACATTGCGCCAATTGTTTGCGTGCAGAACCATTACAATTTGGTCCACCGCGCCGATGACGCGATGATTGACGGCCTTGCAGCCGATGGCATCGCCTATGTGCCGTATTTCCCGCTGGGTGGTTTCACGCCGCTGCAAAGCGACGGGCTAAAGCAGGTTGCCCAAAGCCTTGGTCAGTCCGCGCAGGCTGTGGCGCTTGCGTGGCTGTTGCAGCGCAGCCCGAACATGCTGCTGATCCCCGGCACCTCGCGCCGCAGCCATCTGCGCGGCAATATCGCGGCGGCGGGGTTTAAGCTGGACGAAGGCCATCTCGCGCGGCTGAACGCGATCGCTGCGCTGGCCTAAAACCACTGCCCCGGCTCCATCAGCCCCAGATCCATCAACTGCTGGCTGTGCCAATCAAACGGCGTGGAGTTGTGCCATTTGAAATCATGGATATCAAAGCGAGAGCCCGCGTTTGAGCGCAGGGCTTTCGCGGTGCGGAAACTGACGATGGCGGTGGTGATGTTGTGGTGCCACGGGCAAGCGTAAGTGTTATATTCTTCATCCGACAAAGTGAAATCCGACCGAAGGGTTAGCCCCGGCTTGGTGCGGAACAAAGCGATGCGGTCGATCTTGCGGCGCGGCACCGGGATATGTTCTTCAAACCGCCAGCGTAACCCGCCAAAGAAATCCAACTGGCGTTCCTTCGGGTAATTGTGGT
Organism: Cypionkella sp. PAMC25878; assembly: GCF_058135695.1. Lineage (NCBI taxonomy): Bacteria > Pseudomonadati > Pseudomonadota > Alphaproteobacteria > Rhodobacterales > Paracoccaceae > Cypionkella > Cypionkella sp. PAMC25878. Next base: position 486,485 of record NZ_CM176871.1, on the reverse strand, counting down.
TCGCGACATCAGGCCGACCCAAAGCATAATAGCCGGATTTATCCATATGCGCGTGATCCAGTGACACCGCATTGGGGAACACATTCAGATCATCGGCGTACAGATCGACCACGTAAGACAGCATCGCGTCGCGGCGTTCTTCGCTGTGGAAGGCCAGCATTTCGCGGATCGTGCGGGTCTCGCAGAACGGGTAGAACAGATATTCGGCGTTGTAGCAGTAATACAACCAGATGCCGGGGGCAGCGGCGATCACCTTATTCACGGCTTCCACCAAAGCCTCTACCGTGGGGGCCTCATAGGGAATGCGGTGGATTTTCGCTTCGAGCTCTGCCGATACCGGAATGGCATCGGGGGCAAACAGGGCAAGCTGGACAAAGCCAGCCTCAAGATGATGGCGGATGGTGGTATCCACCTCTACCGCGTCTTCGGCGAAGATCAAGGCGAGCGGACCTTTCACCAAGGCCGTCTTGGCCTCGGCCAGAAACTGATTAAGCGACGTATACTTCATGCCCTGCCCATATGCCTCTGGCTTATTTGCGGGAGAATCCGTTAACAATCCCTGCAACGCAAGCCCCGGCGTTGCGAAGCGGGCCTGTTTGGCATAGATCAACAGCCCAGACAGGGGTGCGCCATGGCCGATCCGAAGAAATTGTTCATCAAGACCTATGGGTGTCAGATGAACGTCTATGATTCCGAGCGTATGGCCGAGGCCATGGGCGCGGACGGCTATGTCACCACCGACAGCGCCGAAGATGCCGATATGGTGCTGCTGAACACCTGCCATATTCGGGAAAAGGCGGGCGAAAAGCTGTATTCCGATCTGGGGCGGCTGAAAAAGCTGAAACTGGCGCGACCCGATGTGAAAATCGGTGTGGCGGGCTGCGTGGCGCAGGCCGAGGGGGCCGAGATCATGCGGCGGATGCCGATTGTCGATCTGGTGGTAGGCCCACAATCCTATCACCGCCTGCCCGAGATGGCCCGCGCAGGCACGCCGCAGGTCGATACCGATTTCCCACTGGAGGATAAGTTCGACCTTCTACCAGAGCGCAAGGCCAGCCGTGGCCCGATGGCGTTTTTGACCGTGCAGGAAGGCTGCGACAAGTTTTGCGCCTTCTGTGTGGTGCCGTATACGCGGGGGTCGGAAGTGTCGCGCGATCCGCAGCGTATTCTGACCGAGGCGCGCGGTTTGGTGGATAAGGGCGTGCGCGACTTGACGCTGCTGGGCCAAAACGTCAACGCCTATCATGGCGATGGCTGGACCCTGTCGCGTCTGATCCGCGAACTGGCAAAAGTCGACAGCCTCCAGCGCATCCGCTACACCACCAGCCACCCTAATGACATGGAAGACGATCTGATCGCTGCGCATGGCGATGAGCCAAAGCTGATGCCCTATCTGCATCTGCCCGTGCAGTCGGGGTCAGATCGCATCCTGAAAGCGATGAACCGCAAGCATACCGCCGAAGAGTACCTGCGGCTGATCGAACGCATCCGTGCGGCGCGGCCCGATATTCTGCTGTCGTCCGATTTCATCGTCGGCTTCCCCGGCGAGACCGATCAGGATTTTGAGGACACGCTGTCGCTGATCCGCACGGTAAACTATGGTATGGCCTATAGCTTCAAATACTCCGCCCGCCCCGGCACGCCTGCTGCGGAAAAGCCCGAGATTGACGCTGCGCTGGCCGATGCCCGCCTGCAAACCCTGCAAGCGCTGATCACCGAACAACAGCGCGGGATGCAACAGGCCATGGTCGGGCGTGAAGTTGGGGTGCTTTATGAGAAAGCCGGGCGCGAGGCCGGGCAGATGATTGGCAAGTCGGATCACCTGCACGCGGTGTTTGTGAATGACCCAAATGGCCGCGTTGGCGAGATGGTTCGGGTGAGAATCTTAGCTTCGTCGTCCAACTCTTTGGCAGGCGCGCGTATTTCGTGATTGGCGCTCAACCAGCATCGTTTCCACGCTGTCGGCAAAGCAACTTGAGTGGCGAAATTATGGCCAAACACGCAACAACTAGTCTTCAAAAAGCCATAAACCCATAGATTTTGCTTTACTTCACAAGGTCGCGTCGGCAAACCTTCGCTCATATCTATGTGAATTCCGAATGGTTAAAGGGGAGCTGCCACAGTGGAGCGTTTTTCCAGAGCAGTGCGAATGGCAATCGGCGGCGCGGCGCTGGCTGTCGGCCTGATGATGGCAAGTGGGGCGATGGCACAGACCGCGCCGCAGATCGCTGGCAAGATCGAATGGGGCGTCTGGGTTGACGACGACGGCTGTATGCACTGGTGGGCAGATGGCGGCGCCGAAGGCTATATGCTCGACCGGGTTAACCCGAAGACTGGTAAGCCGGTTTGTCTGAAGCGCAACACCTGTCTGGTGCAAAACACCGACACATTGTTTGCCACCGATAGCTCCAAGCTGACCGCTTATGGCCGCCGCTACCTGACCGATTTCTTCCAGAACGCAGGCGCGTTTGGCTACGCGATCTATGGCCACACCGACAGCCGCGCCTCGGATGAATACAACATCAAACTGTCGCAGCGCCGCGCTGCTTCGGTGGCTGCTGTTGCCCGCTCGGTCGGCGCGATGGTGGACCGTGAGATTGGCTATGGCGAGCGTCAGCCGCGCGCCACCAATGCAACCGCCGAAGGGATGCAGCAAAACCGCCGCGTCGAAGTCGTCTGCTATAAGTGGTGATGAACATGTCAAAACTCAAAGCACTACCGCTTCTGGCACTTGCCGCAATCAGCCTCAGCGCCTGTGAAGGCACCGGTCTCGTGCCCTACACGGCGGGACCGAATACGGTGATTGCAACCGCGCGGGACACGGGCCGGGATCATACTGGTCTGATCGAGGGCGAAGCCGCCATCGCCTATGACCCTGATGGTTGCCAAGGCTGGATCATGGATGACGGCATCGAAGGCTATTCGGGTCGCCGCTACGATCCGGTGTCTGGGCTTCCGGTCTGCAACAACCATTATCCGCCAGGTACGGTTCTGGGCAATTACCAGACCTCATCGGCACCGATCAAAGACTGGGTGCCGAACCGCTAATATCGGTGCGCGCAGGCTAAAATACAGCAAAGACCACGGGATATACCGTGGTCTTTTTTTATTGCCCGGTTCTTGCGCAAAGATGTCGCTGTCATCACTTTGATATCAAGACCATGCAGGTTGTTCTTGCCAGAGTCTTTGGCAGGTCTACACTGCATATAGACGTCACCTGAACCGCAAGGAGATCCCTTTGGGCATCAGCGCGCTAACGCCCCCGACCCGTTCCGAGGATATTGTCGAGACTGTCCTCGAATTTCCCGATAACCGGCTTTTGATCAGCCTCTGCGGCGAGTTTGACCGCAATTTGGCCCAGATCGAGCACCAGATGGGGGTGCATGTGCTGCGACGGGGCAACCGTTTGTCCGTCATTGGCGACAAAGGTGCGCGCGAACAGGCGGCGGCGGTGCTGCGGTCTTTATATGCGCGGCTGGAGCAGGGGCGCAGCGTGGCAGCGGGCGATATTGACGGCGCAATGCGGATGGGGCGGCCAATGCCAGATACCAAACTGGAAGCATCTGATCAGATTGAGATGTTTACCGGCGGCGGCATTGAACTGCGCACCCGGAAGAAGCCGATTGAACCGCGGACCGAGGCGCAGAAGGAATATGTGAAAAACCTTTTCGCCAATGAGATGGGCTTTGGTATTGGTCCGGCTGGTACGGGGAAAACTTATCTCGCGGTGGCGGTTGGCGTGACCATGCTGATCTCGGGTGCGGTGGAAAAAATCATCCTGTCGCGTCCGGCGGTGGAAGCGGGCGAGCGGTTGGGCTTTCTGCCCGGCGATATGAAGGAAAAAATCGACCCCTACATGCAGCCTTTGTACGACGCGCTGAACGATTTCCTCCCTGCCAAGCAGATCCAAAAGCTGCTTGAGGAAAAACGCATCGAAATCGCACCCTTGGCTTTCATGCGCGGGCGCACTTTGTCGAACGCCTTTGTCGTGCTGGATGAAGCGCAAAACGCCACCACCATGCAGATGAAGATGTTTCTGACTCGCCTTGGCGAAGGCAGCCGCATGGTGATCACCGGCGACCGCACGCAGGTCGACTTGCCGCGCGGTACGGCGTCTGGATTGCAAGATGCTGAGCGGATTCTGCAAGGGGTGAAGGGCGTGACCTTCAACTATTTCACCTCGAAGGACGTGGTGCGGCATCCGTTGGTGGCCCGCGTGATTGAGGCTTACGAGCGGGATGAAGCCCAAGCTTGAACTGGCAGCGGCACGTGATCTAACGGAGCGCGTGCCGCGCAAGCTTTTTTAGCGCTTACGCGCGGGAGGGGGGCGTTGCCCCCCGCCTGCGGCTCCCCCCAGGATATTTATGCCAATGTGAAAGCTTGAGCGGCAGGCCAGCTTGGGCTATGGGGCGGCATGGAACCACTTGTTGATATTGTCTTTGAAGATGCGCGTTGGGAAGCTTTCGGGCTGGAAGCCCTCGCCGAACCTGCGGTGCGTGCGGCTTTTGCCGAGCTGGGCTTGCCAGAGGTGGGCTTTACCCTCTGTCTGATGGGCTGCGACGATGCGCGGATTCTGGAACTGAATGGCGATTTTCGCGGCAAGGCCAAGCCGACCAATGTGCTGAGTTGGCCGTCGGAAGAACGTGGCGCGGACGCGGGCGAAGTGCCCGATCTGCCGGAACCGGGTGAGGCGGACGATCCCGAATCCCTTGGTGATATCGCGATCTCCTATGACACTTGTGCGCTTGAGGCCGCTGAGGCGGGTAAGCCCATGGCGGATCACGTCAGCCATCTGATCGTGCATGGTCTGTTGCATCTGCTGGGCTATGATCACATCCGCGCCGCGGACGGTGATCTGATGGAGGCCACCGAGGTGCGGATACTTGCGCGTCTGGGGCTTTCTGACCCATACTGAGAGCATCGGCCCCTCGGGGCGTTTTGGAACAAGGACCAATGGGCAGTAGCAACGACGGGTTACCCGCAGCGCCAAAGTCGCGCGCGGATGCCGATGAGGCCGAGGCCTCGCCACGCGGATTCTTCGGGCGGCTGTTGTCCGCCTTCAACTCCTCTGACAGCAGCGAGGGCGACGAGGAAGCGGCGGCGTTGACACCCGCGAAAGGTGGGTTGTTGGGGTTGAGCAATCTGCGGCGCTTGCGGGTCGATGATGTGGCGATTCCCAAGGTTGAGATTGCCGCCGTGCCGTTGGACATCGGCAAGGATGATCTGGTCGAAGCGTTTCGCCAACATGGCTTTAGCCGCCTGCCGGTTTACAAAGGCACTTTGGACCATCCGCAGGGCCTTGTGCTGCTGAAGGATCTGGCCTTGCAGCATGGCTTTGGCGCCTCGGGGCGGTTTTCGCTGAAGAAACTGCTGCGTCCGGTGTTGTTCGCGCCACCCTCGATGCCCGCCGCGACGCTGTTGCAGAAGATGCAGCGCGACCGGGTGCATATGGCTTTGGTGATCGACGAATATGGCGGCGTGGACGGGCTTGTGACCATCGAAGACCTCATTGAGACGGTGATCGGGGAAATCGAAGATGAGCATGACGAGGTCGAAGGCGCGCTCTGGAAGGAAGAGTCTCCGGGTGTGTTCGTGGCGCAATCCACCGTGTCGCTGGATGATTTCGAGGCTGCCATCGGCCTGACCCTGCGCAACGGCGAGGATGATGAGGATATCGACACTCTGGGTGGCCTCGTGTTCCTGCGCACAGGCCGGGTGCCGGTGCGCGGTGAGATCGTGCCGCATGAATCCGGGGTGGAGTTTGAGGTGCTGGACGCTGATCCGCGCCGGATCAAGCGTTTGCGGGTGCGCCTGCCGGGGGCGATAGCACAGGTGGTGTCCGAGCCTGCGGTACCCGAGGTCGAAGGCTAAGATGTTGCGCAGGATCAGGGCGGGCTGGCCGGGTCTGCGGGGCGTTGGCTTGGCGGCAGTGCTGGGCGTGCTGGCGGCCTGCGGGCAAGCACCGCTTGGGGCATGGTATCTCAGCCTGCCCGCCTTGGCTGCACTTTGCTGGCTGATCGGGCGCAGCCCTGCACCGATCTGGCTGGCATGGTTTGCAGGCGCGGGCTACTTTGCGGCAGCGCTGAATTGGATCGTGCAGCCCTTCATGGTCGATGCCGCGCGCGATGGTTGGATGGCCCCATTCGCGCTGGTGTTGATGGCGTTTGGCATGGCATTGTTTTGGGCGCTGGCGGGGTGGTTAAGTCGCTATAGTCGAAACGCCGCCTTGGGCTTCGCGGTTGCCCTCGCCGCCACAGACCTTTTGCGCGGCTATGTGCTGACCGGATTCCCATGGGCGCTGATCGGCCATATCTGGATCGACACGCCAGTGGCGCAACTGTCAGCGTTCATCGGGCCAAGCGGGCTGTCGCTGCTGACTGCTGTGCTGGCTGCGGGCCTGGCACTGCGCCGCCCGCTGCCCGTCGGCCTTGCTGCCGCAACCCTCGCCGCCGCTTGGGGTTACGGTGCTTGGACCCTCGCCCAACCGATGCCCGCTGACCGCCCCGTCACCCTGCGCCTTGTGCAGCCCAATGCCGAACAGCAGGCGAAATGGGACCCAGCGCTGGCGCAGCAATTCTTTGACCGCCTGCTCAGCCTGACCGCCGCCAAACCCACGCCCGATCTGGTGATCTGGCCGGAAACCGCATTGCCTTATCTGCTCGACCGTCACCCCGAAATCGGCGGTATGATCGCAAGCGCGGGCGGGGGCGCTCCTGTTGCCATAGGGATGCAGCGGGTGGAGGGTGACAAGGCGTGGAACTCCCTCGCGGTGATCGCCCCGGACGGCATGACAAGCGCCACCTATGACAAGCACCATCTCGTGCCATTCGGCGAATATATCCCCTTCGGCGATGCCTTGTTCCAATGGGCCAATATCTCGGCCTTTGCCTCGCAGGTCGGCAATGGCTACATGGCTGGCCCCGGCCCGCAACTGCTGGACCTTGGCCCGAAACTGGGCCGGGCTTTGCCGCTGATCTGCTACGAGGCGGTGTTCCCGCAAGACTTGCGCGGCACCGAGCGGCCCGATTGGCTGCTGCAAATCACCAATGACGCGTGGTTTGGCCGGTGGACCGGGCCGTTCCAGCACGCTGCCCAAGCCCGGTTGCGGGCCATCGAGCAAGGCCTGCCGCTGGTGCGCGTCGGCAATACCGGGGTGACGGCGGTGTATGACGCGCGCGGCCGCATCACCGCTAGCCTGCCGTTTGAGATCGCCAGCTATCTTGATGCCGCCCTCCCCGCCGCTTTGCCGATCACGCCCTATGACCGTTTCGGGGAAATCCCGGTTTTGGTGTTGCTGGCCGGACTCGCAGCCGCCCTGTTCCGCCCCCGCAAACGCCCCAAGCCTTGACCTTTCCGTTGGATTGGGTCTAAGGCAGGCCGATAAAACCCGCACAACGGCTTCCTGGCGTGCGTGGATAACCCAACGGAGCACTTCCCCATGAGCCGCCAAAACTACATTTTTACCTCGGAATCCGTGTCCGAGGGCCATCCTGACAAACTCTGCGACCGGGTGTCAGATGCCATCCTCGATGCCTTCCTGACCGAAGAACCCAACGCACGGGTGGCCTGCGAGACCTTTGCCACCACCAATCGCGTGGTTGTCGGCGGTGAAGTGGGGTTATCGACCGAGAAAAAGACCGCCGAGATGGTCGAGCGAGTCGAAGACATCGTGCGCGCTTGCGTCAAAGATATTGGCTACGAGCAGAAAAAATTCCATTGGGAAAAGATCAAGGTTCACAACTACCTGCACGAACAATCTGCGCATATCGCGCAGGGCGTTGATAAAGACGGCGCGGGCGATCAGGGCATCATGTTCGGCTATGCCTGCCGTGAGACGCCGGAGCTTATGCCAGCCCCGATCCAATACGCCCATGCGATCCTGAAACGCTTGGCCGAAGTGCGCAAATCCGGCGCAGAGCCGACCTTGGGCCCTGACGCCAAAAGCCAGCTGTCGCTGCGCTATGTCGATGGCAAGCCGGTGGAAGTCACCTCGATCGTGCTGTCGCACCAGCACACCAGCAAAAAGCAATCCTCCGCCGATATCCGCGCGATTGTCGAACCCTATATCCGCGAAATCCTTCCGGCAGAATGGATCACCAAAGCCACCATTTGGCACGTCAACCCGACGGGCACGTTTGTGATCGGCGGGCCAGATGGCGACGCGGGCCTGACCGGGCGCAAGATCATCGTCGATACCTACGGCGGCGCTGCCCCGCATGGCGGCGGTGCGTTCTCAGGCAAAGACCCAACCAAGGTCGACCGTTCGGCGGCCTATGCCGCGCGCTATCTGTCGAAGAACATCGTCGCAGCTGGCCTTGCAGATCGCTGCACCTTGCAGGTGTCCTATGCGATTGGTGTGGCCGAGCCGCAGTCGATCTATGTCGACACCCACGGAACTGGCGCTGTGCCCGATGATGTGATCGAGCGCGCCGTGGCCGCCTGCATGGATCTGACCCCGCGCGGCATCCGCGAGCATCTGCACCTGACCAAGCCGATCTATGCCCGCACCTCGGCCTACGGCCATTTCGGTCGCGCCCCGGAAGCTGATGGCGGCTTCTCCTGGGAGAAGACCGATTTGATTGACGCCCTGAAAGCGGCGGTTTAAGTCTAAACTCATGGGCGGCGGCTGGATGTACCACCGTCGCCGCCCGTGAAGCCCTCTACTCTGCGGCGTGACCCGTGGGCTTCCAGACCAAGGTGCATCCGCACCCCGCGCCAAGTAGACACCAGGGATGACAGCCTTGGGAGTCCGCCAAATGCCCAGTGACACCTTGCGTTACGCCCTGATCATGCTGCTGGCGGGTATCGGTATTCCGATGCTGGCGGCGCTGAATGCCCAGTTGGGCGGGCGGATTGGCGCACCCGTGGCGGCATCGGTGGTGCTGTTCGCGGTGGCCCTGCTGGCCTGCGTCCTCGTGCTGGCTTTCTCGGGTCAGGTCCATGCCCTCGCCCTGCTGCCCGCGCAACCGAAATATCTGTTCGGAGCCGGGCTGTTCGTCGCCTTCTATGTGCTGTCGGTGACATGGGTTGCGCCGCGCTTTGGCGTTGGCAACGCGGTGTTCTGTGTGCTGCTCGGCCAAATGATCGCGGCCACCCTGATCGACCAGTTCGGCCTGTTCGGTGCGATGGTGCGCACGGTTTCAGTGGCACGCGCCACCGGACTTGTGGCAATGGTCGCGGGGCTTGCCCTGATCCAGCGCGGCTGAGCTCCGGCTTGACGCCTTGAACCAGTGGCGCTAGGTCGGCCCCTTCACCGCGAGGATAGCAGAATGACCAGCACAGATGTTTCCGGCCTGACACAGCTTGGTGCGGCCACGGCTTTGCCCGCAGGCCCGGAACAGGCGGTGCTTGAAAAGGTGCCCGCAGGCCATGCCGGCACGCTCTATTGCGTGCGCTTCACCGCCCCCGAGTTCACCTCAATCTGCCCGATGACCGGCCAACCCGATTTCGCCCATATCGTCATCGACTATGTGCCGCGCGATTGGCTGGTCGAGTCGAAATCGTTGAAGCTTTACCTTGGCAGTTTCCGCAACCACGGTGCCTTCCACGAGGATTGCACCTTAGACATCGGCAAGAAACTGGTCGCTTTGCTCGATCCGGTCTGGCTGCGCATCGGCGCCTATTGGTTCCCGCGCGGCGGCATTCCAATTGATGTGTTCTGGCAGACCGGAACCCCGCCCGAAGCCGTCTGGCTGCCCGACCAAGGCGTCGCGCCTTACCGGGGCCGGGGTTGACGCAGACCGCAAACCAAGGCTAGAGGCCGCAACCCAACCACGAGGCGACCCCCATGTATGATCCCGTCGAACGCCGCAATTTCTACGGACGCGTCCATGGCAAAACCCTGCGCGCCAGCCAGAAGACCTATCTGGAGGAAGATCTCGACCGTCTCAGCCTGCCCGGTGTGACGCGGGAAGATAACCCCGAACGCTTGCCCATCGACCTCTCCCGTTTCGCAGACAAACCGCTGTGGCTGGAAATCGGCTTCGGTGGCGGCGAGCATCTGGTCCACATGGCCGCCACCTATCCCGAAGTCGGCATCATCGGTTGCGAGCCCTTCGTTAACGGCATCGCCATGCTGCTCGGCAAGATCCGCGCGGCAAATGTCACCAACCTCGCCATCCACCCCGGCGACGTGCGCGATCTGTTTGATGTGCTGCCCCCGGCTTCCATAGCCAAAGCCTTCCTGAACTACCCCGACCCCTGGCCGAAAGCCCGCCACCATCGCCGCCGCTTCGTCACCCAAGGCTACCTCGCAGCCCTCGCCCGCGCCCTGCAACCGGGTGCCGAGTTTCGCGTCGCCACCGACATCCCCGATTACGTCCGCCAAACGCTGGAAGAAGTGCCGCAAGCGGGCTTCACCCTTCTGGATCAGGGCGATCAGCCATGGTCCGACTGGCTCTCCACCCGCTACGAGCAAAAAGCCCTGCGCGAAGGCCGCCCGCCGCATTACCTGACCTTCCAGCGCAACGCCTGAAACTGCGGTCAGCTGCGCTCCGCGCGGGAGTATTTCAAAAAGAGCAAATCCAACAAGCGCCCTGCGCATTGCTCTTTCTGAAATACTCCCGTCGGAGGCACCTCCCCCTCAGCCCTCACCACGCATCAAACCCATCCCGCGACAGCAGCGCGCGCGTGCCCCCTCGATGGGGGCCAAGCGCGCAGCCCTATCAGGTCAACCGTGGACCCCGGCTCTTGCTTGCGCTATCAGGCTTGCAAATTCCGCGCAGGAGAGTGCCGATGTCCGCCCATGCCACAGCCCAACCGATGACCGCCTCGAAATCCGGGCCGCTGAAAGGCACCGCTTCGGTTCCGGGCGATAAATCCATCAGCCACCGCGCTTTGATTTTCGGGGCGATGGCGGTGGGGGAAACTAAGATCACCGGCTTGCTGGAAGGCCAGGACGTGCTGGATACCGCGAAAGCGATGCGGGCGTTTGGCGCGACCGTCTTGCAGCACGGGCCGGGGGCTTGGTCGGTGCAGGGCGTCGGTGTCGGCGGGTTTCAGGAACCTGCCGATGTGATTGATTGCGGCAACTCCGGCACCGGGGTGCGCCTGATCATGGGGACGATGGCCACGACGCCGATGACCGCGACCTTTACGGGAGATGCCTCGTTGCGCAAACGCCCGATGGGGCGGGTGACCGACCCGCTTTCCCTGTTCGGCACACAGGCTTACGGGCGCAAGGGGGGCCGTCTGCCGATGACGGTAGTGGGGGCGGCAAATCCGGTTCCGGTGCGCTATGCTTTGCCCGTCGCCTCGGCGCAGGTGAAGTCGGCCATTCTGCTGGCGGGTCTGAACGCGCCGGGGCAGACGGTGGTGATTGAGCGCGAGCCGACGCGGGATCATTCCGAGCGGATGCTGTTGGGCTTCGGGGCGCAACTGACCGTTGAGAAGACCAGTGAGGGCAATGTCATCACTTTGACCGGCCAGCCAGAACTCCGCCCGCAAACGGTGGCGGTACCGCGCGATCCGTCCTCGGCGGCGTTTCCGGTCTGTGCGGCGCTGATCGTCGAAGGTTCGGATATCTTCGTGCCCGGCGTCAGCCAGAACCTCACTCGCAATGGCCTCTATCTGACTCTGGTCGAGATGGGTGCGGAGATTGAGTTTCAGAACCCGCGCACCGAGGGGGGCGAACCTGTGGCGGACCTGCGGGTGCGGTTCAGCGACAGTATGAAGGGCATCGAGGTGCCGCCCGAACGCGCGCCGTCGATGATTGATGAATATCCGATCCTGTCGGTGGTGGCGGCCTGTGCGACGGGCAAGACGATCATGCGGGGCGTGAAGGAGCTGCGCGTCAAGGAATCTGACCGGATCGACGCGATGGCGCGGGGGTTGGAGGCTTGCGGGGTGAAGATCGAGGAGGATGAGGATACCTTGATCGTGCACGGCATGGGAGCGGGTGGAGTGCCCGGTGGGGCGACCTGTGCGACCCATATTGATCACCGCATTGCGATGTCTTTTCTGGTGCTGGGTATGGCTGCGAAAAGTCCGGTTTCGGTCGATGATGCCTCGCCGATCGTGACGTCTTTCCCGATTTTTGAGGGCTTGATGACAGGCTTGGGTGCTACTTTGCGGCAGGGTGGGCAATAGCTTTTGGATGGTCCCAACTCGGGACCATTTTGTATCTTTTTAAATCAAATGGTTAGGCTGGGCGATTTAAGGCTTTCTTAACCTTTGACGCAGCAAGCTTGACCGAACCGACAGGGCATGATCGCCTTGCCGCAACAGCGGCGGGGAGGCGGGATGAAATATCTGTATTGGGCTTTGCCGATGGCCACCGTGATCGCTTATGGCGTTTGGCGCTATTTTGCGGCGCAAGTCTATGTCGGGGATCTGCCGCCGTTTGATCTGCAACTTTACAGCTTTGAACAGGCGCAGACCTATTTGGCAGGGCTGACGCCTGCTGCCAAAGCCATCTACCTTGGTCCGCTGCATCTCGCCGATGCCCTGCTGATGTTTTGTCTTGCCACCACGCTGGTCTTACCGATTTGGTGGTGGGATTGGCCATGGTTCCTGCCCGCGATGCTCTATGTTGGCTTTGATCTGCTGGAGAATGACAAAGTTGCCGGATTGCTGCGCGGCGGGCTTTGCGTGGCCGCAGACGTGGAAAATGTGGCACTGGTGACCAGCTTGAAGTTCGCGGCGCTCGCCATTGCGGTGATCTTGGCACTGTGGGGTCTTTGGCGGATGCGGCGGGTTGCGCGTTAGGAGGCGGTGCGTGAAATCACGCACCCTACCGACGACTCTGGGCGCGGGGTCTGGTGGCGCTTGGCTTTGCGCCGGGGTATAGAGGCGCAAAGGCTCGGTTGCGGGCCGAACTTTACGCCAAAGGAAGGGCATCAGATGGGAACTTTTTATGCAGCCGTCGAGGTGTTCGACCCGGAAGGCCCGGCCAACATGCCCGATGGCGCAGATTATGGCGGCGAGGCGCGGTTTTTTGTGCTGATCGCAGAGGATTTGTCGGAAGCCTTGGCCACTCTGGCAAATTCGATTTCCGTCAATGGCTTGCGGCTGGACCGGGTGTTGCACGCCGGGGCGGTGGAAGCGTTTGAGGATGAAATTCTGCCGTTTGAAATCGACATTGATGGCATGGCCGAAACCGCCCAAGGCTCGGGCGAGATTTGTGTGTCGGAAGCGCATCCGTTCGAGCCGGACGAGTCGGATGGCGTGGCCTCGGGCTGTTATGCTGTCTGCATCGACGCGTTTGATATGGAATGGGCGGATGAGGACGAAGGCGAATATGGCGGGCACTATCAGCTTGCGGTGATCAAGGCCGAAACCGCTGCCGCAGCTTTGCAGCAGTTGGTCGAAGATTTCGAGGCCGAGGGCATTGCGATCATCTCGCTGGAAGGCTTGGTGGATGCCAAGGCGTTTCCGTTTGACGCCTATGAATTCCAGTTCGAGGAAGACGACGCGGTGTCCGAGGTGCTGGAGCAGGGCGGTATGATCGTCTCAAACGCTTACGCCTATCCGCCGGAAGCGCCGCGCAAGTTGGACAGCTAGGTCAGGGCGACTTGGGGGCTAGCCCCCAAACCCCCAGGATATTTGAGCACAGAGGATGACCATGCGCTTTACAGTGGCCATTGATGGGCCTGCGGCGGCGGGCAAGGGCACGATTGGGCGGGCACTGGCGGCGCGGTTTGGCTTTGCGCATCTGGATACCGGGCTGTTGTATCGGGCGGTTGGCGCGTTGGGCGGCGATCCGGTGGCGGCGGCGCGGGGTTTGACGGCGGCCGATCTGGAGCGCGATGATCTGCGCTCGCTTGCGGCGGGGCAGGCGGCGAGTGTGGTGGCGGTGATCCCAGAGGTGCGGGCGGCTCTGGTCGATTTCCAGCGGCGGTTTGCCACGGCAGAAGGCGGGGCTGTGCTGGATGGCCGCGACATCGGCACGGTGATTTGCCCGCAGGCCGAGGTGAAGCTTTATGTAACGGCGAGCGCCGAGGTGCGGGCGCATCGGCGCTGGCTGGAGGTCGGCGGCGATGAAGCCCGCGTGCTGGCGGAGGTGATAGAACGCGACGCGCGGGATATGGGGCGCAGTGCTGCTCCGTTGAAGCCTGCGGTGGATGCGGTGGTTCTGGATACTTCAGAGTTGCCGATAGAGGCTGCGATTGCGGCGGCAGTGGCGGTGATCGAGGCGCGGCTGTGACAGCCCGTGTTGTGCTGCATCTTCCGGGCTACATGTTGGCGCGGCTGGACGCAGGCAACCCACTGCTTTACGCTCGGATTCGCGATTGCATTGTGGCGCGGGGCGGGGTGGTTGATCTGATTGAGGGCTTCGATGGCAAGCGCTATCGCCCGGATGGCAATCTGCATATCGTCGAGAACGGCAGCGGCCAGCGCCTTGGCGTGTTGAACGCGGCGACGGCCTATCTGGAGGGATTTTTCCACGTTGATCCGCAGGGGATTCAAGCGGCGAGCCTGATTGGCGGTTTGCGCTATGATCCAACGGAGGTGGATGGGGCGGTGGCGGCGGCCTATCTGGCCGCGTTACAGCAGCGCTTCGCGGTGCCGCGACGCTCGCGCTATAAGCAGCAGAAGGCGGTCAGCGCTCTGCCGCAGGGGGCGATTGCGGTGTTCCTGCAAGGGCCAGCGCCGCAGCGAAACGGGCAGGCGTATTGCAGTTTTTCGGCGATGGTTGAGGCGGCTTGCGCGGGCGCTGGGGGCCGTCCGGTGCTGGTCAAGCCGCATCCGTTGAAGCCAGAGTTGGGCGCGGAGATCATCGCTTCGGTGCGCGCGAAGGGTTATGCGCCGATCGCCACCGACGCCAATGTGCATGACATTCTGGCGGCTTGTGTCGCCACGGTGTCGGTGAATTCCGCCACCGCCATGGAGGGGTTCTTGCACGGCAAGCCTGCGGTGTTGTTCGGGCGTTCGGATTTCCATGCCTTTGTTGAAACCGTGCGCCAACCGGGGGATTTCAGCGCGGCTTTGGCGCGGGCTTTCGCCGATCCGCCGGACTATGCCCGCGCGCTCACTTGGTATTTCGGCCAGCACTGTCTGGACATCCACGCTGACAGTTTCGATGCCCGAGTGTTGGCGATCTTTGCCGAGGCCGGCTTTGATGCGGCGCGATTGGGTCTGCGTTAGCGACGCGGCGGGGGGCCGACCGAATTGCGCACCACCAGATCGGGGCGCAGGAGAATCTCGGTTTCCTCGGGTTGGGTGTCGGACAAAAGCTGTAGCAGCAGCGTCATGGCGTGTTTGCCGATCAGGCCGCGTGGCTGGCGGATCGTGGTCAGGCTCGGCTGGATGAACGAGGCCTGCGGCACGTCGTCAAACCCGGTCACCGAGAAATCGCGCGGCACCACATAGCCGCGCGCGGTCAGGCCCAGCATCACGCCGATGGCGGTCTGGTCGTTGACGCACATGAAGGCGGTCGGCAACGTGTCGCGCAGGAACAGCTGATCGACAGCCAACCGCCCGCTTTCAATCGTGCCATCGCCGTCGATCACCATGCGAGAGGCTGCCGGAATCCCTGCAGCATCCAAGCCCGCCTCACAGCCCAGACGGCGGCGGCTGTAGGCGAGGCGGCTGCGATTCTCACCGATGAAGGCGATTTTGCGGTGGCCCTCGGCGATCAGCAATTCGACCGCCTTGCGCGCGCCTTCCAGATCATCGACGCCGACATAGGGGATGCCGCCGTTGAACACAGGCTCGAACACCCCAACGGTGGGCGGCAGGCGGGCGGTCATCGACTGGTGGCCGAAGGGCAGGATGCCGGTGAACAGGATCATCCCGGCGGCTTGGTTTGATGAGAAGAATTTCAGATATTCCATGCCACGCTGGGCGTCGTTTTGGGTATGGCCGATCAGCACGCCGTAGCCATGCGCGCGGGCTTCATTCTCTAACCCCACAAGAATGCTAGAGAAATTTGGGTCGCCAATGTCGGGGGCGACCACGAGGATCATGTTGGATTTGCCCAGCCGCAGGCTGCGCGCCATGGCGTTTGGGGTATATCCGGTCAGCGCAATCGCTTGGTTGACCTTCAACCGCGTCGAAACCGCGACCTTTTCCGGCAAATGGATGGCGCGGGACACCGTGGCGATCGACACCTCGGCAATGCGGGCGACGTCTTCGATGGTGGCGGGGGAATTCGACAAGGGGCAGGGCCTTTGGTTGCTTGCGCACAGCTTATAGAGCGGCAGCACAAGGTGCAAAGCGGACGTTGCATTGTTAGAATGTAAACCTTTACATAAAAAATGCAAAGCACTACACCTAAGGGGCGGAGAGGAGCCGCGAGGGGGGAAGTCATGGAGTCAGAGCCTAAGGGCAGTGGCGACATTGTGGTGTCTGCACGCGATGATGTCGCGTCGGTCGCGCACGAAAATCGTCAAATCGCGTCGCCTGCGCGCGGCGATATCGTGCTGTCGGCCCAGCGGATCAGCAAATCATTTAGCGGCGTTCAGGTGCTGTTCAGCGTCGATTTCGACCTGCGCCGCGGCGAGATTCACGCGCTGATGGGTGAAAATGGCGCGGGCAAATCCACGCTGGTCAAGGTGTTGTCCGGCTTTGAACAACCCACCTCGGGTGAGATTTTTCTCGATGGCAAGCCGGTCAAACTGCCACCGAATGGTGCGGCAGAGGCGCTGGGCATCGTGGTGATCCATCAGGAATTCAATCTTGCCGAACATCTGACCGTCACTGAAAGTCTGTTTCTGGGCCGCGAGGTGGCGCATTTTGGCCTGCTGGACCGCAAATATATGCGGCGTGAGACCCGGCGCGTTTTGGATATGCTCGGCTCGCATATCAGCGAAACGGCGGTGATTGGGTTGCTGACCGTGGCCGATAAGCAGATGGTCGAGATTGCCAAGGCGATCAGCCGCGATGCCCGCATTGTGTTTATGGATGAACCAACCGCTGTGCTGTCGCGCGATGAAACCGAGGCGCTGTTCAAGCAGGTGCGCAAGCTGCGCGATCTGGGCACCAGCTTTGTGTTCGTCTCGCACAAGCTGGACGAGGTCACTGAACTTTCCGACCGGGTGACGGTGCTACGCGATGGCCAATGGGTGAAAACCGCGCCGACTGCGATGCTGGATGGCGAGTCGATTGCGCAACTGATGGTCGGACGGGAACTGTCGAGCCTGTATCCACAGAAATCGGAACCCAACGTCGATGAGGCGCGCGTGTTGTCGGTGGTGGGACTGAACACGGCCCATGTCCGCGACGCGCATTTCGATCTGCGCAAGGGTGAGATTCTGGGGTTTTCCGGCATGATCGGCTCGGGCCGCACCGAGCTGATGGAGGCGATTGCCGGGCTTTATCCGCGCGTCTCGGGTGAGGTGCGGATCGGTGATGCCTTGATGCCAGCGGGCGATATTCAGGCGACCGCAGCGGCGGGTCTGGCCTATATGACCAAGGATCGCAAATCCAAAGGCCTGCTGCTCGGGTCAGACATGACGAGCAACCTGACGCTGCAATCCTTGGATCAACATGGCCGCTGGGGCTATCTCAGCCCCGCGAGTGAGCGCAAAGCTTTGGCGCGGGCGCGGCGGCGGTTTGACATTCGGGTGCGCGATGCCTCTGTGGTGGCGGGGCGGATGTCGGGCGGCAATCAGCAAAAGCTGCTGCTCGCCAAGGTGATGGAGATCACCCCGAAAATCCTGATCATCGACGAGCCGACGCGTGGCATCGACGTCGGCACCAAGCAGCAGATTTACCATTTCATCGCGGCTTTGGCGCGCGAGGGTTGTTCGGTGATCGTGGTGTCGTCGGAGATGCCTGAAATCATTGGGCTTTGCACCCGGATCGTCGTGATGCGGGCGGGCCGGATCGTCGGCGTGCTGGAGGGCGATGAGATTA
Organism: Cypionkella sp. PAMC25878; assembly: GCF_058135695.1. Classification (NCBI taxonomy): domain Bacteria; kingdom Pseudomonadati; phylum Pseudomonadota; class Alphaproteobacteria; order Rhodobacterales; family Paracoccaceae; genus Cypionkella; species Cypionkella sp. PAMC25878. The sequence continues at coordinate 468,689 of NZ_CM176871.1, read as the reverse complement.
ATGAGCAGGAAATCATGCGCTACTCGGCAGGGTTGAAGCAAAAGGCTGTGGCTTGAGATGGGGGCGAATGTGACAACTGAAGATCAGGTGGGACCAAAGCGACGCTGGCAGGATGTAGACTTGCGCGCGGTGGCCCCGTTTGTGGCGCTGGCGCTTTTGCTGCTGTTGGGGGCGATGGTGAATTCCAACTTCATCAGCCTGAATAATCTGGCCAATGTCGCCACCCGCAGTGCCTTTATCGCGCTGATCGCGGTGGGGGCGACCTTTGTGATTTCCTCGGGCGATCTGGATTTGTCGGTGGGCTCGATGGTGGCGTTTGTCGCCAGCCTGATGATCCTGTTCATGAATTCCAACGCGATTGCAGACCCCGGCATGATGATTGCCGCCGCGATGCTGCTGGCGCTGGTGGTGGGGGCGTTGTGCGGGCTGGCGAACGGATTGATAACCACAGTCGGCAAGATAGAACCCTTCATCGCCACTTTGGGCACCATGGGCATCTATCGCGGCTTGACCACTTGGCTTTCTCAAGGCGGGGCAATCACCCTGCAATCGGCAGAACAGCAAGACCTGTATCGCCCAGCCTATTTCGGCGTGATCTTGGGCGTGCCAGTGCCGATCATTGTCGTGCTGGCTGTGACTTCGGTTGCCGCCTTCGTGCTGTATCGGATGCGCTATGGCCGCCATGTTGTGGCGGTTGGCTCTAACCCCAATGTCGCGCGCTATTCCGGCATCAAGGTGGACCGCGTCCGCACCACCGCTTTCGTCATCCAAGGCGTCTGTGTTGCCATCGCGGTGATGCTCTATGTGCCGCGTTTGGGGTCCACTTCGGCCACCACCGGGATTTTGTGGGAGTTGCAGGCGATCACCGCTGTCGTCATCGGCGGCACCGCGCTGAAGGGGGGCGCAAGCCGGGTTTGGGGCACCATTTGCGGCGCGTTCATCTTGGAATTGGTGGGCAATATCATGCTGCTATCCAATTTCATCAGTGAATACCTGATCGGCGCGATCCAAGGCGCGATCATCATCATCGCCATGCTGGTGCAACGATCACTGGTGCGGAAATCGTGAAATAACTGGCCGGGGCGTGGGTCGCCCGGTCATTCACTGCCAGACCCAACCAAAGGGAGGAATAAAATGCGTAAAGGACTACTTAGCCTTGTGACCGTCGCCGGATTGGCGCTGGGCAGCACGGCGGGCTTTGCCGAGGACAAAGCCTATACGATTGGTGTCTCGATCCCCGCAGCCGATCATGGCTGGACCTCTGGCGTGGTGTTCCATGCCAACCGCGTGGCCGAAGTGTTGATGGCGCAGCATCCGGGGCTGAATATCATCGTCAAAACTTCGCCCGATCCGGCAAGCCAAGCGAACGCGCTGCAAGATCTTGAAACCCAAGGCATTGACGCGCTGGTGATCCTGCCAAGCGACCCCGATCCGCTGGTGAACTCGATCAAAGAGATCAAATCCAAGGGCACCTTTGTGACCATCGTTGACCGTGCGCCTTCGGTGAATGACGACTCGGTGCGCGATCTCTATATCGCTGGCAACAACTATTCCTTGGGCGAAACCGCAGGCAATTACATCAAAGCCACCACCCCGGACGCCGAAGTTGTGGTGATCCGTGGCCTGCCAATCCCGATTGATCAGACCCGTCAGGATGGCTTTGACAAGGCCATCGAAGGTTCGGGCGTGAAGGTGCTGGACCGTCAGTTCGGCAACTGGAACCGTGATGACGCCTTCAAAGTCATGCAGGATTACCTGACCAAGTTTCCGAAAATCGACGTGGTTTGGTGCCAGGATGATGACATGGCCGTCGGCGTGTTGCAGGCGATTGAGCAATCGGGCCGCACCGACATTCAATATGTCGTAGCGGGCGCTGGGTCGAAAGACATGATCAAGAAAGTCATGGATGGCGACAAGATGATTCCGGTCGACGTGCTCTATCCGCCAGCCATGGTCGGCACCGCGCTGGAGATGACCGTCGCTAACCTCTACGGCCAAGTGCCGATGCGCGGCACTTTCACCTTGGATGCGACGCTGATCACCAAAGACAACGCGAGCGCCTACTACTTCCCCGACTCGCCGTTCTAAGGCTGGGGTTAAATGAATGACACGCGCCTGCCCATTCATTTGGGCAGGCGTTTTGATATTCAAGGCCCCTTCCCCCATCCCGCCTGCCAAGCAAACCACCCAAGCCCGGAATCAAGGGCGAAGCCCGCCGGACAGCGCCCGACCGCCCCCTCGGGCGGGCGCTATTGACAAGTCTCGCCTAGAACCTCTGGGGAGGGAGCTGAACCATAAAGTGCCTAGAACCAGCGTTGCAGCGCCCGCCCGGTGGTCAGGCGCTGCCCTGTGGTGATGCTTTATGCCATCTAACCTAAAGGGCGTAAGCCAGTCAGCTACCCCAACGGATTACGTTGTTAGGGCAAGTTCAAACCCAAAAATGTCACGGCAATACCGATCAACCTTAGCTTCAAGTCGACCTTGCGGTGTTTCGCAGTACCTGCGTGCTGCACCTTCCTTCGCCCAAGCTGCGGAGGACCCTCGCGCCGTTGGATGGCGCTCGTGCAAAACGGGTTTTTTCAAGTTGAATCTATCAAGAAGATGCCGCGCGCGATTGCCAAAGGCTACAACGTGATCTGGCTTGAACAATTCCACTTCGCGAAGCAATACCTTGCCACAAATGTCATAGAGCTGCGGATCAATGGGCGCTTCCTTCGCATACAGCTTCATCGCGTCAGTCACCCAGACATCATAGCCATTCTCAACACAGCGCCGGATCAACTGCCAGAGAACGCCATAATGGCGACGAGACTGGCGCAAGTAATCACTGTCAATTCCAAAGAAAGTGCCAACGGTGATGCCCGTTTGAACGCCATTGCGGAGAGGGTCTTGCGCGCAAAACATCACGCGACCGCGCGTTGTGCGGTCTGCGGATAGCAAACACGGCAGATCGTAGCCAGCGACATGATTGTCGAATGTTGCTAGAAGATCATTCGCATAGGCCTCGGTGGGAACGACAGGCATATTTCGCCCTTGGGCATGACCCTCATGGAAATCCATGCGAAGGCCATCTGAGATTGCCGCCAACGCCTCGGGTTTGAACAGCAATTCTTGCGATACAATCAGGTCTTGCCATGCAGCACGATTGAACAAGATATCCGCGTCATATTTCATTGGTATTGTCCTTTGGGCGTTGGGGAATACTTTGGCACTCAGTCCAAACCTTAACAACTCCCTAACACCCGCCCCCTAACCCCTTGAAATCCCATTCGCCGCCCCCCTGTCCACGCGTGGACACTCACCCACCCCTCCGAGGATCGCGGGCCAGCAGCCGCATCGCGTTCAGGGTGACCAGCACGGTGGCCCCGGTGTCGGCCAGCACGGCGATCCAGAGGCCGGTCAGGCCGAGAACCGAGGTCACCAGAAACACCGCTTTCAGCCCCAAAGCCACCGCGACGTTCTGCCGGATATTCGCCATCCCGGCCCGAGACAGCCGGATCATCGCGGGCAGGTCGGTCAGCTTGTTGCGCAGGATCGCGGCATCGGCGGTCTCCAGCGCGACATCGGTGCCCGCCCCTATCGCCACCCCTACGCTGGCCTGCCGCAAGGCGGGGGTGTCGTTGATGCCGTCACCGACCATCATCACGCCGCCCTCTGCTGCGAGTTTCTGGATCGCGGCGATCTTGCCCTCGGGCAGCAGCCCCGCCTGCGCTTGGATGCCCAATCGGGTCGCGACCGCCATGGCAGAGCCCAGATTATCCCCGGTCAGCATCACCACCTGCAACCCCAGCGCCTTCAACTGCTGCAAAGCCTCGGCGGCATCAACCCGCGGTTCGTCCCGCAGTGCCAGCAGTCCAAGGGGGATGCCGTCGCGGGTGACTTCCACCACGGTCTTGCCGCTTGCCTGAAGCTGCGCCACCGCAGGCGTCGCGGCATCAGCCACGCCGACATGCACCCGCGCGCCCGCGATCATCGCTTCGACGCCCTTGCCGGGAAAGGCGCGGGCGTCTTGGCTGGGTAGCAGCGTCAGGCCGTCAGCCTTGGCTTGCGCGAGGATCGCCTTGGCGAGCGGATGGGTGGAGCCAGCCTCCACTGTCGCCGCCAGTTGCAGCAGCGTGGTCGCCGGGATGCCCTCGGCGGGCAGGGTGTCGGTCAGCACCGGGCGGCCTTCGGTCAGGGTGCCGGTTTTGTCCAAAGCTACGGTGTGCAGGTTTGCCATTGCCTCGATCACCGCGCCGCCCTTGATCAGCAAGCCGTGCCGTGCCCCGGTGGAAAGTGCGGCGGCGACGGCGGCGGGGACCGAAATCACCAGCGCGCAAGGACAACCGATCAGCAACAGCGCCAGCGCGCGGTAGGTCCAGGTGCCCCAATCCGCGCCCATGGTCAGCGGCGGCAGCAACGCCACCAGCAGCGCCACACCGACGATGGCGGGCATATACCAGCGGCTGAAACGGTCGATGAAGCGTTCGGTCGGGGCGCGGGCGGCCTCGGCATCGGCCACCATCTGGGCGATGCGGGCGAGGGTGCTGTCGGCGCTGGCTTTCACCACACGAACGCGCAAGACGGCCTCGGTGTTGATCGTACCCGCCAATACGCTGGCCCCCGGCCCTTTCGTCACCGGGATGCTTTCGCCGGTCACAGCGCTTTCGTCGATACCCGAGGTGCCCGAGACAATCTCGCCATCCACCGCCAGCCGATCGCCGGGACGCACCTGAATGATCTGACCGGGTTGCAGGGTTTCGGCGGCGACCTCAGAGCTCTGGCCGTCATGCTCCAGCAGCGCGGTTGCGGGCACCAGTTTTGCCAAAGCGCGGATGCCGTCGCGGGCCTTGTTGGTGGCGACGCCTTCCAGCAACTCGCCCACTGCGAACAGGAACACCACCAGCGCGGCTTCTTCGGCGGCGCCAATCAGCAAGGCCCCAGTCGCGGCGATGGTCATCAGCATTTCGATGGTAAACGGCATTCCCGCCCGGAGTGCTGCCAATGCTTTGCGCGCCACGGGCAGCAGGCCGATCAGGCAGGCGAGCGTGAAGGCCCAGATGGCCTGGTCGGCGACGAAGGTCCATTTCGCGATCTGACTGGCGGCCAGCAGGATGCCTGTGAAAAACACTAAGCGGGCCTTGGCGGTTTGATACCAGCGCACATCTGTTGGCAGGTCGGCGTGGTTGTGGGCGGTATGATCGGGGTGGGTTTCGGTGTCGTGATCCTCTGTCGCGGCGGGTTCGGGGGCCGCTACGGCGGGCGCGGTGATGCCATAGCCCAGTGCCTGCACGGCGCGCTCGACTTGGGCGGGCAGGGTGGTTTCGGGGGCAAGTTTCAGCCGCAGGCGTTCGTTCATCAGGGTGATCTCAACCCCGCTGACCCCCGGCAATCGCTCCACAGCGGTCTGGATTTTGCGGCCGCAGGCCGCGCAATCCATGCCGGAGATGCGCCATTCGTGTGAGTCTTTGCCGGATAGCTCAGTCATTTCAGCCTCTTGAGATCTTCTTGCGCGCTACTTGCGGCACCCCAACCCTAAAGCTAATGTCTCTAGTAACTATAGCTGCAAGAGGTTTCTCATGCTGACCATCGGAAAATTGGCCGCCGAGACCGGAGTGAAGGTGCCGACGGTGCGCTACTATGAGCAGATTGGCCTGCTGCCACCACCCGAGCGCAGCAGTGGCAATCAACGGCTGTATGGTCCGCTGGCGCGGCAACGGCTGGCTTTCATTCGCCACGCCCGCGCGCTGGGCTTTCCGCTGGAAGCGATCCGCGATCTGCTTAGCCTGTCGGATCGGCCTGAACTGCCCTGTTCTGCCGCCGATGCGATTGCCAAGGCGCAGCTTGCCGCCGTGCAGGCGCGCATCACGCAGCTGAAAGCGCTGGAGCAGGAGTTGCAGCGGATGGTCATCCAATGCGCCCACGGCACCATCGCCGATTGTCGGGTGATTGAGGTTTTGGGCGATCACGGCCAATGCGTGCATGATCACCACGCAGTGCCGGAGATGATGGAGTAAAGAACCGCAGCGCAGCCACGGTCCTTGCTTTGATGCCATGAAGGCCGCTTAGACGGGCGCGGTTTTCGTGTTTCGTGCCTTGAGGAACAACACGATGATCGCCAAGAACACTGCCGCATTGATGATGGTCGATAGTGCGTAAAGCTCGGGTTTCACGCCGTAGCGCAAAGCGCCCCAAGCCACCGAGGGCATGGTTGGCGTCGCCCCCAGCAAGTAGAACGAGATGTCCAAGCCGTTCAGCGCCAGTACGAACGCCACGATCAGGCTGCCCATGATGCCTGACCATGTCAGCGGCAGCATCACTTCAAGAAATGCCCGAAATGGCGTGGCCCCGCAGACAATCGCTGCTTCGTTCATCCGCCAATCGTATTTATACAGCATCGCCGCCATGATCAGGAAACAGAAGCTAAAGCAATGCACGGAGTTGGCGATGATCGCCGTCACCATATTGCCCTGCAAGCCAAACACCAGATAATACAACGACATACTGGAAATCCCGAGTAGAATCTCGGAGACAAACAGTGGTCCTGCGAAGAACACCGCGTAGAACAAGGCCCGCTTTCCGGCAAAGCGCAGCACGCCGATGGTTGCCAGAAAACCCATGACTGTGGACAGAACAGCGGTGCAGGACGCGATGATCAGGCTGTTCAGAAAGGCGCTTTGATAGATCGAGTTGGTCGCCAGATTGACATAGCTTTTCGGGTTGAAATCGGGCGGATAGGGAAAGTTCGGGTGGCTCGACAGCGACGCGAACAGGATATGCACGATCGGCATATAGAGGAACACATAGGCCACGATCAGGATCAGGCCCATGATCCATTTCGCGAAAAAGTCTTTCAGGCTCATGCTGTCCATCTTAACGCTCCATCCCGGTAAATCCGGTTCGCCGCAAATTGACGCCAAGGCTAAGGATCACCAGCGCCGCGATTGAAAACAGCACCAGCACCACGCCCATTGCCGCGCCTAAGGCCCAAGTGCCGGATTCGCCGAATTGCTGCGCCATCGACATGCCGTAAAGCGTGCCATTGGGGCCGCCGAGAAACCGCGGGGCGAGCGAGGCAGACAGGGTGGGGATGAAGGACAGAAGGAAGCCGATTATGGTGCCGGACAGGTTCAGCGGCCAGATCACCTCGGAAAATACCCTTAGGCGGCCCGCCCCGCAGGCACTTGCGGCTGAGGCCAGACGCAGATCGAAGTTCAGCAGCGACAGGTAGATCGTGGTCACGGTCATCGGCAGGTAGAGATAGACGAAGGCGATGAAGGTGGCCGAGTTGGAATACATGATAAACCGCAAGGGGGCTGCACCCAGACGCAGCAGCGCGCCGTTGATCAAGCCAGTTGGACCGAGCATCCCCTGCAAGGCGATCAGCCGCAGCACCTCGCCGGATAGGAATGGCACCGCCAGCAGTAGCGAGAAGATCAGTTTGTAGCGGCCACCAAAGCGCACGATGAAGAAGGCGATTGACCAAGCGATGACGACTAGGAACACCGAGACCAGAACCGCCATCACCAAGGATCGCAGGAAGAAGGTGATATAGGCGGACTCAGTCGCCAGTGTGACGTAGTTCAGCGTGGTCCAGTCGCGCACGATTTTGTAGTTGGCGGTCTGCCAGAAGCTAAGCACGACCAGCGCCACCAAGGGCAGCACGAAGAACAGCACCAGGAACGTGGTCGGGATATACAGGAATACCCGTTTGCGGGCGGCGGCGTTGGGTTCTGACATCGCTTAAGCCTCCGCCGGAAAAATGTGGGCAAGGTTGGCATCCCATGTCAGCGAAATGTCCGCGCCAATCGCGTGCATATCGGGGCGTTTGGGTTGCACCGCGATGATGCGGGCTTTGTTGGCGGCTTCCAGAATGAATTCGACAAACGGTCCGCGCAGCACGACGTCGATCACTTTGCAGGCGATACCGGGCGTGCCAGCGGCCCCCAATGCGAAGCGTTCGTTCTTCACAAAAACGCTGACCCGACCCGCCGCCACCGGGGCGCTGGGCGCAAATCTATAGCCGTGTTCGGGGATATTGACCGTTGTGCCATCGGATACGCCATCGAACCGGGTAGCACGGCCGACAAAGCGGGCGACGAAGGGCGTGTTGGGGTGGTCGTAAATCTCTTGCCTCTCACCCAAAGCCTCCAGCTTGCCCTTGTTGATTACCGCCACGCGATCGGACATCGACAAAGCTTCTTCCTGATTGTGGGTGACATAGATGAACGGGATGCCAAGTTGCTTTTGATAGCGGCGGATTTCCACCTCCATCTCTTGCCGCAATTCGCGGTCGAGGTTGGCGAGCGGTTCATCCAGCAACAGCAGCGTCGGGTTGGCGACCAAACCGCGCCCCAAGGCGACGCGTTGTTGCTGGCCGCCGGAAAGCTGGTTGGGGTAGCGATCCATCAACCCGTTCAGCGACAAGATACCCTCGGCCCAATCGAGGCGATCCTTGATCTTGGCCGGGGTTTCCTGCGTCATCCGCAGTGGGAAGGCGAGGTTTTCGCGCACGGTGCGGTGTGGGAACAGCAGGAATTCCTGAAACACCATGCCGATGCCGCGCTTGTGCGGCGGCAGGGCGGTCACATCCTGACCCTTGAAGAAAATCCGCCCCTCGGACGGGCGGTCCAAGCCTGCGATCAGGCGCAGCAGGGTGGATTTGCCCGATCCGCTGGGGCCAAGGATGGCGATGAACTCGTGTTTGGCGATGTCGATGCTGAGGTTGTGCAACGCTTTCACCGGGCCATAATGCCGCGAGACGTTGTCGATTTTGATATAGGCGCTGGTGTCCGTCATAAGGCTTTACCTGTTTTGGGGCGCTGCGGGGGACCGCAGCGCAGAATGCAAAAAGATCAGGCGGCCTGAACGTTGGACCACACGCGTTCCCATTTCTCGGGTGACGAAGGTTGATCGAACATGAACAACCCGGCGATTTCAGACGAGCGGTCCATCAGATAGAGCTTACGCTCCTCCTCGGTTGCCGTAGCGCGCAGATCGACGGTGGTGGAGCAGCCGGCAACCTCACCGATACGCTTCATCACGGCGGCAGAGATCATGGTATCGACGAAGGCGTTGCACAGATCCATCTTTTCGCCATCCGCGACGCCCGTGGTCACCAGCCAAGTGTCGACCCAGCCCAAGCCGCCCTCTTTCGGCTGCAAAGTGTGTCGGAAATCGCCTTTGGTCATGCCATCGGTCGCCGTCAGCAACTGGCGATACACCTGCGCGAATTCGGTCGCCGCCACCACAGCCCCGCTTTGCAGCAGCTGGAACAGCGTCGGATTGTCCTGATACCGCGTCAGCAGCAGGCCCTTTTGCTGGATCAACAGCTTTTCCACCCCGGCCATTTCATCATCGGTCAGCACATAGGGGTTGAACGGCTTGCCATCCGGGCGCGGCGCTTCGCGGGTGCCCATCTCGGCGGTCACAAGCAGGGCCGCAAGCGCGATGTTTTCTTCAAACCGCGATGAGGTCGATAACCGCCCTGCCCAAGCCGCATCAAACATGCAGGTCAGGCTTTGGGTCTGATCGGGGGCGACCACGGCGGCGTCATAGGTGATGCCGTAAGCCCCCCAGCAGAACGGAAAGCCGACTTTTGCGCCCGACACCGGATCGGTCAAAACCTTGAACGCCTCGGCGGCGAATTCCGGCAGATAGCCCGCCGTGCCTGACACTTTGGTATAATCCACGGCCCGGATCAGGCCTTCGCGGAAGTACAGTTGCGGCCAAAAGCCATCGGCCTGCACCAGATCAAACTCGTTCGCGCCCCCGACGCGCAGCTTGTTATAGGCCTCGGAATTGCCATCGAAGAACGACGGCACCAGTTTCACCTGATGCGTGTCTTCAAAGGCGGTGACGACATCGGGCAGCAGATAGGCTTCCCACATCAGCGCCCGCAACTCGGGCGTCGCCGCCCAAGCCGGGCGCACGAAGGGGGCGGAAAGCGTTGCAGCCGCTGCCGAAGACAGAACCGCGCGTCTGGTCAGTTTGGTCATGGTGTTCCCTATTGTTGTGCGACTCCGTTGTGGAGTTCATGGTTATTTCAGGTGGCTCAAGCGATGCCATCGGCCTCTATGCTGCCCAGAACGGCATCGAACACGTCCAAAGCATGTGACATTTGCGCGTGGCTGCAATCCAGCGGCGGCTTGATCTTGATCAGGTTGCCAAGACCCGCGTAGCGGCTTTCCCCAAACAGCACGCCCTTTTCAACACCGCGTTTATAGACTTCCGACGCCGCTTTCGGCGCGGCCTCTTTGGTCACACGATCCCTGACCAGTTCGATACTGACGAACAGCCCCGGCCCGCGAATATCGCCGATCAACGGGTGGCGTTCCGACATCTCATGCAGGCGTTGCGTGGCATAGGCCCCCAAAGCGCGCGCCTTGCCGCACAGATCATCGGCGATGATCGCGTCAATCGTCGCCACCGCCGCCGCCATTGCCACCGGAAACTGCCCGAAGGTCAGCGCATCTTCACCAGATGAGAAGCCGTTCAGACGATCACTCGCCATGATCCCCGCCAAAGGAAAGCCGCCGCTGACGCCTTTGCCGAAGGTCATAATGTCGGGGATCACCCCGTAATAATCGGCGGCAAACATCTCGCCGGTGCGGCCAAAGCAGCTTTGAATCTCATCAAAGATCAGCACGATGTTGTGGCGATCACACACATCGCGCAGCCCCTGCAGAAACGCTTTGCCGACGATGATATGGCCGCCGTTGCCCAAGATCGGCTCGATGATAAGCGCCGCCACACCGCCATCGACGCCTTTGGTGATGGTGTCTTCCAGCAGGCTTAGGCACATCCGGGTTTCGGCCTCAAGATCCATGCCGAAGCGCGGGCGATAGCTGTCGGGGTGTGGCACGCGCGTGAAGCACTGCGGCTGCAAGGCGTGGAACGGGTTGTTCGGATGCGGCCAGCTTGCCGCCATCGTCGCCAGTGACCGGCCATGATAGCTGTCTTGCATCACGATGACATTGCGCGCGCCGGGCTTGTTCTTGAACGCCAGCTTCAGCGCCATTTCCACCGCAAGGCTGCCGTGCAGGCAATAGCCGATGCGGTTCAGATCGCCCGGCGAAATCTCGGCCAGCTTGGCGGTCAGCTTCAACAGCGGGATGGTGTTGAAGTTCGGCCGGGCATGGGTGATGTCGCGCAACTGGGCAATAGCGGCCTCGACCACACGGTCATCATTGGCGCCAAGGCTGTTTGACCAAGCCTGCGAGGTGCAATCGAGATACTCGCGGCCCTTGTCGTCCCAGACCAAAGAGCCTTTGGCTTTGACCAAGGTGATCTTGGTTTTATCACCCTCACGCGGGTCATGGATCAGGGCGGTTTTGCCGCGTTCCATCAGGGCTGTTTGGCTGGTGTCCATTGGGCTGCTCCTTGCATAACTTGCTTTGATTATTCAGCAAGGGTGCTTGACAACAAGGACGATTAGCTGATGAATTAATTCATGGCGCTTATTAATATCCACTTTCGGCATGTGCGGGCGTTCCTGACAGTGGCGCAGGAACGCAGCTATGTGCGTGCCGCCGAGAAGCTGTTTGTGTCGCAACCGGCCCTGTCGCAGACCATCCGGCAGTTCGAAGATACGCTCGGATTCGCGGTGTTTGAACGCACCACCCGCAGCGTCAGTTTGACGGCTTTGGGGGCGGCATTGCTGACCCATGCGGAGCGTTTAAGCGCGCAGATGGATAGCTTTCACACCGAAATTGGCGCTTTGCAAAAGACCATCAAGAATGAGCTGCGCGTCGGCTATCTGATTGGCACGGCTTTAGAGTTTATCCCCGATATCGTGCGCGAATTCAAACAGCGCCACCCGGAATCGGTGCTGGAATTGACCGAGTATGATTTCAGCGATCCGACGGCAGGTCTGGCTTCGGGCAAGGTCGATTGCAGCATCGTGCGCCCGCCTTTGGGCATCCCCGGCATCGCGTTTGTCGAGTTGTCGCGTGAGCATTGCGTGGTCTGTCTGCCGACTTGGCATCGCTTGGCCGATCTGCCCGCCGTGACCCTGAATGACATTTTGGACGAGCCGATCATCGCCGCCCCCGGTCAAAGCATCTGGCGCGATTATTGGATCGCCAGCGCCCACCGGGGCAATCGTCCGGCCAATGTTGTTTATGAAGCGGCGACGGTTGAATCCGAATTACACGCGGTGGCGACCGGGCGCGGCATCAGCATCACCGCCGACAGCACCGCGCGGTTCTACGCCCGCCCCGGGGTGATCTTCAAACAGATCGTCGATATGCCGCACAGCGTCATCGCCATCGGATATCGTGAGGGTGCCAACCGTCAGGTCAGGGATTTTGTCTCGGTGGTTGAGGCTTTGTTGCGCGGTAAGGCTTGAGCCCGCTTAACCGCCGCCGCCCATCGCCACCGACATAAAGGCGCGGAACACCGCGGCGGTGGCGGTCAAGCCTTGCGATTTGCGCCACGCCAGCCCCACATCCATGCTGGGGATCGGATCAGCCAAGGCGCGCAATTCAATCCGCTGGCCTTCCAGCGACCAAGGCCGATACACCATGTCGGACAGGATCGTTACCCCCACCCCATTGGCGACCATCGAGCGCACCGCCTCAACCGAGCTGGTGGTAAAGCAGACCGAAGGCGCAAACCCGGTTTTCGCCCAATAGCGGCTGGCAGTATCCTTCGCCTCATCCACCGTCAGCATCACATAGGGCTGGTCCGCGACATCGCGCAGAGTGATCCGCTCTTGCGACAACAACGGATGCTCGGTCGGCAACCACAGCCGCCTGCGCGAGCGCATCAGGATTTCCTGCTCCAGTCCGGCAGAGTTGGCAAGGTTCGACACCAACATCACAGCCATATCCAGACTGCCCGTCGCCAGCCCTTCCTCAACGGCCAGACGCGGCATTTCCATCATCTCGATCTGAATATCAGGATGGGCGCGGCGAAAGCGGGCGTAGTGGCGCGACATGAAATAGCCCGCGACGGTGTAGGTGGTGCCCAAGCGCAGCCGCCCAGACACCTGCCGATCCTGTCCCAGCGGCAGACGCTCGGCATCTTCCACCGCTGCAAGGATATTTCGGGCGTGGTTGAGGAATCGCGCGCCCTCAATCGTCGGCACCACGCCTTGCGCCGAACGGTCAAACAGCCGCACGCCCAGTTGTGCCTCTAGCCCCTGCACGGCGGTGGTGATTGCCGATTGCGAGATGTTCAGCTCCATCGCCGCATGGCTGATCTGCCCGGTTTCTGCCGCCGCCATGAAATAGCGCAACTGTTTCAAGGTCAAAGCCATGGCCGCCTCCCGCTGTGCGATGCGTATCTGAATTTTAGATAACACACCACAAAAAACGATATTTTACAATATAAGGCACTCGTCGCAGGCTGATTTATGTCAACGCCTTGGGGGGACTATGGCTGTAACCATCAACTGCGACATGGGCGAAAGTTACGGGCTGTACCGGATGGGCGATGATGCCGGAATGATGCCCTTCATCGACATCGCCAACGTCGCCTGCGGCTTTCACGCCAGCGATTTCGACCACATGCGCGCCACAGTGCGCTTGGCCAAGAAACATGGCGTCAAGGTCGGGGCGCATCCGTCTTTGCCCGATCTGCAAGGCTTCGGCCGCCGTGAGATGAAGATGGGCCGCGAGGAAATGGCCAACTGCATGATCTACCAGATCGGCGCTTTGTGCGGGTTTCTACGCGCGGAAGGGGTCGAGTTGAACCATATCAAGCCGCATGGCAGCCTCTATGGCATGGCGGCGCGGCAGGAAGATATTGCCCATGCCGTCTGCGATGCCGCCGATATTTTCGGCGTGCCACTGCTGGGCATGACGGGCACCTTGCACGAAACGATCTACCCCGCGCGCGGCCATAGCTTTATCGCCGAGTTCTACGGCGATCTGGAATATCGCCCTGATGGCAGCCTGATCGTCACTCGTGAGCATGACTCCAAAGATCCCGCGCTGATGGCCGCCCGCGTGCGCCGTGCGATGCAGGAAAACCTTGGTACCGCCATAGACGGCAGCGACATTCCGGTGCGCTGCGATACGGTGTGCATCCATTCTGATACGCCGAATGCCCTCGACATCGCCCGCGCCGTGCGCGCCATTCTGACTTAATGGAGGCCCCTATGCCCGTCATCCAATCCCCGCTTCCCGGCACTTTTTACCGCTCATCTTCCCCGGAAACCCCGCCGTTCAAGCAGGATGGCGATGCGGTCGCAGTGGGCGACGTGATCGGGCTGATCGAAGTGATGAAAAGCTTCCACGAGGTGAAATCCGAAGTCGCGGGCAGCGCCATTACCTTCGTGACCGACAATGAAGACCCGGTGATGGCGGGCGCGGTTCTGGCGGAATTGTCCTGATGCTGAAAAAGCTGCTGATTGCCAACCGGGGCGAGATTGCGGTGCGGATCATCCGCGCGGCGCAGGATCTTGGGATTGCCACCGTCGCGGTCTATTCCGACGCCGACGCCACCGCGTTGCATGTGCAACTGGCAGATGAAGCGGTGAACATCGGCCCTCCGGCTGCGAAGAAAAGCTATCTGAACATCGCGGCGATCCTGAAGGCGGCGGCGGAGACGGGCTGCGATTCCGTGCATCCGGGCTATGGATTCTTGGCTGAAAACGCGAGCTTTTCCGATGCGGTGACGGCGGCGGGGTTGGTGTTTGTCGGGCCATCGGGTGATGCGATCCGGCTGATGGGCGACAAGGTGGCGGCGCGCGGGGCGGCCCATGCGGCGGGCGTGCCGATTGTTCCGGGATCGATGGGGCGGGTCGATGGCATTGTGGCTGCGCGCCACATCCTGATCGACACCGGCTTTCCGGTGATGATCAAGGCCGCAGCGGGCGGTGGCGGGCGCGGCATCCGCATTGCGCAGGACTTGGCCGAGTTTGAGCACGCCTTCCCGCAGGCACAGGCCGAGGCTTTGGCCGCTTTTGGCGACGGTGGGCTTTATATGGAAAAGGTCATCACCAAAGCCCGGCACATTGAGGTGCAAGTGCTGGCCGACGGCACCGATGCGATCCATTGCTTTGAGCGCGAATGTAGCCTGCAACGCCGCCGCCAAAAGGTGTGGGAAGAAGCCCCCTCAATGGCACTTTCCTCGCATCTGCGCGACGCGCTGTGCAGCAGCGCCGTCCGGCTTGCGCTTGCCGTCGGCTATTCCGGCGCAGGCACGGTGGAATATCTTTACGACGAAGACGCCGATCGGTTTTATTTCATCGAGATGAACACACGGATTCAGGTGGAACATCCGGTCACCGAGATGATCACCGGCATTGATCTGGTGGCTGAGATGCTGCGCATCGCCGGGGGCGAGCCGTTGCGGCTGACCCAAGCTGATGTGACGGTCAAAGGCCATGCCATCGAAGTGCGCCTGAACGCCGAAGACCCGGCCCGCGATTTCGCACCCTTCCCCGGCACGGTGGACAGCTTGCGCATCCCCGGTGGCCCCGGCGTGCGCTTCGATTCGATGTTGTACCCCGGCTACATCGTGCCGCCGTTTTACGACTCGCTTTTGGCCAAGCTGATCGTCCACGCCGAAACCCGCGAGGCTGCGATCACCCGTATGGCGCGTGCGCTGTCGGAGTTGCAGATCGACGGGCTGAAAACCACCAAGCCGCTGTTTCAGGCGCTGGCCGCCGACCTCTCGGTTCAGGCAGGCGATTTTCACACCCGCTGGCTGGAGGGCTGGCTGGAACACCACGCCGCCCGCCTGACCCCCAATCTTGAACCGTAGGAGAAACCCATGTCGATCCGTTTCAGCTTTGGTGGCGACGAACATATCTTCGCGGAAGTCTCGGAAGAAATGTCGCTGGAAGCCTTCTTCACCAGCCTGTCGATGACCAATGCGGTCAAGCAGGCCGGTATCCGCGGCGTGACCGAGATTTGTCCGGCCAATGCCAGCTTTCAGGTGAAGTACGACCCCGACCAGATCAAGCCCGCCGACCTGCTGCGCGAATTGCAGTCGATGGAAGGGGCGGCCAGCAAATCGGACGCCACGCTGAAAACCCGCATCATGGAAATCCCGGTCTATTATCAAGACCCGTGGACGCATGAGACGCTGATGCGGTTTCGCGAGCGTCACCAAGACCCCAAAGCCACCGATCTGGAATATGCCGCAGCGGTGAACGGCCTCGGCAGCGTTGAGGATTTCGTGCAGGCGCATTCCAGCCAGCCGTGGTTCGTCTCGATGGTGGGTTTCGTGGCGGGGCTGCCGTTTCTGTATCAGATGGTCGAACGCAAGCGGCAGTTGCAGGTGCCAAAATACCTGCGCCCGCGCACCGATACGCCGAAGCTGACCATCGGCCACGGCGGTTGCTTCAGCTGCATCTATTCGGTGCGCGGGGCTGGCGGGTATCAGATGTTCGGTGTCACCCCGATGCCGATTTATGACCCCAATCAGCAGGTTAGCTACCTGCAAGACGAAATGTGTCTGTTCCGTCCCGGCGACATCGTGAAATGGAAACCGATCAGCCGCGATCAATATGACGCGGATATCGAGGCGGTGAATGAGAATAAATTCCTGCCGACCATTCGCGAGGCCAGCTTTTCGCTGACCGAGTTCAACAAAGACATCAACGGCACCAATGCCAAGCTGATGGAGGTTCTTCATGGCCGTTAAGATTATCTCCCCCGGCCTATCGACGACCGTGCAAGACTTGGGCCGCCCCGGTTACTACCATCTCGGCATCCCGATCTCGGGTGGCATGGATCGCTTCGCCCTGCGCGCCGCCAATATGCTGGTCGGCAATGACGAAGGTGCCGCTGTGCTGGAAGCGGTGTTCATGGGGCCGGAAATTGAGTTCACCCAAGCCGCCACGGTGGCAGTGACGGGCGGTGAACTGCCCCCCAAAGTCAACGGCGATGAGCGTGCGACCTGGGAAACCTTCCCGGTCAAGCCCGGTGATAAACTGTCGTTCGGTTTCCTAAAATCGGGCGCGCGGGCGTATATTGCGATTTCGGGTGGCATTGATGTGCCGGTGAAACTCGGTTCGCGATCGACCTATACTTTGGGCGCGCTGGGCGGGCATGAGGGGCGTGCGCTGAAGGCAGGCGACACGCTGCCTTTGGGGCAGGGCGGCACGGGCAAAGGCTTCGTTCCCGCAAACCTGCGCCGTGGTCCCGGCAATCCAGCGGAATTGCGGATGTTGCCGGGGCTGTACTGGCACCGCATCACCGCCGAGGCGGGCCAACAGTTCTTCGCCGACACCTGGAAAGTCGCCCCCGAGGCCGACCGCATCGGCTACCGTTTCAAAGGCGGCAAAGCGCTGGATTTCGTCCCCCGCACGCCACCGTTTGGCGCGGGGTCTGACCCGTCGAATATCGTTGATGCCTGCTATCCCTACGGCTCGGTGCAAGTGCCATCCGGCACCGAGCCCATCGTGCTGCACCGTGATGCGGTGTCGGGCGGCGGCTA
The DNA here is from genome assembly GCF_058135695.1 of Cypionkella sp. PAMC25878. Classification (NCBI taxonomy): domain Bacteria; kingdom Pseudomonadati; phylum Pseudomonadota; class Alphaproteobacteria; order Rhodobacterales; family Paracoccaceae; genus Cypionkella; species Cypionkella sp. PAMC25878. The sequence goes on along the minus strand of NZ_CM176871.1, from coordinate 451,316 downwards.
TATGATGCTGGGCACGATCATTTCCGCCGACATGGACCTGATCGGCCAGCTTCAGCCACACAGCCCGGCGCGGTTTGTCGAAGTGACGTTGGATCAGGCACTTACCGCCCGCCACGATCGCCAAGCCGCGATCGCCCGCGTCCGCGCCCATCTCCAGCGGTAAGGAAAGGGGGGAGTGATGCGGATCAACGTTTCCCCTTCACTCTCGTGCCCGCGCCTCTTTCGGGGTGATGCCGTAGCGCTGCCGGAACGCGCGGCTGAACTGCGCCTGATCGGCAAAGCCGCGCGCATATGCGATCTCGCCAATCGCACGTTTGTCGCGCGGGTTGCCCAGATCTTCGCGCGCTGCGGCCAAACGCTGATCCCTGATCCAACTGCCCAAGGTCTGGTTGGTGTCGCGCAGCAATTCATGCAAATAGCGCACCGACACGCCACAGCCCGCCGCCACCTCATCCGGCCCCAGGTCGGGGTTGTCGATATGGCGCCGCACAAAGCTCTCGATCCGCGCCAAATGCGCCATCCGCACCGTCGAGCCGCCCGAACTCAGCACCCGCTCGTCCGACTGCAACGCCAGCGCCAGCAAATCCGCCAACTGCCGCCCGACCATGCTGCGGGCTTCCTCGCTCATCGCGTCGTAACGCTGCGGGATCAGATGCACCATATCAACGAACAGCCCGTTCGCGCCATTGGTGGCATCAAACTGCAAGCTGCAAAACCGATCCGGCGCGCGCACCCGTCCGCCCAGCATCGCCAGCGACAGCTTCATTACCCACAGATCGGCGGGTTCGGCGTGGCTGAACTCATAGGGTTCATGGCTGCGTTCGATGAAGAACGCGCCGGGGTTGGCGCGCACCTCGCGCCCGCCTTGGGCAAACAGCAATTCCGATTTCGCGGGCAGGGTGACCAGAAACTCCTCGGGGCCCTGCACCTGCAAATGCTTCGGCAGGCGGCGATACATCAACGCGTCGGAAGTCAGTCGCGACAGCGACACCTCACCCAACTGCCACATGCTCAATTCACCGTCGAAGGCTTCCGGACGGCGGAACGACAGATCCAGCGGGAAATAGGCTTGCCCAATCGCCTCGTGCCAGTGACGGCTGCGCGCGGCCAGATCGACGCCTTTGGTGGTGATGGTGGTCTTCATCGCAGCCCCCCGGGTTTCCCCAATCTGGCCACGCAATATTCTTTCTGTAAAGCGCCGGTTGCGCGCAATTTGTCAAAATGCGCTCTGCGACAAAAACCCATGCACCCTCTGCAAAGACGCCAGCCGCCCGCGCCGCCTAGCCTGACCGCTGCAACGGTGCAGAAGACGCCGCGCAACAGGGAGTTTCGGCGATCACAGCGGGCATTTTGCCTGATCGTCCCCCTTTTGCGCCGCGCATTTGAAGGGGAATAGGCATGGCCAGCGCCACCACATCTGCCACGAAGGTTGATCCGATCACGCTATCGGTCGTTCGCGGCATCTTGGAAACCACGCAGCGCGAAATGACGCTGTCGCTTGAGAAAACCGCGCGCTCGTCGGTGTTCAATCTGGCGCACGACTATTCCACCGCTCTGTTCAATGCGCGGCCCGAGATGATCTTGCAGGGGCAGGATATTCCGATCCACCTCGGCTCATTGATCCCGGCGATGAAAGTGGTCGCGGGATATTTTGAAGGCGATATTCACGAAGGCGATCTGCTGATCCACAACGATCCGGCTTGGGGCGGCAGCCACGCGATTGATACCTGCTTTTACAAGCCGGTGTTTTACAAGGGAAAGCTGAAATACTGGACCGTCTGCAAAGGCCATCTGACCGATATCGGCGGCCCGGTGCCTGCGGGCTATAACCCCAACGCCAAGGAAATCTACGCCGAATGTCTGCGCATTCCCCCGGTGAAAATCTGGGATCGCGGCGTGCCGCGTAAGGATGTGCTGAACTTCATCTTCACCAATATGCGGGCGCGGCGCGACCAAGAGGGCGATTTCAACGCGTTGATCGGAGCCTGTCAGGTGGGTGAGCGCGCTTTGATCGCGATGCTGGATAAGTATGGCGAAGACGTGGTGGACGCCTGCATCGACACGCTGCTCGACATGGCTGAAAAGCAGATGCGCAGCCTGATTTCCACCGTGCCGGACGGCACCTATGAAGGCTCGGCGATTGTTGAAGACGCTGGCCATGGCTTTGGCGATCTGACCATCACCGCGACGGTGACGATCAAGGACGACAGTTGCCACATCGCAATCTCCAGCCCGCCGCAAATCCCGTATTTCATCAACAGCTATGAGGGGAACTCGTATTCCGGCGTCTATCTCGGCCTGATGATGTTCGCGCAACTGCCGCCGCCTTATAACGAGGGGCTGTATCGCTGCATCTCGGTCGATATGGGGCCGAAGGGCACGCTGTGTAACGCCAAAGAACCCGCGCCGCATATGAATTGCACCACCACGCCGATGGAGACGCTGACCGATGCGGTGCGCCTGGCGTTTGAAAAGGCCGTGCCATCGAAGGTTTCGGCAAGCTGGGGCCATGCCAACGGGCTGAACATCGCCGGATGGGACAAGCGCCACGACGAGGAATATGTGACGATGGTGCTGGCCACCATCATCTCAGGCGCGGGGGCGACGCCTGCGCAAGATGGCTGGCACGCCTGCGGGCCGGAATGCTGCTTTGGCGCGCTGACTTCGGGTGACGTGGAGCTGCTGGAATACAGCTATCCGATCATCATTCACCGTTACGGGCTGATGACCGACAGTGGCGGTGCGGGCAAATTCCGTGGCGGATCCGGCACGGCTTGGGAGGTGGAGCCGCTGAGCGACGATATGACCTTCATCACCTTTGGTGAGGGTCGCCGTATTCCGGCTGTGGGGGCGGCAGGGGCCAGTTCGACGATGATCGACGAAAAGGTCGGGCGGCTGGAACTGGTGGAAGGCAGCCATTCCGAAACCATCCGCGAGAACGTCATCAAAGTGATCAAACCCGGTGACCGCATCACCAACATGAACCCCGGCGGCGGCGGCTATGGCGACCCGATGGATCGGGCGGTGGAAAAGGTGGTGTGGGATATCAAGAACGGCCTCGTCTCGGTGAAGGGGGCGGAACAGGATTACGGCGTGATCATCTCTGAAAGCCTGACCGTCAATATGGCGGCAACTGAAACCCTGCGTGCGCGTCGCCGCGCCGTGGCAGCGAACTAGGAGGGCGCCACGATGAAAACCGATTACCGTTTGGGCATTGATGCCGGTGGCACCTTCACCGATTTCGTCCTCGCCGATCAAACCGGGCAAGTCCGCCTGTTCAAGGCGCTTTCCACCCCGCAAGACCCCACCTTGGCGATCAAGAACGGCCTTGCCCTGATGACCGAAGAACTGGGCGTTTCTGCATCTGAGATCATCTCAAACTGCGATCTCTGCATCAACGGCACCACCGTTGGCCTGAATGCGCTGATCCAGCACAAGGGCGCGAAAACCGGGCTGATCTGCACGGCGGGGCATGAGGACAGCTTGGAGATCCGCCTCGGCCATAAAGAAGACGGCTACCGCTATGACCCCGATTACCCGCCCGCCACCATGCTGGTGCCGCGCTATCTGCGCCGGGGCGTGCGTGAGCGTATCCTGTCCAACGGCGAAATCCGCACGCCCTTGACCGAAGCCGATGTCCGCGCCGCCTGCGAAATCTTCCTTGCCGAAGGCATCGAAACCGTGGCGATCAGCTTCGTCTGGTCGGTGCTCGACCCGTCGCACGAACGCCGTGCCGGCGAGATTGTGCGCGAGATGATGCCGGGGGTGATCCTGACCATGGGGTCGGAACTTTACCCGCAAGTCCGCGAATACACCCGCACCTCAACGGCGGTGGTCAATGCCTACCTCGCCCCGATCATGAAGCGCTATGTCACGGCGGTGGATGCCTATTTCCAACAGCTGGGTGCCAAGCAACCCGTGCGTTACTACCAATCCAACGGCGGCCTTGCGATTGGACAGGCGATGACGGATCGTTCCGTCTATGCCATCAACTCCGGCCCCGCCTCGGCCCCCGCCGCTGGCCTTTATGTCTGCACCCCCTTCGGCAAAACCGATGTGATCACGGTGGATATGGGCGGCACCTCGTTTGACATCACGCTGACCAAAGACGGCTCGACCAATATCAACAAGAACATCGACTTCCTGCGCTACCGCATTGGCGTGCCGATGATTCAGGTCGAAACCTTGGGCGCGGGTGGCGGCTCCATCGGCTGGATTGACGAGATGGGTCTTTTGCAAATGGGGCCGCAGTCGGCGGGGTCCGATCCGGGGCCTGCCTGCTACGGCCAAGGCGGGCAACTGCCCACGGTGTCGGATGCCAACATCGTGCTGGGCTATCTGAACCCGGATGGCCTTGTTGGCGGCCGCCTGCCGCTGGATGCGCAAAAGGCTTATGACGCGGTGAAAAGCATCGCCGACCCGTTGGGTCTGACGGTGGAACGCGCCGCCTACGGCATGTTCACTATCGTCAACGCCAACATGGTCAACGGCATCCGCCGCGTCACGATTGAACGCGGCTACGATCCGCGCGATTTCGTGCTGGTCGGGGCCGGGGGCGCTACAGCGGCGCATATCACAGCACTTGCGGCGGATATGGGCATCGACACCATCGTGCTGCCAAAACTCGCCTCGGGCCTCTGCGCCTTTGGTCAGATCATCTCGGATGTGAAGTATAACTATATGGCCACCGCCGTGCTGCGGCTGGACAATGACGCGGCCTATACCCGCATCGACCAGTTGTTCACCGAGATCGAAGCGCAGGGTATCGCGCATCTGCAATCGGATGGCTTTGGCGCGGGCAACACCATGATAAAGCGCAGCCTTGATATGCGCTATGTCGGGCAAGTGCATGAATGCACGGTGGAAATCGGCAACTTCCCGGTGAACGCCGATACCATCGACCAGATCAAGGCCGCCTTCCACGCCCGCCACGAACAGCTTTACACCTACGCCGAACCGCATTCGACGGTCGAGGTGGTGAACATCGAAAGCACGGTTTACGGGCTAGTCGATAAGCCAAAGCGGATGCACATCGCCCCCGGCAAAGCCGCCGATCAGGCGATCAAAGCCTACCGCGATGCGGTGTTCTCCGCCGATGGCAGCCGCACCCGCACGCCGATCTACGAAGGCGGCGCTTTGGGGGCAGGGGCACAGATCAATGGCCCTGCGGTGATCGAAGAAGTCACTACCACCATCGTTATCGAGCCGGGATGGAGCGCCACTTTAGACGCCTCCGGCTCTTACCTGATCACCCGCAAGGAGAGAAAATGAGCCAACTCAGCGCAGACAAGCTGTCGGTTGCCTTCGCGGGGCTCAAGGCCCTGTCGGATGTCGATCTGACGATCACGCCCGGTCAGATCACCGGGCTGATCGGCCCGAATGGTGCGGGCAAAACCACGCTTGTCAATGTGCTGACCGGGTTTCAAACCCCCACGGACGGGGCGGTGTCGCTGGACACCGCCTCGGCTAAACTGAACCTCTCGGGGTTGAAGCCGCATGAAATCCGCCGCCGTGGCATTGCCCGCACCTTTCAGGGCGGGCGGTTGTTCCGCGATCTGGCGGTGATCGACAATCTGGAAGTGACCGGCGTGGGCCTTGGCCAATCGCGCAGCAAGGCCCGCGCAGAGGCCGCCGCGATGCTGGATTGGATCGGCATTGGCTCTTTGCAAAACCGCATCGCCGGAACCCTGCCCTATACCGATGAACGCCGCGTTGCGATTGGCCGCGCTTTGATCGGCAAGCCCGCCTATATCCTGCTGGATGAACCCGCCGCTGGCATGTCTGGCCCGGAAGCCGCTGATCTTGCCGCCCTGATCCGCCGCATTGCTACCGAGATAGGCTGCGGTGTGCTGTTGATTGAACACAACGTTGGGCTGGTCCTAAGTCTCTGCGATCATATCGTCGTGCTGGATTCCGGGGTGGTGATTGAGACGGGCGATCCTGCCGCGATCCGCGCCAGTGAAAAAGTCCGTCACGCCTATATGGGCACCGCCGCCGATACCAACCTTCCGGTGTTGGAGGTCATGGCATGAGCCTGCTTGCGCTGTCCAACCTGACCATCCGCTATGGCCGCCTGACCGCAGTGCGCAACGTCACCTTCACCCTGACCGAAGGCGAGATTCTGTTCATCACCGGGCCGAATGGCGCGGGCAAATCCTCCCTGCTGCGCGCCATCGCCGGGGTGACACCACCCGCTGGCGGTCGGATTGATTTTGGCGGCCAAGACATCACCGGACGCGCGCCCGAGGATATCGCCCGCATGGGTCTGTCGATGGTGCCCGAGGGGCGCGAGGTGTTTGGGTCACTCACCATCGAAGAAAACCTGCTGGTCGGCACCGGAATGCACGCTGCCACCCGCAACTGGCGCAGCCGTGCCGCGACCGAGTTGGAGGCTGTTTATGCGACCTTCCCGATCCTGAAAGACCGCCGCCATTCGCAGGCGGGTCTGCTGTCCGGTGGCCAGCAGCAAATGCTGGTGATCGGACGGGCGCTGATGACCAACCCGCGTTTGATCGCGATTGACGAACCGTCCTTGGGTCTGGCCCCGAACATCACTGATCAGGTTTATGAACGTTTGATCGCATTGCGCGCCCACCGCGCGCTGACCCTGCTGATCGTCGAGCAATCCTCCACCCGCGCGCAACTGGTTGGCGGCCGAATGATCCTGATGCGGGGCGGTGAAATCCTGCTGGATGGCGATGCCCGCGCGATGGGCCAATCCGAGGCCATGCAAGCCGCCTATTTTGGATATGGAGAGCATTGATGCAAACCCTGTTTGACGCGCTCAGCCTTGGTTCGCTTTATGCCCTTGGCGCGCTGGGCATCGCGCTGATTTTTGGCGTGATGCGCTTGGTCAACTTCGCGCATGGCGATGTGATTTCGTTTTCCATCTTTGCGTTGCTGTGGCCCTCAACCGATGCCGTCGCCATCGTATTCGCGGGCGAATTGCCGTGGTTCCTGCTGATCCCCTTCGTGCTGGCGATGGGCGCGGGGCTGTCGGTGCTTTCGGAAATCATCGTGTTCCGCCGCTTTCGCCGCGCCAATCCGGCCACGATGATGATCGCCTCTTTCGCGCTGGGCTTTGTGATCCGCTATTTCCTGCTGATGCTGTTCTCCAGCCGCCCGAAATCCATCTCGCTGCTGCCAGCCCTCAGCCAGCCTGTTGAAATCCTCGGCGCGCGCATCCCGCTGCTGCAAGTCATCACCATCGTCGCCACCATCGCCATCCTGTTCGCGCTGACCGCCTTCCTGAAACGCACCCGCTTTGGGCTGGAGATGCGGGCGGCGGCCGAAAACTTCACCATGGCCCGGATGCTGGGCGTCCGCGCCAACCGGGTGATCATGGGGGCCTTCGCGCTATCGGGCGCGCTTGCCGCTGCCATCGGCCTGATCCTCGCCGCCCAAACCGGAACCGTCGATATCCAGATGGGCGCGTCGGTGATGCTGATGGCCTTCATCGCCACGGTGATCGGCGGCCTTGGTTCCCTGCCCGGAGCTGTCCTCGCCGGTTTCCTCTTAGGTGCCGCTTCAGTCGTCATGCAAACGGTGCTGCCGATTGATGCCCGCCCGTTCCGCGATGCCTTCGTCTACGGCGCGGTGATTATGGTGCTGATTTTCCGACCCCAAGGCCTGATCGCCGCGCGCGGCACGAAAGAGAGGGTCTGACATGTCGGTGATCCGCCGCACCATTTCCACCCCGATCCTGCTGACGCTGATCCTGATCGCCATCGCTTTGATCGCTGTCGCCGCAGGTTCGCGCCCGTTCAACCAGACCGTGATCGACATCTTCCTGCGCGTCGTGCTTGTGATCGGCCTCTATATCTTCATCGGCAATTCCGGCGTGATGTCGTTCGGCCATATCGGTTTCACCTGTTTGGGAGCCTATGCCGCCGCTTGGCTGACCATGCCGCCGATGATGAAGCAAACCCTGCTGCCCGGCCTGCCCGATTGGCTGATGAACACGCAACTGCCCTACTGGGCCGGAGCAATCTTTGCCGCCCTTTGGGCCGCCGTTTGGGCCGCCCTGTTCGGCAAAATCCTGATGCGGTTGTCTGGCATCGCGGCCTCTATCGCCACCTTTGCCATGTTGGCGATGATCAACACGGTCTATTCCAACTGGGAATCTGTCACTGCCGCCACCTCCTCCGTCGTTGGCATCCCGATCATCCGCTCAATCTGGCCCTACCTGATCGCGGCCATCATCGCCGTGATCGTGGCATGGGCACACGCGATTTCCCGCGCGGGCCTCGCCCTGCGCGCCGCACGGGATGAGCCGACTGCCGCCGCCGCCTCGGGCGTCGATATCCCGAAACAACGCCTGATCGCCTTCATCCTGTCGGGCGCGGTCATGGGCATGGGCGGCGCACTTTTCGCCCATTCCATCGGCGTCGTCACCCCGGACACCTTCTACCTCACCCTGACCTTCACCACCCTGTCGATGCTGGTCGTCGGCGGCATCGGCAGCCTGTCGGGCGCGGTGCTGGGCGTGGTGATCCTGTCCAGCCTGATCCAAGCCCTCCGCTGGCTTGAAGCGGGCGTCACCGTCGGCACTACCACCATCGCCATCCCGAACGGACTGCAAGAGATCGCCTTGGGCATCGTGATGATCCTGATCCTGATCCGCCGCCCCGCAGGCATCATGGCAAATTTCGAACTGCGCTGGCCGCTCTTCCGATCCGAAGGGGCCAACCTACAGAATCCGGGCGAACACCCCGGCAATAAGCCCACCCAACAAGGAGTATCCAAATGAAGACCCTTACCAAACTAGGCCTTGCGCTGCTGGGGGCCACCGCCCTCGTCACCCCGGCGCTGGCGCAAGATGACGACAAGATCATCGTCGGCTTTGCCACCGCCGAATCCGGCTTCATGCAGGGCTATGACAAGCCCGCCCAAGACGCAGCCATGATCCGCATCAAGGAAATCAACGAAGCAGGCGGTTTGCTCGGCAAGCAGATTGAAGTTGTGAACGCCGACACCAAAACCGACCGGGCCGAGGGCGCCAAAGCGGGCCTTTCGGTGATCGACGCCGGCGCTGATATGGTCGTGGTATCCTGCGATTATGACTTTGGCGCCCCGGCGGCATTGGCGGCCGAAGGCGCGGGCCTGCCCTCGTTCTTCCTGTGTGCCGAGTCGATCAAGGCCGGGATTCAGGGCGTTGGTCCGAACTCGTTCTCAGCCTCGGTGCTGGCAGCGGTGCAGGGTGCCACGATGGCGGAATGGTCCTACACCAAGAAGAACGCCCGCACCTATTACCGGCTGCTGGATACCTGGACCGAGTATAACAAAGGCATCTGCGACGGCTTTGACTACATGCTGCCCAAGCTGGAAGGCGCAAGTCTTGTCGGCGAGGACACGTTCAAGAACGAAGATGCCTCCATCGCCGCCCAGATCACCCGGATCAAATCGCTGCCTGCGGAACCCGATGCGATCATGCTTTGCACCATGATGCCGGGCGCGGTGTCGGCGATCAAACAAATCCGCGCCGCTGGGATCAACGCAATGATCCTGAACGGTTCGGGTGTTGATGGGTCGTATTGGCAATCAGCCGTGCCGGATCTGTCGAACTTCTATGTCCCAGTGCAAGGCTCGGTCTATGGCGACGATCCGAACCCGGAAGTCACCAAATTCAACGCCAAGTATAAGGAAGCCACCGGCGCGGACCCGTCCACCCAATACGTCTATCCCGGCTATGTGATGATCGACGTTTGGGCCAAAGCGGTGGAGCGGGCAGGCACTACCGAAACCGCCGCCGTGGTGGCCGAGTTGGAAAAGATGAAGGACGAGCCGACCCTGTTCGGTCCGCGCACCTTCACGTCGGAACTGCACCACCAGAACTCGGCAAAATACCTGATCGTCGATACCGAAAAGGGCAAACCTGCCGTGGTCGACAGCTGGACGATTTCCGCCCCGATCCCGGTCGCTGATCTGATGAAGTAAGAAACTGCGGGCAGCCTTGTTGATGCTTAGGCAAGGCTGCCTGTATCTGCTGCTCGGGACAGTGGGCACTTGTAATAATGCGTGGGAAATCTGCGAAACACGGCCCAAGCGGCTGTTCTGACAGACGCTGCGGCAGGGCTTTATCCTGTTTGCGCGGCAACACGGCCAGACCACTCTGCCCAAAGTCTTAATAAACTCCTAATGAACACCACATAACTCATTGAAATTGCTAGAGAGCCTGCTTTGTCCACGCGTGGACAAAGCCCGTGGCGATATATTTCAACGTCCTGTCACAGATGTGAGATCAGATGATTTTGTCTTTTCCTGATCCTGCGCCATCTTATTCCTCAAGCTTCAGAGGAGACCCGCCATGTCCTACCTGCCCGAATACACCCCCGCCGACGTCACCCCCCCACAGATGTTCCTGAACCGCCGCGCCCTGATCGCCGGAGCCGCCGCCCTCACCGTGGCCAGCCCCGCCCGCGCAGGCAGCCCCTATTCCACCGATGAGGTCCCGAATACTTTCGAGGACATCACTACCTACAACAACTACTACGAATTCGGCTACGACAAGGCCGACCCCGCCGCCTACGCGGGCAAGCTCAAAACTGACCCATGGTCCGTCGTGGTGGACGGCCTCGTCGACAACCCCGGCAGCTATTCCCTCTCCGATCTGATCGCAGGCCAACCGATCGAGGAGCGCATCTACCGTTTCCGCTGCGTCGAGGCGTGGTCGATGATCGTGCCATGGCAAGGCTTCCAACTGTCCGGCCTGCTGCAAAAGCTGGGGGTGCAGGCGGGCGCGAAATATGTGGCGTTTGAAACCATAGTCCGCCCGGATGAGATGCCCGGCATCAGCGGCAGCATGATCGACTGGCCCTACCGGGAAGGCCTGCGGCTGGATGAAGCGATGCACCCGCTGACGATCATGGCGACGGGCCTGTATGGCAAACCGATGCCGAACCAAAACGGCGCCCCGATCCGCCTGATCGTGCCGTGGAAGTATGGCTTCAAGTCGGTGAAGGCGATTGTGCGGATCAGTTTGGTGGCCGAACAGCCCGTCACCACCTGGAACACCCTCGCCGCCAATGAATACGGCTTCTACGCCAACGTGAACCCCGAGGTCGATCACCCGCGCTGGTCTCAGGCCTCTGAACGTCGCATCGGTGGGGGCCTGTTCGCAGGCCGTATCGATACGGTGAAGTTCAACGGCTACGGCGATCAGGTCGCCAGCCTCTATACCGGCCAAGATCTGACAAAGGATTACTGATGCTCAACGCGATCAACCAAACCGCCCGCCGCATCCCGGCCTATACTATATATATAGCTGGCATAGCGCTGGCGGCTTGGGTGATCTTCTCGTCGCTCTCCACCCCCGAT
>NZ_CM176871.1:0-435000 GCF_058135695.1 Cypionkella sp. PAMC25878 | reverse complement strand
GGGCTGTGCGAAGCCGTAAGGCGACGTATACAGTCTGACGCCTGCCCGGTGCTGGAAGATTAAGAGGAGGGGTGCAAGCTCTGAATTGAAGTCCCAGTAAACGGCGGCCGTAACTATAACGGTCCTAAGGTAGCGAAATTCCTTGTCGGGTAAGTTCCGACCTGCACGAATGGCGTAACGATCTCCCCGCTGTCTCAAATGTGGACTCAGCGAAATTGAACTGTGTGTCAAGATGCACACTACCCGCGGTTAGACGGAAAGACCCCATGCACCTTTACTCCAGCTTTGCACTGGTATCAGGATTGTGATGTGCAGGATAGGTGGTAGGCATCGAAGCGGGGACGCTAGTCTTCGTGGAGCCTCCCTTGAGATACCACCCTTCGCCATCTTGATATCTAACCGCGGCCCGTTATCCGGGTCCGGGACCCTGCATGGTGGGGAGTTTGACTGGGGCGGTCGCCTCCCAAATTGTAACGGAGGCGCGCGAAGGTAGGCTCAGACCGGTCGGAAATCGGTCGTTGAGTGCAATGGCATAAGCCTGCCTGACTGCAAGACTGACAAGTCGAGCAGAGACGAAAGTCGGTCATAGTGATCCGGTGGTCCCAAGTGGGAGGGCCATCGCTCAACGGATAAAAGGTACGCTGGGGATAACAGGCTGATGATGCCCAAGAGTCCATATCGACGGCATCGTTTGGCACCTCGATGTCGGCTCATCTCATCCTGGGGCTGGAGCAGGTCCCAAGGGTATGGCTGTTCGCCATTTAAAGAGGTACGTGAGCTGGGTTTAGAACGTCGTGAGACAGTTCGGTCCCTATCTGCCGTGGGTGTAGGAGACTTGAGAAGAGTTGCCCCTAGTACGAGAGGACCGGGGTGAACGGACCACTGGTGGACCAGTTATCGTGCCAACGGTAGTGCTGGGTAGCTATGTTCGGACAGGATAACCGCTGAAGGCATCTAAGCGGGAAGCCCCCTTCAAAACAAGGTCTCCCTTGAGAGCCGTGGAAGACCACCACGTCGATAGGCCAGAGGTGTAAGAGCAGTAATGCTTTCAGCTGACTGGTACTAATTGCTCGATAGGCTTGATTTGATCCAGTAACAGCAAGGTTAGTGATAACCAAAGCTTCTGGGTCGTAATGTCAAAGAAATGACATGTCAAAAGCGTACATACGCTGTCGAAAGACAGCCTAAACTTGGAACAATCTGATGATCTAAAACCCTGCATGAGCAGGATAAAGATCACATACTGATGTTTGCTATGCGAAGAAGGCCCATCGCGGTTCTGGATCAACTCCAACACCGCGATCAGCCTTCCAGCACAGCTTGTTTCTTCTTTGGTTTGGTGGACATAGCACGAGCAAAACACCCGATCCCATCCCGAACTCGGCCGTTAAGTGCCGTCGCGCCAATGGTACTGCGTCTTAAGACGTGGGAGAGTAGGTCACCGCCAAACCTAACAAGAAACAACCTCTCAATACGATAGCAAGCCCTCAGCACAAAACCAGCTGAGACCACGTTCCCACACCACCAACGGGAACGACCGTCGCGGGGTGGAGCAGCCCGGTAGCTCGTCAGGCTCATAACCTGAAGGTCACAGGTTCAAATCCTGTCCCCGCAACCAAAATCTTACAAAATATCAATGGCTTAAATGTTGAGTGTTTCGCTTGTGTATAGCAGTACGCGAAACACCTCAACGCCACCTCAACGTTTGACGAGTCCCCCTGAAAAGCCGGGACTTTTCTGCGTTTGGAGAGGCAATGAATTGCAGAGGCTGATCATGCATATCATTCAGAAATCAGCGCCAATGCAGTTTGTTCATCAGTAATCAACGTCGTGGGAACTATAGTCCTAATGGTTGCTCGCAATGCGACCAATTTGTCTTTTCCACCCGAAATAAGGACGCGTTCTGGTGTGCGCCTTAGACGAGCTAGATTGACCGAGATCACCCGGCTGTTCACTTCATGATCGACCAGATCACCGTTTGCATCGATGAAGTTATACAAGACGTCGCCAATGGCCCCCGCCTCGACGAGAGAGCGGCGGTCTGCTTCCGAGAGGTAGCCCGTCCGATAACTAGTGGTCAGAGAACTGATGCCGCCGCATGAGAGGAGCGCGATGTCAAGTTTGTCCGCCATCTCGAAGATCGCCGAAAGCCCGCACCGCTCCAGAAGGGCGTGTTTGGTCTCGGGGCTGTCAACGACGGCGGGCGCGGGGATCAAAAAGCCCTCGCCCTGAAACAGTTCGGCAAACTGCCAGGCGAATTCAGCGGGGTTGAAGCGGCGTGCAGCGGCGATACCGCCCAAAAGCGATACAACGCGAAAGTCGTCCAGTGTGGCTCCAGTGATGAAGGGCAGGGTGTTGAACAAGGTTCGGCCCCAGCCCACACCGACTGTCATGCCAGGCTTCATCTCGCATGATATGAAGTTGCCTGCGGCGGCGGCGATGACTTTGACCGGATCAGCCTCGGCGTCTGAAAAAGGCGCTACGATGACCCGGTTTATGCCAAACCGCGTTTCGACATCCCGCTCAATCAGCAAAGTCTCGGTCAGCGGAGCTGCAATCGTGATACGCACCTCGTTTCTGCGGCGCGCATCGGCCAGAAGCCGAACGACCATTACGCGGCTGATGCCAAGCTGGGTGGCGATATCGTTCTGCGTCGAACCCTCCACGTGATACAGCCAGATGGCACGTGCCCGAAGCCTGTCAGCCTCGCTTTGAATGCCGAAGCTATGAGTTGCAACTTGCATGACAGTTTCCAGCCTTGTGATCAGCCAAGAACCTCGACAGCGTTGATCATCCGCTGGGCGATCCGCGCAACCCGGTCCGGGCATTCGATCTGGGGAATATGCCCTGCGCCTGTCAGAAGATGAAGCGCGAATTCACCATCTGCGAAGATGCCATGCGCGGATGGTACGATATGGTCGCTGCGGCCCCATAGAATCTGTGTGGGCAGGTCAATGCGCGACAAAGCGGCGCGCAGGTCGAAGGCTTGTACGCCGTCCGGAAACAGGGCTGATGCCATGTCTGCTTGGCACGCGCGCAAAGACGCATCCTCACGCGAGCGCATCGCGGCACGCGCATAATCATCGCTGATGCCCTCCCGAGTCGCCGTCAGCTTTCGCAACCAAGGAGCCAAACTTTCGACGCGACTGGCGCGAACAATGCCGTTCAGGGCTGCAGCGTCAATTTCCGGGCCAAGACCGGCAGGGGCGATCAACGTCAGACTGGCGATGCGCCGCCCCCGGATGTCGGCCAGCGCCAGCGCCAAAGCCGCGCCAAGCGAATGGCCGACGACGTGAACATCTTCCAAATCCCGTGTGGCTTCATCGAAAGTCTCGACGATCATACGCGACAGGTCCTGAAAGCTGCGGACATGCCGTTTGGGGGATTTGCCGTGACCAGGAAGATCAATTCGCACCAAGGGGCGCGTAAGGCCGAGAGCCTTCTCGAACGGGGCCCAGGACTGGCTGTCGGCGGTGAAGCCATGCAACAGGACAAGTGGTTTGCCGTCACCCTTGCGGCGCGAAATGTTCAGAGAGCCGGACTCGGGTATCCAGCCAGGTGCGGATGCTGATTCAACTGCAACATGTGCTGTATGTTGCACCAAACGATCCGTCACGTCGTCGTGTTGAACCCGACCAAGCGGGCCAGTACCCGTGACCTCTGACAGGGTCAGCCCAGAGTCTCTTGCCGCCTTGCGTGCGGCAGGTGTCGCACGTCTTGCCAAGGTTGCGACGGGTTGCGCCACTTCGGCAGCCTGAACCGGAACAACCGCTTTCACAGGAAGAGGTTTTGCCGCGGCCTCAACGGGCGCGGGAGGCAGGCTGACAGCCATGCCTTCGGGATAAATCCACGCCACGATGGCACCTACAGCGACTTTGTCGCCGGGTTTGGCCGCTATGTGATGCAGCCGACCCGTCGCAGGCGCTTCAACCTCCATCGCGGCCTTGTCAGTCTCGATGTCGAATAGCGGGGCACCCTGTTTGACAAGTTCGCCCTCTGCTACATGCCAGACCGCAAGCGTGCCATGGGTCATGTCCATGTCCACCTTGGGCAAAATCACTTCAGTCGCTTGCGGAGCGACGGCTGGAGATGGACTCGGTAACGCAGCTGCTTCTGGCACTGTCGCTGGTTGCAGATCAAAGGCCTCATCCGCGGCGTACAGCCAAGCAATCGTTGTGCCCACAGCTACCTTGTCGCCCGGCTGTGCCGCGATTCGGCGCAAATAGCCCGTCTCGGGGGCTTCGACCTCCATCGCGGCTTTATCGGTTTCAATATCGAACAAAGGTGCGCCCTTTTGGACCAGCTCACCCTCGGCTACGTGCCAGGTGGACAGCGTGCCGTGGGACATGTCCATGTCCACCTTGGGCAGAATAACTTCGACCGGCATGGATCTAAACCTCGCGGCGCACAAGGCGCCGGGCGGCAGCCTCGATCGTGTTAACCTGTGGCACCGAGGCGCGTTCCAGATCGGGGTTGTACGGCACTGGAGCATCTGCTGCCCCAAGGCGCAGGATCGGGGCGTCAAGATAATCGAAGGCATCGCTTTCCGCGACCATCGCGCTGATTTCGGCCCCGACACCAAAGGCTTTGACGCCTTCGTAAACTACCAGAAGCTTGCCTGTCTTGCGCACCGACGTCAGGATGGTCTCGCGGTCGATCGGGCGGATCGAACGCAGGTCGATCACCTCGATATTCATGCCTTCGGCGGCAAGTTTCTCGGCGGCCTCCAGTGCGCGGTGCAGCATGATGGAGCCTGCAACGATGGTCAGATCTGTCCCGGTGCGGCGCACGAGGGCTTTGCCGATCGGTGTCAGATAGCTGCCTTCGGGCACATGACCCTTCATCTTGTACAGCAACTTGTGTTCGAAAATCATCACTGGATCCGGGTCGGCCAAGGCGGCCAGCAGCATCCCCTTGGCGTCTTCCGGTGTAGAGGGTTGCAGCACCTTTAGCCCGGGGACATGGCCAAACCACGCCTCGATGCTTTGGCTGTGTTGGGCAGCGGCACCCGTGCCAGAGCCTGACGGCATCCGAAACACCACGGGAACTGAGGCCTCACCACCAAGCATATAGCGCAATTTCGCGGCTTGGTTGACGATCTGCTCCATCGCAAGCATAGCAAAATCGGAAAACTGAAACTCAAAAATAGGCTTCAGGCCGGTCAGCGCAGCACCCACTGCGACGCCGGCGCCGCCCAGTTCGGAAATTGGCGTGTCCATCACGCGGTCTGGGCCAAAACGGTCGATTAAATCCAATGTTACCTGAAAGGCACCGCCATAGACGCCGATATCTTCACCCATCAGGATCACGGTGGGGTCGGCTTGCATGGCGATGGCCATCGCTTCGCGGATGGCCTCGGCATAGGACAGGATACGCTGATCAGTTCCGCCCGCCGTCACAGGATTGGTTACGACATTCATGTTCAAACCTCTGCGTAGACGTAGCGGGTGACTTCGGACAGTTGCGGCGAAGGGCCCGATTTTGCGAATTCGATGCCCTTTTGCACGTCGGCCACGGCTTCTGCGGCAACGGCATCGGCGGCAGCGTCATCCAGAACGCCATGCGCAATCAACTCGGCCCGGAAGCGGGCAATCGGGTCTTTTGCCATCCATTCTTCAATTTCGCCCTTCGTTCGGTAGCGATTACGGTCGGATTTGGAATGGCCGCGCCAGCGGTAGGTCAGGTTTTCGACCAGACTTGGCCCTTCGCCCGCCCGGGCCCGGACAATGGCGTGGTGCAACGCTTCGGAGACGGCCGAGAAATCGTTGCCGTCTACCGTTACGCCTGGCATGGAGTAAGCGGCCGCACGCTCTGATATGAACTTGACGGCAGTGGATCGGGCGGTGGAAGTGGACATGCCGTAGCCATTGTTTTCACATACAAAAATCACCGGAAGCTTCCAGACGCTGGCGATGTTCAGCGCCTCGTGGAACGCGCCTTCGTTGTTGGCACCGTCGCCGAAGAAGCAAACCGTCACGTCGGACTTGCCCAACCGCTTTGCCGACAAGGCAGCCCCAACAGCGATGGGCAGCCCGCCGCCGACAATGCCGTTGGCCCCAAGGTTACCGGTCTTTATGTCAGCGATATGCATGGAGCCGCCTCGCCCGTGGCAATAGCCGGTCTCCTTGCCGAAGAATTCTGCGAACATCCGGCCCACATCGGCACCTTTGGCGATGCAATGTCCGTGGCCACGGTGCGTCGAGGTGATCTTGTCAGCGTCGGTCAGTTCCATACAGGTTGCCATGGCACTGCCCTCTTGGCCGATGGACAGGTGCATGGTGCCGTGGATAAGACCGCGGGTGTAGCTGTCCTCGGCGCCTTCTTCAAAGCGGCGGATCAGGTACATCCGCTTTAGGGCCTCACGCAGTTGGGCAGGCGAATACTGCCGAATGGCGAAGGGGCGGTTGTCTGGGGAGAGTGCTGGTTCTGCCATCTTTACAACCCCAGCATCGCGTCTTGCCGCGCCCGCAGTGCAGCAATCTTGCTGTTGACCGGCACTGCAGCGTTGGCGCGGGTGATCAGGTCCCCCTTTTTGATCGGTGCGGTCACTTTGGCTCCGGTCAAAAGCCCGCAAGGAATGGCCCCGGCCGTTCGGGCTTCGGCGGCGGTCATGATCCAGGCGCGGTAGCAATATTCCCCGATCTGATCGAGCGTTTCGCCCACTGCCATGTCTTTCTTGGCCAGAGCACAAACCTCGGCAACAGGACGGGCCATCGGCACCATGTCGGCCTTGCCATACAGAACCACGCGAGCGCAGGTCAGTGGCACTTCGAGAGAGGTCAGATGATAGGGCCGAAAGAATGTGAAGTACGGACCTTCCCCCATCTTGAGGTCTTCCATGCGTTCCCGGATACGCGGGTGATCCATCTCAGCCACAACGAAAACCCCAGGAGCGACGCCCTTGCCGATGGAGTAATCCACGCGTCCTTCGCTGGATGACAGGACGCCACCTGCCGAGGTCGGGATCAGCACTTTGTTCAGCTCATCACGCGAACAGGCCGGGCCATGCATGCCGGGGCGGTCAGGGATCAGGCCGGTCGCATTGGCTATCGCAGCCATTTCCACCATTGTTTTGGAGCCGTCCACAAATTCGACCAACATGCGCGGGTTCATATGACGGCGGACGGCTTCCTCGGTGTATGTGTCCGGGGTGGCGTCAAAGTTAAGCGGATTGTTCTTGCCTTTGCCCGCACTGATGATGCGGTGACCCATGGCGCTGACAAATTCAATCAGCTCCATGCAGGACGACGGTTCATCCCCCGCGCCCAGCGAATAGATTACGCCAAGACGTTCTGCCTCTGATCGAAGAAAGGCGCCAATCGTCACGTCGGCCTCGACGTTCATCATAACCAGATGCTTGCCGCGTTCCATGGCAGCAAGGCCGATCTCTGCACCGACCGAGGGAATGCCCGTCGCGTCAATCACCACATCAATCAGGCCAGATTCCAGCAGCGTTTCGACTTTTTGGGTTGTGGCGATGCGGCCCTGCTCGATGGCTGCGTTCAGCGCGTCTGTGGTGTCGGTTGCAACGGCGCGGTCCGGGTCACCGTAGGCGATTGTCACAGAACGCCCGGCTGCCTGAGAGTTCAGTTCACTGATGGCGCCAATTTCGATGCCGCGCATGTGGGCGACGCGGCTGACAATGTCAGTGCCCATTTCGCCGGCCCCAACAAGACCGATTCGCACGGGCTTGCCAGTTTCAGCGCGCGCGGCCAGGTCTTTGGCCAAGCCCGTCAGGGCGACATTCGTGGGCATTGCTGTTCTCCTGTATCCAGTTGCCACAAGTTATGTGTACATTTGCAATATTGTCAATCATAAGTTCATAGATGCATATTGATATCCCCGCAAAAAACTGGATTGACAGGTCGCATAGTCTGCACACACTATGGAAATGCGAACTTAAAGTTCACAATGTGGCAATTTTTTAGACCCTGAAGCACGGGGGAGCGCGTGCGATTGGGGTGATGTCACGCAATGAAGGCTTAGTGCAGATCACACTCTGGGAGGAGTATGGAATGAATACATCTATGAGAGGGCTTTCCCGCCGGTCGTTCTTGCGCACCGGCGCGGCGTTCGGCTTGGCTACCGTGCCTGCTGGCTTTGCGCTGCCTGCACTGGCCAGTTCTGACCTGCCCGACATCCAGTCGATTCTCGACAAGATATCGGTTGCGGGCTATGTACGTGAGGATTATCGCAAGCTGTACAGCATGACTGATGATCCGCTGTGGGATCCCAAGAAGGACTGGATTCGCACGGTAGACTGGGAAAAGGTTCGCAGCGAACAGGCCGGAAAGACCGTCCGTTTTGCCATTGGTGCAGCCGATGCCGATTCCGCCGCCGCGGGCCTTAAACCATTTGAGGAACTGTCGGGCATCAAGGTCGAGCTGGTTCCGATCCCGGATGACAGCTTCTACGATAAGGCGATTGCCGAGTTCATCTCTGGCAATGCCGCGTTCGACGCGCTGCAGTTCTTCTCGGCCTGGCTGGGCGATTTTGCGGGTCCGGGCTTTCTTGCCCCCCTGGACGACTATGCCGCCAAATGGAACCTGCCGCTGGACGATTTCTATGACACCTATCGCCTGAACTATGGTTACTTCGGGGGCAAGCTGGTCGGCATCCCGTTCGACTGCGACATTCAGATGGTTCACGTTCGCAATTCGGTCATGGAAAAGGTTCTGGGTGGCCCGGTGGACCGTGCCCTGTCGATCCCGACCTATGACGAGTTGATCCGCGTTTCGGGCGAGGCGAACAAACTCGGTGGCGGCGTGGCAGGCATCGGCATGCTGGGTGCGCGCGGCTTCTGGTCCACCTACACGTGGGAGCATATTGCGGCCCAAGCCGGGATGCAGCTGTTCGACGACAACTTCCAGCCGTTGTTGACCTCTGATGCCTCGATGAAGGGCATGGATATCCTGCTGCAACTGTCCAAAAACGCTATTGAAGGTGTTTCGGGCGCAAGCTGGGGTGAAAACCGAGCGGCATGGCTGGGCGGTCAGGTTGCCACCAACATCTCGTGGCAGGATTCCGGCACACAAGCCATGCGTCCTGACCAGTCCAAGATCGTCGGCGACTTTACCACCATTTATGAACCACGTATTGCGGGTGGCATCTGGGCTCCGCCGAATATCGCGGGTTCAACGTCTTGCGTCACCGCGACCGCGCAAAACCCTGAGGGCGCCTTCCTGATGCTGGCCTTCCTGACCACATCCTCGATCATGGCGATGAACGAAGCCAACGCCAATGGCGTGGCGCCGGGCTATCGTTCGGTTCTGGCCAACGAAAAGCTGCGTGAAGTGTCGCAGCCGATGAAGGTATGGTCCGAAAGCCTGGATCACGCCTGGTGCAGCCCGCGTATCCCCGGCATGTTCGAGATGGAACAGGCCTTGGGCAACGAGATCAACCGCGCGATCACCGGCCAGATCACCGGCAAGGAAGCGCTGGAGAACGGCCAAAAGGCTTGGGCTGCCATCCTGACCAAGAACGGCTTTGGCACAGATAAGGCACCGGTTCAATACGCGGATGTGAAAGCTGGCACCTATGTGGGTGCAGGCAAGCCGCTGCCATTCTGATCCGATGGCCGACAGTAATCCTGTGGCTGGGACGAGGGGGGTGGCGCAAGCCACCCCCAATCGGCCAACGCGGCACCGTTCACCCCGGATGCGTGCCGCATTTCCATACCTGCTGGTCGCCCCGGCGCTGATCTATCTGCTGGCAATCACCCTCTACCCCGGCGTCTTTGCGATTTACCAAAGCCTGTTCGTCGTGACATTCAAGGCATGGAACTGGGCGGGCCTGACCAATTATACCACGCTGTTGGCCGATCGAGAGTTCTGGCAGGCCCTGACCAACACAGCGATCATCGGTGGGATTTCCCTTATCGTCCAAACCATGATCGCACTCACAATTTCCTATTTCGCCTATCGCGATTCCTTCATCCGCGGCTGGCGCATCACCTACTTGATGCCGATGTTGTTCATGCCCTCGGCGGTAGCTTTCCTTTGGAAGCTGGCGTTCAACGACGGGCGGGTGATTTCTGATCTGCTGATGCGGCTTCACATCACCGATGGCAATGTCGACTGGCTCGGCTCGATCCCACTGGCAAGGCTGACCCTGATCGTCGCCGATGTCTGGCAATGGACGCCGTTCCTGTTCATCATCTTCGTGGCCGCCCTGCAGGGGCAAGATCAAGAGATTGAAGAAGCCGCAAGGTTAGACGGCGCAAGCTGGCCCGCGATTTTCTGGAACATTTCGTTGCCGATGATGCGCCCAGTCATCGTGGTAGCGGTCACCCTGCGCGGCATCGACATCACCACGATGTTCACGAACGTCTACATCATGACCCAAGGTTCTCCCGGCGGAGCCACTGAAACGATGAGCTACTTCATATACCGTCAGGGCTTTCGGATGTTCAACTTCGGCTACGCCTCTGCCGCCTCGGTGCTGATGCTAACCTTGACCATCATCGTGGCTCAGACCGTGGTGAAACGCGCTTTCCATTCGGGGAAGAAATGATGGCCCAAGCGAAACGCAAAAACCGCAACGAAAGCATGCTGATCCGCTATCTGGTTCTGGGATCATGGGCCCTGACCTGCCTTGCTCCGATTATCTGGTTCCTGTCGATTGCCTTCCGGCCCAGAACTGAAATTGTCGGCACGTATCCCATATATATCCCTACTCTGTCACTTGACGCCTGGTTCCAGCTGATCGAGAACTGGCCTATCGCTCAATACCTCCGGAACTCGCTGGTGTCGGTCACCGGATCCGTCATCATTGACCTGTGTCTGGCAATCCCCGCCGCCTTCGCCCTTTCGCGTTACGAGTTCAAGGGGCGTGAGGATATTGGCTTTTACATTCTTTCCACCCGCATGATGGCCCCGGCCATCGTTGCCGTGCCAATTTTCTTTTTGTTCCGTAAGATGGGGCTGCTGGACAGTGTATGGGCGCTAATGCTGGTCTATGCTGCCATCAACCTCAGCCTCGTGACTTGGATCATCCGCAGCTATATGCTGGATATCCCCAAGGAACTGGAGGATGCCGCCCGCACCGACGGTGCCGGTGATCTGCGCATCCTATGGGAAATCATCATTCCGGCCTGCCTGCCCGGTATTATCACCGCCGCCGTAATCGCCGCGATTTTTGCCATCAACGAGTTTCTGTTCACCCTGCTCATCGCCTCGACAGAGAAGGCCTACACGATGTCGGTGGCGCTTGCCAACTTCACGGGCGGCTCGGATGGCGTGATCTACAATGCAATCGCTCTTGTGTCTTTCCTTGCCTTCGTGCCGATCCTGATCCTGGTGATCCTGATCCAGAAGCACTTGTCGCGCGGTCTGACGATGGGTGCCGTGAAAGGATAAGCCATGGCCTCGATACAGTTGAACAACATCGTTAAAAGCTACGGTGCCTTTTTGGGTGTCCGCGAAATGACGCTGGATATCAAGGATGAGGAGTTTCTGGTTTTGCTGGGCCCCTCAGGCTGCGGCAAGACCACGACCATGCGGATGATCGCCGGTCTTGAACAGCCGACCGAGGGTGAGATCATCATCGGTGACGAGGTAGTGACTGGTGTGGATGCGCGTGACCGCGATGTGGCGATGGTATTCCAAGGTTATGCCTTGTACCCTAACATGTCGATTTATGAAAATATCCGCTTTCCGCTACGGATGCGCGGGGTGCCCAAGGCCGAACAGGATGCGCTGATCCGCAGGGCTGCGCAGATGGTGGAACTGGGCGAATACCTTGATCGCAAGCCCGGCGCCTTGTCAGGTGGCCAACGCCAGCGCGCTGCCCTGGCCCGTGCCGTGGTGCGCCAGCCACAGGTTTTTTTGATGGATGAACCGCTGTCGAACCTGGACGCCAAACTCCGCGCCTCAATGCGGGTGCAGATCAAGCATCTGCAGCGGCAACTGCGCGTGACAACCGTCTATGTGACTCACGACCAGATCGAGGCGATGACGCTGGCCGACCGGATCGTGATCATGGACAAGGGCGCTATCCAGCAAATCGGCACGCCAGACCAGATTTATGCCGATCCGGCCAACACCTTTGTGGCGGGCTTCATCGGACAGCCTCCGATGAACCTGATCGCGGGAACCGCGAACGGCGGCACGTTTGCGGCTCAGGGCGTCAGGGTTGCCTGTCCCCTTAGTCTGTCAGGCAAAGTCACCTTGGGCATCAGGCCAGAGGATTGCAGCGTTGGCGGCGACAACATGCAGGGCATGGTGTACGGCGTCGAACCCACAGGGGACATGACCTATCTGACCGTCACCACGGGTGCCAAGCAGATTGAGGTCAAAGCCGCGCGTGATTTCCGGTCTGACATCGATGTGCCCATCAGCATCGGGTTTGATCCCGCCCGACTTTACTTTTTTGACGAACAAGGCCAGCGCCTCCGGGGGAAAGCATGAATGCACGTTTTGACTATACCGCGATGGGGTTCATCACCTTTGATGCGCTCTGCCGCCCGGTCACCCAGATCCCGCCAAATGGTGACACCTACTTTGTCGAAGAACTGACCCTGGCCGTGTCTGGTGCCGCCGGAAGTGCTGTGATCGTGGCCGCCAAACACGGGCTGAAATGTCAGGCCGTCGGAGGCCTAGGTTATGACGACATGGGCGATTGGGTGATGATGAAGCTGGGAAAATTCGGCATCGACACCGAACTGATGCAGCGGTGCGAGGGGTATACGACCTCGTCTTCGCTCGTCACCACTCGGCCCGATGGTCAGCGCCCCGCCTTGCACAAACGCGGCGCCACCGATGGGTTCTTCATCGACGACACCCAGATTGATCGCGTGCTGGACACCAAAATCCTGCATGTGGGCGGAGTAGGGCTGATGAACAGGATGGACGCGGGCCGGACCGAGGAAATCATGGCCGAGGCCAAGCGCCGTGGCGTCATCACTACGTTGGACGTCTTTGCGTCAACCGCTGCCGATCTGCCCAAGGTCGAACGACTGCTGCCCTATACCGACTATTTCATCCCCTCCGAAGAAGAGGCGCGTGCCCTGTCAGGATTGCACGGCAACCGCGATCTGGCGCAGTTTCTGCTTGATCGGGGGGCTGGATGCGTGATTTTGACCCTCGGGGCGCAAGGCGCGTTCTATAGTAACAAGGATGGCACCCAGTTTCAGACGCCCTCTTTTCAGATCGAGGTCAAATGTACCTGCGGCTGTGGCGATTGCTTCAACGCCGGTTTTGCCACTGGGCTGCATCTGGGGCTGTCACCGCAGAAATGTGTCGAACTCGCGCAGGCATCCTCTGCCCAGAACGCCACGGGTCTGGGCAGTCAGGCCGGGGTGCGTGATCTGGCCCATACGCGGGAATTCATCGCTACCACTCCGTTGCGGTCCAACGTCTAGCTTTCCGTCCGGCCCGCTATGGTCTATCCTGGGCGGACAGAGAAGAGAGTGAAAATGTCGAACCCGAACCTACTTCCTGATGTCATGCCGCTGCGCGATGCGCTTCGTGGGTTGCGCCATGCGTTGCGCCGTGGCGGCGAAACTTTGCTGGACGTAATGCCCGTTGGCTCGCTTCCGCGTCCGGCCGCCGAACTGGCCGGGGTTGTATTGCGCGAAGTGGGCGAGATTGCCAAGGGCGTGAACGACGTCGCCTCGGGTCTTGCCCGGTTTGCCCTTAAAGCCAATGACAAACAGCCTGAGGCGCTGCAAAAATTGACTGCAAAGCAAGGGGCCGAGGATGCCTTTGCACAAAGCATCTATGCAGCGGTTCAATCGGTTCTGCGGCGCCTGAATGCGCCTTCGGCCTATGTCAGCGAGACTGCTGCAAGGGCGGCATTTCTGGGACTGACGCAAGATCAAAGGCTTGGTTCTGACGCTGGCATTGCAGCGGACCTGTCGCTGGCCCTCGCAGATGCAAAGGTGTTGCGTGGCGTTTCCGCCGAAGATGCGGCACACGTCCCGGGCAATTCTCTTGAAAACACGTCGATCTTCGCCGTCATGCTTTGGCTGCAATCCAACCGCAATGAGGCCGAGGACGAAGCCGCCCTTTTTTCTGCCACTGACCTTGCGGTGGCACTCGCTTCTGAGGCCGACGCGGCCTTTCGCGCGCACGACAGGAAACGGCTCGAAGCCCTTTATGCCGAGTTTGCATCGCATGTCTGATCTGCCGCCCCTCTCCGGCAGCTTGCCGCCTACGAACGAGCCTTTGCGGATTGCGGTTCGACGGATGCGCTGGTTCCGGGCCGCTTTTGAGGCTTATGTCGAGGCCGTTGGTGCGCGGATCGGCTGCACCTACAAAATCGACGAGGCCAAGCTTGGTGGCATCTTTGTGCGCTGGCTGCGGTCTGTTGAACGGCAAAAGCCCAGCAATCCCAAGGACCGTCACGACTATTTTGAATTCGCCGCAGGGCTGATGTTGCGTGAGTTGACGGCCGATATGCCGCTTTCCGCGGTGTCTGCGCCGACCAAGGCAGACGCCGCGTCTGCCGCAACCTTCTGGCCAGAGGGCTACGCTTGCACGATGTTTTGCCTGACTGTGCACTCTGCCGCCATGCAACAGGAGTTCAAGGATAAGCCAGAGGTGTCTCCTGCGATTGATGATCTGCGACACTGGTGGTCGTTCAAGGAAAATGCCCGGATGGACGCGTCCTTTTCAGTTGGCTTCCTGCAAACCTTGCTGGGTCATCAGCCAAATTGGATGATGCCGGATGTTTTCCGGGCAAGACTGAGCCAGGAATTGCAAGGATCCTAGGCCTGTTCACTCGCAAGACGTTCTGCCACAAGTTCATCAGTGATCAAAACGGTGGGCTGGAGCATCTTCAGACCGGCCCGGATCACCCCCAGCTTTTGCCAGCCGCCTGAGGCCAACACAATTTTACGGGTGCCGCGCAGGTCAAGCGGATTGACAGCCAGTACCCGCTTGTTCACCGGGTGATCGACGACGTTGCCTTCAGCATCAACAAAATGACACAGCAAGTCACCAATGGCACCCGCACGCTCAAGAGATGCCAGTTCTTCGCTGGTCAGAAGCCCATATTCCCGGAAAACTGAGTGCGGTGTCAGATCGCCGACCGAGACGATGGCCAGGTCCAACGAACGCGCACGCTGGAAGATGTCGCTCATGCCAGTATGGCCTGCCAAAGCATCGCGGGTGGTGGGGTCGGGGGCAAAAACCGGGCCAGCCATCATATAGCATTCGGCCCCCAAGCGAGCGGCCACGCGCCAGGCGAATTCCGAAGGGTTCTGGTCGCTGACCCGGGTCAGACCTCCCAACAGGGACATGACGCGGATGCCGTCCGGATGGCGCGGCACGATCGCGGGGACAGCGGCCGAAAGCGTCTTTCCCCAACCAAGCCCGATAGTCATGT
The DNA here is from genome assembly GCF_058135695.1 of Cypionkella sp. PAMC25878. Lineage (NCBI taxonomy): Bacteria > Pseudomonadati > Pseudomonadota > Alphaproteobacteria > Rhodobacterales > Paracoccaceae > Cypionkella > Cypionkella sp. PAMC25878. The sequence goes on along the minus strand of NZ_CM176871.1, from coordinate 419,673 downwards.
TTGCGGCTATTGCCTGGGAGATATACGCGCCAACCTCTGCCCCGATGATGTGGCGCAGTTGGCTTTCATCCTGAGGGGTGGGTACAACGATGGCTTGGGTCAGCCCCCAGCGCTCCTCAAGCGCGCGTTCCAGTTCGACACAACTTGACAGGCGGGTTGTGACGCGGATTTGAATGGTTCCATCGAGCCGTGCCGCAGACAGAATTCGCAGAACGCGTGACCTGTTCATGCCGACCTTTTTGGCTACTTCGTCCTGGGTCATGCCTTCGACATGGTAAAGCCAGGCGATCCGCGTCTTGACGTCCTCTGATACATCGGCGTCGCTCACGCGGTCTCTCCGTGCTGTGTGCGGCCAAGCCCGCATAGATGCAGACAAGTTGAAGGGTTCGCGGACAGACTGCAAGGAGGTTCCTGCCGCCAGACTGGTGCGGTTGCGGAATTCACGCGGTCAGTACCGGACAGGTCCGCATGAATGCCAGCGTTTCAGGCAGCGACACGACCCCGGCCTGACTGCCGAGACCGGTAGCGTTCAGCGCCGAAGATGCCTGTGCCAGGCGAACCGACTCCTGCAGTGACATTCCGTTCAGCAGACCTGCGGCAAAACCTGCATTGAAGACGTCGCCGCAGCCGCAGGTGCACCGCACATCCACGGCGAAGGCCGGAATACGGAAGGTCATGCCCGCGCGGTCCCGGTAATAAGCCCCGTCTGCCCCAAGGGTAAAGACGCAGGCACCAGCGCCACGGGCGATAAAAAAGGTGGCCATCTGATCAAGATCGGTCAGCCCGGTCAGTGCGTGCGCTTCCTCAACCGACGGGATGAAATAGTCGGTATAAGGCAGCACGGCATCAATATCCGGCATGTCGCTTGAGGACCCGGCAAAGATATCGACAGTGGTAATGCAACCGCGTGCCTTGGCATGGGCCATCAGGGCGGCATTGCGCGGCCCATCCATCGCATTCATCAGGCCGACCCCGCCCATATGGAACACCCGTGTGTCGGTGATCCGGTCGAAATCGGCAGGCTCGACCACGAAATGCCCGGTAGCACCCCTGACGTGTAGGGCAGGGCGCGATCCGTCCAGACGCGTCAGAACGATTGACGACGATGTCGGCACCCCTTGCAGTCGTTGCAGACCCGAGGTGTCGATACCAAAACCCTCCAGCCGGGTGACGGCCCAGTCCCCCATCATGTCGCAGCCATAACCGCCGACCGCGAGTGTTCTAAGACCAAGTTTTGCCGCAACGATGGCCGCAGTGCCGGCGGCCCCGGATACGGCCAGGGTGATTTCGTCGATAAACGATGTGCCACCACCCGGCGGGATATCGGAGACCGGCCAGCCGAGACAATCGAAGGTGTAAAAACCGACGGAAACATAGTCGTAGCGCATGGTACCCTCCCTGGCGACACATGGCCAATATGCCTGAACATTTGGCAGATTGTCAATGTAAGTGATCGAAGATGTTCACATGATCAGCCCCAGTAACATTCGATAGAATACCGCGAAGGTACAGTTATCTGCATTTAGTGGAGATTTGCACCGTTTTTAATTTGCACATTTGCAAATTTAAACATATATTTGTTTTGCAAATAGAGGAGTGCTTTGATGAAGGCTGCGATCCTGTACGCTCCGAACGACATGCGGCTGGCCCTGAGGGATGATCCGGTTCTGGAGCCGGGGGGTCTGATTCTGCGCGTCAAAGCAACCACGATTTGTGGCACCGATATCCGGGTGTACCGCGGGCGCAAGACGGCTGGTATCCGCTATCCTTCGGTGATCGGGCACGAATTTTCTGGCGAGATCATCGCGTCGGGCGGCTCTGAAACCTACACGCCCGGGCTGCGGGTTGGTGTTTGCCCGGCCATTCCCTGCGGGCGCTGTACGCAGTGCCTGAGGGGTCTTGAAAACCTGTGCCCCGACCTTCAGGCCATCGGATATGAGATTGATGGCGCATTCGCCGAATACATCCGGATACCGGCGCGTGCCGTTGAACTTGGAAACGTTCATGTACTGTCGGATACCGTTACAGATTGCGATGCGGCCTTGATCGAACCCCTTGCCTGTGTGCTGAACGGTCAGAACAAGGTGGGGCTGCAGCAGGGCGATAAGGTCGTAATTCTGGGTGCCGGACCCATCGGCGCGCTGCATGTCAAGCTGGCGCGCCTGCGGGGTGCATCCCGGGTGATCGTGAGTGAGCCGAACCCGGCGCGGCGCGCGGCAGCATTGCAGGCGGGGGCTGATGTGGTGATCGACCCGAACGCGGGCGACCTGCGGGCAGCGGTGCGCAGCGAAACCCGGGGGCACGGGGCCAATGTGGTGATTTGCGCCATCGGTATTCCGTCACTCGCGGCGCAGGCGATCGGGCTTGCGGCGAAGGGCGGGGGGGTCAGCCTGTTTGCGGGCTTCAGCAACGGAGAATTGGGCATGCTTGATATCAACACGATCCACTACGACGAATTGCGGGTGACGGGGTCGTTCGGCCTGTCGCGCCGGGACTATGAGGATGCCCTGAACATGGTGACTGACGGGCGGATCGACCTGCGCGACATGGTCACGCACCGGTACGGCCTGCACGAGGTCGCGGCCGCCTTTGCCATGGCGGAAAGCGGGGACGCAATGAAAGTTGCCATCACCGATGTCTGACATCGAGGCGTGGGATGTTGTCATCATCGGTGGTGGCATCAACGGATGCGCCACGTTCCGCGACCTTGCCTTGCAGGGGGTGCGGGTACTGCTGCTGGAACGGGGTGATTTCTGTTCCGGCGCGTCGGCGGCATCATCCCGGTTGATGCATGGTGGACTGAAGTATCTGGAAACAGGCGAATTCAGGCTGGTGCGCGAGTCGCTGGTTGAACGCAACATGCTGCTGGCCACGGCCCCGCATTATGTGCAGCCGCTGGAATGCGTGGTGCCGGTGAAATCCGTCTGGGGCGGAATTGTCGGGTCTGCGGCGCGGTTTATGGGGATCAGGACAAAGATTGCCGACCGTGGCTATGCGATCACGGCGGCAGGGTTGATGCTGTATGATCTTTATGGGCGCGCCCAGCAGTCGATGCCCGGGCACCGCATGCTGCGCCGCCACGGGTTGCGTCGCCTGCTGCCGGACCTTGCCGCCGACATTTCAGGCGCGGGTGTGTATTACGAGGGCCATATCTCCCATGCCGAGCGGTTGGGGCTGGAACTGGTGCTGGACGGCGAGGCTGCAAATCCGTCTGCGCGTGCCGAAAACCACGCTGAGGTGGGACAGGTGGCCGACGGTATTCTGACCTGGCGCAGTGCCCGCAGCGGGCAGCACAGGGCCCGGGCGCAGGTGATCGTCAACGCAGGTGGCGCGTGGATCGACAGCGTGAACGGGGCGTTGGGATTGCCCACGCAGTTGATGGGCGGCAGCCGCGGGTCGCATCTGGTGGTGGACAGCCCGGCGCTTCTGCACGCGCTGAACGGCCGGATGATCTATTTCGGCACTCCGGACGGGCGGATTAATCTGCTCTATCCCTTTGCGGGCAAGGTGCTTATCGGGGCCACCGACATCAAACACGCCAACCCGGATACGGCGCTGTGCACCGATGACGAGGCTGAGTATCTGTGCCGCGCCGTGGCCGAGGTATTCCCGAATATTCCGATCCGCCCCGAACAGATCGTTTGCCGGTTCTGCGGCGTCCGTCCTTTGCCCCGTTCGGATGGTGTGGTGGCGTCAGTCACGCGCGACCATTCGATCGTCACGATGACGCTGCCGGGGGGGGCGGCGCCCGTGCATTGCCTGATCGGCGGCAAATGGACAACCTTCCGCGCCTTTGCCGAACTTGCCACTGACCGAGTGCTGGCCGATCTGGGGCGGGGGCGGACGGTCTCAACCGCAGGGCTCGCCATCGGTGGCGGGCTTGGGTTTCCCCGCGATGTGGCCGGGCGGCAGGCGTTGGTGGGGCAGCTTGCGGGTCTGGGCGGGGTGACGGTGGATCGCGCCGATATTCTGCTGTCGCGCTATGGCACGCGGGCCGGGGCGTATCTGGCAACGCTCGCCGGGGCGGGCGAAGAAATGCTGGACAGTATCAGCGATTTTGCGGCTGAGGAAATTCGCCACATTGTCCGGACCGAACGCGTCACAGACATCGACGACATCCTGTTCCGCCGCACCCTGATCGGCCTGACCGGGCGCGACACGGCACTAGTGCGCGCCGAGATTGCCGCCCTGCTGACCTGATCAGGGCGGTCCTGCGCCGGTCAGGACGCAGGCTTTTTCCCGAGCGCCACTGCTAGAATTATGATGCCACCGGAAACCATCATTTGCTCGCTGACGTCCGGCTGTTCAGTCCCGGCATTTGATGGATTGGATGAACCTTTCGGGTTCGATTGTCCATTGTTTGCAGATGAACTCTTGAGGCGTGAGGCGTTTGAGAATTTTCAGCCTTTGCCCAAAGTTGTAGGCACTGATGAAGTTGGCGAGGTGATTTCGCAATTGGTCGTGGTCGTCGTAGTGGAAGCGTTTGACGGTCGCGGCGTTGATCGCGATTCATTCTTTCGACTTGGCCATTAGTCCAGGGGTGCGTGATCTTGGTGAGCCGGTGTTCGATGTGATGCTCGCGGCAGACCCGGTCAAAGATGTGTTCGAAGGCATAAATGTGCTGATCATGATCGGTGAACTGGATGCCATTACCGGTGAGCGAGATGTTGAGCCTGTAAGGACGGCGGCTAAGAGATTGCGCAGGAATGCGGCCGCGGCCATTTTCCTGCCTTGTGGTGCAGTTCCACGAAAACGAACTTGGAGGTGCTATCAATGGCAACGAAGACATACAACTGGCCTTCCGCCGTCTGAACCTTAGCAATATCAACGTGGAAGTAGCCGAGCGGATAGGCCCTGAACTTCATCTCGCAAGCTAGTCCCTGTCAACTTCGGGCAGGCGGCTGATACCGTGTCGCTTAAGGCAGCGGTGCAAGGATGATCGGCTCAGGTGTGGGATCGAAGGCTGCAATGAATAGAGGCAATCATCCAGCGGCAGCAGGATATGCCGCCGGAACGCGACGATGATCGCCTCCTCATAGGGGCTCAGCACCACCGTCGACCTGGCGTGCGTCGGCCCCGTAGGCAGATCCGCGACCGATGTCCGCGTGCGCCACTTCGCCACGGTCTTCTGATTGATCCCGTAACGCGCCGAGAGCGCCCTCAAGCTCTCTTTACTATTTTGTATTGCTCTACGGATTGCCTCAGTTGTGGTGCCGCTCCCGTGAAGAATCTGGCCCTTAGTGCCTCCTTTCATTCGAAGGAAAAGATTGCACCATCAAACTCCCGGATCAAACACCTAATGGAATCAAACAGAAGCATCTCTTGCCGTCCTTATGGTCGCGCTTAAGTGAACATAACTTTATGATTGGACGCAATAGATCAGATGATTTCGGTACAATTGCTTGTGCACCGAGGACATTTATGCCTTGCGCAGAGCCTTTTCGTCTGAGGTCTTGTCCTCTCTGGTAAGCGGTAGAAAGTGATATATATTCGAGATAACAATATGTTACTTTGAAATACACCTGCACAAAGAACCGGGCAGGCTCCGTATTCTGTCAGGTTCAACCGCAGGCGGGAGGCGTATTGGAGTCGATCAGGTATCCTTTCGACAGAATTACATCTGAAGTAAATACTTGACATATGTTCAACATTAAGCAAGCGTGTTTGAGGGAGGTCGGGGCAGGTTGTCTCGGCACATGGGAGGAGAAAGTGTTGATGAATAAGCTAGCAATGCTGCCGCTGGCAGCTCTTATCGGGATGAGCGTATTTGGTACCGCCGCCCTTTCGGATGGCCTGAGTTTCAAAAAAGCGTACGATCCTACCCCGGCCGCTGTACTGAGCGACCCAAATTACATGAACCTCGATGCGATCATGGCCAAGTTCAACGACGGGGTCGCAAAGGGAGTCTATGGCTCGGGCAAGCCGATCACGCTGGCGTTCTCGCAGGTGGTGATGAATCACCCGGTCCGCATCAACATGGTCGAGACGTTCAAATCCAACTGCGCCAAATTCTCGAACGTGACCTGCTATGTCACCGAAGGCACGGGCGAAGTTGGTGTCGAGCTTGCCAACATCGAAAGCCTGATCCAGCGCAAGCCGGACGCCATGGTCATCAGCAGCCTGTCGGGCACTGCAGTTTATCCCGGCTACGAAGCCGTCATCGCTGCGGGCATTCCGCTGCTGATGAACAATTCCGGCATCCCGGATGACAGTGCGAACATCCCATACACGTCGTTCATGAGCCCTGACGATTGGGAAAATGGCAAGCTTCTTGGACAGTACATGGCTGACCAGCTGGGTGGTAAAGGCAACATCATCGTCATCGAAGGCGTGGCCGAATCCTCCAACTACGATTTCCGCCTTGGCGGGTTCATGGAGGCGATCAACAAGTATCCCGACATCAAAATCGTGGGGCAGCAATCGGGTGCGTGGATCCGCATGCCGGCGATGACGGCGACGGTTGACCTGCTGCAAGCCAATCCGGAAATCAACGGCATCTATGCTATGAACGATGAGATGGGGATGGGCGTTTTGGCCGCGCTGCGCAATGCCGGCCGTGAAGACGGCGTTGTCATGGTCAGCGTGGACGGTCAGAAAGACCTGGTTCAGGAGATCCTGAAAGGGTCTGCAGCCAAGGCTAGCGTGTATTGGGACTCGGACATGGACCGTGTCGTCGCAGCCGCTCTGGCGGTTGTCGAGGGCGCAAAGGTGGATAAGAACATCTTTTACCACGAAAAGCTAATCACCCAGGACAATGCACAGGCGTTCCTAGACCGGATTGCAAAATAACCTGATCACGACCTAGCCTTGCGACGCTAGTACTGCGGGTAATCGCAATGCGGCCAGGCGGGCAGAAGCCGGGCGCCCTCGTCGAGGGGGCCCGGCTGCGCCGACACTCCGTCTTGTACCTTGCGCGCTTTGGCAATGACGGCGAGCTGCCTTTTAACTGATGCACGCGCCACATATCGGTAGGGGTCGACCGGAACTGCGTTGGGGCGCACTGAAGATGTGCCGACACGGACCGGGCAGGCTTTGACCCGGCCTTGGGTCACCATATTAGTGCGGCAAGAGGGGGGCGGTCAAATGGATGGCACGGCGCAACAAATAACTATGGCAATGTGAGGAGGAACTGAAATCATGGCGACGTCACTCGACAAATTCGCAAATCGAAAGCCTGCCTGGGACACCCCGTTGATCGTGGAGTCACATCTCAACGGCGAGCGGACCAAGGCGATGAACCCCAACACGCCGCGCACGTACGACGAGGTGATCGAGGACGCGCTTCGGTGCTGGGACGCCGGGTCCTGCGCGATCCACACGCACAACACCAACTTCAACCTGCACGGGGAGGAGGCCGCCAAGGACTACCATCCCGTCTACGACGAAGTGCTGCGCCAGCGACCCGACCTGACGTGGTATCCGACCACCTGCAACCGCGAGTTGCTGGACGAGCACGAGTTCGGCACCGAGCACAGCGGTTTCCTGCACAAGAGCCATAACGTCAACATCTCCTGCATTGATACGGGCATCAACCTATTCGCGTTCGACGTGAACGAGAAGGGCCACATCGAGGGCCGGGAATACGGCTGGAACTACAAGCAGGTGGCCGGCCAGCTCGATCAGGCGCTGGCCAACAAGATGAGCATCATTTGGGGCGTCTACGAGCCCGGCCAGCTGCGTCTCGCCATGCACTACATCAACCGCGGCATGTCCACTGCGGGCTCGTTCGTCGACTTCTACCTGATCGGGCCCTACGCTTTGACTTCGACAAAGCCGATCGGCACCTCCGGCATGGAGCCGACGCGCGAGAGCCTCTACTACTATCTCGACATGATGGAGCAGCTGAACCAGACTGGAAAGACACCGAACTGGTGCATCTCGATCTGGGGCGAAGGCGACCGCGACACCCGCGATATCATCAAGCGCACGATCGAACTGGGCGGCCATGTCAAAACCGGGCTCGAGCTGTTCTACGATCCGGCGCGAAACCCCACGAACCTTGAGCTGTTGCAGGAAGTTCAGGCGATCGCCCGCGAAGTCGGTCGTCCGCTGGCCACCCAACAACAGGCGCGCGAAATCTACGGGATCGCGGAACAGTCTGCGCTCGGCTACAAGCCTGCCTGATCCCCGCAACTGGTTTCCGGGCCATATGGCCCGGGAGCCACCCTTTCGGCACCCGGGTCCTGCGGCGCAGGCTTTGCCCGCCGGGTCCTATCTGTCTATCTTTGCGTGCTGACGCGTTTATCTGCGCCGACCCTTACAACCAAGACTCTACACGGCTAACCCTTGCATGGCGGAGGATGCAGAACACCGATGCAGACCACCAATACTCGAAAATCATCGTTCGGCTGGTTCCACGACCACCGGTCAGAGTACATGCTCGTGCTGCTTATCACAGCCGCCTTTGTTCTGGCACCGCTGTTCACAGAGTTCTTTCTGACTGCTGACAACCTGTTCAATCTCAGCCGGCAGGGATCGTACCTCGCGATTGTGGCAGTCGGCATGTCTCTGGTGTTGATCATCGGCGGCATTGATCTGTCTATCGGCGCCATCATGCAACTCGTCGGGCTCTCCACGATCCTGCTGCTGGGCGCAGGGTTCTCGGCCTGGGTGGCGTTCATCGCGGCGCTGGTTCTTGGCGCGGGGCTGGGCCTGATCAACGGAACGCTGATTGTGTACGGCCGGATGCAGCCCTTTATTGCCACGCTGGCAACTGGCGGCATCATGACCGGAATCGTAATGACCTACAGCCAGGGCAATGCGGTAGCGCCGCGTGACATCGACCCGATGTTTCGGGCGATCGGCGGCGGGGCGGTCGTGGGTGTGCCGATTCCGGCACTGGTGATGTTCCTGGTCGTAGGGATATTCTGGTGGCTGATGAGCTTTTCGACCTATGGCAAGAATGTTTATGCAACGGGCGCCAACGAAAACGCCGCTCGGATTGTCGGGATCAACGTCAACTGGATCGAGTGTTCGGTCTATGCGATAAGCGGAATGCTGGCCGCTCTGGCGGGGTTCCTGACCTTTGCCCGGGTAGGGACGTTTCAGCCGGCCACCGCCGCAACGGGCGGAACGCCGGTCGAGGTGGTGATCATGGCGATCGCCGCGGTCGTGCTGGGAGGCGGCAGCCTGGTGGGGGGCAAGGGCACGGTCATCGGTGCCTTCCTTGGTGCCATGATCAGCGCCGTCATGCTTAACCTGCTAATACTTCTGGGGATGGGCATCTGGTTCCAGCGGTTTCTTTTGGCGATAATCATTGTCGCTGTCGTAGTGCTGTCAAGCAGGGGCGAGAGAAGATGATGCAGGCAGTTAACACGCTGGAAATCAAGGGCATTTCCAAAAGCTTTGGTTCGAACAGGGTCATCGCCGAGCTCGACCTGCAGGTCCGCAAGGGCGAGGTCCATGCCCTGATGGGTGAAAACGGGGCGGGCAAGTCGACGCTGATCAAGATCATTTCGGGCGTCCACCGCTCCGACGAAGGGACCATCCGCCTGAACGGCGAACAGGTTGCCTTCGTCAGCCCTCACGAGGCACAGGTCGGCGGCGTCGCGACGCTGTTCCAGGAAATCCAGGAAATCCCTGATCTTACCGTCGCCGAGAATTTTTACGCGGGCAACGAGCCGATGAAATACGGCATGTTGATCGACTGGAAGGCACTGTTCCGCGGAGCGCAGGCCGAGTTCGATGCGATCGGGCTCAAAATCGACGCGAAGATGAAGATGCGACATCTGACCCCCTCGTCGCGCAAGATGGTCGAGATCGTCCGGGCGGTGCACCAAGGCGGCGCGTCCGTGATCATCATGGACGAGCCGACTGCGAACCTGAACCAAGGCGAGATCGACGCGCTTTTCGCGATGATCGGGGAGCTCAAGAACCGCGGCATTAGCATCATTTACGTCTCGCACCGGATTCGCGAGATTTTCCAGATCGCAGACCGCGTCTCGGTGCTGCGCGACGGCCGTCTGGTGCGGACCGAGAGCACGGACAAAATCACCGAGGATGAAATCGTCAAGCTGATGGTGGGCCGCGATCTGCCGGAGTTTTACCCCAAGCGTCCACCGCCGGGTGACACGGTGCGCATGAAGGTGCGTGACCTCAGCGTGGGCGCAGCGCTTGACGGCATCAGTTTTGACGTCCGCCACGGCGAAATTCTGGGCATCGCCGGGCTTGAAGGGTCAGGCGCTACGCTGGTCATGAAGGCGCTGTTCGGTCTCGTGAAGCCTAGTCACGGCACAGTCGAAATTGACGGCAATCCGGTGACGATTGCCAATCCCCGGCGCAGCATCGAGCAGGGATTGGCCTATGTGCCCGAGGACAGAAAGGCCGACGGGCTGTTCCTGAACAAGACGGTTCCGTTCAACGTCGCGGCGAGTTCACTGCGTAGCCATTTTTCGTGGCTCGGGTTCGTGGTTCGGCGGCGGGCCGTCGACCAGACCGCCGCCGACATTTCCCGGCGGCTTCGCATCAAGGCTGACGGCCCGGCCGCCAAGGTTGGCAGCCTGAGCGGCGGCAATCAGCAAAAAACGCTGATCGGACGCTGGCTCATCGGGTCCCACAGCGCTTTGCTGCTGGAAGAGCCGACCCGCGGCGTGGACATCGGCGCAAAGGTCGAGATCTACGGCGAGATCAACGCCCTTGCCCAAAGCGGGCTGCCCGTGATCCTCTATTCTTCAGAATTGCTGGAGCTGATAGGGATGTGCGACCGCGTGGTCGTGATCCGCAGCGGCAAGATAAGCGCCATTCTGTCTGGTGGCGATATCACGGAAGAAAAGATTCTTGAAAAAGCGCTGACCAACTAGAGGCAAGACGAACGCGCCGGCCGGGTAATCGACCCCGACCAAAGCGCTAGCGCGATCCCGATGAGGAACGGAGAAGGTAAGATGACAAGCGACAAAACGCAGGGCGCCACGCCAATCGTGATGCGCGGCAGAAAGACGACGAATACGGCCTCGCTCGCCGAGTATGCGCCGGCGATGATCGTGCTGGTGCTGCTGGTGATCGGGACGATCGCGTCCGAGAGGTTCCTGCAGACCCGAAACATCTTCAATATCCTTCAGTATGCCGCAGAGCCCGCCATCATTGCGGTCGGGATGCTGTTTGTTGTCCTCGCCCGCGGGATCGACCTTTCGGTAGGCTCTGTGATGGGTATCGGCAATGTCACCGCGGCCATCCTTGCGGCGCAGGGATATGGCGTGACGGTTTCAGTGGTCGCGGCCATCCTATTCGGTGCGGTGTTCGGGCTGATCAATGGCCTGTTGATCACCAACGGCCGGATGGAGCCGATTATCGCGACGCTGGCAACCATGATCGGCGCGCGATCAGTGATTTACTTCATGACCGGTGGCGCACCGCTGTTTGAAGGCATCCCCGACGGATTCAAGGCAATCGCGCAAGGCAATGCTCTGTTTGTGCCCAACGGCGTGCTTTTCCTTTGCATCGTGTTCCTCGGCGCGTATGTCGTCCTTAACCACACGCGATACGGGCGGAACGTCTATGCGGTCGGTGGCTCCGAGGAAACGGCGCGCCTGTTCGGGATCAAGGTGACTTGGATCGAGGTTTCGGTTTATGTAATCAGCGGTATGCTTGCCGCGACCGCAGGCGTAATCTCAGCAAGCCGGCTGGGTATTGGCGACCCGAATGCGGGAATAGGCTACGAGCTTGTCGCCATCACGATGGTGGTCGTCGGCGGGGTCCGACTAGCAGGCGGGGTCGGCACGGTTTTCGGTGTTTTGTCGGGTGTGCTGATCGTGTCTGTGCTGACAAATATATTGCAGCTCACTAACGTTAGCACCCACGTCCAGCACATCTTTCTTGGAGGAGCCATTGTGGGGATGATGCTGTTCATGTCTTGGCAGGACAGTCGGCAGGCCTGAAAGCCGGGAAGGGTGTCACCCTTCCTGTTGTGCTTCCGGCGGCCTTCTGCCGTCTGTACCCCCGCCTGATGATCCGCTTTATACATGTCAAGGGTCATTTAGCCAGAACAACACTTGGACAGCTGCTTTGGCAGATGCCGAAATCACGACTGCAGACACGAACTGCGCAATCGGGGCGTCCAGGACGTGCTGATCGCGGTCGTGGACGGGCCGAAGAGCTTCCCCGAGGGGATCACGGCGGCCTTTCATCCCTACCAAAGTCGCAGCGACGATTTCTGCATCCTGATGGGTATAGGACTGCGATTTATGGCCACCGCCGTCCACCTTGCGGTTCGAATCTCCCCTTTCAACGGGAGCGGCGGTGTCAGGTCGCTCTGGAATCCCTCTGAGTCGTCCTTTTTGACCATTCACAGACTGCTGTGGAATCGGTGGGTACATAGCAACGAGCCGCGACAGCGACCTTCCTGATCTGCCTCACTCGGGTTTGTACATAGGTACAAAAATAAAACTAAGTGTACGGACGTTTGAGGTTTAACCCAAACTCAGACGTCAGGTGCAGCCGACAAGAGCAGGGGCGGGCAGCCATAACCGTCGGCCACAACTAAAGCCTTCCCTCTTGTCTTCTGTGGTTAGATATTGATAAATATAACGTTATTCCGACGAAGATCGGTACTTAAGTTAGTCACGAATAGCAAGATGGCACATGACCAGCGCGTGTTAGAAATTGACACACTCTGCTGTCGCCTGCCAGCAATGGCGCGTTGCGCACCATAGGGTGATTTTTTCCTGATTGACATCGCGCGTGAACATACATTACCTAAATAGGATGAATGTTCTGAAGAGGGTGGGGCAGGATGGCGGAAATTTTTGATCATACGGGTGCGCCTGTCACTCACGGCCGGGCCCGGGTCAACGGTATCCGAATGCATTATGTCACGGCGGGGCAAGGTGAACCATTGCTGTTGTTGCATGGCACGCCCAAGACGCATTTCTACTGGTACAAGTTGATCCCTCTGCTGACGCAGCACTTCCGCGTCGTGGCCCCTGATTTGCGGGGCTTTGGCGATACCGATAAGCCGCCAGCTGAAGAAGGCTATGACAGTCTTACCAACGCGCGTGATATGGCTGCCTTGATGACCCACCTGGGACATGACAGCTTTCACTTGCATGGCGAAGACCGGGGCGCGGAATTCGCATATGCTCTGGCAGCAACTGAGCGGGCGCGGGTGAAAACGCTATCCTTCTCGGAAATGCTGCTGTCAGGCGAAGGGCTGGAGGAATGGTCGAATTTCACGCCGGAAAACGTCTCTGCCCAATTCAATCTGCGTGGGGTCTGGGTCTGGCACATTCCGTTCTTCTGGATTCCCCACCTGCCAGAAATGCTGATCACCGGGCGCGAGCGCGAGTTCTGGGAGTTCTGGATCAAGGCTGAAACCTGGAACCCCAATGCCATCACGAAAGAAGCAATTGACGAATGGATCGCCCACCTGTCCGCGCCGGGTGGTTTGCGCGGTTGTCTGGAAACCTACCGGGCAGGTATGAAGAACGCGCGCATCAACAAAGACCTGAAACAGTCCAAGCTGACCCTGCCCATTCTGACCATCGGCGCGCCGGAGTTCTTTGGCGAGCTGGTGCGCGATCAGATGGAAAAAATGGCGGTGGCCGTGGAACGCTCCGAAGTTTTTCAGCAATGCGGGCACAGCCTGGCCTTGGAAGCGCCCGACCGCCTGGCCCAAACGCTACGTGAATTCATGCTGAACCGCGGCTGAGCGGCGGCGGCTGAGCTTACTGATTATCACTGAACCGACAGGCCTCTGGAGAGAGGAGGTTGTGTCATGCCCAACACTGGAGGAGAACTACATGAAACACCTGAACTTCAAACGTGCCGCACTCGCCTTGTCGGTGGCCCTTCTGCCCAGCTTTGCGCTGGCCGATGTGGCCGCCGATATCCAGCATCCGCTGTGGTACAAGGCCCCGTCTGAAAAGACGATGGAACTGGCGAAACTGGACAACTTGGAAGGGGTCGTCGTTTCTGACGGGCAAGACGGCGCGAAGGGCTTCCCCGCCGCTGACCTGAAATTGACCGACGAGCAACTCGCCAAGGTCAAGGCTGGCAACTTCACGGTTGCGATCTCGATGGGGTGGATGGGCGATGACTGGGCAAGCCAACAATTGATTGGTCTGAAAGAGACCTTTGAGTCCATGGGCATCAAGGTCGTGGCCGAAACCAACGCAAACTGGGATGACGCCAAGCAAATCGCCGACCTAGACACCATTTCCGTGCTCAAGCCCAGCCTTCTGGTCTCGATTCCGCTGAATGGTCAAACCACTGCTTCGGCCTATCAAAAGATCGCCGCTGCGGGCACCAAGGTTGTATTCATTGACCAGGCTGTCGAGGGCATGACCGCTGGTAAGGAATACGCTTCGATCATCTCATCGGACAACCTTCAGTTGGGCATGTATCTGGCCGACGAACTGGCCGACGCACTGGGTGGCAAGGGCAATGTCGCGGCGATGTACTATGCCAACGACTTTTACGTGACCAACCTGCGCTATGAAGGCTTCATTGCCCGCGTGCTGGCCAAATATCCCGATCTGCACGTGGTTGCCGCGGTGGGCCACAACAACCCCAACAAAGGTCAGGAAGTCGCTGATGGGCTTTTGGCGCGCTATCCGACGCTTGATGGCGTCTATGCGAGCTGGTCGATCCCGGCGATGGGCGCTGTGACCTCTGCAACCGTTGCGGGTCGCACACTCGACAACTTCAAGATTGTCAACGAGAACTTCGACCAGATCGTTGCGCTGAACATGGCGCAAAACGGCTTCATCGCCGGAATCTCGTCGCAGCGCCCTTACGATCAGGGCGTAGCCGAAGCCAAGACAGGCGCGCTGGCGTTGATCGGTGAACCGACCCCTCCCTACATCGTCGTGCCGCCGCTGAAGGTGGAACGCTCGAATTTGGCGGAATCGTACAAGACCATTTACCGTGTTGACCTGCCCGCTGAAATGGTTTCGGCTTTGGCCAACTGACAGACTTGGGGCGCGGCCAGACCCGCGCCCCTTTCCCCACGGAGTTTCAGCCATGACCGAAGCCCTGATCCTTGAGATGACGGATATCCGCAAATCCTTTGGGGCCATTCCCGTCCTGAAAGGTGTGGGCTTCACCCTCAGGAAGGGCGAGATCCATGCTCTGATGGGCGGCAACGGAGCCGGCAAGTCCACGCTGATGAAGATCTTGACCGGGGTCTACGCCCGCGATAGCGGCACCGTCACCATCGACGGCCACCAAGTGGAACTACATGGTGCCGCCGCTGCAGAGCGTGCGGGTGTTGCTATGATTTTTCAGGAGTTTTCGCTGGTGCCCACGTTGACAGTGGCCCAGAACATCTTTCTGAAACGCGAGCCGCGCTTTCGGGGCACGCCAATTATCAACGGCACTGAAATGGTGCGCCGGTCCCGCGCGATACTTGAGGAATTGGGGGTTGATATTGACCCCAACGCCCCCGTTAGCGGATTAAGCGCCGGGTATATGCAGATCGTGGAAATCGCCAAGGCCCTGTCGAAAAAGGCGCGGATTCTGGTGATGGATGAACCGACATCCTCGCTTTCCGAGACCGAGACTTCGGCGCTGTTCGAACTTGTGGGCCGTCTGCGCGCATCGGGCATTTCCATCGTCTATATCTCGCACCGGATGGCTGAAATTCTGACGCTATGCGACCGCGTCACCGTCATGCGCGATGGCGAGACGGTGATGACAGCAGATTGCGCCGACCTGTCGGTCGCACGGATTGTCGAGGCCATGCTGGGTGCCGGTAATGCCGCGTCCTTCGCATGGAAGGACCGACATGTGCCCGAGGATGCCCGCGCGGTGGTGCAGGTGCGCAACCTGCGGTTGGCCAAGCGGATCGAGGATGCCAGCTTTGAGATCCGCGAGGGAGAGATTGTCGGCCTTGCGGGCCTGATGGGTTCTGGAAGAACCGAAATTGCCGAAACGCTGTTCGGCCGCCGCCGTGCCCTGTCGGGTGAAATTTTGTTTGATGGTGTCCCCGTGACCAACCAGGCTGATGCCATCGCCCGAGGCATGGCCTTGGTGCCCGAAGATCGCCGTAAGTTCGGTCTCGTGCTGGAACACTCAGTGGGCGACAATATCATCCTACCCAGTCTTGACCGTTTCACCCGCCACTTCCTTGTGCAGGACAGTGTTGCCTTGCGAACGGTGCAAGCCACGATCAGTGACCTTGCGATCAAGACCGACGGACCTGACAAGCTGGCGCGCCTGTTGTCGGGCGGCAATCAGCAGAAGATCGTCATCGGCAAATGGCTGGCCCGCGCGCCGCGCTTGTTGATCCTTGACGAGCCTACAATCGGCGTCGACATCGGCGCCAAATCCGAGATTGTCGATACCGTCCGCGCCATGGCTGACAGGGGCATGGCGGTTCTGGTGATCTCGTCAGAGCTGGAAGAACTTATGGCGATCAGTGACCGCATCCTGGTGCTGCATGGCGGACGCATTGCGCAAAATATGAACCGTCGCGATGTGGCGACAGAGGAGGAACTTCACCATGCAATCCAAGGCCACAGCCACTCTGCGCCCAATCTCGGCGCGGCCTAAGGTTCAACTGCAGAATTACGTTGTTTACATTTTCTTTGCCGTGGTACTGGCGTTTTTTGCCATCACTATCGGTGACAAGGGCTTCTTGTCGGTGATGAACCTGTTCAACATCGCACGCACAACCGCGATGATCACGGTGATCGCCGTGGCCATGACCTTCGTAATTTCTGCCGGCGAATTAGACCTGTCCGTCGGCTCCATTACCGCACTTTCCGCCCTGACATGCGGTCTGGTGATGCAGGCCGGGTTCGCGTGGCCGCTGGCGGCTCTATCGGGACTGGCGGCAGGGCTGATGGTCGGCTGTCTGAACGGATTTTTCGTAACGATGATCGGAATACCCTCGTTTCTTGTCACACTTGGCATGATGCAGTTCATTCGCGGGCTGGACATGCGGATAACTTATACGAACCCGATTGCCATATCGAACAAGACCTTCAACACGATCTTCGGATCGGGCAGCCTGTTTGGCATCCCGTCGTTGTTGATCTGGTCGGTGATGGTGGCGCTTCTGGGCCTTGTGGTCTTGAAGTACACAGGCTTCGGGCGTGAGGTTCTTGCGACGGGCGGCAACCGGATGGCGGCTGAGTATTCCGGCGTGAAGACCCGCCGCATCAAGTTCGCGGCCTTCCTTCTGTCAGGTGCCGCAGCCGCACTGGCTGGGCTGTTGTACTCCGGAATGATGCAAACCGCCCGCTTCAACTTTGGTGAAGGGGCCGAGTTGATGGCGATTGCGGCCGTAATTCTGGGCGGCACAAGCCTGTTCGGTGGACGAGGCACGATCCTTGGCACATTTGCCGGATCGCTGTTGATCGGCACAATAAACAACGGGCTGATCATCATGGGGCTGGATGTAAGCGAACAGATGATGGTTGCCGGTGGTATAATCATTCTGGCCGTCGCCTTCGGCAAGAAACCCACGACCTGAAGTTCAAGAGGGTTCCCCAGCCCAATGGCCCTTGCCGGTCTTCTTGACGGCATACCAGCAGTGATAGTCGCCGCGGTTGAGAACCAGCCGATCCTTGGCCCTCTCGGTCTCTGGAATGGCGAAACGCAAACCATATAAAACGCCGGAAAGATTGATGTCGATGAGCCGTTATTGCCACGGGATCGCTGCACTCGAGCGGTCAATTGTTGCGGGCATCGCCCCACTGGCGGATAATCTTTTCAGCTACACGCGGGATGTCCTGCGCCACGATGTCCGGCTCTGGAAGCCCCGGCACATGAAGAACTGCATTGCCTGGCAAGGTAACCAGAGCACCGGCGCACCCCGCAACCTGCGCTCCAAGCGTGTCCCATGCATGCGCCGCGACAAGGCACAGAGCGGCAAGCTCGACCTCAAGGGCGTCAGCGACCATCTTGTATACCTCGTTCGCGGGCTTGAATTTCCGGACTGCATCGACGCTGAACATCTGCTCGAAGTGCTCGGCAAGACCGCCTTGTTCGAGGGGACCCAACCCCGGACTCGGCGGCGAGTTCGTCAGCGTCACAAGCCGGAAGCCTGCCTTCTTCAGGCGGATCATCGCTTCGGCCACGCCAGCATGCGTTGGCATGTTTTGGAGCAGCTTCCGCAGCTCGGCAATGTCAGTTTCACCTACCTTCATCTGCCGGATTTCGCCGATCATACGGAACACACCTGCGGCAAGCTCACCAAACGGGACGTAGGTGCCCGCCAGCGTGACAGCCTCAGAGTAGAGGATGAGCTGTGCGAACCACTCCCGCATGACGCCGGGGTCGCCGAAGATGCGCTCGAACAACGGCTCGAGTGTCGTTATGTCGATTAGCGTCTCGTTGACGTCGAAGACGATCACTGTGGGTCTCAAAGGCGCTTTCACTGTTGTTTCCTTTTTTGGCAGAAGGACTTGCAACTTGCCCGAAGGACGACGGGTTTTCTGTAGGCTGACACTGTCAAGTGTGTAGGTATATAGCCCTGCAAGATTGCAACCTGGATGGCTCGATGATCAAAGGGTAAGCCAAGGGGACAGCTTTGCAGAAATGAAAAATACATGCGGATTCCGCTGGCTGGCTTCCGGCGTGGTGACTTCCACAAACTGGACTCCCTGGATTCCGCAAAAGAATCCAGCGCGCCAAGGTCGTGATTCCGCAAGCCTTTGATAATGAGTCGCTTTTTCCAAGTTCATGCGGCAGGTGGCTTCCGCCTGGATTCCCCGGTGAAGAAGCCAGTCGCTAGCGAAATGCCGCGCTGCGCCCCCCCGCATACAAACCGTGCCGGGGAGGAACCATGCCAGGGGGGGCAGTCAAAATCAGATCGACGCCGTGCTGACAAGTCAAAACGGAATTTCGTCTGGCAACATGTCAAGCTTGGGCAGGGCGGTTACTGGCAGGGGAATATTGTAGGTAACGTAGAGATTCAGGATGTCTTCGCGGTCCATGAACATTATCTGGCTACGCTTCGACGCGTCGAGCTTTCCGCCCAGCCAATTGCGCGCTTGTTTGGTAATGGCGCCGCCAGCAACGATGAAGGCATGGTCGACGAGGGCCTTCTTACTCGTTTCAGGGTCGAAAATTTCATGGCCCAGCATCATCAAGACTTGCTGGTAGATCTCAGCGATGTTGGCATTCGATCCCTTTGTCATTCCGGCAGAGTCGAGCTTTCCTTTCTTTGCCTGAATGCCAAAGTAGAGGACGTGCTGGGTGGGCAGGACAAAGCGCATCCAAATGTCCTTCCCATATTCCAAGGCTTTGTCCGCGTGACCCGCAGCCGTAAGCCGATGAAAGCCAAGCTGCCTAAACAAGGGCAGCAAGATTTCTTCGATCAACTCATCTTCACTGCATTCGTCGAGATAGGCGTTCAGCTGCCTCTTACGCTCCGTCTCCTTCGGGGTCAGGGGACGATGGGGATTGGTTGCCTTGGACACTGTCTTGCTGCCGATGTGGCGGACCTGCAGCGTCTGGTCTTCGTCATAGTAGGATTCATACCCCTCCCTCATAAGCGGTTCATTCAGTGCAGCGAGTGCTTTACTGCGATCACGATCGCCGTCCTCCGCTTCGCGAAGGTCCATCAACGTGCGTAGCAAGACGACAAAGCGGGTCGGGAGCTGGAAGGCCGCAGGTTGCGGTTCTTCCAAAAGCTCTTCGAGGCGCTGTGAAGCCCAGATAGGACGAGTTGTGCCATCGTGAACGAAATCGAGATCGCACTCTTCAAAAAACTTCGTGATGTAGAAGCTGGACCGACGAGGAAAATGCTCCACATCGCCAACGACCATTTCGGCAATTGCGCGAAGGTTACGTGGTTTGAACTTCATGCCATTAGCCTCTCAAATGCCGGTGACTCGGAAGGGCCGAACTCCGCGCAGCGCAATATGGACACCTTCTCAAGCCGCCATTTCCGAAAGCATCGCTTCTGCTTGTGCCAACACCCCTCGAACAGCGGCGTCTTCCAGATCTGGTGGATAGCCGTACTTCCTCAAGATCCGTTTGACGAGAACCCGCAACCGCGCCCGGGCGCTGTCGCGATGCGCCCAGTCGATGGTGACGTTGGCTTTGAGCCCCTTCAACAGTTCATGCGCGATGATCTTCAGCTGATCATTGCCGAGGATATCGACCGCGCTTTGATTGTCAGCCAAGGCATCATAAAAGGCGATTTCGTCGGGTGTCAGCCCGGTTTCTTCGCCCCGGTTTCTGGCCTCGCGCACTTCCTTTGCCAGCGCGATCAGTTCTTGCAGGACTTCGACAGTGCTGATGGCGTTGGTGTGATAGCGTGAGATCGCTTCTTCCAGCCGCTCGGAAAACTTCCGTGTTTCAATCACATTTGACCGGCTGCGGGATCTGATTTCGTCGTTCAGAAGCTTTTTCAGCGCCTCAAGGGCGAGGTTCTTTTTCTCCATCTGACCAATTTCGGCCAGGAACTCGTCAGACAGGATGGAAATGTCCGGGGAGGACAGCCCAGCCGCCGACAGGATGTCGACGATTTCGGTCGATGCGACGGCGCCATTCACGATCTGGCGGATGGCCAGGTCGCGATCTGCGGCCGAACGGCCAGAGGTATCGGACGCCTTGACCATTGCTGCGCGCACGGTCTGAAAGAATCCAACCTCGTCGCGCACTTCGCGGGCGGTATCGCTGGCCGAACAAAGCGCAAAGGCCTTGGACAGTGCCAACACTGCATCCTGATAGCGACGGTGCGCAGCCTTCTTGGCTTCCTTTTCGGTTTCCCGCTGCGCCGCCTCGTCTTGCCTTGCGAGAATCCAGTCGAGCGCCTCTGCCAAAGCCACAAGGCGCTGGTGCGGTGTGCCGGTCAGCCCCTTGGAATAGTCGCAGCCGTGGAACATGGCGCGCACCACGTCCAGTCGCTCGAGAAGCGCCGCAACCGCCTCGGCCTCGTCGATGCCAGCTTGCTCCTGGTCCGATTGGGAATACTGGCCCAGCGCGGATTTCAGGTTCTGGGCGATGCCGATGTAATCAACGATCAGACCTGCGGGCTTGTCGCGGAACACCCGGTTCACCCGCGCGATGGCCTGCATCAGCCCGTGCCCGCGCATCGGCTTGTCGATGTACATCGTGTGCATAGACGGGGCGTCAAAGCCGGTCAGCCACATGTCACGCACGATCACCAGCTTGAGCGAGTCTTTCGGATTTTTTGCACGTTTGGCCAGCAGATCGCGCCGTGCTTTGCCGCCGATGTGGGGCTGCCAGGCTTCCGGGTCCGAGGCAGAGCCGGTCATCACGATCTTGACCAGGCCGCCTGCATCGTCGTCCGAATGCCAGTCCGGCCGCAGGGCCACGATCTGATTGTAGAGATCCACGCAGATGCGGCGGCTCATGCAAACGACCATGGCTTTGCCTTCCATGGCCTGCACGCGGGCCTCGAAATGGGTGACCAGATCTTCGGCGATCATCTTCAGGCGCTTTTCGGAACCCACAAGCGCCTCGACGGTCGACCATTTACGCTTCAGCCGTTCTTGTTCGCTGACGGCCTCATCCTCTGTCAACTCTTCGATTTCAGCGTCGACCTTGGGCTTTTCTGAGTCGGGCAACTCGATCCTGGCGAGGCGGCTTTCGTAATAGATTGGCACAGTTGCCCCGTCTTCAACTGCGCGGCTTATGTCATAGACGTCGATGTAGTGTCCAAACACCGCGGGGGTGTTAACATCAGTCGCCTCGATGGGCGTGCCGGTGAAGCCGATGAACGAGGCGTTGGGCAGGGCGTCCCGCAAGTGTTTTGCAAAACCGTAAGCGATGGCCCCGGTCTTCTCGATGCGAGCCTTGAACCCGTATTGGCTGCGGTGGGCCTCATCCGCGATCACCACCACATTCCGACGGTCAGTCAGCATCGGATAAGTATCGCCCTTTTCAGGGGCGAACTTCTGAATGGTGGTGAAAATCACCCCGCCGGATGCCCGGGCCAGCGCCTTTTGCAAATCCTCGCGGCTGTCGGCTTGTACTGGGGTCTGGCGGATCAGGTCGCGGCACATCGAAAAAGTCGCGAACAGCTGATCGTCCAGATCGTTGCGGTCGGTGATCACCACGATTGTCGGATTCTCCATCGCTGGTTCACGCACCAGCTGCCCGGCATAGAAGGCCATCAGCAGGCTCTTGCCCGAGCCCTGCGTGTGCCAAATCACCCCGGCTTTGCGGTCACCCTGCGACCGACTGGCCTCCACGGTGCTCACGACGGCGCGCTTCACCGCGTGGAACTGGTGATAACCCGCGATGATCTTGGCGGTACCGTTCGGGGTGTCGCCAAAAACGGTGAAATCTCGCAGCAGCGACAACAACCGTGGTCGGGCGAAGACACCTTCGATCAGCACCGACATTTCTGGCGATCCCTTGGGGGCCACATCGGCGCCATCGGTCGTGCGCCAAGGCATGAACCGCTCAAGGTCAGCGGTCAGTGAGCCGATGCGCGCCTGAATACCGTCCGTCGTGACCAGCACGGCATTGGCCCGGAACAGCGATCCGATCTGCGCTTTGTAGGTCTGCAATTGGTTGAAGGCAGCGCCCAGCGTTGCCGTTTCTGCGCCGGGCTTCTTCACTTCGATCACGCCGACCGGCAGACCATTCAGGAACACCACCACGTCTGGGCGGCGGTTGTTGCCGTTTTCGATCACCGTGAACTGCGCGATGGCCAGCCAGTCGTTCTGCATGTCTTCCGGGTCGACCAAGCGCACGGCATCGCCGCGGATCGTGCCGTCCTCGGCACGGTATTCCACCGGCACGCCCTCGACCATGGCGCGGTGCATGCGGCGGTTCTCTTCGATCAGTGATGGACGCTCGACGCCCAACAACTTGCGCAGCGCGTCCGCGCGGGCATCTTCGGGGATCTTTGGGTTCAACCTGGCGATTGCGTCGCGCAGCCGCCCTGGCAGGAACGTGTCAGAATAGGCCTCGCGCTCCGGCGCATGGCCATCGGGTCCCGACACCGCGTCATTGATGCAGGTATAGCCCAGCGCGCTCAGGTGATCGAGAAGGACGGCTTCGACTTCGGCTTCCGAAAGTGTGGGCATAAAATCCTCGATTCAGAAATGCACTGTGGCGTTGTCGATCACTTTTGTACCGCAAACTATCTTGTGGGTCAGTTTGACCTGAATTTCGACCCACAAGATAGTTTGAGGTGCATAAGTGATCCTCAAAACGCCGCCCGCCCTTCGCAGATGTTCAAAAGCTCCGGGAAAGCCAACACCGCAGGCCGCCTGCCGCTGGACTGCCTTATCTCTCGCAACAGCCCGTTGTCGCGCACAAGCCGCAGGATACGCTTGGCCGTCGGTTCGGGAATATCGGCCTGCGTCACGAAATCCGAAGCCACAAAGATCGGGCGGCTGAAGAACCAGTCGAGCGCGCGCACCCCGTATTGTGACCGTGTTGCCTCGACCATCCAGTCCTTGCGCGCAGTGTAAAGTGCGTGGATCGCCTGTGCCTTGGCTTGGTTCGTGCCCGCTTGTTCGATGATCGCACGCAGGAAAAATCCGCACCAACCAGTCCAATCGCCATCCCGCGACACGGCCAGCAGGCGGTCGTAATATTCGTCGCGGTGGGCTTCCAGATACTCCGACAGATAGAAATTCGGTGCCGACAGCAGACCCTTGGATTTCAGGAACAGGGGGATGATCAGCCGCCCCAGCCGACCGTTGCCATCCAAGAACGGGTGGATCGCCTCGAATTCGGCATGCAGCACCGCCAACTGGATCAGCGCATCAGGAGCCGCGGCGTGGATGTAGGCTTCCCACGCGCTCATGGCATCTGGCAGCGCTTCGGCGGAACAGGGGATGAAGCGGGCCTGTTCGATGGTGCAGCCTTCGGGTCCGATCCAGTTCGGGATACGGCGGTATTCGCCCGGGTCCTTGTTGCGGCCGCGCACGCCCTGCATCAGGCGCGCGTGGGTCAACCGGATCAGGCGCTGTGACAGCGGCAATTCCTCCAGCAGCCGCGAGGCCTCGGCAAGGGCGGCGCGATAGTTCAGCACCTCGTGGATGTCGGCCTTTTTGGCGGTGCTTTCATCGCCCGGCTCGCCCTCGGCTTCGAATTCCAACACCTCGCCGATGGTGGCCTGAGTGCCCTCAATCCGGCTGGACAACACGGCTTCCTGCGTTGTCAGCGGTGAGAGCAGCACATTGGGGTTGGGGATGCCGTGCAACACGCCCTCATAGCGCGCGACGGCGGCATTGGCCGGGCCGATCAGTGGCAGAAGCTGGGGCCAGTCGAGCAGGTCGGGTGGAAAGCGCCCCTGATGATAGACAACGGCCATCAGGCCACCTCATTTATGATGCCTTCGGCCTCGGCCACCCGCAACTCGCCCGACATCAGGCGCGGCAGCAGGAGGTCGCGGGTCTGGGCGAGGGTGCGTGACTCTTTCTCGTTCTGGGCGATCCGCTGGTAGATTGGCTTGGCCAGTGCATCAAACGCTTCCAGGAAAGCACCCTTTGGCAAGACGACCGGAAGGGGGCGGAAATTGCCTTTGCTGATTTCCTGAAAGGTCGAGCCGTTGGCCTTGGCGAGGATTGCTTCCATGTTCTCCAGCGTCCAGAGCCAGGCGAATACGTTGGAAAGCCGCTTATCGCAAATCATCCCGATGAAGCCTTGGTTGATCGCCACTGGCACCTCTGCAATGGCGAGGTAGCCGATTGGTGCACGGGATGACAGAAGGACGGCGCCCACCGGTAACAGGCCGGAACTGATCCTCGCCAATCCCGCCAATGTGATTGTGCGCGAGGTTTCCAGTAGAACAGGAGCGGCGAGATTTGACAGATCTTTTGGCGTAGCCCAGTTGATGCCGCCATCCCAGAAATCGGGTTCCTTCGTGCTGGGGGTTGAGCCGCCGACCACGCGCACCTCGTCGCCGATGGTCGAAACCTTCCACCCCTCCGGCTTGCTACCCGCGTCAAGACGGTCGGGGAAAAGGGACCAGAGGTCGTCGGAGAGGTAGGGGTTAGCGTTTGCCATCTTTGCGCGGGTGGGGCCGAATTCGACGAACCAGTCGCGGAACAGCGCCCGCGCGATGGCTTCCAAAGTCTCATTCATCCTCCGGTTCAACTCGATCTTATCACCAATCTGATCGAGAACGGCAACAATTGCCTCGCCCGCTTGGGTAAGCGGCGGAACCGGATACGAGAGGAAGTCATCTCTGCTTAGTGCAACAACTGCACTTCCAGTTGCACGGCCAGCACAATAAGCCCGATAGTCGGGCGTCCGAAGCAACCAATATAGATATGATCTTAGTGGCTCTGCTTCGGTGCTCAGGACCAGTTTAACAGTGTCTTGCGTCAATCTGCCGGTTTCAACCTCGGGCGGCACACGGGCAATGGACCCGATCATATCTCCACTTTTTGTCGCTCCCTTAAGGGAAACAAACAAATCGCCCGGGCGAAGCATCAGCTTTTCAGGGCACTCGCCGCCGTAAGTTTTGAAATCCCGTCCTCGAAAACCTCCACCGGGAACAATAGCGCCAAGGCCTAGCAAGGCTGGACCTGGTTTCCCGACGAGCATGCCTTTGTAAGTCGTGCCGCGAACAAGCTTTACGAAATCGCCGACTGTCTTTGAGCCCTCAATGGTCATACGCGATGGACTCCAATCGCGCCCGGATTGTCGTCGTGAGCACATCTGCTTCGGCAAACTGCTCCTCCAGAACCTGACGTAATACAGAGAAACGCTCTACAAAAGACGTGTTGTCTTCCTCAGCTTCGTGCGACCCAACATAGCGGCCAGGTGTCAGGACGTGGTCATTCGCCCGAATCTCCGCGATGCCGGCGGATTTGCAGAAGCCTGGAATGTCGGCATAACCCTCGCCAAGACGCCAAGCGTGATAGGTTTCGGCAATCCGGCTGATGTCGGAGTCGGTAAACTCTTTCCTCGTGCGGTCTACCATAAAGCCCAATTTGCGAGCGTCGATGAACAGCATCTCGCCGCGCCGGTCGCGCAGCTTGCGGTCGCGGGCGATGCCGTTTGATTTGTCCTTGGCCAGAAACCACAGACAGGCCGGAATCTGGGTGGAATAGAACAACTGCCCCGGTAGGGCGATCATGCAGTCAATCACCTCGCCTTCGATCATCGCGCGGCGCATCTCGCCCTCGCCCGACTGGGTCGAGGACATCGAGCCATTGGCCAGCACCACGCCTGCCGTGCCCGAAGGTGCCAAATGGTGCAGGATGTGCTGCAGCCAGGCATAGTTGGCATTGCCTACCGGGGGCGTGCCATACTTCCAGCGCCCATCCTCGCGCAGCCGCTCACCGCCCCAGTCCGAAATGTTGAAGGGCGGGTTGGCCAAGATCACATCCGCGCGCAGGTCGGGCAGTTCGTTCTTGTGGAAGGTGCCTTCCGAGTTCCACTTGATGTCGGCGTCAATGCCGCGCACGGCAAGGTTCATTTTGCACAGCCGCCAGGTGGTGTAGTTGCTTTCCTGCCCGTAGATGGCGATGTCGCCCAGACGGCCGCCATGTGCCTCGACGAACTTTTCCGACTGCACGAACATACCGCCCGACCCGCAGCAGGGGTCATAGACACGGCCCTTATATGGCTTCAGCATTTCAACCATGGTGCGCACGACCGAGCGGGGGGTGTAGAATTCACCACCTCGCTTGCCTTCGCTGCCCGCGAACTGGCCGAGGAAATATTCATAGACCCGCCCGAGCAGATCGCGCGCCTGGCCACGATCCTGCCCAAGGGCAATGCCGGAAATCAGGTCGATCAACTCGCCCAGCATAACCGCATTCAGCGCAGGGCGGCCGTAGTCCTTGGGCAGAACGCCTTTGAGGGTCGGGTTCACCTTTTCGATGGCTATCATGGCTTCGTCGATCAGCTTGCCAATAGTGGTCTGCTTTGCGCTGGCCTGCAGGTGCGACCAGCGGGCCTCGGGCGGCACCCAGAACACGTTTTCGGCGAGATATTCGTCGGGATCTTCGGCGCCTTCTGGATACTCGGCCAGCAGTCGTTGGCGCTTCAGTTCAAAACCATCGGAAATATGCTTGAGGAAGATCAGGCCAAGGGCGACATGCTTATAGTCCGATGGTTCCATATTGCCGCGCAACTTGTCGGCGGTCTTGAACAGGCTGGCTTCAATACCGAGGTCGGAGCCGTTGTCGATTGATGCCATTGACTAATCTGCCCCTTGGAACTTCTTTTCCGAACCGTATTTCAGCCAGAAGCTGAAATCCAGACATTAAGCAACATTCAAAGGCTTTGAGACTCACCGAGCCTGCCAAGGTCGCACCTTCGGCATCGCCGCCGTGACCTCGACCTCCCGCAGCATCCCTCCCGCCACCAGCCCATCGCGTACCCAGTCCAGCGCCTTCCACCAATCCTCATAGCCACGTCGGGCGGAGGCGATCTGCTCAGGGTGTGGCCGCCAGGTGACAGGGCAGGCCAGAACCTCGATGATGCGCCACTTGCCTCGGGTCAGCACGCGCTCGGTGCCAACCACGATGATGGTGGATCGCTCGCCATGCTGGTTAAACTTGGTCTCGATAGGGACGCAGCGCGGCACCACGCCCGGCAGCCAGTCCGGCGTCAATCCTGCGCGGGCCAGTTCGGCCACATAGATCGCCATGCGTTTACCGCCGAGACTATCTGGCATTCCCGCCAAGGTCGCGGCCACAATCTCAGCATCCTCATGGGTATAGGACTGCGATTTATGACCACCACCGTCCACCTTGCACCCCAGACGCGCGCGCTGGATCAGCACATATTCCATGCCAAAGCCGAAGCCTTCCTCGTCGATGTCACGCCGCTGTGGCAGTTCCAGCTGCGCCTTTTCCACCCGGAAGGCCCATTCCAGCACCGCCTGCACGCCCAGCGCGCGTTTCACCTTCGTGCCGCCCGCGTGCCCGATCCGTCCCTGCATGCTCATGGCAGCATTCCTTCAAAGAGGTTCATCTGCGCCGGGTCTTCCGTTCCATCCGTCGGCCGCCAGATCCAAGGGCCCGAGGCCATGGGCAGCCGCGAGAGCGCGCCAAGCATGTGCTGCTGCCAGAGGATGAACTCCGTTGCCGAGCAGGCGCAGAGCGCGTGACCGATGGGCCAACCCATCAACCAGCCGACGAACAGAGGGTTCAGCCGCGGCCGCGCCCGGGCTTTCAAGATCCGCCGCGACACGACACGCCCATGCGATGCAATCATTGAAGCCCACAGCGGGCGCGAGATCGGGGCGTGTGGCGTAAATGGCAGACCATGCGTCGTGATCACCGGGGCCGGGCGGATGAAGCCCTGCTCCGCCCGGTAATGCAGGATATCCATTCGTGATTTGCCGTCTGCCCGGGTGATGCTGGCCTGGCTGCTGCCCTTCCAGTTCTGCGCCGCCGGTGTCGGCCATTGGATCGCCTGCGCAGACAGCTTCGGCTCGCCCCGACTGTTGATCTTGCCGCGCAGCCGGTCGACCTGATCGTCGGCCACCGGCGTCTGCCATTGCGCTGCCTGCGCTGGCAGGGGCGGCATCCCGCCCGAGCCATAACTCTGGCCCGGGCCACCCTTCGCGCCATCCGTTGCCTTTGGCGTCGACCAGTTGGTGATGTGCAGCGCCAGCGCTTCCGCCTTGCGGGTGAAGTCGCTGTTCCCGGCCGGGTTGTAGTTCGCCGTTCCGGGATGCAGGCTCATCGGTGTGGGCCAGGATGAAGATCCGCAGCCGCTGGTGCGGCGCGCCGACTTCTGCCGCAGAGAACAGACCCGCCGCAGGCGTGTAGCCCATGCGCCAAAGTTCTCGCAGGACGGATTCAAGGCCGAGGGTGACGTGACCGGGGACGTTTTCGAGGAAGACCCATTCGGGCGAACACTCCCTGACAACCCGAGCGACCTCGGGCCAGAGATGGCGGGGATCGTCGGCACCACCGCGTTTGCCAGCGGCACTGAAGGGTTGGCAGGGATATCCGGCGAGGACGATGTCGAAGGCCCCGCGGAAGGGGCGGGCATCGAAGCTGCGCAGGTCGTCCCAGATCGGGGCCGGGGCGAAGTAGCCTGCGCGCTGGGCGGCAATGAGGACTGCGCGGGGCCAATCTTCCCACTCGACAAAGGCGCGGGTGTGGAAGCAGGGTTCGGCCAGCATGACGCCCAGATCAAGGCCTCCGCCGCCTGCGCAGAGGGACAATCCGTGCCGGGGACGTGACACCATGCCATTCACCGCACCCCTCGCTGACGAAGGCGTTCCGGAGTGACAAGGCCCCGCACCAGCATGGCATCCCGGATGGTGTTGCTGATCACGCTCTGGGGCAGATAGCCGTCGGCATTGACCATTTTGGCGTAGAACGCTGCCTTTTCGTCGTCGCTGAGGGGCGGCTTCACTTCGCCCTTGCGCTGCCGCTTGGCCTTTCTGCCGTTGGCCTTTTCGGTAGCAACGAGCGCATCGCGCTGGGCGGCGCGTTCCATGAACCTGTCGAGGGCTTTCGGCCCATCGGGCGGGTTGGGATGATCGCCCCGGCTTTCAGTGGCGGTCTCGATGATCCGGTCCTCGGACAGCCCGAGGTCATCCCGCCAGCGCTGCACATGGAGCCGTGCTGGCCAACCTTGCCACCAGGTGGGGAGGGAGGCGTTGGCGGCGAAGCCCAGCGCACCGAGCAGCTCTGCGAAAAACCGATCAAAATCGGAATCTCGCGCTTGCGCATCCTCCTCCTCCTTTACAGGTTTACTTAGGGGTTCTCTTACAAGGTTAATCTCCGGATTCCGGAGATGGCTTTGGGCAAAATCCGGAGATGGCTTTGCCGAAAATCCGGAGATGGCTCCATGTCCGGAATCCGGAGTTGGGTTGCGGCCACGTTCGCCCTCTGTTCCCGACAAGCCGTCTCCGGTTTCCGGAGTTGGCTCTGGTGGAAATCCGTCCTCAAACCCCAGGATGTAGCGTGTCGCCAGGCGCTTGTGGGTGTGGGGGTCCTGCGCCCGAACCCGGTGGATCAGGCGCAATTCCTGCAGCTTGGCGAGGTGTTCGTTCAGCGCCGAGATCGACATTTCCGCGTCGTCCGCCAGCCGCGCCTGTGTCGGAAAGCAGCCGAAATCCGGGTTGTGCCGGTCGCAAAGAAACCACAGCACGATCTTGGTGGCAGGCTTCAGTCCGCGTTGCTGGATGGCCCAGACAGTTGCCTTGTGGCTCATGGTGCCACCCTCCGCGCTGGGCGGACCCGGCTGGTGAAGCCGTGATCAGCCAGAGCTCCCAGCGCATCGTCGAGACTGCGGACCAAAGCCCAGCCGAAACCCTGCGCCAGCACGCCATCCCGGAACGCCTCCTGGTCGGGGCGCAATCGACCCTTGGGTGCCTTCAGTTCCAGAAACAGGACACGCCCATCGCAGATGACCATCAGATCGGCAAAACCGGCATGCACGCCCATGCCGACCAGGATCGCCTGACGCTTTGCGCCGCGGGGACCGGGTTCGGTCACCTCGTTGGCGCAGTGATGTATGATCGCGGTGCGGGGAAGGGCGAAGCGCAGGGCCTGCACGATGGCGCGTTGGGCGTCGGCTTCAGGTGTGCTGCGCCGGTTCATGCGGCACCGCCGTTCGGGAAGGCCGCTGCTGCGATGGCATGCAGAGGGCGGCGATCCAGCTGGCACAACAGGTCGATGGCGTCGGCGCATTCGCGGGCGCAGTCGGTTTGACCCGCTACGACGCGCGCGGCGAGGATGACCAGCGAGTCCGCGTGCAGCGGTGCTTCAACCAAGATAGCCCGCGCTTCCATCAGGCGGTCCTGCATCCAGTCGCTTGCCCCTGACGGGACGGCCATCCGATGATTGATGGTCTGGTTCATATCCGACCTCGCCGTGTTTTGGCCGGGCGAACTTGTTCCTGCGCGCTGATCCACTCCTGGACCGAGGTGCGGCGGTAGAGGACCTTCCGACCGATCCTAGTGCAGGGCGGCCCAAGCTGTCGGGCCTCCCACCGCGCCAGCGTGTCGCTGGCGATCCCAAGTTCACCGGCCAGCTGTTCTCGGCTGATCCATTC
This sequence comes from Cypionkella sp. PAMC25878, assembly GCF_058135695.1. Classification (NCBI taxonomy): domain Bacteria; kingdom Pseudomonadati; phylum Pseudomonadota; class Alphaproteobacteria; order Rhodobacterales; family Paracoccaceae; genus Cypionkella; species Cypionkella sp. PAMC25878. The sequence goes on along the minus strand of NZ_CM176871.1, from coordinate 388,821 downwards.
CGCCAGCAGGTGCAGCGGCTGTTCCTGCAATGCAGGGGCAGTGTTTGGCATTTCTATCTCCCATCGAGATCCCGGCGAAGGCCGGGGACGGGGAGAGGGAAGCAGACGCAAGGCACCGGAACCTAGGCGGAGACCGGAATTGAAAGCCCCAACTCAATTCCGGCCCTTGTTTCATTGGGATTTTCGCATGGACTCCGGAATTCAGGGCGGACTGTCGCCCAGCGCCGTTTTGCCTTTTCCGGTGCCAATGGCCAGAAATATTCGCTCGGCAGGGGTGACGGTCTATGCGTGACAGCTTTGGGCTTCAGCCAGCGGCGAATGGCACGCGGACACCGCCCAAGCCCATGATCCGCAGGCAGATCAACTGCCAGCACTAACCTCCAGGCACCGGTATCTACGGCCAACCGCTTCGTGCCAAGCGCCCGCTGAAAACTTTTTGTTCACGTTTTACCCTCGCGGCCGGGATGGCTAGTGCAAGTTCTCCTAAAAGGCGAGTAGCGTCACAAAGTCAGCTCAAGGCGATTCTACCAGTCATGGTTTCAGGGCATCGGGGCCACCGGCACCGGGTTCTGAAGGCATGGCTGATTGCCATACCTTGAGACGTATTTTTGGACGACTGCCTAAGTGCAAGTGACTGTTTAAGAACACGATCCCGCAACGCCCGGCGCTGACACGGGTGTTGCCAATTGCTGAGAGGACGCACATCCCATGACCCTGCCACCAAGAGCCTTCTTTTCCCTGAACGAATTTTGTGACCGCCTGGACTGTTCCCATGCAGATGTTGCTGCCTGGTCGATTGGTGGCCTTTTCTCAATTTTCACCGGTATTTCCCCGGTGCTCTGCGGCCTGCAACCCGTGGCAGGGATGGTCGCCGTCAACGCCGCAGACATGCTGAAGATGTTCCGTCGCCATGGCCACTGCGACGAGGAATGCCGGGTGATCCGTGTCCGCCCGGAGGGTGGCACCGAATGGCTTCACATCACTGAGCCAGCAAGCGGTGTCGTCGTCAAACTGGCTGACTTACTGCTGATGGCCGACGACTTGCGGAAGCTTGAAGACGACGCCGACCGGCGCCGTCGCCCGGTAATCCCGCCCGGTGCTGCGCCGCGCTTCGATTGGGATGGGGCCATGATCATGTTGATTTGCCGGTTCAACGACCGTGGAATACCCTCGACACAGGTGGAACTGATCGCCGAGGTGCAGGACTGGTTTGCCCAGAACTCCCCCACCGGAGAAATTCCGGAGGAGAGCACCACGCGCAAGAAGATTGCGCCGATCTGGCGGGCGCTGCGGGAAAACGCCTGACTTGCGGAAAGCGTGCGGCAGGGCGGGGCGGATGTTTCCGCCTCACGCTGTCTTCTTTTCCTGATCGGCATCATGGACCAGCTGCGGTCGGGGCCGGAAGATGCTTGCCACGGCGTTGACCCCATCGCGCAGGGGCGAATCCATCAGGTGAGCATAGCGCTGGGTCGTCTGCATTTGCGTGTGGCCCAGCAGTTTGCCGATCATCTCCAGTGATGCCCCGCCGCTGACCAGCAGCGACGCGAAGGTGTGGCGCAGGTCGTGGATCCGGACCTCTGGCAGGTTTGCTTCCTTCTGGATGGCCACCCAAAACCGGCGAATTTCCTTCACCGGCTGGCCGGGCGTGTCGCCGGGGAACAGCCACGGATTGCCCTTCGGCACCAAGAGCCCGCGCTGGCGCACGATGGCCGCCACATCGCCGGAGATCGGGATGCGGTGGATCTTGCGCTGTTTGGTTGTCGCGGCAGGCTTTGACCAGCTTGCGAGTTCGAGGTTGAACTGTTCAAACCGCGCCTGACGCACCTCGCCCGACCGCGCGCCGGTCAACATGCAGAGCCGGATGATCCCCGCCGCGCGCTGATCATTCGCCCCATCCAGCGCCTTGGCCAGCCGTCCGATCTCCTCCGGCGTCAGGAACCGTTCGCGTTCATTTTCGATCCTGCGGCGGAAGGCGCTGGCAGGATTGTCCTCGCGCCAACCCCAGCCGACAGCCAGCGTGAACATCTTGCGCAGCACTTCGCCGACCCGGTTGGCTCGCACCGGCGTCGGCTTCATGCCCTGAAGCTTCTTCGCCCGATTGTTGGGCTTGGCCTTGGAGGGGCGGGCACGACCAGCGGCGATCTTGGTCAGCAGTTTCTCGACATCGGCCTTGGTGATCTCGGTCACCAGCTTCCTGCCCCAGTCCGGCTCGACCAGCTTGGCCATGATGGTGTGTTGGTCGGCAGCGTTGCGGGCGGCCAAGTGCGGCGTGTGTTCCTCAAGATACCGCTTGGTCATGTCGCTGACCCTCGGGGCTTCGCGGGCGTTTTCGCGCTGGTTCAACGGATCGACACCCTCGTCGATCTCGCGCCGCAGATCCTTGGCACGCTCGCGCGCGGCCACCGTGGTCCACTCCGGCCAGCGCCCGATGGTCATCCGCCGCTGCCGCCCGCCAACCCGGTAGTCGAGGGTGAAGGCCCGGTTGCCGGAAGGGTAGATGGTGATTGAAAACCCGCGCACATCGGTATCGAAGATCTGGTAGTCCCGCCCAAGGTTCTCGGCCTCCCGGACAGTTTTCTCGTTCAGTTTCAGTCTGTTGACCATGGTCCGCACTCCCTCGCTCGTCCCGACATGAGGCGTGGATTCGCGCCCAGATCAAGCTAAGCATGCCGAAGGGACCGGAATGCAGGCGGAGACCGGAATTGAGGCAGAGAAGGATATTCCGGTAGATTTGGCGTTGGCCTATCTTTGCCTTTGCGCGTGCCAGATCACTTCACAATTCGGAGATGCGTAGAGGGTCCTGGCAAAGGATGCATCGCTCGAACATCGTCGACGGTGGAGTGCAGTATCTCTGACAAGTCAGACAGCCCGTAACCCAGATCCTCAAGGTGAATCCGAATAATCTCTGGCAGTACGCTTGGCTCTTCCGCCTTGAAATCGAGCTCTGGCGGCTCTGACCGCTTGTAGCCCATCGCACTCATTTGGCGCCAAAGATACTGGCTTTGGTTCTCGCTGAGCTCGCCAATCGTTTTGGCACGATACAAGAGCGATCCCATCGAAGCACGCCAAACAGGTTTCAGGGCTGCCAAGTGTTGAATCGTGAGGCGCCGTCCGCTCAGATATTGTCGAATGTCGCGCGCAGGCATCAACATTGCCGCCGCAAATGCATTTGCCTCATCTTCCATTTCAGGCGACGGCACTCGATGCATGACAACATGGCCAAGCTCATGCGCAAGGCTGAAACGCTGTCGATCGGCGGGTTGGTTTCTGTTCAGAAAGATGCAGGGAGGCATATCCGAAATTTGGACAGTAACGCCGTCGACTGCCAGAGCAGCAAAATCGCAGTGAATCACGATGCAACCCGCCCGTTCAACCCATCCGATCAGGTTTCTGATCGGACCTGACGGCACAAGCCAAGTGCGTCGCACCAAGTCCGCTATACGTTCTGGGTCTCCTCCAAATTCATCCACATCAAGGCGTGGAAGCACCAACTCCGCATCGAACTGGGCTGCGGACAGCAATCGTCTAACATGCAGAATTCGAACGTTTAATTCAGCCTCTAGGCGTTCAATTGACCGCTGACCAACACTTGCGCGCTTCCTATACTGAACGCTGACCGGCAATCCGATCACTCGGTCAGTTTGGAAGAAGAAAGTTTGTGGGAACTGCAACGACCGAGAAACACTCTCCAAAACATCATCGGAAGGGCCGATGAGGCCATTTTCCAGTTTCGACAGATTGGCTTGCGAGATGCCGGAGTTTTTGGACAGTTCTGCCTGACTCCACCCTCGTGCCTGCCGCGCGATGCGCAGCAGGTCCGGATTGAATTGGTTTGCCATGATCAGTCTTGCTGTTTGCGTTCTGGGGCAGGCGCTTCCCGCGCCTTGACCAGACGAACAGCCGGCTTCTCGGGATCGATAGCCGGTGCCGGGAACGGCAGCGGAACAATTACTTCTGCCTCGTCCAGGAGGCTATATTCCCAGACGACTTTGTCGCCGTCACGCGCTACGACGCAAATATCTGCGACGGACGTCTCCAGCCGGTTCAATTTGTAAACAACTTCGACACGTTGAACCTCCGGCAACCCGAACAAACCTTGCTCATGGTCGTGGAAGGCCAACGCCAACTGGGTAGAAACATTCGAGGTGCGGCCAGTTTCGTCGGCCTTCTTGAATCGAAACAGGACCTCGTCCTGAACGAGGAACTTGAAGGATTCCCCGCCATCTATAATGACCACGTGGCGCATCTCGGCGAAAGCGCGATGCGCCCGGTCGATGATTTGCTCCCAAACGAAGTTCGCTCTGCTACGCTTCACCCGCCAAGTGATTGATTGTTCGCTGCCCTGCCAGTCCTCCCAAGCGCCGCGCACGGCGCCAAGGATCTGGTCTCGCACGGTGTCGAGCACGGGCTTCACTGCTTCTTGGTTCGGTATCGGCATGATTTGCCCCTCTTGGTCTGATGGCGATCATACATGGCCGTTTTTACGAAAGCAATCTCGAATTATTCATGCAAGTATTCTTCGGCGTGCTTACCTTTTGGTGCCTGCCTGTTCATCAAGTGATTTCACCTCAACGCCACCTCAACCCACGTATGCAGTTTTGCCCCGCTCCAACCCGCTGTGATCCTTCGAAAACCGGCCAACGCTGCCGAGCGGCAACCAGAAGGATTTGCGATTTCAAAGGCTTGTCGGCTAAGTTGCTGAATTTAAACGATTAGCGAAATTCCGGGTCCATAGGCTCATAACCTGAAGGCCGCAGGTTCAAATCCTGCCCCCGCAACCAAAAATACACGTCTTATCAAAGACTTCAAAGCCGAGCAAAACGCTCGGCTTTTGTCATTCAAAATTCTTGTCAACACCTGGTCAACGTTTTGCGAGTCCCCCCTACGCGGGCCAAACAATCGGCTCATTGCTGGCCAAGATCAGTCGGGCAGGTCGTCCCGGAACCGATCCATCTGATGCATCCGCTCGTGCAGGATCGTCACGATACCGATGTCGCCGTTCGACAGCCGCCGCCAGTAAACGAAATGATGCTCGTGCCTGAAGTAGAAGCCATCGATGGCGAACTCTGCCGGGATGGGCCGCGACGCGACGCCGTGCACCTCGATTTTGTCGAATGCTGCAAACAGTTCGGTGATGTAGCGATCAGCCTGTTCAACGCCCCAGCGATCACGCGTGTACCGGTAGATCTCGTCAAGCCGCAGCGATGCAGCTTCCTGGACGCGCACGGCCATCATGTCAGACCCGATTCCGGGCGATCACCTCGGCGGCGGTCAACGGGCGATAGCTTTCCTCCGGCGCCGCGAAGGCGCGCGTCAGTTCAGCCTTAAGCCGGTTGAACGCTTCCTGCTCGGCCCGCTCTTTGTCGCGCCGGATCAGGTCGCGGACGTATTCGCTGATGTTCTCGTAGGACCCGTTCTCTCCTACGTTCGACGCCACGAACTCGCTCAGCGCGCCGCTGATGCGGACAGTCATCGTTGTGGTCTGGGACATGGCGGCCTCCGGTTTGTGTCTTCAAGATAAGCAAAAATGAAGACGCGCGCAAGTTTCCGAGCTTTCGATGTGCGCACTCTTGTGCATGGCAAACATGGTTGCAGACGCCAGGGACCAAAGCGCAAGCTGCTTGGGATGGTTTACAGGGCACATGCTATTGATTCGGTTGCAACAAAGACCACTGTTCGGATTTCTCGTGAACCCCTTTGGTGCGACAGCGCGCGCCATTGAGTTGCAGGGCGATCATCTTCTGGTCACCGGACGAAGCATGCCCGCGTCGGTTTCGTTGGCGGATATTGGCGAGGTCCCAGCCCTTCGGAAGGGCGCACTTGGAACGACGCTGTCAATGCAGTCGTCCGGGCAAAGCAATCTCATCTTGCACGGTGCCAGTCATGCCGATGCACGCGCCTTTGCGGATAGCGTCAAAGCCGCGTGGATCAGCTTCAACACGGGTGCGTTTGACCGCGAAGCGCACCGGTTCGATCGGCTTCATGCCGCTGTTTCCGGGTTGGCGCGACCAGGCCGATATCCTGCGGCCTGCAGTCTGGCGTTGGTTCTTCAGGACGCGCGATCCCTCAATGCCACCCTGCTCTCGAAGCTGAAGTCAGAAGCAATCGGGACGGACAGGGCAGAGCGCGTATCCCTTGTGCGCAAGTTCGTGGCTGATCCCCGGGCAGCGCGGGCAAATGCGATATCGGTCTTTGTCGCCTCTGAACTGGATCGCTGGAAGCAATTCTTCGACACCATCGAAAGCAAGCCGCTGACGGCCGAACAGCGACTTTCTGTCGTGGTGGATGAAGATGCGACCCTCGTGTTGGCCGGTGCCGGATCGGGTAAGACCAGCGTGATCACCGCCAAGGCGGCTTACCTGGTCAAAGCTGGGATCCGAAAGCCCGACGAAATCCTGCTGCTGGCATTTGCAAAGAATGCGGCTGCGGAAATGTCGGAACGGGTCGAGGCGCGATCCGGTGAGGCCATCGTGGCGCGGACATTTCACGCGCTTGCCTATGACATCATCGGCGCCGTGGAAGGGTCAAAGCCAGCGCTTGCCGACCATGCCACCGATGATGCGGCCTTCACCGCCTTGATGAAGCAGATCCTGAAAGACCTCGTTCACACGCTGTCCGCTGTGTCCCGTGCGATCATAGAGTGGTTCGCGCACTTTCTGGTTGAGCCCAAGACGGAGTGGGACTTCAAGACCAAGCACGAATTCTACACCCACATGGAGCAGCAGGATCTGCGCACCCTGCAAGGCGAAAAGGTCAAAAGCTACGAAGAGCTGCAGATCGCCAACTGGCTTTATGAAAACGGCGTCGAGTACGAATACGAACCCGTCTATGAACCGAAGCTGCCCGAGACTGGGCGGCGCGACTATCAGCCGGATTTCCGTCTTACCGAAAGCGGCGTCTACATCGAACACTTCGGGGTGCGGCGTCAGAAGATGGCGGATGGCACCGAACGGTTGACCACCGCGCCATTTGTCAACCGCGAGGACTATCTGGCCAGCATGGCATGGAAGCGCGAGGTTCATGCCACGCACGAAACCACCATGATCGAAACCTACAGCTATGAGCGGCAAGAGGGGCGCTTGCTGACCGGTCTGGCTGAAAAGATCGCGCCACACGCCAAGCTGAAACCCCGGCCAGCTGACACGATCTATGACCGCGTCATCGAAATGAAGCAGGTTGATACGTTTTCGCAGTTGCTCGGGACATTCCTGCGCAAGTTCAAAAGCGGCGGCTACAGCCTGGAGCACTGCGAAAGCACATCCGACAAAATGAAGCTTGGCAAGCGCGGCCGGGCGTTCCTCGCGGTTTTTGCGCCTGTGTTTGAGGAATATCAAAAGCGCCTGACAGGTCGGATCGACTTTGAGGACATGATCCTGCGGGCAGCCCATTATGTAGAGACTGGCAAATATCTCAGCCCGTTTCGCCACATCTTGGTCGACGAGTTTCAGGATATCTCGCAAAGCCGCGCGCGGCTGGTGAAGGCGCTGAAAGGGCAGCATCCGGACGTTCGGATATTCGCCGTCGGCGATGACTGGCAGTCGATCTTTCGCTTTGCCGGATCCGACATCCATCTGATGCGCAAGTTTGGGGCAGAGTTTGGTGGAACCTTTGACGGGGAAGCCGCCATTCATAGAACGGTCGATCTGGGCCGAACCTTCCGGTCGGTTGACCAGATCGCTTTTGCGGCCAGAACCTTTGTTCTCAGAAACCCGGCGCAGATCCAGAAGCAGATCGTTCCGGCAGGAATCGCGACCGAACCGGCCATAAGGATTGTGGCGACGGCAAAGAACGAGAGTGAGAAGGCGCTTTCAGATGTGCTGACCGTGCTGTCGTCAAAATTAGACCCGGCTGGCAAGACGGCAAGCGTGCTGCTGCTGGCGCGGTATCGATATCTGGAGCCTGACCTACAGGATCTGCGGCGGCGGTTTCCGCGTCTGACGTTCAGTTTCAAAACCATCCATGCCTCAAAAGGACTGGAGGCAGATCATGTGGTTCTGTTGAACGCCGACAGCGGGCGGGTGGGCTTTCCATCGGAGATCGTCGATGATCCGCTGCTGGGACTGGTCTCGCCCGACGAGGAGACGTTTCAGAACGCCGAGGAACGGCGCGTGATGTACGTTGCGATGACGCGGGCGCGGCGCACCCTGACCATCCTCGCATCGAATGCCCGACCGTCGGCCTTTGTCACCGAACTTGCGAAGGATCCCGCCTATGGGATCGTTCAACCGCCCGGCACCGATCAGGAAGTCCATGAATGTGGCGAGTGCGGTGGCCGCCTGCTGAGTGTGCAAGGTCAAGACGCTCGGACTTGGTATCGCTGCGAGCATTCCGAGCACTGCGGCAATTTCCTGCCTGCCTGTTCGGAATGCGGCGCTGCCCTGCCGCGGCGGGTAAAGGGTGCGCCGCAAGCCAAGTGCAACTGCGGGAAAGTGCACCCCAGTTGCCCGGAATGCGCTGATGGCTGGCTGGTGGAACGCACTGGCCCGCACAGCACCTTTCTGGGCTGTGTACGTTACCCAACTTGCCTCGGGAAAGCGCAATTGCCCCGCGAGCCGAGCGGGCGCAGTTCCGCAGGCAAGCGCCGACGGTAGCGAAACAAACGGGCCAAGCCCCTGATGCCTATCGGTTCCGCTTGTCCGCGACAGACCACACAACCGACCCAATGGTCAGCAGCGCGCCGATCACCGGTTCTATGTCGGATGCTTGGACATAGCCTTTGGCGACCAGCGCAGTGCCTGCGACAGTGAGGATTTGGCGGATGAGGGCAAGGATTGCAGGTTTCAGCATGGTTTTCTCCAGTTCAGATTTCATTGGTGGTGGTGAGGAATTCGCCCGGCTTCATGGTCGGCAGGCGCTGGAGGCGGGGCGGGTAGGTTGCGGGCCAGCGCGCGCCGAGGAGACGCGACTTGGCGATGCGGGCGATGGTGACGGCGTCGGATTGGTTGCCGCCGAGGACGAAGAAATGCGTGTCGTCTTGGCCCACGGCGAAGCCGACATGGCCGCCGGAGCCGCGCTCAAAAATCAGCACCGCGCCGATGACCGGCTTGGTCTCCTGGCCGAACAGCAGCCAGTTGCGCGCCCAATACGGATTGGTGCCCAGCGGGCCAAGCAGCGGTTCTTCGGGCAGACCCATGCGGATGCAAGTTTCCACGAAATCCCCGCACCAAGGGTTCTTGGCCGGATCGCCAAGACTGCGTCCATCGCGTTTCAGCCAATCCATCAGCCAAGAGCGGTCGCGGGCTTCATTGCGGCCCAGCGCGGTTTTCGCCTCGGTAATCCATGGCAAAGGGCCTTGCGGTGACAGTGATGCCGGGCGACCGTTGGCGGAGATCAGTTGCCGTAGCGCGCGGGCAGTCCGGACGCCCCAGCGGCCGTCGATGGTACCCGGGCTGTGGCCAAGTTTGTCCAATCCGCTCTGGATCAGGCGGATGGCGTCATCGGAGTTTGTGTTCATGGGATCACTCTTTCTGCCCATTAGCGGGCAACAAAAAACCCGCCTTGCGAGCGGGTCGGGGTGGTTGAGTCCTGGTTGGGGTTGTGTGGTTCAGGGGCGCTGCGCCAGTTCCCGCAACAGCGCGTTGGTCTCGCGCGCCTGTTGTTTCAGCTCGTTGATCGACAGCGACAGCGCATCAAAGCGCGTGTCCTGCCTTGTGGCGCTGTTTTCCAGAACCCGGACGCGGGCCTCCAGCTGAGCGGAACTGGCACGCTCGACCATGATCATCTCGCGGGTTTCGGTCAGGGCGGAGGTGAGGCGGTCGGCAGCCCCTTGGAGCGAGGCCAATGTCCCGCCACCCCACCAGATCAGCCCGGTGGCCGAAACCAACATGGTCCAAGCCAGCGCCTTGTTGATGGTGATGCCGCGTTCGTTGTTCTCGATCATGGGTTTTGCCACTTCTGTTAATACTGCTGTGATTTCCGCGTTGAAGCCATCACGCCGCTCGCAACCAGATGGCGCTGCCGGGACCGGCGTTAGTCTCGGATGCGAGGTAGCCCCAGGTGCCCGGCGCGGCAGTGGCGTAGGCCAATGTCCGGCGCAGCACCTTGCGGGCCGTGGTGACCGGGGTGCCGCCGTTCAGATCGGGCGTGGCGGTCGAGGCCCATGCCGACAGGATCGCGGTGGAGGAATGCCGGATGCCGATCCAATAGGTGATGCCGCGGCGCAGGCTCTGGGCGACGGTCGCTTCCTTCAGTCCCACGGTTGAGAAGTCGAGATCGCCCGTTTCCAGGATCAATGTTGCCGGTCGCCCAGTCGCATCGGTGGCGTAAAGAACGATCTTGCCCAGCGCCGCAGCGATCAGGGTGGTGACGTTGACCGACAGCCGGTCGACGGTGATGTCGTCGCGCGAGATGAAGGGGAACAGATCGATCCGGCCCGCCGCCCCGGCCAAGACACCTGTTGCGGCACCACCGGCACCGCTGGAGGTCAGCGCATAATCCCCTGCTGCCGGGCTGATCCACGGCACGTCCTGGTCGGCAAGAATGCGGGTGGCGCCACCAAGCCGCGCGCGCAACTGCCCGGTGGTGGAATTATGCCAGAGCCAGCCGTCGGCAGGCGAACCCGGATCGGCGGCAAGGCCAGTCAGCGCGACACCGACGGGAAACCGCACCCGTCCGGTATTGCGATCTGCGATCAGCGCGTCGAAAAAGCTGCTACCGTTCGGGCTGACCTTCAGGGTGAAATCATCGCTGCCCAGCGTGCCGAACAACGCCCGCACCGAGAAACCGGTCTTGAAGCTGAATGAGGCATCATTGGCGGCGGCGTTCTTGTTCACCGTCACATCGATGGATGCGCCAGCGTTGTTCAGAAGCACATTCGGCGTATTGGCACTCAGCCGGTTGGTGGCATCGGCGGTGGCCCCGCCCAGCCCTAAGAGCTGTGCGGTGAGATTTGCCTGAGGCATGCCCACCTGCGTGACGGCATTGGCAAAGGTGACAGTAGGCGTGTTCACGACTGTGGTGCCGCCCGCGCCTGCCGTAGCGGAACCGATGTTGACCACGGTGTTCGATCCGGATGCGCCGCCAGTGCCGAGGTTCACGGTCTTGGTGAGGCCGGTCGTGGTGGCCCCGGTGCCGATCCCATAAGTGGCGGTCGCCGCCGACGTGCCAATGGTGGCCGCCGCGCCGGACATCGTCACGGTCCCGGACGCGGTCAGGGTGCCCGAGAATGTCTTGTTACCGTTGAAAGTCTGGGTGCCTGCAAGGATCGCCAACTCGCTCGATGTGTTGGGCAGCGTGAATGTCCGGGTCGAGGCTGTGCTGATGCCTGACAGAGAAAACAGTGCCCGTTTTGTCGGATCGACGTCATTCACCAGACTGAAGATGGCATCGGACACGTCCTGTGGCACGCCGACAGATTGCCAAGCGGAACCGTTCCAGACGAAAAATGTGGCCTCGTCTGCGATCCATGCCAGCCAGCCGGGGCGTGGCACCAGACGCATCCAGACGCCGTCGACCCAGGTTGTCACATTCAGATCCCAGCCCGCCCAAAGACCGGTCGCGCCCGAGGCCACGATGTAGCGATCCCCATCGGCGGGGGACGCGGGTGGGGCTGTCAGATCCCGGTCCAGAACCGAAAGCTGGACAATGGCATCCAGCAGTCGAACGGCTTCATTGTGGGTGACATGCTTCTGGGCCTGTGCCGCCAGGATGTAGGGCAGCAGCAGGTGGGTGGTGATGTCGGACATGGTCCTGCTTTCAGAAGGTTAGGGTGACAGACAGCGCGGCACCCCGCCCGATCAGGGCGGAAAGCTGATAAATGCGAAGCTGGAGGCTGTTGCCTGGCGCGAGCAGCCCACCCCAATCGGTTATCTGCTGGGCAGCGGTGTAGAGGGCGGTTGTCGTCGTCGTGGTCAGCGTGCGCTTAACGGCCGGTCCGTCACGGATTTCCACCTCATAGGCCTCACTGTCTTCCGCCAAAGGCACATCGCCAGCGCCCCAAGTGTCGGCGGCGAGCGACCGCGACCGGCGTGTCCAACGAATTGTCAGATCGCCGGGGCTGCGCGCCATCCGCCATGGCTGTTCGACATGGGCCACCGAGAACGGCTGAAGCCCAGCGCCCGCTGGCGTGAAACTCGCCGCGACATAGGTCTCGTCGCTGACCGGGCGAGAGGCTGGGCCGATGCGCCAATTCCACGGCAAGCCAAGATCGGCCTCGCTTATGGGCAAAGGTGCCACTGAGGTATCGAGAACAACGACGCGCGCGCCGGTTGGCACGAGGCTGACCACAGCGTTTTCGGTGCCACGCTGGCCGCGCAAAAGCCGGGTCAACCGGTAACGCCCTGCTGCGATCAGTTCGGCCGACCCCGCCTGGACGATTTCCCATTGTCCGGGACTGGACTCTACGGCCAGCGCATTGGCCCCGCCCAGCAGGGTGATGTCGGTGACGCTTTCCAAGGTGCCTGAGAACAGATCAATCACCAGCGCATTGCCGAGATCGAGGCGCGACACCGGCCCAGCGTAGAAATCCGCCGCCAATACGCCCATCTTGGCTCGGGTGCCAAAGGTGGTCAGCAGGGCAAAACCATCGGTGGCCGCGCTGCGGAACACGGCCATTACGCCGGGCCAAGGTTCGGCATGGGCGGCAAAAAAGGGGCGATGCGCAGGCTGATCCTCGGATAGTTGCGGCAGATCGAGAAACATCACGTCGGGTGCGCCGAATACCACAGGCGAAGACAACGAGGCGGGGCGGGCATCGCCGGGCGGCAGATCATAGACCGCCCGGTCCTGGCGCACGGCCTCGATGCCGCGCAAATCCGAGTCCGCAATCGTCACCAGCCGCAGTTCCGTCAGACGGCCATCATGGTCCAAAAGCACCACGTCGCAGGGATCCAGCGACAGCCGCGAAGGTGGCAGTTTGAAAACGGCACTTTCCCGCCCGACCCAAGCCTCCATCAACGCGCGGCGGCAGCGGCGCTCGGCTTCCTCCGGCGGCACCGCCATCGGGAAACTCTCCGAAGCAATGCGGCTGGTGTCGACGGTGATGCGCCGGGCTTCGACTTGGGCCGCGTCATAGTCCTCGTCGGCGCGGGCAACCTGCCATTTTAGCGCCTGCGGCAGCTCAGATTCCTGCGCCCGGGTCAGTTCCATCACGTCGCCCTTTGCAGAGGTGGCGGCGACCATCGCATCAGGCATGATGGTGGCGGTGGCGACGCGGCCGCGCATCAGGAAGCGGATGCGGCCTTCGCTTTCCACAGCATCGAACCCGAAATGCCGGGCCAGCGTGGAAATCGAGGCGCGCGGGGCTTCCAGCGCCGAGATGACATAGCCCTCAACCGCACCCCAGAGGCCGGAGACGTCGATCAGGGCTTCGGCCATGCCAGCGCGCAGGCAGAGATGGCGCAGGAGGGCCGCCAGGGACACCGCCCCGAGCCGCCCGGTCAGCCAATGGCCGAGCCGCCAGTTCGGGCCGTCGGTCCAGACATCGGTCAGTTCGGGAAAGAACGGATAGGGCCGGGCATCCCAGGTCCAGGCGGCGCATTCGGGGACATGGACCATTCTGTCGCCGTAGATCACCGAGGTCGGATTATTCGCCGCAGCGCCCCAGAAAAGATAGGTAGCCTCCAGATAGGCGCGCTGGATCGCATCATCCCGCCAGCCGCGCGAGAAATACGGCGTGAAGCTTTCCGATGACTTCGGGTCAAAGAACACGTTCGGCTGGTTGGTCCCGCGATCAATGGCCGGGCAGCCCAGTTCGGTAAACCAGATCGGCTTAGACTGCGGCACCCATGCTGTTTGCGTGCCGCTTTCCACCCCGCCCGGCCTGTTGAAATGTGGATTTTGCCACCAGGCGCGCAGATCCTTGAAGCGGAATACCCATGTTTTGCCCGCCGCGCCATCGGTTATGGCAGTTCTGATCTGCGCCGCGCGATCCGATGTGCTGGCATAAAACCAGTCAAACCCCTCGCCACCCGCGATGTTGGATTGCAGATAGGCGCGGTCATAGATGGCTGGTGCCAGAGCGGCATCGGCATGATCAAAGCCGTCGCGCCAATCCGACAGCGGCATGTAATTATCAATGCCGATGAAATCGATGTTCGCGTCCGACCAGAGCGGATCGAGGTGGAAAAAGACGTCGCCGCTGCCGTCGGCAGGATGGTGACCGAAATATTCAGACCAATCGCCTGCATAGCCGATCTTGCTGCCAGCGCCGAGGATGGCACGCACATCTGCCGCGAGGGATTTCAGGGCGGTCACGGTGGGATAGATCGCGGCCCCGCTTCGGATCGTCGTCAGGCCCGGCAATTCCGAGCCGATCAGGAAGGCATCGACCCCACCGGCTGCGAGGCAGAGATAGGCATAATGCAGGATCATCCGGCGCAGTGACCATTCGCCGACCGGGCCAGTCCAGCTGACATTGCTACCAGAAACGCTGAAACTGGCGGGCGTGGCCGTTCCGAACAGGGCCGCGACCTGCGTGGCGGCGGTGCCGGTCTTGTCCACCGATCCCGCATAACCTGCCGCCGGGGAACAGGTAATCCGACCGCGCCAGGGGAAGGTCGGCTGACCCAAGGTGGCGGCATTGGCGCTGTACGGGTTCGGTTTGGTATTGCCGGGCGGCACATCGAGCAGCAGGAAGGGATAGAAGTTCACCCGCAACCCGCGCGCCTTCATCTCCTGGATCGCCTGCACCACTGCGAAATCCGCCGGTGTGCCACCATATAAGGGACGGTCTTCGGCGTCCCGGCTGACCAGGAAGGCATTGGCGCGGGAAACCCCATTCACCATCCATGAGGAGGGTGTCGTCGTTTTGGCCGCCACTTCGACGCCGGGGCGGACCTTGCAATTGCCCGCCCTCAGGTCATCGCCAAACCACGCCACCACCAGCGACACGCTTTCCACCGCAGGTGCCATGGATTGCAGCCGGTCCAGCGCCACGACAATGTCGGGCGTCTCGGGGATGGCGTTCAGGTTCTCCGCCACGGTGGCGCTGCCGGAGCCACTGGATTTTTTGACCGGTACTGTGGCGTAGGCAAATTCGCCCGAGGCCGGGATCATGGTGACGGCCCGTACCAAGCCCTCCGCCGTATCTGGGTCGGCCAAGGGGCGGAACACTTCGAAGCTGATCTGCGGCAGGCGGTTGCCGAACGGGGTGAGGTCCAACTCTTCCAGCACGACATAGGCTGTACCGCGATAGGCAGGGGTGCCCGAAAGCCCCATCTTGGCAGAAATGAACGGGTCCGGCGTCTGCAGTTCATCGCCGGGATACCAGCGCCAGGTGACGCCCGTCATATCCAGAGCCTTGCCATCGGCCCAGACCCGGCCAATCCCGGTGATCGGCCCTTCACACAAGGCAACCGCGAAAGAGGCAAAGTAGAGGTATTCGGTGGTGGTAACCTTCGGGCCGCCACCACCTTTGCCGCCACCCTGACTGGTGGTGCGGGTCTCTTCGCGAAAATCGGTGGCCCAGATGATATTGCCGCCAAGCCGCATCCGACCATAAAGACGCGGGATCACCGCCCCTTCGGTCGAGGAGGTGATGCGCAAGCTGTCGAGCCGCGCACCCTCGATGCGTTGCGCCGGGGCCAAGGATGACACGATCCAGCTGTCGACGGCCGATCCGATAGTGGAGCCGATGAAGCCCCCGATGGCCGCCCCCGAAAAGCCAAGGATGGTGCCGCCGAAGCCAGCGCCAATCGCGGAGCCGACGGCCCCGAGAACAAGAGTTGCCATGATGAAAATCTCAAATGCTGCTGGAGCGCGGGAACAGGAAGGCGAAGGCGATGCGCCGTCGCCAAGTCGGGGTTAGGACTTCCTCGATCACCCCGAGGCGTTCGTAGGCGTGGATGAAGCTGTCAGGCCTGGTCAGGATCCCGACATGCTTGGCGATGGCGTGCGGGGTCATGCGAAACAGGATCAGTGCGCCAGGACCGGTGTCCGCCAGCGCGATCTCCGGCATCATGCGGCGCGCGCCGTCCGCCAAAACTTCACGCGGCCCCGTCTCGCCCCAATCCCGGCTGTAGGGCGGGATCGGAAAGGGTTCGTCTCCGACAACCTCTCGCCAGACCCCTCGCGCAAGCCCAAGGCAGTCGCAGCCAACCCCGCGCAGACTGGCCTGATCGTGGTAGGGCGTGCCGAGCCACGAGCGGGCCACTGCGACGACGCGGTCGGGATCGGCGGTCATCACAGCACCGTCCCATCATTGCTGCCGTCCCGGCTGGCATAGCGCAGCACGGCATCCTGACCCGGGATGTTGGGAAAGCCGCGAAAGTTGACGGTGTTGGCGAACTTGGCCCCGCAGGTCGCGATGCGCTTGTCGCAGCCAGCGCGGGCGATGAAACTGTCGCCCTCTGCTATGCTGCGCACCGGCGCTTCCAGCAGGGTCAGGGATGCGATGGCATCGGTTAAGCCGTGGCCCAGCACTTCGGTGATCCGCCCGACACTGGCACCGCTGGTCCAGGTGAGGGTGCCGGAAGTGAACCAGCCCGCCGCGAACCCGGAAAGGCCCGACGCCAGGAATGCCCGGTCGCGCAGCAGGTCGGTCACCACGCCACTGCTCTTGTAGGCGGCGTTTTCGAGATCGATGCCACAGCGACTATCGCCCAGCGCCGCGTCGCAACTGGCCTGAAACGTCCGCCCGACGGTCTGACCCAGCACATGCGCAAGGCTGCGAACTTCGGCCACAAAAGCCATGCGCCCGCGCCGGATTTGACCCACCGCACCCCGGCGCAACAGGACGCGCTGGCTGGTATCGGCCCAGTTCACGCGCCACAACTCTACCGCCGCGTTGTCCCACCGCCCGTCGATGATGTCGGTTTCGGTGATGCGATCCGAGGAAAGCACGCCCTCTGCATCCTGCGCATCGACAGAAAGGTCGGAACCAGAGCGCACTTCGGAGGCGGCAAATCCGCTTTCTGGTTCGAAATCCGTGCCATCGAAGGCCAGCATCAGGTCGTGGTCCGTGAAGCCCAGCGTCACCCCGTCCGAGCGGGAAATCCGCCAGCACCAGCACAGGGTGGTGGTGCCATCGTCGAGATGGGCTTGCAGCGCAGGGGAAAGCGACTTCATGACCGCACCTCAATCAGCGGAATGGATGTAATCGACCCCAGCCGTTCGATATCGAGGGTGACGTCGAGCATATCGGTATCGAAGCGCACCGGCACATCGAACTCGAACCCGGCGCTGATCGTGGTCCCGGAGACGGGCGGCGCACTGAACGTCACCAGCCCGGTCGCATGATCGACGGTGTAACCCGAGGCGGGCCCGGCGAAGGGCGGCTGGCGGAACGACGTGCCAAGGATCGTAACTGTGTTTCCGGCAGTGATGTTGCCCACGCCGATCAGCGCCCCGGTGAAACCTGGCCCGACGGTGATGTCAAAGCTCCAGAGCCAGAAGCCACCCCCAAGGTCGGTGGACGAGACATTTGCGATGGTCCCACCCGCCGTCCCGACAATTGCGGGGGCCGCATAAGTACCACGGATGTCGGTATCTAGGTTTCCCGGCTGGCAGCGCACGTTAAGACGAGCCTGCGCGGAGGTTCCGGCTTTGATCCATGCCTGCACGCGGTACACCGACCCCGACAAGACCGTCGCGGCGGCGGTGTGTTGGCGCAGGCCCGCGCCGGATACACCAAGGTCGTAGGCGTTGACAAAGGATCCAAAGGTTGCGGCGCTGTTGACCCCGGTCGCGCCGGTGTTGGACCAGCCCGTCTGAAGATTGTTCCAGCTGGTCAGCAGCTGAGGGCCTTCTGGCACGTTGATGCCCATGAGGACGGTTGCGACGACGGGTTTCTTGATGGCCCGGACATAGTCCACACCGCCGGATGAGTATCGCTTCACCAAGGGAAAGGATGTCTGCAGCCCAGTGCCAGTACCGATCAGCTGGTCGCTCGGACCAGGTGCGGCTGACGGGATGCAGGACTTGTAATCCGCCCAATCCTTGTATCGGAAGCCAAAGAGCCGCCCGTTGCGCGCCTCGAAGAAGGCCACCACGGCTGCCAGATCATCGGAGCGGCGGATGCCGTAAGTCACATCATAACGGCGCCGCGAGTTGGCCCAGCTGGCATTGCGCTCCTCATCACCGCTTGCCAGCTCGACGACTTGCGTGCGCCGTTCCGGCCCGCCGCGCGCGCCCCGGCTGATATTGTCGGGAAACCTGATCTCGTGAAACGCCACTACATTCCCCTCCTGCCCAGCGAAACTGCGCGGGCGATGTCCGATGCCACCTGCGTGCGCGACTGACGGAAGCTTTCCGCATCGCGGGTCTGGATCGTGATGCTGACGTTCCCACCTGCGCCGTAGCCTGCCGTTTCCCGCCGGGAGAGCACCCGTTCGCCCTTCTGCAGGATGGCGGGCACCTCGTCGGGGCGCAGACCGGCAAAGCCACCCGAATGCATCCGGGGTGCTCCGGCGAAGGCCATGACCGGCACCGCCCGCATTGGGGCCGTGCCGCCGACCAGGCCACCGGCATGATGGACCGCCGCCCCGGTCATACCGGCAAACAACCCGCCACCACCGAACGAACCCAGCACGCCGTCAAGCGCAGAGGCAATCGGGCCGAGGATGAACTTGCGCGCCGCGAGTTTCGCCAGATCGGCCAGGATAGACGTGACGAGGTCGCCGAAGCTCAGCTTGCCGGTCTTCACGAAATTACCCACGGCGTCCTCGGCGCTCTGAAACGCCCCAACCAGCGCCTGGCCGACATCGGCGCCAATATCGCGGGCCTTGGCCGCATAGTCAGACAAAGCCGCCGTCACTGCTGCCCAGCCGGTGGCCGCAGTGTCCGCGCCAGAAGCAGCCGCTTCCCCGGCAGCTTTGCCCTCCGCACCGGCCCCGCCTGCGGCAGTGCCTGCGTCGTTGAGGGCGTCGGTGGTGCCAACTGCCGCAACTGTGGCGGCATCGAGCGCCGCTGAGCCGTCCGTTCCGGCTGCGGTCATCGCTGCCTGCAACGCTTGCCAACTGGCAAGAGGCCTGGTGGCGGCGTCGGTCAGCATGCCGGAGGCTTCAGTATAAGCGGCGGCCCGGTCGCGGGCGTCACTGGCCATGGTGCCAAGCCCGAGGTCGGGCGTCTCGAGGTAGGTCTTCCCCATCGCCGCCTGAAAGGCAGCGGCTGCGGCGGCTCCGGCCGCAGTTGCCGCCCCTTCAAATGGATTGCCGACCCGGCCGAGCGCGACCGGATCGAGGGTGCCGATCTGAATGCCGCCCTCGCCGGTGGCCCAGTCGGGCAGCATGTCGAGCGCCGCATTCAAACCGGAGATGAAGGTGTTGATCCGGGTGACGACACCGTTCAGCATCGCCTCGACGCCGCTGATCAACCCGTTCGCGGCCTGGAAGGCGAAGTCTCCGATGGCTGCAGGCAATGCTCCCCAGATTGCCTTCATTGCATCGTAAGCTCCCTGGAACACCCCAGCCGACGAATTGCCGAAGCCGACCACCGCCTCCAGCGCGCCCTGCATGGCGTCGGCCACGGTGGCGGTGATGCCAGACCAGCTGGCCTGAAGGCTGGCGACGACGGCATCAACGTCAAGTCCAATCCGATCCCAGACCTCGCTGGCGAGATCAGAGAGGAGGCCCAGCGCCGCGCCGAAGCCGCCAGCGCCCTCGACCAGCTTAGAGAACTGATAGACCAGTTCACCCGCGCCGACGATCAAGGCACCGATGCCGGTGCGGATCAGGGCCCCTTTCAAAACTGTGAGGGAAAGCGAAAAGCCACTGACACCCAGCGCGGCAGCGCCCAGCGCGATGACAAATCGCCCGGCAAAGAAGGTGGCGAAGGCTCCCGCGATGCTGGCAATCTCGCCGATATGGTCGCCGAGGAAGCTGATGCTGGTCTGGAACACCCCACCGACCCGCGTGGCATCGGCCAGCGCATTGGCCACCATTTCCAGCGCCGGGGCGACCGCGACGGTCAGCTGGTTGGTCAGACCGAGCCAGACCAGACCGAGCCGATCAATGGCATCACCGGCCGTCCGGATCTGATCAGCGTCTTGGTCTGACACCGCCACGCCGAAATCGGTGATGTCCTGGGAGGCTTGGCGCAGAGTGGCAGAATCGATCCGGCTAAAAGCGGGGGCCGCCTTGTCGCCAAAGAGCGCCGATGCCACAGCCGCCCGCTCGGCAGGCGGGACGAATTTCGCCAGCGCATCCTGAATGGCCACGATGCGCTCATTGAGCGGCAGGGCCTGCAAATCCGTGGCCGTCAGATGCAGCCGTTGCAAAGCATCGACCGCCGTGCCGGTTCCGCCCGCCGCATCAGACAGTTTCAGCGTCAGTTTCTTGGTGGCGGCCGCGATCTCGTCCATCGAGACTCCGGCCAGATCACCCGCGAAGGTCAGCACTTGGATGCTGCGGGTGGTGGTGCCAAGCGATTGTGCCAGATTGGCCTGTGCGTCGATTGTCTCCAGCCCCGAGCGAATCATCGCGATCCCAGCCGCCGCAGCTGCTGCCACGGCCACCGCCGCCGCGATCTTCACCCGGGTTGAAAACGCGGCAAGCCTGGCATTGGCGATCTCCGCTTCTTTGGACATGCGGCCAAAGCCCTTGACCCCGGCGTCACCGACACCTTCCAGTTCCGCCCGCACTTGTTTGCCGCCGACCGCCGCGAGGCGGACGGAAACGCGCTTTTCAGCCATCAGTCTCTCCGATCTTCTCATTGATGCGGCGGACCATGACCGCCTCCAGCTCCGGAAGCAGTTCCGCCACCACCATCGGGTTCAGCCCGAGGGCTTGGGCCAGCGCCATGGCCGCGCTCATGTCCCAGCCCAGCACGGCTTTTCCCGCCACGCGCACCTGGCCACCAAGACGGCCAACCAGATCCCAGACTTGCCAGCCGTCGAGGCTGAGCGGCTGGTTCAAGCGCGCGGGGCACTCCGGGCACTGCGTTTCACAGGCCTGGCAATAGCTGTCGCCCCCACTGAAGTGCCAGTCGGCGAGGGCGCAGAGCCGTTTTTTTCCGCGTCCAGCAGCATGCCGTGGCTGACGTACAGCAGGTTGAACGCTTCGAAGATCGGCCAGAGCGACAGCAACGCGTCGATGCCATCGGGTGTGACGGCGATGACAGTGCCGTCCGCGTCACCCACACCCTCCCAATCCACCACGGCACGACGAGCGAGAGCTGCGGCGAAGGCCGCCGCCCGGTTGTCGTTGCTGGCATCGGCGTTCAGGTCCTGCACGGCAGGGTCGGAGCGGGTAGCGACCATCAGCGCCGTGGTCAGCGGCAGAAGCTGCAGGCGCACGCCGTAGCCGAGCTCAAACCATTGCGGTTCGGGGGAAAGTTGGATCCGGATCATCAGTAACCTGCGATGTTGTTGACGAGGACGATGGTGCACATCCGCGCCGGGCTGGTGGCCAAGGCGGCTTGCCAGTCGAAGGACGCTTGCACGCCTTTCGGACCTTTGATCTCAATGCGGGGGCGCGGCAGATAGACCGCATGGGCGGTCAGCGTCAGGCCTTCGCCGCTGGCCAGCGCGTAGGAGAATTCCAGTGCTGCTGCCGTGCCGTTGATGGCTTGGGTCAGAAGCGTGGTGTCAGCAAAGCGCACCTCGATCTTGCCGGTCAACGCCGCGATGGTCGGGTCAGCACCGTCGATCTTCGCATCGGAACGGATGGTTTCGATCCGGTCGAGATTGTTGGCATAAGTCACATCGGCCGAGACGATGTTGCCCAGCGCCACCCCATCGCGCTTGATGGATCCGTTGAAATGGCCGAACCGCTTCAGGGCCATGGTAGCGGGTGTTCCGGCACCGGTGGCGGCGGCAATGGTTTCGCCCTGCGCCACCAGCATAGCCTTGGCCCCGAGAAGGCCAGACCGCTCCATCTGCCATGACAGTGAATCCAGCACGCAGCCAGAATACATGGCAAAGCGCGGCACCTCCGGCATGCCAACTTCGATAGACATGCTGGGCAGGGTCCAACTGCCGGATAGGAAAGTGTGGGCATTCAACCCGCCGGTCAGGGTCGCAGCCGACACAGTGCCGTTGGAGGCGGGCGAGACGGACGTGGCCAGCGAGAAGGTGTTTCCGGTGCTGCCAAGCATGTCATGTACCATGGTCAGCGCAGTGGCCGTGCCGGTGTAAGTTGCCAGCGCTACGCCGGTGACGACGCTGGCGTTCAACGCCACTGCGAGGGCCGTCATGGTCGCCGCCAGGTTGGCGCCAATGTTGACCTGATTGCCAGTCGCGCCAGACGCCACGAAGGTGAAGGCCGTGCCGTTGATCGTCAGGGTGCCGTTTACGGCGGGTTGGGTCGAGAAGGTGATCGACCCGGTTGCGGCCACCGTGCCAGCGGTGGTGGGTGTGCCGAAGGCCGCCTTCAACCAGAAGCCGAAACCCACCGCATCGATCGGCACCTCGACATCGCCGTCCGTGGTGATCGCATCCAACAGTGGCGCGCGTGGATCGCGGCCATAGCCCAGAAGCTCAGATGCCAGCAGCGGCTGTTCCGCCGCCAGCGAACTGGTGATGAAGGGCATCTGGGTATAGCCAGACCCCGGCGGGGTGCCGTAAACAGTCTCGAACGCAAGCGCCATCTGCGCCCGCGCGCCTTGTGCGCGTGCCATGTCAGTGTCCTTTCGTGAGGGAAATCAGGTAAGTGGGTCTTGGGTCGCGTAATGCAGCACCACGGTGATCACGGCGGCTTTCAACGCTGCAGCGCCTTCGATGGGCAGATCGACCGGCTCAGGCGCTTCCGCATCGACCCAGTCGCAAAGACCGCCCAAGGTGCGATCAGCCGCCAGCGCCGCGCCGATGGACGCGGTCAGCACATCGAATAGCGAATCGCGCCCGGTCCCGGCCTGGATCACCACCTCCAGTTCAGCGCGATGCTCATAGAAATAGGTCAGCGGCGACAGCGTCACCTCCGGATCGCCAGGCTTGCCGTCGCGCAGGATGATCAGGCCCGTGGCAGGAATGCGTTCGGGCAGCACATCGCCACGCAGCACTGGGGCGGCAAGGGTTTGCAACCGCGCGTGAAGGGCGGCTAGAATGGTTTCGCGGATGCTGGGCATTTGGTCTTTCCAAATCTGATGGCGTAGCCAACAACCGCAAGGAGCCCAACTTAACAATGCTGCGCGGTGCGGCCAACGACCGCTCAACCGAGCAGGCTAAGTTACTTGTGCCAATGATTTGCTCATATAAACTAACATGCCGCCCTTGAACGGCTCTTCAAAATCAATTGTGTAGCCATGTCGCGAGTAGAATTCGATGTTCTCGGCAAACAGCTTGTTGGTGTAAAGCTTGATCCGCATCGCCCCTTCGGCCTTTGCGGTCTGTTCAACAAGGTTCAGCAACCGTCGCCCGAAGCCATTGCCCTGAAAAGCAGGTAAAACGGCAAGATTTTCTATCAAAACATGATCAGCTTCTGTGACCGTCTCGACGAGAGCGGCCAATGTTTCGCCCACGTGCACAAGTCGAAAAAGATGTTGCGTGACGGCATCATGGTAATCGACCGTCATCGGCAAAGGCTCGCGCCCTATCAACGGAACCCACTTCGCATAGGCTCCCCGCGTCAGGGCTTGGATAGCAAAAGCGTCTGCTTTCGTCGCATTTCTAGTCTTCAAACCTTCGCCCTCTTTGTCGCCCTAATCGCCCAGAAATCTGGCGAGAGCAAAACTCCATCAGTGCCCAGCAGTCGATATTAGTTGTGAAGATGAATCTCAAGCTCGATAGATTGCGTGATTGGGTGTGGCTAATTCAAACTGGCCATTGGGGCAGATGCAGCGAGCGGCAGCTTCGTCCGCATAGCAGTCATTGGCCAACCCGCCCGTCGACCCAGTTGCGCACGATGCTGCCCGGAATGGCCGCCTGCGCCCGTTCTGCATCCCTCGCTAGATCCAACCGTTTCGGCAGTTTAACCTGTCGCACCAGCAGGAAGATCGGTGCAGTCACCTGACCCTTCCCGGTTTTTGACTTGGAAACTGCCGCCTGGCCGCGCGTGTTCAGCCGCACGGCGTCGGCGACCAACAGGCTTGGACCCCGGCTGCGATAGACAAAACGCAGGCGCAGGCCGGTCTTTTGTTCCCACATGCCGGGCGTGATCCGCTTGCCGCCCAGCGCTTTGCCTGCGGCGGGAAGCGGGATCGCCAGCCAAAAGCCATTGCCTGAGCGGATCAGCGGCCCGGTGTCATGTGCGCCGATGATCACTGGGGCGTTGGACCAGACGAGGGCGGCGGCATCCAGACTGTTGCGGCCTTTCGGATAGGTCTGCGATCGGATGGTGTTGGCAAGGCGCTGACCCAAACCCGCGCCGGTGATCTGCGCTCGCCAGGCAGATTTGAGGCTGGTCCCGGCTTGGGTCATCGTGGTCGAAACCGCTTTCTGGCCTGCCGCCACCTCTTTGCGCATCAGCGCGACGAGGTCGGGGTTGAAGCTGACATTCAGTTTCATGGCGTCCTCGTGTTTAGCATCCAGATCAGGCGTTCGCGGTCGAGTTTCGGTTCGCCCTGAAGGATGAAGTCCTCCAGCCCGATCCTGACCAGATCGCCCGCTTTGGGCGTCGGCATGTCGGTCATCTGCGATGCGCGCGAGATACCAGTCGCGCGGTTGCGTGACGGGCGTTCCCGCGACCCGGCCCAGACGCGCCGCCGTCATCGCCAAAGTGTCACCGGTCTGGCCCAGATACGGGTTGACCGCAACGCTGGCGGCCAGCGGAAACAGCGGCGGGATTGCACGCGTGGCCGCATTAGCGGCAGCCATCAGGGCGGCACTTGGGGTGAGGGTGAAATCGGGGTGATGGATCATCATGATGGGGGAACCCTTGGGTTATATAGTTAAATCAGACGTTGCGGGATTTGGACCCGCCGCCCAGCAGCCGGTCAAATACTGCGTTGGCATAAAGCCCATTCGTCAGATGCACGCGGAGCCCTGCCGCCGCCGGATGGTGCGCCCACAGCGGGAACAGCGCCTGCGCCACCGCCACCAGACCAAAACTGAGGACCGCCAGCACGATCAGTGCCCATTCCAGCGGGCGGGGGGCGGGGGTGGCAGGCAGCGTGCCAGCTGTCAGAAACTCGGCCCCGGTTTGCAGCGTGAAATAGCCCAGCGAGGCTGCAACCGCATACAGAACCGTCGCGCGCGTCAATGCCTTTGGCGCGGCACCGGCCAACCCTTGAGCAATCAGATAGGCGACCCCAAAGATCAAGATCGCCCCCAACGCCACCGCTTGGGGCGATTTTGGATGGTGGCTGAACCCGAGATCAAACCCGACAGTCATCAGCGCGTAGATAACCAGCGCGGCCAGAAATGCGCGGCCGACCTTGCCCCCAGACGGCACCGCAATCGGGCCGGGGCGGCGCACGGTGGCCACAGCCTCAACCGCGCCACCCGACGACAAAAAGGCGTGCGCCTTGTACAGTGAATGGGCGACGATGTGCAGTAGTGCTAGTGGGAACAGAGCAAGCCCGCATTGCAGCACCATGAACCCCATCTGCGCCACGGTGGACCACGCGAGCGAGGTTTTGACGGCCGACTGTGTCAGCATCACCATGCCGCCAAAGATTGCCGTGAACCCGCCCGGCATCACCAGCACCGCCAACACGCCCGGCGCAGTCAGCATCACGTCGGCAAACCGGATCATCAGGAAGCCGCCTGCGTTGATCACGCCCGCATGCAGTAGGGCCGATACTGGCGTCGGCGTCTCCATCACCTCGGTCAGCCAGCCGTGGGTGGGGAACTGCGCCGATTTCAGCACGGCCGCCAGTGCTATCAGCCCCGCGGCCCAAGCCGCTGCCGTCGGGGCAGTACCGGACCGTGCCGCATCCAGGATCGTCGCGATATCCCCGCTGCCAAGGCCGCGCCACAAAACAAGCGCCGCGGCGATAATCACCAGATTGGACAGTCCCGACGTAACCAGCTTCTTGTGTGCCGCGCGGCGCGCCTGCGGGCGGTCGGGGTAAAACAGCAGCAACTGATGCAGGCTGAGGCTGGTGGCGATCCAGGCCAGCACCAGTTGCACCAGATGCCCCGCCGTCACCAGCAACATGACAGCGGCCAGTGTCGCGCACATCCAGCCCATGAACGCGCCTTGCCGCGCCTCGCCATCCACATAGGTGGCCGCATAGCGCAGCACGACCCAGCCGATAAAGCTGACCAGACACAGCATCACAGCGCTGATCACATCCAGCCGCATCGACAGGCCGGGCAGCAGCTTTGCCGTGGATGGGCCGTACAGGATGAGCAGGGCGACCGAGCCAAGCGCCGTTGCTATGCCGATCATTCCAGCTGCTTCGGCTGCAAATGCTATTCCCGCAGGCCGCCGCCCGGAACGCGATGCCCCCAAGGCGGCACAGAGCAACAAGACAACGGGGGCGAGATAGGTAAGCAGCGCTGGGGTCACGGGAGTGTCCTTTCCGACAAACTTGGTCTGGCGGTAGTAGCCGTGGCACTAAGCTGGGTAAAATTCATTGTTTGACATAAATCGTTCTGTTAAACAGAACGAATGGCAGACCTGAATTATCATCACCTTCACCTGTTCCGGGCCGTAGCCCATGACGGTAACCTGACCCGGACGGCAGAAAAGCTGCACCTGTCGCAATCGGCGATCTCGGTGCAGATCCGCAAGCTGGAGGACCGGCTGGGCCTTCCGCTGTTCGAGCGGCGGGGGCGGCAATTGCACCTGAACGAAGCCGGGCGTATCGCGCTCGACCATGCCGACGCGATCTTTGCCGTAGGCGATGAACTCCTCGGAACCCTGCGCGACGCAGGGCGCGGTTTGCAGGTGTTAAGGGTGGGGGCGCTAGCCACCCTGTCGCGCAACTTTCAACTGGGGTTTCTGCGCCCGGTGTTGGGCCAGCCGGAAACTGAAGTGATCCTGCGTTCCGGCAGCTTGTCAGAGCTGTTGACCCTGTTGGAAACGCTGAACCTTGACGTGGTACTGACCAATCAGCCGCCGCAGCGCGATGCGACGACCTCGTTTGTATCGCACCGGCTAGCCGAACAGCCCGTCAGTCTAGTGGGCACGCCAGCCCGCCTGAAATCAACACAAAACCTAGCGCAGCGGCTGGCAACCCTACCGATCATTCTGCCCAGCACCAACAGCTCGATCCGCATCGGTTTTGACGCGCTGGTCGCACAACTGGGCATCCGGCCCAGCATCGTCGCCGAGATCGACGATATGGCGATGATGCGCCTGTTGGCGCGCGAGGATGCAGGTCTGGCGGTTCTGCCACTGATCGCCATCAAGGATGAGTTGGAACAGGGCATTCTGATTGAGGCCGATCGTTTGCCGGGAATATCAGAGACGTTTTACGCCGTTACACTCGACCGTCGGTTCCCCAATCCGATGCTGCGACAGCTGATTACCCTGCCGCTGGTCGTTGAAGTGGATAGACCGGATAAACCTGTGCTGAACGCAAAAGGTCTGAACGACGATGTATGATGGCTCAAGTCGCCCATCCGCTACCCTATGAAGCCACGCTGTTGGTGTAGGGGAGACACGATCCTCTGATGGCCCGCTGCCTAGGGTCCAGACTCATTGATCGTCAAAGCCAGAACAAGACGGTTGCGGCGAGAGCGACGGCGGAGAGGAAGACTTTTGGGCATCTGTCGTAACGTGTTGCCACCCGCCGCCAGTCTTTGAGACGGCCAAACATGATCTCAATCCGATTGCGGCGTTTGTATCGGCGTTTATCGTATTTGACAGGCTTCGCGCGTGACTTCCGGCCGGGGATGCAAGGCGTGATCCCCTTGTTTTTCAGGGCGTCTCGGAACCAGTCGGCGTCATAACCCCGGTCAGCCAGCAGCCACGTCGCTTTGGGTAAGCTGCCCAGTAAGGCCGCAGCGCCGGTGTAATCGCTGACCTGACCTGCGGTCATGAAGAAGCGGATCGGTCGGCCGTTTTCGTCAGTGACGGCATGCAGTTTGGTATTCATGCCACCTTTGGTCCGGCCAATCAGACGACCGCGCCCCCCTTTTTCACCCCAAGGCTTGAAGCCGTGCGGTGCGCCTTGAGATAGGTCGCGTCGATCATCACCGTCTTCGGGACCGCCGCCTCGGAGGCCAACCCTTCCATCATCCGGGCAAAGACGCCCATGTCGCCCCATCGCTTCCAACGGTTGTAAAGCGTCTTCGCCGGGCCGTATTCCTTCGGCGCGTCAGACCAACGCAAGCCATTGCGATTGATGAAGATAATGCCGCTCAAGACCCGACGATCATCGACACGCGGCACCCCGTGGCTCTTGGGAAAGAAGGGTTTAAGTCGAGCCATCTGCTCGTCCGTCAGCCAGTAAAGGTTGCTCATTGCTCAGTCTCCTTGCGGAGCCTGAATCACGGCTGCGTTGCAAAATCAATAGGTCCTGACCCTAGCGGTTCCAGCACCCGAACGCCCTGGCCGCACCAATCGACCAGGGTCGAGGCCGGGATGTTTGCGCCCATCCGGGCAAGTATCTCGTTTTGGCGATAGAGCGGAAGGTGATCGTCGAACTTCGACACCAGAACATGTGCCAGCAGACCCGGGCCGACCATGCTGCGCGGAATGGGGCGCGAGGGTGCGGGCAGTTGGGTGATCTTCTCGCAGCGGCGGCAGGACTTCTTCAGCCGGGCTGTTTCGATCACTTTCAGCTTGGCCGAGATCAACTCGAGGATCTCGCTGACGTCCTCGCCGATCAGGCGCAGGGTGCCGCCGCATTCCGGGCAATCATCACCGGGGTCCAGCACGATGCGTTCGCGCGGCGTGCCCTCTGCCACCAAGGGCTTGCGGCGACGCGGAGTGCTGGGCATCGCAGCTTGTTCGTCTGCGCTGAGTTCGGCGTCGTCATCGGGTGCAATCGCGCTGATCGCCGCCGCCCCGGCAATCTCCAGATGCTCCAGCGCCAGTTCCAGCTGTTCCGCTGCCCGGCAGGGCATTGCGCCGCAATGGCCCGAGAGGGGAGCTCCCGCTCGATGCGTTCTGAGCTGGTGCCAAACTTCTGCTTCTTCAGCCGTGCGATCTGGATTTGAAGCGCCTGAACCAGCGCCTCATGGGCGCGCAGGGTGGCGGATATCTTCTCGATATCGGCTTGAACGCGCATGTTCTCGGCTGCAATTCGGGCGTTCTCGGCCCGCAAGCCCGCGATCATCGCCTTCAAGGCGGCGGGATCATCCGTTGCCCGGTAGGGCATTGCGCAGCAATGGCCCGAGAGGGAGGTAGGATTTGCGTACCGCTGCAGATCGCCGACATGGCCCCAGTGAATCTCGTCGGGGTTGGCATGGAAGTGGTCGTCGCTCAGGCCTTTCAGGCGCTCGAGTCGGGCGTCGATTTCGGCCTTGGCGGTCACGAAGGCGGCGAGGGCTTTGTCGTTCGTGGCGGTGGAGCGGCGGTTGGTCATGGCGTGATCTCCTGTTCAGCGGGTTGCGGCTTGGCCAGCGGCGAAAGCCGCTTCCAGCGCGGCGCGGATCGATCAGACCGCCACATCGTGGAAGTCGAGGCTGTCGGAATTGCGGGTTTCCAGCGTCTCCAGGCGGAAGTGCCTGGCGGCGATCTCCAGCAGCAGCGCTTCGCTGGATGCCTTGGCGGGGGCTGTGGTCTTGGTGGTCATGGCTTGAACTCCGGGGCTTGGGCTGTTTTGCGCCTGCAATCACGTTCGCTCTTACGCCGATCTTGATCAACGAAAAAACAAGCAATATCATTGCTTTGATTAGACAATGGGGCTGCAATGAACGGCATGAGCGAGCGCGAATATTCCGGCCAGTCACGGGGCGCGATCCAGAATGCCAAACGCGGTGGCAGGCTGGTCTTTTATGCCGACGGTTCGATAAACGCCGCCGCGTCAGACGTGCGCCGGGCAGACATGACCGACCCCGATCAGCAGCGCCGCTCTCTTGGAGGCGATGCAGTCCTGCCAACCAACGGCGGCGGCGGAACCGACAGCTATCTCAAAGCCCGCACGGCGCTGACGGTCTACCATGCGCAGGAACGCCAGTTGGCGATCCAGAAGAAGAAGGGCACATTGGTCGACCGCGCACGCGCCGAAGCGATGGTGTTCCGCTTGGCGCGGCAAGAACGCGATGTCTGGGTGACTTGGCCTGCCCGGGTGGCTGCGCTGATGGCCGCGCAAGTGGCGGCGGAGGTGGAAAAGCAATCGGGCAAACCGATCGTGATCGAGGTATCTACAATGCAGCGGGTGCTGGATGCCCATGTGCGCTCGCAGCTTGAGGCTCTTGCCGACCTTCGGGTTTCGCTTGGATGAAGGCGCTTTTGCGAACGGCCCTGACATGAGCGCTAACTGCGCCGAGGGAAAGATGGCCATCTGCCATCCAAGCCGTGCCATGCCCTTTCCACATGGGAACGGCCCGGGTTCCTGGCCATCGTGGGGTATTCAGGCCGCACCGATCGGCAAGCGAACGATTGCGATTAGCCCGCCGCTAGGGTCAGGACCTATTGATTTTGCAACGCAGCCGTGATTCAGGCTCCGCAAGGAGACTGAGCAATGAGCAACCTTTACTGGCTGACGGACGAGCAGATGGCTCGACTTAAACCCTTCTTTCCCAAGAGCCACGGGGTGCCGCGTGTCGATGATCGTCGGGTCTTGAGCGGCATTATCTTCATCAATCGCAATGGCTTGCGTTGGTCTGACGCGCCGAAGGAATACGGCCCGGCGAAGACGCTTTACAACCGTTGGAAGCGATGGGGCGACATGGGCGTCTTTGCCCGGATGATGGAAGGGTTGGCCTCCGAGGCGGCGGTCCCGAAGACGGTGATGATCGACGCGACCTATCTCAAGGCGCACCGCACGGCTTCAAGCCTTGGGGTGAAAAAGGGGGGCGCGGTCGTCTGATTGGCCGGACCAAAGGTGGCATGAATACCAAACTGCATGCCGTCACTGACGAAAACGGCCGACCGATCCGCTTCTTCATGACCGCAGGTCAGGTCAGCGATTACACCGGCGCTGCGGCCTTACTGGGCAGCTTACCCAAAGCGACGTGGCTGCTGGCTGACCGGGGTTATGACGCCGACTGGTTCCGAGACGCCCTGAAAAACAAGGGGATCACGCCTTGCATCCCCGGCCGGAAGTCACGCGCGAAGCCTGTCAAATACGATAAACGCCGATACAAACGCCGCAATCGGATTGAGATCATGTTTGGCCGTCTCAAAGACTGGCGGCGGGTGGCAACACGTTACGACAGATGCCCAAAAGTCTTCCTCTCCGCCGTCGCTCTCGCCGCAACCGTCTTGTTCTGGCTTTGACGATCAATGAGTCTGGACCCTAATCCGGTTGTGCAATTGGATGTTGCCGCCATGCGCCTGAATGATGGTCCTGGCTATGGCTAAACCCAAACCAACACCCCCGGTATCGCGGACGCGGGAGGCTTCCAGCCGCACGAACGGTTCAAACACTGCCTCCAATTGGTCCTCGGGCAAGCTCGGACCCTTATCCGCCACCGCGATCTTCGCGAACCCCGGTTCTTGCGTCAGGCTGACCTCTGCAGCGCCGCCATAGCGCACCGCATTGTCGATCAGGTTTCACAGCGCACGGTTCAGTGCATTAGGCCGGACAGTGGCAGGAACAGGTGATGAAGGAGCGAGGGTCGCGTGGTCCCCACCCACGTCATTCACAAAATCACCCAACATGGCGGCATGGCTGGGTGCTGGCCGCCGCGGTCAACAAACTGGGCGAATGGGACGAGGCCATGTTGCGCGACGAAATCGCGAGGCTACTGGCCGAGGATTTCGACTTGTCGCTGCTGGGCGTCACCGACGAGGATCTGGACGCCCTGCTCTACGGGGTCCGGATAATGTGGAAGGTGGCGCGGTCGAAGCCGAGGACGACATTCCCGAACCACCGGTCACGCCGGTGTCGGTGGCGGGCGACCGTTTGGCAGTTGGGGATGCATCGGCTGATCTGCGGCGACAGCACGTCCGCCGACGTCGCCGGTCGGCTGCTGGGTAATGTGAAGCCACTGCTGGTGATGGTGACGGACCCGCTCGAGATGAACGCGCGCGCACGCTGGCTGGTCCGCAGCAATGGCTATGCCACCAATGCGATTAAGTCTTGGGCAGCCAAAACGGTCGGCGATGGCATCAGCTCCAATTCCAGCATTGCCCAAGCCTTACGCAAGGATGCGGGGCAGCGGCTTTGGTTAGCTTTTGAGGAGCTTTTTGCTTGTCGCTGCATGCCGTGGGGTGAGATTTTCCGAGGAGAAAACACGCTCAAGCTCCCAAACGGCCGCTTTTTCATTCAAAGGCGGTAATTTTTTTGCGAAACCGAAACCACCGCACGTGGCAGCACGTTTTATCCAAGTGCCTCACTTTCGACATAATTGTTTCCGACCTTACATAAAAAAAGCCCCCGTCCAGACAAAATCTTCTTGTTTTGATGAGATGGTAGCGCAGGTACGGGCAAAAAAGTACAATGGCAAATTATAATGGCTCATCAGGCAACGACACTTTTTCAGGTGGCGGCGGAGCCGACAGCATTAGCGGCAATGCTGGTGACGACACTCTTTACGGCGGTGGCGGCAGCGACACGCTTTATGGCGGTGACGGCAATGACTCGCTGTTTGGAGGTGCCGGCGGTGACACACTATCCGGTGACGCAGGCAACGATACGTTGGATGGCGGCACAGGCAATGATAACCTGGCAGGCGGCGCAGGCGATGACAGAATAGAACTCACGAGCACTTTCGGCAATGACACGATTACCGGTGGAGAGACGAGTGAAACCTCGGGTGACACGATCACCGCCAGCAGTCTGACCAGCGGTATTACGGTCAGTTATACCGGAAGCGAGGCCGGTACGATCACCGATGGGACGAGCACGGCTAGCTTCGCCCAAGTCGAGAACATCACCACAACAGCGCAAGCTGACTCGATCAATGCCGCAGCCAATTCCACTAATTCGACCATCGACGCTGGCGGCGGCAGCGACACTGTTATTGCAGGCAGCGGCAATGACAACATTACCGCGGGCTCCGCGACGGCAAGTACCAGTACTGCGCAACTGAACTGGTCAAACTTGGGAAACGGCACCAATATTTCCAGCGGTTTCACGCTTGATAACGGCGGCGTGCGGATGACTGGCAGCGTGCGCAACGATGGAATTTCGACAGCCAGCCAAGTAGATACAGGCACCACGACATATGTGGCTGCAGGCGAAACCTATAACGCAAATTCATCGCTTTTCCTGCAAGGAACTGGATCGGGTGCCACCTCGACCACAACGCTGAATTTTGCCAGCGTGCCCGGGTCAAATGTTTCGGGGTCGATCACCAACGTCAGCTTTCGAATCGACGACATCGATAGGGACACGTGGCAAGACATCGTCTCGATCCGCGCCTACGACGCAGATGGCAATCCGGTTGCAGTCAATATTACGCCAGGCGGCACCGATACAGTGTCGGGCAACACAGTCACGGCGGGCACAGGTTCAGAGAACCCTAATGATGCAGCTGGCTCAGCGCTGATCACCATCCCCGGCCCGCTGTCTCAGATTCAGATTAGCTATGGCAACGTCGGTACAGGCAACCAATATATTTTTGTTTCAGACATCAAGTACACGACAACCTTTCTCGACAACGACTCTGTCCGTGGTGGGGCGGGCGAGGATACTGTCAGTGGCGGCGCCGGAAATGACACTCTGTTGGGCGAAGCAGGCAATGACCTACTTCTGGGCGGCGACGGCAACGACTTACTTGATGGCGGCGCCGACAATGACATGCTTTCAGGGGATGCCGGTACTGATCTGCTGTATGGTGGCGACGGCAATGACAGCCTGATGGGCGGTACAGAAAACGACTTTTTGTCGGGTGACAACGGCAATGACTATCTGTCAGGCGATGCTGGCGCAGATTCCCTGTCTGGTGGCCTAGGCAACGACTCGCTCTACGGCGGGACCGAGAACGACATCCTATCCGGTGATGCCGGGAATGACCTTCTGTATGGAGGCGACGGCAATGACTCGGTTTCAGGCGGAACCGAAAATGACACTCTATTTGGCGACAGTGGTAATGATTCGCTGAGCGGCGATGTCGGCACTGACAATCTTTTTGGCGGCGCAGGAAACGATTCCCTTTACGGAGGCACCGAGAACGACACACTGTCAGGCGACGCGGGCAATGATGTTCTTTATGGTGGCGACGGCAACGACGCATTATCCGGGGGCACCGAAAATGACACGCTCTATGGAGACGTTGGTGATGACAGCCTGATCGGCGACGCTGGCAATGACGTGCTTGACGGCGGCGTGGGCAATGACACGCTGATCGGTGGCGCGGGCAATGACACGTTGATCGGCGGCACCGGCACCGATACGGCGGATTACTCTGCTTCGGCCTCTGGCGTGACGGTTAATCTGGCCACCGGTCTTGGCTCTGGCGGCGATGCGGCTGGCGACAGCCTCACCAGCATCGAGAACCTCACCGGCTCGGCCTTCAATGACAGCCTGACCGGCGATGCTGGTGCAAACGTCCTTGATGGCGGCGCGGGCAATGACACGCTGATTGGTGGCGCGGGAGCGGATAGCCTCATTGGCGGCACCGGCACCGACACGGCGGATTACTCTGCTTCGGCCTCTGGCGTAACAGTTAATCTGGCCACCGGTCTTGGCTCTGGCGGTGATGCGGCTGGCGACAGCCTCACCAGCATCGAGAACCTCACCGGCTCGGCGTTCAATGACAGCCTGACCGGCGATGCCGGAGCCAACGTGCTTGACGGCGGCGTGGGCAATGACACGCTGATCGGTGGCGCGGGCAATGACACGTTGATCGGCGGCACCGGCACCGATACGGCGGATTACTCTGCTTCGGCCTCTGGCGTGACGGTTAATCTGGCCACCGGTCTTGGCTCTGGCGGTGATGCGGCTGGCGACAGCCTCACCAGCATCGAGAACCTCACCGGCTCGGCGTTCAATGACAGCCTGACCGGCGATGCCGGAGCCAACGTGCTTGACGGCGGCGTGGGCAATGACACGCTGATCGGTGGCGCGGGCAATGACACGTTGATCGGCGGCACCGGCACCGATACGGCGGATTACTCTGCTTCGGCCTCTGGCGTGACGGTTAATCTGGCCACCGGTCTTGGCTCTGGCGGCGATGCGGCTGGCGACAGCCTCACCAGCATCGAGAACCTCACCGGCTCGGCGTTCAATGACAGCCTGACCGGCGATGCTGGTGCAAACGTCCTTGATGGCGGCGCGGGCAATGACACGCTGATTGGTGGCGCGGGAGCGGATAGCCTCATTGGCGGCACCGGCACCGACACGGCGGATTACTCTGCTTCGGCCTCTGGCGTGACGGTTAATCTGGCCACCGGTCTTGGCTCTGGCGGTGATGCGGCTGGCGACAGCCTCACCAGCATCGAGAACCTCACCGGCTCGGCGTTCAATGATCTGCTCACAGGCGATAGCAGTGCAAACGTGCTGACCGGAGCCGCGGGAGCTGACTTGCTGTACGGTGGTGCAGGTAATGACAGCCTTTACGGCGGGTCAGAGAATGACACACTGGCGGGTGGCGCTGGGTCCGACCTTCTGGACGGCGGCACCGGCACCGATACGGCGGATTACACGGCCTCCTCTGCGGGGGTCACTGTCAACCTGGCCACCGGTCTTGGCTCTGGCGGCGATGCGGCTGGCGACAGCCTCACCAGCATCGAGAACCTCACCGGCTCGGCGTTCAATGACAGCCTGACCGGCGATGCCGGAGCCAACGTGCTTGACGGCGGCGTGGGCAATGACACGCTGATCGGTGGCGCGGGCAATGACACGTTGATCGGCGGCACCGGCACCGATACGGCGGATTACACGGCCTCCTCTGCGGGGGTCACTGTCAACCTGGCCACCGGTCTTGGCTCTGGCGGTGATGCGGCTGGCGACAGCCTCACCAGCATCGAGAACCTCACCGGCTCGGCGTTCAATGACAGCCTGACCGGCGATGCCGGAGCCAACGTGCTTGACGGCGGCGTGGGCAATGACACGCTGATCGGTGGCGCGGGCAATGACACGTTGATCGGCGGCACCGGCACCGATACGGCGGATTACTCTGCTTCGGCCTCTGGCGTGACGGTTAATCTGGCCACCGGTCTTGGCTCTGGCGGTGATGCGGCTGGCGACAGCCTCACCAGCATCGAGAACCTCACCGGCTCGGCGTTCAATGACAGCCTGACCGGCGATGCTGGTGCAAACGTCCTTGATGGCGGCGCGGGCAATGACACGCTGATTGGTGGCGCGGGAGCGGATAGCCTCATTGGCGGCACCGGCACCGACACGGCGGATTACTCTGCTTCGGCCTCTGGCGTGACGGTTAATCTTGCCACCGGTCTTGGCTCTGGCGGTGATGCGGCTGGCGACAGCCTCACCAGCATCGAGAACCTCACCGGCTCGGCGTTCAATGACAGCCTGACCGGCGATGCCGGAGCCAACGTGCTTGACGGCGGCGTGGGCAATGACACGCTGATCGGTGGCGCGGGCAATGACACGTTGATCGGCGGCACCGGCACCGATACGGCGGATTACTCTGCTTCGGCCTCTGGCGTGACGGTTAATCTGGCCACCGGTCTTGGCTCTGGCGGTGATGCGGCTGGCGACAGCCTCACCAGCATCGAGAACCTCACCGGCTCGGCGTTCAATGATCTGCTCACAGGCGATAGCAGTGCAAACGTGCTGACCGGAGCCGCGGGAGCTGACTTGCTGTACGGTGGTGCAGGTAATGACAGCCTTTACGGCGGGTCAGAGAATGACACACTGGCGGGTGGCGCTGGGTCCGACCTTCTGGACGGCGGCACCGGCACCGATTCGGCGGATTACTCTGCTTCGGCCTCTGGCGTGACGGTCAACCTGGCCACCGGTCTTGGCTCTGGCGGTGATGCGGCTGGCGACAGCCTCACCAGCATCGAGAACCTCACCGGCTCGGCCTTCAATGACAGCCTGACCGGCGATGCCGGAGCCAACGTGCTTGACGGCGGCGTGGGCAATGACACGCTGATCGGTGGCGCGGGCAATGACACGTTGATCGGCGGCACCGGCACCGATACGGCGGATTACACGGCCTCCTCTGCGGGGGTCACTGTCAACCTGGCCACCGGTCTTGGCTCTGGCGGCGATGCGGCTGGCGACAGCCTCACCAGCATCGAGAACCTCACCGGCTCGGCGTTCAATGATCTGCTCACAGGCGATAGCAGTGCAAACGTGCTTGACGGCGGCGTGGGAAATGACACGCTGATCGGTGGCGCGGGCAATGACACGTTGATCGGCGGCACCGGCACCGATACGGCGGATTACTCTGCTTCGGCCTCTGGCGTGACGGTTAATCTGGCCACCGGTCTTGGCTCTGGTGGCGATGCGGCTGGCGACAGCCTCACCAGCATCGAGAACCTCACCGGCTCGGCGTTCAATGACAGCCTGACCGGCGATGCCGGAGCCAACGTGCTTGACGGCGGCGTGGGAAATGACACGCTGATCGGTGGCGCGGGCAATGACACGTTGATCGGCGGCACCGGCACCGATACGGCGGATTACTCTGCTTCGGCCTCTGGCGTGACGGTTAATCTGGCCACCGGTCTTGGCTCTGGCGGTGATGCGGCTGGCGACAGCCTCACCAGCATCGAGAACCTCACCGGCTCGGCGTTCAATGACAGCCTGACCGGCGATGCTGGTGCAAACGTCCTTGATGGCGGCGCGGGCAATGACACGCTGATTGGTGGCGCGGGAGCGGATAGCCTCATTGGCGGCACCGGCACCGACACGGCGGATTACTCTGCTTCGGCCTCTGGCGTAACAGTTAATCTTGCCACCGGTCTTGGCTCTGGCGGTGATGCGGCTGGCGACAGCCTCACCAGCATCGAGAACCTCACCGGCTCGGCGTTCAATGATCTGCTCACAGGCGATAGCAGTGCAAACGTGCTGACCGGAGCCGCGGGAGCTGACTTGCTGTACGGTGGTGCAGGTAATGACAGCCTTTACGGCGGGTCAGAGAATGACACACTGGCGGGTGGCGCTGGGTCCGACCTTCTGGACGGCGGCACCGGCACCGATTCGGCGGATTACTCTGCTTCGGCCTCTGGCGTGACGGTCAACCTGGCCACCGGTCTTGGCTCTGGCGGTGATGCGGCTGGCGACAGCCTCACCAGCATCGAGAACCTCACCGGCTCGGCGTTCAATGACAGCCTGACCGGCGATGCCGGAGCCAACGTGCTTGACGGCGGCGTGGGCAATGACACGCTGATCGGTGGCGCGGGCAATGACACGTTGATCGGCGGCACCGGCACCGATACGGCGGATTACACGGCCTCCTCTGCGGGGGTCACTGTCAACCTGGCCACCGGTCTTGGCTCTGGCGGTGATGCGGCTGGCGACAGCCTCACCAGCATCGAGAACCTCACCGGCTCGGCGTTCAATGATCTGCTCACAGGCGATAGCAGTGCAAACGTGCTGACCGGAGCCGCGGGAGCTGACTTGCTGTACGGTGGTGCAGGTAATGACAGCCTTTACGGCGGGTCAGAGAATGACACACTGGCGGGTGGCGCTGGGTCCGACCTTCTGGACGGCGGCACCGGCACCGATTCGGCGGATTACTCTGCTTCGGCCTCTGGCGTGACGGTTAATCTGGCCACCGGTCTTGGCTCTGGCGGCGATGCGGCTGGCGACAGCCTCACCAGCATCGAGAACCTCACCGGCTCGGCCTTCAATGACAGCCTGACCGGCGATGCCGGAGCCAACGTGCTTGACGGCGGCGTGGGCAATGACACGCTGATCGGTGGCGCGGGCAATGACACGTTGATCGGCGGCACCGGCACCGATACGGCGGATTACACGGCCTCCTCTGCGGGGGTCACTGTCAACCTGGCCACCGGTCTTGGCTCTGGCGGCGATGCGGCTGGCGACAGCCTCACCAGCATCGAGAACCTCACCGGCTCGGCGTTCAATGATCTGCTCACAGGCGATAGCAGTGCAAACGTGCTTGACGGCGGCGTGGGAAATGACACGCTGATCGGTGGCGCGGGCAATGACACGTTGATCGGCGGCACCGGCACCGATACGGCGGATTACTCTGCTTCGGCCTCTGGCGTGACGGTTAATCTGGCCACCGGTCTTGGCTCTGGCGGTGATGCGGCTGGCGACAGCCTCACCAGCATCGAGAACCTCACCGGCTCGGCGTTCAATGACAGCCTGACCGGCGATGCCGGAGCCAACGTGCTTGACGGCGGCGTGGGCAATGACACGCTGATCGGTGGCGCGGGCAATGACACGTTGATCGGCGGCACCGGCACCGATACGGCGGATTACACGGCCTCCTCTGCGGGGGTCACTGTCAACCTGGCCACCGGTCTTGGCTCTGGCGGCGATGCGGCTGGCGACAGCCTCACCAGCATCGAGAACCTCACCGGCTCGGCGTTCAATGACAGCCTGACCGGCGATGCTGGTGCAAACGTCCTTGATGGCGGCGCGGGCAATGACACGCTGATTGGTGGCGCGGGAGCGGATAGCCTCATTGGCGGCACCGGCACCGACACGGCGGATTACTCTGCTTCGGCCTCTGGCGTGACGGTTAATCTGGCCACCGGTCTTGGCTCTGGCGGTGATGCGGCTGGCGACAGCCTCACCAGCATCGAGAACCTCACCGGCTCGGCGTTCAATGATCTGCTCACAGGCGATAGCAGTGCAAACGTGCTGACCGGAGCCGCGGGAGCTGACTTGCTGTACGGTGGTGCAGGTAATGACAGCCTTTACGGCGGGTCAGAGAATGACACACTGGCGGGTGGCGCTGGGTCCGACCTTCTGGACGGCGGCACCGGCACCGATACGGCGGATTACACGGCCTCCTCTGCGGGGGTCACTGTCAACCTGGCCACCGGTCTTGGCTCTGGCGGCGATGCGGCTGGCGACAGCCTCACCAGCATCGAGAACCTCACCGGCTCGGCGTTCAATGACAGCCTGACCGGCGATGCCGGAGCCAACGTGCTTGACGGCGGCGTGGGCAATGACACGCTGATCGGTGGCGCGGGCAATGACACGTTGATCGGCGGCACCGGCACCGATACGGCGGATTACACGGCCTCCTCTGCGGGGGTCACTGTCAACCTGGCCACCGGTCTTGGCTCTGGCGGTGATGCGGCTGGCGACAGCCTCACCAGCATCGAGAACCTCACCGGCTCGGCGTTCAATGACAGCCTGACCGGCGATGCCGGAGCCAACGTGCTTGACGGCGGCGTGGGCAATGACACGCTGATCGGTGGCGCGGGCAATGACACGTTGATCGGCGGCACCGGCACCGATACGGCGGATTACTCTGCTTCGGCCTCTGGCGTGACGGTTAATCTGGCCACCGGTCTTGGCTCTGGCGGCGATGCGGCTGGCGACAGCCTCACCAGCATCGAGAACCTCACCGGCTCGGCCTTCAATGACAGCCTGACCGGCGATGCTGGTGCAAACGTCCTTGATGGCGGCGCGGGCAATGACACGCTGATTGGTGGCGCGGGAGCGGATAGCCTCATTGGCGGCACCGGCACCGACACGGCGGATTACTCTGCTTCGGCCTCTGGCGTAACAGTTAATCTGGCCACCGGTCTTGGCTCTGGCGGTGATGCGGCTGGCGACAGCCTCACCAGCATCGAGAACCTCACCGGCTCGGCGTTCAATGACAGCCTGACCGGCGATGCCGGAGCCAACGTGCTTGACGGCGGCGTGGGCAATGACACGCTGATCGGTGGCGCGGGCAATGACACGTTGATCGGCGGCACCGGCACCGATACGGCGGATTACACGGCCTCCTCTGCGGGGGTCACTGTCAACCTGGCCACCGGTCTTGGCTCTGGCGGCGATGCGGCTGGCGACAGCCTCACCAGCATCGAGAACCTCACCGGCTCGGCGTTCAATGACAGCCTGACCGGCGATGCCGGAGCCAACGTGCTTGACGGCGGCGTGGGCAATGACACGCTGATCGGTGGCGCGGGCAATGACACGTTGATCGGCGGCACCGGAAATGACCAACTAGATGGTGGCCTCGGGGATGACACCATCTTCGGTGGCAACGGCGATGATTACTTTGCTCCCCAGGAGGGGCATGATGCGCTGTACGGCGGCGACGGCAACGATAGCTTCTTTGGTGGTATCGGAGACACCATAGACGGTGGTGAAGGAATTACCGATAACGATGTGGTTGACCTGAGTGCATGGGGATGGTCGCGAACAAATATCATCTATGACCCGTTCAACCATGAGAATGGGACCGTCCAGTTCCTTGATGCAGCTGGGCACGTGATCGGGACGATGAGCTTTACGAACGTTGAGAAGGTTTTACCCTGCTTCACCCCGGGAACGATGATCCTTACTGAGCGCGGAGAGGTTGCTGTCGAGGATCTACTGCCTTGTGATTTGGTAAACACGCTGGACAATGGACTTCAGCCCGTACGCTGGATCGGCAAGCGCGACCTTAATCTCGCGGACCTTATCGTGCAGCCATCGCTCCAGCCGATCCGCATTGCCGCTGGGGCTCTTAGCCACGGCTTGCCCGACAGAGATATGTTGGTCTCGCCCCAACACCGTATGCTCATGGCTGAGCCCCGCGCAGAAATGTTATTTGGCGAGGCGGAAGTGCTTGTCGCGGCAATCCATTTAACTGCATTGCCTGGCATCGAACAGTTGCAAACCAGTCAAATTACCTATGTTCACTTGCTGTTCGACCGCCATGAGATCATCCGTGCCAATGGGGCATGGACTGAAAGCTTCCAGCCGGCGGATCGCACCTTGTCTAATATGGGCAGCGATCAACGAGCTGAGATCGAAGCATTGTTTCCCGAACTAGCGACGACAGCCTTCAGTATGCAAGCCGCACGCTTGTCGCTCAAGAGTTATGAAGTACGCGTGCTCCTAGCGGCTTAATGATGATCAAGTTCGGTATGCGCCCTTAGCCTACCAACCTTGCTTTAGGCCATTTCGCTCAGCGCGCGAAGCTTGCAACGTCAACCCTTCATCGCGCCACTGGTGCTGACAGCGAATACGGAAGAAATTTAAGTTGCTCACTCGGTTTCCAGAGACCACCGACGTTATATTGCCCGCCAGTATATTTTGCGTAATTCAAGGCAAATTGCCTTGAATTACCGGTGTGACAGAAAAACTAGTGACTTGATCAGTGCGCCCCAACCTCCATCTGTTGATTTCCACCCGGAAGTGACCCGGGTATGGAGTGACCCCCTCGGGCTGGACCACAGGGTGCCATCCGAACTAAGCCGCCTTTCGGGCGAATAGGGTTTCGAATTCCTCGGGGGTTCGGTAGCCGAGGGCGGAGTGCAGTCTTTTCGAATTGTAAACCTGCTCGATGAAGATGGGCAAGCGGGCCGCCACGTCGGCGAAGGTCTCGTATCCGGCCTGAGTTCAGCGTTATGGCGGCAAGCCATTTGCGTCAGCGCTGGCAGACACATTTCGTCTAACATTGCGACCGTGAGGCGCTCATTGTGGCTAAGATGAATGATCCATCTCGGTCGCAGTCGCTGCGGCTTTGGGTTTGAAAATAACCAGCAACCCCAAGGCAACCGTGGCGACTGCCGCCCCGGCCAGAAACGTTGCTTCTGCCCCGAACTGGTCCCACAGCAGCCCGGCGATGGCGCTGGCCAGCAGCAAGGCCAGTCCGCTCATCAGATTGAAAAATCCGTAAGCCGTGCCGCGCAGGTCGGCCGGGGCGGTGGTGGCTACCATCGTGGCCAGCAGCCCTTGGGTGATGCCCATGTGCAGCCCCCACAACGTGACGCCCGCCAAAACCACAGCCCAATGCACCCCAGAGGCCAGCACCAGATCGGCAGCGATCAAGACCACCAGCCCAAGGGCAAGCAGCGTAGCGTGGCTCATCCGGTCCGACAATTTGCCAAAGGGATAGGCGGAAGCTGCATAGACCACATTCATTGCCACCATCACCAAGGGCACCAGTGCTACGGCAATACCGCTTCGCTGCGCGCGCAGGATCAAAAAAGCCTCGCTGAACCGCGCCAATGTGAAAACCGCACCGATGATCACGACGCGCCAATATTCGGTGCCCAACCGCTTTAGATTGGCGCGCTTTATCGGGTTCGTGCGCTTGGTCACGTTTTGCGGTGGCGGTTCCTGAACGCCCACGGCCAGCAGCAAAACGGCAAGGGCGCCTGGTATTACGGCGACCCAAAATACTGCCTGAAAATTGTTCTGCCACAGCAGCATCAGCCCCACGGCCAACAGCGGCCCGGCAAAAGCACCCACTGTATCCAGCGATTGACGCAGACCAAACGCCGCACCGCGCAGATGCGGCGGGGCGATATCGGCCACCAGCGCATCACGCGGCGCGCCCCGAATACCTTTACCCACCCGATCCAGCAGCCGTGCCGTCAGCACGATGCCAAGACTGGGGGCCATGGCAAACAGAGGCTTGGTTATCGCACCTAAGCCGTAGCCCAGCAATGTCAGCCCCTTGCGGCGTCCGAACCAGTTGCTAGGGTCAGGACCTATTGATTTTGCAACGCAGCCGTGATTCAGGCTCCGCAAGGAGACTGAGCAATGAGCAACCTTTACTGGCTGACGGACGAGCAGATGGCTCGACTTAAACCCTTCTTTCCCAAGAGCCACGGGGTGCCGCGTGTCGATGATCGTCGGGTCTTGAGCGGCATTATCTTCATCAATCGCAATGGCTTGCGTTGGTCTGACGCGCCGAAGGAATACGGCCCGGCGAAGACGCTTTACAACCGTTGGAAGCGATGGGGCGACATGGGCGTCTTTGCCCGGATGATGGAAGGGTTGGCCTCCGAGGCGGCGGTCCCGAAGACGGTGATGATCGACGCGACCTATCTCAAGGCGCACCGCACGGCTTCAAGCCTTGGGGTGAAAAAGGG
Organism: Cypionkella sp. PAMC25878; assembly: GCF_058135695.1. Classification (NCBI taxonomy): domain Bacteria; kingdom Pseudomonadati; phylum Pseudomonadota; class Alphaproteobacteria; order Rhodobacterales; family Paracoccaceae; genus Cypionkella; species Cypionkella sp. PAMC25878. Next base: position 345,133 of record NZ_CM176871.1, on the reverse strand, counting down.
GGGCGCGGTCGTCTGATTGGCCGGACCAAAGGTGGCATGAATACCAAACTGCATGCCGTCACTGACGAAAACGGCCGACCGATCCGCTTCTTCATGACCGCAGGTCAGGTCAGCGATTACACCGGCGCTGCGGCCTTACTGGGCAGCTTACCCAAAGCGACGTGGCTGCTGGCTGACCGGGGTTATGACGCCGACTGGTTCCGAGACGCCCTGAAAAACAAGGGGATCACGCCTTGCATCCCCGGCCGGAAGTCACGCGCGAAGCCTGTCAAATACGATAAACGCCGATACAAACGCCGCAATCGGATTGAGATCATGTTTGGCCGTCTCAAAGACTGGCGGCGGGTGGCAACACGTTACGACAGATGCCCAAAAGTCTTCCTCTCCGCCGTCGCTCTCGCCGCAACCGTCTTGTTCTGGCTTTGACGATCAATGAGTCTGGACCCTAGGTTCTCCGGAATCCTGCAAGCAGACGCCTATTCCGGCTTCAAAGCACTTTACACCCCGGATACCTCAGGCAAACCCCGCATCCGCGAGGCGGCCTGCTGGGCCCATCTGCGGCGCGACTTCTTCGACGTCCACACCGCCACCAAATCCGAGATCGCCCGCGAGGCGCTGGACCGGATCGGTGATCTATATGACATCGAGCGTCAGATCAGAGGCCAATCCCGCGATGCCCGGCGGGCTGTCCGTCAAGAAGAAACCCGCCCGAAAGTCTGCGCCTTCAAGGCATGGGCGGAAGCCCAACTTACCCGCATCCCCGGCAAAAGCGACCTTGCCAAAGCTTTCCGCTACGCCCTGAACCGATGGGAAGGCTTCGCCCTCTTCCTCGACGATGGTCGCGTCGCCATCGACAATAACGCCGCCGAACGGGCCATCAAACCGGTCGTGATCGGCCGCCAGAACTTCCTCTTCGCAGGCTCAGACGCCGGGGGCGAAACCCTCGCCAGTGCGATGACCATTATTGAGACCGCCAAGTTCAACGGCCTCGATCCCCAAGCCTACCTCGCCGACATCTTCGCCCGTAGGGCTTGACGTAAGCAGGCGGCATCAGCTTGACCTCATGGCCGATCCGGCCGATCTCGCGCGCCCAGTAATGCGACGACGCGCAGGCTTCCATCCCGACCAGACACGGCGACAAGGTGGCGAAGAACCGCAGCACTTCCGCCCGCCGCAACTTGCGGCGAATGCTAACCCGGCCATCTGCATCAATGCCATGGACCTGAAACACATTCTTCGCGAGATCTAGGCCGATCGTTACAATCTCCGTCATGGTGGTTCCCTCCTATATTGGAGCCCTGATCATACCACGGCGCCCCGATGCGCCACGGTTGGGACAGGGGCCGTCCACCACATCAATTTTGGACGCCGATAACGCCGCCTAGGGGTCAGTTTTGGGCTCTGACTCAATCTTGATGCACCTTTTCTGGCTCGACATGTTGTGATGGCTTCGGGAGGAACAACAAGATGCCGCGGATGCACAAAACTGGTGTGGAGGCCCCGGAAGGGCTGACTGTTGAAGCAATCGAAATGTCTGACGGCCAGATCACGGTGGTGGCGCGATCGTCGTCGCAGTCATCGTCCTGCCCGCGATGCGCGGCGGTATCGGTTTCGGTTCATAGCCGATACGTCAGAACTCTGGCTGATCTGCCCTCGCATGGGTCTGCGGTCAGCTTGCAACTTCGAACGCGGCGGTTCCGATGCAGGTCGATCGGTTGCCCGGTGGAGATTTTTGCCGAGCAATTTGACCCGGCTGTCGCGCAGCGTTTTGGGCGGCGGACAGAGCGTCTAGAAGGCATTGTCCATCACATAGGCCTCGCGCTTGGTGGCAGGCCAGGGCAGCGGACCGCGGCGCGACTGGTCCTTCCGGTCAGCCGAGATACCTTGCTCAGGGTTGTGCGCCGAAGGGCACCACCGACGGATGGCGCACCCCGAGTGATCGGGATCGATGACTGGGCCTGGCGGAAGGGCCACCGCTATGGAACCGTCGTCTGTGACCTCGAAAAACGGCGGATCATCGATGTCCTGCCGGATCGCGAAACGGCGACGGTTCAGGCGTGGCTGGCGGCACGACCCTCCATTGAGATCATCGTGCGGGATCGCGGTGGCGGCTATGGACCTGCTGATCTCCGCGGGCGTCCGGACGCCGTACAGGTCGCAGACCGCTGGCATCTCATGGAAAATTGTAGCTCGGCCTTCCTTGGCGTCGTCCGCAACTCGATGCGAGACATCCGGCGGATTGTGGGCACGGGGCGGCTTGACCCTAAGCTGATGACCGCCGTTGAGCGCAATCAATACGAGGGCTGGCGGCGCAGATCGGCGGAAAATGCCATCATCATGGACATGGTGATGGCCAAGGTGCCGATTAAAGAGATCATGCGCCGGACCGGCCGGTCGCGCAAATGCGTTCGCGCCATCGCCCGTGGCGACCAGTCTGAGATCTTCCGGCCAAGAGCCAGCACCCTTAACGGACACCTCGACTGGTTGTCCTACGAATGGGATGGCGGATGCCGGAGCGGTGCGGAACTCTGGAGGCGATTGCGCGCCCGAGGCTATGCTGGATCCCTGCGCGTCGTGGCGGAATGGGCGACTCGGCGACGCCGAGATGAGGCGGCGGAGTTGCCCCGCAGATGCCCAAGTTCGCGCATGATCGCCAGGCTGCTTATGCTTGGCTCGGAACGCCTGTCGCGCGCCGACCTTATGCTGGTCACACTGATCGAGGCGGAACTGCCAAACCTGCGGCAGGTGCGCGACCTTGTCGAACACTTCCACCACATGATCCGCACGGGATGTTCCGAAGACCTCGACCGCTGGATTGAAGGCGCAACCACATTGCTCGCCGCCTTCACTCGCGGGATCATTGCCGACCGGGCAGCCGTAACCGCCGCCATCACGAGCCCGTGGTCCAATGGCCAGACCGAGGGCCAGATCACCAAGCTGAAGCTGGTCAAACGCCAGATGTACGGCCGCGCCAACCTTGATCTCCTGCGCGCAAGGCTGGTGGGCATGGCATGAAGTGCATCGAAATTGAGTCAGAGCCAGTTTTGCGCGCCGAAGCACACTCCTCGCTCTTGGAGACCGGCAGACTTCAGACCGTAGCTTCCGTCACTGTCCGATTTCGGGGGGAGCTCAGACAAACCTTGCGCTCCTGCGGGCGAGCCCGTTGGGCATGACACGAAGCGCATCGAGGTCGGGTCAGAGCGAGTTTTGAACGCCACGTTAACGTTTGACGTGCCCCCTAAAAGCAGGTGCCTTTTGGGTTTGCAGGCTACGAATTTACCCCCAAAAACGTATCGTCCTCGACCTGATTCTATCCTCCATGACGATGCAAGGCCCACATCTGATCGGCTGATTTTGAGAATGAACGGCGAGAACTCAACGTGGACACTGTCCAGGCCCTCACACTTCGTTACGCGCTCGAAGAGTCTGTCTGAGCTGGCGGTTGGGTCGTCGCATCGCTGATGTGTCCCTTAAACAAAACGTCATCGGACACTTCGAGTCTTGCGACCAGAAGGCTGCATTTCAGCCCATCTATCAGCGACGATGCGACCGACCCGATCAGCCATCGCGAGAATGGTCCTTGCTGGTGATGCCCGACAACAACCAGATCAGCCGCGACTGCATCTGCTGTGGCAACAATCCGTTCCGTCGGCGGACCTGTTTCGAAGCGCGACTCTGGGGTGAATTCCATCCGGGTCAGCCGTTCGACGCCTTCATCAAGAATCTTCTGCACGTCTTCCTTTGGGTCGGAAAGCACAAAAACACCGCTTGCATCGCCCATCGCATAGAAGCCGGTCGAAAGATCGACGACGGCCAAGAGCACCACCCGCGCGCCGCAAATCTGGGCCAATCGAGCACCTTCTCTGAGAGCCAGCCGACCCTCACGGGAACCATCGTAGGCAAGCAAAATTGTCCGGTACATGATGCCTCCGAAATTTATTGAATCCCCAAGACTGGTCAAAGGGTGCGCCCAAAAGGGCTTCATGGCAATCACTTTGAAGTGACCGAAGATACCGAAGAAGTTGGGCTGGTGATAGTTAGGGGTGTTGTCGATGGCTCAAAAGTTTTGACCCACAGTGGCGTTTTGAAGTTATCACGCTGGCGACCGGTTCTGACTGTTTGGGGCTCAGGGGAACCAGCCTAAGTCGGCGTTTCGCAAAGCCCTTTGGCCGGCACGTCCAGATGGCCTGCGCGAGCAGAGTGCGATCATTCTCTTGCAGCGCAATGAGCTGATGAGAAAGATTCCACCGGCTGCCATGGACGGCGCAAGACCGTTTGATGTGGTCCTGGCCGTCCTCGCGCGTCGTGGCTGAACTAGCTGCCACTGACAGCGTAGGAGTTGTGCCTCGGGGTAGGTGCAGGATCCCGTTTGTCAGGCGCAACTCCCGATTTTGGATTTCGTTGCTTTTCAGGGCGCGATGTTCTGGTTGACCCTGAAGAGGTTGTCGGGGTCAAACTGGCGCTTGATCTTCACCAGCCGATCAAAGTTGGAGCCATAATTGGCGCGAACTCGCGTTCCGTCATCGTCATCCATGAAGTTGACATAGCCTCCGACCTCGGAATGGGGCGCGACTGCGGCAGAGTAGTCGCGCACCCACTTTGTGTTGGCCGCGTCATCTGCTGGATCTGACGATGCCGCAAGGATCACCATGGAAAAGTTGGCGTCGCGATGGCCGAACGCGGTCGCATCCGAGGCCACTCGATGGCAGGCCCCGTTGATCGGATAGAGGTGCATGGTCGAGCTTGCATTCGGGGCGTTCGGTCCGTGCTGGACATGGGCTGCAATCGCATCGTCCGTCAATTCCTTGACGAAATTGCCTTTCCAGTACTGCCGGATGCCGGGCGGGAAGAGGCCGTCGAAGGCGCCGTTGATCACCGGATAGGGCACCGGCCCCACCATCTCGGCCTTCACCTCGGCAACATCGTGGAAGGCTTTGAACTGGCGCGCACCATCGGCGGGATCACCAGACCAGCAAGCCACGATGGCGGCAAACATGTCGCCGTGCCGATTTTCGGGGATGAAAGGCAGCGGCGGGGCGATCTGAAAGGCTGGAAACGCGCCCATCTCCCCGGGGGCATCCTTGATATAGTCACGATAGAAACGCAGGATGTTTGCAGCCTCGCTGACCTCGTAGAACATCGGCCCCCAGTACACAGTCTTGACCGGCTGGAGTTTGTATTCCAGCGAGGTACACACACCGAAATTCCCGCCGCCGCCACGAATGGCCCAGAACAGGTCCACATTCTCGTTCGCGCTGGCAACAAGCATCTTGCCATCGGCCGTTACAACATCCGCCGACACCAGATTGTCGAGCGAAAGACCGTGGCCGCGCGTCAAATAGCCTATGCCACCGCCAAGTGTTAACCCGGCAATCCCGGTTGTGGAGATGATCCCCCCCGTCGTGGCAAGGCCAAACGCACTGGTGGCGGCGTTGAAATCGCCCCAAGTTGCGCCGCCCTCGGCTCTGGCCGTTTTACCATTTGGGTCAACCCTCACGCCACGCATCTTTGAAAGATCAATGACGACCCCGTCATCGTTGGTGCCGAACCCCGGGCCGCTGTGTCCGCCGCCCCTGACTGATAGTTTGTGGCCATTGTCCCTTGCGTAGTTGACCGTGGTCATTACGTCTCCGGCGTTCATCACGCGCACAACCACGGCGGGGCGTTTGTCGATCATGCCATTGTGGACAGAACGCGCGCTTTCGTATTCAGCGTCGCCTTCGACAATCACTTCCCCGCGTACCAGATCACGGAGTTCATTTGGTGTCTTAACACTCATTTCTTCCTCCTGAATTGTTTGTAGTTGACCGCTGATCGGGCGGTAATTTTTTGAAATATCGGCTTGGCTGCCTGCGGGCACGGGCGGGGCGCGACCAGGGCTTAACATACCTGAAACGCTCGCGAGTCTGTGTCCCGTCCCGAATTCTAGCACGATTCCGCCAATAGCGGGAATCGTGATGGTGCCGCCAATTCCTGACGTCTGCACCTAGTCCGAGCATCGTTTGACCTCCGATGTCTTCTCACCAAGGTTTACATTTCAAATCCGATCGCTGCTGTTTGTTCGGCCCCCGGCTCGTTAGGGTGGTGTCCTGACCACCCAGCATGGCAAGATCCGCTGACGTGAGGCGGAAATTGCCCGAGGCTCAAACGGCTAGACTTGCCCGGTGCATGAGCTTCAAAATCCAACGGCCATTCGGCCGCAAGAAGCTTTTCAAAGTGTTTTCCGTTCATAGCCCGTCTTAATTCGGCGATCCTTCTCGCGGATCTGCCTGTCGAACCGATAGGTGCGCAGTTAATCGGAAACCATTGTCGCGGGCATCTTGTATTGCAAAGACCGCGCCTCACCGCCGGGTTCCAATATGTGCCCAAAAGAGAGTCGAGGAGGTCATCGAGCTCGGCGATCTGATCACCACCTGCCGCGCCCGCAGAACCAAGTCTGAGTGATTGGCCACACGATCTGCCAGCGCCGCCCGTCACGACCCGATGGGTCTTGTCCTTGGCGCTTCAGCGGCAGCGGCGGAAGGTAATGGTGCCCAGAAGATACTTTCGCCGGTCGCCGCTGTCGGTAGCGCCCAGATCGTCGATGACCTTGGACAGATAATTGTTGGGCAAAAGCAGATCGCTGTGGCCTTCTGACAGGGCGATGGTCATCACATCAGTGCCGCTGTCATCCGCATCCTTTTTCGCTTTCAGCTTGACCTTTTTCGTCGGTGGGCCGGGCTGATAAATGTAGGTGCCCGCAGCAAGACTATCGATGCTCATCACGTTCGTGTCGCCTTTATAGGTCACCCTATAGTCGGGGTAATTGGTGATGATGTCCTGAATTGTCATGTTGACCACTTTATCAGGGGTGAGCGTGGTATCCATAAAATGGGCGTTGAATATCTCGCCAAGCAATTTCATGCCTGATTGACGTTGGGCTGTATCGCCAACTTTGGTTGTATCGAAAACGACAATATCGGCCATGACAGGTCCTTTCGGGTTGATGGTGATCCGCTAACTTGTAACTCTGAAAGCAAGTCTCACGAGGTCGCAGTAATCAAACTTGTCCTTGAACAGCCCGCCAAATGCCGGATCGGGCGCAAACGGTTGGCGGACACCCTTCACGATCATCCCGGTACCGCTTGCCTCAATTGCGGCGCTCAGGGTTTCTGCGACCATGCGGGCGCCCAATGGGCCGAGGCGATTGCCGTCACCGCAAACCGCCGCTTCGCGCAGAATATACAGCCAAAGCGGCGTTTGATCGACAAATCGCGCCCCAACCGTGCCCTCGCGCATGATCGCGGTCGCGGCACCGTTATCTGGGATGTCAAGAAACTCGGACTCTAGGATCGGAATGCGGCAGGGCGACCCGGCCTCATCCAGCTTCTTCTGCACTTCCTTGGCCAGCGCTTGTCCGGTCGGCAATTCCAACAGCGCGCCGTTCATCAAGGTGCGCCGCGCGAGATTGAGATGCCCCTGCGCGTGCATCGCGCAGGGACGGTCGTAGCCGCTTGGCTGGAACAACCGGTCCGGCAGGCAGAACAAGGCCTGGCTCAGCGCTGTGTCGATGCGCGTCGCCTTGATCGGGTCAGTCCCCTCCAAACCAAGCATATGACGCCAGTCGGTTGTCCAAGTCTGCAGAAGCTGGCCATCTGTCAGGTTTTTACCGTCAAACGTAAAGTCCAGCAGATCGGAGGCCAGCGCACTGGGGACGGTATGACTGGCATCGGCCGTATTCCATGGCGCATAAACATCGCGCACCATCGCATGCCCAAAGCGGAAGATCGCGGCAGAGACCTCGATGGGAACGAAGAACTGATGCAGCCCGTGCGGTTCATTCGATGGGGCGACATAAACGCGGCCATGGCTCATCACGTCGTCATAGGTGTGCGGATCGACCAGACGCGGAAGATAATCCTGCAAAACAATCGACTGGAAATGCCGGACAACCGTCTGTCGATGGGCTTTGTCGTCCAAACCGTTACCCTGCAGGATTTCCAGCGCCGCTTGTGCGAAACGTGTCACCGCCACATGCGTCTGCGACAGTGCGAGGTTCTGGTCATTGCGCATTTCAAACAGCAGGGCGCGACCGTCAGCCATGCGCGGCAAATCGTCGAACCCGCCACCTGAGAACTTTATCCCTGAATCCGGGATTGTCGCACCCAGCGCCAGACCTTCGACCTCTTGAACATGGCCGGGCAACTTGGGGGGAAAGTCCAGCGGGCGCACGAAGATTGTTTTAAGGTCGATGGCGCTGTCAATCACAACAGAGGAAAAAGCCTCGCGCTCCGATCCAGTCGGTTTCCAGACCGTGAGTTCATGGGCGAGAAACTGGCCAAGATAGGTGTAGGCGGCGGGCGTCTCTTTCATCAGCTTTGGCAGCGGCGGCGGCGGGGCAAAGCCGTAGTCAACCAGCAGCGCATCCCCAAGCCGTCCGAGGCGCTCGAGCATGGACTCATCTGCCGGAGCGGTTCCTGCGGCAATTCTCGCATAGATCCGAACGGGTGCCGAGCGGGCAACGTCCATCAAAGATCCAGAGTCCAATGGCGAATTACGGGAGCCGATAATCAGGCGATCAATCTGGGCTGCGGCTTTGTCGCCGATCACCAATGCCAACCCGCGTTCAGTCTCGACGACATCGAGGGCAATCGGTTCCTCGGCAGTATTGGCAATGCCATCGGGACCAAACAGATCAGCCTGCCTTGTCAGCTCGGCTCCGGGCAAAAATTGCCTGATAACCAGACGATAACCAGCGCCATGAAGACATGCCAAGTCGATCATTGTTCTGCCCCGTGTAACGGTGGTGAACTGAGAAATTGTTCGAAAATCAAATCTTCAGAGGCCGATCTTACCAATGCGGAATCAGCTGTCAGGGATCATAGCATAAGTGCCTTGTCAGAAGAATTTTTCTCTAGGCCTGCGCGACCGGATACAGTCAGAGCGCGGCGCCGCCTACAACAACAGCGGCACCGGGTTCGGACGGCTTGAGCGGGCGGGAGCAAGGTCACGCAGGTCTGGGGCTAACAAGCGGTGATGCCCGAACCTTGGCTTGTAATGGCAAAGATCGGGGGCCACAGCACGGATCACGGGCACCCCGAAGGCCGGGCGGGTCAGATCCACGAAGGCGATCCTGCATCCCGCGCGATCGAGCGCGTCAATGGCTGCCGCCAGCCGCGTGCCCGGTTCAGTCGGAGTTTTCGTCCGGGTATCTGTCGCCCGAGGGCCCGACGGGGGCAGACCGGCGGGACTACGGGCGAGCCATTCGGCGGTCAACGGATCGGGCTGTTCCGCTGCCGACAACAGCGACGCTTCGACTCCCAACATCTCGGCCACAGCCGCGCCCGCTGCCTCCACCATCTCGAATCGCGCGGCAAAGCCCAAGGCTGGTACGCCGCCGTCTGACGTGGTCGAGACGGCAGCGACCACAGGGATACCGATGTCGGTGGTCAGATCCAAAAGCCGGGTCAGGCGCGTCCGTCCATCCAGCCAACGGGTCAGCTCGGGCCACTTGTCCAATAGCGCGGCGGGCAAGGACGGGCGAAGCCGACGTCCATACCACCACCGCCCGGTGGCATCGCGTTCGATCAGCTCCAGCAGAGCGGCCTCCATCGCCTGCGCTTTTGTCGTGCCAGCCGCACAGCCGTTTGAATCTGCGATGGCGGTGGCCGCCGGATCACCGGCCTCGCGCCGACCAATCAGAACGCCATCGGCGGGCAGAAGCACGGTGGCCCCGCTGACCGCGTCTGTGCCCGCAATCCACTCGATCTCTGCACCCCGATAGGCTGTAGGTCGCCAGTCGTGTAAGCCATATCGCCGGTTCCAAGCTGCCCGTGCGCGGATCTGCGCCGAGCTGAACCCTGTCGCCTGCTGCGGCACGATGGTGCCGGGAGGCAGATCGTCGCGCCGCGCTCGGATCAGCACTTCGTCGCCCCATGCGCAGCAGCTTGCCAACTCAACCGCCTCACCCAGTCCGCTTAAGCGGCAGCATTCCTTGTCCAACCCGCATCCGTTTGCCACCCGCCCGGAGACCGGCAGCGCCGCCTTCGGATAGTTGGGACAGCGCGCCAGCAGCCTTGCGCCCGGCACCACGACCGAGGCCCAAACCGCCGGGCCAATCTGGATCGTGCAGCAGTCAAATTCAGCGGCCAGCACCTCAAGCCGATTGGCATTGCCCGTTTCGTTTTTGCCCCAAGGGTCTTTTTCCTCTATCATTGACGGTAATACCCGAAGTTTGGTGCATGTCGTGTTCACAGACAGTCCTCCCACAGTCATACTCTTCGCGGATGTCGTCGGCTACAGTCGGCGCATGAGGTTCGACGAGGCAGGCACGATTTCCGTCGTGGAGCGGGCTTTCGCCCGAGCCCGACGCGGCAGCGAGCGGTTTGGTGGTAGGGTTATCAAGACAACGGGCGACGGCTGGATCGCGCTGTTCGATAGCGTGTCCGGTGCGGTTGACTGTGCCGTTGTGCTGCAAAGACTGTCCCAGCGCACGATCGCCACGTCGAAACTGATATTACGGATCAGCGTTCATCTTGGTGAGGTGGTATTGAGCAACGAGGAATACTTTGGCCACGCTCTGAATGTCGCGGCACGAATGCAGGGGCTAGCCGAGCCCGGCGGTATTGTTGTCTCGCAACAGATCGTGGCCGAACTGGATCGTTCGCCCCGGTTCCGTTTCGAAGCGATGGGTCACCCTTTGCTGAAGAACATTGGCGACGGTCTGGCCCTGTACCGGCTGCACGCTACAGGTGTTGGCGCCCAGATGGCTGTTCCAGTTGAGGGTCTGCGGCTGAATCTGCTTAGGAGCCTCACCATCACAAATTCGGATGGCAAGCAGTTGTCTCTGACCTCGGCACATGCCGCCGCGATGGTCGGGGTGTTGGCGCTTGAGCCCGGACAGCCGATCTCCGACGATCGGTTGGCGGCCATGCTTTGGCCGGACAGACCGTTGGCGCAGGGGCGCGCTGCGGTGGCTCGGACGCGGCGGCATGTCAATGATCGGCTCACCCCTGAGGGAGCAAACCTGATCATTGCCCGCGGCACCCTGGTGTTTCTCAACCAAGCGGTTGCAGAGATTGACCTGCAAACCGTTTTGCGGGCGCTTGACGAGGGCGATGTGCCCGCAGCCCTGCAGTCCGCAACCGATCTGCCGGGCGAGGTGCTGGCAGGTCTTGGCCGGATCAGCCCCACGCTTGACGCTTGGCTTAGCGTGCGCCGGTCGATCTGGCGAGATCGGATCATCAATGGGCTTGAATCCTGTCTGGAACGTCACGAGTCTGATCGGCCAGCGTTGCGCGCCGCGGCAGAGGTATTGCTGCGGCTGGAACCGGGGCACGAACCAGCGTCAATGGCGTTGATACGGCATTTGGCCAGCCGAGGCCGCAAGGAAGCTGCGCTGAACGAATTTCAGCGGCTGTCGAAACACCTGCACGCATTGGGGGCGCAGCCCGGCGAGGCGGCGGTGCAGCTTTGCGCTTCGCTGCGCGACCTTGGTTCCGTCGTCGCTGCACCGCCTGTCACGGCGACGGGCCCGCGTGTGCCGCAGATCGCGATTGGTGCCTTCGAATGGGATAGCCCGTTCGACGCAGACGCAGTCGAGCAGTTCCGCACCGATCTGATTGCCAACCTCTCAAGATTCCGTAACTGGGCAGTGCTCGACATCTTGGGCGAGGATTCGGGCGGTGCCGATTATATTTTGCGAGCGCGGCGCGCCAAAGTCGGAAACCGGGCGCAACTCCAGTTCCGCCTACTCGAGGCCCGCAACCGACGCATCGCCTGGAGCGAAGCGTTTTATCTATCCGCCGAGGATTGGCGTAAGAAACAGAGCTATGTCATCGGTCGTGTCGCTTCAGCGCTTGAGATCTATATATCGTCGGACCGATTGTCGCAGGTCGTCGGTCATGTGCCAACCGACATCACAAACTACGACGATTGGCAGCAGGGCGAGGCGTTACTGCTGCAATGGACACCCACCAGCGAGGTTGAGGCACAGGCCATCTTTGAGCGGCTCATTCAACATGCACCCACCTTCGCGCCTTCCTACGCCAGCCTCGCCAGCATCCTGAATGTGCGGCACATTTTGCAACCCGGCCAGAAGCGACAGCATCGCGAGGACGCCGCTGCGCATGCCTTCGCGATGCGCGCCGTAGAGCTTGACCCGATGGACGCGCGAAACCACCTTGCGCTCTCTTGGAGCGCGGCACTGGCGGGCCATTTTGACCAAGCGGCAGTGCATCTCGACCTTGCCACCACTCTAAACCCGTTCAGTCCAACGACAATGATCTCGGCGGCGATGGGCTACGCCTTTCTCGGCGATCACATCCGCGCGGGCGACATCCTCAATCAGGCAATACGCCTCTCACCGATGCTGCGCGCGCACCAGTGGTGCTATGCGGCGGCGGTGCATTTTCTGGGCGGAAACCCCGAGGAGGCCGAGAAGGCAGCACTGCGCTCCGGGGATCAAATCGTAGATAATCAAGGCTGGCTCGCCATCGCCTTTGTACAGCAGAATCGCCTTCCCGAGGCGCATGCGGCTTTCGCCCGGTTGAAGGAGGCTGCATCGCAGATCTGGGCGGGCGAGGCGTCCTGCGACTCCGCTGCGGTGCACGACTGGTTCGTCAATGCCTACCCAATAAGGCGCGCGACTGACCGCGCCGCAATCACCGAGGCGATGACGAAGGCGATGATGTCCGGGGACGCTAGGGTCCAGACTCATTGATCGTCAAAGCCAGAACAAGACGGTTGCGGCGAGAGCGACGGCGGAGAGGAAGACTTTTGGGCATCTGTCGTAACGTGTTGCCACCCGCCGCCAGTCTTTGAGACGGCCAAACATGATCTCAATCCGATTGCGGCGTTTGTATCGGCGTTTATCGTATTTGACAGGCTTCGCGCGTGACTTCCGGCCGGGGATGCAAGGCGTGATCCCCTTGTTTTTCAGGGCGTCTCGGAACCAGTCGGCGTCATAACCCCGGTCAGCCAGCAGCCACGTCGCTTTGGGTAAGCTGCCCAGTAAGGCCGCAGCGCCGGTGTAATCGCTGACCTGACCTGCGGTCATGAAGAAGCGGATCGGTCGGCCGTTTTCGTCAGTGACGGCATGCAGTTTGGTATTCATGCCACCTTTGGTCCGGCCAATCAGACGACCGCGCCCCCCTTTTTCACCCCAAGGCTTGAAGCCGTGCGGTGCGCCTTGAGATAGGTCGCGTCGATCATCACCGTCTTCGGGACCGCCGCCTCGGAGGCCAACCCTTCCATCATCCGGGCAAAGACGCCCATGTCGCCCCATCGCTTCCAACGGTTGTAAAGCGTCTTCGCCGGGCCGTATTCCTTCGGCGCGTCAGACCAACGCAAGCCATTGCGATTGATGAAGATAATGCCGCTCAAGACCCGACGATCATCGACACGCGGCACCCCGTGGCTCTTGGGAAAGAAGGGTTTAAGTCGAGCCATCTGCTCGTCCGTCAGCCAGTAAAGGTTGCTCATTGCTCAGTCTCCTTGCGGAGCCTGAATCACGGCTGCGTTGCAAAATCAATAGGTCCTGACCCTAGTCACCATCGCTAATGCGTTGTGCAAGAGCCGTCAGAAATGGGCAGCCCCGACGTCCTGACAGATACAGTTGCTAGACACTCATTGTTGCGGCGACGGCGCGGGTCCAGCGGGCGTATTTGCTGGCGCGGTTGGTCGCATCCATCAGCGGTCGAAATTGCCGCTGCCGCGCCCATGATTTCTGGAATTCGGCAGGAGAAGGACAAATCCCGGCTTTCAGGCCAGCCAGATAGGCCGCGCCCAATGCGGTGGTCTCGGTGATCACCGGGCGATCCACGGGCGCGCCCAGAATATCGGACAGAAACTGCATCGCCCAATCCGAGGCGGTCATGCCACCATCGACCCGCAAGACACCCTCGGCGGCAACGCCCCAATCGGCGCGCATGGCCTCCAACAGATCGCGGGTCTGGTAGCCGACGCTTTCCAGTGCTGCTTTGGCCAGTTCGGCAGGGCCAGAGTTGCGGTTCAATCCATAGATTGCGCCCCGGCAATCGGGCCGCCAATAGGGCGCACCAAGGCCGGTGAAGGCGGGGACCAGGATCACGTCTTGTGCGGGGTCGGCGGCTTCGGCGAGGGGTTGGGTTTCTTTTGCCTCACGGATGATTTTCAGGCCATCGCGCAGCCATTGAACCACGGCTCCGGCGATGAAGATTGAGCCTTCCAGCGCGTAGGTCGGTTTGCCGTCGAGTTGGTAGGCGATGGTGGTCAGCAGGCGGTTTTTCGACGGCACCATTTTGTCGCCGGTGTTCAGCAGGGCAAAGCATCCGGTGCCGTAGGTGGATTTCATCATGCCGGGTTGGAAGCAGGCTTGGCCGACGGTGGCGGCTTGCTGGTCGCCTGCGACGCCGAGGATCGGGATTTCGTGGCCGAACAGATCAGCACGGGTCAGGCCGAAATCGGCGGAGCTGTCGCGGACTTCGGGCAGCAGTTGCATGGGGATGTCGAGGAGGGCGCAGATTTCGGCGTCCCAGTGGCCGTCGGCGATGTTGTAAAGAAGGGTGCGGGCGGCGTTGGTGGCGTCGGTGGCGTGGGTGCGGCCTCCGGTCAGTTGCCAGATCAGGTAGGTGTCAACGGTTCCGAAGGCGAGCTCTCCGTTTGCGGCACGGGTGCGGGCGTTGGGGATGTGATCCAGCAGCCACTTGAGTTTGGTGCCCGAGAAGTAGGGGTCGAGCAGCAGGCCGGTGCGGGCGGTGATCATGGGTTCATGCCCCGCATCTTTCAGGGAGGTGCAGGTGTCGGCGGTGCGACGGTCTTGCCAGACGATGGCGTTGTGGAGGGGTTGGCCGGTGGTGCGGTCCCACAGCAGGGTGGTTTCGCGTTGGTTGGTGATGCCGATGGCGGCGATGGAATGGGCATCTATTCCGGCGCGCTCGATGGCGGCGCGGGTGGTGGAGGCTACTGTGGCCCACAAATCTGCCGGGTCATGTTCGACCCAGCCGGGGTGGGGGTAGTGTTGCGGGAATTCTTGTTGGGCGGAGGCGATGACTTTCAGGCCCGCATCAAACAGGATCGCGCGGGAGGAGGTGGTGCCTTGGTCGATGGCGAGGATATGGGTCATGTGGCCTCCGGGGTGGTATGGTCCCAACTCGGGACCTTTTATTGTTGTTTTATATCAGATGATTGGGGTGGTCGCGTTAAGGGATTTTTAACGTTTGGGGCTGAGTTGGGTGAATTTAGGGCAAGAAGCCTTCGCGGGAAACGGGGGCGTTGCTGCATTGAGGGCGATGGGGGTTTCACACCCCCAAACCCCCGTGGGATATTTGCGCACAGAGGATGAAACAATTTTAGACAAATTGTAGGAAGTCGATTCATGGTCCGCCCGTCCCGCAATCCTGCATAAGAAAAGGGGCGAGGCTTGCACCTCGCCCCCCTTTGTCAACGTGTCAAATCACTTCTGCCAAGACTTGATCAGCTCGTCATAGGCGATGGTCTCACCCTGCGGCTTTTCGTTTTCCAGCTTGGCAACGGGCGCGCCCGGTGCATCAAGCCAGATCTGCGGGTCTTGCTCGTCGTTCAGCTTCGGGCCGATGTCGCCCTGAACGCCGCTTTTCTCGATCCGTGCCATCACCTTTTCTTGCTCGGCGCACAAAGCATCCAGCGCTTCTTGCGGGGTTTTCTCACCCGACATAGCGTCGCCGATGTTCTGCCACCACAGCTGCGCCATCTTCGGATAATCCGGGATGTTGGTGCCAGTTGGCGACCATGCCACGCGGGCTGGCGAGCGGTAGAATTCGATCAGGCCACCCAATTTAGGCGCGCGATCGGTGAAGTGCTGGCTGTCGATGGTCGATTGGCGGATGAAGGTAAGACCCACATCAGACTTTTTCATATCGACAGTTTTCGAGGTGACGAACTGGGCGTAAAGCCAAGCCGCCTGCGCGTGATCGACCGGGGTGGACTTCATTAATGTCCACGAACCCACGTCTTGGTAGCCGACCTTGGTGCCTTCCGACCAGTAAGCGCCGTGCGGCGAAGGGGCCATGCGCCACTTCGGCGTGCCATCCTCGTTCATCACCGGCAGACCGGGCTTCACCATATCGGCGGTGAAAGCGGTGTACCAGAACGCTTGCTGGGCGATTTCACCCTGCGCAGGCACCGGGCCAGCTTCACCGAACACCATACCAGCCGCCGAAGGTGGCGCATACTTTTGCAGCCATTCGATGGATTTGGTGATGGCGTAAACTGCCGCTGCGTCGTTGGTGGCACCGCCACGCGCAACGCAAGAGCCGACTGGACGCGACTTTTCATCCACCCGGACGCCCCATTCATCGACGGGAAGGCCGTTCGGCTCGCCCTTGTCGCCCATGCCGGCCATCGACATCCACGCGTCGGTGTAGCGCCAGCCCAAGCTTGGGTCTTTCTTGCCGTAATCCATGTTGCCATAGACCTTGGCCGGACCGCCCATATAGGACATATCGCGCCCGGTGAAGAATTCGGCGATGTCTTCATAGGCCGACCAGTTGATCGGAACGCCCAGATCATAGCCGTATTTGGCTTTGAAATCGTCTTTGGTTTTCTGATCGTTGAACCAGTCGTAGCGGAACCAGTAAAGGTTGGCGAACTGCTGGTCGGGCAGTTGATACAGTTTGCCATCCGGTGCGGTGGTGAACTTGGTGCCGATGAAGTCGGCCAGATCGAGACCGGGGTTGGTCACGTCTTTACCTTCGCCCGCCATCCAATCGGTCAGGTTGCGGGCTTGCTGATAGCGCCAGTGGGTGCCGATCAGATCCGAGTCATTGATATAGGCGTCATAGATGTTTTCGCCGGACTGCATTTGGGTTTGCAGTTTCTCGACAACGTCACCTTCGCCGATCAGATCGTGGGTGATCTTGATGCCGGTGATGGCCTCAAACGCCGGGGCCAGCACTTTCGATTCGTATTCATGCGTGGTCAGGGTTTCCGAGGCGACCTTGATCTCCATCCCTGCGTAGGGCTTGGCGGCGGTTTCAAACCATTGCATTTCGGCTTCTTGATCGGCGCGCGAGAGCACCGACAGATCGCCGATTTCTTTATCGAGGAAAGCCTTTGCCGCCTCCATGTCGGCGAAAGCCGGCATCCCATAGGCCATCAGCGCAAGCGCAATGGCGGTTGATGTTGTGCGCAGTCTCATTCGATTCCTCCCAGAATGTTGAGTTTTCGTTGTGACCCGGCGATTGCCCGCCGGGGTGGTTTGCTGCCTTTATACCCAGCGGAAGACGGCATAGGCATACAGCAGGCAGAGGATCAGCGCCCATGTCAGCGGTGCGCCGAAGAAGAACAGCCAAGCCAGATTGATAAAGGCCGAGCCGAGTAGGGTGATGAACAACCGATCACCGCGCGTGGTTTCAATGCGCAGGATGCCGTGGCGGGGTGTTTCGGGGTAGCGGATCGCCAGCAGGGTGAAAGTGATCAGCAAGGCGGCGATGATGTAGAAGAATAGCGCGACCGGGAAGGTCCATGCCATCCAGCCGCCTTGGATCATCGGGTCAAACCATTGGAAGCCTTCGTCATTGCGCGGGGTGGCCCAGATCAGGAAGGCCAGCAGGGCTGCCATTGCGGCGAAAAGGCTGGCGAAGAGGGTGTTCCAGCGTGAAGCGGTCATATCAAACCCTCCCGAGGGCAAAGCCCTTGGCGATGTAGTTGCGCACGAAGTAGATCACGAGGGCGCCGGGGATGATGGTCAGCACCCCGGCTGCCGCGAGGACTCCCCAGTCCATGCCGGAGGCGGATACCGTGCGGGTCATGGTGGCGGCGATGGATTTGGCGTTCACCGCCGTCAGGGTGCGGGACAGCAGCAGTTCCACCCATGAGAACATGAAGCAGAAGAACGCCGCGACGCCGATGCCGGAGGCGACCAACGGCATGAAGATGCGGATGAAGAATCGCGGGAAGGAATAGCCGTCGATATAGGCGGTCTCGTCAATTTCCTTCGGCACACCGCGCATGAAGCCTTCCAAGATCCAGACCGCAAGGGGGACGTTGAACAGGCAGTGGGCGAGGGCGACGGCGATATGGGTGTCGAACAGGCCGATGGAGCTGTAGAGTTGGAAGAAGGGAAGGGCGAACACGGCGGGCGGCGACATCCGGTTGGTCAGCAGCCAGAAGAACAGGTGTTTGTCGCCCATGAAGCTGTAGCGCGAGAACGCATAGGCGGCGGGGAGGGCCACGGTGATCGAGATCACAGTGTTCATCACCACATAGATCATCGAGTTGACGTAGCCCATATACCAGGATGGGTCGGTCAGGATGGTGATGTAATTGGCGAAGGTGAAGGTCTGCGGGAAGATTGAGAAGGTCGAGGTGATCTCGGTGTTGGTCTTCAGGCTCATATTGATCAGCCAATAGATCGGGATCAGCAGGAACAGCAGGTAGAGGGTCATGGTGATGAGTGAGCCGCGGTTTTTCATCATTTGGTCTCCTGCGCATCGAGGGTGGTCATGACGGTGTAGAACACCCAAGACACCAGAAGGATCACCAGGAAATACATGATCGAGAAGGCGGCGGCGGGGCCGAGGTCGAACTGGCCGACGGCCATTTTCACGAGGTCAATCGACAGGAAGGTGGTGGAGTTACCGGGGCCGCCGCCGGTCAGCACGAACGGCTCGGTGTAGATCATGAAGCTGTCCATGAAGCGCAGGAGGACGGCGATCAGCAGCACACCGGACATTTTTGGCAGTTCGATGTAGCGGAACACAGACCAACGGCTGGCTTGGTCGATCTTGGCGGCTTGGTAATAGGCTTGCGGGATGCTCTGCAAGCCTGCGTAGCAGAGCAAGGCGACGAGCGAGGTCCAGTGCCAGACGTCCATCACCACGATCGTGATCCATGCGTCCAAGGCGTCGTTGGTGTAGTTGTAGTCAATACCGATGGCGGCAAGGCTGTGACCGAGCAGGCCAATGTCGATGCGGCAGAAGATTTGCCAGATGGTGCCGACGACGTTGAACGGGATCAGCAGCGGCAGGGCCATCAGCACAAGACAGAAGCTGGCCCAGAAGCCTTTCTTCGGCATGTTCAGCGCCACGAAGATGCCTAATGGCACTTCGATGGCGAGGATGATCGCCGAGAACAGGACTTGGCGGCCGAGGGCTGCGTGCATCCGGTCGGAGGAGATCATTTCTTCAAACCAGCCGAGGCCGTTCCAGAAAAAATCATTCTGACCAAAAGTGTCATTGACTGAATAGTTCACCACCGTCATCAGCGGGATCACGGCGGAGAACGCCACCACGATCAGCACCGGCAGCACAAGGAACCAGGCTTTGTTGTTCTGGGTCTTTTCCATCAGATCGCCCCTCCCTGTACGCGCCAGTCATTGGCGTAGACGTTGATGCGCGAAGGCGCGAAGCGGACGCGGGTTTGGTCGGCGGCAATCTCGGCACCCTCGGCGGCGATGACGTTGACCACTTGGCCCGCGACTTCGCCACGGATGATGCGGTGGCGACCGACGTCTTCGACACGGCGGATGGTGATCGGCAGGCCTTCGGTGGCGGAAAGCTCGCAGTATTCCGGGCGGATACCGATTTGGGTGCGGCCTGTTTGCGGGGCGTAAGCCGCACCCAGCGCCACGTCGATGCCTTGCAGATGTGCCACGTTGCCCGACACGGAAGCCTCCAGCACGTTCATCCCCGGTGAACCGATGAAATAGCCCACGAAGGTGTGCGCCGGGGTTTCAAAGAGTTCTTCCGGCGTACCCATTTGCACGACGCGGCCATCATACATCACCACGACTTTGTCGGCGAAGGTTAGGGCTTCGGTCTGGTCGTGGGTCACATAGATCATTGTGTGACCAAATTCGCGGTGCAGTTGCTTCAACTGGGTGCGCAATTCCCACTTCATATGCGGGTCGATCACTGTCAGCGGTTCGTCAAACAGGATGGCGTTGACGTCTTCGCGCACCATGCCACGCCCCAGACTGATCTTTTGCTTGGCATCGGCGGTCAGGCCGCGCGCCTTGCGATCCAGCGTTGCCTCCATGCCGATGGTTTGGGCAATCGCCGCGACGCGGGCCTTGATATAGGCGGGGTCCATGCCACGATTGCGCAAAGGGAAGGCGAGGTTTTCGCGCACAGTCATGGTGTCGTAGACGACCGGGAATTGGAACACTTGGGCGATGTTGCGCTCGGCAGTTTCGGCGTCGGTCACATCACGGTCGCCGAATAGGACGCGGCCTTGGCTGGGGCGCAGCAGG
This sequence comes from Cypionkella sp. PAMC25878, assembly GCF_058135695.1. NCBI lineage: Bacteria > Pseudomonadati > Pseudomonadota > Alphaproteobacteria > Rhodobacterales > Paracoccaceae > Cypionkella > Cypionkella sp. PAMC25878. Next base: position 324,945 of record NZ_CM176871.1, on the reverse strand, counting down.
CCGGAAATGATATTCAAGAGCGTGGTCTTGCCACAGCCGGAGGAGCCGAGCAGGGCATAGGCCCCGCCATCTTGCCAAACGTGATCCATCTGCTTCAACGCGTAATCCGCGTCGCTGGTGGGGGTGGCGCTGTAGCTGTGCGCGAGGTTTTTCAGGGTAATTTGCGCCATTATGCAGCCACCGCGTAAGCGGCGGTTGAGGCTAAAAGCCCATCGCCGTCAAAGACATAGATATGGGCGGGATCGAGCCAGAGGCTGACCTTATCGCCCGCGTTCAGGGATTGGACGCCATGCACAAGTGCTACCCAACGGTCTTGGCCGTGCTGGAGGTGCAGGAAGGTTTCCGAACCCGTGATCTCGGATGCCGTGGTGGTGCAGGGCAGTTCGATGGCGTTGGCGCTGGGCTTGTGCAGATGCAGGTGATTGGCGCGGAAGCCTGCGGTGTAGCTGCCATCGGGTAGGCTGTTGAAAGCGGCGGCTTGGGTGTCGCCGAAGCGCAAAGCATTGCCTTGCTTGGTGAAATTCAGGAAGTTCATCGGCGGATCGCTGAACACCCGCGCCGTTGTCGCATCGATCGGGTGGCGGTAGACATGCGGCGTTGCACCAAACTGGGTGACACGACCTTGCCAGAGGGTGGCTGTATTGCCGCCGAGCAGCAGGGCTTCTTCGGGTTCGGTGGTGGCATAAACAAAGATAGCGCCGGATTTCTCAAAAATGCGCGGGATCTCGGCGCGGAGTTCCTCGCGCAGTTTGTAGTCGAGGTTGGCGAGCGGTTCATCGAGCAGTACGAGGCCGGCTTCTTTCACCAAAGCACGGGCAAGGGCGCAGCGTTGTTGCTGGCCCCCGGACAGTTCCAGTGGTTTGCGTTGCAGCATTGGGGTCAGCTTCAGCATTTCAGCGGTTTCGCGGACAGCGCGGTCAATCTCAGATGTCGATTTGCCGATCAGGCGGAGGGGGGAGGCAATGTTGTCGTAAACCGACATGCCGGGGTAGTTGATGAATTGCTGGTAAACCATCGCGACCTTGCGGTCTTGCACGCGCATTCCGGTCACGTCTTTGCCCTGCCACAGAATTTTGCCCGTGGTCGGTTGATCAAGCCCCGCCATCAGCCGCATCAGACTGGTTTTGCCCGACAAGGTTGGCCCCAGTAGTACGTTCATCGTGCCGTTTTCCAGCGTCAGATTGGTGGGCTGGATATAGCTCTGGCCCTTCACCACACGCGAGACGGATTGCAGTTCAATCGACATTCTGGTTCCTCATTCCGCCGCAGGGCTGATCGCCCGCGGGGTTAGTGTAGCAGCCATAAAGGCCGAAAGTTGTGCAATTTGCGTGTCATTCATCCGGAGGCCGAGCTTGGTGCGGCGCCAGATGATGTCATTGGCCTCACGTGCGAATTCGTGGGTGATCAGCCAGCGCACTTCAGCCTCGGTCAGGGTCGCGCCGAAGTCTTGGCCGAGGTCGGCTGCGGTTTTGGCGGGGCCAAGCAGGGTTTTCGCCTCAGACCCATAGGCGCGGATCAGGCGGGCGGCCCATGCTGGGGTGAGGAAGGGGTAGGATTGCGCAAGGCTGGCGGTTAGTTTCGCCACATCGGTATGCGGGAAATCCCCACCGGGAAGCGGTGCCCGGGCGGTCCATGCGGGTTTGGCATGCGGGAAGAAGGGTGCGAGTTTCGCCAAGGCGCTTTCCGCAAGGCGGCGGTGGGTTGTGATCTTGCCGCCAAACACGTTCAGCAAGGGCGCGCCGTTCTGGTCGAGCGACAGCACATAGTCGCGGGTGGCGGCGGTGGCCGAGGTGGCCCCGTCGTTATACAGCGGGCGGACTCCGGAATAGCTCCAGACCACATCATCGCGGGTGACGGGTTTGGCGAAGTATTGGCTGGCGAAATTTAGTAGATAATCACGTTCTTCGTCGGTGCAGATGGCGTTGTCGGGGGCGGATTGGTGGTCTTTGTCGGTGGTGCCGATCAGGGTGAAATCTTGCTCATAGGGAATGGCGAAGATGATGCGGCCATCGCTGCCTTGGAAGAAATAACAGCGGTCATGGTCGTAGAGTTTTCGGGTGACGATGTGAGAGCCGCGCACCAGACGCACGCCTTCGGTCGAGTTGATACGGGCGACGTTGCGGATGATGTCTTCGACCCACGGGCCGCCGGCGTTGACCAAAGCGCGGGCGGTGTGGGTGGTTTGTCCCGCCGCATCTTCGGTGGTGACGTGCCACAGATCGCCGTCGCGGGTCGCACTGACAACACGGGTGCGGGTGTGGATTTGCGCACCGCGCTGGGCGGCGTTACGGGCGTTCAGTGACACCAGTTTGGCGTCTTCGATCCAGCAATCGGAATATTCATAAGCATGGGCGAAGCGGGGCTGCAACGCGCGGCCGGCGGGGTCGGTCTTCAGATCGAGCGTGCGCGTGGCTGGCAGGATTTTGCGACCGCCGAGGGTGTCATACATGAACAGGCCGAGGCGGATCAGCCACGCCGGTCGACGCCCCTTCATCCACGGCATCACGCGGGCCATCAGCTTGCCGGTGGGGGTTTCGCCCTCGAACCGCATGTCGGGATGGTAGGGCAGCACAAAGCGCATCGGCCATGAGATATGCGGCATCGCGACCAGCAGGGTTTCGCGTTCCTCTAGGGCCTCACGCACCAGACGGAACTCGAAGTATTCCAGATAGCGCAGACCACCATGGAACAGCTTGGTGCTGGCCGAGGAGGTTGCCTGCGCCAGATCGCCCTGCTCGGCTAGCGTCACCGACAAGCCGCGACCCACCGCGTCTCGCGCGATTCCGCAGCCGTTGATGCCGCCTCCGATAATGAAAAGGTCGACCGTTACGGGCCGTTGCTGCATGGTCAAGCTAAGTCTCCTCCCTAGCGAGACTTAGGCTGAAGCAATCGCGTTGGGCGGTCAACAATTAATTTCGCTTTTGTGCGAATTTGGAAAAAGCGAACATTTATCTTGCAATGATTGCGCTACCTGCTTTGATTTTGCTGCGATAATCTTAAATTCGCACAAATTCGCGCTGCGATGCGGCGTGAAATATCACTGCGACGCAGCGTGTTTTCGGCCTTGATCGGCGGCGCCACTTGCCCGAAAGATGCCGCTTACCCGGCGTCATCGCGCGAAAGGAAACTCCTTGGCCCTCAGCTTTCGACAGAGTGAGATTGTCGAAATTGCCCGCGCCGATGGCCGCGTGGTGGTTGAGGATCTCGCACAGCGCTTTGACGTGACCTTGCAGACCATTCGGCGCGATTTGACGGAACTGGCGGACTCGGGGCTTCTCGACCGGGTGCATGGCGGGGCGGTGCGGCGCACGGGGGTCACCAATCTGGGCTATGACGAGCGGCGGTATATGAATGAGGCAGCCAAGGCCGCGATCGCCAAGGCCTGTGCTGCGGCGATCCCGAATAATTGCTCAATCATCATCAACCTTGGCACCACTACCGAGGCGGTGGCGCGCGAGTTGCTGCAACATAGAAACATCACCGTGATCACCAACAACATGAACGTCGCCAATATTCTGGTGGCCAATGCAAGCTGCGACATCATGGTTGCGGGCGGGGCGTTCCGACGCTCGGACGGCGGCTTGGTGGGTGAGTTGACCACGCAGTTTTTTGAGCAGTTCAAGGTGGATTACGCGATCATCGGCAGTTCGGCCTTGGACGGCGATGGCGATCTGTTGGATTTCGATCTGGCCGAAGTGCGGGTGTCAAAAACCATCATTCGGCAGGCGCGGCGGGTGTTTCTGGTTTGCGATCAGTCAAAGCTGGGCCGCTCTGCTCCGGCACGGTTGGCGTCGCTGAGCGAGATCAGTGAAGTCTTCACGGATCAGCCTTTTCCCGAGGATTTGGCGCAGCGCTGTAGCGAGTGGGGCACCAAGATTAACTGCAACTAGCTGTGGTGGGTTTGTAAGGCAACGGTCGGGCGAAGTCTGCTAATGCCGTGATCCCGTAGGTCGTGCCAACAGGCACTTATCCATGTTGATCCGGGCGCGGCTTAGAAAATATCAGCGGCGCATCGCCATATCCTTCTAGGAAGGACAGGAAATGCCCCGCTGACAAATGTGGGCTATACGAACAGGAATTCGTGCGCCGCCAACGAAGCCAGCGATATGTTAGACAACGTGATAGTATTGACGCCAACTGTGATAACCGCATCGCCGTCGACGTTTGTGCTCAGGTGATTGGCCTTCAGATCCTCCCAGCTGGTGACAGCCTGCAATGCCCGCAGATCGATATACTCGGTAGGATTCAATACCGTGAAATCCTGAACAATGTCGTTGCCAAAAGCGCCTGCAAACACAAAAGTATCCCCCCCGGCACTGCCGAGCAGCGTATCATTACCACTGCCGCCCGTCACAATATCATTACCGAGCCCGCCATTGAGATAGTCATTGCCAACGTCGCCGAGGACCTTATCGTTGCCGCTACCGCCGTAAACAGAGTCGTCGCCAATACCGCCAGAAAGAAGGTTGTTTCCGATATTACCGACAATCCGATTTCCCAGATTGTTTCCAATAGCGTTAATATTGCCACCAACATCCAGCATTCTAAGATTTTCAAGATTCTGACTGTACGCCGCCATTTGGACGGTTATCGTAGTTTGAACAGCGTCGATTCCTTCGCCGACATTCTCGATGATCGAGTCACCCGCGAAATAAAGATAATATATGTCATCGCCCGTGCCGCCCGACAATATGTCTGCACCAGTGCCGCCATATAGGACGTCGTTGCCTGCACCGCCATCGAGGACGTCAGCACCAGCCTTTCCGTGCAGTACATCATTGTCGTTGCCACTGTTGATCGTATCGTTTCCATCCCCACCCGCTATGGAGTCCCTGCCGTCACCGCCAAAGATCAGATCGTCACCGGCTTGGCTCAAGATGCGGTCATTTCCAGCATTTCCGCTAATCGTATCTGCTCCGCCGCCGCCCAAAAGCAGGTTGTCACGGCCATTGCCAGTCAAGGCATCCGCGAAATTCGAGCCGGTTAGATTGGTAATCCCAATCAAAATATCGCCTTCTGCGTGTCCGCCATGGCCCGTGACCGCTTCAACCACACTGAGCGAGATGCCGGTGTTCAGCAAATTAAGCGCAAGCGGTGCGGCCGTTGAAAGGTCAACGGTCACGCCCGAGTCCGACGTTGTGTAAGTGGCGGTGTCATTGCCTGCTGCATCCACAGTCGCGCTTAGCAGATTTATATTCAGAACACCGCCGATGATGATATCTGCACCGGCGCCACCCTCGAACGTATCGTTCCCTAGAAAGCCGATCATCAGGTCATTGCCGCCCAATCCGAAGAATTGGTCGTCACCCAGTGCCGCAACCGCACCAAGCAGGCTTGGCATGATGTTGCTGCCGTTCGTTCCCGTAAAGGTTGTCATCTGAATCACTTATCCTATTGAGTTAAGCGAAGATAAACTCTTCGCAACACCCCCACCCATTAACAACCTAATGGAGATATTGATATAATTCAATCTTAGGTATATATATGCCATATGAAATCTTATCTTTAGTCTCTCTTGGGTTGTGTCGGCCCTGTTGACGTATTGCGAGAGGGTCAGGGCGCTCAGATATCGCGGCAATTACGGGCGTGCTGACATGGGGTCGTCTGAAAACGTCAAGAGGGAGCTGGGCGCGCGCGCAGGCCGGGCTGTCCGGGTCGGCACTGGCTCGATCTCGGGCGGGATCTTGCAGCGGCTTGACGCGACGGCAGCGCGGCTTCGTGATTGGGCGAAGGGATTTTCGGGGGAATCTGCTGCGGAAAGGGAGGCAGGCTACGTTCAGCCCTATGACTGTGGCCCAGAAACCGCTAGCAAAGGACAACCTATTGGGGAAGTTTGGTTGCAAAATATTGTGCCTTTGGTTGCAGTTCTTGGCAATCTTCTGGAATCTCGCAGACGTGGTGCCGCCTTAGCAGTTGACTCCGCGCTAGCGCAGCTTTGCCCTTTGATCCGTGTGAGTGGTGCGGTTGTGTATCTGCGCGGAGGCGACGGGTTGTGCCATCTGACCTATAGCGCGAGCGGGGCGGTGCCCGAGCAAATCGGTGTGTTGCCGCAGATATTGCCCACCGCTCTGGTTGCGCATTGGCTGGGCGATGGTGTGGCCGCTCAGGCGATGCCGATTTCCGCAGCGCGGTTTGTGCAGCGCGGCGACGGCGCAGATCACGGCCCGGAAGATTTCCTGTTTTTGCCGATGATGGAGAGCGGGCAATGCATCGGGGCCATCGGGTATGCTGCTTTGGGGGCGGAGCATTTTGACAGTGCGGCCTCGATGCAGATGTTGCGGGCGCTAACGGATATCTTGCAGGCCATTCTGGTGCAGGGTGTTGCTGCAGCCAAGCCAGGCGACGCCGATCAGCAGCCTAGGTCTGATTTGGGGCGCGCGCAGGATCATTTAGATGCCCTACAGGGCTACGACTCGATCGGTGCGGTGGTCAGTAAGCTGAAGGATCAGGAATCAGCGATGGCGGCGCTGGCGTCGGCGGCTGCCGCCTCGCACATGCGGCTGAACAATGCGATTCAGGCATTGCCCGACAGCGTGGTGATCTTTGATGCCGAGGATCGGCTTGTTGCGGTCAATGCGGCCTATCATCGGGCCTTCCCAGATCTTGCTAGTCATGCCGTTGTGGGTGTGACCTTGGGCGAGCTTTTGCGGGTTGGCTTGGAAAAGCAGGCGTTTCTGGGCGACTCGACTGAGGCGCAAAGAGAGGCGTGGCTGCAAAAACGGCTGTCGCAATATCAAAAGCCGCGCTGGGATGATGAGGTGCAACTGCCGGATGGGCGCTGGATGCACCGGGTCAGCACCCGCACCGCGGATGGTGGCGTGATTGCGATGGGCTTTGACATCACGGCGACGCGCAATCAGATCGCCGCATTGGACGCCGCCAACAGGAATCTGACTCAGGTGCTTGCCGACCGGCATCGGACCGAGCAACGCCTGAACGATATCATCGACGGCTCCGCTGTGGGCACTTGGGAGTTGGACGTCACCACCAACAAAATTCATGTCGGTGGGCGCTGGGAGGAAATCCTTGGGCTTGAGGTCGACAAATTGGGTGCTCTGAGTGTGCCCGACTTTCTTGCGATGCTCCATCCAGACGATCAAACGAAACTTGTGCGCATTGAGGATTTCAATCAGGACGCAAATGCGCCGTATGTCAGTGCTGAATTTCGGATGCGCCACAGCGACGGCCATTGGGTTTGGATACTTTCGCGCTACCGGGTGTCCGAGCGTACACCCGATGGCGCGCCGTTGCGGATATCTGGCGTGCACCTTGATGTCAGCGATCAAAAGCAGCTTGAGCAGGATGTTTTTGCCAGCCGGGCGTTCCTTCTGGACGTGATGGATGCCAGCAGTTCGGCGATTGTTGTGCTGGATGGATCGCATAGGATTTCTTATGTGAACCAAGAAGCGGAGCGTATTCTGGGGCCGATCTGCAGAATTGCGCCCGGCGAAGATTTCGACATTTCGGCGCTGAAGCTAGAGCATGTCGATGGCACAGGCTTGGCGGAAGACCAATCGCCGTTCAAACTGGCGCTGCGGGCGGTTGAGCCGCTACGCAACATCCAATGTGCGTTTTTACGCCCCGATGGCGGGCGCGGTATTCTGTCGTTTAATGCAACCCTGCTGGATATGGGCGACCAGCGCTTTGGGGTCGTTTCATTCTCGGATGTCACGGAAAGTCTGGCGGCGACCCAGCGTTTGCAAGACGCGCTGATGCGGGCCGAAGACATGAGTCGGGCGAAATCGACCTTTCTGGCCAATATGAGCCATGAGATCCGAACTCCGCTGAACGGGGTGCTGGGCATGGCCGAGGTTCTGGCGGACATTGTTGCCGAACCGTTGCAGCGTCAGATGGTCGATACTATCCGCAAGTCGGGGGAGACCTTGCTGACCGTGCTGAATGGAATCCTTGATATGTCCAAGATTGAGGCTGGTAAGATGGCGTTAGAATCGGCACCCTTTGTGCCGCTGGAACTGATCCGCCAAGCGGAAACGATCTATGCGATTGCTGCCGAAGAAAAGGGCGTGGCGTTTGAGGTGCTTGCGACGGCAGGCTGCGACAAACCCCGTTTGGGCGATGCGCATCGCTTGATGCAGGTGCTGAACAATTTGCTGAACAACGCCTTCAAGTTCACCGAGAAAGGCACGGTCACGCTGAAATTCTCGTGTCGGACCGGCAAGCCGGTTCAGATCGAGGTTTCGGACACCGGGATCGGCATGGATACGTCGCAGGTGGCGCGGGTGTTTGAGACTTTTGAGCAGGCTGACGGCAGCATGACACGCAGGTTTGGGGGCACCGGGCTTGGGCTGTCGATTGTCCGGGAGCTTGTGACCTTGATGGGCGGGACGATCTCAGCGGAAAGTGCGCCGGGGCTTGGCTCGATGTTTCGGATCGTGTTGCCGCTGCCCGAGGCAGAGAGCGCACCTTCAATGATGGTGAAGCCAAAAGCGGGTTCCTTACGCGAAGATGCGCTGGCAGGAGTGCGTCTTCTCTGCGCGGACGACAACGCAACCAATCGGCTGGTGTTGTCCGAGATGCTGGCCAGAACTGGCGCGGTGGCGACACAGGTTGAAAATGGCCGCGAGGCGGTTGAAGCTTGGGCCGCCGCGCTTGATCGCGGGGAACCCTTTGCCTTAGTGCTGCTGGATATCACCATGCCGGTGCTGGATGGGATGAGTGCGCTGGCAGAAATTCGCGCCATCGAATCGTCGTGCGGCTTGCCCCCGGTTTCGGCCGTTGCGGTGACGGCGCATGCGATGCCGACTCAGATCGCGGATTATCTTATCGGCGGTTTTGACAGCCATCTGGCCAAACCGTTCCGGCGATTTGATCTTTTGCACGCTTTGCACAGCCTTTTGCAGCTTTGACATCATTCAGCGCAACCTGTAGTTGTTAAGCAGCTGTAAGCCCTAGCAAATAGGCCAATTCCGCGGAATCTGGCCATTTTTCTGGCAAAAATTTATGCAATTCAGTTTATAGGGGAACAATGTTTTGTTTGCTCCATGTGACGGGTTGATCCAAATGACAGAAGCTGCTCCGCAGACCAAATTCCAAGTCCTGTTGGCCGAGGATGATGTGGTCAATCAAAGCATCGTTCAGGCGTTCCTGTTTGGGGTGAACGTCGAGTTGACGATTGCCTCGGATGGGCGGGAAGCTTTGGAAGCGGCGTTGACGCATCGCTTCGATCTGATGATCGTCGATCAGAACATGCCCTTCATTACCGGTGATCGAGTGATCCGTCATTTGCGGGCAGGACGGACGATGAATGCCACAACGCCAGTGATCCGGTTTACCGCCGCCGCAGATTTTCAGCCGTTCGATCTGAGCACCGTTGCCTCCTTGCTTGAGGTGACGTTGCCAAAACCACTGAGCAGACAGGACCTGCTTTCTACGGTGGGCGCGTTGTTGGGTGGCGTGGTGCCTCAGGCAAGCGTTTAAGCCAACATTTGCTTGACAGTGACAGGCCATCGTGAGGACCTGTTTTGAAAGAGTGAATGAAAAGGCTGAATGTGAGCACAGCAGATAACGCAGCAACGGGCACTTCAGGCGCGGGTTTTGGTGACACCGCTGCCAACGAAAATGCGGCAAGCCAACTGCTTCAAATTGAGGCGCTTCGTATCCTTGAGCAGGGCGTGGTGATCTACGACGCTGAAGACAGACATGTCTATTGCAACCAAACTTTCCGCGACTTCTATCCGTTGAGCGCGCCTGCATTTCTGCCGGGACGTCCATTTCAGGATATTCTGCGCTATTCTATTGCGCACGGCCAGATTGTTGAAGCCGAGGGCCGGGAAGATGCATGGATTGCTGAGCGGATTGCCAATCGTCGCACCGCCGGGCGAACCTCAGAGCGAACCCTGCTGGATGGGCGTGTTTTGCGTATTGTCGAGCATCCTTTGCCAAATGGCGCACTGATGGAGGTTCATACCGACATCAGCAAGCAATTCATGGCAGAACAAAAGTACAGCAATCTGATCAACGGCGCCGAGATTTGTTCGTGGGAATGGAATGTCATCACCAGCGAACACCACGTCAACGAATATTGGGCGGCGGTGCTGGGGTATCAGCTGGAAGAACTACGCCCGGTGACGTTTGAGACCTGGCGGGAAAGGGTGCATCCTGATGATTTGGAGGGCGCTGAAGCGCTGTTCAACAATCTATTCCTCGACCCGAATTATCTCTACAAGGCCGAGTATCGGCTGCGCCACAAGGCGGGTCACTGGATCTGGGTGCTCGATACGGGCCGTACGCTTCATCGTGCTGCAAACGGCTCTCCGGCGCTGATTATCGGCGCGCATGTCGATATCAGTGCGCAACGGGCGCGGGAAACCGCGCTGACGGAGGTGAAAGCAGAGCTGGAGCGATCCATTTCCGAACGCGCCAAGGTCGAACAGCGTTTGATCGACATTTCGGCGGTCTCAGATGGTTGGCTGTGGGAGATGGACAGCGACCGGCGCTTCGTCTTCGTGTTGGATGGCGCGTATTTCGATGATGGCGGCGTGCCGAAGGAGGGTCTGCTGGGCAAAACGCAGGAGGAGTGGTTGCAAACCAACCCCGATATGTTGCCGGGTATCGACTGGAGTATCATGCTGGCGGCGCTGAACTCGAATCAGCCGTTTCAAGATTTTGTCTATCGTGCGCCAAAATCGACCGATGGTATTGTGCGCTGGCGCCGAATGAGTGGCGCGCCGGTTTTTGACGAAGATGGCACCTTCGCCGGCTTTCGCGGTGTCGGTTCGGACGTCACGCAGCTTTATTTAGCCAAAGACCATGCTGAGGAAGCCAGCCGGACCAAATCAAAATTCTTGGCCAATATGAGCCACGAAATCCGCACCCCGTTGAACGGGGTTCTGGGCATGGCCGAACTTCTGGAGACTTCTCTGGAACAGCCAGACCAAAAGCGCATGATCGGCACCATCCGGCGTTCGGGAGAGGCCTTGCTGAACATTCTCAATGACATTTTGGACATGTCGAAGATTGAAGCTGGCAAGATCGAGTTCGAGGCGCTGCCGTTCAGCCCGCTTGATCTGGCCAAACGGATTGAAGATCAGTACGAATTGCGCGCCGACGAAAAGGGTTTGGATTTCGAGGTTCTGATCGGGTCCGGCGCGGAATTGTTACGGGTGGGTGATCCGCATCGGGTGCAGCAGGTGCTGCACAATCTGGTCAGCAATGCGATCAAATTCACCGATCGCGGTGAGGTGACGGTCAAGATCAGCGGACGTGCGACGATGCCGCTGGTGATCGAGGTGCGCGATAGCGGGATCGGCATGACACCGGAACAAGTGTCGCGTCTGCATGACGAGTTCAGCCAAGCCGACAGTTCGGTCACCCGGCGTTACGGCGGCACAGGTTTGGGCATGGCGATCACGCAGTCTTTGGTTGATCGGATGGGCGGCACGATCACGGTCGATTCCGCGCGCGGGCGCGGTACGACGATCAGCGTTTCGTTGCCACTGCCGCTGAGCACTGTTGCGGTCGACCGGGTTGCAAAAGCACCGATGGAATCTATTGGCCTTGCGGGGCTGCGCTTGCTGGCGGCTGACGATAACCAAACGAATTGCGCCGTGCTGGAAATGATGCTGGCCAGGCTTGGTGCCGAGGTGGTCATCGTCAACGATGGCGAACAAGCTGTGCAGGCTTGGGAAGCCGGGCGCTTTGACGCCATCTTGTTGGATATTGCGATGCCCGTGATGGACGGACCGACGGCTTTGCGGAAAATCCGCGAGCTTGAAGCGCTGCACGGCGTCCCGCCGATCCCGATCATTGCCGTGACCGCCAATGTGATGGCGCATCAGATCGCGGGTTATATCGCTTGGGGGTTTGACAGCTGTATCGGCAAGCCGATCAGCTCGATTGATCTGTCGCTGGCTGTCAGTGCTTTGGTTGGATCGGCAGCAAAACCCAAGCCATAAGGCAAGCTTACACTGCGCTTTAGTCGTCGAGCAGGGATTCCATTTCGATCAGAAGTGCCTCTAGTATGGGGTCGACGATGAGCCGGAAATATTCAGGATCGGCACATTTCGCCAGGTTTTCCGTGATGGCACGATCCAAGACACCTGCGAGTTGTCCGGTTCTGAAAAAGCCAAGCGTCGCGCCCACGCCGGAAATTTTATGGGCGATATCGGCAATCTTCGCCATCTCATCCTGTGGGTTTTCGCCATGCTGGACAAGCTTGCGATAGGCTTCAAAGGCCATGATGCGTTCAACAATCAAGCCACGAAACATCGCGCGCGCGGGTTCTAGCACCGCCGTCATGTCATTGGCCCCGCCGCCTGCTGATCCGCCAAAGTATTGCAATCCGGTCATGCGGCGCTCCACCACGGTTTGGGTTTTCCGTCTTGGCGTGATTGGGCAAGGTTCACCGCGTGATCAAGGATGCTTGTGGGATTGAACAGGCCAAAGAAAGAGGTGCGCGCCAGATCCCCGACTTTGATCTGCGGCAAGGGTAGGCGATCTGCCGCATAAAAGCTGGCGAAATCTTCGATGCCCGACTGTATCATCGCCTCCAGTTCAACCCGCTCGGTTGAGAGATTGTTCGACACGACAGCGACGAAATTGCCGGCCCCTGCGTAGGCCATCATCATCTGTTCGGACTTTACCGCATCACTGATGGCCGAAGCGACATCGCCCAGCATGTTCACAAAACCCAAGGGCGAGGACTTTTTGAAGAACAAGTGCGCATTTTTCACCGAAATGCCAAAGGCTGCGGTGGAGTACATCCGCTTGTTTCCCAGCATCAGCAGGTAGTTTTCAAGCGCAAGATATTCGACGCCGCGCTCAAATCCGGGGATCGGGAACGGGGTATCAAAATCCACGTCGATGGCGATGATGTCGTTGCGCTGGTCAAACTTCTTTTCGAGGGAAGCTGTGATGCTGCGTTCTTTCAGCAAACGCTCTGCCATGCCGATGCGGGCTTTCAGGTCGATCGGGTCAAGCGGCTTGGTGATATAGTCGGTCGCCCCAGCAGCAAACGCGTCATCTATGAAGCGTTTTCCGGTCATTGCCGTGATCATAACGATGGGTGTGCGCCGATAGACGGGCAAGTTGCGCACATGATTGCACAGTTGTATGCCACTCATGCCCGGCATCTGGAGGTCAAACAGCAGACAGTCAAATGCCTCAGCCGCGTCCGCCAGTTTGAGCAAGGCTTCATCGCCCGAGCGCGCGATGGTCACATTGGCTTTGCCAAGTGCGCCGAGCATCGGAAGCAAGACCCCCAGAAAAACCGGATCATCGTCTACCGCAAGGATCTTCATTGTCATCCCTTTCGCCTTATGCGCCTTCTGGTTGCATAGTACTGCGCGGCACTTTTCTAAACCTTATTGAAAAAGCTAAGTTCAAATTTTGTCAAATGTCGGGCAAATCGTTAACGGTATTGGTTTTGTCGCAAAATAATATCGCCATTTGGTTGTGTTGTCCATCGTGCGAGATGGGCAGATGGGTGACGCGCAAGCTTGCGGAAGCGAAGGGCTGGGCCATGCAATCGTCGTCGTGTTTAGGCGCTGGCCCGCAGGCTGGCCCGCAGTTTGCGTACAGCGACCCAACTGGCCGCGGCCATGACGCCTGCTGTGGCAAGGCACAATGGCAAACCCCCGATTTTATAGCTGATTCCCGACAATGCGGTTCCCAAAAGCCGACCCGCCGCGTTGGCCATGTAGTAGAAACCAACATCCATCGACACGCGGTCGGATGAAGCGAAGGCGAGGATCAGGTAGGAATGCACGGAGGAGTTCACCGCAAACACGAAGCCGAACAGCAACAACCCCGACGCGAGCGTCAGCGTGAACCAGAGCGCGGGCGTGGGGGCCGTCAGGGCGAGTGTAGCGAGCGTAAAGGGAATGGGTGTTAGCACTGCGGCCCAGCGTATCGCTTTGGCGGTGATGGCCGATTCTGACTCGTCTTTGACGCGTAATATCTGCGGGGAGAAAGCCTGAACCGCGCCATAGGCGATGGTCCAGAGCGCCATGAACCCGCCGATCAGAAAGAACGCGGATCGGCTGTTATCGGCTGAGCCATCCGACAGCACCGCGTGGAAATAGACCGGAACGCCGACCACGAACTAGGGTCCAGACTCATTGATCGTCAAAGCCAGAACAAGACGGTTGCGGCGAGAGCGACGGCGGAGAGGAAGACTTTTGGGCATCTGTCGTAACGTGTTGCCACCCGCCGCCAGTCTTTGAGACGGCCAAACATGATCTCAATCCGATTGCGGCGTTTGTATCGGCGTTTATCGTATTTGACAGGCTTCGCGCGTGACTTCCGGCCGGGGATGCAAGGCGTGATCCCCTTGTTTTTCAGGGCGTCTCGGAACCAGTCGGCGTCATAACCCCGGTCAGCCAGCAGCCACGTCGCTTTGGGTAAGCTGCCCAGTAAGGCCGCAGCGCCGGTGTAATCGCTGACCTGACCTGCGGTCATGAAGAAGCGGATCGGTCGGCCGTTTTCGTCAGTGACGGCATGCAGTTTGGTATTCATGCCACCTTTGGTCCGGCCAATCAGACGACCGCGCCCCCCTTTTTCACCCCAAGGCTTGAAGCCGTGCGGTGCGCCTTGAGATAGGTCGCGTCGATCATCACCGTCTTCGGGACCGCCGCCTCGGAGGCCAACCCTTCCATCATCCGGGCAAAGACGCCCATGTCGCCCCATCGCTTCCAACGGTTGTAAAGCGTCTTCGCCGGGCCGTATTCCTTCGGCGCGTCAGACCAACGCAAGCCATTGCGATTGATGAAGATAATGCCGCTCAAGACCCGACGATCATCGACACGCGGCACCCCGTGGCTCTTGGGAAAGAAGGGTTTAAGTCGAGCCATCTGCTCGTCCGTCAGCCAGTAAAGGTTGCTCATTGCTCAGTCTCCTTGCGGAGCCTGAATCACGGCTGCGTTGCAAAATCAATAGGTCCTGACCCTAAACATCTCTTGCGCCAAACAAGAATATCCGGGCCAGTGAGAGGCGATTGATCCGCGCATCCTTGGACCAGACCTGCGAGAATTTGGCGTCTTTCTGGCCGGCCGGCAGTCCTTTCGGCAGAAAGGCGATGATGGCCAGCAAGATCACCGCGAGAACGGCGGCCATCGCCCAGATTGCCGCTTTGAAGCCAATGAGGCCCAGCAAGGCCGCGCCGATGAAAAAGCCAAGGCCCTTCACGGCGTTCTTTGATCCGGTCAGAATGGCCACCCAGCGAAACAGCACGCCCTCGCCCTTAGGGGCCAGCACCTTGACCGCTGATTTCGACGACATCTTGGCCAGATCTTTGGCAACGCCAGAGGCACCCTGAACCGCCATTACGAAAGTGACCGAGGCCGCAACGCTCCATGCGGGGTCAAGCTGGGCGAGGACCGCGAGGGCGGCGATTTGCAGGCCAAGTCCAAGGTACAGCGTGGTGGCAAGACCAAACCGCGCCGCCAGCCAGCCTGCCGACAGATTGGTGATCACCCCGGCGAGTTCATAAAGCAGGAACAGCCACGCCAGTTGGATCGGGGAAAAGCCCAAGCCGTTGAAATGCAACAACACCAGCAAGCGCAGCGCGCCATCCGACAGCATGAAGGCCCAATAGGCCGCCGTCACTGCCGCATAGGCGCGCAGGCCGTTGGCTTGGTCAGTCATAGCGAGGCCGCCACCATTCGGACGACATCGGCCAGACGGCAGGAATAGCCCCATTCGTTGTCATACCATGCGTAGATCTTCACCTGCGTGCCGTTGATCACCATGGTCGAGGCTGCATCAATGATCGCCGAGCGCGGATCGTTGACATAGTCGGTTGAGACGAGGGGACGGGGCTCGTAGTCCAAGATGCCGTGCAAGGCACCTTCGGAGGCGGTTTTGAACAGCGCGTTCACCTCTTCCACTGTCGTCTCGCGCGCCACTTCAAACACGCAATCGGTGAGTGAGGCGTTCAGCAGCGGCACCCGCACGGCATGGCCGTTCAGGCGGCCTTTCAACTCGGGGTAAATCAGCGTGATTGCGGTGGCTGAACCGGTGCTGGTGGGGATCAGGTTCATCAGGGCGGACCGGGCGCGGCGCATATCCTTGGCCGGGCGATCGACGATGGTTTGGGTGTTGGTCACATCATGGATCGTGGTGATCGAGCCATGCCGGATACCAATGGCTTCGTGGATCACCTTGACCACGGGCGCGAGGCAGTTGGTGGTGCAACTGGCCGCCGTGATCAGATTGTGCTGGACTGGGTCATACAGGTGATGATTCACACCATAGACCAAGTTCAATGCTCCGCCATCTTTGACCGGGGCCGAAACCACCACCTTTTTGAAGCCAGCGGCATAATAGGGGGCCATCTTTGCCGCCGTCTTGAACACGCCAGTGCAGTCGATCACCAGATCAATCGCCATCTCGGCCAGCGGCAAATCCTCGATGTGTCTGGCTTGGGTGAGGCGGATCTGGTGCCCGGCCAAAGTCAGGCTGTCGGCATCATAGGAAATCGCGCGCGGCCAGCGGCCATGCACCGAATCAAATTCCATCAGCAGCGCATGTTGTTCTGGTTCACCGACAGGGTCGTTGATCAAGACGATCTCGCCGCCCGCGCCGGTGTCAATCAAATCGCGCAGGGCAAGTTTGCCAATTCGGCCAAGGCCATTGAGGGCAATGCGGGGCATGGGTTATTGCCTTCCGATGGTGTCAAGCTGCTGTTGCAGCGCGATTTTCTCAAGTTCCGCAAAAGGCAGGGCGGTGAAAGCCAGAATCCGGCGGCGCAGGCTTGCGAAAACATCGGCGAAGGCCAAAGCCCTTTCGGCATCTGTCCCCGTGGCTTTGACCGGATCGGGCAGACCCCAATGCGCGGTCATCGGCTGACCCGGCCAAGGCGCACATTCCTCTGCCGCGGCCTGATCGCAAACGGTGAACACGAAATCCATTTTGGGCGCCTCTGCCGTCTCAAACTCGGAGACATGTTTGGAGCGCAGGGTTGAGACATCCAAACCAGCCCGCGCCAGAACCTCGATGGCGAAGGGGTTCAACTGCGTGCCTGGCTTCGCGCCAGCAGAATAGGCCCGGAAGCGGCCTTGGCCAATATCATTCAACAGAGCCTCGGCAAAGATCGAGCGGGCAGAATTACCTGAACAGATGAACAGAACGTTCCAAGGGCGATTGGCCATGTCCGTCTCCATGGGGTTGAAAAGGGCGTCAGTGATCTCAGGGCGGTTTCGGCCTGCGTCGATGACCAGATAGCCAACCAGTGCCGACACTTGATCGAGCCGGATGCTGTAGAACAATGATCGGCCTTGGCGCTGCGCGCTGATCAGGCGGGCTTGCTCCAACTCTGACAGATGGTGAGACAGGGTGTTTGGCTTCATCTGCAAGGCTTCGGCAATTTCGGTTGGCCGCACGCCCTGCGGCGCAAAGCGCATCAGAAGACGAAACACGGCGAGGCGGCAGGGGTGGCCGAGGGTGGCAAAAGCCTGAGTGACCAAGTTGGATTCCATAATTCGAGAATATTAGAAATATGAGAAGTGCCAAGTGAAGCTTTTGTAACGGTTAGGCCTGACGTGGCTTTGGGAGAGAGTCACCGACAGTGGAAAAACCGCGCGGTCAAGCCGCCGCGTGGGCTTGACAGTTGCAGGGTTACTATTTAACGTGTTAATGATAATGAGGAGGGAATGATGTGCCGCATCTGACCATCGAGTATTCCGCTAATCTTGACAGCAACACCGATATGGCGGGGCTTTGCCGGGCGCTTCATGCGGCGATTTTGGCGACAGGTTTGTTCGAGTTGGGCGCGATCCGGGTGCGCGCCGTACGGTGTCCGGAGTTTGCAGTGGCGGATTTGTTGCCGGAAAACGCCTTCGCCGATCTGCGAATGCGGATTGGGGCAGGGCGCAGCGCGGCGGACAAGGCGCGGGTGGGCGAGATGATCTTTACCGCGGCAGCCGCGCATTTTGCGCCACTGTTTGGGATACCCCATTTCGCGTTGACGCTGGATATTTCCGAGCTCGACCCAGTGCTCAGCTGGAAGAAAAACGCCATCCATCCGCGCCTGCGCGCAAAATAGGGCACCGACATGTCTGATCTAAATACCAATATTGCCCGCGCTGACGACTATCTGGCGCGGTTCCGAAGCGAAGGCGTGCTGAACCACATCAATGGCAAGGCTGTGCCCGCGTTGGACGGCGAGACGTTTGAAATCATTTCCCCTGTCGATCTGAAGCCTCTGGCGCGGGTTGCGCAGGGCAAGGCGGCGGATGTGGCACAGGCGGCCGCGGCGGCGAAGGCCGCGTTTCCGGCGTGGCGGGCGATGGATGGCGAAGCCCGCAAGGCGCTGTTGCACAAGATCGCCGATGCGATTGAGGCGCGCGCCGAGGAGATCGCTTTTGTCGAGGCGATGGACACCGGGCAATCCATTCGCTTCATGTCGAAGGCGGCGCTCCGCGGGGCCGAGAATTTCCGTTATTTCGCCGATCTTGCCCCCAAGGCCCGCGATGGTCAGACCCTGCGCGCCAAGGGGCAGGTCAACATGACCACCCGCACGCCGATCGGTCCGGTAGGCATCATCACGCCGTGGAACACGCCGTTCATGCTCTCGACGTGGAAGATCGCTCCGGCACTGGCTGCAGGTTGCACGGTAGTACATAAGCCCGCCGAATTCTCGCCTTTGTCGGCGCGGTTGCTGGTGGAGATTGCGCAAAGTGCGGGCCTGCCTGCCGGGGTGTGGAATCTGGTGAACGGGTTTGGCGAAGATGCGGGGCGAGCGCTGACGGAACATCCCGATATCAAGGCGATTGGCTTTGTCGGAGAGTCCCGCACCGGGTCGATGATCATGAAGCAGGGCGCCGATACCCTGAAGCGGGTGCATTTTGAACTGGGCGGCAAAAACCCGGTGATCGTGTTCGCCGATGCTGATCTGGAGCGAGCGGCAGATGCTGCGGTGTTCATGATCTACTCGCTGAACGGCGAGCGTTGTACGTCGTCTTCGCGCCTGCTGGTGGAGGCTTCGATTTATGATCAGTTCACCGCGATGGTGGCTGAGAAGGCGAAGCGGATCGTGGTGGGGCATCCGCTGGACCCGAAAACCGTGGTCGGGCCGCTAATCCATCCCGTGCATGAGGCCAAGGTGCTGGAGTATATCGAGATTGGCCGCGCCGAAGGGGCGGTTGTGGCCGCAGGCGGTGGCAAATTTGCCGGGCCGGGGGGCGGCTGCTATGTCAGCCCGACGCTGTTTACCGGCGCGCATAACCAGATGCGTATCGCGCAGGAAGAAATCTTCGGCCCGGTGCTGACTGCCATTCCGTTCACGGATGAGGCCGGGGCCTTGGCGATTGCCAATGATGTACAATACGGGCTGACCGGCTATCTGTGGACATCGGATGTCACCCGCGCCTTCCGCTTCACTGATGCGTTGGAGGCAGGGATGATCTGGGTGAACTCGGAAAACATCCGCCATTTGCCGGCGCCGTTTGGTGGGGTGAAGAACTCCGGGATCGGCCGCGACGGTGCGGAGTGGTCGTTCGATTTCTACATGGAAACCAAGAATATAGCCTTTGCTACCCAAGCCCACGCCATTCCGAAACTTGGCGGCTGACACCACAATAATTGCTTCCAGGGAGGAAGAAAATGCCCGTTCCCAGCCCCGTGCTGTATCCGGCGTTCAACGTCATTCGTCTGAGCCACGTTGAGCTTGCCGTCAAAAATCTGGCCGCCAGCCGGGCATTCTACGCCGATCTGCTTGGCCTGCAAATCACCCATGAGGATGCCGATGCGATCTATCTGCGCGCGATGGAGGAGCGCGGCCATCATTGCGTGATCCTGCGAAAGTCGGATGCGGCAGCGGTTAATATGCTAGGCTTCAAGGTCTATGCCGAGGCCGATCTCGACGCCGCTTATACGTTCTTCGCGGAACAGGGTTTGCCGGTGGCATGGGTGGAGCGCCCGTTCATGGGTCGCACTTTACGCACGGCAGATCCGCATGGGATTCCGTTGGAATTCTACGCGAAGATGGACCGTTTGGCCCCGATCCATCAGAAATATGCGCTTTACCATGGCGTCAAACCACTGCGCATTGATCATTTCAACTGCTTTAGCCCTGATGTCGATGCCTCGGTTGCGTTCTACAATTCCTTTGGCTTCCGGGTGACGGAATATACCGAGGACGCCGCAAGCAAAAAGCTGTGGGCGGCATGGATGCACCGCAAGGGCGGGGTGCATGATATGGCCTTCACCAATGGCCGTGGCCCGCGCCTGCACCATCTTGCATTCTGGGTGCCGACACCGATGAACATCATCGACCTGCTCGATCTGATGGCGACGACGGGCTATGTTGCCAATATCGAGCGTGGGCCGGGACGGCATGGCATTTCCAACGCGTTTTTCCTGTATATCCTTGATCCAGATGGCCACCGCACCGAGATTTATTGCTCGGATTATCAGACGGTTGATCCTGATCTGGAACCGATTAAATGGGATCTGAAAGACCCGCAACGCCAGACTCTTTGGGGCGCGCCTGCGCCAAGAAGCTGGTTCGAGCATGGCTCGCTATTTTCTGGTATAGCGACGACAGAGGCTGTGCTGGCCGCCCAACCGATCATCGCACCATGAGATTTGCCAGTTACACACATCAAGGCCTCGCAGCATGGGGGGCGATCACCGATGCGGGTGTCATCCCGCTATCCGCACGCCATCCTGACATGCCGAGCTTGCGCGAAGTGATCGAACACGGCGCGTTGCCGCGCTTGACGGATATGGCTGCCGCGCTGAGCCCCGAAATCGCCTTGGCGGACATCACCTTTCAAATCCCGATCCCGAAGCCGGAAAAAATCCTTTGCGTCGGGGTCAACTTTCCGGACCGCAATGCAGAATATAAGGATGGCCAGGAAAATCCGCCGTATATGTCGCTGTTCCCGCGCTTTGCGCGCTCGTTCACCGGGCATGGTCAACCGCTGATCCGCCCGCCGGAAAGCCCGCAGCTGGATTATGAGGGCGAGGTGACGATTGTTATCGGCAAAGGCGGTCGCCGGATTGCCGAGGCCGACGCGTTAAGTCACATCGCCGCGCTGACCCTCTGCAACGAAGGCACTATCCGGGACTGGGTGCGTCACGCCAAATTCAACGTCACGCAGGGCAAGAACTGGGACCGCTCGGGTGCGCTCGGGCCGTGGATTGTGCCTTATGTGGACGAGTTGCAACTGGCCGACATTGGCTTGCAAACCCGGGTGAATGGCGAGGTGCGGCAATCGGATCGCACCAGCCGGATGATGTTCGGCTTCCGTCAGATCATCGCCTATATCTCAACCTTCACCACTTTGGTGCCGGGAGATGTGATTGTCTGCGGCACCCCCACCGGGGCGGGGGCGCGGTTTGATCCGCCGATCTGGCTGAAGCCCGGCGATGTGGTGGAGGTTGAGGCCGATGGCATTGGTATTCTACGCAACACCATCGCCGACGAGGTTCTCTGATGCTGTCGAAACCTGAGATTGACGCCGCCGCCACACGGCTTGTTGCGGCAGAGAAAACCCGAGTGCAGACCGGGCTGCTGTCGCTGTTACATCCGGCGATGACGATGGATGATGCCTATGCGGTGCAAGCCGCCTATGTGGCGCAGCGTCATGCCGAGGGGCGTCGCACGATTGGTTGGAAGATCGGACTGACCTCGAAGGCGATGCAATATGCGTTGAACATCATCACCCCGGATTCCGGCGTGCTGCTGGATGATATGGTGTTTGAGGATGGTGCGACGATTGCGGCGGATCGGTTTATCCAGCCAAGGATCGAGGCTGAATTGGCCTTTGTCTTGAAGACGCCGCTGCATGGCCCGGGCGTTTCAGTGACCGATGTGCTGAACGCCACCGACTACATCCTGCCCGCGTTGGAGATTTTGGACACCCGCATTCTGCGCGTGGACCCTGCATCCGGCAAACCTCGCACCATCGTTGATACGATTTCCGACAATGCCGCCAATGCGGGCATCGTCACGGGCGGGCGGGCGATGCGGCCGGATAGTTTTGATCCGCGCTGGGCCGGGGCGATTGTGATGCGCAATGCCGAGGTTGAGGAAACGGGGCTTGGCGCGGGGGTGTTGAACCAACCGGCGCGCGGCATTGCGTGGCTGGCCAATCGTCTGTCGCAGTATGGTCAACGCATCGAGGCGGGGCAGATCGTGCTTTCGGGGTCGTTCATCCGCCCGATTGAGGCGCGGCACGGTGACACCATTCTGGCGGACTTTGGCCCCTTGGGCACGGTCGGCTGTTTCTTTGCCTGAGGGATTGCCATGCCTGCCCCATTCAATACCTTTAAGGCGGGTCTTGCCGCAGGCCGCCCGCAAATCGGTCTTTGGCTGGGTCTGGCCAACCCGATCACGGCTGACCTTTGCGCCAATGCTGGGTTCGACTGGCTGCTGATCGACGGCGAACACGCGCCGAATGACATCCCCACCATTCTGGCGCAGGCGCAAGCCATCGGCCAGCGGTCGCATGTGATCGTGCGCCCGCCAGTGGGAGAGGTGCATCGGATCAAGCAAATCCTTGATCTGGGTGTGCAAACCATTCTTGTGCCGATGATCGAAACCGAAGCACAGGCAGCTGAGATGGCGCGCGCCATGCTGTATCCGCCGCAGGGCGTGCGCGGTGTGGGGGCTGCTTTGGCGCGCGCGTCGAATTTTGGGACCACGCCCGGCTATCTTGCCAGTGCCAATGCGCAGACCTGCCTGCTGTTGCAGATCGAAAGCCGCGCGGGGCTGGCGCAGCTTGATGCGATTGCCGCCACGCCGGGGGTGGATGGGATCTTCATTGGTCCGGCTGATCTGGCGGCTGATATGGGGTATCTGGGCAATCCGGCAGCGGCAGAGGTGCAGATGGCGGTCGAAGACGCTTTGAAGCGGATTATGTCGTTGGGCAAGGCTGCTGGCATCCTGACTTCTGATCGCGGCTTGGCGCAGCGCTATCTTGATCTGGGGGCCCGTTTTGTCGCCGTGGGCAGTGATGTTGGGTTGTTGTCTGGCGCAGCCGCAGAGTTGCGCGGGGCTTTTGCGGGTGCGGCGACCAGTCCGAAGCCTTCGGGTTACTAAGCCAGCGGGTTACTAAGAGGGAGGCTTTAGCCTCCCTCTATGGTCACGCTTCGCTTGCCGAACCCGCAACTGCGTTACCCAATCTCAAGAATCAACTCCCCTTGAAGCCGATCCAGCGACACCGTCAGAACCCCCGCCTCGCAAGCAATGTCCTCGCCATTCAGCCTTGCGGCTTTCAAGCCGGTGCCAAGACCAAGTGGGTTCAGGATTTTCACCACGCAGGGCGCGGGACCGAGGTTCAATCGAAGCTCCACCTGCGGCCATCCCTTTGGAAAACACGGGGCGAAACACAGAGTGTCACCTTGGCGGGTGATGCCCAGCAGCCCTTCAATCCCGGCGCGGTACATCCATGCGGCAGAGCCGGTATACCATGTCCAACCGCCGCGCCCGGCGTTCGGCGCGACAGAATAGACATCGGCGGCAATCACGTAGGGCTCCACCTTGTAGCGCGCGGCTTCGGCGGGCGTCAGGGCGTGGTTGATCGGGTTCAGTAGCGAAAACAAAGCGCCTGCCGCGTCGCCATTGCCAAGACGGGTCTGTGCCAGCACCGCCCACATTGCGGCGTGGCTATATTGGCCGCCATTCTCGCGCAGGCCGGGTGGATAGCCCTTGATGTAGCCGGGATCTGGCATCGAGTGATCAAACGGCGGGGTGAACAGAAGGGCTACGTCGGGTTTGATCAGGCGATCCGTCATTGACTGCATTGCCGTAGCCGCGCGATCAGGCTCCGCAGCCCCCGACAGCACCGCCCAAGATTGCGCGATGGAGTCGATCTGGCATTCCGCCGAACTGGACGACCCAAGCAGGCTGCCATCGTCGAAGCGGCCCCGGCGATACCAAGCGCCATCCCAGCCGTCGCGCTCAATCGCCAACCGCACACTTTCCGCATGGGCCTGCCAACGGGCGGCGCGGGCGGGGTCGCGCGTTTCGGCGAACGGGCGCATGGCGCGGATCGTGGCGATCAGCAGCCAGCCGAGCCAGACGGAGGTGCCTTGCCCGGCTTCGCCGACGCGGTTCATGCCGTCGTTCCAGTCGCCCGTACCGATCAGCGGCATGCCGTCCGCTCCGGTCAGTACAAGCGCCTGATCCAAGCCCCGGGCGCAATGCTCGAACAGCGTGGCGGTGGTGTCGGAAATGCCGGGTTGGAAGAAATTGTCATGCTCGCCGGGGCGCAGATCGGCACCTTCGAGGAAGGGGAGGACTTCATCCAACACGGTGGCATCGCCTGAAACGCTGATGTATTGCGCCACCGCATAGCTGAGCCACACGCGATCATCGGAAATCCGCGTGCGCACGCCTTGGCCGGAGTGAGGCAGCCACCAGTGCTGCACATCGCCTTCGGGGAACTGCCGTGCGGCAGCGCGAAGCAGGTGCGCCCGCGTCATCTCGGGCCGCAGGGCGGTCAGCGCCATGCCATCTTGCAACTGGTCGCGGAAGCCATACGCGCCGCTGGCTTGATAGAACCCGGCGCGGGCCCAGATGCGGCAGGCCAAGGACTGATACATCAGCCAGCCGTTCAGCATGATATCCAGCGCGCGATCTGGGCTGCGCACTTGGACGGTGCCGAGCAAGTCACCCCACCACGTCTTTACCTCATCCAGCACCGCCGTCAAATCGCGGGCGCGGGTGGCAAGGATCAGCGCGCGAGCTTCTTCGGGGCTGGTGGTTTGGCCCAGCAGGAAGGTCACATCCATGCTTTGCCCCGGCGCGAGTGTGATTTCACGTTGCAAAGTCGCGCAGGGATCGAACTTTGGCCCAGCATTGCCGGAGAGGTCGCTGAGTCGCGCAGGGGCGGCCATCGAGCCCGCACGCCCCAGAATTTCCGCCCGATCCGCGCTGCGGCTGGTGGTTTCAGCCCCCAGATCGGCGAATGCGACGCGACCTGGAAAGGCCATGCCGCGCGGATTGCGGACTAGAATTGCGCCTGTCTCCGCGTCGATTTCGGTGATCAGCGCCGTGGCCGTAGCACCGCGAGAGGTGCCAAGCACCCATTCGGCGTAGGCCGTCACTGAAAGCCGACGCGCGCGATCCGAGGCATTGCGCAGCGTCAGGCGGGTGATTTTGACCGGAGCATCCATCGGCACGAACTGCACCATATCGGCGTCGATGCCGTTGGCCGTGTGCTGAAAGCGGGAATAGCCAAAGCCGTGGCGGGCGATGTAGCTGCCCTTGCTGCGGATGGGCAGAGCGGTGGGGGTCCAGATTTGCCCGGTTTCAAGGTCTTGTAGATAGATCGCCTCACCCGCCGGATCGCTGACCGGGTCATTTGACCACGGGGTGATCTGGTTCTCGCGACTGTTTTCGGCCCAAGTGAAACCACTGCCCTCGGCGGATACCTGAAAGCCGAAGCTGGGGTTGGCAATAACATTGATCCATGGCGCGGGGGTGCTTTGGCCATCTTGCAGCACGGTGACATATTCGCGGCCATCCAGATCAAAACCACCGGTTCCGTTGAAGAACTCAAGCTGCGGCGGAGTGATCGACGCGCTGGGCAAGGCAGGCAGCGCAAGTTTTTGCGGCGCAGGGGCTGGGGTGACGGGTAGCAGATCAAGCTGCGCGCCGATGCTGCCCCGGCTGGCGATCAGCACTATGGCGGCTGCGGCCATCAGACGCGCGCGCGTCTCGTGTGGGGTCATATCGGCGCGCAAAGTATAGATCCTGCCGCCTGTTCCCGTTGTGCTGGGGCGGGCTTGGGACGAGCGCACGGCGGCTTCAATCGCGATTTGCAGGTCTTGCACATAGGACGAGGCGCGGTCGTTCAGGATCACCAGATCGACCGCCAACTGCCGCATCTGCCAGTATTCTGCCGCTGCGAGCACCCCTTGCAGCCGCCCGATATCCTCGGCATCGCTGATCAGGAACAACACGATTGGCAGGTCGCCCGACACGCCCAAAGCCCAGAGATCGGATTGTGGCCCGGCCCCGGCGCGGATTTGCGCCGCATTGGCCCGCAGCCGCCCATCGCCGCGCACCAACATACCGGCCAGCCTTTGGAAATCGGTGGTGGTGGTCGCGCTGACACCCAGATGGCGCAGTTGCACCTGCGTTTGTGTCCAAGCGAGTGTCACTGCGCGACCAAAGGCGGAGGGGTCGCGGTGGCGTTCGACTAGATCCAACAAAGCCTCGGGCGTGTCGGCCACCATGGTCCAGAACGTTACGCGCACGCGGCCGCCACCGGGGATCAGCACCCGACGGCGCAGCGAAAATATTGGGTCCAGCACAGTGCCGATGGTGCCGGAAAGCGGGGATTCGGCGGCGGCGGGATTGCTTAGCATCTGGCCACGCCCGATGAACTGCGCCCGGTCTGTTTCGTATTGCAGTGGTGCTGTCTCGGCACCTTCCACCACGGCGACATGCGCGGCCCAGACCTCGGGGTCAGACGGGCTGCGTTTGCGCCGCGTGGCGATCAGCACGCCCAGTTCGGGCAGATAATCGGTGACAACGAACAGCTTTGAGAACGCCGGATGCGACAGATCGGCAGAGGGGGCCGCCAGCACGAGTTCGGCGTAAGAGGTTACGTCAATCTCACGCGGATGACGCCCGGTGTTGGTGAGCGTCACGCGGCGAGCTTCGGCGTCATCCTCGGCAGAGACCACCACCTCGGTATGGGTCAGCAGATGGCGGGCGGTGTGGGTGAAGGCCGCATGATGTTCACAAAACACCGCGCGGTGTAGGCCGGAATCCCGCCCGATGGGCAGCACGCCCGCCGACCATTGCCCGCCCGAGCGCACATCGCGCAGATAGATGAAGCCGCCATGCTGTGCCTGCGTTGCATCGGCGCGCCAGCGGGTGATCGCCAGATCGCGCCAGCGGCTAAAGCCCGCGCCGGTTGGGGTCAGCATCACGCCATAGCTGCCGTTGGACAGCAGATGAGCGGTTGGCGCAACGGTGATCGGGTTGTCAAAATGGCGCACAACGGGGGTGGACAGGGTTTCGACCGCCGCCACCAAGACTTCTTTGGCGCGGGGCGGGGCGATGGGCACATCGCGCGGCACCCGTTCTTGCAACAACATCTCGACCGCCTGAATGATCGGCTCGGCGTGGAAACGGTCGCGCAACAGCCCATGATGCAGCACATTGGCGATGGCGGTGATGGTCATGCCCTGATGATGCGCCATAAAGCTGCGCACCACGACATTGGTGGCACCTTCGGGCAGTCGGGACGCGGTGAAATCCACCGCTTCATAAAAGCCAAAGCGCCCTTCTGCGCCCAGATCAGCCAAAGCCGCATAGTTCTGCAGCGCCGCTTGGGCATCGACCATTGTGGCAAGCCCAGTGGCATAGGGGGCCAGCACGCGGTTTTCGCTGAGGCCGCGTTTCAGCCCCAACCCCGGCACGCCGAAGTTGGAATATTGATACGTCATCTCCAGATCGCGGGCATTGTAAGCAGATTCCGAGATGCCCCATGGAATACCTAGACTTGCAGCATAGGCCTGTTGTTGCTCGACGATCCGGCGGTTTGTCTCATCCAGCACCGATCCCGCAGGCGCGCGCATCACCAGCGAGGGCATCAGATATTCAAACATGCTGCCCGACCAAGAAATCAGCGCCGATCCCGCGCCGATCGGGGTGGCTCCGCGACCAAGCCGAAACCAATGCCGGGTTTCCACATCGCCCTTGGCAATCGCAAACAGGCTGGCAAGTCGTGCCTCTGACGCCAGAAGGTCATAGCAGTTGGCGTCTAACGTGTTGGTCGAGACGGAAAAGCCAATCGACAGCAGCTGCTTTTCCGGCTGCATCAGAAAGCCAAACTCCATATCCATTGCCAGTTGCCGCACCAGATCGCCCACGGCGCGCAGGCGTTCGGGTGAAGCGGGATCAGCCAGTTGGCTGGCGTGGCTGGCGGCAACCGCACGGGTCCAGAACGCCAGTTCTGAGTCTGCTCCGGCATGGGCCTCGGCCAATGCGGCGGCCTGAGGTGCAAGTGCGGGTTGGTTTGCCACGCGCTCAAGCAGGGCAGACAATTGCGGCTCTGGGTTGGCCGAAAGCGCCTCAAGCGCCAAAGTCAGCGCCTCCTGCAGCCCGCGCAGGTCGGGTGCTGAGGGGCGTGTTTGCCATTCTTGGCAGGCCTGCGCGACGGCAATCAGATGGCCCGCAAGGTTACCGCTATCGACGCTGGAGACATAGGCCGGGTCCAGCACGCGCAGGTCTGAGGTGTCGTACCAGTTGTAAAGATGGCCGCGAAACCGTGGCAGGCGCTGCATTGTGCTCAGGGTTTGCTCCAGCCGCGTCACGGCCTCAGCCTGACCGATCCAGCCCATGTCTTTCGCCACCGTCACCGACAGCAAATACAGGCCGATATTGGTGGGCGAGGTGCGAGTGGCCACCACCGGGCGTGGGATTTCCTGAAAGTTGTCGGGGGGCAGGAAATGGTTGGCCTCGGTCACAAAGGCCTCAAAGTAGCGCCAAGTGCGGCGGGCGATCAGGCGCAATGCGGTGCTCTCAGCAGTGGTCAGCGGTGGCATGGCGCGACCCATGCGGGGCAGGCTGATCAGGCGTGCGACGGCAGGGGCGGCCAGCCAAATGGTGGCAAAGGTCAGGGCCAATGGCCAGATAGGGCCATTCAAAGCCACGGCCAAGCCGCAGATGAGCAGCCCCAGCGCCACGCCGCGCGCTTTAAGCAAATAGAACCGGGCATAGCTGGGAAGACAGCCGCCGCTGGATTGCGCCGCCGTCAGCCATTCCAACAAATGCGTGCCGCTGCGCAACCGAACAGCGGTGCGAACAATTGCGTCCAGCATCAGCGCCGCCGTATCCGCCAAAAGAACCACCGTCAGGCAAATCTGTGCAAACGCGATCTTTACATCCGCCAACAGGGCCTGAAAGTGACTGCGCGCGGTGATCCCCGCACGTCCCGGCAGAATGGCCAGCGGCAGCGCGATCAGCCTTGGCAGGGCCAGCAACACCAGCACCGCCGCCGTCCAAGCTAAGGCCTGCGGCAGCGGCAACAGCCAGCCAACAAACAACGAAAGCAGTGTCATCGGGGCCAGTAGAGAGCGGCGTAGGTTGTCGAGCATCTTCCAGCGGTTGACCGCCGAAATTCCGCCCGTGGTTTTCCGGCTGCCACTGATCCACGGCAACAACTGCCAATCGCCGCGCACCCAGCGGTGCTGGCGGCGGGCGTCGACGTCTTGGCGGGCGGGGAAATCCTCGACCACCTGAATATCCGAGGCAAGGCCCGCGCGCGCAAAGCTGCCCTCGAACAAATCATGACTTAACAAGGTGTTGTCCGGCACCCGGCCTTCGATGGCTGCCATGAAAGCATCAACGTCATATATGCCTTTGCCGGTAAACGATCCTTCAGAGAACAAATCCTGATACACATCCGAGCTTGCCGCCGCGTAGGGCTCAATCCCACCGGGGCTGGAGGAGATCCGTTGATAGAGCGAGCCGTCCATCCCCAGCGGCAAGGCTGGGGTCACCTGCGGCTGCAAAATGCCGTAGCCCGTAATCACGCGCTGAGTGGCAGGGTCGATGACCGGACGGTTCAGCGGATGCGCCATTTTGCCGATCAACCGCCGCACGGTGTCGCGCAAAATCCGTGTGTCGGCATCCAGCGTGATGACAAATTTCACGCCTTGCGGCACCACAGCACCGGGCAAAAAGCAGGTATCCATCGCGCCGCGCAGCAGGTGGTTCAACTCGATTAACTTGCCGCGTTTGCGCTCCCATCCCATCCAAACGCCTTCGGACGGGTTCCATTGCCGCTTGCGATGCAGAAACAGAAACCTGTCGCCATCGCCGGAGGGATAGGTGGCATTCAACTTAGCAATCGCTGCGCGCGCTGTGGTGATCAAAGCGGTGTCAAGTGGCGTGGTGCCCTCGGCTGCATCCGGGCCATCGGATAACAGCGCGTAATGCAGCGCCCCACCGACGCTGGAGAGGTGATGTACCTCAAGTTGTTCGATCTGCTGCATCAGGTCTTGCACATTGGCCAGCAAGACAGGCACCGCAACAAGCGTGCGCAAATTTGCGGGGATGCCGTCTTCCAGCGACAGGCCCGGCAGCGGCTTGGGTCCGACCAGCCGGGTGATCAGCAGATTGACCAGCGCGGCTCCAGCCTCAACCGCCAGGCAGACGCCACTGAGAATAAGCGCTGCACTGTGCAATCCTGTGAGCCACAAGGCCGCGGTCAGAAACAGCACCGAAGCCAAAGCAATCGCGCCCAAATACCCCGGCAACCCCATCCGCCGCCACTGTCGCCCCAGTGTCATGCGCAGGGGCGGCGCATAGCCGAGATTGCGACACAGGGCATCGCGACCCGCGCCAAGCAGCGCAAAACCCGGATCACGCGCGGCAGGCGTGTCGCCCGTTTGCGCCATGGTCAAAGCAGCTTCCGTCACCGCAGCCTCGCCATGGCCTGAATGGCGGGCGAGCATTTCAATGGCGGTGCGGTAGCTGTTGCGGGTGGCAAAATCCATCTCGCCGTAGCCCGAAGTTGCGCGCAAGCGCGCCTCAATCAAGCTGGCCGCTTCAAAAAAATCGGCCCAATCCATTTCGGAAAGCCGCCGCATCGAGGCGACGATATTGCGCATGGTCACATTCGACGCGCCTTGCCGCGCTTGCGCATTCGCCACCACCGACTCAACCGACAGCCCCAAATGCCGCAAACGGTCATCGAGCCAACCCGCCAGCGGCGTTTCCGCCGGATCGGTGCCGCGCAGGCGTTTGGCCACCTGTGCCGCCATGATCTCGCGCAGATCAACACCATCCAACCCGGCCAGAACCGCATGGGCAGAAACACCGGAAGCGCTGGAGGCCAAGACCTGATCGACCAAATCGTCGGCAGCTTGGCGCAAGCCGTTTGCTTCGGTGATCTGCTCTGCCAAGCGCCGCATATTCTCGATCAGCACGATGCGCAGGGTGATCGCCACCGCCCATAGCTCGCCAATCGTCAGCGGCTGAACTGTTTGATAGGCTTGGACAAAACGCAAAAGGGCCGTCTCAGACAACAGGCTATCGGTATGCGCAACATAGGCCCAAGCCAATCCCAGCACGCGCGGATACCCGGCCAGGGGGCCATCCGCCAGTTTCGGCAAATGCCGATAATAGCCGGGCGGCAGATCGTCTTCGATCTGGCGCAGCTGTTGCTCGACGATATGAAAATTGTCCAACAACCACTCGGCGGCGGGGGTGATGGCCTGGCCTGCATCCAGCGACTGCGCCCCTGCCCGATAGGCGGCGAGCAAAGCCTTGGCATTATCTTTCACCCGCGTCAGCAGACTGGACACCGCAAGAGGGTGGTCTTGGCTGATGGGTTGAGCCGCTGCCAAGCTTACCGCATGGTGCTCTAACCGCTCGATCCCAAAAAGATCAGAGCGGATCGGTGCTTTGTCACTCCACAGCTTGTCGACGGGCGTGCTCTGCAGCCAACCGCGCAGGCGCAAGCGCCCCGTCACCTTGTGTTCGCCGCGCTAACTTCTGCGGGTTGCGGCTCGGGCAGGTCACTTGGCTGCGTGAGGGGCTTGGCTTGGCTTGGCCCAAGCCGCGCATTTTGCGGCAAATCGGACCGCACCCGACGGGCCATCGCCGCCCATTTGACTTCGATCTGGTCCCAATTCATCGGCTTTCCTTTCAAGATTCGCAAAGATAAAAATACAACTCGGACGAGAGGCAATCGTTCCCATCGTGCGATGTTTTGTTTGGGCCCAAGTTTAGCAGGGCCGCTATTTTCACGGGGTGCTTAGACCTGCATTTTATATGTGCCGAGCATGGGCATCGGGCGAGTTAAGCGTGTGGCGCGCCCATCGGTGGCAGGCAGCAACTGCCAAGTCGGTTGCCAAGCCACTGATACAGCCCATCATATTCTTGTCCAACTCACAACCCGCAATTGCAAAATGCCGGATCATCAGATCATCTGACTGCAATATCAGCCCAAAGCACCAAGCAAATTGCTCATTTCGGCTGCAAGTTCCAATGTGACAACCGCGGTGTAAGGGTTTCTCGCTGTCGCAGCTGTGATGCAGGTTTGGGCATCTTGGCCTTCGTGCCCAAAATGTCTGGTGGCCTTGGTTGCGCAAAATAACAGGTCATTGCCCAAACTGTCGGTCGAGAGATTTGCAACGCATTGCAAGCTTTGGGCAAATTTGACCATATCGTCCCGCACAGAGATCATCTCTGCGACGACATCATATTCCGTGACATCGTTATTGGTGCCGCCAGCATCGACATGCGGGGCGAGAAAAACAGCGTTTTCGTTTGCCATTGTCTGGCTCCTCATCATGAAAAACGCAAAGTGGGGGTGGGCCAAACGGTAGCAGCGGATCAACCGTGCTGCGATCAATTTGGCCTCTGGAACGATTCTTCGCACTAACTACGATCAGTCAGGGATCCGCATTTTCAAAAAACGAAGCTGATGGTGCCAAAGCAAAACCGCTGGGGGTAAGCGCCCCGATCTCGCGGTGAAAAATGTGCAAACGCAAACTTGGATCAGTGTTACGGCGCATTTGCAGTGGCAGATTTAGCCCTGAACCGTGACTATGTGCGGTTCAGTTTTGGTGAAAACTGCAGTGAAACGTTGGGGCTAAATCGGCCGATTCCTCGTTGGCTCTGGCGTTTCACGGCACCTCATAGGCGTTACTAAAGCACCAAGATCACCGCAGCAGCGGGCCTTCGTGATCCAGATAAGCGCGGTCAAAGCCGGATAACTCGACCAAAGACTCATAGTCGTGAAACAAAACCTTACCCTTTTGGAAGGTCAGCAGCCCTTCCTCGCGCAACTCGCGCAGCACGCGGTTGACATGCACCGCGCTGAGCCCCAGCGCATCTGCCAGCAGATATTGTGACAGCGGGCAGTTATAGCCCTTCCGATCCGCAAGCCCTACCAGTTTCAGGCGCGCGCCCAGTTCCAGCAGGAAATGCGCCATGCGTTCGCTTGCATTGCGTCGGCCCAAGCCCACCAAATGCTCCACCACCATCGCCTCATCGCGTGAGGCTGCCCAAAGCACGGCTGTGGCCAAACGCGGCGTTTGGGTGAAGGCCATCAGCAGATCGTGCTCTTTGACCTCTGAAGCGTGAACTCGGGTGATCGGTTCGACATTGTGATCCGCTGTGCGGAACAAAACCGACCGCAGCCCCAAGAAATCGCCCGGAATCTGGAAGTCAACAATCTGGCGCGTGCCGCCCGGTAGGAGCTTGTAAGAACAGGCCCAGCCTGAGGCTACGATATACGCGGACTGGTCTACTTGACCCTGATGGATCAGGTCGCGACCAACCGGGAAGCTGCGCCTGCGGCGATAAACATCTGACAAAACTGACAAATCATCCTGCGATAAATGAACGAATGCTGTCAGCTTGCGGGCAAAGGGGCTGTCCAAAATCGACAGTCCAGTACTTTGTTCCGCCATACCTTACCCCTTTGGGTTGCGACTGCGGGCCAGAGACCAGCCCGGCGCTATGTGCTGCATATCAGGGCCGTTGATACTGATGCAGATTAGCACGTTATTCAGTTTAACCGTAAAGATATCTGCGGGGTTGCGCAAAACGTGGTAGCCCCACAGACTCCCTACAGAAAGTTAAATTTGATGTCCGCTGTCCCCGACGTTGCTGGACTTGCCGCCCTTGCAATCTGCGAATCCCTGATGCTTGCACTGAACGCCTGATGCTTGCACTGAACGATCGCAAAGTTCTTCCTGAAACTGAAATTGTCGGCGTCCTCAAAGACGCTGCCGCTGCGCATGAGAATGTGCCTGCCGGCGATATCTCCGCCGCAACGCATGCGGCCGTGGCGGCGCTGATCAACAAAATCATCGACGGTGGAAACTCGGTGCGCCGCCACTAGGCTCAGGGTCAAGCGGTCAAAACCCAGATCATCGCAAAACCCCTGAACGCCCGCTTGGGGTTTCGATTGCCACTCAGGATGGAAAACGATCAGCGTCACGCTTCCCAACCCAACGTTGTGGCCTAACTTGGCCACGCGAAGGGGAGGGGTTTGATGCAATATCGATACTTTGGCCGCACCGGGTGGCAGGTCAGCGAGATCGCCTTTGGCGCATGGCAACTGGGCGGCGATTGGGGCGTGGTGGATGATGACACCTCAATCCGAACTTTGCACCACGCCTTTGATCGCGGGGTCAATTTCGTGGATACCGCCTATATCTATGGCAACGGCCATGCCGAGGAGGTGATCGGACGTGCCTTGCGCACCTGGTCTGGTCGTAAAATTTACGTCGCCACCAAGGCGCAGCCAGTGGAATGGCCCGCACCCGATGACGAGGCTCCGCAGATGCGCGGGCGCTATCCGGCGTGGTATCTGCGCCGTATGGTCGATGACGCCCTGCGTCGGTTGCAACTGGAGCGGATTGACCTGTTTCAACTGCACTCTTGGATGGGGTCGGGGCTTTATGAACTTGATTGGCTTGAGACCCTGAACGCCTTGCGCATCGAGGGAAAGATCGACCAGATCGGCGTCTCGATCCGCGACTATCGCCCTGCCGATGGGGTTGATCTGGCGCGGTTGGGGTTGGTTGCCAGCCAACAAGTTGTGCTGAACCTGTTCGAGCAACGCCCGGCGGGGGACTTGTTTCAGGCGGGCGCGGGCCATCAAGGCTTTATCGCACGGGTGCCGTTGGATTCAGGGTCGCTGGTCGGGCATTGGGATGAGGGCACCTATGCCAGCTTTGCTGCAGGCTCGGTTCCTGCGCAGTTGTTCCGGGGGGATCGGTTTGCCGAAACGCTGGCACGCGTGCGGGCTTTGAAGACGCTCTGCACGCCATATTATCCGACTTTGGCCGAGGCGGCGATGCGCTATGTGTTGTCTTGCCCCGAGCTGTCTTGCGTGATCCCGGGCATGTTGAACCCAGAGCAGGTGGATATGAATGTGATCTACAGTGACGGCGCGCCTTTCCCGGCCGAGTTGAAAGTCGCACTTGCCGCACACGTCTGGCCGCGCAATTTCTACCAGTAGCCACAGCTTCGACCCATAGGATGGTCATGACACGCCAATTAGAACTGCTGCGACCCGGCCAGATTGCCGCGGAAATCGCCCGTTGCCCACGGGTTTGGCTGCCGCTCGGAACGATTGAATACCACAGCCAGCATTTGCCCGTGGGTCTGGATGGCTTGCAGGCGCACGGCCTTTGTCTGGACGCGGCAGAGATCGCGGGCGGGCTGGTCTATCCGCCGCTGTGGTGGGGCACGGGCGGCGGTCATGGCGGTTATCCATGGACGGTGATGATGCCAGTACAGACCGAGATATTCGGCATCCTAGAGCAGACCCTGACTCGATTGCAGACCTTTGGTGTACGGCAAGCTGTGCTGTTCACCGGTCATTTCGCCGATGAGCAATTGGCGATGATTGCGCAGCTTGCCGCCGACTGGAACGCGCAGAAGGGGCCATTGCAAGCCTTGGCGTTGGGCGTCAACGGCAATGCAGATGCGCCGCTGCCGCCCGATCACGCGGGGCGGTTTGAAACCACACTGCTGGCGGCGTTTCATCCGAAGGCCGTGGACATCACAATGCTGTCCCCCCCGCAGCCTGATGAGGCAGGCGAAGATCCATTCGGCCCGCAGCGCCATGCACCCAGCCATAGCCTACATGGCATTTTCGGCGCTGATCCGCGCGACTATACACCCGAAGACGCAGCCAATTTGCGCCGCGCGATGGCCACATGGTTGGCCGCGTGTGCAGGCACAATCTAGGCTAGTCCGGTGCCTTGTCGGGCAGGTTTTCTGGCCCGTACAGCACGATTGGCACGGTCGAGGCATAGGGCGGCGCGATATGGGTGGCCTCGGCGAAAGCGAAGTGGTTCAGCAGCACGTCAATGGCGAATTGCGCCTGCAATTCCGGGCTTTGGTCGATAGTCAGGGTCATCAGCCCGTCGCGCAGGCTTTGATAGGTGAAAGCGGTCAACTCGTGCCCGATGAACACCGGCGGCCTAAGGGCAATCCCTGCGCGGATTGCGCCCACCACACCGCGATTGGCAGCCCCCACATTGTAGATCGCCACAGCTTCGGGATGGCGGCGTAAAGCGTCTTTCAGCCGGGCCTCGGACCGCACCATATCATCGCCGCCCTCAACAATCTTAACAATGGGAAACTCCGCCGCATGGGCGGCCAGATACGCCGTCAGCCCGCGCACGCGCTCGGCATGCGACTGAAATCCCAGATGGTTGCACAGCACTATCACAGGGCCGGGTGTGGTCATGCGTGACAGGAAATATCCTGCCGAACGCCCCGCCTTAGCGTGGTCAGTCCCGGCATAGGCCAGACGCGCTGACCCCGGCAGGTCTGAAATCATCGTCACCACGGGTTTGCCGCGCGCGGCCAGTTCAGCGATGGCCGCGTGGATCTGCGGGTGATCTTGGGCATAAACAATCGCCGCATCGCAGGGGCTGCGCAACAGCGCCCGCGCAATCGTCGCCGGGGCTTCGTTCTCAAGCGTAGTGCGATGGATTGCAACCGAATGATCCATGCGGTCTGACAGACGGCGAAACTCCACCCCCATGCGGCGGATCAGCGGCAGTTCGGGGCGGGCGAGAATGACGTTGATCCGCACCATGCGGTGATGGCTGACCGGCAGCATCCGCCTAAGCCCCAAGCTGCGCGCCGCCTGCAAAACCTGTTGGCGCACCTCATCCGAGACATTGCCACGCTCGTTGATCACACGGTCCACAGTGGCGCTGCCAACCCCGGCAAGCTGGGCGACATCGGCCAAAGTGATGCGAGGGGTTCGGTTATTTTCGGTCATAATTCCAAAAGTTTAGCGATTTAAGGTCAAAAGAGTGCAGCAAGCCTGATGGATTTCAATCAACTATCCACTGCGACAAGATGTCAAGCAGTTCTAGAACGGCGCAAGGCATTTGGCCAAGCGTCGGCTGCAAGACAGGCACCAAAGCACGGTTTGAGACGGTGGGGGGATGGATGGACGATCTGAAATTTGGCAAGCGCAACAAGCGCGGGGATTTTTCACCCGGCACGCCATTGCAGGTGGCCCCAATCATCGTCTGGCCACCAAAGCCACTGAAATTGCTCGCTTGGTTGCCGCATTACATCTTGCCATGGAACGCGCTGTTCATGGGCTTTGCCGCGGTGATCTGGTTCTATCTGACGCCCTCCAAGGAAACGCTGCAAACCCTGCACTGGACATGGATCGCGTTCATTCTGCTCCGCAACGCCGCCCTTGTGTTCCTGTTCTATGGCGCGCTGGAGCTGCGGCTTTATGTCCGTCGCGCACAGGGAAACCGCTTTAAATTCAACGCTCTGTTCCCGGCGGATAAGAAATCGGATGTGTTCCTGTTCAAAAGCCAGAATATCGACAACATCATCCGCAGTTTTGGCACAGGCGTGCCGATCTGGACTGCTTATGAAGTCGGGATGCTCTATGCTTGGGCGCATGGCTTTGGCCCCTGGACCACGTTCGAGGCACACCCCTGGGCCCTGATCGCGCTGCTTGCGATCATCCCGCTGTTTCACGAGGCGCATTTCTTCTGCATCCACCGGCTGATCCACACGCCGTTCCTGTATAAATGGGTGCATTCGGTCCACCACAACTCGGTCAACCCCTCGCCGTGGTCCAGCCTGTCGATGCATCCGGTCGAACACCTGCTGTATTGGTCGGATATTCTGATCCATCTGGTGCTGCCGTCGCACCCGCTGTTGATTCTCTATCATCTGCAAGTCACTGGTACGGGTGCTGTGGTCGGCCACATCGGCTTTGACAAGATCGAGGCGGGCGAGGCCGCAATGGATAGCCACGCATATGCCCACTATCTGCACCATAAGTATTTTGAGGTGAACTACTCTGACGGCATGGTGCCCTTCGACCAATGGTTCGGCACATGGCATGACGGCTCGGCTGATGGTGAAGCTCGGATGGAAGTGCGGTTCCAACGCACCCGCGCCAAAGCCAACGCGAAGGTGAACAACACCAATTCGACGACGGGCAGCTAAAGTCGATCACCGAAAGGCACTGCGGGAGGAGGAGAGATCCCCCAGCGCCCAGCGACCCATAACACCCAATATCCGCCCACAACGGCGGCAACTCGGAGGAGATGCGACCATGAAATTCCCGAAACTGAGCATGAAGACCGCTCTGATGGCGACGGTTCTGGCCTTTGGCGCGCAAGCTGCACTGGCCGAAGGCGTCAGCATTGCGGTGGTCGGTGGCAAGGCGGACGACCCGTTTTTTGCCAAGGTCAAAAAGGGCATTGATGATGCCACATTGGTGGTGGCGGCCCATGGTGGCACGGTCAATTATCTGATGCTGCAAAACTATGACAACATCGGCGGCGACGCGGCAAATCTGGTGCGCACCGCGATTTCGCAGGGCGCTTCGGTGATTGCGGTGCCAAACTGGGTGCCCGATGCGGAGGACGAGGCGATCAAGGCTGCCATGGATGCCGGAATCCCGGTGATGCTGTATAACTCGGGTGGCGCGGATAAAGCCAAAGAGTTGGGCGCGATCAACTACATCGGCAACGAAGAGTATCCGGCAGGTTTGGCAGCAGGGGCTTATTTCGGCAGCCATGGCTTCAAAAACGTGATCTGTGTCAACACCGTTCCGGGTGCGCAGAACCTTGAAGACCGCTGCAAGGGCGTGGCGGACGGCATCGCCAAGGAGGGTGGTGTTTCCACCCAACTGCCGCTGCCAGCCTCCAGCTTTGGCGATCCGACAGCGGTGGCCGAAGCGATCAAGGCGACCCTGATGAAAGACTCCACCATCAACGGCGTGGCCACCATTTCGGCAGCGGATGCCAATTCTGCGGCCACGGGGATCGAGCAGGCAGCCCTGACGGCAAAGGTGCAACTCGCGTCCTTCGATATGGACGGCGCGGGGCTGGACCGTATCAAGGCGGGCACGCAACTGTTTGCGGTCGATCAACAGCCGTGGCTGCAAGGCTTTCTCGCCGTGTCGATGGCGGATGCCTATGTCAGCTTTGGCACCGCGATTGCCACCGCTCCGGTGCTGACCGGGCCGGGCATTGTCGATAGCGCCAATGTTGACGCCACCATCGCTGGCGCTGCGGCTGGGTTCCGCTAAGCTTTCATCCGCCGTCCGGTCCCGCAAGATTGCGACGGGGCCGGACATTTCAAGACCCATGGTCTGAGACATACGCGACGCTGCGCGGCATGGTCTTGGATCTGCATCGACGGGAATCCGTATATGACCACCACCACCTCACTTTCCATCGGTGCCTTGCTGCGCCGCCCCGAGACAGGCTCTTTCCTGGGACTTGCTGCCGTGTTCGGCTTTTTCACCTTCTTTGGCGGCACCAACTTTGCCTCAATCGGTGGGGCTGCGTCTTGGCTGAATGTGGCTGCGGCGCTGGGTATTATTGCCATCCCCATCGGCCTGCTGATGATCGCCGGAGAGCTGGATATTTCCATCGGTTCCTTGGTGCCCGCAGGGTCGATGATGGTTGCGATCATTTCGGGGCATTTTCACATGCCGATCCTGCTAGGGATTGGGGCTGCCTTGGCACTCGGGGCATTTGTTGGCCTGATCAACGGCCTGCTGGTGGTGCGCACTGCCGTTCCCAGCTTTATCGTTACCCTTGGCACGCTGTTCGCGGTGGCTGGCCTCACGCTCGGTCTGTCGGTTTTGGTCACCGGCACCACTTCGGTCGCGCTGAAGGCCGGGCCCGAGGCGAAATGGCTGCTGGGCCGCTTCATCGGTGGCGTATTCCAAGTCACCATTTTGTGGTGGATCGCCGCCGCGCTGCTTTGGGGTTTCCTGTTGCACTTCACCCGCTTTGGCAACTGGATCTTCGCCATGGGCGGTGACAAGGTGTCCGCGCGTAATGCAGGTATTCCGACCGACTGGATGACAATCCTGCTGTTCATGTGCAGCGGGGCCAGCGCCACCTTTGTTGGCGTAAGCCAGGCCATCCTCTACAACTCGGCCCAAGTGTCTGCGGGGCAATCCTATATCTTCAACGCGATCATTTCGGTTGTGGTCGGCGGCGTGCTGCTGACCGGAGGCTATGGATCGGTGGTGGGGATCATCCTTGGCACTCTGACCTTTGCGGTGGTCAGTCAAGGCATCTATTACACCCCGTTTGATGCAAATTGGGCCAGCCTGATCATCGGTGTGCTTTTGCTGCTGGCGGTCCTGATGAACAACACTTTCCGCAAGATGGCGTTGTCCTATGCCCCGAAGAAAAAAGGAGCCAAGGCATGACCGCGCCGATCCTCAGCCTGAAAGGCGTCAACAAATCTTTCGGCCCCATCGACGTTCTCCACGACATCAGCCTTGATCTGCGCGCGGGCGAAGTGCTGTGCCTGCTGGGCGATAACGGTGCCGGGAAATCCACAGTGATCCGTCTGTTGTCGGGCGTACATCAACCCAGCAGCGGCAGCATCGAGATGGACGGCGCGCCGGTAAAGTTCAGCAGCCCGCGCGAGGCCGCAGATCATGGCATTGCTACGGTTCACCAATTCGGCGGCACTTTTCCGTTGATGTCGATCGGGCGCAGCTTTTTCGTCGGGGTCGAGCCCACCAAAGGCTGGGACCCGTTCAAAATCTATGACCGCAAAAGGGC
Source organism: Cypionkella sp. PAMC25878 (assembly GCF_058135695.1). Taxonomy (NCBI): domain Bacteria; kingdom Pseudomonadati; phylum Pseudomonadota; class Alphaproteobacteria; order Rhodobacterales; family Paracoccaceae; genus Cypionkella; species Cypionkella sp. PAMC25878. The sequence goes on along the minus strand of NZ_CM176871.1, from coordinate 284,460 downwards.
CAACGCCATCGCGGTGGATGCCGTGCAGCGCCTTGGCATCACCCGCATCACCGATGGCGACCGTTTGGTGGGCGGGCTTTCTGGCGGCGAGCGGCAATCCTTGGCCATCGCCCGCGCCGTTCACTTTGGCGCGCGGGTGCTGATCCTGGATGAACCCACCGCAGCCTTGGGCGTCAAACAGGCCACCCATGTGCTGCGCATCGTCAATGAGGCCAAACGGCGTGGCTTGGCGGTGATCTTCATCACCCATCAAGTGATGCACGCCATGGCGGTTGGCGATCATTTTGCCGTGCTGATCCGGGGGGCGATTGCCGCCGATTTCCGCAAAGGCGACAAAACCCGCGAAGAAATCACCGACCTGATGGCGGGCGGGGCTTCAATGGCGACACTGGAGGCCGAGATTGAGGGTTATACGACCGCGCAGGGCGGTCAGCCAGCCAAACGCGCCTGAGCCAAGCATTTCCCAGGGTGTTGACTTCTCCCAACACCCCAAACCTGTTCGGGCCGGGGCATGCCTCGGCCCGAACGCTTTACGGATGTTTGGCCGCCGATAGCCCCTCAAACCCAAATCAAAAACGCCCCGGGCCAGGCCGGGGCGTTGCATTTGCAGTGCGCAAGGGTCAGAGCAGGAAGTCGCCCGCGCCCAAGTTCAGGTTCCCCGTCAGTTGCACGATCAGATCGGGGTTGCCGTCGCCATCCAGATTGACCGCGATCTGGGTGATCGCATCGGCTCCGACGCCGAACTTCTCGATATGGATGGTGCCTGCGGCATTGCCACCCAAAACCAAGGCAAAGGCCTGATCTCCGGCGGTGGTTGGATCGGCGTCAAGCCCGGTGAAGTCCAGCTTGTCGATGCCAATCTGGAAGTCGGTGATCAGATCAGCCCCGCCCAACTGGTTCAGCGAGTCGGTGGCAGCGCGGAACACAAACACATCCGCGCCACTGCCCCCGGTCAGCACATCCGCCCCGGCATCACCGATCAGCACATCGTTGCCGGTGCCACCGCTTAGCAGATCGGCACCCGCACCCCCCTCAACCCGATCATTGTCTAAGCTGCCATCGATGGAGTCGTTGCCATCACCGCCCGTTAGGGTGTCATTGCCCAGAAAGCCCGTCATCACGTCGTTGCCGCTATCTCCAGCCATCACGTCATTGCCCGTGCCGCCGTTCATCACATCATTGCCGCTATCGCCATGCATCTGATCGTCGCCCGAGTCGCCGTTCAGCCGATCATCGCTGGAACCGCCACTCATCACATCATTGCCCGAGTCTCCGTCCAACGTGTCGCTGCTGCTGCCGCCGAAGATCAGGTCATTGCCTGCGCCGCCAAACAGTTGGTCCGCATCAAAGCCGCCTTCGATGCTATCCGCGCCGTCACCGCCCAAAATGGTGTCATTGCCAAAGCCGCCGAGGATGGTATCGCTGCCGCCCATGCCGTCCAACCGGTTTGCCACCGAACTGCCGCTGATCGTGTCCACATTGCTGGTGCCGATCACATTTTCAAAGCCCGCGAAGCTGGTGCTGCCGAAGGTTCCGGTCACAAGGTTGATCTGATTGTTGCCGCCGATCACCTGAAACAGCGTAGACATATTGGTGAAATCCAACGTGTCGGTGCCGGTGTCGCCAAACAACGTGTCGCCCGAGCTGGCCAGCACGGTATCGTTGCCAATGCCGCCGCGCACCAGATCATTGCCCGCGCCGCCATCCAGCCGATCATCGCCCTCCCCACCGTCAAGGCTGTCATTGTCCAAGCCGCCCGTCAGCACATCATTGCCGCTGCCGCCAGTGATGCTGTCGTTACCTGTATCGCCTGCCATCGTATCGGCATCGGTGCCCCCATCCATCCGGTCATTGCCGCTGCCGCCGCTCATCGCGTCACGACCCGAGCCGCCAAACATCTGGTCATTGCCAGCCCCCCCGGACACCGTGTCATTGTCGGACCCCGCGTCGATCAGGTCATTGTCGTTGCCGCCATCAAGGCTGTCACGCCCGCTGCCGCCAAAGATACTGTCATTGCCAGAGCCGCCAAAGATGCTGTCATTGCCGCTCAAGCCTTGCAACTGATTGGCTAGGCTGTTGCCCACCAAACGGTCGGCAAAGCCCGAGCCATTCACATTCTCGATGCTGATCAAATGGTCGCCCTGCGCAAAACCACCGCTTTGCACCGTACGATTCAGATCGACATTCACCGCAGCGGTCGAGCTGCTGTAGGTGGCGGTATCGGTATCCGCGCCACCGTTTAGAGTGTCATTGCCAAGCCCGCCGAACAGCGTGTCATTGCCATCATCGCCGTTCAGATTGTCATTGCCGGAAACCCCCAGCACAGCCTCGTCGTGTAGCACGTCATTGCCTTCGCCGCCCGACAGGGTGTCGTCGCCAACGTAGGAAAACAGCGTGTCATTGCCGGTCAGACCGGAAATCACATCGTTCAAGACGCCCAAAGTGCCATCGGTGACTTCCGAGTCATTGCCAAGGGTGCCGGATTTGCCAAAAAGGGATGCCATTTTAATCTCCATCAAAACTGTGCCACGCGGCGTGATTGCCGTCGTAAGGTTTGAATGCCATGCGGCGGCGCGGGCGGCTGTTCCCTGCGGAACAGGGGTCTTGTGTGCAAACCCTTGCGTGAAATTACAGGGCAGGCGAAGTTTGCCAAAAGCTTCGGAGCCCGGATGAGCCTTGCACCGCCCTCACGCGAAAAACCAAGCTTCTGGCGGTCTTTCCCGCTGTTTCAGGATCTGCCCGATGCGGTGCTTGCGTACATTGATGCCGCCGCCACCCCGCAGCGCTGGGCAGCGGGCGAGGCGATCTTTCAGCGTGGCGATGCGGGCGAATGGTTGCTGGCGCTGAAATCGGGCCGCGTGCGGCTGTCGCTGATCACCCAAGCTGGCCGCGAACTGACCCTGCGCCATGCCGAAGCGGGCGATACTTTGGGCGAATTGGCGCTGTTCGATCAAGACCCCCGCTCGGCAGATGCCACCGCGGTGCTGAACACCACAGGCTATGTCCTCGCCCGTCGAAGTTACGAGGCGCTCGCCAGCAAGCACCCCGCCCTGACCATGGGCGTGGCACGCTACCTCAGCCGCCGCCTGCGCGAGACGACTGAACAGTTGGAATCCATCGCGCTCTACCCGCTCGAAGCCCGTGCCGCGCGGTTCCTGCTGTTCACCTTGCGGCAGTTGAACGGTCTCGATCTGCCCAGCCGCGCCACCCTGCGGCTAGAGATCAGCCAGACCGAACTCGCCACCGTGCTGGGCGCCAGCCGCCCCAAGGTCAACCGCGCGCTTTTGGCGCTGGCTGAAGCGGGCGCATTGATCAAAGGGCCAGACGGTTGGGATTGCGACATTCCCGCGCTGCAAGCCTTGGCCGAACCCGATGCAGATTGAACGGGCTGCCCTGCGCGCAGGTTTTGTGGCGCTGCTGGTGGCGGGTGCTGTGGCTTTGGCGATGCCCGACCGCTTGCGTGATCTGCGCGAGGCGACGCTTGATGTGGGCCTAGCCGCGACTGCGGCAGCACCATCGGGTCAAGTGCAAGTGATTGAGATCACGGCACAAGATTTAGCCCAACTTGGCCGCTGGCCGTGGCCACGGACCAGATTGGCGCGGGTGATCGACCAGATCGCTGCCCAAAATCCCAATGTTCTGGGCCTCGATCTGGTGCTCTCCGGCCGCGATCCCGCCGGACCACTGGCCTTGTCCGATGTGCCCGGGGGCAAGGCCCTGACCGATGGCGATGACGCTCTGCAAATCGCTTTGTCCCGCGTACCAACGGTTCTCGCCGCCGCTTTGTCCAATCAATCTGCCCCCGTGCCACCGTTGGCCCCGCTGCTGTCGTCCGGCCCGCCGGTGCCAACGCAGCCATGGTTTGCCAATGGCTTAGAAGCCTCAACCCTGACCGCAGCGGGCCTAGGCGTCAGCGCCCTGCGCGGGGAGGCACAGGGCAGGGTCCGTCGCGTGCCCCTGCTGGTGCTGGCAGATCAATCCCCCGCCCCCGGTTTTGCTGCCGAAATTGTGCGACTGTCCGAAGCGGCCAGCGCGCTGCGCATCGGGCAAGGTAACTTGAGCCTCGGTGCGATTGTCCTGCCTCTCGGCACCCAAGCTGACCTGCGCATCCGCCCGACAGACCCCACCCAATGGCACAACCGGACCATCAGCTTGGCGCAAGCTCTGTCACAAGACCACGATTTTTCCGCAAAAATCGTCTTGCTGGGCCTCAGCGCGCCGCAGGCGGCCTCCTTGCGCCCCACGGCTGTAACACCGCTTGCGCCTTCGGTGCAGATCCAAGCCGATGCGATCGAAACCATGCTTTCTGGCGACCTTCTGCTGCGCCCGGCTTGGGCCGCATGGGCCGAGATCGTTGCCGCTGCGACAATGACCCTTCTGGCGCTTTTGGTGGCTACAACTGGTTCCGCCACGAAGGCGATGGGCGTGGCACTCGCGCTCCCCTTGCTCTGGGCCATCGCCGCCACCGCACTTTGGCTGCGCGCGGGCCTTGCACTCGACCCGATCAACCCTGCTCTGCTGCCGCTCGCCACGGGCCTCACCGCCACCGCCGCCGCGATGCTGGCCGCCCGCCGCCATGCCCAAGTCCTGCGGCGGCGGTTTGAGCGGCATCTCTCGCCCGCCGTGGTGGCGCGGATCGCCGCCCAACCCGGCCTCAGCCGTCTGCCCGGCGAGGCGCGCGAGATCACCGCTTTGTTCACCGACATCGCGGGTTTCTCGCCCTATGCCGACGCGCTGTCGCCCACCGATCTGATCGCCATCCTCGACCGCTATTTCGCCGGGCTGACCCTGATCGTCCACGCCCATGGCGGCATGGTGGACAAGTTTGTCGGCGATGCCGCACATGTGCTGTTCAACGCCCCCTTCGATCTGCCAGACCACTGCGCCCGCGCGGTGAAAGCGGGGCAAGCGCTACAAGCCTACGGCGTTGCATTCGCCGCTGATCCGCAGAACCAAGGCCTCGGCATCACCCGCGTCGGGATGGAATGTGGCGTGCTGGTGGTCGGTGATGTCGGCGCAGGAGAAAAGCTGGATTACACCGCCCACGGTCGCGCGATGAACATCGCCGCACGGTTGGAGCAAGCGGGCAAAGGCCTTGGTGTCACGCTTTTGGCAGGGCCAGCTTTATACGCGGCACTTCCTGCGCTGCAATGGCACAGCATTGGCGAGGTCGAGTTGCGCGGCTTCGGCAAGGTGGCGGCCTATACGCTCCCGCCCACCAGCTAAGCCCCCACCAAAGCCATCGCCGCCGCAATCCGCGCCTGTTTCCAAGCTGCTGGCTGTGACGGAGTTTCCCCAGGTGCCGCAATATCGCTGCCAAAGCCCGGCAGAATCGCCACCTCCACCCCGCCGCTAGACAGCCGCACTTCACCGCGCTCGACAAACACCCCGAACCTATCCTTGCTGGGTCCGGCAAAAAACCGTGTCCCGCGCACTGCGATCAGGCCAAACGCTGTGTTGAGTTGAACTGGCGTTTTCGGCGCGCCCTCGGCGCGGTCAAACAGCATGGCCCCCGTGCCCAGCACCAACTCGCCCCCCGCCTCGGCGGTGAATTGGTCAATGGTCAGCGTGGTCTGTGGCCCCATCAGAATACGCGTGGTACCCGCCAGCAGCATCGTCAGCCGAGACTCCGCCCCGGTGCCAACCTCATCGCCCAGAAACACCGCCGCCTGCGCCACCAGATCCCGGGCAGGTGACCCCGCGGCCCAAGCTTTACCCTCGGTGGTTTCCACCACGCCGACATCACTGGCCGCCCAGATCGGCAGCGGCAGCATCACAGCAGATGTCGTCAGCATCACCTGCCGACGGCTAAGCTCAGTACGGGGGGCCATCGCAATACCTCATGTCAATAATACCGCCCAGCCTAGCCGATTTTTGGCGCTCAAGCCAGCGCCTCGGCCCGCGCCGTAGGTTCCACGCCGTCACACCATTAATGAAAAACCGTGCGACCTTGGCGTCGATCTGATCGAGCCTAAGGGCGCGGCGCGGCAGGGACGAGGTCATATTAACCCCCACCTGATCGAGATACCAAAACCCGCGCAAATACCCCGGAAGCGCGCGCAGGATGCCGGGGCGGATCGGTTGACGCGGGCCAATCAGAAGGTGAACATGGATTCGGATTTGCAAAAGCTGCTGCGATGCAGGCTGCCCCGCCTGCGCCAAGCCCGCGGCTATCCCCCGGTCTGCGCTTTAGCCGCCAGTTTTTTTGAAGAAATCAAACCGCCCGGACGCCACATCACCATGCCAGCTTTCGCCAGCATGAACGATCAAGCTGGGTACATCAGGCGTGGTGAAGGTTGGTGGGCATCAGACACTCGATAAGGGCCCCTCCAGCCTAGCCCGCCCGCAGGGCTCAAACCAGAGGCATCCGCCGCATCTGCCCCGGTACAGCGGGGTCGCGGTATTTGTTCGGCACGCCGTTTTCCACCAACAACCTCGCGCAATAGGCGACGCGATCCGCATCCAGTGTCACACCAAGGCCGGGGCCTTTTGGCAAAGCAATATGGTTGTTCTTCGGGCTGAACGGCCCTTCCGCGATCACATCATGCGGCTGCTGGCGCAGCAGAGATTGATTCGGCTCACGGATATGCGGATGGGCGGCGCAGGCCTGCAGATAGGCGGCGGTTTCCAGACCCGAGCCCCCCGAATAGCACCAGAAATCAATCCCCGCGCCTTGGCACGCCGAGACAAACCGCAGCATCGCCGAAAAGCCGCCAAACCCCGCCACATCCGACACAATCGCATCCGGCACGCCATAGGCCACCGCCTTGCCGATATCGGTATTATGCCCCGAAAACGGAATTGTGGTGCGAGTGCGCAGCCGTTTCATCGCTGTCCAGTCCGGCGTCGGGTCCTCCCAGTTGCGGATATTCAATTCCTCAAACGGCGGTGCAAGATGCAGACACGACGGCAGCGAGAACGCCTGATTGCTGTCGATCCGCAGCATCGCATCCTGGCCCAAAGCCGCGCGGAGGGCCTGCATCAACCGGATATTGGCGTTGAGATCGGGGTCGGAGACTTTGCCTTCAAACCACGTCGTGCCGTGGGCTTCGCGCAGGGAAAGGCAATAGTCGACAACATCCTGAATACTGGCCTCGCCGCCCTTACCTCCCTGCGGCAAGCGGTAAGAAAAAAAATCGGTGAATGGAATGTCCTCGCGCTGAATGCCGCCCAGCAGATTCGCCACCGGCTGACCCCACAGCTTGCCGCGCAGATCCCACAGCGCAATCTCAATCCCGCCCCAAGCCGCCCGCGTCGCGTAGTCCGTCACCGAATGATTGGCGGGCATCGACGGCAAAACCCGCCGCTCTAGCCCCGCCATGTCCAGCGGATCATGGCCCACCAGTGCTTCCGCCATCCGCGCGATGATCGTGGCAGAGCCATGACTGGGCGCTTCGGCAATACCGATCAGACCGTCGCTGGTTTCCACCTCCACAATCGTCTTGGTAAACCCATCCAGCGCGCCATAAGACCAAAGGTAAGGTGCTTCCAATGGGATCAGGACAGGCGTGGCACGAATGGCTTTGATCTGCATGGCGGCTCCTTGGTTGCGGTCAGCGTGGCTAGGATCGCAGGGCATGTCCGGTGCGTTTGCGACAAGAAAAGTCGCCGCTTGCCACTTTGCGGCGCGGGGTAGGGCAGCTATGCTGACGGCATGATCCGCGCCTTGCCCCTTTTGATCGGTCTTTGCCTCGCCAGCCCAGCGGCGGCGGAGTTTGCGGTCTGCAACCAAAGTTTCGACGTGGTGAACGTTGCCATTGGACAGGATGTCGAAGGCGAGTTTCAGACCGAGGGTTGGTGGACCATCGGCCCAAACCAATGCGCCAATGTGATCAAAGAAGAACTGACGAGCCGCTACATCTACCTCTATGCGCAAGACGTGTTTGGCCAACCAATCCTGAACGGCACGACGCAGATGTGCGTCTCGCCGCGCAAGTTTTCGATCCGGGGGATTTCGGAATGCTGGTCGCGCGGCGATATTTCGGCGGGGTTTATTGAGGTCGATACGCTGAAAACCCAGAGGTGGACGTTGTTTTTGGCGGCCACGCAGTAGGGGCTTTCCGCCCCTCGGCCTGCGGCCTCACCCCGAGGATATTTGAGCACAGAGGATGACCATTTTAGACAAGTTTAGCAATTTGTGAGCCGCTGGCCAGTTGATCCCCGCTGCGCTAGGTTGGCCTTGGTTCATAGATTGTATTTCAGCTTATTCCGGCAAGGTTGGCATGGAAATCGACCCCCGATTCAAAGCGGCGCGCGACCGATCTGCGCAGCGGCGTAGCAACGCGGTCGCGGTGCGCGTTGTACTGTGGGTCGCGGCGCTGCTGGCTTTGTGCGGCGTGGCCGTGGCTTTGTATTTCGGTGGCGTGGTGACGGTTGGCACCCCGGATGATCCGCTCGATGTGGCCGATGATACGCCGCCCGCCGCCTATGTCTCGGCCTTCGTCGATCTTGCAGGCGATCCGATGGTGCTGCGGTTTGATACTGGGGCCGCGCAGAAAACCCGTAAGTTGCTGCGACCGATAGATATTCCGGCAGACCGCGCCGGGGATGAGCTGTCTTTGCTGAGTGATGATCTGATCACCGGCGAAGAAAAATTGATCACCACTTTGCCGTCGAGCCGTGAGGATTTCGCCTATTTCCAAGCCCAACGTAGCGCTCCCACCGCCTTACCGAAAGCCCAGGTGCCATCCGAACAGCCCGCCGAAACCATTGTCGTCGCCGATGGTGATGCCAGTTGGGGCGAGAATATGGACGGCACCACCACGCCGGAAACCTATGTGAAAACCCGGATTGAAAACACCACCAGCGTCAATTTCATCCTGCCAGAAGCGCAACGCAAGCCGCCCTATCAAGACACCTTCCTGCGGCTGAAAGACACCACCGATCTGATAGGCCTGATGACCGAGAACGGCATGGATGCCACGGCGGCCAAACGCTTTGCGGAGGCAGCAGCACTTCTGCTGCCCGAATTTGCCAGCTTGGGGCCGGGGAAAATTCTCGCGATGCGGGCGGCGAACCGTTCTGGCATGATGGTGCCGGTGCAGGCCTCGCTTTACACCAAGACCGATTATTTCGGCTCGGTGGCACTGAATGATGCGGGCAATGTGGTGACTTCGGCGGATCCTTGGGTTGAGGAGGATCTGTTCAGCTTCGCGGGCGATCAGGTCGCCGCAGACGTGGACACCAGCCGCAAATACCGCATGCTGGATGCGTTCTATTCGGCGGCTATCCGCAATGGCGTGCCTTCGGCGGTAGTGGCCGAAACCATCGTGATGATGAGCCAAGCCTTTGATATGGATAGCTTCGCCGCCCCCGGCGATAAGATGACTTTGCTTTACTCCCGTGACCCGGGTACGGGGGGTTCCGGCCCCGGTCAGGTGCTGTATGCCGCGATCAAGGGTGAGGGCAAGGTGCTGGAATGCCATGTCCACAAGCCCGCAGGCAGAGAAGATTACACTTGCTTCGGCCCCGGCACCAGCGGCGGCGGCGGGGCTGCGGGCGGTGGCGTTTCCCTGCGCGCGGGCTTCGTCACCCCGGCCAAAGGTGTTTTGACCTCACGCTTCGGCCCCCGGATGCACCCGATCCTCAAGGTGCTAAAGCTGCACAAGGGCACGGATTGGGCAGCCCCGGTGGGCACCCCGGTGGTCGCGGCTTTCGGCGGCACCATTTTGGCGGCGGGCGACGGCGGCACTTATGGCAACCTGATCAAGATCAGCCATCCCGGCAATCTGGAAACCCGCTACGCGCATCTGAGCGCCTTCGCCGATGGCATCAAGGCGGGCATGGCCGTCACCGCAGGCCAGCTGATCGGCTATATCGGCACCACCGGGCAATCCACCGGGCCGCATCTGCATTTCGAGTTGTATGAGAACGGCGTGGCCGTGGACCCGCTGGTGGGTGGGGTGACTGTGGTGGCGGATGGTGGCGGCTCGGCGGTGGAAATTCTTGTCGATCAGATCATCCGCGTCGAATCAGGCGGCAAGGCCGATGCCGCCAATCCGCTGTCCAGCGCCGTGGGTCTAGGCCAGTTTATTGAGAGCACATGGCTGAGGATGATGCAGCAATACCGCCCCGATCTGGCTTCGACGATGGACCGCGCCAGCCTTCTGGCCCTGCGCACCGATCCCACCATCAGCCGCGATATGGTCACCGCCTTGGCGCGCGAAGGCGAAAGCTATCTGCGCGCGCGCGGCCATGAAATCACCGCCGGGCGGCTTTATCTCTGCCATTTCTTGGGGGCCGAGGGCGCGAACATGGTGCTGAGCGCGCAGGATGATCAACTGGTCGCCGATGTGATGGGCGGCGGTGTGGTTAAGGCCAACCCGTTCCTTGCAGGTCGCACGATTGCCTATGTCAAGGAATGGGCTGAATTGAAGATGAGCCGCAAGGGTGGCGGTTCATTGCCTACTGTTGCTGCGACCCCGCCCGAAGTGCTGGCCTATCAGAAGATCATCGCAGGGATATTGGGCACGCCGATATAAAAGGGGTGCGTGCAAGCACGCACCCAACATTGCCACCACATGTCAGCCGAAATCGTAACCGATCTTGCCGTCTTTCATCACGATCTCCACCGTTTTCATCTCGGTCTGCGACACCATGCGCGACAGCACCTCGCGGCTGAGGTCAGGCAGAATGGTGTTGGTGATGATGTTATCGACCATGCGGCCACCCGAATCCGGATCTTTGCATTGATCGACAATATAATCCATCACCTCGGGCGACACGGTCATAGTCGCGCCGTGGTTTTCCTTCATCCGGCGCACGATGGCCTTCAGTTTCAGCTTCACGATGCCCGCCAGAACATCGGCCGAGAGCGGGAAATACGGAATCGTCACAATGCGGCCCAGCAGGGCAGGCGGGAACACGCGGGTCAGGTGGGGCTTCATCGCCTCGGTCAGATCCTCGACCGCGGGTTTGGTTTCGCCCTTCTCCGCCATATCCATGATCACTTCGGTGCCGACATTTGAGGTCAGCAGAATCAGGGTATTCTTGAAGTTGATCGACCGCCCCGAGCCGTCCTCCATGATGCCCTTGTCGAACACCTGAAAGAACAGTTCATGCACGTCGGAATGCGCCTTTTCGATCTCGTCCAGCAGCACCACCGAATGTGGTTTGCGCCGCACCGCCTCGGTCAGCCGCCCGCCTTCGCCATAGCCAACATAGCCGGGAGGCGCGCCTTTCAGCAGCGACACCGTATGGGCCTCTTGGAACTCGCTCATATTGATGGTGATGATATTTTGCTCACCGCCATAGACCGCCTCGGCCAAAGCCAGTGCCGTCTCGGTCTTGCCAACGCCCGAAGGCCCGCAAAGCATAAACACCCCAATCGGCTTGTTCGGATTCGCCAGTTTGGCACTGGACGTCTCGATCCGCTTGGCGATCATTTCCAAGCCGTGATCCTGCCCGATCACCCGTTCTTTCAGCCGATCCCCCAGCGTCAGGATCATCTGTAATTCGTCCGATACCATCCGCCCCGCTGGAATCCCGGTCCAGTCGGAAATGATCGAGGCAACCGATTGCTCATCAACATGGGAATAAACCATCCGATCATCCGGCTTGGTTTCCTCCAGCCCGGTCATCTTGCCCGCAAGCTGATCGCGCAGGTTGACAGTATCGGCCCCGTCTTCGGTCAGCGAGGCGCGCAGGGCCAAAATCTCATCGACCATCGCTTTTTCGCCACTATACATCGCCTCGGTCACCGCCAGTTTCGCCTCGGCCACCGCCTGTTCGGCCTGCGCTTCCTTAATGCGGTCTTCGTTCACTTCCCCCAGATCGCGCTGCGATTCCTTGGCGGCGATCTCTGACGCCAAAGCCTGAATTTTCACCCGCAAATCCTGCACCTTGGCAGGCGTGGTCGATTGGCTGATCGCCACCCGTGCGCAAGCGGTATCCAGCAGCGACACCGCCTTGTCGGGAAGCTGCCGCGACGGGATATAGCGCGCCGAAAGGTTCACTGCAGCCACCACGGCCTCATCCGAGATTCGCACACCGTGGTGCTTTTCCATCGGGGCCAGAATCCCGCGCAACATGTAGCACGCGCGGTCAATCGAAGGCTCATCAATGGTGATCGGCTGGAAGCGCCGGGTCATTGCCGGGTCTTTCTCGAAGTATTTCGCATACTCCATCCAAGTCGTCGCCCCCACGGTGCGCAAGGTACCGCGCGCCAAAGCGGGCTTCAGCAGGTTGGCTGCGTCGCCGGTGCCAGCCGCCCCACCCGCGCCCATAAGCGTATGAATTTCATCAATAAACAGGATGATCGGCACCGGGCTGCCCTGCACCTCGTCAATCACCGAACGCAGGCGTTGCTCAAATTCGCCCTTCATGCTGGCCCCGGCCTGCATCAGCCCTAAATCCAGCATAAACAGCTTGTTGCCCTGCAATTTCGGCGGCACATCACCTGCCGCCAAGCGTTGCGCAAAGCCTTCGACCACGGCGGTTTTACCCACCCCAGCCTCGCCCGTCAGGATCGGGTTATTCTGCCGCCGCCTTAACAGAATGTCGATGATTTGACGGATTTCCTCATCCCGCCCCACAATCGGGTCCATCTTGCCCGATGCCGCAACCGCCGTCATATCCACCGCGAACCGATCCAATGCCGTGGTCCCGGTGGGCCCACCCGCCGCCGCAGCCCCTGCCGCCGCCCGACCCACCCCGGTGCCGTCCATCGGGCGCATGTCTTCCTCATCCGAGTCTTTCCACGCCGCCCGCGCCTCATTCACCAAAGTATCGACGTTGATTTCGCCGAACACCTTCGACATCTGCACCAGCTTGGTCCGCGCCTCTTTATCCTTCAGCGCCGCGACCAGAATATGTCCAGTCCTGATCTGCGCCTCACCGAACAGCAGGGTGGCATAGCGCCAGCCGTGGTCCATCACCGTGGTCATCGATTCCGAAACCGACGGCATTTCAGTGGCGTTTTTCCGAAAGCTGTCGATCACCAAAGCCAGATCCTTCTCCAGCTTGGCGCGGTCGAGTTTGAAATGGTTCAGCGTCGCGGAAATATCCGATTTTGGGTTCTGCACGATATGGAACAGCCAATGCGACAGTTCCACATTGCGGTTGCCCTCATTTTTCGCGTGGCGCAAAGACTGCAGAAACGCGTCATAGCCGACTCGGTTCAGCTTTCCGGCGACGGTTTCAAGGCTAATATCGGCCATAGTGTTTCCCTTCAAATCAGTTTTCAAATGTCAGGCGGTGCGGCGGTCCGAGGCGAAAACGGCGTCGGATCGGTAGGTTCCGGGCGGGGCTTGTGGTGGTGCGATCCACCCCGTCCACCCCAAAGCGCCGCTTTTGCCCAAGGCAACGCCCTTGATCTGATCGGCGGGCAAAGACGGCGCGATTTCCACTTCCGTCTCATGCCCGAGATATGTGAACAGCAGTTCGGTCAGGCGCTGAAAGTTGGAACCACCCGGCAGAAAGCTTTGATACTGCGGCAGGCTTTCGGTTTTCACCGCCACGCGGATCTTCTCATTCACCGATTGCACGCGTGATCCTAGCCGACAATCACGCCCAAGGCCGGAATTGGCCGCGCCCAACCGGGTTAAATCCGAAGGCTCAAACCCCAGCCAGACCGGCACGTTTTCTTCAATCTCAACGGTCACGCCGCAGAGGCTTTCCAAAATCTGCCGCAGCCGCACCGGGCTTTTTACCCGTGCCATCGCGATGCCCACCAGCGGCAGCCGCACCATATCCGGCACGGTGCCCCGCGCTTGCAAGGACGGTGAAGCCAAGCCTACCGCAGCGCCAACGTAGCCCTGAAACCGATCATCGCTCGGGTGATCATATTGCGTGATGCCGCGTGCATCCGACCAAGCCCGGAAAAACAACTGCTGAAACCGATTGGTGAACAGATCAGCAAGGCGCACAAACGCCTCGTCCTTGAACATATACCACTGCTGCACTTCCGCCGTGGTGTTCATCGGCAAGGCACCTTGCGGGCCGAAATAGCCAAGGAAGTTTGAGCGCACCCGCAGCTTTCCTTCGGCGCTTTCCGTCACTTGGCTGACGTTGCGGTCGGGGAAGGCCTGAAACGGTTCCTGCCCCAGCCGCACGATTTCCTCGCGCAGATTGCTATTCCGCCCGATCCGAGGCCGCTCTGGCTGACCGCGTTCCACCTCCCGCATCAGCGCCAAAAAGCCAAAGGCGGCGGGGTCGGCTTTCAGATCATCCCGACGCGCGCTCATAGCAGCGGTCCTTGCCCGGTGCGCGGCGGGAAAGTCTTTATCACCCCGCGCTGATCCGAAGTCAGCACCAGTTGGGTAAAGCTGTTGATGCTGGCGTATTCGGCGAAAAACCGATCCAGCACCGCGCCCAGCAGAAACACGCCCGAGCCTTCAAACGCCCGTTCGTCAAACCGCAACGTCACTTGCGTGCCCCGTGCCGCGTGATAGCCGCCTGCGCGCTGAATGGTGCGGGTGACAGGGCGCGAGGTAACGGCTTTCAACCCTTGCAACTGCCGCTCGGTGATCTGCGCGGAGACATCCGCGAACAGGGTTAACAATTCGCGCAACGCCGCCGCCTCATCCCGGCTGCCGCGATTATCCAGCCCCAGGAAGTTCAGCGACAGGAAGGAAATCAGCCGCCAATGCACTGGCCCCGCCTTGGCGCGGTGCGGCGCACTTTCGTCCAGTTCCAGCACCGACTCACGCGGATTGGTCGGCCCTGCGATACAGCGCAGTGGCACGGCGGTGTCATCGTTCAGCCGGAAATCCGCCCCGCCTTGAGCAATCGGCAGATATTGCGGTAAGTGGCGGTTGGAGCAGAGCAGTTTGATCTGTAACCGCTTCACCCGCTCGGCACTGTCCAGATGCCCCGGTTCGTAGATCGAGATGAAACTTTCGGTGCCGGTATAGCCCTGCACCTGCCCGAAGCGTTTCTCCTTCGCCGTCAACCGCCGGGGGCGTTGCTTGGCGGTGTAATAAAGCGCCTCACGCGGGGCCATAACGTCGGCGGGCATCCCATACAAAGGATGCACCGGGATTTTGGTTTTCACGCCAGCGTAATAGGCGAAAACTTCGGTGATCCGATGCACTTCGTAATGCGAGGCGGGGCTGGAATCGGCGCTCACCAGATAGTCGTGCCGCAAGCTGTCCAGCTTCACCTGCGCGCAGTTTTCCTCAAACAGGTTGATCGCCGGGGCGGCAAACAGCCGGAAATTCTCAGCCGTGATCCGGGCGGGCAGGCTGGGGCGCACCGCGTTCATCTCGATCATCAAATCAAAACCGGACGCCGGAATCCGCGGCAAAACCTTGCGCAGGCTTTGCAGGCGGAAGCCTAAGAATTTCTGCGGAAACAGAAAAAACTCACGCAGCAGCGTGAAGCCACGGAACACGCGGGTGTCTTCGGGGAAGATCGCTTCGGTATCCTCAAAGCCGATCTGATCCAACCAGCCCGGCTCCAGCCGCATGAAAACCGGATCGCCACGCGTATCCAGATAGCGGATCGTGGCGCGGATGGTGTTGGTGAATAAATGTTCATAAATCGCAATCTGCTCGCCCAGATCGCCTGTCAGATATATCGGCAGCATGTCGGCCTGAATCGCGGCAACAGGTTTTCCGGGCTTGTCCTTCTGCACAGTTGAGGCTGGCCGCAGGAAAGACAGAATCAACCCACCTGCGGTATCCGCCCCAACATCCAGCCCCAAGGCCTGAAACCCGGTCGGGCCAGAGACAAACCGCGCCGTGGTCAGCCGCAGCGGCCACAAAGTCAGCGGGGCAGACAGTCGAAAACGGCAGGAAATCCGCTGATCCCGATCCACATAACGTGCATCGAGATAGGCCCCGGCCGGGAAATTCTTACCCATCTCCAGCTCATCCTCGGCATAATTCGGATCGGCTTGCGCGAGGATGGCCGAGGGAGTCGGCGCCATGAAGTTCGGCAAAAGCTGATCCAGCAATTCGCTGGTAAAGGTGTCAAACTCAGTGTCCAGCTTCAACTGCACGCGGGCGGCCATGAACGCCGCACCCTCCAGCAAGCCCGCCACAGCAGGGTCAAGATTGTCTTGCGTCAAGCCACCCAAGCGCTCGGCAATACCCGGAAAATCCTCGGCAAACTCCTTGGCGCCTTCATAAAGCAGAGCCAATTCGCGATTATATGCCTCAAGAAATGCCCGGTTCATCCGCGCACCACAAGGTTCGACAGCGCGACTTTGCCCGCCCCGGTGTCGATCTCGGCGACAAATTCCAACGGCACATCGACCGGGCGCGCGGCCATTTCGGCGGTGATGTCAAAGGCGATGCGTTGCGCCGCGTCCGCCTCAGGTCCACGCATTTTCACCACCAAGGTTTCGGCGATCAAACGTGGTTCATGCGCCAACAATGCGTCCCGCAGATCGCGGGCGACTTGGCTGTGGCGGTGATCATCCACCGTCAGCCGCGACATGTCGGGGATGCCGTAGTTCAAAATCGACTTCTTCACATAATCCAAACCGTTTAATGGGATAGAGGCTTCAAGATGAACGGTGGCCATCAGGTTGCCCAGATCAATCGCCAGATGATCGCGCAAGGTCGCCTGTCCCGCTCCTTCGCGGCGCTCAATGCTTCGGGCCGATAGCACCCGGCCATCGCCATCGGTCAGCGTGTCATCGCGCGCCGAAGCATCCCGCTCGCGTGAGGCTTGGCGGAACACGTTCATCAAAGAGACTTGGAAAATGCCGTCACGCTCTGCCATAGGCCGACTTTCTTAAGATCAGGTCGCCTGAGAGCGGTGATAGGTCAAGCGGTGATCGAAGGGGAAGGCCGGGCAAGCGCACTTGCCCGGCCTTTGCACTTAGGAGGCTTTGTTGGTGGCGAGGTCGTATTTCTTCTCCACCTTGGCACCTTGGCCACCAGCGGCGGTTTGCTGCCAGTAGGTCAGGGTCAGTTCGCGGAAGTTGAACGAGAATTGCTCGTTGATCAACGCGCCCTGACCGCCGCCCGAACCGGTCTGATACGACGACACCAGTACGTCCTTCATGACAAACTGGAAATACACCATCGCCTTGTCGCCGGTGGCTTTGCGCACGTACAGAGTCGCATCCGGGATGTGCTTGCCAGTAGCGCAAGCGATCATCAGTTCGGGCGAGGCTTTGCAGATCAGCTTGGTGAAATGCATATCCTGCACCATCGAACGGCCCGCGCCGCCGCCCGCGCCCGACCCGGCGCTGAACGTGCCTTGTTGGGTCACGCCCCAACCATAGCTGTCGATGTTCAAATGCTCTTTGAATTGGTCATCGGTGGATTCACCGTTGATATTCCCGCCAACCTTCAGAAAAATGTCTGTTCCGGCCATCTGTACTCTCCTTTGAATGTAACTTTAGCTGTCCGGGGCGACCGTATGAGTGTCTGCGCCCCAGACCGCGACTTATTTGCCGGAAGGCAGCTTGGAGACCAGGCTCATCCCGATATCCATGCCTTCCAACTGGTAGTGCGGACGAAGGAAAAATCTGCCGACATAGTAGCCGGGGTTTTCTTCATCCGCGATCACTTCGACCTTGGCCGCAGCCAAAGGCATCAGAGCCTTTTCCCGCTCGGATGCGGTGCCAGGGTTGCCGTGAACATACTGGTTGATCCAGTTTTGCAGCTCTTTTTCAAGCTGCGCCTGTTCGCGGTTTGAACCGACCATGTCGCGCACCATGCACTTCAGATAATGGCTGAAGCGCGAAATCGCAAAAATGTAAGGGATGCGCGCAGACAGATTGTCCGAGGCCGTGGCCTCCTCATTCTGGTATTTCTTCGGTCGGTACAACGATTGCGCGCCCAAGAATGCGGCGCGGTCGGTGTTCTTGCGGTGGATCAGTGGCATGATCCCCGATTTGGAAAGCTCGCCTTCCCGGCGGTCGCTAATGGCAAATTCGGTCGGGCATTTCATATCGGTGGAGCCATCGCCGGTATCGAAATTATGTACCGGCAGGGCGGTGATTTCCCCGCCCGACGTGACACCGCGAATTTGCACCGTCCAGCCATATTCCTTATGGGCGCGGTTGATGTTCACCGCCATCGCATGGGCAGCGTTCATCCAAGCATATTGCTTGCCCTCATGGCCGTCGGTGGTTTCTTCAAAGTTGAACTCCTCCACCGGCTCGCCGTTTTGACCGTAAGGTGCGCGCGCCAGCACCCGTGGCATCGCCAGCGCGATATAGCGCGAGTTTTCCGAGTCGCGCAGCGAGTTCCAGCCCGCATAATCCGGTGTGTCGAACACGGTGGACAGATCGCGCGGATTGCCCAACTCGTTCCAGCTGTCCATTCCCATCAGGGTCGGCGCGGGCGAGGTGATGAAGGGCGCGTGGGCGGCGGCAGCAATCTTGCCCAGATCACGCAGCAGACGTACGTCAGACGACGAATGGTCGAAGGCAAAGTCCCCGACCAGCGCGCCGAACGGCTGACCACCGAGCTGACCAAATTCAGCCTCGTAGATTTTTTTGAACAGCGGGCTTTGGTCCCACTTCGCGCCCGGATAGCCGCGCAGTTCTTTGTCCAGCTCGGTTTTCGAGATGTTCATCACTTGCAGCTTCAGCGTCGCATCCGACTCGGTGTTGTTCACCGTATAGGCCAGCCCGCGCCATGCGCTTTCCAGCTTTTGATATTCGGCGTTGTGGATGATCTCGTTGACCTGCTGCGACAGCTTTTCGTCGATCTTGGCCAGCATTTTGTCGATGGTGTCCAGAATATCGTCGGTGATCACGGTCTCATCGGCCAAAGCCTCACGCACCAGCGTTCCCACGGCGTTTTCAACCTCGCGCGCGGCGACATCGCTGCGCGGTTTGAAGTTTTGCTTCAGGATCGCAGAGAATTCATCCAGCTCGTGAAGGGCGCCACCGGCTCCGCCGTCTTGTTGCAGTTCAGTTGCCATGTCGATGTCCTAAAAAATGTCTTGTGTAATCAGCAGCCTGCAACGGCGGCCATTCAGGATTATTCTTCGCCTTCGGGCTTTGCGGCAGCACGGCGTTCATCCAAAGCCGCCATCAGCGCCGGGTCAGCCAGCAACTGCTTCAACTGCTCTTGCGCGCCGGACTTGCCGTTCATATAGCGGGCAAGGTTCGCCAGCTGCTGACGGGCTTCCAGCAGTTTGTTCAACGCAGGCACTTGCCGCGCAATCTCGCCGGGGCTGAGATCAGCCATTTTCTTGAAGTTCAGGTTGACCGAAAGCTTGCCGCCCTGTTCCGCGTCAAGCTTGTTGTCGACGTTGATCGCCAAACCGGGCGAGACGCTTTCCATATAGTCATCCAGCGTATCCGAGGTCACGGCGGTAAACTCACGATCAGCGACCGGGGGCTTTTCGACCTTGCTGGCATTGCCTGACAAGTCGGACATGATGCCCATCACGAAGGGCAGTTCGACCTGTTTGTTTGCTTCAATCGGGTCAGCGTAGGAAATCTGCACACGCGGCGGTCGATTGCGTTTGATAAAGCCGGTGGCTGAATCGGAAGAGGCCATAACAATTCTCCTGTCTAATACGAAAAGGAAAGCCGCACCGGCGCTACAAGTCAACAGATTTCAACTCTGCGCCAGAAACGGGCATTTGGTCAAAGGAAACGGTGGTCAGTCAGGCAAAATTTAGCCGAAATCAGGAAGGCGGAATCAATTCGCGCACCAGCGCGTGGAAGTCTTTAGACAGCATATTTCGGGCTTTGAATAGTAGGATTGGAATCGGGCTGGCCGGTTCGCGCATCCGGTAGAAATCTTCGATCTGCTTCAGGATTTGCCCCGCATGATCGCGGCTGACCACTTCGGGCGCGGGCGGATCATTTTCATCGGGCGTCGAGAAATCATCTGATGTGATATTCGCCTGCCCCGACAAATCGCGCATCCGCGCCATGGAAATCGCAAAGCCAGTCTCGGTGCCAAAGCTGATCGAGGCGTAACCTGCTGAATTTTCAAGCAAAGCGTCCAGTGCCTCCACCAGAGGCCGCCCGATCAACAACCGCGATTGAGTCACCAGAACCAATGCCAAAGACGCGGGTTCGGTGGTGGCAAAATACCGCTCGACCGCTTGCAACAGCTGATAGGCCACGCGATGGTTTGGCACCTCAGCCGTGCCTGTTTGCACCGTGATCGTGGTGGTGCCACCCGCTGCAACCGCCGCGCCTGCTTCGCCTTCGGCCCCCTCAATCACCGGGACCGCTTCAGCCCCCAGATCGCCGCGGGCGGAAACCACCATCGCCAGAATATCGGCCAGCTTATCGTCCAATCGATCCAGCTTGGGCGAGAACGGCGGCGTGCTAGATTGGCACAGCTGAATCATGGTCTTGATCGCCGCCCGCAGCCCCTTCAGCTGCTCATACAGAGCATCGACAGCCTTGGCGTTTTCTGAAGAACTCAGCGCCCCGGTGATGCTGCCAACGTCGCCCGGCTGCTCACCCTCACGCGTCGGAATTTTGCCCGAAGCAGTGCCGTAGCCGCGATAGAAAATGTCGCCAACCCGCTTGTCGGTCAGCAAAATCGCATAGTCCAGCGGCGCGGCGATCGTGGCGAGGGCGTTCAGTTCCTCAATCGCGTTCTGCCGATCAACCCGATCCACCGGATGCACATCGCCCGGATAAGCTTCAATCAGCCCGGCGAACCCCATCACCGCATCGGCAAAGCCCTTGAAACGCCCGGCAAGAATCTGAAACTTGGCCTCCAGCCCCAACAGGCGCAAATCTCGGCTGCGCTTTAGCAAGCCGTCAAGCTGCGTCGACTCGGCCTTTTGATCAACGGACTTGGGATCAAACAGCGTGCCGCGCACCATGTTGAAATAACTGGTGGGCAGACGGTCTTCGACGTTGAAGTAATAGTCGCAGTAATCCGGGTCATCCAGCGCAAGCAAGTCTTCACCGCATGGCGCGTCCGGCGAGATCGGCTTGATCAGATCATCCAGCCGCATGGGGCAAGGTTACTTGCGGTTCGCAGCAACACGCGCAGGCTGCGGTTTCGGCAAAGCGGCCAGCAGGCCGGTGCCAAGGAGAAGGGTGATCAATGCGGCAGTCATTGTCGGTCCTTTGCAAAACTTATGTGAAGGCTAGCGCCGCAGCGCGGCATGGTCAACCGGCGTTTTTCGGAGTGGCGGACTTCACCGCTTCGTCATAGGCGTCGGAAAAATAGGCCAAAAACACATCCAACATACCGTTTTCATAGGGATGGGTCTTGGCATCCCATCGTTCCACGAACAATTCCCAAGCCCGCGCCTTTTTGGAGGACATGATTCCACCGGTGGAGCGTTCTTCAATCGACTCAGGCGAAAGGTCTTCCAGCAACCGCGCCAGCGCAGGCTGCATCGCCGCATAAACCGCCGTTTGGTGGCGTTTCACGTCATCAAAGCCTTGGGAAAACGCCGCCACCGCCCCCAAATAACTCTCGGTTTTCTGCGCAAACATCGTGGTCAGCGCTTCGGTGGCGTTGGGCTTGAACTTCAACGGCGAATTGTTGATTCCGCCGATCATTGTCCGACTAGAGCTTTTCACAAACTGCTTCGCAGCCGCCCGCGCACCCAACAGCGCCATCATTTGCTCGGTGGCGATGCGCAAAGATTTGCCAATGTCTTCGCCCAGTTGCGCCACATCCACCTTCGACAAACTGCCCGCAGGCAAGCCAGCGCCTTTGCAGATCGCGTCTAACAGCGGCAAAGCCTCGGCCGGGGCCTCGATCTGTGCGGGAACGGGCCGCAGCGGAAACGGTTCAGAGGCAGGCGGGGCGGGCGGAAGCGCATTCACCACCGGAGGCGGCGTTGTCACCGCTTGCGGCAACGGGCTGATAAGTGGGGCAATCGGCACATTCTGCGGCGGCGTGGTCGGCACAAAGGCCGCAGACCGCGGGTTTTCCACGAAACTATCGCCAAACTGCCCGGCCAGTGCCTGCGATGGCCGCGTTGGCGGCGGCAGCGGCGTGGTTGAATACTGCGGCATCGGCGACGGGCTGGGCGCAAGGCTCCACGGATCGGACACTGGTGCGGTCAGCGGCGGCGCTGCAAAGGCCGAGACCGCCGGGTCCACCACCAACACCCGGATGATATACTGTCCGACCTGCAAGCGCTCATTATGGCTCAGCGCCAAGGGCGACGACACCCGCATCGACGCGCCATAGATAAACGTGCCGTTGGTGGAAATGTCGTTCAGCCAGAACTGACCATCGCGAAACGTCACCTCAAAATGCCGACTGGAAATATGGCGGTTCGGATCAGGTAGCGTCCAATCCATCGCGGAATCGCGACCCACTTCAAAGCCGCGCGCCACAGCCGAAAACTCCAGCGGCCCGCCATCCGGCAGGCTATCCAAATTCTCAATCCGCAGGGTCAGTTTCATTTCGGGAGTATTCCAACAGGGGCAAGACCTAAGATAGGCGGCTTAAACAGTTTTTGCCAGCACCTCGGCCATGCCAACGTAATGGTCCAGCATCCGCCGCCGCTTGTCTTGCGGCACCCGCGCCAGTGCCGTCAACACCCCCGCATTCAACGCCCGCCCAATCGCAAACATCGGAACCAGTGCGGGCGGCAGGCCTTCCGGTGCCATCGAGCCCGAAGCCCAGCCCACCGCCAGTGCCAGCCACGCCCCCGGCCCGCGAACCGCCACATGCAGCCCCGCATCCAGCGCCAGATAGCGGTTGGGCTCGGTCGGTTCCGCCACCCAAGCCTCGCAAAGCGCCAACATCTCACGGTCCTGATCGGTCAACAGCTCTGGTGCTGCCTTCAGACATTCATGCCCCCACCACACCGCAGGGCGTGGCTGCAAAGCAAAGGCCATCAGCGAGATCGCCTCCTCCGGCGTCTCCCCCAACCGCAGCCGACGGCAAAAGTCGAACACATGCTCGCCTTCCCCCGGCCTTGCCACAATATCATCCGCCATTTCCGGCATGGTGCCGAACAACTGACGCCCCAGTTGCACCCGCAGCCCCGGTGCAGGCGCAATGGTGACGGGCGGAGTGGTGTCAGATGCGCTGCCCATCAGTTAATCGTCACCAGAACGCCTTTGATCACCATCATCGCACCCCCGTCATGCGTGGCCATCGCCCCCGCTTTGGTTTTCAACTCGGCGGTGGCTTCAACCTCCACCGTCAAAGCTTTGATCTTGATCGAGGTTTGATCAATGGTGATGCTGGAACTCCCCACTTTCAACTCGATCTTCTCTTTTGATTCGATCGACAGGCTGCCCTTCACCTTATGGGTTTCAGCGCCGCTGACCGAGGTAGACATATCGCCGCCGACCGAGGATGAAGAACTGCCGCCCACGCTTTCGCTTTTGCTGGCGTCAATCTTCAGCACCTGTTTGCCGTGGGTGGTGGATTTGTCATCATGCATCACCACCCGTGTCATATCCCGCTGCGCCCGGATGTAGATTTCTTCCTTGCCCTCGGTGTCATAGAAGAAAAGCTGGTTGTTGCGCACAGTCTTAAAGCCGCTGGTCAGGTGGTTGTCCGGCATCTGCGGGCGATTTTTCTCGTTCCACACACAGCCAGTCACCAAGGGCCGATCCGGGTCGCCGTCTAGGAATTCAACGATCACTTCCATGTCGACATGCGGGATAAAGATCGTTCCCCATTCATCCTGTCCCCAAATCTGTGACACCCGACAATACATTGACACCTCGTCAGGTGCCCAAAAAAACTTGACCTTGATGCGGCCAAATTCGTCAATGTCGCCCTCGGCTCCGGTGACCACCACCGCCGTCTGTGGCCCCAGCACGCGCGGTGGCCGGGTTAAGCGTTGTGGCGCAATCGGATTGGCACTGCGCGTCAGAACGTAAGCCCCTTGATAGGCGGTGTCCGCAGCCACACCCCCGCCCGAACGGAACGTGCCGTTTGAGACAAAGTGCTGCGCCGCCAGCACGGCATATTCGTCCAACTGCCCAGCATCGGAATGCGCCGAAAGCTGAAACTTCATCCCTGCGCCAAGGCTGGCTGCATTGCCGTTCGCCCGCACCGTCGCATCGCCCATCCGGTAGGCATCCAGACGCCGCTGCGCAATCGGATTGCCTTCTCCGGGGGTCAAATAGACGCCGGGATAGCCAAAGCTTTCCATATTTACGCCGACAAAACCGCGCAAATTCTCGCGCGTCACCTCCATCTGCGCCGAGACGGTCTTGAAGTTGTAATCGGTCAGCCGCACCGATCCCGTGGTCAACTGCCGCTGCGGCGACCAGGCATCGAAATGCTCTGCGGTGGCATCGCCCCGGCTGCCCAAAGGGCTGAACGCGCGCGCAGAGGCCGGGGCATCGCTGAACGCATCCGCGCCGGTGGTCAGCACCAAGGTGTGCCGCGTCGGCTCCATCTGGAAATGGTAGTTGATCCCGAAGCGCTCCATCAGGCGGCACAGGAAATCCATGTCGGATTCGTTGTACTGCACGACATATTCCATTTCAGGAAAACTGCCGACAGTCAGGTCAATAAAGCCCGCCACATCAGAATTGCCGTATTCATCAACGATTTTTCGGATCACATCGACGACGTTCACCTCGTGGAAAATCCGGTAATTGGTCCGCCGTGACAATTGCCAGAACCACGGCCGCAGTTCGAACTCATAGATGTGGTGATCGCCCTCTGGCCCCAGATAGCGGATCGCATCCACCATCTGATGAAAATCCCGCACGTCGCCCAGCGGGGTGACAATCTGAACTGCAATCGCTTCGCCCAGCAAGGGCTCGATCTCTGAAATCGGTTTGGCGGACAGCGCCTTGACGCGAAACTGACTGATCGCGTTCACCGCTTCGCTGCCGGAAAATTCAATCAGCACCAAGTCGTTCGCCTTCAATGGCGTGAACATCCGACCGATGCGATTGTCTTGGGAAAAGGTCGTGGGCATCTGGATATCGCTTTCAAAAATAGGCGTAAAACGGGCAGGCTGGGGAAAATAACCCCGGATACCTGCAACGTTACATCAAGCCGCAGCAATCTGGCAAGAAAAGCTGGCAGCCGCCCCCCGTTCAGTT
The DNA here is from genome assembly GCF_058135695.1 of Cypionkella sp. PAMC25878. Lineage (NCBI taxonomy): Bacteria > Pseudomonadati > Pseudomonadota > Alphaproteobacteria > Rhodobacterales > Paracoccaceae > Cypionkella > Cypionkella sp. PAMC25878. The sequence goes on along the minus strand of NZ_CM176871.1, from coordinate 259,586 downwards.
CTCCAGCCGGAAATAGGCGAAGCTGAGCGTCGGTTTCACCCCGGCTTTCTCCAACTGTTTTTCCAGGAACGGCATCAGCGATTGCGCCGTCACCCCCGCAGGCACCTTGTCCAGCGCAGGCAACGGCTTATCCGTCACCATCGCCACCAGGATCTGCGGTGCGGGCGGCGCATTTGCCTCCAGCGTCAGGTTAAACTCAAAACTGGCGGTGCCATCGCTGCCCATCGTGGTCCAAGGTTTCAGATTGGTCGCCCCGCCGCCCTCCGAGAAGATGAACAGCGCAAAATTTCGACCCTCCAGCCCTTCGACCTTGCCGCTGACATTGGCGCTGCTTTTCACCACCTCCCCCGTCGCTTGCATCACCACCGCCAGCGGATCGACATCCGGCGCGGAGTAGTGGGTGGCAAATTCAATCAGCGGGCATTGCGCGGTGTTGATCGGGTGGACCGCAAGGTCCGGCGTGGTCCGCGTCGCCGCCTGCCAGTCCTTCACAAACCCTGCCAAAGCCGCCGGGTCCGCCGTATAACCCTCCAGCCCAAAGCCCGAGGCCTTGGCATCCTTCAGCGTCACCAAAGCACATAGCGGCGGCTGCACACCCGCCAGATACGCCAACTGCATCGCCACCGGATCGGCCTTGGCCGCAGCTTCCTCTGCGGCTTTCTTCGCAGCCGCCTCATCCGCCAATTTCTGCGCCGCAGCCTCCGCTGCCTGCTTTGCCGCAGCCTCATCGGCGGCTTTCTTGGCTGCCGCTTCGTCTGCAGCCTGTTTAGCTGCAGCCTCCTCCGCCAGCCTTTGTGCCTCTGCCTCGGCAGCCAGCCTTTGCGCCTCTGCCGCTTGCTTAGCCGCAGCCTCATCCGCCGCTTTTTGCGCCGCAGCTTCCTCGGCAAGCTTCTGCGCCGCTGCCGCGTCTGCCGCCTGTTTCGCCGCAAGCGCCTCCGCAGCCTTCTTGGCCGCCGCATCCGCCTCAGCCTTCTGCGCCGCCGTTTGCTGAGCTGCGGCGTCCTCGGCGGCTTTTTGCGCCGCTGCCTCGTCAGCCGCTTTCTGCGCCGCCACCTCATCAGCGGCTTTTTGTGCGGCAAGCTCCTCGGCCGCCTTCTGCGCTGCAGCCTCCGCCTGCTTGGCCGCATCCTCTGCGGCTTTGGCATCTGCCGCAGCCTTAACAGCCGCCGCGTCCTCGACCGCCTTCGCCGCTGCGGCATCCGCTGTCGCTTTCGCCTCGGCTGTGGCCTGTTCAGCGGCGGCTTTATCTTCCGCTTCAGCCTTCACCCGCGCATCGGCTTCTGCCTGAGTCTCCCCCGCCACAGGCACCACTTTGCTGTCAAACACCCCGCCGAAATACGCCCCCGCAGCCCCGCCGCCCAAAGCCAACAGCGCCAACACCGCGATCAGGCCGCTTTTGCTGTTTTTCCCCACCAGCGGCTCGACCTGCGCGTGCCGTGCAACCGCCGCCACCCCCGGCGCCCCAAACGGACTGACATCTTCGCTTTCCGGGGCCTGCGTCACAGCCGCAATCATCGTCGCCCCAACCGGAGCCGAGGTTTTCACTACAGGCGCCACGGATACCGGTGCCACGGAAACCGCAGCCGCAACGGGCGCAAGCGACACCACCTTAGGCTCTTGGATCGGCAAAGCCCCGCCAATCACCGTGCGGTTCGGATCAGGTGCTTTCGGCGCAGGCGCAGCAATCTGCGGCACCAGAGACGGATTATCCACCGCCGCCATCACCTTCGCCATGCTCTCAGGCCGCAAAGCCGGATCAGGCTGCAACATCCACGACAGCAGCGGCACCAGCCCTTCATCCACCCCGGTTAAATCCGGCACGCCCGAGCGTTTGCCCACAGCATCGACAATCGACGCCCCCATCGGCAGTACTTCACCCTTGCTCGCCGCCGCCGTCACCAAAGCCAGCGAGTATATATCCGACCGCCCATCGACCGTGCCGCCAAACGCGCCTAACTGTTCCGGCGACACCCAGTTGAATTTACCCGCAAACTGCCCCTGCAACAAAGTCCCCGCCCCCAAAGCGGTGCTTTTCGCAATGCCAAAGTCGATCAGCTTGGCGTGTTCCACATGGCCATCTTCCAAAATCACATTGTCCGGCGACAGATCGCGATGCACCACCCCGGCCCGATGCGCCTTGTCCAACCCCGAGGCCACCCGCCGCAGCATCACCCGCACATCTTCAACGGGCATCGGCCCTTGCTCAATGCGGTCCGACATCGAAGTGCCAGAGACAAATTCCATCACCATGCAAGGCCGCCCGATGGTCGGATCGACGGTGAACACATGATAGCGCACAATCGCCTCATGGCTTAGCCGCGACAGCGTGGTGCTTTCCTTCTGGAACAAAGCCACGATCTTTGGATCATGCGCCAACGATGGCAGTACGATCTTGATCGCCACAGGCTCGTCATTGTGGATATTCCGGCCACGATACACCTCACCCATGCCGCCTGAATTGATCAGCCGCTCAATCTCATAGGTGCCCATGATCAAAGTGCCGGAAGACACCGTGGTTGCATGGTTCGGGCCTTTGTCCGAGGCGTCACTCATGACCACGCCCTCGCAGCAGCGACCCGCACCACCACCACCGTCACATTATCCTTTGCGCCGCGCTGCAAGGTCAGCTGCACCAAAGCATCGCAGGCGGCTTGGGGCGCAAACTGCGCCAAAGCCTCGGCCATCTCGCGATCTTCGATATGCTCCGTTAGCCCATCCGAGCACAACAAAAACACATCGCCATCCGCCAGCCCACCCGAACGCTCATCCGTCTGAGGTTTCTCATGCACCCCAATCGCCCGCGTGATCACATTGCGCCGTGGCCACGTCAGCGCCTGCTCCGCCGTGATCGCGCCAGTGCGCAACAGCTCATTCACCTCGGTATGATCCACCGTGACCTGCGTATACTGCCCCGCCCGCAGCAGATAAATCCGGCTGTCGCCCGACCACACACAAGCAAAATGCTGATCAAACGCCAGCAGCGCCACCAAAGTTGCCCCCACCGTGGCCCCATTCAACAGCGCCGATTGATCTTGGATCAACTGATGCGCGCGCAGCAACCGATCCATAAACCGCGCTTGCAGATCGGGCGCGGAAACCGGGCGGCCCAAAGACCCCACACTTTCGACAATCGTCCGGCTGGCAAAATCGCCCGCATGATGCCCGCCCATGCCATCGGCCACCACCCAAACCCCGGCTTCGGGCAGTGTCAGATAACTGTCTTCATTGTGATCGCGCACGCGGCCCGTATCGGTCGCGGCCCCGGTCTCGAATTGAAATGGAGCCTCGATCATCGACCCACCCATTTGAAACAACCTTGCCCAACGGGCTGAAAACATTTGGTCAGCTTAGGCGGAAACCTATGCAACTGCCTAGCCCCAACCTGCCTAAGCATTTTCGGCATACCCGCGCAAAAACCACGCAAGTACATGGCCCGAGGGCAAACCCTCACCCGCCCAAACCTGAGAATGGCCAAAGTCATCCCCCGCGATCCACCAATAACTGCGATTGTGGCTGGCGCGGTGGTGATCTGTGGTCGCGATATCCTCCAGCAGCGCCACCACATCCGCACCGGGCCGAGCCGCCCAAAACTCCGGCGGGCCAGCAGGCATCGCGGTAGGGCAGGGGGCTGCAAACCCGTTCAGATCGGCAGTCTCACCCGCAAGCATTTCGACCAGCTTCGCCTCAACTGCACCGTGCCAGTCTTGTGCCGGGTCAATCACCGGGCAGGGTGGGCACTCTGCGCCAAACCCCGCGATCAGCAACGGATATCGTCGTCCGACCTTATCGGCACTCGCCCCCAGCACCCCGGCCAAAGCCTCACCCCAAACACTCGGCCCAATCCAGAACCGCAAGGGTCGCGCCGATCCCCAAACGCCTTCCCATTCAGAATCCAAGCCATGCCGCGCCTCGGCCAAAGCCGAATCCAGCCAGCCCTCCAACCCCGCTTGAACCGGCAAACCGCCGCCGATGAAATCTCCCTTCGACGGATGTTTGCCATACAGCGCCAGCATCACAGGCCTGTCGGGCAGCGGAACTCACGCAGTTCCGCCATGTTGAACGGGTTGACCAGCGCATTCACCCGGATTTCATAGGTGATATTGCGCCCGCCAATCACATAATCCACCTGCATCACGTCACCAATCTGCCGCGGATTGCCATCGCGGATGAACTGCAACAACGCCCACGGCCCTTGATACATGATCTGGCTTTCGCGGTTGTTCATTTCGGGCAACAACTGCACCGAAGTATTTCCCGCCCCACCCGGCCACGTCACGGTAACCGGCGTATTTCCCGCCTGCCGCATCTGGATCGGCTGATCGTCAATCACCAGAATCGATTGCTTGATCCGGTCATGCGCAGTGATCTGGTTCACCGTTATGTCCAACTTGACGACCGGAGATCGCCCCGGAAAAAACGCATCCCGGATCGCTGCCGCCTTCTGAAACTGCCGCAGGCTTTGCAACGACAGCTTCTTCGCCAGCGGGCTGTCATCGCGCCACGTCCAATCCCCCGCGCCCATATTGGCGTGGATCGCAAGGTTGGCATTAAAGAACCGATCCAACACCCCATCCGGAGCAAACAACTGCGCAAACTCCGACAAAGGCACCTGCCGCGCCGGGCTCTTGCTAAACGGATAGCGCCCGTCGACAATCCCCTCGCACACCGCCGTCACCTGCGAGGTCAAATCCGCGTTGATCTGCGCCACCGCCGTTGAGGCCGCATCGCCCTCAAAATTATCCACCGCCTCGCCCACCATCCGCGACAATTCCGGCGGCAGCCGAGACGCCGCCGTCTTCAACTGCCCAATCAGCGCCGGAATTTGCGCATTCGCCTCCGCCTGATTGAACCCCGCCGCAATCACCAAACCCTGTTGAATAGCCCCCAACGAGTTCAGCAAAGCATCAATCGGCCGAGTCCCCGGCGTGCCCTCCAACAAGGCGTGATATTCCGCAAACTGCGCCTCAATATCCGCGCCCGGAATCGTCGGCCCAGCCCCCGCAGCCGCGCCCGCCCGCTTCTGCGATTTTCCTGCCGCCAGAGCTATATCAAGGCCAATCCGCTGCAATCCAGAGGTCCGGCTCGCGATCATCTGCGTCACATCGCTGCCCGCCTGAGAAATAGCCCCCGCCACCGCATCGGCCTCTCCGGCTGCCTTATCCACGGCACCTTCCGGCACCAACGGCTGCGTCAGTTTCGTCTCCGCTGAGATCCCCTCAACCAGCTTCAAAATCGGCGAAGTGGTCGGCGAGGATGCCGCCGACAAAGCCATATAAGCCGGTTTATCCGCCGCCATCGGCGCGAGTTTGATATTCGACAAAACTGCATCCCAAGCCGCCAGATAATCTTCCCGATACCGCGCCAGCAACTGCGGCCCCAACCGCGACAACTGCTCATCCACCTTCGCTGCTGCTGCCTGCTCCCCCATAACCCATTGTTCTGTCTCAAGCTTATGCGCAACCGCCGCCAACTGCTCCAGAAAGAAATCATTGAACCCGGCATAGGTATACAAAGCCGGCACCGTCAGCGTGCCAAGGTCCGAGCCGTCCACCGTCTCAAACACCAGCCGCGCATCCGGCCCTGCGCGTTCGACCACGTTGAAATCCGGCAGACCAGATACAGGCGCGGTAGCCACGATCAAAGAATAGGCCTGATCCGCCACCGACATCCGGGCCAAAATCACCTCGGCTTTGGCGACCAGATCGGCGTTCAATTCCACCGTCGGCGCAGTCGTATCATCCAGCTCCAACATCGCCGCCAGATGTTTGTTTAGCATATCGCGCGCGGGTTCCTCGTTGATGCCGGGGAACAAGACCTGCTCCCAATCATCATGGAACCACGTCTTCACCAGATCATCCTGCGGCGCAGGTGCAGCGCCGCCGAGCAGCTTATACACCTTCAACGTTTCATAAATCGGGATCGGCTCATTGGCCAAAACGAACTGTTGCAACTGGCCTTCCACCCGCAACACCAGCCTCGGCCGCAACAGCCGCTCCAACGCCTGCGCGTAAGAATCTCGCGCCGCCTGCCGGATCGCGCCCTGCTGCGATAGCCCAAAGCCGCGCGTCCAATCGCCTTCCGGCTCCTCGGGCGACTCGAACCCCGAGGGCATTGTGCGCAGCAGCTTCAACTCATTGCTCACACGCAGAAAATCGGTGTCCTTCACCTCAATCGCCTGCAAATCTTCGGTCGCCGCCAACTCGTAATCCGCCATCGCCGCCTGCGCCGAGGCCACCAGCGTGCGATTGTTCAGATAGCTATACCCCCAAGCCCCCAAGATGCCAGCCGAGGCTAAAAACATCGCCGTGGTCAGCCCGATTCGCAGCACAGACGCCCGCCGCACCGCCTTGCGATCATAAGAAACCCAGCCTTGTTCCCCGAAAATAACCTTGGTTAACAAATCGTGCAGGAAGAAACTTTTACCCTTGCCCGAAAGCTGCGCCTGCACGCCAAGGCTGCGACTCATCGCACCCAAAACCTGATCAATCGGCGTGCCTTCTTGCGTGCCGGATGTGAAATAGAACCCGCGCAAGATCGCGCTCGTCTTATACCGCGTCGGCTCAAACACCTGCCGCAGGAACGATTCCACCTCGTCCTTCAACATCGCCATCTGGCCGGGAAGTCCGAAAATCGCGATCCGGTTCACGCCGTCCGGTTCCTCGGAAAGCCGATCAATAACCTCATCCGACAACCGCGCCACCAACGCATCAAACTCGCCCGCAACCCGGTCAAAAGTCTGCTCCTTCCGGCTTTCGGTCTGGAACGTCGCCCCCCAAACCTTCTTCCGCCGCCCTGCCGCAAAGCTGCTGAAATACTCGCGGAACCCCGCGATCAGATCGGCCTTGGTGAACATCACATAAACCGGGAAATCCACCTTCAACGTTTCGTGAATTTCCCCCAACCGCGCCCGGATCGTCTCGGCGTGGGCAGTGATCTTGTCCGGCCCCGCGTTCATCAGATCGGCCACCGAAATCGCCAAGATCACCCCGTTGATCGGCTGCTTCGGTCGGTTTTTCTTCAGTAAATTCAGAAAGCTGGTCCAAGACGCCTTATCCGTCCCCTCATCACTATCCTGAGTCGTATATCGCCCCGCCGTGTCGATCATCACCGCGTCTTCGGCAAACCACCAATCGCAGTATCGAGTCCCACCAAAGCCCTGTAAGCCGCCCTGCTGGCCTGACAGTGGAAACTTAATCTCAGAGTTCACCAAGGCCGTGGTCTTGCCCGAACCCGGCGGCCCGATGATCACATACCAAGGCATATCATAGAGATAAGTCTTTGAATTACCAGACTTCTTTAAAGTGCTCAAAGCCGCCGTCATCCGATTGGCCAACTCGCGGCCATCGCCCGTAGGCACATCGACGACAATCGCCTTTTCCAGCGCAGCACTGCCCTTGCGTCGCCGTAAAAACGCAATCAGCCCCCAGACCAGCAGCACCAGCGCCAGCAAACCAATGATCAGTGCGCGCACCCAAACCGGATCAAACGGATGCGACTCGCCGAATCCAATCAGCGGGCCCGCGAACCAGACCACGGCGGAAAACGCCAAAAACCCGATCAGAACCAGCGCAAGCTTTACCCACTTCATTGCAAAGTCTCTTCCCGCTTGATCATGATTTCCACCCGACGATTCGCGCCGCGCCCATCATCGGTGGTATTGTCGCCAATCGGCTCGGCCTCGCCCTTGCCTTCAACCTCAAAGCGAGTGGGGTCGGTCATGCCAACCGCCAGCACCTTTTGCACCGCTTCGGCGCGCGCCTGCGACAGATCGTGATTGTTCTTGAACCGCCCGCGCCCCGACATTGGCACGTTATCGGTATAGCCCCAGACAAAAACAGGCCCCGGCTCCTTATCCAAAGCCGCTGTGATTCGTGCCGCCAACTCATTGAATTCAGGCTTGGTTTCCGCCTTGCCACTGGCAAACAGCGCCGCATTGCTGACGCGGATAAAGATGAAATCACCCTTGATATCGACCTTCACCAAGCCGCTGGCGATATCGTCCTTCATCTTCTGTTGCAGGCGGTCCAACTGGCTGCTTTCGGTCACCGGAACCACTTCCAACGGCGTAAACGCCACCGCCCGCACCAGCGAAATCTTCGAGGTCGGCGTCAGCGACAACAGCCGTTGCGACACCACCGAGCCCTCCTGTGCGATCAGCGTCGAGAGGCCAAAGTAAGCCCCCATCAGCACCACCCCCAGTACCGATCCGATCACCCACAGCGGCGTGCCGCCAAACCGTCGCCGCCCGCCCACCATAACAGGCTGCCAACGCGGCGAGATATCGTCGTCCGGACGGTTCTGCACCCGGCGCAGCGAGTCATAAATCATCCCCCGCACCCGCGCCAATTCCACCGCGCCATTGGGGGCAGAGCGATACTGCCCCTCAAACCCAAGGCTAAGACAGGTCATCGCCAATTCCAGCAGTTGGAAATTCTGCGCCGGGGCCTGCAACGCCTTCTCAACTTCCTGAAAGAACCCCACTCCGCTCGTGCGCCGATTGAAAAACCGCGCCACCATCGAATATTGAATCCACAAATGCCGATCCGTGCCGGGGATATTCTGCACTATATCATCCGCCGTGCCACACAGCAGATACTTCGCCACCTGAGTCTGATGCGCGTCCACGCCGCCTTTCAGGCAGTTCTCCTCAAACCCTTCAATCTCGCGGGTGACGTATTCCATCAATGGAACCGCCTCCATCTCGACCATCTGAGTCCGCAACCGCCCGAACAAAATCAACAGGTTCGCCGCCGCCGCCAGCATCGGGCTTTTCGGCCCGCCCGCGCCGAGACCCTTGGCAACCAGCGCTTTCCGCAGATCAATCTTCGGCCCGGTATTGGCGTAATTCGTTGGCTGCGCGGTCGAAGCATCCGGGAAAAACTGATCCGGTTGCGCAAACGCCCCTGCGACTGGCCGTGGTGCAGGCTGTTGCCCAAACGGCTGTCCGCCAAACCCCGGACTATTCACCCCCGGATGCGTCGATGCGGGCGGGATCGGCGCAAACCCGCCCTGACCGCCACCGGCGGGAGCAGGCGCAGGCACGCCCCAAGCATCCGCTTCCCCCGAAAACCCCGGCGACGCCGCAGGCGGCATCCCGCCCTGCGGTCCAAATCCACCCGGCCCAAACGCCCCCCCGGCCCCCGGCAAAGCCCCACCAATCACCGTGCGTTCATTCGGGCTGAACTGCCGCTTCCCCCCCGGCATCGGGTTCACCCCCCCCGGCAACGGCGACGGCATCCCCATCCCGCCAATGACGGTCTTGTCTTTGCCATCGCCGCTGCCGCTCATACCTTCGTCTCCACGATGGCCCACAATTCCATCTTCAGATCAGGCCAATCCCCCGCGAAATGCATCCCGATCGCCGGCGCGGTCGAAAACTCCCGCCACAAAGGCGAGTTCTTCTCCAGAATGAAATACACATTGCGCGATACCGCCCGGATCTGCCGGGGAGGCGTCGGAATATGGATCAACTCGATCCCCGGCAGGTTGTTGTTCACAATCTCCGACATCCGGGTGTTCGGCCCCACCTTGCACAACAAAGGAAACTGCTGCTGCACCAATGTCAAAGCCCGCGAACTCTCCACCTCGACCACAAACGTCGCATCGCGGAACAGGTTGCGATCCGGCACCTGCGCCAGATAGGAATTCTGCCGCACCTGCACCAAATCCAACCGCGTCGCCCGGCCCACATCACGGCTCAACAACCGCTGAATATCGCGCACGACAGGCTCTACCGATCCCTTCAGATCGGCATGGTCATAGGCGTCATAGGGCGGCGCCAAGCGCTTATCCTGATCAAACGTCCACAACTCACCCGAGAACCGCAGCAATTCCTCATACAGCCGCTCAGGATGCACATATCGGCTCTGCCGCAAATGCCTGAGCACATTGATCTGACGGTTCAAACACAGCAACATGAAATAATCCGTCGCCTGCAACCCGCCCGCCGCCGAAGGGTCCGCCGCATAGCGCGCCAAACTGTCCAGCTTGGTCTCCACCCAGCCGATCACCCGATCCAGCCAGCCCAAAGCCACGCCATGCGCCGAAATCGTCAGCAAAGGCGGCGGAAACGCATCATCCAAAATCACCACATTGTCGCGCACTTCCACGATCCGGGCGATCTTGATGCACTGATAGCCGGGCTTCGCCGTCGCCCGAATGTCCAACTCCAACCGAGGCGAAGCCACCTCAATCTGCTGCTCTAACCGCAAAGCCGAAGCCGAATCCGCCACCGTCTCAGCCCCCAAAACGTAGCGAGACCCCGCCTCGGCCTCCATCGCCACCTCGCGACCGTTCATCACCTGATCGGGCAACGTCAGCCAAACCCCAAGCCCATCCGACCCCGCAGGCACCTCAACCGCCCTAGGCAAAGGCGAAATCCCCGGCGCTTCAAACGGCGTCCCGTCAGGAAAAATCCCCGCCACAGAAGCCAATTCGATCCGCCCCTGTTGCAGACGGTCGCGGTTGACCTTCATCTCCTCGATGCCCCAAGGATAGGGCGAGACATGCCGCACCCGCGCCTCGATCAGCTTTTCCACATAGCGGTCACTTTGCTGCAAGTGGTGCGGCTGCAAGAACAGCCCTTCCTTCCACGCAACCTTGCTATACCAAGACATGCAAACCTCAATCCAACGGGCGTTTCGGCCCACAATAGCGCTTCTAAATCTGCCACCTAGAAAAAACAGCGGCGGCCTAAAGGAAAAACCTGAGGTCAGTTTGCAGCGCCAACAGCGCCGGATCAAGCCCGAGATTGCCATCCCGGCTGCCGCATCTAAACTGGCCCAGACTTCCCTCCACCCGGAGGCGCTGGTATGCAACGGTATGCGAATGACCCTGACCGAGATTTATGAGGCCGAAGTGGCCGCAGGCCGCCTGCGCCCCGACCCCGCCCAACTGGCGCTGCTGCCGCTGATGGAAGACTTGCGAGTCTGGCTAGAGGCAAATGCCACCCGAAAAGTCGGCCTGTTCGCGGGCCTGTTCGCCAAACCCGTGACCCCGCCGAAAGGGCTTTATCTGTGGGGCGGTGTCGGGCGTGGCAAGTCAATGCTGATGGATTTGTTCTGTATCCATCTGAACATCACGCAGAAACGCCGGGTGCATTTTCATGCCTTCATGCAGGAAATCCACCACGCCATGCACGAGGCCCGCAAGGGCGGTGTTGACGACGCCATCGCCCCCGTGGCCGAGGCGATCAGCCGCGATATCCGCCTGCTGGCGTTTGACGAAATGCAGATCACCGATATCACTGATGCGATGATCGTTGGCCGCCTGTTCGAAAGGCTGCTGGCTGCAGGCGTGGTGATCGTCACCACCTCGAACCGCCCACCCGAGGATTTGTATAAAGACGGGTTAAGCCGGGCCTTGTTCCTGCCGTTCATCGCCATGCTGCGCGAACGGCTGGAGGTCGCGGAAATCGCCTCGCTCAACGACTACCGCCAACACCGCCTGACAGGCGCGCAGGTCTATTTCCACCCCGCAGGTAAAGCCCATGGCGAAATCAACGCCATCTGGCGCGACCTGACAGGGGGGGCACCCGGCGAACCCCTCCGCTTGCCCGTCAATGGCCGTGAAACCATCCTGCCCCGTTTCGCCAATGGCATCGGTCGCGCCAGCTTCTGGGAGCTATGCGCCAAACCCCTCGGCCCCGCCGATTTCCTCGCCATCGCATCCGCCGTCCGCGTGCTGATCCTCGAAGACATCCCGCAGCTTTCCGCCAGCAACTACAACGAGGCCAAACGCTTCGTCATCTTGATCGACGCTTTATACGAGGCGAAAACCAAACTGATCTGCTCGGCGGCGGATGAACCCGAACGCCTGTATATCGAAGGCTCCGGCAGCTTTGAGTTCGAGCGCACCGCCAGCCGTCTGCGTGAAATGCAAGCCGCCGATTGGGGGCAGTAAATATCAGCCGCTACGCGCTGCACCACTCATGCCGGGGGTTTCACACCCCCGCACCCCCGTGGAGTATTTGAGCCAATGTGAAGGCAAACTCTACTAAAATTGTTATCCTCTGCGCTTAAATATCCCGCAGGGGTCTGGGGGTGTGAAACCCCCAGTTCTACCTCTGCACAAAGCGAGAGCGTTAAAAATCCCTTAACGGGCCTATGTCAACTTACTGACATAAAACAATAAAATTTGGTCCCGAGTTGGGACCTCAGCCAAAAGCCTGCCACAACAACCGCAACGCCATCGCCGTCGACGTCACCACCAGCAAAGGCTTGATCAACCGTGCTCCGATCCGCATTGCAAGCTTAGCCCCCAAAGCCGCCCCCGCAACCTGACCCACGGCCATCGCCAGCCCAACCCCCCACCACGTCGCCCCACTCCAGACAAACACCGCGAGCGAGCCGATATTCGAGGCAAAGTTCAGCATCTTAGTATGCGCCGTCGCCTTCAACACCCCAAACCCCGCCAGCATCACAAAGGCTAGCATCAGAAAGCTACCCGTCCCCGGCCCGAAGAAACCATCATAAGCGGCAATCATCGGCACCGCCGTGAAAGTGAACACTGCAGGCTTGATGCGCTCCACCCGGTCCGCATCGGTCAACCCCGGCTTGAACGCGAAAAACAAAGCCACCGCGACCAGCACCACCGGCATGATCAACCGCAACAACTCGGCAGGAATCAGATGCGCCACTAGGGCACCCAAACCGCCACCACAGGCTGAAACCGCCGCCATTCCCAACTGCTCCATCGGCTTCACATGGCCAGCCCGCGCATAGGCCAGCGCCGCCGTGCCTGCGCCGAAACTGCCCTGAAGTTTGTTGGTCGCCAAAGCCTCAATCGGCGACGCCCCGGCCAGCAGCAGGGCAGGGACCGAGATCAATCCGCCACCCCCCGCAATCGCATCGACAAACCCCGCAACGAAAGCGGCGCAGACCAGCAGCAGGGTCAGATGCATCGCGATTTCAAACATCAATCACTCTGCCTCACAAATCAAACCGGCGGCTCACCCGCCCGACCTTGCGGCCATCCGCCAGCACCCAATCCGGCTGCGACTCGTATTCGACAAAGCCGCACTTGCCGTAATAGGCCAGCCCGGGAACATTGTCAGCGCGTATGGTGGCGTTCAGAACCTGCAATCCTGCCGCTCGTGCCGACGCGAGGCTGGCGGCGAAAAGTGCGCCGCCAATGCCTTTCGCTTGCAGCCCTGGCTGCACAAACGTGCCGATGTCACCCCAGCCCTCGGGCAACGACGTTGATCGCGAAATGGACTGAAATCCCAAAACCAACCCATCTTCATCAGCCAGATGGCAAGAAACCAAGCTTGCGCCAGCAATATAGCGCAACATATCCACGGCCGCGCGAGGGGTCTGATAGGCCGTCGTGCCGCCAATCCTGATGATCTCATTCTGCAGAGTGACCATCGCTTCGGCGTCTTGCGGGCTGGCAGGCCGGATAATCATTGCGCAAACTCCTCACGGGCGTAGCCCTGCATATACAACAGCGCCGTCAGATCGCCGTGGTTCACCCGCAAATCGCACTGCGCCGCAACGCTCGGCTTGGCGTGCAAGGCCACCCCGGCCCCCGCCAGCCCCAGCATCCCCAGATCATTCGCGCCATCCCCCACCGCCATCGCATCCGCCACCGAAATCCCCAATCGCGCCGAAATCTCCTCCAGCGCTGTCACCTTCGCGGCACGACCCAAGATCGGCTCCGCCACTTGGCCCGTCAGCTTGTTATCCTCGATCAGCAGGATATTGGCGCGGTTCTCGTCAAACCCCAGCATCCCGGCAATCGCCGAGGTGAAGGCGGTAAAGCCGCCCGACACCAACGCTGCATGCGCGCCATTCGCCTTCATCGTTGCCAGCAACTGCGGCCCACCCGGCATCAGCGTAATGCGGTCGCGCACCACCTCCGCGATCACCGTGACGGGCAGGCCTTTCAACAAGCCAACCCTTTCGCGCAGAGCACCTTCGAAACCCAGCTCACCATTCATCGCCCGCGCGGTGATCCCGGCGACATAGGTCCCGACGCCCGCTTCATCGGCCAATTCGTCAATACATTCCTGCTGGATCATCGTGCTGTCCATATCGGCGATCAGCAGTTTCTTGCGCCGACCCGCCGCAGGTTGCACCACCAGATCAACGCCCATTCCTTGCAGACCCTGCCACACATCCCAACGATTGGCGGGCATCGTTTCAACCGCGAACTCTGCCGCCACGCCCGGATCAAGCCAGACCGCATCCCCCCCCCCCCAAGCATTGCGCAAAGACTCAACCGTCACACGGTCAAGCACGGGGCGATTGGGGTTGGTCAGCAAAGTGGCTACGAACATGCGTGTTTCCGATAGTGGAGATTTGTGTCGGTTTTTGCAGATGATGCGCCGGAATAGCGCGATTATTTGGCTTGCGCCACCCCGGCGGGGCCAATATGCACGGCGTCGGGACACCCTTCCCCAACGAAGGGCATTTATCTGTGAGGATACCATGGCTGACTTCACCGCCCCGGCGATGCGTCCGGAAAACCCGCGTTTTTCTTCTGGCCCCTGCGCCAAAATCCCCGGTTATACCCTTGATATGCTTGGTGATGCGCCCTTGGGGCGCTCGCACCGTGCCGCTGTCGGCAAGGCCAAGTTGAAACAGGCGATTGACCTGACCCGCGAAATTCTGAGCGTCCCCGCCGACTATCGCATCGGCATCGTCCCCGGTTCGGATACCGGCGCGGTTGAGATGGCAATGTGGTCGCTGCTGGGTGCACGTCCGGTTGAGATGCTGGCGTGGGAGTCGTTCGGTGAAGGCTGGGTTACCGATGTGGTCAAGCAGTTGAAGCTGGATGCCAAGGTTAAAATCGCCCCCTACGGCCAGATCGTTGATCTTGCGATGGTCGATTTCAACAGCGACGTGGTGTTCACTTGGAACGGCACCACCTCTGGCTGCCGCCTGCCGAATGCTGATGCGATCCCGGCTGACCGCCAAGGCCTGACCATCTGCGACGCCACTTCTGCCGCCTTTGCGATGGACCTTGATTGGGCCAAGCTGGATGTAACCACCTTCTCTTGGCAAAAAGTGCTGGGCGGCGAAGGCGCGCATGGCATGATCATCCTGTCGCCCCGCGCGGTGGAGCGGTTGGAAAGCTACACCCCCGCATGGCCGCTGCCGAAGATTTTCCGCATGACCAGCAAGGGCAAAGTCATCGAAGGCATCTTTGTGGGTGAGACGATCAACACCCCCTCGATGCTGGCGGTGGAAGATTATCTCGTGTCGTTGAAATGGGCGCAATCGGTCGGCGGTCTGGCCGGTCTGGTCGGTCGCGCCACGGCCAACGCGAAAGTGGTCTGGAATTTCTGCGCTGCAAATCCGTGGCTGCAAAACCTTGCCGAAACCCCGGCGATTGCCTCAACGACCTCGGTTTGCCTGAAATTTAACGATCCCCGCATCAAAGATGGCGAGGCTTTCGCCAAAGCTGTCGCCAAGCGGTTGGAGCAGGCAAAGGTTGCCTATGATATCGGCGCGTACCGTGACGCGCCTGCGGGCCTGCGCATCTGGTGCGGCAGCACAGTGGAAACCGCCGATGTTGCGGCGCTGATGCCGTGGATCGCCCATGCCTTTGACGCGGAAATCGCCGCGCAAGTTTGAACGGGATGGCGGGGTTTACCCCGCCATCCCCCTCGCAAATCATAGGAGTCCCTCATGGCCCCCCGCGTTCTCGTATCCGACGAACTTTCCGAAACCGCCGTGCAAATCTTCCGCGACCGGGGTGTCGAGGTTGATTACATGCCCAAGCTGGGCAAAGATAAAGACGCGCTGGCCGCGATCATTGATCAGTATGATGGTTTGGCGATCCGGTCTGCCACCAAAGTGACCGACAAGTTGCTGGCCGCTGCCACCAACCTGAAAGTGGTGGGCCGCGCGGGTATCGGCGTGGATAACGTCGACATCCCCGCCGCGTCCAAAAAAGGCGTGATCGTGATGAACACGCCGTTCGGTAACTCGATCACCACCGCCGAACACGCCATCGCAATGATGTTCGCCGTGGCGCGGCAGTTGCCCGAGGCCAACGCCTCCACCCAAGCTGGCAAATGGGAGAAATCCCGGTTTATGGGGGTGGAGCTGTTCAACAAAACCCTTGGCGTGATCGGCGCTGGCAACATCGGCGGCATCGTCTGCAACCGTGCGGTGGGCCTGCATATGAAAGTCGTCGCCTACGATCCCTTCCTGTCGGACGAGCGCGCCAAGACGCTGGGCGTCACCAAGGTGGAACTTGACGAACTGCTGCACCGCGCCGATTTTATCACTTTGCATGTGCCGTTGACCGACAAAACCCGCAACATTCTGTCGGCGGAAAATCTGGCGAAAACCAAGAAGGGCGTGCGCATCATCAACTGCGCACGTGGCGGTCTGGTGGATGAAGCCGCCTTGGCCGCGGCGCTGAAATCCGGCCATGTTGCCGGGGCAGCACTGGATGTGTTTGAGGTTGAACCCGCCACCGAATCGCCGCTGTTCAACCTGCCCAACGTGGTCTGCACCCCGCATTTGGGCGCATCGACCACCGAAGCGCAGGAAAACGTCGCCCTGCAAGTGGCTGAGCAGATGTCGGATTACCTGCTGACGGGTGCTGTCTCTAACGCCCTGAATATGCCCAACGTCACCGCCGAAGAGGCCGCCGTGATGGGGCCGTGGATCAAACTCGCCAGCCACTTGGGTGCGTTCATCGGCCAGATGACCGAGGAGCCGATCAAGGCAATCAACATCCTCTATGATGGCACCGTAGCTGGGATGAATCTTGCCGCCCTGAACTCGGCTGTCATCGCGGGCGTGCTGAAAACCCAGAACCCCGATGTGAACCTCGTCTCGGCCCCGATTGTGGCGAAAGACAAAGGCATCCAAGTCTCGACCACCCGCCAAGACAAAACCGGCACCTTTGACGCCTATATTAAAGTCACCATGGTCACGGAAAAACGCGAACGCTCGGTCGCCGGCACATGCTTCAGCGATGGCAAACCGCGCTTCATCCAGATCAAAGGCATCAACATTGACGCCGAAATCGGCGAGCATATGCTGTACACCACCAACGATGACGTGCCAGGCATCATCGGCCTTCTCGGCATGACGATGTCGAAAAACAACGTCAACATCGCAAACTTTACCTTGGGCCGCGAGGGCATCGGCAAACAGGCTATCGCGATCTTGTATCTTGACCAAGTCATCGACCCCAAGGTGCTGGAAACCCTCGAATCCACTGGCATGTTCCAATCGGTGAAAGCGCTGCAATTCGACGTGGCGTGATCGGCTTGCGCTTTTGGTTTGGCGCAAATATCCAACACGGGTCCGGGGGCGTGAAGCCCCCAGCCTTTGCACTGAGAGGCGCGCATGAGAACCTATGCCATCGGCGACATTCACGGCCATATTGAACTTCTGCGAGAGGTTCATTCTTGGATTGCCGCTGATCAAGCAAAACATGGCGCAGCCCCGATTGTGCATGTCGGTGATCTGGTTGATCGCGGTCCGGATTGCCGGGGCGTGGTTGAATACTTGCGCACAGGGGTCGAGGCCGGGCAAGATTGGGTGGTACTCAAAGGCAATCATGACCGCATGTTCACAAACTACATCCGCGACATCAATTACCACGACCCGTGCCTGCGCACCGACCTATCCTATTTACACCCCAAGATCGGCGGAGCGGCAACTTTGGAATCCTACGGCGTGAAAAACGCCGCAGATCGCCCGCTGGCCCCGGTGCATGCCGAGGCTGTGGCCGCCGTGCCCGAGGCTCATCTGCAATTCCTCGAATCCCGCTCGACGTACTACCAGCGCGGCGGGGTAATTTATGTCCACGCCGGCATCCGTCCCGGCATCCCGATTGAGCAACAGACCGAGGATGACTTGGTCTGGATCCGCAAAGGGTTCCTTGACGACACCCGCGATTTTGGCGCGCTGATCGTGCATGGCCATACCGCGCTGGATGCCCCAATGCATTACGGCAATCGGGTCAATATCGACTCGAGCGCTGCTTACGGTGGGCCCTTGACGGCGTTGGTTCTGGAGGGTCGTGAGGTGTTTAAACTGACCATAGCCGGACGCGTGGCGTTACTGCCCGAATAGGGTTTAGCTCCCCGCCTTTGCCAGGGCCAAAGCCTGAGTTAATACCTCAGCGTCGCCGATGTGATTGGCCAAAATCAACACAAGCCGCGCGTTCATGGCATGACTTTCTGCCTCAGGCAGACCCCGATGCGCAGCTAGAAGGTCGGCGTAAAAGCCGTCTGAATCTGCAATATTTGTTTTGGTATTCAATATCATCTCAGCCTTCCCAACTTTGCTCCAAGGCGGCTTCTATCTCAGCTGCCGAGGCCGAAAGCCAGCGCGCCGCGACCACCTGATCGGGTCTGATCAGGTAAACCGCCTGTGGCTGATCGCCCAGATAGCGCCTACGGATCATATCCGTCAGCACAGGCTTTACCACTCGTATGCCGAACTCTGGGGCATCGCAGCCCAACACCAACAGCACGAAATCGCGCCCTAAAGCCTCGGTCATCCAACCGTTTTTCAGTGGCGCATCTGGTGCCACAGCCCCCGGTCGCGCGCCTACCGGAAGATCGGCATCGGGCGCATCCAGCGGATAAATACAGGGCTTCGACAATCGCCCAGAATTCACCATTGGCCGCGCAAAATCTGCCCGTGCCGCAAGGTGCAAAACCGCATCGCGAAACAAGCGCTCTACGCCCGCTTCCGGCGACATAAAGCGCGTTGAGCGGCTGGAATTCAGCAAATTTTCATCCGCGCCGTAGCACCGTTCGCGATCATACCCCTGTAGGGTTTCAGGTGCAGCCGCACCATTTATCACCGCCGCCAGCCGCCAACCGAGAGCGTCGACATCGCCCAAGCCGCCATTTCCGCCTCGCGCGCCGAAGGGCGAAACGACATGCGCGCTGTCGCCTACGAACAAAATCTGATTATGAACAAAGTTTCGTAAACGTCGGCATTGGAAGGTGTAGACGCTGACCCAATCCAGTTTGAAATCGGCGTGACCCACCACTTTCTCAATACGCGGGATGACATTCTCGGGCCGCTTCTCGACTTCGGGGTCAGTGTCCCAGCCTAGCTGAAGATCTATTCGGTAAATATTATCCGGCTGCTTGTGCAACAGCGCTGATTGACCGGGATGGAAGTTCGGTTCAAACCAAAACCAACGCTCGCTGGCGAAATCGCCCTGCATTTCAATGTCGGCGATCAGAAAGCGTTCTTCGAACAATTCGCCGTCAAACTCCAACCCCATCATTTCCCGGATCGGACTGCGCGCGCCGTCGCAGGCTATCACCCAGTCGGCCTCCAACATGTAGGATCCGTCCGGGGTTTCCACCGTAATCGAGACGAAATCCGCTTTCTGATCCACAGAAATCACCCGATTTTTCCAGCGCAGGTCAATGTTCAATTCCTGTGCCCGCTGCACCAGATATTCCTCGACGAAATACTGCTGCAGATTCACAAACGCGGGCATCTTATGCCCGTCCTCGGGCAGCAGATCAAAGTTGAACACCTCTTTATCGCGGTGAAACGTGCGCCCGACTTTCCAAGTCACACCTTTTGTGACGGATCGTTCACCTACGCCAAGTCTATCCAGAATCTCCAGCGAACGCTTGCTCCAGCAGATCGCCCGAGACCCAACTGAGACCACATTGTTGTCATCCAGCACCGTCGCCGGCACGCCGTGATTTGCCAGTTCAATCGCCATCGCCAACCCAACCGGACCAGCGCCAACGATGATCACATTGTGACGCGACTCGGGTGCCTTTAGTCCAGGTGGTGCAAGGTAATCAAAGGGTTGATACGCATAAGCCATCGTATTACCCCTGCAAATCTGCCCACATCTGGCGGTCGCGTTCGGCCGTCCACACGCGTGGCGTTTCAATCCCGCGCGCCTCGTCAAAAGCGCGCGCGACGTTGAACGGCAAGCAGTGTTCATAGATTGCAAAATTTGCGAACTTAGAGTCACATTCGGCTCGCACCGCGCTCCAAGCTTCCTTCAAACTGCCCCCCCGCGCCGCCACTTTCGCCGCCGGATGGTAGGTGCTTTGCACAAAATCCGCAGTCGAGGCGATGGCTTTGCCCACCACTTCCCTGCCGATCAACGCATCCCCGCGCCCCGGTGCAATCGCCGCCGGATCGAAGGCCGCAATGTTTGCCAAAGTGTCGGTCCAATCGGCAAAATGCCCGTCGCCGCAGTAGCAGGCTGAGTGATACTCGACGATATCGCCGGTAAACATCACCTCGGAATCTGGCACCCAAACCACCGCATCCCCTGCGGTATGTGCACGGCCCAGATGCATGATGTCGACGCGGCGTTTGCCCAAGTAGACCGTCATCTGATCGCTAAACGTGGTGGTCGGCAGGGTCAGTCCGGGGATCTCCTCATGCCCTTGGAACAGTCGGGGAAAGCGGCCAAATTCGCTGTCCCAATCCTCTTGTCCGCGTTCCATCACCATGCCGCGCGCAGCACCAGACATAATGATTTCCCTTGCGCCATAAGCACTGGCACCCAGAACGCGTACAGCGTGATAATGCGTCAGTACCAAGTGGCTGATCGGTTTGTCGGTGACGGACCGGATACATTCCACTACTTTGCGTGCCAGTCGTGGCGTCGCTTGCGCCTCAATCACCATCACCGACTCATCGCCGATGATCACACCGGAATTCGGATCACCTTCGGCAGTGAAGGCGTATATTCCGTCACCGATTTTGACGAATGAGGTCTTTTTTTCGGTCAGATCGCCCTGCGATGCAAACACCTTAGTCATTCAATTCTTCCTTGCATAGAGGTCCGCGAAGGCCGGGATCACCTTGCCCGAACACGCGCCAAACCCGATCCGATATCCGTCTCCCAGCGCAGCTCCGCGTAGGGTCAATGTGTCATTGTCCTCGATGAAGCTCCGAGTCCCGCCAGCAATCGCGAAGGGCTCTTTGCCACCCCAAGACAGTTCCAGAAGGCTGCCCCGGCTGTCCTTGGTGGCGCCTGAAATCGTGCCTGATCCCAGAAGATCTCCGACATTCATTGGGCAGCCAGAGGTCGTGTGATGCGCCAGTTGCTGCGGTGCAGAGTAGTACATTTCCGCATAGTTGGTGCGGCTGATGATGGCTTCAGAACCACCTTCAGGCGTAAGTCCAACCTCTAGCGCGACGTTGTACAGCATCGGTCCCGGCTCTTGCAGATGCGGCAGAAGTGGGACTTCACGCGGCGGGGTCGTGGTGCGGAACGGCTCTAGTGCCGCTTTCATCACGATCCACGGGCTTAAGCTGGTGGCGGTGGCTTTGGCCTGGAATGGGCCGAGCGGTTGATATTCCCAAGCTTGAATATCTCTGGCAGACCAATCATTTAGCAAAACATAACCGAAGATCATCGCGTCGGCTTCAGCCACCGTCACCGGCAGGCCATGCTCGGAAGCTTGCCCAACAATCGCGCCGATTTCCAATTCGATATCGAAGCGGCGTGAAGGCGCAAAGATCGGCATGTCAAACTCTGGGCCTTTCAACTGGCCCCAAGGGCGGCGGACTTCGGTGCCGGAAACCACGACCGACGAGGCGCGGCCATTATACCCGATCGGCATATGCAGCCAGTTCGGGGGCAGTGCATTTTCTGCGCCGCGGAACATGGTGCCGACATTGGTGGCGTGGTGACGGCCGGCGTAGAAATCGGTGTATTCGGCGACAATGAACGGCAAGTGCAGCGCGGCACCCCCCATCGCCACCAGATGATCTTCGACCACCCAACGCTTGCTGGCCCCTTCGATGAGCATTGCGGTGACTTGGGCGCGAAACTCGGCCCAGATGCTGGGGCCAGCCTCCATAAATTCATTCCAAAATGGCACGTCGAACAGCGGGTGATCGGTTAGCTTTAGCAGGCCTTCGGCTTCCAAAGCGCTCACATCGAGAATGAAGTCACCGATGGCCACTCCGCAGCGCGCCGGTTCATCGGCAAGGGAAAACACGCCGCAAGGCAGGTTGTTCAGCGGGAAGTCGGTTGTCGCGGAATTCGCGCTTTCCACCCAAGATTTCAGCAGTTTCATTGCGCGCTCTCCCATGCCTGCGGCCCAAGGCCTAGGGATGCGGGCAAGCCGATGTGGCTGTCAAGTCGGCAGAGTTTTCCTACCAGTGAAACCACAGCTCTCATTTCACCCCCGGCGTGCCATCGAATTTTTTCGCCAGACTCTCCCAACAGTCGATGTAATCATCCTGTAGCGGAGCTTCTTTGGCGGCGAAGGCAGTCAGATGTTGCGGGAAGCGGGTCTCAAACATGAAGGACATGGTTTCCTCTAGCTTTTCGGCCTTCAATACCTTGTTTGATGCGCCCTCGAATGCCTGCTTGTCTGGGCCGTGCGGTAACATCATGTTGTGCAGGCTCATCCCGCCAGGCACAAAGCCTTTGGGTTTCGCGTCGTAGATGCCGTAGATATTGCCCATCAATTCCGACATGATATTCTTGTGATACCACGGCGGGCGGAAGGTATCTTCAGCGACCATCCAACGTTCGCGGAACAGCACAAAATCAATGTTTGCGGTGCCCTCAACGCCCGAAGGCGCGGTCAGAACCGTGAAAATCGACGGATCTGGATGATCGAACAGAATAGCGCCGACCGGGCAATAGGTGCGCAGATCGTATTTCACAGGAGCATAATTGCCATGCCACGCCACCACGTCCAGCGGACTGTGGCCGATGCGGGTGCGGTGGAACTGGCCGCACCATTTCACCACCACCGAGGACGGCACTTCGCGGTCTTCAAACGCTGCTACCGGGGTCTTGAAATCGCGCGGATTGGCCATGCAATTTGCGCCAATCGGTCCGCGTCCGGGCAATGTGAACTTTTGTCCGTAATTCTCGCAGACAAAGCCGCGACAGGGGCCTTCCAGCACCTCAACCCGATACACCAGCCCGCGCGGGATCACGGCGATCTCCTGCGGCTCTAGGTCAATCACGCCCAATTCCGTGCAAAACCGCAGGCGACCTTGCTGCGGGACGATCAAAAGCTCGCTATCGGCGCTGAAGAAATACTCATCCTGCATCGACTGGGTGACGAGGTAAACGTGGCTCGCCATGCCGACTTGGGTGTTCACATCGCCCGCCGTCGTCATTGTGTGTATACCGGTAATCCACGTCAGCGCAGCGTCGGAATGCGGCACTGGGTCCCAGCGGTATTGTCCGAGTGAGATCACATCCGGGTCGATATGCGGAGCGGATTTCCAATAAGGAATATCAATTTTTTCAAAGCGATGCGTATGTTTCACCGAGGGACGGATGCGGTAGCACCATGTCCGCTCATTCTGGTGGCTCGGCGCGGTGAAGGCGGTGCCGGAAAGCTGCTCGCCATAAAGCCCATAGTTGCATTTCTGCGGAGAGTTCATGCCCTGCGGCAACGCGCCCGGCAAAGCCTCGGTTTCAAAGTCATTGCCGAAGCCGGGCATGTAGTGGGCGTGCGTGCCCACCGGTGTCACAGCGCGGGTCAATCCCGAGGGCAGGCTTTGGGTATTCATGGCGGCCTCGCGGTGCAGAATCGGGTTTAACCTATGGCAGGAAAATATTGTTGCAAGTGCAACGATGTCAAGAGGGATATCCGCCATCAGAAAAATTCACTAATGAAGGTTAGCTGTTCATAGAACGCAGATTGGCCAAAGCGCCAAGCAACAGCAGGCCAGTGGTGCAGGCGACCACCCAGAAAAACCCGCGCTGGCCCATGGTTTCCAGAAACGGCGACATCAGCAGCGGCGCAAAGACCCCGCCCACGAGGCCCGCGCCGATGATGGTTGGGGCGACGCGGGCGTTGTTGCCCATCTTGCGGGTGGCAGTGACGTATTCTGTGGGGAAGAACATGCCCGCGCAGAAGCCCAAGCCAACAAAACCCGCGCCGGGCAGCCATAAGGCGGCGATCAGGGCCGAGATACAGGCCCCGGCCAGCGATAGGGTGAACAGCGTGAAGGCGGGCAGCAGTCCTGCCATGAACATCAGGCAAAGACGGGCGGCTAGGAAAGCAAGGAAGAACGCCGACAGCAGTTGGGCTGCCAAGGTCTCGGATAGGCCCGCGTTGATCAGGGCAGTGGGGCCAAGCCCGGTCAGGCAGGCCTCAACGCTGATCGCCACCGCACCGAAGAGCAGGATTGGCAGGTTCAGCCGGAATGGTGTGGCTGAGTCGCTGGCCACCACCGTCGCATCGCGCCCTGCAGGCCCGGCACAGGCGGTGATCACCACGCCGATCACGGCGCAAATGGTAAAGCTGAGTACCGCATCATTGCCCAAAGCCACGAAGACCAGTGGCGCGCCAATGGCTCCGATGCCGAAAGTCGCGTTCAATAGGCTGAGCATCGCTGGCCCGCGTGCGCCAAACGCCCGCAGCATCCGCGGGTTAAACACCACCGTGGCCGCCCCATAACCCGCGCCGAACAGCACCGCCCCCAGCACCGTCAGCGCCCAACTGGCCCCCAGCGCCATCAGTGCCGCACCCAGTGTCATCGCCATCACCACATGCCGGGGCGTCGCGCGCGCGCCAACAAAGAACATCGTCCCCACACCGATCGAACACCCGATCCAATGCGCCGAAATCAGCAGCCCTGCCGTGCCGATATGGATATCAAATACGCGCGCAAATACTGGCAGCGCCGGGCCATATAGCGCTGTGCCCGCGCCCATCAGAATGAAGCTGGCAATGCTGATCCCCAGCAGCGCCGCATTGGTTTTGATCAGGTCGCGCAAGGGGATCTCCGGTTTGCCGCGCATGGTGTCCCCCGCCCGCATTGCACTGTCAACCGTACGCGCTTGCGAAATTCCCCACCAGCAGGCAGGCTTAGGTAAAACATGAGGCTTGATGATGAGTTTCGATCTTTCCGCGTTCTTACCCTACCAGTTGGCCGTCGTCGCCAGCCGGATTTCCAAGGGCTTTGCCGAGCTTTACCGCACCGAGTTTGGCCTGACGATCCCCGAATGGCGGGTGTTGGCGCACCTGGCGCAGGTTGATCAGGTGTCAGTGCGTGAGATCCAAGCGCGCGTCGATATGGACAAATCCAAGGTCAGCCGGGCTGCGGCGCGATTAGAGGCCTCGGGTCTGATCGAAAAGCGGGAAAACCTTGAGGACCGTCGCCTGCTGGATATGCGGCTGACCCCGAAAGGCCAGGATCTGATCGCCCGCATCGTGCCGATTGCCGACGCGTATCAAACACAAATCTTGGACCAGATTGGGGCGGATGCCCCGCTGTTTCGTGCCGCCTTGCTGCGTCTGTTGGAGGAAAAATGATCAAGCTCTACGACTACTGGCGCTCGTCCGCCGCTTACCGCGTGCGGATGGCGCTGAACCTGCTGAATCTGCGCTATGAAAGCCACCCGGTCGATCTGGTGAAAGGTGAACAACGTGGGGCTGACAATGTTGCGCGCAATCCACAGGGGTTGGTGCCGACGCTCGACATTGACGGCCTGCGGCTAACGCAATCCCTTGCGATCATTGAGTATTTGGATGAAACGCGCGGCAGCTTGCTGCCGAAAGATCCCGCGGCCCGCGCCCATGTCCGCGCTTTGTCTTACGCGATTGCAATGGAGATCGCCCCAGTCTGCAATCTGACCGTCCGTGATCACGTAGGTTCAATGGGGGTGATGACCAGTGAAGAATGGACCCGCCATTACATTACCAAAGGTCTGACCGCTTTTGAGGCGATGCTGACCACCGAAGCTCACTACTGCCATGGCGATAGCGTGACGATGGCCGATCTTTGCCTTGTACCACAGATCTATAATGCCGAGCGGGTTGGTATTGACGTGACGTCCTTCCCCCAAACAGCAAAGATCGTGGCAAACCTGCGTGAAATTCCTGCCATCGCCGCCGCGCATCCGGATCGCGTTAAACCTTAAAGGCCAGCCATGACCGACATTTTCATCCTCTCCACTGCGCGCACCGCAATCGGCAGCTTTGGCGGTTCTCTCGCCGCCATGCCCCCGATCGATATCGCGACCCATGCCGCGAAAGCCGCCATCGCGCGGGCAGGGATCGAGGCGGGGCAGGTCGGCACCGTGGTTTTTGGCCATGTCATCAACACCGAGCCGCGCGATATGTATCTGGCCCGCGTCGCCGCGATGCAGGCCGGAGTGCCCGAAACCACGTCCGCGATGAACGTCAATCGGCTATGTGGTTCTGGCGCGCAGGCCATTGTTTCAGCCATGCAAATGCTGCTGCTGGGCGATGCCGAAATTGCCTTGGCTGGTGGTGCGGAGTGCATGAGCCGCGCGCCCTATGCCGTGCAAACCGCGCGTTTTGGCCAAAAGATGGGTGATACCAAGATGCTCGACATGATGACGGGCGCTTTGACCTGCCCGTTCGGCACCGGGCACATGGGCATCACCGCCGAGAATGTCGCCGCACTTTACGGCCTGACGCGTGAGGCCCAGGACGCCTTCGCTTTGGAATCGCAAAACCGCGCCGCCCGCGCGATTGCGGAAGGCCGCTTCACCGACCAGATCGCCCCGATTGAACTGACGGGCCGCAAAGGTCACACCATCTTCGCGCAAGATGAACACCCCAAAGCCACCACGCTTGAAGCACTAGCAAACCTCCGCCCCGTCTTTGCCAGGGATGGCACCGTCACGGCGGGCAATGCCTCGGGTATCAACGACGGCGCGGCAGCCATGATCCTGTCGCGCGGCAACCCGGGCCAAGCTCGCGCCCGCGTCATGGGCTGCGCGGTGGCAGGGGTTGATCCCAAAGTGATGGGCCTTGGTCCGATCCCCGCCGTTCAGGCGCTTTGTGCCAAGCTAGGGGTCAAACCCGACAGCTTCGACGTGGTGGAATCGAACGAGGCTTTCGCCGCCCAAGCAATTGCCGTGACCCAAGCCCTCGGCCTCGATCCGGCCCGCGTCAACCCCAACGGCGGCGCGATTGCCTTGGGCCATCCGGTGGGTGCCACGGGTGCGATACTGGTCGCCAAAGCACTGGCAGAACTGGAACGTGCGGGGGGCAAAACTGCGCTGATCGCCATGTGCATCGGCGGCGGTCAGGGCATCGCTTTGGCGATTGAGCGGGCGTAAGTTATATGGCCGCTTTCCATACTGGAAAGGTTTCGTTAGCGTTTAACGCAATCGCACCTTGGTGCGGGCCGATCTACCCATCGCATCAATCACCGAAAGCGTGACAAATCCGCGCCCCAAACTGCCCAACATCACCTCACGCGAGCCTAATGAGATCGCCACAGGCACCCCATTTGCTAGCCAAGTATAGGGCGCTTTACCGCCCGAAACCCGTACCAAAAGCCCCTCTGGCAGCATCTCTACTTCCGCGCCATCAGGCGGAAAAGCCACCGCTGGCCCGTCCTTATCCGGCTGAAACGCCGCATTGCGGTTGCGGAATTTCTGCAAAGGTTGTGGCAGTTCTGCATTTGAAACTAATAGCGTAGCAGGCGGAGCCTCTGGTTGCGGGTCCAGATTCCGTTTCAGTCGCGCAAAGGCCTGAAACAAAACCGGTGCCGCCAAATCCGCCCCAAACGCCCCCGGCACAGGCGTGCCATCCGGTCGCCCCATCCAGATGCCAATCACGTTGCGGCCATCAAACCCGATCGCCCAAGCATCACGGTGGCCATAGCTGGTCCCGGTCTTGTAAGCCAGCCGATTTTCCGGCGCACCGGGCGGCGGCGCTAAGCCCGCCAAAATATCCCCCACCTGCCAAGCACTTGAGGCCGATAACACCCGCTGTCCCTCCTCGCGTTGCCCCTTCATTTGGTGGGTCAGTGGCAGCGAAACCCCACCCCTAGCGATGGCGGCGTAAAGTTGCACCATATCTTCGAGCGAAACCCCGATGCCCCCTAAAGCAATCGCCAACCCCGGCTGCCCCCCCGGCAGATCGTATTTCACGCCAGCTTTATCCAACGACGCCAATAGTTTAGCAGGCCCCACCGCATCGGTCAGCGCCACGACGGGTATGTTCAGCGACTCCTGCAACGCCTCTCTGATCCGAATGGTCCCACGAAATTGCCGATCAAAATTCTGCGGCTTATAGCCATTGAAATCCGTGGGCTTATCGTCGATCAACGTCTCGGGGTGGACGAGGCCTTCATCAAAAGCCAACCCATATATCAAAGGCTTAAGCGTCGATCCGGGGCTGCGGATCGCCCGCGTCATATCCACAAACCCGGCCCTGCGATCCGCCCTGAACGCAGCCGACCCCACCGAGGCCAGCACTTCGCCCGAGGCGTGATCCGCCACCACAATCGCCACCTGCAACCGATCACCCCGGCTGGCCACCACATCCGCAGCCAACCGCTCCAACTTGGTCTGCAAGGTCTTGTCCAACGTCAGTTGATGCCGCTTAAGCCCCGGTTCTTCCGCGATAATCCGGTCGGACATATGCGGCGCAAACGCTGGGAAAGCCCGTCGCACGCTCGGCGCCACCTCTGTCCGTGCCGCCCGCATCTGCTCGTCGTCAATCAACCCATCCCGCAACGCCCGCGCCAAAACCCGATCCCGCGCATCCGTCGCGCGTTCAACCGACCGATCCGGCCTGCGGGTCTCCGGGCTTTGCGGGATCGCCACCAGCAACGCCGCCTCAGACGGGGTCAGCCGCAAAGGTTCTTTGCCGAAATACGAAAGCGTTGCAGCCCGGATACCCTCCAGATTGCCACCATAAGGTGCAAGATGCAGATATAACGACAGAATTTCCTGTTTCGACAGCCGCCGCTCCAGCGCCATCGCCACCCGCATCTGCCGTAGTTTGCCGTCAATTTGGCCGGTGGTGCCTTCCTCCAACAGCCGCGCGACCTGCATTGTCAGGGTAGAGCCGCCCGACACCACATGCCCGTTCCAAATCGCCTGCAAAACGGCACGCAGCAGCGCTTGCGGATCAACTCCACCATGCTGGAAAAACCGTTTATCCTCATAAGTCAACAACGCCGCGATATAATCCGCGTCCACATCCGACAGCGTCACATCCAGCCGCCAGCGCCCATCGGCCACCGTGTAGGCCCGCAGCAATGCGCCGTTGCGGTCTAAGACCTCAACCGAGGTTTCCACCTGCAACGGTGGTAAAACCGTCTCGTCAACCCATTGATTCAGCGTGTCATTTGAAAAGGCGGCGAGCCCCAAACTCGCCGCCAAAACAAACAGAAACCGCGCGCCCATCACTCGGAAATGGTGATGGTGCCCGCACCGGTCCGGCCCGTCAGGTCGGGCCGATACATGTCTTCAACCGAGGCTGCGGGCTGGTGGAACGTGCCCGGAGAGATCGCGCGCACCACATAAGCCAACCGGAACGTCTCATTGCTGTAACGGTCGATTGCGGTCAGGAACCGATCCTGTCGGAACTCGCTGTGCGCGACTTCGGTTTCCAAGCCTAGTTCCGACAGCGCTTCCGACCCCGAGGACATCAGGTTCGGGTTGTCGATTTCAAAGCCAGCAGGCAGCGGATCACTGACCATCAACCGCGCTTCACCTCGCCCAAACGGCGTGACTTCCAGCACGGTAATCAGCCGAGTGCCGACCGTCAGACCATCCAAAGTCGTCGCCTCACCTTCCATCGTGTAGTAGTTCCGCGTTATAGCATAGCCGTTGCCGCCTGCGGGTTCCGGTTCAGACGGCACGCCATAGGTGGTGACGGTCAGCGTAGTGTCGCTATCGCCGGTGTTTTTTACCACCACCGGTGCGGTATTTGCCGCATCCAACACCTTGACCAATGGCCCCGAAGCCGGTGCGCCGTCGATCAAAATACCATCCGCGCCCTTGCGATCAATCAGCGCATTGGCGGCCAGCAGCGCCCATGTCGCTTCCTGCGTTGACAAGGCCGAGGTGGTTGCGATGCGCGACGTCAGCGCTTCTTGATCCACAGCCTTTGAGCCAGACTCCGCCGCCAGAGCCAGCACTGCCGCCGCATCGCGGTAGTTGGTGCCGTAGTCAGCGCGGAAGATCTGCTCTTTCTCGGGGCCTTTCAGCGCTTCCAAAGCAACGCCCGCACGCCGGAACATTGCATCGGCGCGGGGTTGATCGCCGTAGCTCGCCAAAGCCGCGCCAAGCTGTGCCATCGCCGCAGGCGTGCTGAACGCATCGCCCTTCACATCGGCGTAGTAGCGCAGATCGCCCACGGCCGCCGCGCCTTCACGCGCCAGAACCATCAGCGCATAGGCCAAAGCCTCGCCTCCGGTGTCGAAATCGGCCTGATAGTTGACTTGGTTGCGCAGGTTGTCCAGCGCGCTGCGGACGGCTTGATCCGGCACCGCATAACCGCGCGCTTTCGCCCGGCTGAGGAAGTCGGTGACAAACGCATCCAGCCAGAAATCGCCACCATTTTCGACCGGCCCCCACAGGCCGAAAGAGCCGTTAGAGGATTGGTTGGTCAACACTTCCGCGACCGCTTGTTCCACCCGCAGCTTGATGTTGTCAGACCCCGGAAGATCCATCGCAACGGCCACCTGATCGAAATACAGCAGTGGCAGGGCTTTGGAGGTAATCTGCTCGGTGCAGCCATAGGGGTAGGCATCCAGCGCCGCCAAAACACCGGGGGCGTTCAGGCGGGCGATCGGGCCGATAGCCATCGTGGCTTTACCCGAACCGGGGACCAGGCCTGTAAAAGCGTTGGAATCAAAGGTGAATTCCTGACCTTTCTTCAGATCAAGACGGCTGACCCGCACCACGGTAGGATCGTTGATTTCCACCGGAACCGTCAGGGTTTTCTTCAAAACCTTTCCGTCTGGCGTGGTCAAAGCGATCTCAATCGTTTGGTTGCCGATGGCATCCGCCGTCACCGGAATGGCAAAGGTGGCCTTGGCCTTGTCACCGAGATCAAAGCCCGAAGGCACATCGCCCAGCTTCAACCCCGCCGAAGATACATCCAGCGACATCCGGCCTGATGGCCCAGCCGCATGGACGATTTCCAACAGCAGACGCGATTGGTCCCCCGGCTGCATGAAGCGCGGCAAGGATGCCGTCACCACAACCGGATCGCGCACCAGCACATCGGCGCTGGCTTGGCCGACACCCTTCTTCGACCACGCCACGACCATTACCTTCACCGTGCCGTTGAACGAAGGCAGGGTGAACGAGGTGCGCGCATAGCCATCGGCGCCAACCTGAACCGGGCCTGCGAAATAGGCGACCAGTTCTTCTGTCGGGGGCGGTGCTTGCAGACGCGCTTGCGCTCCCGCATCGCCACCCGAGCGGACCGAGCCTTCTGCGCCATTTATGCCGTCAATCAGGCGGCCATAGATGTCGCGGATACCGACTCCCAGTTTGCGCTGGCCAAAGTAGTGGTCTTGCGGGTGTGGTGGCTGGAAGCCGGTCAAGTTCAGAATGCCCTGATCGACGGCGGCAATGGTGACGTAAGCGGTATCGCCCGCCTCGACGCCATCCACCTTCACCGCCACATCCAATGGCCCACGCGGGGCGGCCTCGGGGGCGGTTTCGATCGAAGCTGTGAGCGCACGCGCACCGGGGGCGATGGTGGCATGGGTCAGACCCAACGCGCGGGCCGGGTTGCGACCAGCGGCCACGTCCATCGGGCGCAGCACGGATGCGGTGACGTAAACGCCAGCACCCCATTCATCGGTGACACTCAGCGGGATCACATTCTCGCCTTCCTTCACCTCAACCGCCTGCATCGACACCAGACGGTTCGACAGAACCGTGATCAATGCCGTGCCAGCAGCGCGCGGCACGATGCGCAGATTGGCGGTATCGCCGGATTTATACTTTGGCTTGTCCAGCGACAATTCCAGCGTATCGGGCGAATCCGTGGCATCAGCGGGCGCATACCATCCCGCATAGAAGCTGGTCGAGGTGGCCGCAGGCGCGCCATCGGTGCGCTCTACCAGAACCTCGTACTCGCCCCATTGCACCGGGGCCGAAATTTTGGTGGGCTCAGAGCCAAGATCAGCTGTGCCTTCGGCCACCTTGCTGCGGGTGGTGACGGGCTCCCAGTTCCACGAGCTATTGCTCTGATACCATTGGTAATCTGTCTCAATCCGGGTGATCGTCCACTTTACCTTCATCGCAGCAGGCTTGGCATCGGCGTCAATACCGATCAGGCTGAACGCCGCTTCCGAACCTTCCGGCACCACATCGTTGAACATCGGCTTGATACCGATCAGATCAGACGACGGGGCCAGCAATTTGGTGATCTTGCGTTCCACCGGGCGGCCCGAGCCTTCGGCCACACGCACTGTCGCGCGCATTTCCAGCGGGCGGCCGGGGTCTTCAACCTCGGGCAAGGTTAGATCGACCGTGGCCTTGCCATCTGCATCGGTGCGAATGTCACCGAACGACGAAAGCTGTGCGTCAAAAGGCGCGTCGTAGCGGCCAAAGACATAGCCCGGCCAAGCCTCAAGCTCTTTCGCGGCGCGCAGCAGAACCTCGCCCTCGATGGCCAGATCAGCACCGGGCGCGCCGAACAGATATTTCGCATCCACCGTCATCTGCGGCACATCACCCAAGTGAATCGGTTGATCCGCCAGTGCCAGTTTGAAGTCGATCCGTTCGGGCAGGAAATCTTCCACCAACACGGTTTGCGATGTCAAAGCCGCCGCTTCCAGATCGGCGTAAACTTCCAGCGTCCACAGCCCGCGCGGGGCAGACCCCCCCAGAGGCAGCGCAAACACATGGCCGCCAGCCCCCGCATCGGCGACTTGCGCGCGGGAGTATTCAACGCCATCCGGGCGCTTCAAGATCGCCGTCAGCGGCAGGCCTTCAATCGCAGCGGTTTCGGCATCGCGGGCCAAAGCGGTGGCATAAATCGTCTCCCCCGCGCGGTAAGCCCCGCGATCGGTGGTTAGGAACACATCCACCGGAGGTGCTGCCTCACGCCCAGCCACACCGCGATCTGAAAGGTCAAATTCCGGATCGGTCAGCGACAAAAATGCGAGATCGCTGTCGCCATCGTGCGCCACGATCATCGCCGGAGCTTGTCCACCGGTGCCCAGCGCCAAAGCGGCGTCAAACTTGGCATATCCCTGCGCGTCGGTCTTTGTGCTCGCCAAAACCTCGTTGGTGGTGGACAACAGATCAACCGAAACACCGTCTTTCGCCGCAGCTGTGCCAAGGCTGCGCACAAACACATGCAGGCCATCAACGCCTGACATTGTGGTCAGGCCCAGATCCGACACCACAAACCACTGCCAGCCCGCAGGCACCACATAGGGATCCACGCCGGGCACCGCCGCTTTCAGGGCATAGATGCCAGCAGGTTGGTCCTTCAGCGCCTCATCCAAAGGCAAGCGGGTGGTGACATCAACGTTCACATCCTGCTTGACGGAACCGACACCCTTCCAGATTTCCGAACCGATCTGGCTCGAGAAATCATATTCCTGATAATCCGCCATCGGCGTGCCGAAATAACCATTCTGCAAAGACCGCAACAGGTTACGGTCTGTCACACGGTACAGCGACAATTCCAGCTTTTCGGTGTTCACCGTCTCAACCGGGATCAAAGCAGTCCCAGTGCGCGGCAAAACATAGCCCCGGCCCGGAAAACGTACGCCGGGATTGCGGTCACGCACATAGGCAGTAACGTCGATGGATTTTGCGAGGGTTTGGCCATCGGCAGACGGCAGGCCCTCGCGGAAGGTGATGGTGTTGCGCGAGCCAAAGGTGACGCCTTCGACACACAGCTGCTGCCAGCCGTCAGTGGTCACGGTCAGGCCGGCGCTGGGAAGTTGCACATAAGTGGCATAATCGACGCCCGATTTCGCCAAAGCCTCCGAGAAATTCACGCAGATGCGCGGGCGGGCGGTGTCGGTGACAACCACATTATCAACAATCCGAAAGCCATATTTGCCAATCGCATCGTCCAGCGCCAAAGCGGTGTCGTCGCGCGGTTGCAACGCCTGCGCCAGCCGCAACGCCTGCACCTTGTCGCGACCCCGGTCGGTCGCCTCTAGCGCATCGCCCATCGTCAACAGAATCGTGTGTTCCTGGGCCTTGTTGTCCGAGCGCAGAAAAGCATTGACCGAGGCATAATACGCCCGATCCAAATAGCTGCGATCATTGGCCTTTTGCCCTGCCGCCAGCAACAGCCGAGCATATTCAGCCCAGCCATCAGCAGAATCGGTCAGGTTCAGCGCAGCTCCTGCGTAATTGCTGGCCAGCGCGAAATCGCCATTCGCCTCTGCATCAGCGGCGGCACCCAGATGATCTTCGGCGGAATAACCGTTGGTGGTGTGGGTGTTGGCCAGTTGCACTGCTTGATCGGTAATGCCCGCAAGCTCCCAATCCTGCACGAAATTCAACTCAGTGTGGCGGGCCTTGGCGCGATCTTCCGCACCCTTCTCGGCTTCCAGTACAATTCCAGAATAGGCACCGTCAAACGCCGCAGCTTCGCCCACTTTGGATTTCGGGAAACATGATCCGTTGCGGGTGTTGAAGGTGAAAGCCTTGCAGAGCTTATTGGTTAGGCAGGCGCGCTGGCAAGCGTCCAGCGTGGTGTCGAAAATCGACGCGATATCGCCACCCGGCATGTCAGTGTTTTCGCTGAGAACCAAACGCTTGACGGGAATCAGATCCTGCGCCGCCGCAGGCATCGCCGACAGAATGAACAAACTTACAAAAGCGCCCATAAGGGCACGACCGAGCCTAACGTGCATCGCCAAAATCCTCCCTGAAATCAGTGGATCGACTGTCGCATGTGGGCCGCCGCGTTGGCAAGACATCTGATCCGCACAACAAAACTTGTCATCTTAATCCATGATTCATTTTGTTGCGCCAAATTGCCCAAGACTTATGTGCGGCCTGCCGCGCGGATGCACAGAATGTGACGGGGCGGCATGGATTTCGCAGAACGGCTTGCAAAAGAAAGGCGCGCGCGGTTGGCGGCAGAGCGGTTGCTTGAGCAAAAAAGCCGCGAGCTGTTTGCAGCCAATGCCAAGCTTGGCCTGCACGCGCGGGCTTTATCCGACCAGATTGTCGAACAACGTCAGGTGGTGAAATCAGCGCTGACCGAGGCTGAACAGTTGAAGGGTCAGCAATCCCGCTTTGTCGAAGATCTTGACCGCGCGCATACGATGGCCGTGATGGCAGAGCGGCGGCTGTGGGACAGCATCAACACCATCAAAGACGGCTTTGCGGTGTTCGATTCCAACCAGCAGCTGATCACCGCCAACGCGGCCTATCTTTCCGCCTTCAATGCCCCCGAAATCGTGCCGGGCCTGCCCTATGCCGATCTTTTGTGCATCGTGGCAGAGGGGGGGCTGGTGGAACTGGGCGCGCTTACCCCAGACGTCTGGGTTGCCGATATGCTGGCCCGTTGGGAAGCCGAAGCCATCGAGCCAATCACGGTACAGTTCAAGACCGGCACTTGGGTGCGGATGGTCGATCAGCGCGCCCGCGACGGCGACATGGTCAGCCTTGCGCTGGATATCACCGAACAAATGCGAATCTGGGCCGCCATTGAGGCTATTCCCGATGGCTTTGTGCTGTTTGACAGAGAGGAACGTCTTTTGACCTGCAATCAACGCTACCGCGACATCTATTCGGCTTCGGCCCCCGCCATCGTGCCGGGCGCGAAGTTTGAAGATATTCTGCTTTATGGTCTGGATCATGGCCAGCATTTGGATGCCATGGGGCGTGAAGCTGAGTGGCTGCCCGAACGCTTGGCGCAACACCGCCACCCCGGAGCGCCGGTCGAACAACAACTTGCCGATGGTCGCTGGATCAGAGCGCAGGATCACGCCACACCGGATGGGGGGCGGGTTGGTCTGCGGGTGGATATCACCCACCTGAAAGCGCAGCAGGTGGCGCTGGAGGCCGCCCGGTTGGCCGCTGAAGCTGCCAGCCGCGCCAAATCAGCCTTTCTGGCGAATATGAGCCACGAAATTCGTACCCCGATGAATGGCGTGGTTGGCATGGCGGAACTGCTCTGCGACACCACCTTGTCCGAAGAACAGCGCCTGTTCGCCGAAACCATCCGCTCGTCGGGCGAAGCTTTGTTGGTGATCATCAACGATATCCTCGATTTCTCGAAAATCGAGGCAGAGCGGCTGACGCTGCATCCCGAACCCTTTGATATGGAGCGCACAATCCACGAGATCGCCATGCTGTTGCAGCCGCGTGCGCGGGAAAAGGGACTCGATCTGATGATTGATTTCGACATGTTTTTGCCCACCCGCTACATCGGCGATCCGGGACGATTGCGGCAGATTCTCACCAATCTGATCGGCAATGCGGTGAAATTCACCGACAAAGGCCATGTGCTGATCCGCGTTGTCGGGCTAGAGGGCGAGATGGGTGAACAAGATTTGCACGTCACTGTTGAAGACACAGGCATCGGCATCGCGCCAGAAAACCTCGCGCATATCTTCGGCGAATTTAACCAAGTGGAAAGCCAGTCAAACCGCAAGTTTGAGGGCACGGGTCTGGGTCTGGCGATCACCAAACGGCTGGTTGAACGGATGCAGGGTGAGGTCTGGGTTGACAGCGATCTGGGCAAGGGCGCTTGCTTTGGCTTCCGTATCCCGCTGCCGATTGCCGAAGACGCCGAGGAGCCGCGTCTGCCGATCACGGTGAACCGCGTGCTGGTTGTCGATGATCAGTTCATCAATCGCACCATTCTCGAGCGTCAACTGGTGCCCTGTGGCATCGCCGTGACTTTGTGTCGTTCGGGCGCTGAGGCCCTGTTGGCGCTGGAAAGCGGCAGCTTTGACGCCATCATCACCGACCACGAGATGCCCGAGATGGATGGTCTGACGCTGGCCGCCCGCATCCGTGCTAAGGGGATCGAAACCCCTATCCTGCTGCTATCGTCCAGCCCCGCCAATGCGCGTGAGGGCGAGGGCGCGCAACATCTGACGGCGACATTGCAAAAGCCGATCCTGCGGGCTGATCTGTATCGTCGGCTGCAATCGCTGGCGGCCCCCGTACCCGACGCTCCGCCCGTTGTCGAAGCTGTGCCACAGGCCGAACGTCGGCAGATGCGCGTGTTGACGGCCGAAGACAACCGCACCAACCAACTGGTGTTTCAGAAAATGGTCCGCGAGATCGACCTCGAACTGGTCTTTGCCAACAACGGGGTGGAGGCGGTGGCCCTGTTCCAAAGCTTCAAGCCGGATTTGATTTTCATGGATATTTCCATGCCCGAAATGGATGGTCGCGACGCTGCGCGCGCCATCCGCGCGCTAGAGGATGGCAAAACCCATGTGCCGATCGTCGCCCTGACTGCCCATGCGATGGATGGCGATGCCGAAGGAATTTTGGCCGCTGGCATCGACCGCTACATGACCAAACCCTTGCGCAAGGGCGCGATTGCCGAAACGCTGACAGATTTCTGCCCCAGCTTCGTGCGCCCGATTAGCGCCGCAGAACAGGCCGCCTAAGCAGGGGCAGCGACTTGGCGCGAGAAAACCAACCGTGTCGCGTCCGATTGGGCGGGGTGATAGGTGTAGCCGCCCAGATCATAGCCGCGCAGATCGGCGGGGTCGGTCAGATGGTGCTGGCTGACGAACCGCGCCATCGCGCCCCGCGCCTTCTTCGCCCAAAAGCTGACGACTTTTGCCTCACCATTGCGCTCCTCCAGAAATACCGGAGTCACCACCGACGGCTTCAATGCTTTCAGATCAACGGCGCCGAAATACTCCGCCGAGGCACAGTTGATCAGTACCTTCGCCCCCTGCTCGGCAGCCAACGTGTTCAAAGCTTTGGCGATTTTGCTGCCCCAATAGGCGTAAAGATCCGCGCCCTTCGGATTTGCCAACTTGCTGCCCATCTCCAGTCGATACGGTTGGATCGCATCCAATGGTCGCAACAGTCCATAAAGCCCCGACAAAATCCGTAAATGCCCCTGCGCCCAGAGCAGGCTATCCGGCTCCATTCGCCGTGCCTCAAGGCCCGCATAGGTATCACCATCAAAGGTAAACGCGGCGGGTTGACCGGGCGCATCGCCGCGAAATGCCTTGAACCGCGCGTGGTTCAACCGCCCCAACGCAGGCGAAATATCCATCAGCGCGCAGAGTTGCTCCACGCTCAAGCCCCCCGCAACCCTCGCCAAACGCAGCGCATCGGCGGCGAAATCCGGCTTGGTTGCGGCGACATCGGTCGGATGCGGCGTTTCATTCAGGCGTTTGGCGGGGGAAATCACGGTCAGCATGGGCGCGCTCCTTCGCGGCAAGACATAGCGGGCATTAGGCCTCGCGCAAAACATCAAGGAAAGCGGTGCCGAAGCGGTCGATTTTCTGATCGCCCATGCCCTGAATATCCGCCAATTCCGCCAAGGTGGAAGGCCGCCGCTCGGCAATATGGCGCAGGGTGGATTGGGTGCACGACAGATGCTTGCCGATACCATTCTCGCCACGCGCGAGTTCCAGTTGCACCTCGTTCAGCCGATCATACACAGCACTCGCATCCCGCCCAGCCAAAGCCCGCCGCGCCGGGTGCATAGGTACAGCTGCCGCTCCAGTGATGATCTGCAAAAACGCCGAGCCATAGCTTTCCAGTTTTTTCGCGCCCACCCCAGTGATGCCCATCATTGCATCCAGAGTGGCAGGTCGGACTTCTGCCATCTCGATCAGAGTCTTATCAGCGAAGATCACATAGGCAGGCACGCCCGCCGCCTCGGCCAAAGCCCGCCGCTTGGCTTTCAGCGCCGAAAGCAGGCTGGCGTCTTCTTCAGACACCTGCGTTTTAATCGCCAAGCGCGGCAGGGCTTTGTCGATGGTATCTTTGCGCAACGTGATCGAGGCTTCACCGCGCAGGATCGGACGGGCCGCGTCGGTCATGCGCAGCGCGCCGAAACGATCCGGGTCCGGTCGCACAAGATCGCGCCCCATCATCTGGCGGAACACCGCCCCCCAAGCCGGTTTCGATAGGTCACGGCCCACGGCAAAGGTTGGCAGTTGGTCATGGCCCTTTTCGCGTACCTTTGGGGTGGAGTTTCCAGTGAGAATATCAATCAGGTGGCCTGCGCCAAACCACTCACCCGTGCGCAGCATCGCGGACAGTGCCTTGCGTACCGCATCGGTGGCGTCGAACAGTTGTGCGGGGCGCTGGCAGAGATCGCAGTTGCCGCAAGGCTCAGAGACTTCGCCAAAATAGCCCAGCAACACCTGGCGCCGACAGGCCATCGCCTCGGCCAGACCGAGCAGCGCATTCAGCCGCCCGTGGTCAGCCGCCTTACGGTCGGGCGGGGCGGCACCTTCGTCAATCTGGGTGCGGCGCAGGCGGATATCATCCGGGCCATACAGCGTCATGGTTTCCGCCGGAGCACTATCGCGCCCAGCCCGGCCGATTTCCTGATAATAGCCTTCGATAGACTTCGGCAGATCGGCATGCGCAACCCAGCGGATATCTGGCTTGTCGATGCCCATGCCAAAGGCCACCGTCGCCACCACAATCAGCCCGTCTTCCTGTTGAAAGCGGATTTCAACCCGGCGGCGATCCTCGGCATCCATGCCGCCGTGATAGAAACAGGCGGAATGCGCCTCGGCTTTCAAAGCCTGCGCCAGCGTTTCGGTTTTCGCCCGCGTCGCACAATAGACGATGCCGGATTGCCCCCGCCGCGCCCCAGCAAAGCGCAAAATCTGGTCGCGGGGGCTGTCTTTCACCGCGAAAGCAAGATGGATATTCGGGCGATCAAAGCCACGCAGGAAGCTTTCCGGCGCTTTGCCATCAAACAACCGCGTGACAATTTCGGCGCGGGTTTCTTCGTCTGCTGTGGCGGTAAACGCGGCCAAAGGCACGTTCAGGGCGCGACGCAATTCGCCGATCCGCAGGTAATCCGGGCGGAAATCATGGCCCCATTGGCTGACGCAATGCGCCTCATCCACCGCAATCATCGTGCAGTTGATTCGGCGCAGCAGCGGCAGAGTGGCAGAAGAAGCCAACCGCTCGGGCGCCATATACAAAAGCTTCAGCCGCCCGGCATCCAAAGCCGCAAAGACTTCCTCGGTCTGCTCCTCGGTATTGCCCGAGGTCAGCGCCCCCGCCTCAACCCCCGCTTCCTTCAAACTCCGCACCTGATCCCGCATCAGGGCAATCAGCGGTGAGATCACCACAGTGACTCCATCGCGACACAAAGCAGGCAGTTGAAAACACAAGGACTTCCCGCCACCCGTTGGCATGATCGCCAGCGTGTTGCGCCCCGCCATCACCGCATCGACAATTTCTTCCTGACCGGGGCGAAAGCCGGAGAAGCCGAAGATCGAATGCAGAAGGTCTTGCGGTGCGGGCATGGGCTTTCTTCGCGCGACATGGGCGCTGATGCGATCAGATCAGGAAAAGCTGAACATATTGTTATAAACCACGATCCGCAGCGCATAAATCGCCAGCAACACGATCAGCGGCGCAAGATCCAGCCCTGGCGTGTTCGGCAAAATCGACCTGACCCGGCTGTAAATCGGGTCGAGCAGGCGGTTCAGACCATACCAGATCTGCGCGACTAAAGACTGCCGCAGGTTCAGCACCTGAAAATTGATCAACCAGCTCATGATGATGTGGATCAGAATGATCCATTTGGCGATATCAAGCACCATCAGCAAAATCTGCAACACAGAGGTCATCATTGGCTCCAACCACAAGGGATTGTGGCAGAGGTAACGCTCCACCCCCAAAAGGGCAATGCTTTCCGCAGCGTTTTGGTTGACGATTGCCGCGACAAAAGGCAGTTCAGGCGGCGGAGGTGCCCGATGTATCCCTATATTCGCATGGCCAAAGAGCTTTGGAAGTTTCGCAACGCGCCACCCCTTGGCCTGTTTGACGCGCATATCAGCAGCCATCGCATCTGGCCGTGGGATTTGGACCCGTGGCGCGAGTTGAACAATGGTCGCACCCTGACCCTGTTCGATCTGGGGCGGATTCCGATGTCGGTGCGGATGGGGTTTGAAAAGGTCGCCAAGGCCAACGGCTGGGGCATCACGGTCGCAGGCAACACCACGCGCTATCGCAAGCGGGTGACAGTGTTTCAGAAGATCACGCAAGTTAGCCGCGTGGTCGGCTGGGACGATCGTTTCGGCTATATTGAGCAGAGTTTCTGGCGCGGCGATGAATGCACAAGCCATATGCTGCTGCGCTACGCGTTCATCTCGAAGGCGGGGATGGTGAAGCCATATGAGGTGATCGCGGCGCTGGGCTATCCAACCGAAAGCCCGGTTATGCCGGATTGGATCACCGCTTGGATCGCCGCCGATGCGATGAGGCCTTGGCCACCACAACGCAGCTAAAGCAGGCGCTTGCACGGGCGCGGTTTTTCAGGCTTGAATGGCCAAAACCGCACAAAGGGGCAGGGGCATGGCAACGGCACGGCAGCGCATCTGGGGCTGGTGGTTTTACGACTGGGCCAGTCAACCCTACAACACCTTGTTGCTGACCTTCATTTTCGGCCCATATTTTGCCGAAGTTGCCCGCGGCTATTTCATGGGCACGGGCATGGAGGAAGAAGCCGCCAAGGCAGCAGCGCAAAGCTATTGGGGCTTTTGGTATGCAATATTCTCCCTGATCATCGCCCTGATGGCCCCGGTTTTGGGCGCCGTTGCCCAAGGCACCGGGCGCAGGTTGGTCTGGGTCTGGGCGTTCTCTGTGCTGTATGTTTTCGGCGCATGGAGCCTGTGGGGTCTCGCCCCCGGCGCGGAACTGAGCGGCTTGCGCTGGGCGGCGATTCTGTTCGGCATCGGCCTGATCGGCATGGAGTTTACCGCGATTTTCACCAACGCGCTGATGCCGACGCTGTCGGATGGCGACAATATGGGCAAAATCTCGGGCAGCGGTTTTGCCTTTGGCTATCTCGGCGGGTTGCTTGCGCTGGCAATCATGTTGTCGTTTTTCGTGCTGAATGGCGATTCCGAAGTCACCCGCGCTGGCATTGATCCGACCATGTTTGGTTTGGACACCGAAGCCCGCGAGGAAACCCGCATCGTTGGGCCCCTAAGCGCGGTCTGGTTTGTGCTGTTCATGATCCCCTTCGCCTTGTGGGTCAAAGAACCGAAAGGCGGTGCGGGTTCGCTGCATATCGGCGCAGCGATGGCGAGCCTGCTGGACAATCTGAAAAGCCTGCGCTTCCGGCGCAGTTTGGCCGCCTATTTGGGATCAACCCTTGCCTATAGCGATGCTTTGACAGGGATTTATGCCTTTGGCGGGGTTTATGCGTCAAATGTTCTTGGCTGGGATATCGGCAAGATCGGCGTGTTCGGCATCCTCGGCGGCGTCACCGCGATGATTGCAAGCTGGCTCGGCGGCAAACTCGACAGCCGCTTTGGACCGAAACCCGTGATTGTCGGTGCGATCATCGTGCTGATCGTGGTCTGCCTTGTCATCGTCGGGATGGAGCGGGACAGCCTTTGGGGCATCGCGATGGACCCGGCCTCCAGCACGCCAGACATCATCTTCTATATCTGCGGCGGCCTGATCGG
Source organism: Cypionkella sp. PAMC25878 (assembly GCF_058135695.1). Taxonomy (NCBI): domain Bacteria; kingdom Pseudomonadati; phylum Pseudomonadota; class Alphaproteobacteria; order Rhodobacterales; family Paracoccaceae; genus Cypionkella; species Cypionkella sp. PAMC25878. Next base: position 217,323 of record NZ_CM176871.1, on the reverse strand, counting down.
TGCGGCTGGTGGCCCCCTGCAAGCCGCCAGCCGCACAATGGTTTTGCGCCACACCACGCCAGATCGCGCCACCGAGGCGTTTGGATTGTTCGCCCTATCCGGCAAAGTCACCAGTTTCATCGCACCGCTGCTGATCACAATTGCGACAGCCGTGACCCAAAACGCGCGTTTGGGGATTTCTCCGATTGTCGCGCTATTTATCATCGGGCTAATTCTGCTGATCTGGGTCAATCCGAAAGGCGAACAGGCATGATCCGTTACCTTATTCTGTGTGCTGCCCTGTTGGCCCCGCTTCCGGCGAGTGCTGAAAAACTGGCGAACAAACTGTTTGGCGCGGTGGATCAACCCAGCCAACAAGACGCCATGCCGATTGGGTCTTACGCACGCGGTTGTGCCGCCGGATTGATGGAACTGCCTGAAACCGGGCCAACATGGCAGGCGATGCGGCTGTCGCGGCATCGCAATTTTGGCCATCCTGTGCTCGTGCAATATCTGGAAGATCTGTCGCAGACCGCAACCCAAATCGGTTGGCGCGGGCTGTATATCGGCGATATGGGCCAGCCGCGTGGCGGGCCGATGACCTCGGGCCATGCCAGCCATCAGATCGGCCTGGATGCTGATATCTGGATGCTGCCACCGAAATCCCTGAATCTTTCCCGGAAAGACCGCGAGAATATCAGCTCGATCCCAGTGCGCTCGGCTGATCAGAAATCGGTGACTGCGAACTGGACTCCGCGCCATGCAGCACTTCTGAAAGCGGCCGCGTCTGATCCGCGGATAGACCGGATTTTTGTCGCCGCCGCCGTGAAGATTGAGATGTGCAAAACCGCGAAGAAATCCGACAAGAAATGGCTGCAAAAAATCCGACCCATCGCGGGCCATGACACGCATTTCCACGTCCGTCTGAAATGCCCGAAAGGCGCTCGGCGGTGCGAGACGCAATCTCCAACGGTGTCAGAGCTTTCCAATGGGGGTGATGGCTGCGATGAAACCCTTGCGTGGTGGGTGTCGGACGCCTACCTGAACCCCAAGCCGTCGAAAAAACCGACCAAACCCGCCCCGCACAAGAAAGGCCCGCGTGAGTTCACCATGGCCGATTTGCCCCGCCAATGCACAGACGTGCTTTCCTCGCCGTAGCGGCGGGGATGGTGCTGATCGCGGGCCTTGAGGGCAGCGCCAGCCCGACCCCGCCGCCCGGCTTTCTCGGTGCATTCCATTGGACGATGGACGATCCGCGTTTCGGCGGGTTTTCTGGTATTGAAGTTTCCGAAAATGGCCGCAATATCATCGTGTTGTCGGACCGGGGGGCTTACACAACTGGCCAGATCACCCGCGATGAGGCTGGCCGGATCGCGTCGATTTCAGCAAAGCCCGTGCGGCCCTTGCAAGGCGCAGATGGCAAGCCGTTGAAGCCTGGCCTTTCGGACAGCGAAGGCATTGCTTGGGCCGCCGATGGCTCGGTCTATGTCTCGTTTGAGGGGCCCGCCCGTGTGCTGCACTATCCGAAACTCGGTGGCCCGCCGAAAGACCTGCCCTCACCCCGCGATTTCAAGGCCATGCAAAAGAACTCAGCGCTTGAGGCCTTGGCGATTGACGCCGCAGGCACCCTTTACACCCTGCCTGAACGTTCGGGTGCCGAGGATAAACCATTTCTTGTTTATCTTTTCAAAGGCGGCAAGTGGGACAAACGCCTGCAAATCCCGCGCGACGGCGGTTATCTTCCGGTTGGCGCAGATTTTGACCCTGACGGCAGGTTCTACCTGCTGGAGCGGAATTTTCGCGGCCTCGCCGGGTTTTCAAGCCGCCTGCGCCGCTTTAGCCTAGGTCCCAAAGGCTTCGACAAAGGTGAAACCCTCCTAGAGACCCCGGTCGGGCTTTATGACAATCTGGAAGGCGTCTCAATCTGGCGCGACGCGGCGAGGCATCTGACAGCGACAATGGTTTCGGACGATAATTTCAATTTCTTTCTGCGCACCCAGATCGTCGAATACCAACTGCCGGATTGACAGGCCCCCGCACCCGCGCTAGGCCACCGCGTCCCATAGTGGGCCAAGCCTATTGCTGAACCAAGTCTCCGCGACCTTGTAAAAAACGGATCATAAAATGAACAAACTACTGCTTGGCGTCATCGCCATGGCCATTATCGTGGTGGCCTCCAACATTCTGGTGCAATATCCGATCGGCCAATGGCTGACCTGGGGCGCCTTCACCTATCCCTTCGCCTTTCTGGTATCCGAATTGGTCAACCGCTTTGAGGGCGCCAAAGCCGCCCGCCGAGTGGTTTATGCAGGCTTCGCCGTGGGTCTGCTCTGCTCGGTGATCGGCACGCAAATCGTCGGCGAATTCGGCCCACTGGTTACATTGCGCGTCGCCATCGCCTCGGGTTTGGCGTTTTTGGTAGGGCAACTTCTGGACGTGACCGTGTTTGACAAACTGCGTCGTGCCGAGTGGTGGCGCGCGCCCTTCCTCGGCTCGTTTCTGGGCTCGTCCGTTGATACGTTGCTGTTCTTCAGTCTGGCATTCTCCGCCGATTTCATCTGGATAGAGCCCGCAAATGATGTGTCTTGGGCCAGCGGTCTGGTGCCGCTGTTGGGCTTTGGCCCCGAGGTGCCGCTGTGGCAATCGCTGGCTTTGGCCGACTTTTGTGTAAAAGTTGCCGTTGATTTAATCGCCCTGATGCCTTTCAGACTCGCAATTGCAAAATACGCGAACAAGACCGCGTAAAACCTTTTGACAAACCGAAAATCTATGTCAGGCTTGCCTTATCGGCAACATTTTGAAAGGAGGTGACCCAGTGTCTAGAGTGATATTGGAGAGCGGTGTCGGGACAGTCATGGGGGGTGTTTTCTAGGGGCAGCCCTCTAGCGAAACAAACCACTGATTGGGCTTTTGATACCTAACTGGCCCATCTCCTTAGATCTCGGAAAGGGTTGCCACGTACAGGCTGGCAGCCCTTTCTCTTTTCCACACACCTCGTTAGTTTGACCGAATGTTGTGGATCACTGACGCCATTTCGATTGCTGACTGGGAGCTGAGCGAAAGCTTTGTGCGCGCCTCGGGTCCGGGTGGACAAAACGTCAACAAAGTCTCCACAGCGGTTGAACTGCGTTTTGAGGCGGAACGATCCCCAAATCTGACGGCTGGCGTGAAGGCGCGGTTGAAAAAACTTGCCGGACGGCGCTGGACTTTGGAAGGCGCATTGGTGCTTCAGGTTGAAGATACACGCAGCCAAGCCCGCAACCGTGAAATCGCCCGCGAACGGCTGGCCGATCTGATCCGGGCCGCTCTGGTCGCCCCGAAACGGCGCATTGCCACCAAACCCAGCTATGGCAGCCAGTTGCGCAGGGTTGCAGCGAAGGTGCAGCGCGGTGAGGTTAAGGCGCTTCGCGGCAAGCCGGGTGATGAAGAATGACGATTGAAGCCTTGGCTGTCGAGGCCGCAAGCCATTGGAATGGCAGCGTAACGCGGCTGTTGGGCAATCGCGAAAACGCAGTGTTCGAGGTGCTGTTGTCCTCAGGTCGCGCTGCACTGCGCCTGCATCGCCAAGGCTACCAAGACGATGCCGCAATCCGGTCTGAGCTGTGGTGGTGCGCGGCTATGGCCCGAAAAGGCGTTGCGGTGCCAGCCGCTTTGCCCAGTTGTTCGGGCGACTATCTGGTGAAGCTTTCCAACGGTCGCAATGCCTCAATCATCAACTGGATGCAGGGTGAGGGCTTCGGCGAGGCCGCCAAACCCTTGCCCTGCGCGCCGGAGGATCGCCTAACGCGGCATTTTGCCTTGGGCGAACTGCTTGCCAATGTCCATGCCGCGACGGATCGCTTGATCCTGCCCGCCGATTTCACCCGCCCGCGTTGGGATATTGACGGGCTGGTTGGCAAGGCTCCGTTATGGGGTCGGTTCTGGGACCATCCTGCCGCGAGCCCCAACCAAGCCGAAATCCTGTGGGCGGCGCGGGGTTTTCTGCGGGATCAGATCAGCAGCCACCAGAAAGACGGGGGCGATTTTGGCCTGATCCATGCTGACGTGCTGCGCGAGAATGTCCTTGTGAACAACGGTTCGCTTTCGCTGATCGACTTTGACGACTCGGGCTTTGGCTTTCGGCTTTACGATCTTGGCACAGCACTCAGCCAGAACCTCTATGAACCGGATTACCCATTGATCCGCGATGCGCTGGTGGCAGGCTATGGCCAGACCCGCAGCGTCAACACCAAGATGGTTGAGGTTTTTACCCTGGCGCGTACCTGTGCTTCGGTCGGTTGGGCGGCCCCGCGCTTGGCCCCCAATGATCCCATCCATACATCCCATATAGCCCGCGCAGTGATGTGCGCGCAAACCGTGATGGCCTAAACCACCACCGCCTGCGCGACCTGCTCGCCAACCCCAAACACCCGCTTATAGCGCGCAATCTCGTCCTCTGGCCCCATCGCCTTGTTGGGATTGTCAGAAAGCTTCACGGTTGCTCGCCCATTCGCCGCGATCGCCTTGCAGACCACGCTAAAGGGCGCCAATCCGTCGTCCGGTGCCAACCCACGGAAATCATTGGTTAACATCGTCCCCCAGCCGAACGAAACCTTCACCCGGCCGCGAAACTGTTTTTGCAGCTCCATGATCTTGTCGACATCAAGACCATCCGAGAAAATTACCAGCTTTTGCTTGGGATCTTCGCCTCGGTCCTTCCACCATTGAATGGCGATTTCTGCGCCGGTTGCCGGATCACCGCTGTCAATCCGAATGCCTGTCCACGACGCCAGCCAATCCGGCGCACGTTTCAGGAAGCCTTCGGTGCCAAAGGTGTCTGGCAGGATGATCCGCAGATTGCCGTCATGTTCCTCCTGCCAATCGGCCAGAACCTGATAGGGCGACTGTGCCAGTTCCGCGTCAGAATTGGCAAGCGCTGCATAGACCATAGGCAATTCATGCGCGTTGGTGCCGATCGCCTCCACCTCGCGCCGCATCGCGATCAGGCAGTTTGAGGTGCCGGTGAACTTGCCTTCCAACCCCTCTTGCATGGCTTGCACGGCCCAATCCTGCCACAGAAAGGAATGTCTGCGCCGCGTGCCGAAATCCGCGATCCGCAGGCCCTCAATCTCGCGCAGCTGGGTGATTTTCTCCCACAGCTTGGTCATCGCTCGGGCATAAAGCACCTGCAATTCAAACCGCCCCTGCTTTTCCAACACCGCGCGGCTGCGCAACTCCATCAGCACCGAAAGCGCCGGAATTTCCCACAGCATCACTTCGGGCCAGCTGCCCTCAAAGGTCAGCTCATACTGCCCATCGCGCTTTTCCAGATGGTAGGCGGGCAGCCGCATGCCCTCGAACCATTCCATGAAATCCGGGCGAAACATCTGACGCTTGCCGTAAAAGGTATTGCCGCGCAGCCAAGTGCTTTCACCCCGCGTCAGGCTCAGCGAGCGGACATGGTCCAGTTGCTCGCGCAACTCGCCTTCGTCAACCAATTCAGCCAATCGCACGGACTTTGAGCGGTTGATCAGGCTGAAGGTAACGACAGTATCCGGCTTGTTCCTGAAAATAGATTGACACATCAACAGCTTGTAAAAGTCTGTGTCAATCAGCGAGCGGACGATCGGGTCGATCTTCCACTTGTGGTTCCAGACGCGTGCGGCGATGTCGACCATGACGGCCCTCCCTTTGCCTTACTGTCTAAGGCATGAACGGGGGGAAGGTCAAAACGATCCCGCGCGGCGGCAGTGCGTTTCAGCAAAGCGTAAAGTTCAGCGCGGATCAAAGGCTTGGTCAAAACCGCATCCATGCCCGCCGCAAGGCACAAAGCGGCCTCCTCAGCCGAGGCATAGGCGGTCAGCGCCACAATCGGACAGCGCGGCAAATCCGCTTCGGCCTCATCAATCGACGCGACAGAGCGTTCCAACAACTTGCGCGTCACCAGCATGTTGGTGCGATTATCTTCGGCCACCAGCAGGCGCAAATTTGTCAGCGGCACCACAGTGAGGACGGACCGCACCACAGGATTTTGCGCCGCGCGGGGCAAACGCAGAACCAGCGTAAAGACCGACCCGACGCCCGGTTCAGACGTCACCTCAATATCGCCACCCATCTGCTGCGCCAGCAAACGCGAGGTCGTCAAGCCAAGACCCGAGCCGCCAAATTGCCGCGAGATCGTGGTGTCGGCTTGGGCAAAGCTGTCAAACACATGCCCGATGCGGTCGGCTGCAATGCCAATGCCGCTGTCTGTGATCGCGATACGGATTTGGTCGAGTTTGCCGTCAGGAATATTCTGCACCGATACAGTTACGCTGCCCGTCGCGGTAAACTTCACGGCATTTCCCAGCAGATTCAGCAGAATCTGACGCAGCCTTCCAGAATCTCCCAAATGCAAATGTTCTGCTGATGGCAGATATGCTCGCAGTAGAATCGCCTTTTTCATTGCGGTCGGACGCAGAAGATCCAAAGTGCGCGCCACCGCCTCATTGATGGAAAATGGCTCTACCAACAGATCAAACTTCCCAGCCTGAAGCTTGGACAGATCAAGTACGTCGTTGATGATGGTCAGGAGCGCCTGGCTGGAATCGACGATGGCGCTGACATATTGTCGCTGTACTGGGTCAAGTGGGGTTTCCTCCAACAGTTCTGCGACACCAATCACGCCATTCATCGGGGTGCGAATCTCATGGCTCATCGTGGCAAGGAATTGGGATTTGACCTGCGCTGCCGCTTCGGCTGCGGTGCGGGCCTGGGCAAGCTCTGCGGCATGGGCTTTGGCTTGGGTGATATCCCGTTCGACCGCGATGTAAACGCTGGGCTTGCCGTCGTGACCAAGCACGGGAGACATTGCGACTTCGACCCAAATCACCCGCCCGGATTTGGTACGGTTTTGAATGTCACGCCGCACCGGCCTGACATTTTCGCGCGCCTCTAATAGATATTTCAAGGCGGCAGGGCTGGTCTCCTCGGTGTTCAGCAGATCGCCCGGTTGCTGACCGACGGCCTCATCAAAGCTATAGCCCGTGATACGGGTAAAGCCCTCATTCACCCATTCGATGCGGCCATCTGGCGCGGTAAACACAATAGAATCAGTGGCATGTTCGGCCACAAGCGCAAGACGCTCGGCCTTATGAGCGGCCTCGGCGGCGGCGATTCGCGCGCTGTCTAGGGCCACACTTTCTTGCAACAACGCCTGTTCAAACCGCAAACGCTCGGTTTGGCCACGCTCGACTGCGCGGATGAACAAGGTGGCGGTATAGGCCATTATCAGCACGGAAATGAACAAAAACCACGATTCTGCGCGCAGTGGGTCAGTGTCCAAGCGCATGTCTGACAGCAGCATCGCCAGACAAGTCGCAGCGTAAACCACCAAGCGCGAAGATGCGCCGAGGGCAAAATGTCGTCGCACCAGTCCGGCATTGATCGCCGCTGACATCAGGAAAGCCGCTGCGAAAAATCGCGCCCCTTGCAGCGGGATCAGTCGCCAGCAGATCATCACGCAAGCGGCAATGGTCAGTGCCTGCACCGTACCGGAAACTGTCGCCCATATCCGGGCAGCCTTCGGCACCGTTGCCCCGCCAAAGCGACGTGAGATACAGAAAAGCGCAGTGCAATCAATCGCTTCACCGATCAAAGCAAGGCAATCGGCCAAAACCCCAAGCCAGACCGACGACAGTGCCGCCATGCTAACAGAACCGATCAGCGTCATCGTCTGACGGATCAAAAAACCGCGCGCACGACCCCGCGCATAGCGCAGAAACAGCCCGTCCCTGCTATTGCGCGCCAGAAACAGGCCGATTTCACTGTTGATCGCTGCGTTCATTCCCTGCGGCCTTTTGCCTCTCGCAGCGCAAGGCTAACCTGCAAAAGTTAACGTCAGATGAGCGTCAGACCACCCAATGCACGCCAGCCGCCAAACATTTCGCCTTCGCTTCGGCCAGCGTGCCGTTCAGGTCAATCGCGCGGCAGGCAGTTTCCAGCAAGGTCACCGAAAACCCAAGCTTTGCCGCATCCAATGCCGAATAGGCCACGCAGAAATCCGTGGCCAACCCGACCAGAGTCAGCACATTAATCCCACGCGCGCGCAAGTAGCCCTCCAACCCGGTCGGGGTGCAGTGATCATTCTCAAAAAACGCCGAATAGCTGTCGATGCCAGAACGAAAACCTTTGCGTACAATCAGTTGCGCTGGGTTTACCTGCAAATCGGCATGAAATTCCGCCCCTGCAGAGCCTTGTACGCAATGCACCGGCCACAAAACTTGCGGGCCATAGGGCATCTGGATTTGCGAAAAAGCCCCCGCCCCCGGATGGTTGGCGGCGAAGGAGGAATGATCCGCCGGGTGCCAATCCTGCGTCAGCACCACGCAGTCAAACTCGGCCATCAAAGCGTTGACCTGCGGGATAATTGCATCGCCCCCCGCCACGGCCAAAGCGCCGCCGGGGCAGAAATCGTTCTGGATGTCGATCACGATCAGGGCTTCATCGGCGGGGCGCATCGGGGTCTCCTGTTCCGGTTGCTCAAGGGGTAAGCGGCAGCTTTCGCCCGGTCAACCCAAAGGCGTCCAGCTAAAGATATTGCTCTGCGCCGCACTAAGGCGTAAATCGCGGCCATGCTGACCGTCGCCGCTCTCTATCACTTCACCCGTTTCCCCGACCCCGCCGCTTTGCAGGGGCCGCTGTTGGATGTTTGCATCGCAAAGGGGGTGAAGGGGTCACTCCTGCTAGCCCACGAAGGCATCAATGGGACCATCGCTGGGCCTGCTTCCGGGATCGCTGCCGTTCTCGTGCATCTGCGCAACCTGCCGGGCTGTGCGGCGCTGGAACACAAGGAAAGCTACACCACCGAGATGCCATTTGGCCGCATGAAGGTGAAGCTGAAGCGTGAGATTGTGACGATGGGCCAGCCTGATGTTGATCCGATCACACGGGTCGGGTCTTATGTGGCGCCTCAGGATTGGAACGCGCTGATTGCCTCTCCCGATGTGGCGCTGATTGATACCCGCAATGATTACGAGGTCGGCATCGGCACCTTCCAAGGCGCGGTTGACCCCGACATTCGCAGCTTCCGCGATTTCCCGAAATGGTGGGAAGACCACAAAGGCGAATACCGTGGCAAGCGGATTGCGATGTTCTGCACGGGTGGGATTCGCTGCGAGAAATCAACGAATTATCTGCTGGGGCAGGGGGTGAATGAGGTGTTTCACCTCAAGGGTGGCATCCTGAAATACCTCGAAGACGTACCCGCCGAGGCCTCGATGTGGGATGGCGAGTGTTATGTGTTTGACGGCCGCGTCTCAGTTGGCCACGGGCTAGTTCCGGGCGATTATGACAGTTGCCACGCCTGCCGTCGTCCGATCAGCGCCGAAGACAAGCAGCGCCTTGAATATGAGCGCGGCGCTTGCTGCCACAATTGCGTAGCCGAGTATTCCGAGACGGATCGCACCCGCTTCCGCGAGCGGCAGCGTCAGTTGGATCTGGCCGCAGCACGTGGCGAGAAACACTTCTCGGACTGAGGCCACAGCGCAGGATCGCACTTCAGCTAAACGTGCTCGGGAAACCGCCAGCTTTCCGCCTCGGCTGCAATCTCTGCCGCCGCCAGCTTTAGCCGCCCAACATGCGCCTCCAAGGCCCGCAGACTGCTGCGTGTCGTGGTCGAGGTGACTGAAACCGCGCCGATCATCCGACCCGAACGTGCCAGAATGGGGGCGGCCACACAAATGATGCCAGCCTCATGCTCCTCATTGTCATAAGCATAGCCCCGCGCCCGGATTGCGGCCAGTTCAGCCAACAGCGCAGGGCTGTCCAACGTTTGCGCGGTGAAACGGTGAAAACTCTGCTGCGCCAAGGCTTCGGCCAATGTCGCATCGGCCATAAACGCCAGCATCGCCTTGCCGACCCCGGTGCAATAGGTTGGCCCCACCTTGCCCGCCTGCGAAAACATCTCGACAGGCCGCGCAGCGTTGCGTTTGTCAACATACAGCACTTGACCCTGATCCATCTGCGCCAGATGCACCGTCTCACCCGTCAGCGCCGCCAAATCATCCAACGCCCGCCGCGCCAATGGGGCCAGCGAGCTTTGCGCCCAAGCCCCATGCGCCAACCTGACCAACCGCAGACCCAAACTATAGCTGCCGCGATCCTCGTCATAAGCCAGCATGCCCTGATGCGTCAGGGTTTGCAGCAGACGGTACAGCGTCGCCTTTGGATAACCGCCGCGTGCCAGCAGTTCGCTGAACCGCACCGGCGCGAGGGTGGCCACCGTCTCTAGCACGTCCAGCGCCTTGCCGACGGTGCCATCTTGCTGATTATCGCGCATCGGTGCCTCGCAGGAATTGACAGGGCCTAAGGTAAATAGCATAATTCCCATTATGCAAGACATTGTTTCAAATAGTGGAACCACAATGACACCCGACTGGATCGCCGTTGATTGGGGCACCTCAAACCTGCGGGCTTGGGCGATGGGACCAGAGGGTGTGCTGGCCTCGGCAGGTTCTGACGAGGGCATGGGGAAACTGGCTAGGGCCGAGTTTGAACCCGCCTTGCTGCGGCTGATCGCGCCTTGGTTGAGCCCAGAGGTGACGCCGGTGATCGCCTGTGGCATGGTCGGCGCGCGGCAAGGTTGGATGGAAGCGCCCTATCGCCACATCCCCTGCGCCCCGGTGGCGTCGGGTGAGTTGATGGCGGTGCCAACCACTGATCCGCGCCTCCGGATGATGATTGCGCCGGGGTTGTCTCAGGCCAAGCCCGCCGATGTGATGCGCGGCGAAGAAACCCAAATCGCCGGAGCCTTGGCGCTGCTGCGGGGTTTTGACGGCGTGTTCTGCCTGCCCGGCACTCATTCAAAATGGGTGCATGTCTCGGCGGGTGAGGTGGTATCATTTCAGACCTTCATGACCGGAGAAATGTTCGCGCTGCTGTCGCAACAGTCGGTGTTGCGGCATGGTATGGGCGGTGAGGGCAGCGATGAAGATGCCTTTGCGCAAGGCCTGGCCGAAGCGATGGATCGACCCGAGAAGATTTCCGCACGTCTATTCACATTGCGCGCCGAAGGGCTGTTGAACGGTCTTTCGCCCACCGCTGCCCGCTCGCGATTATCGGGTTTGCTGATCGGATTGGAACTCGCCGCAGCCAAACCCTACTGGCTGGGTCAGCGCATTGCCCTAATCGGGGCCGAAGCACTATCTACTCGCTATGCCTCTGCACTGACCGCGCAAGGGGCCGCTTCCGAATCTCTAGACGCCACCGCCTGCACCCTCGCAGGCCTTGCCGCCGCGCGCGGTGTTTTGCAGAAAGCCAAGCCATGACTCGCCCCCTGATCGCCATTCTGCGTGGTATCACCCCTGCCGAGGCCGTCCCCGTGGCCGAGGCGCTGATCGCTGCAGGCATCACCCGCATTGAGGTGCCGCTGAACTCGCCCAATCCGCTGGACTCGATTGCGGCTATGGTTAAGGCCTTCGAATCGCAAGCAGAAATCGGCGCGGGTACGGTGCTGAGCGTGGAGGATGTGGCCGCCGTCGCGGCTGCCGGGGGGCGTCTGATCGTCTCGCCCAACTGCAATCCAGATGTGATCCGCGCCAGCAAAGCCGCTGGTATGGCGAGTTGGCCGGGGGTGATGACGCCCACCGAATGTTTCGCGGCTTTGGCGGCGGGGGCGGATGGGCTAAAGATTTTTCCCGCCAATCTGATCGGCCCCGAGGGCTTGAAAGCAATTCGCGCCGTATTGCCAAAAACCTGCGAGGTCTATGCCGTGGGTGGCGCGGGCGCCTCGAACTTCGGCGAATGGATCAAAGCGGGGGCAAGCGGTTTTGGCATTGGCACGGCGCTCTACACGCCGGGTCTGTCGGTTGTTGAAGTCAGCGCAAAAGCCCGCGCCATTGTCAAAGCATATGATGAGGCCAGCGCATGATTTTCGATCCACGGCTGTGTGAGTTGGGCGAAGGTCCACTTTGGCATCCAATTCGTGAACAAATGTTCTGGTTCGATATCAACAACCAAAAACTGCTGTCGCAAGACCGCGATGGCCCGCGCGAATGGCGCTTCCCTGAGATCGTCTCGGCGGCAGGCTGGGTCTCAGACGATGTTCTGCTGATCGCTGGAGAGCGCGATCTGTTCCTGTTTGATCTGGAAACCGAGGAAGTTGAAACCCTCTGCTTGCTCGAACAAGATAAGCCGAAAAACCGCCCCAACGATGGCCGCGCCGATCCACAAGGCGGCTTCTGGATTGGTACAATGGCGAAGGATGAGGCGGCGGGTGCGGGCGCGATTTACCGTTATTATCGCGGCGAATTGCGCAAACTTTACAGCGATATAACCGTTCCGAATGCCATCTGTTTCCCGCCCAGCGGAGCCTTCGCCCACTTTACCGATACCGTTACCCACAAGGTGATGAAGGTCGCTCTGGATGCAGATGGCTGGCCAAATGCCGCGCCTGAGGTGTTTCTCGACCTGACAGCCGAGGGCCTCTACCCTGACGGCGCAGTGATTGACGCGGCGGGTGTGATGTGGCTGGCACAATGGGGCGCATCGCGCGTCGCTGCCTATGATGCTGACGGCACATTCCTGCGATCCATTCCGATCGATGCCCCCCAGACCACCTGCCCAGCCTTCGCTGGCCCGCAGCTGAGCGCTCTGATCGTCACCTCGGCGCGCAAGAATTTGGATGCGGAAGCCCTGCGCATAGCCCCCAATTCCGGCGCGACCTTCGTGATCGAAGGCACCACCAAAGGTCAACATGAACATCAGGTCATAATTTAGTGAATTAAAAGTCATAAATATGAAACGTACCTTGGTGTTTGTGACGACCCCGAGCCTTAACCCTAATTGCAATGGGTCGAGTATGCTGCGCGGATGGCGAAGCTGGGCCTGACTTGGGTCCGGATCGGTGAATTTGCTTGGGCGCGGATGGAACCTGCGCCCGGCAGCTATGATTGCGGCTGGGCTGGACCGTGCCATCGAAACCTTGGGTAATGCGGGCCTGCAAGTCGTGCTCGGCACCCCACCGCTATCCCACCGCGTTGGATGCAGACCAAACATCCTGACATGCTGGCTATGGATAAGGACGGCAGGCAACGCGGCTTCGGACCGTCCCGTCACTATGATTTGAGCCATCGCCCTACCGCACCGAAAGGGCCAAGACCGTCACTGCACTGGCGAACTCGGCGCATTTGATGGTGTTCTACCGCTGCGCCTCTGTCGAAGTCGCCTCCTTAAGCCGACAACAAGCTGAAATCATTCCTCGCCACTCTGCGGGACCCATCATGCATAATTATATGGGCCAAGTCACGGATTCCGATCACTTCGCAACCGGAGTCGACCTCGACCTCGCGTCACGGTATCCCTTCGCGCATGGTGCCGAAGCGATCTGCTATTTCCGTTGGCGTCAGGCGGCGTATGCACAAGAACAGATGCATGCAGGCCTGCTGCGGCCCGATCCCCTGGCCGCCCCGGCGCACAACGAAGCGGCACGGGCCACCCTCGAACTGACACTGTTTCCCGATGTTTCTACCGTCCGCGCCGAAGCTACGCTGGTGGCCGATTGTGCTTCGGCTTAGGCGTGGCGACACAGCCGCAGGGGCGTGATTTCAGCTATTTCCGCCTTGCGTTTGAGACCAATCGCGCCCTGTGCCGGTTGGGCCTGAACATCGACATCATCCCGCCGGATTGCGCCGATCTTTCGACCGACAAACTTGTGCTCGCCCCCGGTGTCGCCACCCTGTCGCAGCCTTTCCTAAAGGCACTCGCCGCGCACAAAGGCATCTCGCTGATCAGCCCGCGCAGCGACACCTAGACGTTTGAATTCGCCACCCCCGTCCCCTCACCGCCCAATCTACCCGGCTTGAATGCCCACGTCGAAGGTCTGCCGCCTGCGCTGAAGGTTCGGTTGGCCAACAGCGCTCAGTTCCTGCACTGGCGTGAGAAGATTGGGACCGCGGATGAGGTGATTGAAACCACTGCCGACGGTTGGCCCGGGCTGAACTGTGCTGGGGGTATCTGCTATCTTGCCGGACGGCTCGACGATACCGGCTCGGCGCACTTCTTGACGGCACTGTGCCATAAGGCTGGGATTGAGACCAACCCACTGCCGGAAGGCCTGCGGCGCAGGGATGCCGAGGCCCACCGCTTCTTGTTCAATAACAATGGTTTAGACATCGAATAGGATGGCAAGAGCATTCCCGCCGCTGGCGTGTCTTGGCAGAAATTATGAAATAAATGGGGCGATACCCTTGTGGTCGTGGCCCCCAAAACTCCTGACAACTTGACTAAAACTATCATCCTCTGTGCTCAAATATCCCACGGGGATCCGGGGGGTGAAACCCCCGGCGACCTTAATGTAGTAAGCCCGCTCAGACCCGCACCGATGCCGCCCCATCCACAGTTAAAAACGCAAAGCCATTCGGCCCCAGTGCTAACCGCGTTCCATCCAGAACTGCACCCTGCGATGGCCCCTCTAGCCCGCTCGCACCTTCAACAGCCACCGAAACCGCTTCGGGCGACAGGTTGAAGACGCAGAGCACCGCATCGCCACGGGTGAAGGCCAAAATCGGCTCGGGCAGCTGGAAGAACTGCGTCGCACCGGCCACCAAGTCGTCCGACGCTTTCCGATAGGCCAGCATCGCGCGATAGGTTTCCAGCACCGACCCCGCCACGCCCATCTGAGACGCCACATTGCGCGCCAGTTGCGGCGCTTTCACCGGAAGCCACGGCTTGCCCGTGCTAAACCCGCCGTTCGGCGAGGCATCCCAGACCATCGGCGTGCGGGTATTATCCCGCCCCACAGGCTCCGGCCAAAAGTTGATGCCCTGCGGATCGGTCAATTCCTCGAACACCAGTTCAGTATCAGTCTGCCCAATCTCCTCGCCTTCCCACAGGCAAATCGACCCCTGAAAGGATAGCAACAACGCCCCCGCCTGCCGCGCCAAAGCGTCCTGCGACACCCCATGCTTGGCCCAACGCGAGGCTTGCCGCACCACATCATGATTGGAAAACGCCCACATCGGCCAGCCGTTCGGCGCGCCGGTGAAAAACTCCTCAATCTTGCCGCGAAAGAACGCTGCCGAGTAATCGTAGCCCATCATCTCAAACGAATAGCATTGATGCAGCCGCCCCGGCGCGGTGTATTCGCCCATCATCCGAATGGCGTGATGCGCCTCGCCCATCTCGCCCACCGTGGCGCGATCCACATATTCGTCCATCACCCGGCGAATACGTTCCATCCATGTCAAATTCTCCGGCTGACCCTTTGAAAACAAATGATATTGCATCTCATAGGGATTGCCGTCGGCCTTGGGTTTCACCCGGAAATCGGCGGCATCATTGCGGAACAACGCATCCTTGTAAAAGTAATTCACCGTATCAAAGCGGAAGCCATCCACCCCGCGATCCAGCCAGAACCGCAGCACAGATTCCATATACGCCACCACCGCCGGATTGCGGTAATTGAAGTCCGGCTGCTGCGGCAAAAATGAGTGCATGTAATACTGCTTGCGCCGCGCGTCCCAAGTGAACGCAGGCCCGCCAAACACCGAAAGCCAGTTACAGGGCGGCGTGCCATCCGGGCGCGGATCGACCCAGATATACCAGTCGGATTTGTCATTCTCGCGGTTCTTGCGGCTTTGCGCAAAGAACGGATGCTTATCAGACGAATGATTCAGCACCTGATCAATAATCACTTTCAGGCCCAAATCATGCGCCCGTGCCACCAGCGCATCGAAATCCGCCAGCGTGCCAAACACCGGGTCAACATCCGTGTAATCGGCCACATCATAACCCATATCCAGCATCGGCGAGGTGAAAAACGGTGACAGCCACACCGCATCGCAGCCCAGATCAGCGATATGGTCCAGCCGCCGCGTGATGCCGTTCAGATCGCCAATCCCATCACCGTTATCGTCCTGAAACGACCGGGGATAGACCTGATAGGTCACCGAGCCACGCCACCATTCCGCCATTCCTGCCTCCGATAAATGCTGTTTCCCAAAGCCTAAACCGCTTTGAAAGCCTTGCACAGACCGGCCGGGTTTGTGTCCGCACAATTCTGCCATTGACCCTGCAAAGCCATCGGCTAACCGTGGCGACCAAGCAGGAGCAGCACGATGATCCAGACCTCCCCTAAATCCAGCATTTTCACGCCGATCCTGATTGCAGGCTGTATGGTGTTGATGCTGAACTTCGCCATCCGCGCCAGTTTCGGGGTGTTCCAAATTCCGATCGCCGCCGAATTCAACTGGCCCCGCGCCGAGTTTTCCATGGCCATCGCCATCCAAAACCTGGCTTGGGGCGTCGGCCAGCCAATCTTTGGCGCGCTGGCCGAACGCTTTGGCGACCGCCGCGCCATCATCGCGGGGGCAATTCTATACGCCTTGGGCCTTGTGCTATCGAGCTACGCCGTCACCCCCGGCCAGATGCAACTACTTGAAATCTTGGTGGGTTTCGGCATCGCAGGCACCGGCTTTGGCGTGATCCTTGCCATCGTGGGGCGCGCTGCCAAACCCGAAAACCGCTCGCTGGCTTTGGGCATTGCCACCGCCGCCGGTTCAGCGGGACAGGTGTTTGGCGCGCCCACAGCGCAAATTCTACTGCAACATTATCATTGGCAAGTCGTGTTCGTGATCTTCGCCGCCGTGATCCTGTGTACTCTGTTTGCGCTGCCCTTCCTGCGCTCGCCCAGCATCGCCACCAAACATGAACTCGACGAGTCCCTTGGCACCGTGCTGAAACGCGCCTTCAAAGACCCGTCCTTTACCATGATTTTCGTCGGCTTCTTTTCCTGCGGCTATCAGTTGGGCTTTATCACCGCCCATTTCCCTGCCTTCATCACCGAGAAATGCGGCGCGATTGACCCCTCGGGCTTGCTGGCGGATATCGGGATAACCTCAACTTCGATCTTAGGCGCGATTGCGATTTCAGTGATCGGGCTGGCAAACATCGCGGGCAGCATAATGTCGGGTTGGCTCGGCAAACGCTATACCAAGAAATACCTGCTGTCAGGCATTTATGTCGCGCGCACGGTGGCCTCGGCTTTGTTCATCATGCTGCCGATGACCCCCGCGAGCGTCCTGATATTCTCCTTGGTGATGGGCAGCTTGTGGTTGGCAACCGTGCCGCTCACCTCTGGCCTCGTCGCCCATATCTATGGCCTGCGATACATGGGCACGCTCTATGGTGTGGTGTTCTTCTCGCACCAAGTCGGCAGTTTCCTTGGCGTCTGGCTGGGCGGCAAGCTGTATGACCTGACCGGAGACTACAGCACCGTCTGGTGGATCGGCGTCGGCGTTGGGGCTTTTTCGGCCATCGTGCATCTGCCGATCCGCGAGAAACCTCTGATGGCGCAGCCTGCCTGATCAACGCCTTAAGGAGCTTTCATGCGCCCCGGAATTGCCGCCCTTGTGCTGGCCTATGTGCTCAGCCAATTCTACCGCGCCTTTCTGGCGGTGCTGTCGCCCGTCTTGGCGGTGGATATCGGGGCCACGGCAGAGAACCTCGCTTCGGCTTCGGGGCTGTGGTTTTTGGCCTTCGCGCTGATGCAGATACCCGTGGGGATGGCGCTGGACCAGGTCGGGCCACGGCTGACCACCGCCGGGTTGCTGGCGGTGGGCAGCATCGGGGCTGCGGTGTTTGCGATGGCAACCGGGCCGGGGGCGATCAATGTGGCGATGGTGCTGATCGGCATGGGCTGCGCCCCGGTGCTGATGGCGGCCTATTACATCTTCGCCCGCAGTTTTTCGCCCGTGGTATTTGGCACCTTGGCAGGGGTGGTGATTGGGATCGGATCACTCGGCAATATCGCGGCCTCGCTGCCCTTGTCGCTGGCGGTCGAGGCGATTGGCTGGCGTGGCGCGATGTTGGGCCTAAGCGGGCTGACCTTGCTGACCGCCGCTGCGGTTTGGCTGCTGGTGCGCGACCCCGAGCGGGTCATCCACACCAGCAAAGGCTCGCTGCTCGATCTGCTGCGGATGCCTGCATTATGGCCGATCTTGATCATGATGGCGACGTGCTACGCCCCCGCCGCCGGGTTGCGCGGACTTTGGGCGGGACCCTATCTGACCGACGTGTTCCAAGCCGACGCCGCCCGGATTGGCGTGGTGACCTTGATCATGGGTCTGGCGATGGTGGCGGGCAATTTCGCCTATGGCCCGCTGGATCGCCTGCTTGGCAGCCGGAAATGGCTGATCTTTGGCGGCAATGCTTTGGCCGTGGCCTGTCTGCTGGGGCTATACGCCTTCCCCGCAGCCTCCGGTTTCCTACCCGTAGCGCTATTGGCAGGCGTTGGCTTCTTCGGATCATCCTTCCCGATGGTGATGGCGCATGGCCGCGCCTTCCTGCCGCCGCATCTGGTCGGGCGGGGCGTTACCCTGATCAACTTGTTCGGCATCGGCACTACGGGCCTGATGCAGATCGCCACCGGCCGTTTGCAAGCCGCCCTGCCGCAAAGCCCGCCCGAGGCCGCCTATGCCGGGCTTTTCCTGTTCTACGCCGGATTCACCGCCTTTGGTCTGCTGATCTACCTGCGTGCCCAAGATCGCACCGACTGACCGACTGCGGATTTCCCGCAACAAACCCTTTCCCCCCACGTCCCCATGCGCTAAGGGGGCACGTCTTTGATGGTCACTGACAGAATTCTAGGAGACCCCGATGGGCTATAAGGTCGTCGTCGCGGGTGCCACGGGTAACGTGGGCCGCGAAATGCTGAACATCCTCGCCGAGCGCGAGTTCCCGATTGACGAGATTGCTGCTCTGGCATCGCGTAAATCGTTGGGCACTGAAATCAGCTTTGGCGACAAGACCCTGAAGACTAAGGACCTCGACACTTTCGATTTCACCGGCTGGGACATTGCCTTGTTCGCCGTGGGCTCGGATGCGACCAAAATCTACGCTCCGAAAGCTGCGGCGGCGGGCTGCGTCGTGATCGACAACTCGTCGCTCTACCGCTACGACCCCGCCGTGCCGCTGATCGTGCCGGAAGTGAACGCCGACGCGATTGCGGGCTATAAAAACAAGATGATCATCGCAAATCCGAACTGCTCGACAGCACAAATGGTTGTGGCGTTGAAGCCGCTGCATGACCGCGCGCGGATCAAGCGCGTTGTTGTCTCGACCTATCAGTCGGTTTCCGGTGCTGGCAAAGAAGGCATTGACGAGCTTTGGGATCAGACCAAGGGCCTCTACGTCCCCGGTCAGGAAGTGCGCCCGTCGAAATTCACCAAGCAGATCGCCTTCAACGTGATCCCGCATATTGATGTGTTCCTCGACGATGGCTCGACCAAAGAAGAATGGAAGATGGTCGCTGAGACCAAGAAGATCCTCGACAAAAACATCAAAGTCACCGCGACCTGCGTGCGGGTTCCGGTGTTTGTCGGCCATTCGGAATCGATCAACATCGAGTTTGAAGACTTCCTGGATGAGCATGAAGCCCGCGATATTCTGCGCGAATCTCCCGGTATCATGGTGATCGATAAGCGCGAAGATGGCGGCTACATCACCCCGATTGAATGTGTCGGCGACTACGCGACCTATATCAGCCGCATTCGGCAGGACAGCACGATTGATAACGGCATCAATCTGTGGTGCGTCTCGGATAACCTGCGCAAAGGGGCGGCTTTGAATGCGGTTCAGATCGCGGAAGTGCTGGGCAATCGGTATCTGAAAAAGGGCTGATCTGGCCGTTTTTGAATTTGAAAAGCCCTGCCGGTTGGCGGGGCTTTTTGTTGGTCCCAACTCGGGACCATTGTTTTTATTGCCAAAATCCGAACGGTTTCCGTTAAGGTTAACGATACCTGAACGGTTTCAAGCCGCCGCGCCCGCTTTCAACCCGTCATAAACGGCTTCTTCGGCGGTGCGAGGCGAAAGGCAATCGCCGATTTGCGTGACTGCAATTCCCAAAGCCTGCAACTCTGACGCCAGCCCATCAACCGGGATATGGCCAAGGCTGAGAACCAAGGTATCCACGCCGGAAACCTCCATCGCCTCGCCGCTTGGGGTGTGTTGCAGGTAGACAGTATCTTCGGCGGTGCCGAACAAGCGCGCATAGGGGCGCACGTCGATTTGCAAACGGTACAGATCGGCGGCCATCGTGTCGCGGACATACAGCGGCAGGCTTTCGCCGGGGTGCAAGCCGTTCACCGCCAAGGTTACCTGCGCGCCATCTCGCGCTGCCATCTCGGCAATACCGGGTGCGATCCAGTCGCATCGCCAATCGGCGACCACGACGCGCGCGCCCAGTTTCACCTCACGCCGCAGCACCTGCCACGCGGTGACGATCTGAATTTGGCCATCGGTGGGGAGGTCCGGCACATGCGGGCGCGCCCCGGTGGCGAGGATCACCGCATCGGGGGCTTCGGCCTGCGCCAAAGCCGCCGTCACCATCACGCCGCGCCGCACCTTGACCTGCGCCAGTTCCATTTCGCGGGAAAGGTTGGTGATAATGCCGCCAAACTCGGCGCGTTTCGGCAGCAGTTGTGCCAGCAAAGCCTGCCCGCCAAGCTGGTTTGCGGCCTCGTATAAAGTCACCTCATGGCCGCGCTTGGCGGCGGTGATCGCAGCTTTCATCCCCGCCGGACCACCGCCGACGACCATGATTTTCTTGCGGTTGGCAGCGGGTTGCAGGCTGCCATAAGTCAATTCGCGCCCGGTTTCGGGGTGCTGGATGCAAGAAATCGGCAGGCCGCGATGGAAATGGCCGATGCAAGCCTGATTGCAGGCGATGCAGGCGCGGATGTCTTCAACAGCGCCCGCTTCGGCCTTCGCAGGCATTTTGGGGTCGCAGATCAACGCGCGAGTCATGCCGCAAACATCAGCCTTGCCGCTCGCAATAATCGCCTCGGCTTCCTGCGGTTGGTTGATGCGGCCCGCCACAAACACCGGGATTTTCAGCGCCTTACGGAAGACGCTGGCATCAGCGGCGAAATATCCCGCCGCAAAGGCCATCGGGGCCGCGATATGCACGGCACCGCCGACGGAAGCGGACGTGCCGGTGGTGACGTTGACGAAATCGAGCGCGTCTTCCAAGGCGATGCAGGCCGCCAAAGCCTCCGCCATGGTCAGCCCCTCATCATCGCGCTCGCCCGCGGAAATGCGCAGGCCGATGACGAAATCCTCATCCGTCGCAGCGCGGATGGCGGCAAGAACGCGGGTCAGGAAGTGCTGACGTTTGGCATCACTGCCGCCGAAGGCATCCTCGCGCAGGTTGACGCGGGGGTTGAGGAATTGCGCGGGAAGATAGCCGTGCGAGGCGACAACCTCTACGCCATCAAAGCCTGCGTGGTGTAGGCGTTTGGCGGCAGAGGCATAGCCTGCGATGATTTCGTCAATCATTGCAAGGCTCAGCGGGCGCGGCATCACATGGAAACGCTCGTTTGGCACGGCCGAGGGCGCATAGGCGACGGCCAGCAAGCCATCGGCGCTTTCCATGATCTCGCGCCCCGGATGGAACAATTGCGACAGGATCACCGCGCCCTCGGCATGGACGGCTTTCGCGAGGTCGGTATAGCCGGGGATGCAGGCGTCGGTGGTCGCCATCAGCAAATGCGAGGTATAGCGCGCGGTTTCATGCACGCCCGCGACTTGGGTGATGATCAGGCCTACACCGCCCTTAGCGCGGGCGCGGTGGTAGGCGATCAGCGCCGGGTTGACCGTGCCATCGGTCGGCATCGTGGTATCATGGCCGGTCGACATGATGCGGTTTTTCAGGGTGGTGCGGCGCAGGGTCAGCGGGGCGAACAGGTGCGGGAACATGGATGTGGCGGCCTTTGGGTTGCTGGCCTTGGATAGCAGGTCAGTAAAAAAATGGAAGATATTTTTACTATAGGCAAAACTTGTTGCGATTATTGTGCAGGCGCGGCATGGTTTCGGGATGGACGAACTGACTGATCCCGCAGGTTTCTTAGGCGAGCGGATGCGCGGATTGCGCAAGCGCCGTGGCCTGACTTTGGCGCAACTGGCCGAGGCGGCGGGGCTGTCGATTGGCTATATCAGCCAGCTGGAGCGCAATTTGGCCTCGCCCTCGATCCCAGCTTTGGTGAATATTGCCAAAGGCTTGGGCGTGACGGTGCAATGGTTTTTCGCCGGGGAAGCTCCGGTGCCCGACGATGAGCGCGGCTATGTGATTAGGCGCGGCAATCGGTTGAGCCTGCGCTATGCGGGCGGCATCGTCGATGAACTCTTGACGCCGAAGCTGAGTTTGCAGGTGGAAATGATCTATTCGCGGATGCCCGCGGGCACCGAAAGCGAGCAGTCTTACACGCATGAGGGGGACGAGGTGGGATTCGTGCTGCAAGGCCAGTTGGAATTCTGGATTGGCGCGCGGCATTTCCTGCTGCACGCGGGCGATACCTGTAGCTATTCCTCACGCGAGCCGCACCGCTATCGCAACCCCGGCCCCGAGGAGGCGGTGGTGCTATGGGCGATCAGCCCGCCCAGTTTTTAGCGGCTGGCGGCGGCCCCTCAGCCGCGTGTCGGGCTGTGATCAGCCCTTCATGCCGATGGATTCCGCCAGATCTGTGGCTTCCTCACAATCGCCACACAGGCCTTGCAACTTCTTCAAATTCGCCATCGCGGCATCGGTCTGGCCAAGTTCGAGATACATCTCGCCCTGATACTCCAACGCGCCAAGATGGCCGGGATTGATCTTCAGCGCCGCCGTGTAGGACACTGCCGCCACATCCATATTGCCCAGTTTGCGATTGGCAAAGCCGCGCAGGTTCCAGGCGTCGGCGTTCTGGGGTTCTTCGCTGGTGATTTTATCCAGCAACGGCAGGGCGGCGGCATAATCTTCGGCGTCGATCTTGGCTTTGGCCTCGGCATAGGTCGGGGCGGAGTCGGTCTCGCTGCTGTCGTCCGAGCTGCCTGCGGCCATCGCCGGATCCAGCGCCATCGACAACAGACCGAACAGGCCGATCAGAACATAAGCAAGGATATGGGGCATTTTGGCTTCTCCCTTTGGTCGCGTTGCTTGAGTGCTGGCACGCTACCCGATTCGGTAAATTTGCTGCATCAAGCCTACGTGAGATGGCAAAATTATGCCAAATCTTCAGAAATCAGCACCTGACGGATGGATTTTGCGGTTTTATCGACGATCTCGGTCAGTTCGGCATCGCTGCAGTTATAGGGCGGCGCGAGGATGACGATATCGCCATTCACGCCATCGACATTGCCGCTGACCGGATAGCAGATCAGGCCATTGTTCATCGCAGCCGCACGGATTTTTAGGGCCAGTTTGCGGTCGGCCTCGAACGGGCGCTTGCTGGCACGATCGGCGACCAGCTCGGCACAGATGAAATGACCGCGACCGCGAATATCCCCGATGGCATCAACACCATTCAGCGCCTCGGTGAGCCAGCTTTTCAGGCGGGCCTCGTTGGCGGTGACTTTTGCCAGCAAGCCTTCGCGCGCGATGATGTTTTGCACTGCAACCCCGGCAGCGCAGGCGGCGGTGTGGCCGGTGAAGGTGTGGCCGGTGCCAAAAGCGCCGTCTTTGGCGCGGATCGCCTCCCAGATTTGTGTGGTGCAGATCGCAGCTCCGAGCGGCATGTAGCCGCCTGCCAGACCCTTGGCGATCGACATGATGTCAGGCTCTACTCCGTCACGCGCCAATGCCCGCCAAGGTCCGGTACGGCCTGCGCCACACATCACCTCATCCGCGATCAACACGACACCGTATTCGGTGCAAATCTCGCGCACGCGCTGGGCGTAGCCGTCAGGGGCGGGCACGCAGCCGCCTGCGGCCCCGACGACGGGCTCAAAGATGAAGGCGGCGATGGTTTCGGGGCCATTGGCAAGAATGGCGGCTTCCAACTCGGCCGCGCAAGCCTCGCCTGCGGACTCAGCCGTGGCCCCGGCGACGGGGCGGTAGGCGTTGGCGGGCGAGAGTTTGATTGAGGGAATGAACGCGCCTTCATAGGCGGCGGTGCGTTCGGCAAAGCCCGAGACGCCCAAAGCGCCCAAAGTGTTGCCATGCCACGAGCGTTCGCGGCTGATGAAGCGGCGGCGGGATTTCTGGCCGATGGCGGTTTGATATTGCAGCGCGATCTTCAGGCAGCTCTCAACGGCCTCTGATCCGCCGGTGACAAACACCATCTCGCGCAGAGTGCCACCGCAATGGCCCCGGATGATCTCGGTCAATTCCTCTAGCGCGTCGGTGCTGAAGTTATAGCGGTAGCCATGCGCGATCTGGCCGAGTTGTGCTGTGATGGCGGCGTTGACCTCGGCATTGGCATGGCCAAGGCAATAGACGGCGGGACCGCCCGAGCCGTCGATATATTGCTTGCCGCTGGCGTCCCACAGATAGCTGCCGCGCCCGTGCGTGACTTTCGGCAAAGCGGTGGTGGCGGTCAGGGCGTCGGGTTTTGCGGTCATGGCAAGCCTTTTGATTTTGGCCAACATGGCAGGGCAGCGATGGGCCGACAAGGGGCGGCAGAGGGTTGCTTGCGGGGGTCTGCGCGCAGTAACCTTGTGGAAATTCGGGAGGAATTCATGCGTCATTTTGGTGTGTTTGCTGTTTTGTTGTCCAGCGTGTCGATCAGCACTTTAGCGGGCCTAGGT
Organism: Cypionkella sp. PAMC25878; assembly: GCF_058135695.1. NCBI lineage: Bacteria > Pseudomonadati > Pseudomonadota > Alphaproteobacteria > Rhodobacterales > Paracoccaceae > Cypionkella > Cypionkella sp. PAMC25878. The sequence continues at coordinate 192,828 of NZ_CM176871.1, read as the reverse complement.
TTTGCCGGGCCCGCTTCGGCAGATCAGATCCTCGCCACCAGTCATGTGACAGCGGTGACGGTTTATCCCGAAGGCGCACAGGTGACACGGCAGGTGGATTTCACCGCACCCATCGGGGCCAGCGAATTGCTGATTGCCGATCTGCCTGCGGAAACCCAAGCCGATCTGATGCGCGTGTCTGCCGATGGGATTGGGCTGGGCGCTTATGCCTTACGCACAGATCGTTTGCCGCCGCGCGCGGATGCGGCTGATGATAAGCTGGTGGCGGCGAAGGCGGCGGTTGAGACGGCCGAGGCAGGGGTGCAGGCGGCCCAGGCCGGGGTGGATGCGATCAACGCCAAGGTTGAGGCTGCCGAGGCGCAAGCAGATTTCTTGCGCAAGGTGAAGCCGGAAGGCGCGGCTGTGACGGTCGATGGCGTCAAGGCGCTGTCGGTGATGATCGGGGCCGAAGTGCTGGCGGCGCGGCAAACGGCGCTGGCGGCGCAAGCCGAGCTGCCGGTGGCGGTGAAGGCGCTGGAGGAGGCGCAGAAGGTTCTGGGGGATGCGGTGGCCGCGCAAGACGCCGCGTTGCAGCGCGATCAGAACTACGCGGCTTTGTCGGTGACGGTTGAGACTACGACAGCGGGGACGCAGCATCTGACGGTGACGACGTTTGTGGGCGAAGCGTCTTGGGCGCCGGTCTATGACATCACTCTTGACCGCAAGGCGGGCAAACTGGATGTCGCGCGCGGGGTGCTGGTCAGCCAAGCCTCGGGCGAGGATTGGCAGGGGGTGGATCTGACATTGTCGACGGCTCAGCCTTCGAGCAAGTCGGAACCCTATCAGCTTTACCCGGATTTGCGGCGGGCGGTGGAGCCGGTCAAAGAGGACACATCTGAGGATGGAATGGGCGGAGTAGTGGAGCCTGTGATGGAGCCCGAAGTGGTCGGATCGTACGCCAGCAAGGCGGCGCGGATGTATTACGTCGGCGATACGGTGGTTTATCACTACCCGACGGCGGTGGATGTTGCGACAGGGGTGGAGAATTTGCGGCTGGAGCTGGATCAGTTGCAGCTCAGCGCGACGGTGGTGGCTTTGGCGGTGCCACGGCAAGACAGCGAGGCCTATATGCTGGCCAAGTTCACCAATGACAGCCCCGAAACTCTGCTGCCCGGCACGGCGTTCCTGCATCGCGATGGTATGTTGGTCGGGTCCACCACGTTGGAGGCTGTGGTGCCGCAGGCCGAGGCGGAGATGGGTTTCGGTGCAATTGAGGGGATTCGGTTGAAGCGGGAGATGCCGCTGCGGGCCGAGGGGGATCGCGGGATTTTGTCCAGCTCTACGCAGGTCGAGGAGAAGGCGGTGTTGGAGGTAGAGAACCTGACTGGCGAAAGCTGGCCGGTGCGGCTGCTGGATCAGGTGCCCTATTCCGAGCAGGAGGAATTGGAGATCAGCTATACCGCCGATCCGGCCCCGACCGAGGTGGATGTGAACGGGCAGCGCGGGATTTTGGCTTGGGAGTTTGAACTGGGCGCTGGCGAGAAAAAGGCGGTGCAACTGAATCACGTGATCAGCTGGCCCGAGGGGAAAGAGTTGCAATAGCGCGGCGGTCTCCGCGCGGGCCGATTTTTGAGTGAGGAAAAACAGGGGGTTAATGTTCGGCATTCACCCCCTGTTCATTTTTGGCGCGTCGGGGTGGCGGGTCAGGGCTGCGCAGATGGTCCGCGCCTGACTTTCTTGCGGCGGGGTGCTGGTTGCGCAGTGTGGAGCCTCCGGCGGGAGTATTTGGCAAAGAGCAAACGCTTGGTGGTTCTGGCTGGGCTGGGCGGGGCCGGTCATCGGGCAGGGTTCAGAATAGTTTTGCTGCCCGCGCCTTCAGGTCTTCTTGCGCCACGCGGTAGGGGCCGGGGCCGAAGCTGGCGCGGGCGGCACCTGCCCGCGCGGCGGTGGGCAGGGAAGTGAGATTGCCGAGCATCATCACGTTGACGGGGAGGGTGGAGGCTTGGCAGATTTGGGTGATGAGGGCTTCATCGCCGAGGCCGGGAATAAAGAAGCCGTCGGCCCCGGCCTCGGCATAGGCGGTTTGGCGGCTTAGAGTTTCGGCGACAAGGGCGGCTTGGTTGGTTTGGGTTTTCAGGAACAGATCGGTGCGGGCGTTTATGAACAGCGGCACACCTGCGGCATCGGCGGCTTGGCGGATGGCTTTGAGGCGCTGCACTTGGTCGGTGATCGGGTGCAGGCCCGTGCCGCCGACGATTTGATCCTCAAAATTGATGCCGATGGCCCCTGCGGCGATGACGCGGGTGATGTTGGCGGCAAGTTCGGTGGGATCGGTGGCATAGCCGCCCTCGAAGTCGACGCTGACGGGCAGCTCGGTGCTTTGGGTGATGCGGGCGATGATGTGCAGCGCGAAATCAAGCGGGATGGCTTGGCCGTCGCCGTAGCCTTGCGCGGCTGCAACCGACCAGCTTCCGGTGGCGAGGGCTGCAGCACCTGCGCTGGCGACGGTCTTGGCGCTGCCTGCGTCCCAGATATTATACAGCACCACAGGGTTGCCGGGGATGTGCAGGGCTTTGAAGCGGCGGGCTTTATCAGCTTGGGACATGGCGGGCTCCGGCTGGATGGGGAGTCGTGTGGGTGCAGGATAGTGGTTGGGCGTGGCGGCAGGCAAGGGGGATGCCTTCGTGTGGTGTATGTTTGAGGCCGAGGAACGGTGCGTGAATCACGCACCCTACGGGCGATGCCTTTTCGTTGCGATCAGCGCAAAGTCTCGCGCTGCCAGCCGTCTTGAAACTCCACCCGGTCGCAATCGGTGAAGGCGGCCCAGCGGAAGAGTTCTGACTCTAGTTTGGCGATGCGGCTTTGGCCCAGTTTCAACCCGGCTTCGGGCCAGAAGGCTTTGACGCGCAAGGTGCGTTCATCCCGGAAGGCTTTGCAATCTATCCGGCCAATCAGGCGGCTGCCTTCCAGCACCGGGAAGACGTAATAGCCGTATTGGCGTTTGGGCTCTGGCACGAAGACCTCAATGCGGTAGTAAAAGCCGAACAGGAATTCGGCGCGGTTGCGGTCGCGCAGGGCGGGGTCGAACGGCGAGAGGATGCGCAGGCGGTTGGTGGGTTCGGGGGCGCTTTCGGCTGCGTTGAGTACATCGGGGCGGGCGTAGCTGCGTTGGTGCTGGCCCGTGGCACCTTCGATTTCGATCTCAATGATCTCGCCGCTTGCGAGGGCGGCCTTGGTCCAAGCCTTGACCTCATCGGGTTTGAGCGCGTGCCAGTAGGCGCGGAGTTCGGTGGCGTTGGCGAAGCCGAGGTTGTCGAGCGCTGAGGTGCAGGCCCAGTGGGTCATCGTCTCCAGATCGGGCGGCGCGGTGCGATGCGGAGCGGGGATCACACGCTCGGTCAGGTCGTAGATTTTCTGAAAGCCGTTTCGGCCTGCGATGGCAAGTTGCCCGGTGCGCCACAGCCATTCCAGCGCGGTTTTGGATGGGTGCCAATCCCACCAACCGCCTTTGCCGCGTGTCTCGTCTTGGCCGACGTCTGAAGTAGTGACGGGGCCATGATCCTGGATGCGGCGCAGGATGGTGTCGAACTGCGCCTCGTAGCCGTCGCGGAACCACGATTTCCAGTTGCTGTGCAGGCGTTCGGTGTCGCGGGCGAAGCGGTGGTGCCAGTGGCTGTGCAGATGCACCGGCAGGATCGAGGCGTCATGCGTCCAATGCTCAAACAGCGCGCGGTCGGTTTCCAGCAGGGATTTCAGGGCTGCGGGTTTGTAGCTTTGGCGGCGCGAGAACAGGATCATGTGGTGGGCGCGCGCCACGGTGTTGATGCTGTCGACCTGCACGAAACCGATGCGGTGGATCAGATCGGCAAGGGCTTGGCCCGTGGCTGCACCCGTGGGGGCCTCGGCCAAAGCATGGCGGTGCAGGAACAGGCGGCGGGCGGCGGGGTTGGGAAGCAAGGGCAACATGGCGACAGGGGTAGCAGGCTTGCGGCGTGGGTCAACAACGACATTTTTTATCCGCTGCGCGCCGCATCGTAACATAGTGACATATTGGCGTGAAAATTGTGACCAAAACGCTCGATTTAATAGGTTGATCACGGGGCGGGCAGGCCCCAATTTAAAACATATCCCCAAGGAGTTCTGGATGACGCATGACACGCCGCTGATCGCGATTATTGCCATAGGCCTTTCGATGGCCTTCGTGCTGGGCCTTGTGGCGCATCGGTTTCGATTGCCGTTGATTGCGGGTTATCTGATGGCGGGTGTCATCATCGGGCCGTTCACGCCGGGGTTTGTCGCCAATCAGGATTTGGCCAATGAACTGGCCGAGATCGGGGTGATCTTGCTGATGTTCGGGGTGGGTCTGCATTTTTCGCTGAAGGATTTGCTGGCGGTGAAGGCGGCGGCTATTCCGGGGGCTTTGGGCCAGATCGCGGTGGCGACTTTGGCCGGGATGGGCTTGGCGTGGGGTTTGGGCTGGGGGCTTGGCGCGGGGGTGATCTTTGGGTTGTCGTTGTCGGTGGCCTCGACTGTGGTGCTGCTGCGGGCGCTGCAAAGCCGTGGGATTTTGAAGGATGAGACGGGCAAGCTGGCGGTGGGCTGGCTGATCGTCGAAGATCTGGTGATGGTGGTGGTGCTGGTGCTGATCCCGCCTTTGGCCGGACTGATGGGCGGGGTGGAGGTTCCGGTTGAGGGTGAGGCGGCGGCGGTGGCCAGTTGGGGGTTTGGGCCGCTGGGCGCGACGCTTTTGCTGACCGGGGTGAAGGTTGCGGGCTTTATCGGGCTGATGCTGATTGTGGGCGCGCGGGTGATCCCGATGGTGCTGCATTACTCGATGCACACCGGGCAGCGCGAGTTGTTCCGGCTGGCCGTGCTGGCGATTGCCTTGGGCGTGGCTTACGGATCAGCGGTGTTCTTTGGCGTGAGCTTCGCGCTGGGGGCGTTCTTTGCCGGCATGGTGATGGCGTCGTCCACGCTGTCCAATCAGGCGATGAAGGACACGCTGCCGTTGCGCGATGCGTTTGCGGTGCTGTTCTTCGTGTCGGTGGGGATGTTGTTCAACCCGTCGGTGATCTGGACGCAGCCTTTGGCGCTGGCGGGCACGCTGGTGATTGTGTTGGGGATCAAATCGGTGGCGGCCTATGGGCTGATGCGCCGGTTTGGCTATGATCGCAGTGCGGGTCTGGTGCTGGCGGCGAGTTTGGCGCAGGTGGGCGAGTTTTCATTTATTCTGATCGGTATGGGCGTCAAGCTGGAGATCGTGCCAGTGGGCGCGCGCGATCTGGTGGTGGCGGTGGCGCTGGGCTCTATTCTGCTGAACCCGCTGCTGTTCCATTTGGCGGATCGCTATGACGGGAAAGCGACACCTGAGGCGGTCTGAGCGTCGGGAACGCCGCTTGTCCGACTCTGCCACTGAGTCTAGGCTTTGCCCGGAGGCCCGGGAGGAGGGTCGATTCAGGGAGAAATTTCATGGCATCTGTTTCCATTCATCCATCGGTTGATGGTGGGGTGAAGCCCGGTAAGCCTGGGTTTGCTGGTGGCACTTTGACCTGCCATTGCAAGAGCGATCCGGTGGTGGTCGAGATCGGCTCGGATTGTCTGCACAACCATGTCTGCGGCTGCACCAAATGCTGGAAACCTGCGGGGGCGACGTTCTCGATGGTGTCGGTGGTGACGTCTGACAACGTCAAGGTCACCAAGAACGCCGATAAGCTGGCGGTGGTGGATGGCAACGCGCTGATCCAGCGCCATGCCTGCAAGGGCTGCGGTGTGCATATGCATGGGCCTGTGACGCGGCCGAACCATCCGTTTACCGGGCTGTCGTTCATCCATACCGAGTTGTCGGGGACCGAGGGCTTTGCCGCCCCAACCTTCGCGGCGTTTGTGTCTTCGGTGATCGAGGGCGGCACTGATCCGTCGAAGATGGACGCTATCCGGGCGCGGTTGAACGAGTTGGGCCTGCCGCCCTATGATGCGCTGTCGCCGGGGCTGATGGACTATATTGCCACGTTTACCGCCAAGGCGAATGGCGTGTTGAAGTAAGCGCAACGGTTGTGCTTGCCAGATTTGGCCGCAGACAAATCTGGCCGCGCCTGCCTGTCCCTGGCAGGCGCGATACCGCGCCAGGTCAGTCAGGCTCGGCCAGATTGCTAAGCGATGGCTTGCTGTACCACACCCCTTGCTCGACGGCGTGCGGCCTTACGAGCAACGAACCGGAAAACGCTCCACTGGAGCGTTTTCTTTCGGTTCACAGTCAAACAGACTTTGCCTTCCGCATCGTCAGCTTGCGCACCACGACATAGAACGACGGCACCATGAAGATGCCCAGCACAGTGGCGGAAAGCATCCCGCCCAGCACACCGATGCCGATGGCGTTCTGCGCGCCGGCACCCGCCCCGGTGGCGATGGCGAGGGGCAGCACACCAAGGATAAACGCCAGCGAGGTCATCAGGATCGGCCTCAGCCTTGTGCGCGCGGCCTCAAGCGCGGCTTGCACCGGGGTGCGGCCATGGGTCTCCAATTCTCGGGCGAATTCGATAATTAGAATGGCGTTTTTCGCGGCCAGACCGATTGTCGTCAGCAAACCCACTTTGAAATACACATCGTTCGACTGGCCAAACAGCCACGCCGCTAGCAATGCGCCCAAGATGCCCACCGGTACCGCCAGCATCACTGAAAACGGGATCGCCCAGCTTTCATACAAAGCCGCCAGACACAGGAACACCACCAGCGCCGACAAAGCGTAAAGATAGGGCGCTTGGTTGCCGGATTGGCGTTCTTGATAGGATAGATCCGTCCACGCCACGCCATAGCCGCCCGGCATCGCGGAAACCAGTTCCTCCATCGTGTCCATCGCCTCACCCGACGAGGTGCCGTCAGCTTGCGAGCCGTTGATCTGCACCGCAGGCAGCGCGTCAATCCGGGCAAGGCTGGGCGCGACAGGCGCCCATTCGGTTTTCGAGAACGCCGAGAACGGCACCATCTCGCCTGCATTGTTGCGCGCGAACCATGCCAGCACATCCTCGGGCTGCATCCGCGAGGCGGCGGCACCTTGCACGATCACCGGGCGCAAAGCGGTGCCGAGTTGGAAGTCGTTGACCTCATCGCCCGCGAACACGATGGACAGCATCGCGTTCACTTCGGTCAAAGACACGCCCAAAGCGGCGGCTTTTTCCTGGTCAATCACCAGTTTCAGTGCGGCTTCATCCTCGGAGGCCCCACTGCGCAGGTTGGTGACACGGCCGCTGGCTTGGGCTTGTTTGATCAGATCGGCGGCGGCGGCGAACAGAGCATCATTGCCCGCCCCCGATTGATCGACCAGATACATCGAGAAACCTGCCGAGTTGCCAAGGCCCTGAATGGCAGGCGGCTGGTTGAACTGCACGGTGCCTGCGCGCAGGGATTTGAACTTGGCATTGGCGCGGGCGGCGACGGCAGAGGCCGACAGATCGGCGCTGCTGCGTTCGTCAAAGCTGCGCAGTTTCACAAACACCATGGCCTGATTTTGCCCGGTGCCGCTAAAGCCAAAGCCCATGGCGACGAAGGTGGATTCCACCGCCTTGGTTTCCTCGGTGTTCAGATACTCCTCGACCTGTCGCACCACATCCAGCGTCGCGGCGGTGGTAGAGCCTTGCGACAGCGAGATTCGCGTCATCAGAACGCCCTGATCTTCCGATGGCAGGAAAGAGCCGTTGATCTTGCTGTAGATCACGCCAACCCCACCGCTGACGATGCCCAGCACCAAGATCATGGCGAACGGCCATTTCAGGATACGGCCCAGCAGATTGGCATAGCCACGCGTGGCCGCGCCAAAGCCGGTGTTGAACCAGCGCGCCGGGGTGCTGAACCAGCCCGCCTCATTCGGTTTGTGCGGCCTCAGGATGGTGGCGCACATCGCGGGCGTCAGGATCAGTGCCACAGCGGCAGAGAGCAGCATCGCCGAGATGATGGTGACGGAAAACTGTCGGTAAATCACCCCGGTAGAGCCGGACGAGAACGCCATCGGTAGGAACACCGCTGACAGCACCAGCGCGATGCCGATTAAGGCCCCGGTGATCTGGGTCATGCTTTTCTCGGTGGCTTCAACCGGGGGCAGGCCTTCTTCGGCGATCACGCGTTCAACGTTTTCCACCACAACGATGGCGTCATCGACCAGAAGGCCGATGGCGAGCACCATGGCGAACATGGTCAGGGTGTTGATCGAATAGCCGAGCACGCCGAGGATGGCGAAGGTGCCCAGCAGCACGATCGGCACCGCGATGATCGGGATCAGCGTGGCGCGCCAGTTTTGAAGGAATACGAGGATGACGAGGAACACCAGGCCGATGGCTTCCAGCAGGGTGTGTTCGACCTTTTCAATCGACAGCTCAACGAAGGGCGAGGTGTCATAGGCATAAGCGATTTCAACACCTTCGGGCAGCGCGGCTTGCAGCCCGCTGAGGGTGGCGCGTACGGCGGCGGCGGTATCGACCGCATTGGCCCCGCTGGCGAGGTTCACCCCAAAGCCCGAGGCATTGGCACCGTTAAACCGCGAATCGCCGCCGTAGGTTGCTTTGCCGATCTCCACCGTGGCCACATCGCCCAAGCGCACGGTGTTGCCTGCGGCGGTGGTGGTCAGGCGGATTTGCTCAAACTGTTCCACCGTGGACAACTGGCTTTGCGCGGTGATGGTGGCGGTGAATTGCTGGCCGGGGGTGACGGGTTGCGCGCCGAGCGAGCCGATGGACACCGTGGTGTTCTGCGCCTGCACGGCGTTCACCACATCGGCGGGGGTCATGGCAAACTCGGCCAGTTTCATCGGGTCCAGCCAGATCCGCATCGCATAGCCCGAGCCGAACGAGTTGATCGAGCCCACGCCATCGGTGCGCAGAACAGCGCCTTCGACGGTCGAGGACATGATGTCGCCCAGTTGCACCGTGCTGTAGCGGCCATCCTTTGAGACCAGCGAGCCCACCAGCAGGATTGACGACGACGAGCGGCTGACGTTGACGCCAGAATTCTGCACCGCGTCGGGCAGACGCCGGGTGATTTGATCGACCTTGGCCTGCACATTGGTTTGCGCATCATCGGGATTGACGCTGTCATCAAAGGTCAGCGTCAGGGTGGCGCGGCCGGTCGAGGACGATCCGACGGTATACAGCAGCCCTTCCAGCCCGGTCAGGCCGTCTTCGATGGTTTCGGTGACTGAGGTTTGCACCGCCTCTGCCGTGGCCCCAGCATAGCTGGCGGACACCCGGATCGTGGTGGGGGCGATGTCGGGGTATTGCGAGACCGGCAGTTGCAGCAGCGAATAGGCCCCGGCCAGCATCACAACAATTGCCAGAACCCAGGCGAACACCGGGCGGTGGATGAAAAAACGCGCCATGTCTTAGTTATTCCCGGTGGCGGGGGCAGGTTTGCTGGCGTCGGCAGCGGTTTCCGGGGCGGCATCATGCACCACGCCATCGGCATCAATCGTGACGGGCACGGGTTTGATCGCGGCGCCGTCACGCAGGTTGGTCAGGCCATCGACGATCACCAGATCGCCGTCCTCAATGCCGCCAGTGATGATCCACGCATTGTCTTGGCTGCCGGAACTGGTCAGCGCCACCTTTTTCGCCACACCATCCTTGGCGACAAACACCGTCAAAGTGCCATCCGAGGTGCGGCCCGTCGCGCGTTGCGGCACCAGTTTGGCACTGGTGGTGCCCAAGGTCAGCTTCACCCGCAGGAATTGGCCGGGCAAGATCAGCCGTTTGGGATTGTCGAACTGCACCCGCAGATCAAAGGTGCCAGTGGTGGCGGAGACCACATTGCCCAGCACGACCACGGTGCCTTCGCCGTCATAGGTGGTGCCATCTTCCAGCACCAGCGCGACGCCGACCTTGGTGCCCAGCTTCAGGCTGCCATCGTCGATCTGCGCCCGGATGCGCAACATTCCGGCACTGGAATCGCTGACATCAATGTAGATCGGGTCCAGCCTTGTGACGGTGGCCAAAGCATCGGCTTGGTTTGCCGTGACCAATGCGCCGATAGAGACGTTGGAGATGCCCGCGATGCCCGCAATCGGGCTGCGCACGGTGGTGCGATCCAGATCAAGCTGCGCCACATCGACGGCGGCTTGCGCTGCGGCATAGCTTGCGACAGCGGCGGCGGCACTGGCTTGGGCGGTTTGCAGATCGGCTTTGCTGACCGCACTGCCTTGCAGCGTCATGTAGCGATCCACCGTGGCTTGGGCTGTGTCGCGTTGCACCATCGCACCCGCCAAGGCGGCTTTGGCCGAAGCGAAGGCCGCAACATAGGTGGTATCCTCGATCTTGAACATCGGGTCGCCGGGGTCCAGCTTGTCGCCTGCGGCGTAGAGGATTTCTTCGACCACGCCACTGACACGGGCCCTGATCTCGCCGGTTTCGAAGGCAACGGCGCGGCCCGGCAGGGTGCGGATATAGGGCACGTCTACGGTTTGCACGGTGACGGTGCCCACACTGGTCGGTCCCTGTGGCGCACCGCCCGGTGGGGTTTGCGCGGTGGACTGCGTTGTCAGCAAAAGCAGAGCGATCAAAGAGATGAGACTAAACTGCCGAAAAGCGATGCGCGGGCTTTGGGCGGGCAAGGGATGCGGCATAGGGGGTCCGTTTTTTGATTATTCTGGAAGCAATACTGGGTGAAACTGATTGGGCGCGGGACTGATGGGGGCCGCAAGCAGACGCAGAGTTGCGCCGAAGATAAACCTTTTACGCGGCGCGGAAAGGTTTCCGTCGCGATTGCTTCAAAATGAATCGGGCTTTGCGCAAAGCTGCCCTTATTGCGGACGTGTCGTATCCGCGCTGGACCAGTCCGACAGCGGCAGGCGCGCCAGTTTGTCGGGGTTGCGGATGCGGTAAATCGCGGTGATCTGGCCGTTGTCGATCTCAAACGTGGTGGTTTGCAGCACACCGTTGTAAACGCTGACATAGCCGGGCAAGCCGTCGTTCCACATCAGGCGGATCATCTGCTCGTTTGGGCCATACTTGCGGGTCAGGCTGGCAAACAGCCGGAGCAGCTTGGCCAGCCCGATGATGACTTTCGTGAACGTCGAGACTTTGCCGCCGCCATCCGGGTGCATTGTCACGCCTTGCGCTAAAAGGGTTTGTAGCGCGGCGATATCTCCGTTGCGGGTGGCTTGGAAGAAAGCATGGGTGATGTTTTCGCCTTCTTCACGGTCAACGCGGTAACGCAGGTGCTCGGTTTGCACATGGCGGCGGGCGCGCGAGGCGAGTTGCCGCACCGCCTCGGGGTCGCGGTTGAGGGTGTGGGCGATCTCGGCGATGGGAGTTTCAAACACATCGCACAAAAGGAAAGCGGCGCGCTCCAACGGAGACAGCCGTTCCAATGCCAGGATCAGGGTCAGAGTCAGATTGTTGGCGCGCAGAGCATCGTCTTCGGGTTCGGTCAGTGGCTCTGGCAACCAACTGCCGACACAAGCCTCGCGGCGGTGGCGGGCGGATTTGATCGCATCAAGGCACAACCGGGTGACGATGCGGGCGAGGTAAGCAGCGGGGCTGTCGATCTGGGACGGGTCGAGTTTGTGCCAACGCAGATAGGCGTCTTGCACGATGTCTTCCGCCTCGGTGCGCGATCCCAGCAGCCGGGGCCGCTGCGTCTCAAAGAGGCTGGTTGCCTCAGGCTGTATCGGGGTGCGCGCCAAGCGCCGGGCTGGCGAGAAAGCCGCCTTGAATACTGTTCCACACATTGATCGCGCCGATAGCGAGGGTCAGGTTCAACCGTTCGACCTCGTCAAAATTGGCTTCAATCAGAGCGTAGTCCTCATCCGGCGCCCCGGTTTGGGCAAGGTAGGTCAGCGCCTCGGTCCAAGCCAAAGCGGCACGTTCGCGGGCGGAATAGAGCGGGGCCTCGCGCCAAGCGGGCAGCAGATGCAGACAGAAGGCGCAGTGGTTGATCTGCGAGGCACGCATTTTCACCAGATGCAGCAGCTTGGCCTTCAAACCGCTGGCTTTGATCGCAGCTTCCAGCGCCAACATCGCTTTGACGCCGGGGTGGGCGGGTTTGAAATTGTCGGTCATGCGGGGGGTCAATTCAGGTTCGATATATAGATTACATCAGGTTCTTGAATGCAGCGCGCGCGGTGAGTGTCAAAGGTGGTCGGGGCGATGTGGGCCGGTGATCGCTGATGTGTCATCCAACATGCCGCCGAAATCGGGCGCGCGGGCGCAGCGCCTTGAAGCCTGTTGCGGTGTTTAAGCCGATCAGCCCGGTGCCGCCAAGAACCACGATTGTCATGATCTTTCCTTTGTTTTGATCTTACCGGGATATGACGCGGTAGGCCGCCCGGTTGTGACATTGGCACCAGATTTATTTGAAAATCTGAGAAAGCTGCGGCGGGGCGAGTTCTTGAAACTGACGGCCAGCGTGAAGGAATATTGCGCGTCGGTCAGCCCTTTCGGGGCGGGTGGGAAGCTGCCCGCGCGGCTAACCGCTTGCACCGCTGCGGCGTCTAACGTGGCATTGCCGGAGGACCGGGCCACCGACAGACCCGCAAGCGCGCCGCCGCGCGTGACGGTCAGGCGCAGGCTGACGCTGCCCTCCGCCCCGGCGGCAGAGCGGGGATCGGTCTTGCGGTATTCAACCCGTTTGCGAATTTGCCCGCCCCATTGCGATGTCAGGGATTTGACTTGGCCTTTTGAGCTGGCCGTGGCGGCCTTCTGCTCGGCCATGGGTTGCTGCGGGGCTTTGGCGGAGGGTTTTTCGACTTTGGGTTTCTGGCGGGCGAGCTCTTTTCCGGCACAGGTTGGGACTTCAGCTGTTCCGGCGGGGCTTCGGCATCGGGGGGCAGGTCGGCGCGCTGCGGCTCGGCGGTAGTCACGGCATCGGGAAGATCAGGCAGCGGTTCATCCTGCGCCACGGGGTGCAGCGTGTCGGGCAGCGCGGACATCGGCTCTTTCGGCGCGGGTTCCAGCGTGGCGATGGCCGGGGGGGCTTAGGGCAGCGGGTCCATGTCGATCAGCACGGCATTGTCGCGGGGGTTTGCGCTGCCAAGGCCTCGGTCAAGCCACAGCACCAGCGCCGCCACTGTGCCTGCTACGGAAGTCGCCGCCGCCGCCCATTTCGCGGCATAAGCCACAGGGTGAGGCCCGCCGCGCGCGGTCAGCCAATCGACAGAGGGGCCGGGGGTGGGTTGTCATGGTTCGGCAGGATTGGGGTCTGACGCTGCGCCTTCAATGCCGACCAAAGCCACACGCAAATAGCCCGCCGCGCGCAATAGGTTCGTCACCGCCATCAGCTTGCCATAGGGCACGGCCTCATCCGCGCGCTGGTGGGGATGCAAGCGCCGTTGGCGGGGGTGGCGGAACCTGCTGTTTGGCTCGATGGCAGCCACCGGGAAGCTGCTGGCGAACCCTTATACCGAGCATCTGTTCCTCTGGGGCGCGGGCGATCTGACGCAGACCAGTTGGGGACCTGCGCTGTGGCTATTGCCGCGTTTGGTGCCCGGCGCGGTGATTGCGGTGTTGCTGGTGCGGCCCTTGAGCCTGCTGCGTTTGGGCGCGCAGGCGGCAGGCGGGCGCGGCATGGTGCTGTGGCCGGTGGCCTTGGCGGCTGCCCTTGCGGCGCTGCATCTGGCGGCGGTTTCGGTGACAGCGGTGGGGATGATCGGCTTCATTGGGCTGGTCGCCCCGAACATGGCGCGTCTGCTGGGCGCGCGGCGGGCGGGGGCCGAGTTGCGGGTCTCGGCGAGTTTGGGGGCGGTCTGCCTGATTGCGGCGGATGTGTTGGCTTTGGCGTTGCAGGGCTTGGTGCCAAACATCGTGCCGACGTGGCGACGGCGGCTTTTACCGGGGCGGTGGCGCTGATCTGGCTGCTGCGGCGCAAGCTGGGGGCGGAAGATCACGCGGTGCATGCTTTGCCAGCGGGGGCTGCGCGGGTGAGTGGGGCACGGGCGGTTTTGCTGGGGCTGGGGTTTGCCGCGCTGGTGGTTGCCGCGTTGTGCGTCGGGCGGATGCAAAGCGGCTGGGCTTTGTCGATTGATCCGCTGATCCTGTCGCTGCGCTGGCCGCGGGTTTCGGCTTCGGCGAGTGCCGGGGTGAGCATGGCTTTGGCGGGGTGTATTTTGCAGCGTCTGATCCGTAACCCGCTGGCCAGACCGGATTTCTTGGGCATGTCGGCGGGGGCGGGGGCGGTGGCGGTCTTAGTGGGCGTGGCGTTGCTGACGGGTGGTTCGATCCCTGCAGCACGGCTGCCTGTAGCACTGGCAGGCTGTGGGGCGGCGCTGCCGCTTTTGTTGTGGTTCGGGCGCAGACATTCTCATGCCCCGGCAGCGCTGGCACTGATCGGCATTGCGCTGGGCGCGAGCCTCGATGCGCTGGTGCCGCTGTCGATGGCGGGCGGCACCGCCGAGACCTTTGCGATCATGGGCTGGATGAGTGGATCGACCTATCGGATTGATGCAGAGGCTGCGTTGGGGCTGACGGGCTGCGCGGTGGTGGGGCTGATCTTTGCCGCGCTGGCCCTGCGCCCGTTGACCTTGCTCGGCGCGGGCGACGGCATTGCGATGGGGCGCGGGCTGGCTTTGGCCCCGGCACGGCGGGGGTTGATGGTTCTGGCGGCGGGGCTGACGGCGGCGGTGACGGCCTTCATGGGGCCGGTCAGCTTTATCGGCCTCATCAGCCCGCATCTGGCGGTGCTGCTGGGGGCGCGGCGGATGCAGGATCAACTGATCGTGGCCCTATTCGCGGGGGCGGATTGTGCTGTATCCGACGCAACTGCCTGCCGGATCGGTGGCAGCGATCTTGGGCGGCAGTTATTTCCTGCTGCTGCTCGCACGCAGATGGATGCTGGCCTGAGGGCAAAGCAAAAGGCCGGGAGTGACCCCGGCCTCTGCAATTTGTTTTCAGAGATCAGCGCGCGAGGATCGCATCCACGATGCGGCTGGCGGCTTCTTCTGCGGTCAGATCAGTCGTGTTGACCACGATTTCGGCAGCTTCCGGGGCCTCATAAGGGCTGTCGATGCCGGTGAAGTTCTTCAACTGACCCGAGCGGGCTTTCTTATACAGCCCCTTCACATCGCGGCTTTCGGCCACGGCCAAGGGGGTATCGACATAGACCTCGATGAACTCGCCGCCCGCCATCAGATCGCGCACCATGCGACGTTCGGACCGGAACGGCGAGATGAAGGCGGTCAGCACGATCAGACCCGCATCGGTCATCAGCTTGGCCACTTCGCCGACCCGGCGGATATTTTCCACCCGGTCGGCATCGGTGAAGCCCAGATCGCGGTTCAGCCCGTGGCGGACGTTGTCACCATCGAGCAGGAAGGTGTGCTTGCCCATGGCGTGCAGCTTTTTCTCGACCAGATTGGCGATGGTCGATTTGCCAGACCCCGAAAGCCCGGTGAACCAGACCACAGCGGGCTTTTGATTCTTCAGTGCGGCATGGGCGTCACGATCCACATCCACGGCTTGCCAATGGATGTTCTGGCTGCGGCGCAAAGCGAAATGGATCATCCCGGCGGCGACGGTGGCATTGGTCATCCGGTCGATCAGGATGAAACCGCCCAAGTCGGGGTTAACAGCATAGGCCTCAAACGGGATCGCGCGGTCAATCGACAGGTTGCAGACACCAATCGCATTCAGTCCCAAGGTGCGGGATGCCAAATGCTCCAACGTATTGATATTGACCTCATATTTCGGCTCTGTCACCGTGGCGGTCACGGTTTGGGTGCCGATCTTCAGCAGATACGGCCGCCCCGGCAGCATTTCGTGTTCGTCCATCCAGACGAGTGTGGCCTCAAACTGATCCGCCACTTCACACGGCTCATCCGCCTTGACGATCACATCACCGCGCGAGCAGTCGACCTCATCGTTGAAAGTCAGCGTCACCGATTGGCCGGCAATCGCCTGATCCAATTCGCCATCATAGGTGACGATGGATTTGACCGTGGTGGTCTTACCCGAAGGCAGCACCCGGATCGCATCGCCGGGCTTGACCACGCCCGCGCCGATTTGGCCCGCGAAGCCGCGGAAATCGAGGTTGGGGCGGTTGACCCATTGCACCGGCATACGGAACGGCACATCCAGCATCCGCGCATCATTGACGGGGGCGGTTTCCAGATGCTCCATCAGCGTCGGGCCAGTGTACCACGGCATTTGCGTGGATTTGGTGATCATGTTCTCGCCCTTCAACCCGGAAATCGGGATCGGCAGGAAAGCCTCCATCCCGATCTGCTTGGCGAAGTGGCTGTAATCCTTGACGATCTCGTAGAAACGTTCCTGACTATAGCCGACCAGATCCATTTTGTTGACGGCCAGCACGACGTTCTTGATGCCGAGCAGTTTCACCAGATAGGAATGCCGCCGCGTCTGGGTCAAAACACCTTGCCGCGCATCAATCAGGATCACCGCAAGGTCGGCGGTCGAAGCCCCCGTCACCATGTTGCGGGTGTATTGCTCATGTCCGGGGGTGTCGGCGACGATGAATTTGCGCTTGTCGGTGGCGAAGAAACGGTAGGCCACGTCGATGGTGATGCCCTGCTCGCGCTCGGCAGCCAAGCCATCCACCAGCAAGGCAAAGTCGATGTCCTGCCCTTGGGTGCCAGAGGCTTTGCTGTCGCGCTCCAGCGTCGCAAGCTGGTCTTCAAAGATCATCTTGCTGTCGTACAGCAGCCGCCCAATCAGCGTTGATTTGCCATCATCGACCGAGCCGCAGGTGATAAACCGCAGCATGGTTTTGTGCTGATGCTTCAACAGGTAAGCGTCGATGTCCTCGGCGATCAGCGTGTCGGTGACGTAGATGGGGTCAATAGCAGCGGTCATTTAGAAATACCCCTCTTGTTTTTTCTTCTCCATCGAGGCGGATTGATCGTGGTCAATCGCACGCCCCTGACGCTCGGATGTGGTGGTCAGCAGCATTTCCTGAATGACTTCCGGCAGCGTTTTCGCCTCAGATTCCACGGCACCCGTCAGTGGGTAGCAGCCCAAAGTGCGGAACCGCACCGATTTCAGTTCCGGCACTTCACCGGGGGCTAGTGGCATCCGCTCATCATCGACCATGATCAGCAGGCCGTTACGCTCCACCACCGGGCGCTTTTCGCTGAAATACAGCGGCACAATTTCGATGCCTTCAAGATGGATATATTGCCAGATATCCAGCTCGGTCCAGTTCGAAATCGGGAAAGCTCGGATGCTTTCGCCCTTGGATTTGCGGGTGTTATAGAGCTTCCACAATTCGGGCCGCTGGTTCTTCGGGTCCCAGCGATGGTTGGCCGAGCGGAACGAGAACACGCGTTCTTTCGCCCGCGACTTTTCCTCATCCCGGCGCGCGCCGCCGAAGGCGACGTCGAAGTTATACTTGGTCAGTGCCTGTTTTAGGCCTTCGGTCTTCCACATATCGGTGTGCAAGGAACCATGATCGAACGGGTTGATGCCTTTTTCCACCGCTTCGGGGTTGTGATAGACGATCAAATCCATCCCGGCATCTTTGGCGGCGCGCTCGCGCAGATCGTACATCGCGCGGAATTTCCACGTCGTATCAACATGCAGCAACGGAAACGGCGGCGGGGCAGGGTAGAACGCCTTCTTCGCCAGATGCAGCATGGTGGCCGAGTCTTTGCCGACCGAATACAGCATCACCGGGTTTTCGGCATTGGCCACCACTTCGCGCATGATGTGGATGCTTTCGGCCTCAAGCCGCTGCAAATGCGTCAGCGTGCTGGCGCTCAGGCCCTTTGCGGCGGGGGTGCTGGTGGTCATTGTCGGCTTCCTTCAAGATGGGCTGGTGCTATGTGGCAATTTTCGCCCGCGCGTACCAGCGGGGGCAGTGCCAAACGGTCAAAATATCCAAGAATGTTGGCCCAGATTGCGCTTGGGCGGGCGCGTAGGGGTGCAAAGCGCTGGCGAACGGCTTGATTTGGTTCCAGCAATGCGGCGAAAGCTGGAATTCCCTTCTTTTCTGCGATGGGCCGCGCAGAAAGGCCCGCAAACTTGTGCGGGGGACACGCAGGCCTACTCATCTGCCGTCACCAAAACTCATCGTCCTCGCCGGGCTGGTCGGGAATGCGCAAAAAAAACCCGGCCCCAAGGGCCAAGCTTCGTCGCCGTGGTATCTATCGGCCCTGCGCGGGGCGTCAAGATATCTTTGACCCTGCAAGGAAACTTGAGGTTTCGCTGTGGCACAGCGCCGCCGATTACAGCCCTGCCAGCACCTCCAGCAGCGCCTCGGCCCCGCCCGCGCCCAGCTTTGCGGCAATCGCGTCTTGCGTGGCGGCCCAGTCTGCATAAGCCCGCAGCAGCAGCTCTGCGCCGTTTTCGGTCAACGCGATCGCCGCTTCGCGCTGATCAAGGCTGTCGGCAGGCCGCACCCAGCCAGCCTTTTCCACCACCCGCACATTGCGGCCAATGGTTGAGCGGTCGAGTTCCATCACCGCCGCCAACTCGGTCAGCGAAATCGGCCCGCGCCGCCGGATCGTGCGCAGCAGCGAGTATTGCGCCAAGCTGATGCCATGCTTGTCCAGTGCCCTGTCATAGATCGCGGTCACCCGCCGTGTGGCTTTGCGCAGGGCGGCGCAGTAGCAAACCGAAGCGAGCGCGGCAGTGGTCATCGGAGGCTCCAGTCAGATGTAAGGCGGTGCCACTTCAGATAGCAAATCAAACATCCGTTGACAACGGGTATATGCCCGCATTAAGAGGGCATATACCCGCAACCTAGCTTTGATCGACGAAGGATATGAAATGTTCGCGCAGAATTTGGCGGATCGGCTGGCGGCAAAGGGGGTGCATTATGCTTGGGTGGTGGCTGGCGTCACCTTTCTAACCATGCTGGCAACAGCGGGGGCGATGGGCTCGGCGGGCGTGTTGATTGGCCCACTGCAAACCGAGTTCGGCTGGACCAAGGCCGAGATTTCTTCCGCCCTCGCGGTGCGGATGATGCTGTTTGGCCTGCTCGGGCCGTTTGCGGCGGCGATGATGAACAGCTTTGGGCTGCGCAGTATCGTGGCTTTGGCTTTGGGGCTGATTGTCACCGGGATCGCGGGTTCGTTTTTTATGACCAGCCAGTGGCAGTTGGTGCTGCTCTGGGGCGTGATCATTGGCACCGGCACGGGGATGACCGCGTTGGTGCTGGGGGCGACGGTGGCAACGCGCTGGTTCAGCACGCGGCGTGGATTGGTGATGGGAATGATGACCGCCAGCAATGCCACCGGGCAGTTGGTGTTCCTGCCGATGTTCGCACTGGTAACGGAGGCCTATGGCTGGCGGATGGCGATGTCGGTCATTCTGGGGGTGCTGGCGCTGGCCTTTGGCATGGTCGCCCTGCTGCTGCGCGATCACCCGTCTGATCTGGGCCTACCTGCCTATGGCGACACCGAGATCAGCCGCCCCGCCAAGCCCGACCGTCGCCTTCTGTCACTGCTGACCACACCGCTGTGGGTGCTGGCCGAGATGTCACGCAGCGCCACCTTCTGGGTGCTGTTCGGCACGTTCTTTGTCTGCGGCCTGTCCACCAACGGGTTGATCCAGACCCATTGGGTCTCGATCTGCGGCGATTTTGGCATCCTTCCCGTCGCTGCCGCTGGCTTACTGGCGCTGATCGGGGTGTTCGACTTGGTCGGCACAATTAGTTCGGGCTGGCTGTCTGACCGCTATGACAACCGCTGGCTGTTGTTCTGGTTCTACGCGCTGCGCGGGCTGTCCTTGGTGTTCCTGTCGCTCAGCGGCTTTGGCATCTATGCGATTTCAATTTTCGCTGTGTTCTACGGCATGGACTGGGTCGCCACCGTGCCGCCCACGGTCAAACTGACCGCCGAGCGCTTTGGCCGCGAAAAAGCCAACCTCGCATTTGGTTGGATATTCGCGGGTCATCAAATCGGCGCGGCGACAGCGGCTTACGGCGCAGGCGCGATCCGTGACGATCTGCTGACCTATATGCCCGCGCTGCAAGTGGCAGGGATGATGTGCGTGATCGCAGCACTGGCGGTGCTGTCGCTGCAAAGGCCGGGGGTGGTCGTGGGGCGGGCCGCCAAGCCCGGCCCCGCCACTTAAGTTATGCCAGATGTTTCGCGAAATGCGCGGAGGTCCGCTGTTGCGCCAGCTTCGCGGACTCCGCGTCATACGAGGCGCGGGCGTCGCAGTTAAAGCCGTGGTCGGCGTCGTAGATGTAGACCGGAACATCGGAGCGGGACGCTGCAAATTCGCGCACCTTGTCGACCGGAATATGCCCGTCTTTCGCGCCAAAGTGCAGGATTGTGGGGCAGTTCGGTTGCAGATCGGTCAGCCCCAACACGCCGCCGCCATAATAGCCGACCGCCGCTGATAGCCCCGGCAGTTCTGCCGCCGCCGACCACGCTAAAGTGCCGCCCCAGCAGAAGCCGACCACGCCCACTTTGCCCGCGTCAGCCGCAAATTCCACCGCAGCGGCAATGTCCAACAGCGCGGGTCCACTGGCCACCTTGCCGATCATCGCATAGGCGCGCGGCATATCCTCGGGCTGATAACCCGATTGAAAACCCGGCTCGGCGCGGTCAAACAGTGCAGGCGCAACGGCCAAATAGCCCTCGGCTGCATAGCGATCCGCCAAGCTGCGGATATGGGCGTTGACGCCGAAAATCTCTTGCACCACCACGATGCCGCCCTTCGGCACACCCACAGGGCGCGCCACATAGGCGTCACAGACAAAACCATCCGAAGCCGTCAGTCGAATATCTTCACCCATAGGTTCAGGCCCTTCCGTACAGTCGTTTCGCCTCTCGGAACGACATAAGCTTTTGTAGTTTTTCATCCCACAAATGCAACTTCACGGACTGGAAACTTTCCCAAATCGTCAAACGCTGGGCTTGGGCGAGATCGGTATTGTCGCGCAACACCTCAGGCAGGCGGTAGAACGGGATGCGGCTGTAGAGGTGATGCACATGATGGATGCCGATATTGGCGGTGAACCAGCGCAACGGCTGTGGCAGAACGTAATGCGATGAGCCTTCCAACGCGGCCTCATGCAGCTGCCAGTCTTCGGTTTTCGACCAATGGGTTTCTTCAAACTGGTGCTGCACATAGAACAGCCAGACCCCAATCGTCGCCGCAATCACCGAGGTCGGCAGATAGATCAGCAGCAACGGCATCCAACCGCCCAGCCAGATCATCAGCCCGACGCCGATGGCGATCACAGCATTAGTGCCCATCGCCGAGGTCCAATAACGCCAGCCTTTGTTCATCAGCCCAAACGGCAAACGGTTTTGCAGGATGAACAGATAGCTTGGCCCCAACACGAACAAAACCAACGGGTTGCGGTACATCCGGTACAAAAACCGCCCCATCGGGCTGCGGGCGCGGTATTCTTCCACCGTAAGGGTCAGCACATCGCCAATGCCGCGCTGATCAAGGTTGCCGTGATGCGAGTGGTGGATCGAATGGGTGCGCCGCCAGACATCATAGGGCGTCAGCGTCAGCACGCCCAAACACCGCCCGACCCAATCTTGCGCGGTGCGGCTGGCGAAATATGAGGCATGGCCGCAGTCATGCTGGATCACGAAGATCCGCACCAGAAATACCCCGTTCAGCAGGGCAATCGCGAAGGCGAGCCAATAGCTGATCTCGAGTGACACCCAAGCCAGCCCCCACAGCATCACGAACGGCACCAGCGTCGCCGCCAGCTCAAACACCGAACGGAAGGTGGAAGGCTCGCGATATTTCGCCAAAACCAGCACCCACTCTTTAGCCGAGCGGTGCGACACCGGGGCCTGTTCGGCCAGATCAGTCTCTGTCATCAAAAGCGCCCCAACGCTCGCCCGGTTCGCCACCGGAAGGCCGCAGCGCCTGAAAAGCGCCTTGTGTTGATTGGGTCCGGCGATGATGCCAGACCGTCGTTGCTGTTTCGTTAACGGATGTCGCATCATGACGCCAGCGCGGCCTGCTGTGAAGCGTTAACTTGTGGCAAGGTTCCATTGTGTTGACACAATCGGCGGAATTTGGCGGGCTGCGACGATTTCACTCAGCCGCCGTTGCTTTCGGCGCGGCCTTCAGCGCCGATTTACGCTGCTTTTCGGTGGCCGATTTCAGCTGCCCACAGGCCGCCATGATATCCTCGCCGCGCGGGGTGCGGATCGGCGTGGAGAAACCAGCGTTGTGCAAAATATCGGCAAAGGCATGAATCCGGTTGCCGGACGAGCGTTTATAGGGCGCGCCGGGCCACTCGTTGAACGGGATCAGGTTGACCTTGGCCGGGATGCCGCGCAGCAGTTCGATCAAACGATAGGCGTCTTCTTTGCTGTCATTCACATGGTCGAGCATGACATATTCAAAGGTGATCCGCTCGGAATTGGTCAGGTTCGGATAGTCGCGCAGCGCATCCAGCAGCGTCGCGATGTTCCATTTCTTGTTGATCGGCACCAGCACGTCGCGCACCTCATCGGTGGTCGCGTGGAAGCTCACGGCCAGCAGACAGCCGATCTCATTGGCGGTGCGGGCGATTTCCGGCACCACGCCACTGGTGGAAAGCGTGATGCGGCGACGGCCCAAGGCGATGCCTTCGCCGTCCATCACCACTTTCATGCCATCGCGGACGTTCTCAAAGTTATACAACGGCTCGCCCATGCCCATAAGCACGATATTGCTGATCAGCCGCGTCTCAACATTGCGATCCCCCGGATTGGGCCATTCGCCAAGATCATCCCGCGCCAGCATCACTTGCCCTACAATCTCCGCCGCCGTCAGGTTGCGCACCAGCTTTTGCGTGCCGGTGTGGCAGAAGGTGCAGGTCAGGGTGCAGCCGACTTGGCTGGAGATGCACAAAGTGCCGCGATCGGTTTCGGGGATATAGACCACCTCGACCTCATGCCCGCCGGCGATGCGCACCAGATATTTGCGGGTGCCATCGGTGGAGACCTGCTTGGTGACGACCTCTGGCACCTCGACCACAAAATTCTCGGCCAAAAGCGCGCGATAGTCTTTCGCCAGATTGGTCATGCGGTCAAAGTCGCGCACGCCCCAAAAGTAGATCCACTGCCAAACCTGCCCCAACCGCATCTTCGCGGTCTTCTCGGGCGTGCCCGCCGCAATCAGTGCCGCGCGCATCTGATCGCGGGTCATGCCCACCAGATTGGGCTTGCCGCCCTCGGGTGTTTTGCGCGGAATCGTCAGCACATCTTGGGTGATCGGGGCGGTCGTCATGGCAGAGTCCTTGGGCTTTGAAGCGACCGATATAGGGGATTCGCTGGCAAAACGAAACCACGCAATGCAAATCCTCCGCCGCCCCGCCCGAAGCCTTAGGCTTTGACCATCACCAACTGCGCATCCAATGCCAAAATCTGCTGCACTGCATGAGCTGCCTCCGCGCCCTTCTTGACGAAATGCGCTGTGTAATAGGCGATCAGACTGTCGACTGGCTGGAAGTTATGCGGGGTGAGGGAAACCGAAAAGCACGGCACGCCCGTCTCAAGGCCCACGTTCATCAGCCCGGTCACCACCGCACCTGCGACGAAATCATGCCGGTAAATCCCACCATCGACCACCAAGGCCGCCGCGACAATCGCATCATAGCGCCCGGACTGCGCCAGCTTTTTCGCAACCAGGGGCATCTCAAACGCGCCGGGCACCTCAAACGCATCAATCTTGGCACCCGGCAGCAGGGTTTCCGCCTCTGCGACAAAGCCTTTGTGGGCTTGGTCGACGATCTCGGCATGCCAACGGGCTTTGATAAAGGCGATGCGGGCGGGCTTCAGGGCTTGGGTCATTGCGGCAGATTCCATGCAAAAGAGTTGCTCCCTGCATATCTTTGGCGCAAGTGCGGGGCAATGGATGCATATTCTGAAAAATCGCACTCAGAGAGAGAAAATGGCACGGTTTCCATGCCGTTTCCGACCTGATTGCGCTAACCGCAGCCGCTTACCGATTGCTGTCGATCCAACGCGACAACAACTGACGATCCCGAAAACATTCATCCGGCACTGCGCGGCGTTTGTAACGCGCGATTTTCTCGGCAAAGGCCACCTGTTTCGAGGTCGGCCGGCCATCGGTTTCCAGCGGCCGCATCTTGGCCTGCGCGTCGATCCAGGCGCTGAGGCTGCGGCGATCCAACTGCACCTCCCACGGCAGATTGACGCCATTGCGCTGCGCCAAAGACCGCGCGTAAGACAGCTGCCGTTCGGTCGCAGCAATGGCAAAAGTGGTGTCTTCCATAACGTCACCTCGGGCTGGTTCTGTTAAGGTAATATAGAACATAAAGAGAACAAATTCAAGCAAACTCACGAAAATGCGAACAACGACGCCAAATGCAAACAACCGGGGCTGGACAGCCCCGGTTGCGAAAACATCGATTGACCTGACGGTCGGTCGGATCAGGCGCTTATTTGCACTGCTTGGCAGCTTCGTCCATCGCCGCCGTAAAGCCACGCAGACTGAAGCTGTCTTTGGTCTGGGTGCCTTTGCCGGAATGTGCCGTCAACACCGCCGTGGTGCCCTTTTTCAGCGCGGCCAAAATCGCCGCATCATCCTCAGAGGTTCCCGGCCAAGCCCATTCGCCATCCGAGAACAGATCAAACGCGGTGCCATCGACATCCAGTTTCACCGTTGAACCCGGCGCAAACGGATAGCCGCCCGAGAACGAGGTCTCACCATTCACACCGGGGCGAAAGGTGACGAACAGCAAAATATCGCCGCGCCGCACCGAGACGGGCTTGCCGTCTTTGGTGTTCACGGTTTCCTTCGGACTGGATACGCCCCAACATTCGGTGGGGTTCTTGTCGGCAAAAACACTCCAATCCGTCATGGTGGCGACGCGATTGGTGGATTCCTGCGCCATTGCCGCAGGGGTCAGTACCGCAAACCCTGTCATGGAAATCATCGCCACGCCTAGCGCACGCGTCATCCAGCTTGTCATTTTTAGTCAGCCTCCAAGCCGCTTTGCCTCTGCCCGCCCAACTCCGCTTCAGGCGCGGTTTTTCGGTAGCGCGGGGCACATTCACTCGATATGCCATGCATAACCGAAAAACACAGGTCCATGAAAGCCCTGCCGGGGCGATACGGGCAGAAAATCGCGCATATGTGACGGGGGATGACATGGCAGCGGCAGAAATGGTCGAACTTTGGCGCGGTGGGCTGCTGGAAAGCACCCATCGCGGCCATGCGGTGATCTGCGATGAGAAGGGTGAAGTGGTGCAGGCTTGGGGCGATCCGGGCCGGGTGATCTTTCCACGCTCGTCTTGCAAGATGCTGCAAGCGCTGCCTTTGCTGGAATCTGGCGCGGCAGAGGCGGCGGGTCTGACCGACGCCCATATCGCGTTGTCTTGCGCCAGCCATCAGGGATCGGCCTTGCATGTCAACATGGCCAGCCGCTGGTTGGCCGATCTGGGTCTGGGCGAGCCTGACCTGCGTTGCGGCGCGCACGAACCCTATGACCGGGCGGAGCGGGATCGCTTGATCATCGGCCATGAAGCCCCCTGCCAGTTGCACAACAACTGTTCCGGCAAACATTCGGGCTTTCTCACCACCACCCGGCACCTGAAAGCCGGACCGGAATATGTCGAACTCGACCACCCGCTGCAAAAGGCGATCAAGGCGGCGACCGAGGAGGTCACCGGGGAGGCCAGCGCAGGCTACGGCATCGACGGCTGCTCGGCGCCGAATTTCGCGATGTCCGTCGCGGGCTTGGCCAGAGGTATGGCGAAATTCGCCTCTGCCGCCGAGGCCGGATCGACACGGGATCGGGCGATGCATCGCTTGACGCGGTCTATGGCGGCGCATCCAGAGCTGGTCGCAGGTGAGGGCCGGGCTTGCACCGAGTTGATGCGGGCGATGGGCGGGCGTGTGGCGATCAAGACCGGGGCGGAAGCGGTGTTTGTCGCCATCATCCCCGAGAAGAAACTGGGCATCGCGCTGAAGATCGAGGACGGCAATTCCCGCGCCTCGGAAGCCGCTTTGGTGGCGATCTTGGCGCAGCTTGGCGTGCTCGATGCCGCCCATCCGATGGCGCAAAAGCGGCTGCCTGCGCCGCAGACCAACTGTCGCGGTCTGACGGTGGGCGAGTTGCGGCTGGCGTCCGGGTTTCTGTAACCCCATCTTGCTTTAACCGAACGCGGAAAAGGCCCCCACCTTGCGGTAGAGGCCTTCATTGCGACAGCGCCGGTGAAGCAAGCTGGGCGGGGGCAAAGACCTGCTCCACCGGTTTCGTTGCACTGTAGCCCGTTCTTTATGCCGCCCGAACGCGGCGGCATTGCGCAGCGGGCGGGACCATTTACGGGCATTCCCGCGGCAAAATCGGGGCGCGAGTTCCCAAGATGTATGGGTCTTTTCTCGCTAGGGTTGAGTGGAGCTTGATTTGCAGGGGTTGATTTGAGGCGGGCCTCGGGTAAACTTTCACCATGACGGTGCAAACGCCGACCCCTTTTCCTACGCCAGAGCCCCTGCCGGATCAGGTTACTTTTGATCGCCACGAGCTTGGCGCGATACTGCGGCTCTATGGCCAGATGGTCGCGGCGGGCGAATGGCGCGACTACGGCTTGTCGTTTCTGCGCGAGGCGGCGGTGTTCTCGGTGTTCCGCCGCACGGCTGAGTTTCCGCTCTATCGGATTGAGAAGCGCCCCAAGCTGCGCGCCAAGCAAGGCATGTATGCGGTAGTCGGCATGGACGGCTTCATCCTGCGCCGGGGTCATGATCTGGCAGGGGTTTTGCGGGTGTTGGAGCAAAAGCTGATCCGGCCGGTGGAGTAAGCGACGGCGGGGGATTGGTCTTACAGTCTGCGTCTGTGGCTGACCGGAGCGCCTTCTGCCGCCAAAACCCGCGCGATGCAGGCGTCGATGCCCTCATAAGCCACTGACATCGTATTGCCATTCGCGTGGATCAATCGCGTAGAGTCGACAACCAGCGCGACATGACCCTTCCAGAAAAGCAGATCGCCGCGTTGCAGGGGGGCGTCTTTAGGTACTTCATGGCCAAGGCTTTGCTGCAGATCGGAATCTCCCGGCGCTTTGATGCCGCAAGCCAGCAGGGCGATTTGCGCCAGCCCCGAGCAATCAATCCCGGCACGGGAGTTGCCGCCCCAAAGGTACGGCACCCCAAGGAAGCCTTCGGCGACACTGATCGGGTCTTTGTGGTACTGGCCGAGCGGCAGCAGATGCGGCGTCGGGATGAAGCCTTGGCTGGTTTCGGTGAACTTCGCGCCCTGTGCGATCACCGCAACCTGCGCCCCCATGCTCAGCGCTGCAATCTCGGGCGCTTGCACGCGGGGTTCGGGGTATAGATGCGTGCCGGGGGTGGCGATCCAATGCGTGGGCTTCGGGCTTTCGCCCAAGGCCTGCTCGGCCAGCCAGCCACAATAGCCGTCTTTGGCAGCAAAGCCAAAGGCATAGCCATCTTGGTGGTCGATCACCGTGAAGGCTTCGCCCAGCAGCACCTGACGATCCCGCGCGCCACCGGGGCTTCGCAGCAGATCCGCCAGTGGCATCGCGATACGGCGTTTCTCGCCTTCGGTGAAGTGCGGCGCGTCCACCAGCCCCTTCAGCGAGATATGGGCAACGCGCGCGGTGGCGGGGGTTAAACGACGATCCATCTTACAATCCCAACATGGCGGGCAGCCCCGCAAGAATGGCCCGCGCACCCTGACCGACGCCGCCCTTGGGCCGCGCAGGCGCATCGGCAGGCGTATGGCCGTAGATGTCGAAATGCATATAGCGCGGATGATCGGCAAAGCGTCGCAGGAATAGCGCTGCCGTGACCGACCCCGCAAACCCCCAGCCTGGCGCGTTATCGAGATCAGCGATGCCAGGCTCGATGATATGCTCATAGGGCGTGTGGAATGGCAGTCGCCAGACCGGGTCGAAGGTGTCTTTAGCGCCCTGTTCCAAGGCCTCCGCCATTCCCACATCATCGGTGTAATAGGGTGCCAGATCGGGGCCAAGCGCGGTGCGCGCCGCCCCGGTCAGCGTCGCCATTGAGATCAGCACATCGGTCGGGGTTTCCACAGCCAGCGCCAAAGCATCGCCCAGCACCAGACGGCCCTCGGCATCGGTGTCATTGACCTCAACCGTCAGCCCCTTGCGCGATGTCAAAATATCCTTCGGCTTCAATGCATTGCCCGCGATCACATTCTCCACCGCCGCCACGATCACCCGCAACCTTACGGCCAATCCCAGCTGCATGATCATCTGCGCCAGTCCCATCACCGTCGCCGCCCCGCCCATATCCTTCTTCATCAGCAGCATGCCCGCCGTCTTGATATTCAGACCCCCGGTGTCAAAGCACACGCCCTTGCCGACCAAAGTCAGGCTTGGCCCCGCAGACCCCCAATGCATCTCCAACAACCGAGGCTCCCGCGGCGAGGCCCGCCCCACCGCATGGATCATCGGGAAATTCTGCTCCAGCAGCGCCGCGCCCTTCACCACCTTGGCCCGTGCGCCGAACCGCCCCGCCAGCGCCACAAACGCCGCCTCCAACTCATCCGGCCCCATATCCTGCGCCGGCGTGTTGATCAGATCGCGAGTCAGATATTCGCCCGCCGCCATCGCCAGCAGACGCGCACCATCGCAACCCTTGGGCAGCACCAACCGAGCAGGTTCCACCACCTTCGCCTTGCGATAGCGATCAAAGCGATACTGCGCCAGAAGCCAGCCCAAAGCCGCCTCATCGCGCTGGCTTTGCGTCAAATCGCCCACCAGATGCCAAGCGCCGCCGGGCAACCCTACAGCCTTCGCCAAAGCAAACCGTTGCCGCGCGTGGGTCTTCGCAGTGCCAAACCCAATCACCGCCGCAGCCACGCCATGCGCACCGGGGACCAGCCGCAGATCGCCCAAGGCCGCCTCAAACCCTGCATGCGTCAGCCACCCACGCACCGCCGCATCCTGCCCCGCCAGAAACCCAGCCAGCCCCTCGGCCCCCACCACATAGAGCGGGCGCGACGCAGCAGCATTATCAGCAAAAGCGGGACCCATCGGTGCATCCTTCATAACCTGCCCGAGGCCATAGCCTCAAACCTGCCCGAACCCTAGCGCTTCCATCCGCCGCCGCAAGCCCCGGCCTAAACCCGCGCCCAACCTCAGAACGGCGTCTGATCCAACTGCTCCAGCAGCGCCTTGTCCGAGGCCAAGGACCGCTCGGCGATCCGCAACAGCCGCGCCCAAACGGCAGCAAACGCCGTGGTATCGGCGCGCTCCATACAGGCGCGCAAATCCCCCGCCACCACCCCCAAAGACACCATCCCGAGAGTCTCCGCCATCCGCTGCAACCGCCGCAGTTGCCGCGTCAGATCGCCCATCTCATGCGCCCGCACCTGTGACGCCAAGCCCGCCATGGTCAGCGCCAATTCGCCCAAAGCCCGTGCCACCACCTGCTCCGCGCCAGAGGTGCCCAAATTCCGATAAATCGTCGCAATCGGTTCGGCATCCTGCCGCACCCGTTCCTTTGGCTGCAAAGCCACCACGTTTTCCATCATACCCTCCGACACACCCACGCCCACCTTGCGCCGTTGTGCTGAAGAAATCGTTGCTGCCCGCCAAAGAAATCCCTCGAATTTTCTGCGATTGCAGCATAATGACGGGCAAGAGCCAAGCCGAGAAGGATCACCATGAACCACATTCGCGCGCTGCCAAACTATCTGGTGCAACGGTTTCAGGGCTGGAAAGCCACGACATATCAAGACAATAAGGCTTGGTATCGTAGGCTTGCCGCTAGCGGCCAACACCCGCGCGCTATGGTGATTTCCTGCTGTGACAGCCGCGTGCATGTCACCTCAATCTTCGGCGCGGACGAAGGCGAATTCTTCATCCACCGCAATATCGCGGGTCTTGTCCCCCCGCATAACCCCGATGGTGAGTATCACGGTACCTCGGCCACCGTCGAATATGCGGTGATGAGTCTTGGCGTTGCTCATATCGTGGTGCTCGGCCATTCCAACTGTGGCGGCGTCAAGGGCTGCCTTGATATGTGCTCCGGCCATGCCCCTGAACTGCTAGAGAAAACCAGCTTCGTCGGCCGCTGGATGGACATCCTGCGCCCCGGCTATCAGCGCATTGCGGGCCTGCCCCCCGAGTTGCAACAACCCGCTTTGGAGCGTGAGGCGGTGCTGGTGTCGCTGGAAAACCTGATGACCTTCCCCTTCATCAAAGCCGCCGTCGAGGATGACCGCCTGACCCTGCACGGGTTGTGGACCGATACCGGCGAGGGTGAGTTGCAGCAGTTTGATCCGGCAAAGGGCGGGTTTGTTCCGGTTTGAGGGGGTGCAAAACGCAAAAATCGCCAACATCTTTGAGATGTATCGAGTTGGTTTTTAGGACACAGCCAATTCGGCAGGCGTTGAGAACATTTGGGTCAAGCTGCGGTTTTTTCGCTCAGAATCCTACGAGCTCAGTAAACGGCTTAAGCTGTTCGATTGTCGTATATGTTAAAGAATTCACTAATATACCCCTCGAACTCTACAGTGAAATTTTTATCTGATTCACCTTCATCCTGCACCACCTTGAATGGCATGATGTATCGGCGCCCTTTGCTATCATTGTCGATATCTTCCTTGCAATTGTAAGATCTTGCAAGCTGGATAGCAGCATCCCAGAGACGCTCTGTTTCACGGCAGATGCGATAGCCTTGCTCACCGGCAGTTGCAGTCATCACACGGTAGTTTTTGCCATCACCCACAACGCGAAGGTAAATTACTTTTCTTCTGACAACCATAAATTCCTGAGACCAATCGCCACCAATCTGTTTGCTCTCAATAAAATCAAAATCCATCTTGTATGATACCTTTGCACTGCAATTAATTGTGTCGAGACCATAAGCAGAGCAGTATTTGTGCGGCAAAGCTTTGTTGAGGGCAAGTAGTTTCTCAACTGGTGGGCAATCGCCCATGGAGGGCACATTTTTTACAGTCCGAACCCATATTACGCCTACGAGGATGTCTGCCTTTTTCGCATTTTGATCAGTTGCCCAAGGCTATGCTCCCAAACCTTCCAAGCAAAGCCCCCGCCCGGAATCAAGGCGCTTTGGCGCCGCCGGGCAGCGCCCGACCGCCCGCTCGGGCGGGCGCTTTTGTGCAGTCTCGCTTGGAACATCTGGGGAATGGGCTAAGGCATAAAGTGCCTAGAACAACGGTTGCCGCGCCCACCCGGCTGTCAGGCGCTGCCCTGTGTGGCGATCAAGTCGCAAAAGCGGCACTCGGCTTGGCGGGGATGGATAAGTCTTAAAAACCCATTAACAAGGCCATGTTAAGCCATTGAAAAGTATAGAACGGCTATCATGTCCACGCGTGGACACACCCTATTCCTTGCCCCAGCCATCCATCGCTGCCACCGCCTCCTCAGCCGTCTCAACAAACTGAAACAGCCCCAAATCCGCAGCCGAGATCACCCCCGCCTCGGCCAGCATATTCCAGTCAATCAACCGCTCCCAAAAGCTGCGGCCAAACAACAGAAACGGGATCGGTTTCATCCGGCCGGTTTGAATCAAGGTCAGGCTTTCAAACATCTCATCCAGCGTACCAAAGCCGCCCGGAAACACACAAATCGCCCGCGCCCGCATCAGGAAATGCATCTTTCGGATCGCGAAATAGTGGAAGTTGAAGGACAATTCCGGCGTCACATATTGGTTCGGGGCCTGCTCGTGCGGCAGCACGATGTTCAGGCCAATCGACTGCCCGCCTGCATCATCGGCGCCCCGGTTCCCCGCCTCCATCACCCCCGGCCCGCCCCCGGTGCAGATCACGTTTTCATGGCCGTATGTTTGCAGGCTTCTTTCCGTGATCATCCGGGCGAAGGTGCGGGCTTCGGTATAGTATTTGGTGAGATCCGCCAGCATCGGGGTTTTCGCGGTGGATTTGTGCGCGGGATCAGGGATGCGGGCGCCGCCGAACAGGACGACGGTGGATGTGATGCCCATCTCGTCTAGGATCAGTTGGGGTTTCAGCAGTTCCAACTGCAGGCGGACGGGACGGAGGTCTTCCCTTGTCAGGAAGTCGGGGTCGTTGAAAGCGAGGCGGTAGGCGGGGGAGCGGGTTTGCGGGGTGTCGGGCAGGCGGTTGGTGGCGGCCACGTCTTGGACGGAGTCTCGGAATGGGTGGGGGCGGGTTTCTTCGGTCATCGGGTGGCCTTGATTGGGGCGTGTTGAGGCTAGGGGTAGCGGGTTTTGGGAGGGTTTGGAAGGGTGCGGTGGGGGTGGTCCCGAGTTGGGACCGTTTGAAAGTATAGAATATTCAGATGGTTGCGATTTTTTTAACAGAAAATTAACGATTTCGGGCGAAGGGCTTGGCTGGATGGGGATCGCTTTGAGCGATCGTCGGCCGGGTTTGCGGCCAACGATCAGGGGTTTTGCGCGGGAAATTACAGCAAGCGCACGGCCATACCGCCGTCTACGGCAAGGGCTGCGCCTGTCACGAAGCTGGCGCGATCTGACAGCAGGAACAGGGCGACTTGCGCGATCTCGGTCGGGGTGGCCATGCGCTTCATCGGGTGCAGGTTGGCGATAAAATCATGGGTGCCAGGGTCGTCGCCTGCCAAAGCAGTTTTGGTGCCGCCGGGGAGGATGGCGTTGATGCGGATGGCTTCGGCGGCATGATCAGCCGCCAAGGATTGCACCAGGCCGATCAGCCCGGCTTTCGACGCTGCATAGGCGGCCATGCCGGGCAATCCGCCGTTGCTAAAGCCGACGAAGGATCCGGTGAACACCAGCGATCCGCCGCCGCGTTTGGCGAGCGCGGGGAGTTGGGCTTTGGCGCAGAAGAAGGCGCTGCTGAGGTTGGTGGCGAGGACGTTGTGCCAGTTCTCGGTGGCCATGGCGGGCAGGGGAACCATATCGCCGATGATTCCCGCGTTGTTGAACGCGCCGTCGAGGCCGCCGAAATGGCTTTCGGCGAGGTCTACCAGCGCTGTGGCGTAGGTCTCATCCGTGACATCGCCTGCGAGGCAGATGGCTTTGCCGCCGCTTTCGGTGATCTGGTCGACAAGCCGCTGCAACTCGGGTTGGCGGCGTGCGCCGAGCACCAGTTGCGCGCCCTCCGCTGCGAATAGCAGGGCGGCGGCGGCACCGATGCCGCTGCTTGCGCCGGTGATCAGGATGGTTTTGTTGTTGAGGTCCATGGTCATGTCTTTCCGTTTTGCATGACGGGGACTTAGGTGGTGAGGGTTTCGTGCAGCGACCCGTATCTTGCGGTTGTGGCGCAGGGGATCGAGAATGCGCAGGAAACGGGTCGGACGTTGATTGTGGTCCGGAGCGGCGTTTGGATCAGTCGGCAAGCGCGCGATAGCCGCCGTTCCAGTAGATCAAAGCGCCCGCGCCGGGGTTGGTGAGGATGGCTTGGACGCGGCCGATCAGGATGGAATGGGTGCCACGGTCGATCATTTCTTCGATGCTGCAATCGAAGGCGGTGGGCGCACCTTTCAGCAGGCGGACGCCCGTTACGGCGGTTTCCCATTCGGCACCGTCATAGCGCGCGAGGCCCTTGGTGCCGTTGAAGCCGGAGAAGCGTTCGGCGACGCCCTGATGGGCGGCCCCAAGGCCGGACCAGCCGAAGCTGCCGGTTTCTTTCAGCACGGGCCAACTTGACGAGCTGCGGTTGACGCAGGCCAGCAGCAGCGGCGGTTCGGCGGAAAGGGAAATGGCGGAGGTGACGATCAGACCGGTGGCGGCCTCGGCTTGCCCGGTGGTGATCAGGCTACAGTTGCCGACAAAGGCGCGCATGGCGTCGCGGAAGTGCTTGGGCGTGGGTTCGGACATTGAGCACTCGCGGTTTGGGCGGCACCGCGTTGGGGCGGTGCCGCAAGGGATCAGCGGCCCAAGCCGTCAGCGGATGCCCGCCTCTTGCAGTTTTGGCAGCACGTTGTCGCGGAAATAGGGGAATTCCTTGACATAATCCACAAAGGAAAGCGTCGTGCCGGCAAATCCGGTGGCGTGCAGTTTCAGGATGCCTTCGGCCACATCATCCGGGGTGCCGACGAGGGGGAAGCCGCCGTGACCCATGGCGAACAGGTGTTTGATCTGGGCCAGCAGATCATGCGGGAAGCTTTGGGCGTGGGCGAATTGCAGATTGACCAGATTATCCACGGCGGCGGTGTCGGTATTGGCGACGGCGGTGTGGTGCAGGAAGGCTTCGGCTTCATCGCGCGAGGGGCGGCAGATCACATGGCTGAAGGTCAGCACGTCGATCTTGCGGCCTTTGGCCTTGGCTTGCGCCTTCAGATCAGCGATTTCACCGACCGAGCGCGAGAGATCAATCGCCGGGGTGAACAGGAAATCGGCGTTGTCGGTGGCAAAGTTGCGGCCTTGCGGTGAGCCTGCGGCGTTGATGATCGGCACCGAGCCACGGGTCGGGGCGGGATCGCCCTTGATTTGCTTGGCTTTGAAATATTTGCCGTTCCAGTCGAAATGCTCTTTCGAAGACCAGAGTTTGCGCACCAGATCGAACCATTCCTGCGCATAGGCGTAGCGGGTTTCGTGATCATCGGGCAGGGTGAGGCCAAGGGCTTCGTATTCGGGTTTGTTCCAGCCCGCGACGATGTTGAGGCCCGCGCGGCCATGGCCGATCTGGTCGATGGTGGCGATTTGCTTGGCGACCACGGCGGGGTGGTTGGCGGCGGTGTGGATGGTGGCGAAAACGGCGATGTTTTTGGTGGCGGCCAGCAGGCCAGCGGCCCAAGTCATGGTTTCCAGCACGTTGCCGTGAAAGTCCGTCTCCCCGCCGTAGCCGATCCAGCGGGCGATGGGCAGCATGAAGTCGATGCCAGCGTCATCCAGCATTTTGGCAAGGGTGAGGTTGTTGTCCCAGGAATTGTCCCAACGCTCGGCGATTTTGGTGGGGGTCATGCCGGAGGAACAGTTGGTCGAAAACGTGCCCAAGCGAAAGCGATCGCCCGAGAGCATCGGGTTGGTGGTCATTGTGGACTCCCTGTCAGGATGATTATGGGGCAGGATGATTTTAGGTTATATTTTATGATTGAAAGTCTATCGTAAATTCGCATTGCGTCAATGGGTTTGGCGGATGAGGATGCGGGGGAGGTGAGGGGTGAGGCGATGGTGGGAAAAAAGGTTCAAACTCAAAATGATACGGGTGGCCCGCCGAATGCGCAGGCGCTGGATTACCGCTGGCATTTGGCGGACACGGCAGTTGAGGTTGAGGTCACCGAGTTGGAATTCGCGCTGATGCGGGCGTTTGAGGGATTCGGGCGCTGGCAATCGGAATGTCTGGCGGGGGTGTGCGAGATGCCGGCCTCGGGGCCAGAGAACGCGCTTTTGCACATCATTCGGATGCATGACCGCCCGAAAAGCATCAAGGATCTGGCGCGGATGACCAACCGCGATGATGTGCCGAACATCCAGTATTCGCTGCGCAAGTTGATTGGGGCGGCGCTGGTGGTGCGCAAGGGCGCGGGGCGGTCGGGGGTGAGTTACGAGGTGACGGGCGAGGGGCGGCGGGTGACGGATGATTACGGCGCGCTGCGGCGGCGGTTGTTGTTGGCGGAGTTGGGGAATTTGCCGGGGTTCTCAACCCGGTTGGCTGAAGCGGCGCGGGTGTTGAACGTGCTGACCGGGATCTATGAGGAGGTCGCTAGGGTGGCCGCGACGCATCGGCGGGCTTAGATTGGGGCGAGGCGGTGGAAGGCGCTTTGGGCGTAGATCAGGGCGGTGCCTGCGCCGAGGCTGAGGCTGGTGATTTGGCCGATGAAGATGCTGTGCGATCCGGCTTGCAGGATTTCGCTGACGGTGCAGCAGAAGGTGAGGGCGGCGTCGGTGAGGATCGGGGTTCCGTCTGGGTCGTCACACCAGTTGCCGGTGGCGAATTTGTCGGCTCCGGTTACGCCGCCCGCGCCTGCAAAATGCAAGGCGAGCGGGCCGCCGTCTCCGGACAGCAGATTGACGTTGAAGCGGCCGCTGGCGGCGACGGCGGCGCAGGTGCCGGTCTGGCGGTTGAGGCAGACCAACAGGCTGGGCGGATCG
The DNA here is from genome assembly GCF_058135695.1 of Cypionkella sp. PAMC25878. Taxonomy (NCBI): domain Bacteria; kingdom Pseudomonadati; phylum Pseudomonadota; class Alphaproteobacteria; order Rhodobacterales; family Paracoccaceae; genus Cypionkella; species Cypionkella sp. PAMC25878. Next base: position 156,985 of record NZ_CM176871.1, on the reverse strand, counting down.
GCGGTGACCGAACAGACGGCGGTGGCGGTGATGCCGCGCCGGGCTTCGGGGCCGGGGCCTGCGCGGGCGGTGACGATGGTGACGGCGCCGGGAAAGCGGGCCATCGCGGCGCGGAAGGATTGGGTGTCGATCACGCTCATCTCAGGCGGCTTTCAACTCGGCCAGATAGCTGGCGGCGGCGTCGGGATCGGCGAACCACGGGAAGAAATCGCGCGGATCGTCAAAGCCGTTGGCCATGCGAGAGGCGAGTTCCGGCAGGGCTTGGGCGTTGCCCATGATGTCGAGGATGAAGGGCGGCGGCGGTTGCAGCAGCATGTTGGTCCAGCCGACCACCCATTGCGCGTAATCCCAGAACTGATCGAAGGTCGCCTGCATCCACGCTGCATCGAAGGGGCGGTCTCCGTGGTTCAGGATGCGGTTGAGATAAATCGCGGCGGCTTTGGCGGCGTTGTTGGAGCCCTGCCCGGTGATCGGATCGTTCAGGCAGACCGCATCGCCGAGGCCGAGAACCTTGCGGCCCGAGGGCAGGGTGGCGACCGGGTGGCGCACTGTGGGGGCGAAGCGGCCTGACAGGATGCCGTTGTCGTCGGTGAGTTGGCAGGTTTTGGAGCGTTCATATTCCCACGGCAGGAAGGTTTTCAGGATGTTCAGTGCGGTGTCCAGATGCTGCGCGGGGGTCTTTACATCGGCCCAGCAATCCATCGGGCCGCCGGGGATGCCTTCCATCACCATGATCTCACAGGGGCCGGTGGTGGTCAGGGCGGGGAACACGAAGTATTCGCCGACGCCGGGGATCAGGTTGAATTCGACCGCCGAATAGGGCTGCCGGGGCGTCATGCCTGTCACATAGGTCAGGGCCAAAGCGCGCATTGGTTTGTCGAAGGGGGATTTTTCAACGTCACGGGTGAACAGCCGCCCGACATCGCCCTTGCCTGAGGCGATGATCACCAGATCGTCCTGGCGGGCGTAGGTTTCAATCTCGGCAATGCCTGCGTCGGTGATCACCATTTGACCACCGAGGCGGCTGAATTCGGCCATCCAGCGCGGGATTTTCACCCGTTGATCGACGGAATAGGCATTCTGATCCAGCCGGGCGGCCCAGTCGATCAGCTTGGTGCCAGAGCCATCGGGGTTTGGCACGATGAAGTTGATGCCCTGAACCGGGGGGCAATCGGTGGACCAGAAATCAATGCCCAGATCGCGTTCATGCTGCACGGCGTTGGAGAACATGCACTGGCTGGACAGGACCTTTCCTTGGGCCACGTCTTCCGCGGTGCGGTTTTGCACGACGCGCACCTGATGGCCCGCTTGCAGCAAGCCGATGCCCAGTTGAAGCCCGGATTGACCGCCGCCGATGATGGTGAATTTACGCATGTCTAGCCCCTTTGAATTGGTTTTCGGTTCGCGCCCGTGGGGCGTTCATTCCATCAGCTTTGGGATCGCGGGCACGGCCTGTTCTGGCCCCATCGCGGTATAGCCGCCATCGACGCAAATATCGGTGCCGGTGATGAAGCTGGCCTCGTCCGAGCAGAGGAACAGCACAGCGGCGGCGACTTCTTCGGGGTCAGCGACGCGGCCCAGCATGTGGAAGGGGGCGGCGACAGCATCGGTTTTGGCGCGGTTGCCGTGGGTCAGCTGATCCATGATATTGCTCCACGTCCAACCGGGCGACACCGCGTTGACGCGGATGCCCTGCGGGGCCAGATCCATTGCCTGACTGCGGGTCAGTTGCAGAATGGCGGCTTTCGACACCGGATAAACCCAGCGCCCGGTCTGTGCCACGCGGGAGGAAATCGAGCCGAAATTGACAATGGCCCCCTTGTTGGCGGCGAGGTCGGCTTGGGCCGCCTGCATCAGCATCACTGAACCTATGATATTGATATCGAGGGCGGTCAGCCAATCGGCGCGGGTGGTGGCAAGCCCGTTGTCGAGATAGGAACAGGCGACGTTGACCAAAAAGTCGATGCGGCCAAATTTGGCTTTGGTGGCGGCAACGAGGGCTGTAATCTGGGCATCGTCGCGCAGATCGCAGGGCTGGAAGGCCACGCCTTCGGCTTCGGGGGCGGGAGCGATGTCGGCCACCATCACCCGCACATCGGCGGCGCGGAAGGCTGCGACCACGGCTTGGCCGATCTTGGTGCTGCCGCCCGGCACAATCGCCACTTTGCCTGCTAGTCCGCGCATGATCGCCCCCTTTGCTGATGGGTCAGCTTCGATCTGTGTCGGGCGCGGCGCTATCCGGGGAACGGGGCGACTATCCACAAAACGAAAAAATCGTCATCAAATTGCAGGAATTTGCTGGCGGGGCGGCAAAGCATGGTAGGCTTTGGCCTTGGTTTGCTGAGAATGAGGCCGATGCTGCAGGTTGCCGCCCCGCTGGAAGGCCATGCTTTGTTTCACACGCATGACCTTGACGAAGCCCGCGCGCGGGTGGCGGCGGTGTTTTGTCCGCATCGGTTGGACCGCATCGGCAAGGGGGTGGTGGATGCCCGCCAGCACCATTTGCCGGGTGAGCGGTTAAGCCTGAATTACATCCAATATGGTGCCAAGACGCTGATCGCGCCGGGCGAGCTGGAGCGGTTTTATCTGGTGCAGATCCCGCTGTCCGGTGGCGCGATGATCTCGCATGGGGCGGATCGGTATTATTCCTCGCCCGAGGTGGCGGCGGTGTTGAACCCGCATCTGCCCACCACGATGATCTGGGCGGAAGGCACGCGGCAGGTGCTGATCCAGATCGACCGTCAGGCGATGCAGGATCATCTTTCGGCGCAGTTGGGCGCGCCGGCTTTGCGGCCTTTGACGTTTTCGGGCGGGTTTGATTTGCGCAGCGGCGCGGGGGCGGCGTTGCGGCGGATGGTGTTGTTTCTGGTGGCGGAGGCTGATGCGGGGCGCTCACCCATCGGGGCGGGGTTGATGGGGCGGGCGGTGGAGGCGTCGTTGCTGTCGGGTCTGCTGGAGGCGCATCGCCACGATCACGCGGCGCATCTGGGGCGGCGGCGGGCGGCACCCCGGCCCCGGCATTTGCGGCTGGCAGAGTGCTATATCGCAGCGCATCTGGATCAGCCGTTGACGGTGGAAGCGATTGCCGCCGAGGCCGGGATCAGCCCGCGCGCGTTGCAACTGGCGTTTCGGCAGCATCGCGGCACGACTCCGCTGGGGTTCTGGCGTGATCAGCGTCTGGCACATGCGCATGCCGATCTGGTGGCGGGGGCGGGGTCGGTGACAGAGGTGGCGTTGCGCTGGGGGTTCGCGCATTTCGGACGGTTTGCCGAGATGTATCGGGCGCGGTTTGGCCTGTCGCCGCGCGATACGTTGCGGGCGGCGCGGGGCGAGGGGTATCAGGACTGACGCGGTGCTGCGTAGCAAAACTGTCATGACCGCGTCGTCTATGTTTCATCCGGGCAGGGCATGGCTGGGTCTGATTTTATCTGACCAAGGATGCTCTCGATGCGTTTTCCGATCTCTGGCCTGACCTCTGCTCTGGCGATTTGCGCGGCTCTGCCTGCGTTGGCCGAGCCTAGCTTCAACCGTATTGCCAGCTTTGCCACGCCGTTGAACATGGCGGCGGGCGAGGATTTGGCGCGGGCGACCAGTGCCGAGATCATTTCGGCTTCGGAAGATGGCATGACTTTGGTGTATACCGACAGCCCGCTGGGGGTGATCGGGTTGATCGACATTACGGACCCGGCAGCGCCGAAGCCTTTGGGCAATATTGCGATGGGTGGCGAGCCGACCACGGCGAAAATCATCGGCGGGACGGCGTTTGCGGCGGTGAATACGTCGAAGGATTTCGTCAACACCTCGGGCAAGCTGGTCAGCGTCGATCTGGCGACCAAGACTGTGGTGGCGGAATGCGAATTGGGCGGGCAGCCGGATTCGGTGGCGGCGGCGAAGGATGGCTCGTTTCTGGCGATTGCGATAGAGAATGAGCGCGATGAGGATGTGAACGACGGTGAGCTGCCGCAGATGCCGGCGGGTTATGTGGTGAAGCTGCCGGTGAAGGCGGGCGTGGTGGATTGCGCCGGGTTGCAGAAGATTGAGGTCACTGGGCTTGCGGGTGTGGCGGGCGATGATCCTGAGCCGGAGTTTCTGGACATCAACGCGGCGGGTGAGATTGTTCTGACCATGCAGGAGAACAACGAGATCGTTTTGATCGGCGCGGATGGCAAGGTTTCGGGGCATTTCAGCGCCGGGGCGGTTGATCTGGACGGCATTGATACCAAGCGCGATGGCAAGCTGGATTTTACGGCCAAGCGTGAGGGTGCCTTGCGCGAGCCGGATGGGGTGAAGTGGGTGGATGCCGATCACTTCGCGGTGGCGAATGAGGGCGACTACAAGGGTGGGTCGCGCAGCTGGACGATTTTCAACCGCGATGGCTCGGTGGTTTATGAAAGCGGTGCCAGCTTGGAGCGGGCTATTGCTGAGATCGGGCATTACCCGGAGCATCGCAGCAAAACCAAGGGGGTTGAGTTGGAATCGGTCGAGATTGTTACCTTTGGCGAGACACCGATGGCGTTTGTGGCCTCGGAGCGGGCTTCGGTGATTGGGGTGTATGATCTGACGGACCCTAAGGCTCCTGTGCTGAAGCAGGTGTTGCCGGCGGGGGTTTCGCCTGAGGGCATGGTGGCCATTCCGCAGCGCAATTTGCTCGTGTCGGCGAATGAGGTTGACCTGCGCGAGGATGGTTTGGCCCCGGCGCATGTGATGCTTTACCAACTGGCGGAAGGGCCTGCGGCCTATCCGATGATCACCTCGGCGGGCAGTGAAAATCTGATCGGTTGGGGCGCGCTTTCGGGTCTGACGGCTGATCCGAAAGAGGCGGGCAAGCTTTATGCGGTGTCCGACAGCGTTTACGCGGCGGCACCGACGATTTTCAGCATTGATGCCACGAAGACCCCGGCGAAGATCACCGGCGCGATGGTGGTGACGCGCGGCGGCGATGCGGCGCAGAAGTTGGATCTGGAAGGCATTGCTGCGGATGGCGAGGGCGGGTTCTGGCTGGCGTCGGAAGGCCGCAGCGACCGTTTGGTGCCGCATGCGATTTATCATGTCGATGCAGAAGGCGCGATTGATCAGGAGATTGGTCTGCCGGAAAGCCTGCTGGCCAATGAGACTCGCTATGGCATTGAGGGCATCACTGTGGTGGGCGACACGCTGTGGATGGCGGTGCAGCGCGAGTGGAAGGACGATCCGAAAGGCATGGTCAAGCTGCTGGCTTATAATACCAAGGAAGAAACCTGGGGTGCAGTGCACTACCCACTGGATGCCCCGAGTGAAGGCGCTTGGATGGGGTTGTCGGAAATCACCGTGAAGGGTGATTGGGCTTATATCATCGAGCGCGACAACCAGATCGCGGGCAATGCTGTGACCAAAAAGCTGTACCGGGTGGCGGTGAGCCAGTTGGCTCCGGTTGAATTGGGCGGTACGCTTCCGGTGGTCAGCAAGGAACTGGTGCGGGATTTAGTGCCCGATCTGGCTGCGCTGAAGGGGTATATTGTCGATAAGGTCGAAGGCTTTACGATTGACGCCGCAGGCAATGGCTGGGTGGTGACGGACAATGACGGCGTCGATGACAGCTCGGGTGAGACGCTGTTCTGGTCGATTGGGGAAGTGAAGTAAGCAGGGCGCTTGCGTCGGGGGCTTTGGGCGTCGGACGCGAGTGGGTCTGTTTGCAGGTTAGGATCATCGCCGTACCTTAATATTTGAGGGGCGGCGATTGGTTTTGAACGTTGCGCCAAATCTGAACCAGCGGTGGGTTGCACCCACCCTACCGTACCTGATGCGATTGCATGGCAAGGTCTGCGTCGTTATAGGGCTGCAAAGCTTTGAGGAGATTGCCATGAGCTATGCCGCGTTGGAGACTGCGATTGAGGCTGCTTGGGAGGCGCGGGACACGATCTCGACCACCACCAAGGGCGAAGCGCGCGATGCGATTGAAGCCACGTTAACGGCGCTGGACAGTGGTGCATTGCGGGTGGCGGAAAAGCGCGGCAATGGCGATTGGCATGTCAACCAATGGGCGAAAAAGGCGGTGCTGCTGTCGTTCCGGCTGACCGATATGTCTGAGATTTCGGGCGGCAATGGCGGCTCGAACTGGTGGGACAAGGTGCCGTCGAAGTTTCAGGGCTGGACCGAGGCGGATTGGCGCAAGGCGGGGTTCCGGGCAGTTCCGGGGTCTATCGTGCGCCGCTCGGCCTATATCGCCAAGGGCGTGGTGCTGATGCCGTCGTTCGTGAACATCGGCGCTTATGTTGATGAGGGCGCGATGGTGGATGGCTGGGCCACGGTTGGCTCGTGTGCGCAGATCGGCAAGAATGTGCATCTGTCGGGCGGCGTCGGCATTGGCGGCGTGTTGGAGCCGATGCAGGCGGGGCCGACGATCATCGAGGACAACTGCTTTATTGGGGCTCGGTCTGAGGTGGTTGAGGGCTGCATCATCCGCGAAGGCTCGGTTCTGGGCATGGGCGTGTTTATCGGCCAATCGACCAAGATCGTCGATCGCGAAACCGGGGCGGTGATGTATGGCGAAGTGCCTGCCGGTTCGGTCGTGGTGGCGGGGTCGATGCCGTCGAAGAATGGGATCAACCTCTATTGCGCGGTGATCGTGAAAAAGGTCGATGCGAAGACCCGCAGCAAGACCTCGATCAACGAATTGCTGAGGGACTGAAGGCCGATGTCAGAGGGCAGCAAACAGCAGGTTTATACCTTGACGGTGGAAGTGGGGCGCAAGCCGGGCGATGGCTTGCCGGATAAGGCGACCGGGGCGGCTTTGCTGATCTATGCCTCGGGCGTCGACGAGGCCGAGGCGGTGCGCGAAACCGTGGCGATCTTGAAGCAGGCGGATCTGGCACCGCTGGATGTGTCCGGTTACGGCACGCTGGAGGAGCGTCTGGCGGCTGGCGATGAGATTGATGCTGAGGAACGCGATCTGATGGCGCGGGCTTTGGCGGAGAATTCGGTGGTTGTGGCGCAGATGACGCCGTTCTTTGACTGATACATAAAATCAATGACTTAAGTGGTTTTTCGGTGCGGTTGCGGGGGCGGCACTGGTAGATTTTGGGCCGACATTCCAATGCTCGCCATATTGCAGCCGCATTTTTGTGGCTTTTTTAGGTACTGCCACGAAATTTGGGGAGGTCGTGATGCCGTATCGGATTCTTTTGAAAAGAACCCCCCGGATTTTATCCTGCAAGCGCAGGGACAAACAGCACGGAGTCAGCCAAAGCATCGCGGACAACACGGACAGTGTCGAAGTTCGAAACGAAAAAGGTCTGCTGCTTTTCTATCGTCCCCAGCTGTCAGCTGTTAAAATATAGCGCGCGGCTACCGGGTGCCGGATGATGTTTGGCTGAAGTTGCGCGATGGGCTGGCCGCTGGGGTTTTCACACCCCCAGACCCCAGTGAGATATTTGCGCGCAGAGGATGATAATTTTAGATAAGCTTTAGGGAGTTTACGCGGCGCGGCGCGGGGTGCGACCGAGCAGCGTCATCAGAGTGAGCACCTCGTAGGTTTGCAGGCAGCGCAGCGGCAGGTCGCAGGTTTGGTCTTGGCCGATGGCCAAGAGGCAGCCGTTGGATTCGATGAGGGCCGGGGTGCCGAGGTCTAATGCGACCGATCCGGTGATGGCGCGGCGTTGATCCGAAAGGGCGGTGCGGCCATCGACCAAGGCTCCGGCGGGCATGAGGACGGCGTCGGTGCCGAAGATATATTCGACCTCGGGGCCAGAGATCGCCAGCAGTTGATCGGCAGAGACCAGCAGATCTTGGGTTTGGCCAAAGAACGGCGCGCGCAGCAGCACCGGGGCGAAGCTGCCGCGGGCGGGCAAAGCGAGGCGCTGGGCGGCGAGAAGTGGGATGGGGCCGTCTTCGGTGATGACGATGTCGCCGGGTTTCAGATGACCTGCGAGCACCGGGCCGAGGCTGGTTTCCACCGGGGTGCGCAGGCCGATCCAGGGTGCGGCTCCGGGCGGGGCTGCGCCTTCGGTCAGGCCGAACCACAGCACCGGGCCAGAGGGGCGGGCACGGGTGCAGAGGGTTTGCAGATCGGACAGCGGAATTGGCAGCGGGTTTTGGCCCTCGGCGGTGATGGCCACAGGCGGGTCGGTGCCGAGGAGTTCAAAGGATAGGCTCCAGTACCGGGCCGGGGCGTTGAAATGAAACGACAGCCGGGCGGTGCCTTTGCCTTGTGGCAAGGGGCCGGGCAGGACATGGCGGGCGACATCTTTGCCTTGGCGGTGTAGGATGACGATGCCGGTGGCCGGATCGTGAAAGATCGCAAAGGTGCGCGGCCAGCCGGTGTTGGATTGGTGATCCAGCAAGAGGCTGGCGTTTTGCAGCGGCAGGGCGAGTTCCATCACGAACAGGCCTTGGTGCAGCATGGCGTCGGGCGTCGCGGGAGTAAGCAGACCGCGATCCGACAGCGCGACCCAGCCTTGGTGGAAGCTGTCCGTCATCAGCGCATCCCCGATTGGCCCGAGGATATCGGGAGATTTGGGGCTTTGGTCGGGGGTGCGCAAGTAGCCCGCTGTCATCTTTGCCTCGGTTGCCATGGCGCTGTTACTTCGGGGGCTCGTTGGCCCCAGCGCATGGTATTGCCGTTAAGGTAGGGCAGGATGCGGCGCGGGACTACGGCAATGTGCAGTTGCGGCTGAGGGCGGGCGCGATGGTGGCGCGAGAGTCACAGATTGGGCGGGCGTTGCATTGGTTTGGCCAAGGCGGTATCCCAGAGGCACATGTTTTATCAGCAAAAAGGCTATCGTCATGGCTGCACATCTTGCACTCGATCCGGAAAAACTGACCGCTGATCTGATCCGTTGTGCCTCGGTCACGCCGGATGAGGGCGGCGCGTTGGTGCTGCTGGCGGGAGTTCTGGAAGCGGCGGGGTTTGCCTGCACGCGGGTGGATCGCGGCGGGATTTGCAATTTGTACGCGCGCTGGGGCGTGGCGGGAGCGAACAAGTCGTTTGGGTTTAATGGCCATACCGATGTGGTGCCGGTGGGCGATCTGGCGGCTTGGACGCAAGACCCGTTTGGCGCGGCGGTGGTGGACGGCTGGATGTATGGCCGGGGGGCGACCGATATGAAGTCGGGCGTCGCGGCTTTTGCGGCGGCGGCGGTGGATTTCGTGCGGCAGACGCCGCCGGATGGGGCGGTGATTTTGGCGATTACTGGGGATGAGGAGGCTGATGCGCTGGATGGCACGGTGGCTTTGCTGGACTGGATGGCGTTGAACGGCGAGCGGATGACGCATTGTCTGGTGGGCGAGCCGACCTGCCCGAATGAGATGGGCGAGATGATGAAGATCGGGCGGCGCGGTTCGATGACCTGTTACTTTACCGCCGTGGGGGTGCAGGGCCATTCCGCCTATCCGCATCGGGCGAAGAACCCGATGAGTGCTTTGGTGGCGTTGATGGCGCGGTTGGAGGCGGAGCCTTTGGATCAAGGCACGGCGCATTTTGACGCCTCGACCTTGGCGATCACCACGATGGATTGCGGCAATAAGGCGACGAATGTGATCCCTGCGCGGGGGACGGCTACGGTGAATATCCGGTTTAATGACAGCCATTCGGGGGCGTCTTTGACGGCGTGGTTGCAGGGCCATGCGGATGCCGTTCAGGTTGCGACCGGGGTGGAGATTGCTTTGCGGGTGACAGTGTCGGGCGAAAGCTTTCTGACGCCACCGGGGGAGTTTTCGGTACTGGTTGCGAAGGCGGTGCAGGCGGAAACCGGGCGGGTGCCGGAATATTCGACTTCGGGGGGGACTTCCGACGCGCGGTTTGTGAAGGATCACTGCCCGGTGGTGGAGTTTGGGCTGGTCGGCAAGACCATGCATCAGGTCGATGAGCGGGTCGAAGTGGCGCAGATCCATGCCTTGAAGGCGATTTATACGCGGGTGCTGCGGGACTATTTCGCGTGACTTTGGAGATTGTTGAGACTCGGGATATTGCGCTGTGCCGGAAGCTGCGGCGGGTGGTGTTCATCGAGGAGCAGGGTGTTTCAGAGGCTGATGAGGTGGATGATCTCGATGAGGTCGCGCTGCATCTGTTGGCTTTGGTCGGGGGTGAGGCGGTGGGCTCGGCCCGGTTGTTAGTGCAGAGCGAGGTCGGCAAGATTGGCCGGGTTTGTGTTTTGCAACAGGCGCGCGGCAGCGGGATTGGTGCGGCTTTGATTAAGGCGGCGGTGGCGCGGTTTCGCGAAGTACCGGGGGTGATGCAAGTCAAACTCGGCGCGCAGATGCATGCGCTTGGGTTTTATGAAGGCTTGGGGTTTCAGGCGTTTGGCCCGGTTTATGACGATGCCGGGATTGATCATCGCGATATGGTGATGGCGCTTTGAAGCGCGCTGATGCGGCGGGCCTTTTGGGCTACCGCATCAGTGCTATGGCCGCGCCGCAGAGGTCGGCAGGACCACATTTTCCCCATATCTTAACTTTTCGACCGAATTGCGGCGGGGTTATTTGCCCGCGCCCGCGGTCTCGGAGCCGTTGCGGGTCAGGTAATAGGCCAGCAAGATCGGGAAGAACGTCGCCGCGAAGACCACCATGGCGACGACATTGGTGACCGGGCGTTGGCGCGGGCGGATCAATTCTTCCAGCATCCAGATCGGCAGGGTCGCTTGCTGGCCTGCGGTGAAGGTGGTGACGATGACTTCGTCGAACGACAGCGCGAAGGCGAGCATTCCGCCTGCCAACAGGGCGGTGCCGAGGTTGGGCAGCAGGATGTAGCGGAAGGTCTGAAAAGCGTTGGCACCGAGGTCGGCTGACGCCTCTAGCACGCCCCCGGACAGGCGGCGAAAGCGGGCGACGGCGTTGTTGTAGACGATGACGATGCAGAAGGTGGCGTGGCCGAGGATGATGGTGAGGGTTGAGAACGGGATGTCCATCAGGCCGAAGGCGGAGCGCAAGGACATGCCGGTGATCACGCCGGGCAAAGCGATGGGCAGGATGATCAGCAGGCTGATCTGCTCACGCCCGAAGAATCGCGCTTGCGCCATGGCGGCGGAGATCAGGGTGCCGAGGATGAGGGCGAGCAGGGTGGCGGCGGTGGCGACTTGCAGTGACAGGGTCAGGGCTTGCCAGATATCCGGGCGCTCCCAAGCGGCGGCGAACCATTTCAGGGTCAGGCCGGGGGGCGGGAAAGCGTAGGTGCGTTCCTCGGTGGTGAAGGCGTAGAGGAAGATCAGCAGGATCGGCAGGTGCAGGAACAGCAGGCCGCCGACGGCTGCGATCTTCAGGCTGAGCGGGGCTGCGTTGGGGTCAGAGCGCATCGAAGGCTCCGGCGCGTTTGGCGAGACTGAGGTAGATCAGCATGATCACGATCGGAATCACCGCGAAAGCGGCGGCAAGCGGGGTATTTCCGGCGGTGCCTTGCAGTTGGTAGACCGCCATGCCGATGAAATTGGCGGAATTTCCGACGATCTGCGGGATGATGTAATCGCCCATGGTGAGGGAAAAGGTGAAGATCGATCCGGCGATGATTCCCGGTAGCGCGAGGGGGACGATCACGGTGCGGAAGGTCTGCGCACGGGTTGCGCCGAGGTCTTGGGAGGCCTCCAGCATTGAGGTTGGGACTCGTTCTAAGGAGGCCTGCATCGGCAGGATCATGAACGGCAGCCAGACATAGGTGAACACCAGAAACATGCCGATATAGCTGGTCGACAGCGAGTTGCCGCCGATGCCGGGCAGCGCAAGAGCGGCGTCGAGCAGGAAGTTGGTGTGGGTTTTTGTGGCGGCCCAGGTGATGATGCCCTCTTTCGCGAGGATCAGTTTCCAAGCGTAGACTTTGACGAGGTAGGACGACCACAAGGGCAGCATGATGCCGAGGTAGAACACGGCTTTCCAGCGGCCTTTGGCATAGCGCGCGGCGTAGTAGGCGATGGGGAAGGCGAGGATGACTGAACCGATTGTGACAGCGGCGGACATCGTGAGCGTGCGCAGGATGATGTCGTAGTTTTGCGGGCGCAGCAGTTCGCCATAGGTTTTCAGGGTGAACTCACGGACCACCATGCCGGAGAATTCGTCGATGGAATAGAAGGATTGCAGCAGCAGGGCGGCGAGGGAGCCGAGGTAGATCACGCCAAGCCACAGCAGCGGTGGGGTGATCAGCAGCGCCAGCAGCAGCTTCGGTTTGCGCCAGAACAGGGTGGTGAGGCGGTCGGCGAGGGATTTGGCGGGGAGGATGGCGGTCATGGTGCGACCCCCTTGGATTTGCTCTTTTTGAAATACTCCCGCCGGAGGCTTCCACATTGGCGGGGGGTGCCTCCGGCGGGAGTATTTGCTGCCAATATGAAATTGCGGCGCATCAGGCTTCATCCATGATGTGCAGGGCGTCGGGGGTGAAGCCGAGGCGGATTTCTTGGCCGGGTTCGGGGAGGGGAGTGCCGGTGGGCAGGATGGCAGCGATGTCTTGGCCTTGGGCGGTGAGGGCGATGCGGTGGCCGGAGCCGAGGTAGCGCAGGGAGGTGACGATGCCTTGCAGGGCTCCCGTGGGGTCGAGATGCAGGGTTTCGGGGCGCAAAGAGGACCATTTGGCGGGGCCGCCGAGGGACTGAGTTAGCGTGGGGGGCAGGACGTTGGAGGAGCCGACGAAATCGGCGACGAAGCGGGTTTTGGGTTGGGCGTAGATTTCGGCGGGGGTGCCTATTTGGGCGATTTTGCCGTCGTTGAACACCGCAAGGCTATCGGCCATTGAGAGGGCTTCGTGTTGGTCGTGGGTGACGAAGACGAAGGTGATGCCGAGGCGTTGTTGCAGGGATTTGAGTTCATCCTGCATGGCTTCGCGCAGTTTCAGGTCTAAAGCGCCGAGGGGTTCGTCGAGCAGCAGGACTTTCGGTTCATTGACCAGAGCGCGGGCGAGGGCGACGCGTTGGCGCTGACCGCCCGACAGTTGGCCGGGTTTGCGGTGGCCGTAGGCGTCGAGGTGGACAAGGGCGAGCATTTCCTCGGCCTTGGCATAGCGCTGGGCCTTTGCCATGCCTTTGACCATCAACCCGTAGGCGACGTTATCGCGGACGTTCATATGCGGAAACAGGGCGTAGTCTTGGAACACCGTGTTGACGTTGCGCAGATGCGGCGGGGTGTTCGAGACATTTTCGCCAAAGATGCAAATTTCACCCGCCGTGGGGGATTCAAAGCCGGAGATCAGCCGCAGGCAGGTTGTTTTGCCGGAACCAGAGGGCCCGAGCATGGCGAAAAACGCGCCCTCGGCAATGGTCAGATCAACGCCATCGACGGCTTTGATCGGGGCGGAGGCGGGGCCGAAATGGCGGGAAACGCTGCGAAATTCTACGGCTGCGGGCATGAATATGGGCCTTTATCCGCCGGAGCGGGAGGGACGGGCAGGGGCATTTACCCCTGCCAAACGTGTAGGATGGGTGGTTCTGCGCTTTTGCGCAGTTTCACCCACCGCTGGTTTTTCTTACCGACCGCCGATCACGCCGATGTAATCCGACACCCAGCGATAGTAGGGCACGCAAGCGCCTTCGCCTCGGGCGCAATTGGCGGTGGGCGTGGTCCAGAAGCGGATTTTGTCGAAGTTATCCAGACCGTTGGCGGTGCAGCCCTCGGCTGTCTGCATCCCCGATTTGTCGGTGCAGGCGGCGGGCACCACCGGGTTGCCACCGAACCAGACCGAAAGATCCGATTGCAGGTTAGAATTCAGCGTATGCTCCATCCATTTATAGGCGCAATTCGGGTTGGCGGCATCGGCGGCGAGCATGGTGGTGTCGGCCCAGCCGGTGGCCCCTTCTTCGGGGATGGTCGAGGCGATCGGGAGTTTCTCAGATTGCAGCAGGCCGACCTGGAACGGCCAAGAGCCGGAGGCCACCACGCCTTCGTTCTTGAAATCGTCCATCTGGATATAGGCGTCGTGCCAATAGCGGCTGACCAGTTTGCGTTGCTCACGCAAAAGGTCGAGCGCTGCCTTGTACTGATCTTCGTTCAACTCATAGGGCGAGGTAATTTTCAGTTCCGGCTTGTGGAACATCAGATATTGCGCAGCATCGGCGATATGGATCGGGCCATCATAGGCCTGCACCCGGCCTTCGTTGGATTTGCCATCGGGCAGGTCCATTTTCTCAAACACGATGTTCCACGACTTCGGCGCTTCTTTGAAGACATCGGTGTTATACATCAATACGTTCGGCCCCCAGAGATAGGGAGTGCCGTAGTGGACGCCATCGACGGTGAACCATTTGGCATCTTGCAGGCGGGGGTCGATTTTTGACCAAGACGGGATCAAGGCGGTATTGACCGCCTGCACGCGCTTACCCGCGACAAGGCGCAGAGAGGCGTCGCCGGAAGCGGTGACCAGATCGAAGCCGCCTTCGTTCATCAAGGCGACCATTTCATCCGAGGTGTTGGCGGTCTTGACGTTGACCTTACAGCCCGACTCGGCCTCGAATTTCGTGACCCAGTCATAGGCTTTGTCGGTTTCGCCGCGCTCGATATAGCCCGGCCAAGCGACGATATTGACTTGGCCTTCCGAGGCGCCAACCTCGGTCATCTCGGCGAAGGCGGGGGTGATGGCTGTGGCGAGACTGGCGAGAAGTGCGACGGTTGTGGCCGCTTTATGGGTTTTGGTCATGGAAAGCTCCCTGTGATTGAGCGAAGCCGGGTTCCCGGTCATGGCATCAGGGTAGCGGGGTGGGGCTGTTTCGCAACAGAAAATCGCGGGGTGGCGGCAGTTTTTTGATCAAACGATAGATCGAGGCGATGGAAATGTGCAGGCATCAAGTCGGGTAGGGCGGGCTGTCACCCGCCCCGTGTGCAGTAAGGGTCGGCTTAGCCTTTGGCCATTTCAGTGGCAAGGGCGGCGTAGTGTTGGGCAACGAGGGCCTCGTAAGCGGCCAGTTTCTCTGGGGTGAAGTGGTGTTCTTCAGCCAGCAGATTGACGGTGCCGAGGACATGGCCGGCTTCCACCAGCGGGATGTTGATGCAGGAGCCGAGGCCGAGGGAGGAGATCAGTTCGTGGTCGAAAAAGTATTTCGCAAATTCGGGCGTGGTGTTGGCGACGAAGGTGTGCTGACCGGTGATGCAGTGGTCATACCAGCCGTCGCGGGTTAGCGGTTTGGTGCCGGATACCGGGTACTCGACCGGATGCGAGGTATAGGCGCGGCGGGCCACGTCCAGTTTCAGGTCTTGCACGGTGACGGTGAACAGCCGGGTGCCGAGGGCGGCACAGGCGGTGTGCAGGGTGTCGTAGACTTGGGGCATTTGCAGTCTCCGTGGGGTGTTAAGTGGGCATGTGGCCGGACAGCAGGGCGATCATATCTGAACGGGTGATCAGGCCGACAAGGCGGTTGGCCTCCAGCACCGGCACGGCTTGTTGGCCGCCGTCGGCAAGCAGGGCGATCAGTTCGGCGAGCGGCGTTTGCGGGCTGGCGCTGCGCAGGTCGCTCTCGATCAGCTGGTGGGCGGTCAGGTTGGGCTCGGCGCGGCCCACCAAAGCCGATTGCGAAACGAGGCCGCCGAAGCTGCCATCGGGATTGCGCACGGGCAGGGTTTTGAAGCGGTGGCCGCGGAAGCTTTCCGCAAGCACGGGCAGCGGGGTGTCGGGGGCGACTTGGATCAGGTCGCGCGACATCATTTGATCGGCGGTGGTCGGACCGAGGTGGCTGGCGTTGGCCTCGGTCTCGGCTGTCTCGATCAGGCGGGCGAGGTCTTCGACGCCCAAGTTGGCGCTGAGCCGCAGGCGGGTGAGGGTGGCGGCGAGCACTTGTTCCGACGGGATGAAGCGGCGGTCCGGGGCGGGGTCTTTGGTGCCGTGCTGGGTCGGCTCGGGCGCGATGCGGAACGGGTAGCGCCGACCTGTGGCGTGTGCCCAAGCGATACCGAGGCCGACAAGCGCAAGGCTGCCGCTGGCGACCGGAAGCAGCAGATACTGCAGGCCCGGCAAGGCGTCGGGATGGGCGGAAAGCACGGTGGCAAGCGCCACGGCACCGCCGGGCGGGTGCATGGCGCGCAAGGCGGCCATGGCGAGGACCGCCAGCATCACCGCAAGCGCGGCGGTGGGCAGCATCGGAAGGCCCGCGTGCAGGGTAAAGATTGCGGCGAGGGCTGAGACGCTGTTGCCCAACACCGCCGACCACGGTTGCGCCATCGGGCTGTTCGGCACGGCGAAGATCAGGAAAGCTGAAGCGCCAAACGGGGCGATCAGCAGCGGGTGATCTATCATGCTCGCGGTTGGATCGAGCAGCCATAAGAGAGCCGCTGCAAGGCCGAGGCCAATGGCGGCACCTGTGCCGGCCCGCAACGCCTCAACGGCTTTTGGCGCAGGCATCGCGGGGCCGAGGCTGTGCAAAAAGTGCTTTAAGTGGTCCATGTTGCCTCGGCGATCAGAGCAAGACCCAGTTCGGGGGTGGGCAAGCTGGGGACTTCGGTTTGCCAGAAGAACAGCCGGACATGCGCGGGATCTTTCGGGGCATCGGTATCGGCGAGGATTTGGTAGTGCATCTGGAAGCCTTCCAGCAGCAGGCCCTCGGCGTAGAACGGGATTTCCTCGGCCTCTAGCAGCGCATCGGTGCCTTGTTGCGGTTCCCATTCGGGACCATTGGCCCAGATCACTTCGGCCTCAACCTCGGGGTATTTAAGGGCGAGTTTGGTGAGGGGGACGAGGAAGGTCTCAATCGGGGAGAGCTGTTTGGCCATGGCTGCCTGCATTGGTTTGGTTGGGTTGAAGCAGGTGGGGCGGGGGAGGTCAAGGTTTGGCTTGGGGTGGCCGTTGCAGCTGGGGGTTTCACACCCCCAGACCCCCGTGGGATATTTGAGCGCAGAGGATGACAATTTTAGATAGATTTAAGGGTTAACCGCGTTTCATCATCGCCAATCGGATCAACGCGCGCTCCATAACGGCCATTGCGGGGGCGCGGGAGGTGGAGCGTAGGGTGAGGTCGGTTTCGACCAGCAGGCTGAGGGCATCTTCCAGGCGCAGCATGCCCCAGTTGGAGGCTTGGCGCTGCATGGAGTCGCGGCGGGGGCCGAAGATGCGGGCTTTCATGATGCCCGATGAAATACCGCCGGGGTCGGAAGCGGCGATATGCAGGCTGCGGAAATGGCGGAGTGCGCCGATACAAAGGGTGACGGGCAGGATGCCTTGGCCCTCAAGTCGGCGCAGCAGCGGGCCGATCAGATTGGCGTTTTGGTCGGCGGCGGCGGCGATCAGATCGTCGACCTCGGCCTCGATGGTGGCGGGGGCGAGGGCGTGGATTTCCTCGGGCGTCAGCGGGGTCGGGTCGTTGTATTTGTAAAGCGCGATTTTCTCTAGGGTTTGCCGGAAATCACCGGGATCGAGGGCGCGGGCGAGGGTGGCGAGGTCGGCCATCGCGGAGGGGGCGAAGTTTTTCAGGCCAGCTTTGGCGAGTTCGGCTTCGATTTCTTCGCGAGTGGGTGGGTCGTCATAGAGGCCGATGCTGACGGCATTCAGGTGTTTTTCGAACAGGGTTTTCAGGGTGGATTTGCCCGTCAGGTTCCCCCCAGTCACTACGATCTGCGCATCGCCCGCGCGCCAGTCTTGCAGGGTGGCGGCGATAGAGGCGGTGAGGCCGTCGGTGGCGTCTTCCAGGAAAGCCACGCGGGGGCCGGGGAAGAAGCCTGCTTCGCGGGTGGCATCGGTCAAAAGGCTGGGGGATTTGCGTAAGTCGGAGGCTTGGATGCGGGTCAGGCGCATCTCGGCTTCGCCCTGCGGGCCAATCAATGCGGCGATGGCCTCTTGCCGTTTCAGGGCTACGCGCATGGTGTCGGCACCGAAAATCAGCAGGCCCGCGCGGTTGGGGTCGGGTTTGGCGCAGTAGCGGGAGGCCTCGATCCCGGCGAGTTTCATGCTGCCCACTCGAGTGGTGCGGGCAGGGCGGCTTTGGCGAAGTCTATACGGAGAGTGCGGCGGGCGCTCGGCAGCTGCGCTGGGCGAGAGCGGTGCAGGGTTAGCATGTGCAGGATCAGGATATCGCCGCGCTGAGCTGTGCTAAGCGCGGTTTCATGCGTGGCGGAGGTGGCGTCGGACGCGGCGCTGGGGATCAGTCCGGCGCGATGGCTGCCAAGGGCGATTTCCATCGGACCGGAGTCGGCGTCAGTGGGATCAAGGTGCAGGCGCACAAACAGCATTTGGTTGAGGAAGGCCAAGGGCGGCTCGCAATGCCAGACGCCTGCTTTTTGCGACCAGTTGTGAAAGCCCTCAATCTCGTGCCGTGCGGCGACAGGGATCAGGCGGTCTTGATGCCAAGGGACACCCCAGTTGTTGGCCTCGGTCTTGTTGAAAACAACGGCACGGACAGCTTGGAAATCGGGAAATATTGCGGTTACGGCGCGGGTGAGGGCAGATTGCACGCCAAAGCCGCCGCCCAGATCCAACCGCGCGCCGGGGCCGTGGTTACAGTTCGCGATGGCGTCATAGGGGGTGAGATCGGCTTCGCTTAGGGCTTTGCGCAGCCACAGCCTGCCCGTCTTTGCAAAATCTGCGGGCGCGGTCATTGGTTCCAGCTGCCGGAGGTTGCCAGCAGTCTTGCGGTGATCTGGTCGGCGAGGATGCGCATCAGGCGGCGGGCGGCATCTTCTTGGGCCGCCAAGCCTGCGACGGTGGAACCGGTGGCAGAGTAGGAGGTGAAGCTTTTGACTTGGCCACCGGTGACGCGTGTGCCTGTCGCGCGGTTGGTCAGAGCCCAGTCGATTGTGCCGTTCAGGTTATAGCGGGTGATGGCGTTGTCGGGGGTGATGCCGACTCCGGTGGCGGTGGTTTTGATCGTGTAGGTCAGATCGAAGTGGTCGGCTTTCGGGCGGCCGAGGCGTTCTTCGAGGCGCTCCACGAGGTCGAAGGCGTTTTTGTCGGTTGGGTCGGCGACGCGGATGCTGGATTGGATGCCTTGCGCCGGGCCGCCGGGGCCATAGGCGGGTTGGAAGCCGCAGGCGGTGAGGGCCAGCGGCATCAGCAAAAACGAGCGGCGGCTAAATGACGACATTGATGATGCGCCCCGGCACAACGATGATCTTCTTCACGGGCGCACCCGCAAGGAACTTGACCACAGCTTCATCCGCCAGCGCGATTTTTTCAACCTCGGATGCGGGCATGTCTTTTGGCACAGAGATTTCCGCGCGGCGTTTGCCGTTGATCTGGATGGGCAGGGTGACGGTATCGTCGATCAGCAGCGCCGGATCGGCTTTCGGCCATGGGGCGGTGGCGCAGAGGCCTGCGCCGCCTTGGAACGTCCAGATCGATTCGGCAATATGCGGGGTCATCGGGCACATCAGTTGCGCAAGGGTACGGATGGCTTGTTTCATCGCATCGGTGGAGCCGTTGGCTTTGGCGAGGGTGTTGGTCAAGCCGTAGAGCGCCGCGATGGCCTTGTTGAAGGCGAAGGTTTCGATGCTGCGAGTGACTTCCTCGACGGCTTTGGCGGTGGCTTTCGCGATGTCTTGGTCGCCGATGCCCTGATGGTCGGCGGGCATGTCGCCGATGCGCGAACACAGGGCCCAGACGCGGGACAGGTGTTTGAAGGTGGCTTCGGCGCCGGAGGCTGTCCATTCCACATCACGCTCGGGCGGCGAGTCGGACATGACGAACCAACGGGCGGTGTCGGCGCCGAAAGCTTCGATGATGTTCATCGGATCGACGACGTTCTTTTTCGATTTCGACATTTTGGCAGAGGGGATCACCTCGACCAATGAGCCTTCGTCGTTCAGACCCTGCAACCACGCGTCGATGTCGGCGATCATATCGGGGTCGGGCGGAGGCACATCGCCCAGCACCGTGACGCGGCGGTCGGCCAAGCTGAAACTCGTCACATCTTCGGGCAGATGATAGATCGGACGGCCTGCGGCGTCAGTGGTTTTGTAGATTTCATGCGTCACCATGCCTTGGGTGAACAAGGCGTTGAACGGCTCGATGGCCTTGGCGGGCAGATGACCCGTGGCGTGCATGGCGCGGGCGAAGAAGCGGGAATACAGCAGGTGCAGAATCGCATGCTCGATGCCACCGATGTATTGATCGACGTTCATCCAGTAGTCGGCATCTTCCGCGATGGTGGGGGTGGTGGCGTGCGGGGCGGTGAAGCGGGCGTAATACCAGCTTGAATCCACGAACGTGTCCATCGTGTCGGTTTCACGGCGGGCATCGGCACCGCATTGCGGGCAGGTGCAGTTGCGCCAGGTTGGGTGACGGTCCAGCGGATTGCCGGGGATGTCGAAGGTCACGTCATCGGGAAGACGGACGGGCAGGTTTTCTTTCTTCTCGGCCACCACGCCGCAGGTCGCGCAGTGGATCACCGGAATCGGGCAGCCCCAATAGCGTTGGCGGCTGATGCCCCAATCGCGCAGGCGGTAGTTGGTGACGCCGCGGCCAATGCCACGGGCTTCACATTCCGCGATGGCAGCGACGATGGCGTCTTCTCCGGTTTGCAGATCGTTGCCTGCAAAGCCGCGGATATACTGCACGCGCTCGGATTTCATCGGGACGTAGGGTTCATCCAGCGCGGCTTCTTCTTCGCCTTCGGGGATAAAGACCGCAGGGATCGGCAGGCCGTATTTCGACGCAAATTCAAAGTCGCGCACGTCATGCGCGGGACAGCCGAAGATCGCGCCAGTGCCGTAATCCATCAGGATGAAGTTGGCGATATAGACCGGGAGTTCTATAGTGTTATCAAACGGATGCAGCACGCGGATGCCGGTATCCATGCCGATCTTCTCGGCGGTTTCCATCGCCTCGGCGGTGGTGCCGCCCTTGCGGCATTCGGCGGTGAAAGCGGCCACGGCAGAGTCGTGACGCTCCAGATGTTTCGCCAGCGGATGGTCGGGGCTGATTGCGGCAAAGGAGGCACCGAGCAGGGTATCGGGGCGGGTGGTGTAAACCTCTAGCCGGTCAAAGCCATCCGGCGCGCCTGTCGTGGTGAAGGCAAATTGCAGGCCGCGCGATTGGCCGATCCAGTTGGCTTGCATCAGCCGGACCTTTTCCGGCCAGTCTTTCAAGCCGTCCAAAGCCGACAGCAATTCCGCCGAATAATCGCTGATTTTGAAGAACCACTGTGTCAACTCACGACGCTCAACGGGAGCGTTGGAGCGCCAGCCTTTGCCGTCAATCACCTGTTCATTGGCGAGCACGGTCATATCGACCGGGTCCCAGTTCACCACGGCGTTCTTGCGATACACCAAGCCCTTGGCCATCATGTCGATGAACATCGCCTGCTGTTGGCCGTAATATTCCGGGTCGCAGGTGGCGAATTCGCGGGACCAGTCGATGGACAGGCCCAAGGGTTTCATCTGCTTGCGCATCTCGGCGATGTTGCCGTAGGTCCATTCCTTGGGATGGCCGCCGCGTTCCATCGCGGCGTTCTCGGCGGGCATGCCGAAGGCATCCCAGCCCATCGGATGTAGCACGGAAAACCCCTGCGCCGCCTTATAGCGCGCCACCACATCGCCCATCGTATAGTTGCGGACGTGGCCCATGTGGATGCGGCCCGACGGATAGGGAAACATCTCCAAAACATAATACTTCGGCTTGGACGGATCGCGCCGCGCCTTGAACGTCTCGGCGCTCTCCCAAGCCGCTTGCCATTTAGCTTCGATGGTTTTGGGTTCGTAGCGCGACATCTTAGGCCCCTCGGTCAGTTCCTAGGCGCGAATACACTGGCTTGGGGGGCAAGGTCCAGTGGCGGTTAGAGATTAGCGCCTTACAAGCCGCTGTCTTGGATACGCAACTGACGCGCCCGGGTCAGGATGGCGTCTTCCACCGCGCGGATGGTTTCGGGTGAGACAGAGCCGCCACCACTGCCCTGCATCGCCACCTTCAGACTGCGCGCATCCAAGGCCGGATCCTGCACATAGATCGTCGCGCGCACCGAGCGGCCCCCACCCGGAGGTGTGCCGTAGCCGGTGACGATCACGCCGGTGAACGGGTCCACCGATTCGATGGGCAGGAAGTTCAGAATGTCGAGGCTGGCCTTCCAGAGATATTTGTTCACCTCAACCGTGGTGTTGGGGTTGTCAGATTTGCGGAACAGCTGGCCAATGCCGGTTTGGCGACCGCGCGCCGCATCGCGGTTTTCGCGCGACAGTTCGGCCTGCACTTTCGGGTCATATGACCCGCCGCCAGCTTTACCAAGCATGCCGCAGGCGGAAATCCCGGTCAAAAGCGCGGCCATCAAGCCAAAATTCAGCGCTTTACCCATGATACGACGCAAGATCATCCGGTTTCCCCATGCCAACCTGTCGCTGTTTATACTGACAGCTTCGGGCGTGCCAAGGCTTTTCCCATTTAAATCGGGCTTCCGGGCCGCGACAGCCTTCGATGCGCGTCTATAACTGTCGAAACGGCGGGGGGCGGCACTGTGGCAAGGGTGCATCACCGAGTACCCGATTGGCCCGATTGCTGCGCTTCCCGTTGCAATCAGACCCGTGGCGGAGGAAAACGACGGCATACCTGCTTCAGCATCGCTAGAGTATGGTCGCGTCTTTGAGAAAAAACGAGGAAACACGATGAACAAACTTCTTCTCACCACCGCCCTGCTGGCAGCAACCGCTGGTGCAGCTTCGGCTGAAATCACCCTGAGCGGTTCGGGCCGTTTCGGTCTGACCTTTGACGACAGCCGCGCTGTTGAAACCCAACTGTCCTACCGTCTGCGTGTGAACGTGAACGCAAAGTTCGAAGCTGACAACGGCGTCACCTACGGCGGCCGTATCCGTTTCCAAGACGCTGGCTCGACCGGTGAAGCTTACTTCTCGCCAGCAATGCTGTACGTTGAAGCAAGCGGCGTTCGCATCGAAGTTGGTAACGCCAACACCGCAATCGACTCGGTTGCTCTGATGTACAACCCGGAAATCGGCTTCACCGAATCGTCCTACGGCGATCCGCGCGGCAACTTCTACTCGTTCAGCAGCGGCGGCTACGATGCTGACCGCGTCGGCATCTATGCTGCTTACTCGGTTTCGGGTGTAAACCTGAAGGCTTCGTACATCAAATCGAACCAAACTGATGTAAACAGCGTTGACGAATCGTCGATCGCTGCTGATTACACCTTCGGTCAAGTGACCTTGGCAGCTGCTTATGCTGACAACGCTGGTGGTATCGATAGCAACTACGTGACCTTCGTTGGCGCTGCTTACAAGTTCAGCGATGCTGGCACGGTTGGCATCAACTACAATGACAACGGCGACGGCTTTGCAGATTTGGACAATAATCCGCTCACCCCGGATGCACGTTACAACATCGGCAAAACCACGACGATCTATGGTAACTACACCGTCAACGGTATCACCTTCGGCGCTTATGTCAGCGACTCGGACGTTGATGCAGAAGACACCGCTTACGGTCTGGGCGCTGCCTACGACCTCGGTGGCGCAACCTTGGCTGGCGCGATCCACTCGGGTTTCGACGGTCAAACCACTGCTGACCTCGGCGTGCGTATGTCGTTCTGATCTAACCGATCAAAACGTTATGGAAAGAGCGGGCCTTGTGCCCGCTCTTTTCTTTTGTGCAGGGCAGTGATCAAGTGCGGCCAAAGCAAGGACCCAAAAAACGTGGAGATAGCATGGCGTTGCAGGCGATTTTAGCGCGGATGCGGGCGGCGGAAGCGGTGGCGGGGCGGGTTTCGGGTTCGGTGCAACTGATCGCGGTCAGCAAGGTGCAACCTGACGCGCGGGTGCGCGAGGTGCTGGCAGAGGGCCATCGGCTGTTTGGTGAGAACTATGTGCAGGAAGCGCAGGCGAAATGGCCAGGCTTTCGGGCCGAGTTTGGGGCTGTGCAGGTGCATATGATCGGGCCGCTGCAAACCAATAAAGCAAAACTGGCGGTCGAGCTGTTTGATGCGATCCATACCGTGGATCGGGTGTCCTTGGCCGAGAAACTGGCAAAGCTGGCGCAGGCGCGCGGGGTCTGCCCGCAGTTGTTTGTGCAGGTGAATACCGGGGCCGAACCGCAAAAGGCCGGGATTCTGCCCGAGGCGCTGGATGGATTTATCGCTAATTGCCGTAAGATGGATCTCAGCTTGGCGGGCCTGATGTGCATCCCGCCCGAGGGCGAGGATTCGGTGCCGCATTTCACCGCCTTGGCCGATATGGCCGCACGCCATGGGCTCAGCGGGTTGTCGATGGGGATGAGCGGCGATTTTGAGGCCGCGATTGCCGCCGGGGCGACGCATGTGCGGGTCGGATCCGCGATTTTCGGCGCGCGCACTTACGCTTAGGTTAGCCAAACCCGCGCGTAGGGTGGCAGCGCGAGGTAATCGCCATGCAGCGTCACAATCTGATCCGACAAAGCATCGTGCCAATGTGTGATGCCCTGCGCTTGCAGCCAACCGCCCGCAACATGCTGCCAGTGGTGCGAAAAGTTGAACAGGCACAGAATCGGCCCGGTTGGCGCGCCCCGCTGCACCGCAAACAGGGTAGGATTCCCGGTTTGCACGATCTGCGTCGGATGCGCGCCGTGCAGTCCTGGCGTGGCGCGGCGTCTGGCAAGGATGTGTTGCGTGCCAAGGAAGCATTGTGACGACAGGGAATTGCCGGAATGCCGCGCATCCGCCAGCGCCCAATCCATCCGCGGGCGGTGAATCCAACGGCTGTCATGGGCGTGGGCGGGATCATTCAGATAGCTGTCGTCATTCAACAGGGCCAATTCATCGCCCATGTAAATCAACGGAATACCTCCGAACGCTGCGATCAGCGCATGGCCCATCAGCATGCGCTGCACGGCCATTTCACGGTCATGCTCATCTGTCGCCTCTAGCCCCGCAAGCGAGGCAAAGCTGCCGGAAATCCGTTTGTCTCCGGTAGCCTCGTTGACCTGAAACGGCGCACCGATGGCGAAGCTGCCGGGAAACGTGCCCTCGTAGAAATCCGACAGAAAGCGGCGATGCGCTGCGCCGGAAATCCCCACGGCAATCGCATCTTCGTCGGTGACGGCCCAGCCGATGTCGTCGTGACAGCGGATATAGGTGGCGTAGGTGGCGTTGGTGAGGCGATCCGGGAAGTGGCTGGCCAGCACATGCGTCATCAGGCTGGTGTCGCGGGTGGCAAGCGCGCTCCAAAATTGCACCATAAGGGTGTTGTGATAGGCCAGATTGCCCTCGCGCCCGTCATGCTTTCCGCGTCCAAAATAGGGCAGCATTTCTTGCGGTGAAACGATCGCTTCTTCCAGATGGATCACTGCTGGGGCTGCGATGCGGCAACAGGCGCGTAAGGCGCGAAGCAGCATATGTACCTCGGGTTCGGACTGGCAGCGGGTGCCGAGGCGTTTCCACATGAAGGCCACGGCATCCAAGCGCAGCACATCAACGCCGATGTTGGCGAGGTGCAGCATGATGCGGGTTATTTCAAGGAAAACCTGCGGGTTAGACCAATTCAGATCCCATTGGTGTTTGTTGAAGGTGGTCCAGACCCATTTGCCGAAGTCGGGGTAATGGGTGAAATTGCCGGGGGCATTGTCCGGGAAAACCTCGACCAGCGTTTTGGAATAGGCTTGGGGCAAGTCGGGGGTGTCGAACATCCAGTAGAGGTCTTGCGCGGCTTTGTCGCCTTGCGCGGCAGCCTGCGCCCAAGCGTGTTCTTTCGCGGTGTGGTTCAGCACCAAGTCGATGCACAGCGAGATGCCGCGTTTGCGCAGTTCGGTTGAAACCGCTTTGAAATCATCCAGTGTGCCGTAAGCCGGGTTGATGCTGCGGTAATCCATCACCGCATAACCGCCATCGGAATCGCCGGGACGAGGCTTCAGGCAGGGCATGAAATGGACGTAGGTGATGCCGAGGTCTTCGAGGTAATCAAGGTGATCGAGCACGCCGCGCAGGTTGCCCGCAAAGCGGTCGATGTAGAACACATAGCCCGCCATATCGGCGCGCTGGAACCAGTCGGGCTCTAAATCGCGCTTTAGGTCCAGCAGTTTAAGGTCGGCGGGGCGGGCTTTCCAGCCGTCGGCGAGGGCGGCTCTCAGATCGGTGCAGAAGTGGTTGTAGTTGGGATGTTGGCCGTAAAGCTGTTCCAGCATCGGCCACAGATCGGGGGCAGAGCGCGCCATGCGCAGGGCGAAAATCTGGTCGTCCGGTTTTGCAGCTTTGGCCATCTTATCCCCCCGATTTGGAGTTAGGATAAGAAATCCGAACCGCTTTGGGAAGCCTTAGCGCACAATCAACCGGCTTTCGGGGCGCAGGCGGTTGGCGATCCACAAAAGACTTTGGCGGGATAGTCCGATGCAGCCTGCGGTGGGGTGGCTGGGGCTGCGCCATGTGTGGATGAAGATGGCGGAACCTTGGCCGGGGGTGGGATCGTCCCAGTTCCAATCGGTGATAAGGATGAGATCATACTGCGGGTCGCTGCGGGTCAGGCGCTCGTGGCTATAGGGATAGGGCGCGCGGACCAGTTGGTTGTAGTCGAAATCGTTGGGGTCGTCGGACCACAGATCGCCGGGGCGGATTGGGACGGCCCAGTCGGGGAGGGTGTGGCGCGCGATACGGTCGGGGCGGTAGAGCATGCCCACGATGCGGTGGGTTCCCGTTGGAGTGCCGCCGTCGCCTTCGTGTTTGTCGGAGGTTACGCCGCCGCGCCCGATGGTGCAGGGGAAACGGCGGTTTTGGAACAGCAGACCCGTCGGGGTCAGGATCAGGTCGCGGGATTTCATAGCAGGTGCCCGGATTTGGCGGCCTTGGTGGCGAGATAGGCTTGGTTTTGCGCGGTTTGACCGACTTTCAGCGGTACACGCTCGGTCACGGTCAGGCCGCAGGCTTGCAGCATGGCGAGTTTTTTTGGGTTGTTAGTCAGCAGGCGGACTTGGGAAAATCCCATCTTTTGCAGGATTTCGGCGCCGATGCGGAAGTCGCGCTCGTCATCCTCAAAGCCGAGGCGGTGGTTGGCTTCTACGGTGTCAAAGCCTTGATCTTGCAGAGAATAGGCGCGCATTTTGTTGGCCAGACCGATGCCGCGGCCTTCTTGATTGAGATAGAGCAGAACGCCTGCGCCTTCGTGGCCCATCCGTGCGAGGGCGGCGTGCAGTTGCGGGCCGCAGTCGCATTTCAGGCTGCCTAAAACGTCGCCGGTGAAGCAGGCGGAATGCAGGCGTGCGAGAACGGGTTTGTCGCGGTCGGGGCGGCCAATCTCAACGGCGTAGTGTTCGGCGCTGCCATCATCAGGGCGGAAGATGTGCAAACGGCCGGCTTGGGCGGCGGCCATCGGCAGGCGGGCCGAGATCACCGGGGCTAAAGGCGCGAGGCGGTCTAGGTCGGCGCAATCGGTATTCGCCAGTAGCGTCAGGTTGTTGCGGGCGGCGAGAGCGAGGCCATCGCTGACGGGAACCAGCAGCATCGCGGGCAGCAGTTGCGCGGATTTGGCCAGCGCAATCGCGGTGCGGTGCAGGGTCGCGGGGCCGTCGCGCAAAGCCACCAGCGGGCCTTTCATCGGCACGTTCAGATCATCAGCCGGGTCGGCGACGGCGCGCAGCCAGCGCAGATCGGCATCGCTTGGCACCCGCAGGCGGGCGAGATCGTCGTCATAGGGGATCGCCTTCAGCGTCTCGGCGCGGCGGGCGGTCAGCGCCAGTTCGGGCTTGCCCTCGGTGCGGAGGGCGGCAATGCGCGCATCGGTCAGTTCTTCAACTGCCGCGCAAAGCATGGCTTGGCCGCCACCTGTCAGCACAATGGCCAACCCAAGCCGCAGGTCAGCGCGGGCGCGGGCGAGGATTTCGGGGGTGGAGGGGCGTAGGCTCATGCGGGTTACATAGGCGAAACTGGAACGGATTGAAACATTTCCCAAGCCAGCGACACGAGCGCGTGAGACGATTGTAGCAAATCTTGCCGGAACCGTGAGGCGGGCGCATGTGTTTACCCAAGAGCAAACGGCTCGGCTGATGGAGGCCCATATGGCAACGTTACGCAAGATTCTGCTGGTCGATGACGATGACGATCTGCGCGAGGCGCTGAGCGAACAGTTGGTGATGACCGAAGATTTCGACGTGTTTGAGGGCCGCACGGGCGCTGAGGGCATGGAGAAGGTGAAGGCAGGTCTGTTTGATCTGGTGATTTTGGATGTCGGTTTGCCCGATACCGATGGCCGCGAATTGTGCCGCAGGATGCGCAAGGCCGGGGTGAAATGCCCGATCATGATGCTGACGGGGCATGACACCGACAGCGACACGATTTTGGGCCTTGATTCGGGTGCCAATGATTATGTGACGAAGCCGTTCAAGTTTCCGGTGCTGTTGGCGCGGATCCGTGCACAGTTGCGCACGCATGAGCAATCGGAAGATGCGGTGTTCCAGATGGGTCCATATACGTTCAAACCGGCGCAGAAAATGCTGGTCGATGCCAAGGACAAGAAGGTGCGGTTGACCGAAAAGGAAACCAACATCCTGAAGTATCTCTATCGCGCACAACAAGGTGTGGTGGCGCGGGACGTACTGCTGCACGAGGTCTGGGGCTATAACGCAGGGGTGACGACCCATACGTTGGAGACCCACATCTATCGTCTGCGGCAGAAGATTGAGTCTGATCCAAGCAATGCGCGGCTGCTGGTGACCGAGAATGGCGGCTATAAGCTGGTCGCTTGAGGCAAGGATTGGTCGCTTTAGGTAAGGTTTTCGTCACTTACGGGTCTTATTGTTGCCTGATTGAATGATTATCTATCGGATCAGGCCAGATGGCGTCCTCCCCGCCTGATGGCCGAAAGTTCCCCTTGCTGTGTCGGGGTTATGACACAGCACCCTCCCTGTTGGACCTGGCCGGGCCTTGTGCCCGGCCTTTTTTTATCCCGTGCCTGCTATCGCAGTTGCAGGCGGGCGGCGGCATAGAGCGTGAGCGCGCCGGCGATGGCAAAGGCCACCCAATAGGGCAGCAAGACGGCTTCAGCCGTGCCCCAAGGCGCGGCCCCCGACCCCGCCCATGAGATCAGCCAACCGAAGGTGAACGCGCCGAATGCGGCGGGACCCGTGCCGATGAAGCGGAAGGCGGAGTTGACGCGGCCTAAGAGCGGCGCGGGGATGTGGCGTTGGCGATAGCTGACTTGGGCGATGTTCCACAGCATGCCGGAGAAGCCGTCTAAGACCAAGAAAATGGCGATCAGCCAGAGCGGGGATTTTAGCGCCAAGACCAAGGCCGCAACGGTAAAGCCCGCCATGCCGAGCAGGATGGCCGATCTTGGGGTGATGTGGCGCAGGATGCGCGGGCCGATCAGGGTGGCGGCGAGGCCGCCGATGGCCGGAAGGGTCAGGAAAATGCCGAAGCCAAAGGCATCGAGGCCGAGCACGCGCTGGCTGTACAGCACCAGTATGGCGGCAAAGCCATAGCCGATGAAGTTGAAACCGCCCAGAATGAAGGCCAAGCGGCGCAGCGGGATGTCGCGCCAGAGCCAGAGCATGCCTTCTTTTAGGGCTGCCAGCATCGGCAGATGTGGAGTGGTTTGCACGCGCTTTGGCAGCTTTATGCTGGCGATCAGGACGACGGCTGCGACCAGCATCGCGGCTTGGATGCCGAACGGCAGCGCCACCGATATGCCGATCAGCAGGCCCGCCACCGGTGGGCCGATGAATTGACCTGCGAGTTGTTCCGCGCTCCACATCGCGCCATTGGCTTGTTCCAGTTGCGATTTCTCGACAACCGAGGGCGTGAAGGTTTGCGCGGTGTTATCGCGCAGCACCTCGGCGCTGCCCAAGACGAACGACAGGGCGGCCATCAGCAGCACGGGGGCGGTGCCGGGGTTGGCGGTCAGCGCCAAGGTCAGCAGGGCGAGGGAAATCACGATCCGTAGGCAATCGGCTCCGATGATCAGGCGGCGATGCTCGATGCGGTCGGTGATCACGCCTGCGGGCAAGGCAAACAGAAACCACGGCAGATTGCGGGCGGCGGCGACGAGGCCGATCAGGAAAGGGTCATGCGTCAGCAGGGTGGCGAGCCACGCTACGGCAACCGTGATCAGGCCATCGCCAAGGTTGGTGGCGGCGGATGAGGCGAACATCAGGCGGAAGTTGCGGTTTTGCCAGAGCGCGTTTTGGGTCATGGCGGCATGACTGCATGGCACGCGAGGCGGGGTCAAGATGGGCTGAAGTTAAGTTGGGCTGAGGTCAAGCAAGGGTCAGCTGCGATTAGCCGACAGAAAGAATCGGATTTACAATTCCGAGGGAATCCGTCAGTTAATGCAACAAGGCCCAACCTGTCGGCAGGGCGTTGGTTGCAACGTGCAGTCTCGAAAGGCAGTTGGAAGTCATGAGCTATTCTTGGTTCAAATCGTCGAAGGTGGCCATTGCCAGCCCGGTGCGCGGCGGTGCTGCGGTGGGGATGCTGGCCGATATGCCGCCGCTTGAGCGCGGTGTGGTACAATTGCTGCGGCAATGGTGCGATGGCGAGGCGGGTCGTATTGCAGTCGCCGAAGATTTCACCGCGGTTTTTGGGGCCGAGCGAGCGGCGCTTGAGGTGAATAACCTCGCGCATCTGATCACGCTGATGGTGCAAATGGGCCGCCGCCCGTTGATGCGGCATCACACGCAATGCGCTTGCCTTGGCGGTGATGAAAGTGCCGTCGCGCAGATGGTGGCCGCGGCCACGGCGGGCGATCGCGAAGATGCGATGGCGTTCGCGCTGACCATGCTGCCGCCCGACATCGCTTTTGAAGCCGTGCAGATTGCAGAATATGTCGGCCGGGCGACGCTTGATATGATCCACCGTCTCTCCGCCAACGGCAGCCATTCCGCCACCACCGCCACGCGTCACTAGGAAAGATCCCATATGCGCCCTTCGTTCTTCGTGCTTCTTGCCACCACAGCCTTCGTCTCGGCGGTCCAGCCCGTGTTTGCCGCCGATCCGGCAGCGGTTGCAAAGACTTACGCCGATATTGCTGCGGCGGGATATGAGGATAGTCTGATCACCGCGAAAGCGCTGCAAGCGGCGGTCGATGCGCTGATCGCAGCGCCCAGCGAGGACAGCCTGAAGGCAGCGCGCGCGGCATGGATCGACTCGCGTCCGTCCTACATGCAGACCGAGGCGTTCCGCTTCGGCAACGTCGCAGTGGATGATTGGGAGGGCAAGGTCAACGCTTGGCCGCTGGATGAGGGGCTGATCGACTATGTCGACCCGTCTTACGGCAAGTCGGAGGAAAACGATCTGGCGACGTTGAACGTGATTGCCAACCCGAAGTTCAAGATTTCGGGCGTTGAGGTCGATGCGACGACGATCACGCCGGAATTGATTTCGGGCACGCTGCAAGAGGCGGGCGGGATCGAGGCGAATGTGGCTTCGGGCTATCACGCGATTGAATTTTTGCTCTGGGGGCAGGATTTGAACGGCACCGGGCCGGGGGCGGGCACTCGGCCGTTCACCGATTATGTGCAGGGCGAGGGCTGCACGGGCGGCAACTGCGACCGTCGCGCGGCGTATCTGAAGGCGGCGACCGATTTGCTCGTCAGCGATCTGACCGATATGTCGATGCAGTGGGCAAATGGCGGGGCTGCGCGCACCACGATTGAAAGCGATCCGAAGGCGGCTTTGTCGGCCATTCTGACCGGGATGGGCAGCCTGTCTTATGGTGAGGTTGCGGGCCAGCGGATGCGTCTGGGGCTGATGCTGAACGACCCCGAGGAGGAGCATGATTGCTTCTCGGACAACACTGCCAACAGCCATTACTATGATGGCATCGGCATCCAGAACGTCTATCTCGGCAAATACACCCGCGTCGATGGCAGCGTTGTGTCGGGGCCGTCGGTGTCGGAACTTGTGGCGGCGGCTGACCCGGCTGTCGATACGCAGTTGAAGGCGGAACTGACGGCGACAGTGACGGCTTTGGGTGCGATCAAAGCAGCGTCGGATGGCGGCATGGCCTATGATCAGATGCTGGCGGCGGGCAATAAGGAAGGCGAGGCTTTGGTGATGGGCGGCGTCAACGCTTTGGTCACCCAGACCGCGTCGATCGAGCGCGCGATCACCACTTTGGGGCTCACCGGCACCAGCATTGAAGGTTCGGACATCCTAGATAATCCGGGCACCGTGTTCCAGTAACGCTTGCGTTAACGGAGCTTTGTCGGTCGCGAGCAGCGATTGACAAAGCCCGGCTAAACCCACTCTGAGTAGGCAGGTGGCGCGGGGTAAACGGACCACTGCGCTGCCAACTGATATAGGGAAGACCCGGATGCTGCGCGTCCTTTTGATATTACCGCTGCTAGCCGGACCTGCTTTTGCGCAAGGGGCAGATGATCAACCGCTGAACGTGATCCCTCGCACCAAGGCCGAGGTTGCCCGGATTGCAGGGGTGCTGGCGGCCCCCAAAGATTTCAGTGCGTCTGAGAAGTTTGAGGCGAAACCGGGCGGCGCGGCGACAGTGCGCGCACGGCCCACGGCGGATGCGTTTTCGCAATTCTCGGGCAATATGCCGTTTGACCGGCAGATGAATTTCAACCTTGGCAATGCGTTGTTCACCAAGACTTGGGTGCCGTCGCCTGCCTCGACCTTGGCCTCGGACGGGTTGGGGCCGTTGTTCAACGCGCGCGGTTGTCAGGATTGCCATCTGAAAGACGGGCGCGGGCATGTCCCTGCGGGGCCCGAAGAAAGTGCTGTGTCGATGTTCCTGCGGCTGTCTGTGCCGGCCAACGCTGAACAGGCGAGCAGCAATCCGTCCGCGATCAAGGATTGGCTGGCGACGCAGGACGAGCCGACTTATGGCGGGCAGTTTCAGGATTTCGCCGCGACCGGCATCGCCGCTGAGGGCCGGATGGTGATCGACTATACCGAGGTTCCGGTGATCTTGGGCGATGGCACGGTGGTTGCGCTGCGGCAGCCTAAATATTCGGTGGCGGATCTGGCTTATGGGCCGATGGCCAAGGATGTGATGCTATCGCCGCGTGTGGCGCCGCAGATGATCGGCTTGGGGTTGCTAGAGGCGATTCCCGAGGCAGATATTCTGGCCAAGGTCGATGAGACTGACGCGGATGGCGATGGCATTTCGGGCCGCGCCAGCATTGTGCCGGGCGGTTCTGATGGCAAACCAATGCTGGGCCGCTTTGGCTTCAAGGGCGGCAAGGCCAGTATCCGCGACCAATCAGCGGGGGCTTTCGCGGGAGATATGGGGCTCGCGACCTCGCTGCATCCCGATCCGTGGGGCGATTGCACCAAGGTGGAAGACGCCTGCCGCTTGGCAATCAGCGGGCAAGAACCGGGCGTGCGCGATGGGCTAGAGGTGGATCACCAAAGCCTTGATCTGGTGACGTTTTACGCCCGTAATTTGGGCGTGCCAGAGCGGCGCGGGGTGGATGATCCGAAAGTGTTGCGCGGCAAGCAGGTGTTTTACGACATCGGTTGTACGTCCTGTCATACGCCGAAATACGTCACGGACCGGTTGAAAGACCAGCCCGAGCAAAGTTTCCAGCTGATCTGGCCCTATACCGATCTGCTGCTGCATGACATGGGGCCGGGATTGGCCGACAACCGCCCCGAGGGTCGGGCCAGCGGGTCGGAATGGAAAACCCCGCCGCTGTGGGGAATTGGCATGACGCAACAAGTCTCGGACCATACCGAATTTTTGCACGACGGACGGGCGCGCAATCTGCTGGAGGCGGTTCTGTGGCATGGCGGTGAGGCGCAGGCGCAACGTGACGCCGTAGTGGCTTTGCCGAAAGGCGACCGCGACGCCATCCTCGCATTTCTGGAAAGTCTGTAATCATGCTGCTTCGCTCCCTGCTGTTGTCCTTATGCTTAGCCACCCCGGCGCTGGCGGATTTTGAACAGACGCTGTCCGACCATATCCTGCCCGGCTATGCAGCTTTCGCGGCCAGCACGCAGGCTTTGTCTGACGCTGCCGCCAAGGATTGCACGGCGGACAATTTGAAGCCTGCCTTCAACGCGGCCTATGACACTTGGCTGGGCGTGCAGCACCTGCGCTTTGGCCCGGCTGAGGCGGATGGGCTTTCGGTGGCGATTGCGTTTTGGCCTGATCCGAAAGGCTCGGGTGCGAAATCGCAGCGGGCGCTGTTGTTGGGCGATCCGGCGCAATTGACCCCTGAGCATTTCCCTGATCAATCGGTTGCGGCACGCGGTCTGACGGGGTTAGAGCGGTTGCTCTATCCGGCGGAACCTTTGCCCGCTGACCCTTGCGCGCTGATCCAAGCCACCACGTTGGACCTTGCCCGCATGGCGAAGATCATCAACGACACTTGGATCAACACTTATTCCAAAACCGTGCTGACGGCGGGCGATCTGGGCAACACCACCTTCCAGACCCGGCCCGAAGTGCGGCAAACGCTGTTCACGCAAGTGGTGGCGGCGCTGGAGTTTGATAAAGATCAACGGCTTGGTCGCCCCTTGGGCACGTTTGACAAACCGCGCCCGGAACGGGCCGAGGCGATTGCCTCGGGCCGCAGTCAGCGCAACGTGCTGTTATCGCTGCATGGCCTGCGCGCGATGGTGGTGACGATGACACCAGATGCGCCGCTGACTTTGGCGGGGTTTGATCATGCCATCAAGCTGACGGAGGCGCTGGATGATCCGGCCTTCGCCGGGGTTGCCACGCCGCAGGGCCATCTGAAGGTTGAGATTTTGCAGCAGGCCGTCAGTGCCTTGATTGATACTGTGATGGCTGAGCTTGGCCCCGAACTGGATGTCGGCGTCGGCTTTAACGCGGCGGATGGAGACTGAGATGGCAACGCGGCGGGCGTTTTTGGCGGGTTTGGTGGCGGCCAGCTTGCCGCGGGTGTCTTGGGCCGAGGTGGGCTCGCCAGCTTGCCTCGCTGCGGGGAAGCTGGGCGATGAATTTGTGCTGCATGGCTTGAGTGCGGTGGGGGAAAGCCTGTTTGAGATTGGCTTGCCCGCGCGTGGCCATGCGGCGGCGGCACATCCGTCGCAGGCTTTGGCGGTGGCGTTTGCGCGCCGCCCCGGCACGTTTGCGCTGGTGCTGGATTGTTTGACCGGGGCTGTCCGGCACCGTCTGACACCACCTGAAGGGCGACAATTTAACGGCCATGGCGCGTTCTCGGCGGATGGGGCGCTGCTGATGACCTCGGAAGTGGTCGCCGACGGCTCGGCGGGGCGGATTGGGTTGTGGGAGACGGCGGGCTTTGCCCGCATTGCCGAGTGGGACAGTCACGGCATTGGCCCGCATGACATCCGGCGGTTGGCGGATGGCCGGATTGTGGTGGCGAATGGCGGGATTGAAACCGATCCCGGCGACCGCACCAAGCTGAACATCAACACGATGCGGCCCAATCTGACGCTGCTGTCTGCCGATGGTGCGCTGTTGGATCAGGTGGAATTGGCGGATGAGTTGCACCAAAACTCAATCCGCCATCTGGCTTTGCATGGCGAGGGCGTGGCTTTTGCGATGCAGTGGGAGGGTGATACGTCTGAGCCTGTCGCACAACTGGGGCTTTGGGTGCCTGGGTCCGCGCCGAAACTGTGCCCGCCGCCGGATGAACAGGCGTTTGCGATGAAGGGCTATGCCGGGTCGATTGCGGTTGCCCGAGCGGGTGATCTGATCGCGCTGACCTCGGCCCCTGCCGGCGTGGTGATGCTGTTTGACGGCGCGGGTGGCTGGCTTGCGACCGACCAACGTGCCGATGTCTCGGGTGCTGCGGCTTTGGGCGATGGCTTGCGGCTGACCGATGGGCAGGGCGGAGTTTGGAGCTATGGCCGTGATGGTCTGGCATCCCTTAGCCGCAATGCGACCGCTTGGGATAACCATTTGATCGCGCTCAGCTAATTACTTCCCAACAAACTCAAATGAAAACCGGGTTGATACCCCTGCGGGCGGTGGCGCGAATGGAGCGGAGCGTTGGATATGGTCCACCGCCGCCGCATCCAAGGCGGGCGAGCCGGAACTTTTGACGATCTTCACCAGTGATAGACCACCGCCTGCCGAGATCGCAAAGCCCACCACGGCGCTGCCCTTGCCGGGGTTAGATCCCTTTTTGGTACCACGGATTTTCTTCATCACCGCCTTTTGGTAGGTCGCAGGCGATTGCCCTTGTGCTGTGGCCTTGGCCGCTTTTGAAGCGGCCATAGCGCCGCCCGCATTAGGGGTCGCCGAACTGGCTTTGGCGGTTTTCTTTGGTGCGGGTTCGTCGGTCTTTTTGGTTTTGGTTGGCTTCTTCTCGGCTTTTTTCGGTTTCGCTTCGGCCTTTTCTGCCTTTGGTTTGGTTGCTTCTGGTGGTTTTGGTGCGGGCGAAGGTGGCTTCGCCGCGGCGGGCGGCGCGTCAGGCGCGGGCTGCGGATCGGGTGGCTGCGGGGGGGCGTCCATCTCGGGCTTGGCATCGGCCAGTTGTTCGGGTTTTGCCATTTCGGGTGGGCTTGGCTTGGCTGCGGGCTGCGGTTCGGAAATATCGGGGGGAGTATCGACTTCGGGGGCTGCGGCGGTTTGGCTGGGTGCTTCGGCACTGGCCAGCGGAGCAGGGTCGGATATGGCGGCGACGCTTTCGGCGGCAGCCGGTGCGGGCGGCAGCGCGAGGAAGATCGGTTGATCCAAAATGGGGGCGGGGGTTGAGGTCAGCGCCAAGGCACTTGCGGCGCTAAGAATAAGCGCGGTGATGGTGGCCGACAGGGTCCAACTGAGCCATGTGCGCGGCTGCTGCGCGGAGGCGGCGATCGGGCAGGATACCGGACAGTTGCGGAAGGGGTGACTCATGGCGTGGCCTGCGTTTCGGTCGTGCTTTGCAGCCCAACGAGGGCGACTTTCAGATAGCCCGCCACCCGCAACTGATCGAGGACGGTCATCAGATCGCCATAAGGCACCACGCGGTCGGCGCGCAGGAACACCTGCACATCGCGCTGGGCTTTGGTTTGGGCGTCAAGCGCGGCTTGCAGATCGGCCCCGCTCAAAGGCTGGTTGCCCAAAGTCAGCGTCAGATCGGGCGCGAGGCTCAGCCAAATGGGGTCTTCCGGGCGCTGGGTGGCCTTGGCGGAGGAGGTTGGCAGGTTCAGCGGCACATCCACCGTTGAGAGAGGCGCTGCAATCATAAACACGATCAACAGCACCAGCATCACGTCGATGAACGGTGTCACGTTGATGTCGGCCATCGCATCATCGTCGTCATCGCTGCGGCTGCTGGGGATGATTGCCATGGATTAGCCTGCGGTTTTGACATTGGCGGCGCTGCGGCGGTCGAGATCACGGCTGAGCAACCGTTCAATCTGCGCTGAAGCATCGGCCAGCTTGCGGCGATAGGCGGTGATCGCGCGCGACATGCCGTTGTAGATCAACACCGCCGGGATCGCAGCCAGCAGGCCGATGGCGGTGGCAAACAGCGCCTCGGCAATACCAGGGGCGACGACGGCGAGGCTGGTGGTTTTGGTTTCAGCAATGGCGAGAAAGGCGTTCATAATGCCGAACACCGTGCCGAACAGGCCGATGAAGGGCGAGGTCGCCCCGATGGATGCCAGCAACCCCGAACCTGCGCGCAGACGGGCAAGCGCGCTGGCCTCTATCCGGTCCATCGCCAGACGGGTGCGCTGTTGGGCTGCATGGGCATAGGCGGGATCGACCGGGAAATCGGCGAGGCTGACGAATTCCTCATGCGCCACACGGATCATCTGGGTGGCGGGGTCGCGTTGTGCGGCCATCGCACGGATCGCCGAAGGAAGATCGGTGGCGGCGGTCAGTTTCAAGGCGCTGCGGCGCAGGGCACGCAGGGCCAGCGTCAGTTCGGCGATTTTCTGCACCATGATGGTGAGGGCGGCAAAGGCGGCCACCGCAAGGATCACCATCACCGCCTGCACAACCCAATGCGCCGACAGGATAATGCTGAACAGATCGGTGCTGGCATGGGGTGCTGCAAGGCCAGCGGCAATGTCTTGGGCAAAGGCAGGATGGGCCAAAAGGCCCACCCCGATGATAAAGGCGCAAACGTGGCGCATCACCAGCTCACCGATTTGGCGACTGACAGTTTGTAGTTGCGGCCAACACCATTATCGAGGGCGAGGTTGTTTTTATACTTCTCGTCGAACATGTTCTCGACGGCAAAGTTCACGTCCAAGCCTTTGAGAACGCCCTCTTGTGGCGACCATTTCACGAACAGATCGTGGGTCTGGTAGGAATCGCCCGTCGTGGTGGCCGACGAAGTTTTGATGTTGTCGTAGTAATAGCCAGTCCAGCCAATGTTCAGGTTCTGCACCGGCAGTTTGGCCCCGATGGTCAGCGAAATCGCTTCTGCCGGGGTGTCGGGCAGGGTGGTCGAGGTTGCGCCCACGGCCGGGTTCAGGTTCTTGGAGCGGACTTTGCTCCACGACAGGTTGCTGAACCAACGCTCGGCGTCGTAGCTGGCTTCCAGTTCAGCGCCCCACAATTCGGCAGCCGCGACGTTGGAATAGTATGGCACAGCCGGACCACCAGCGACGCGCGGCGTCGTGGCGATCATGTTCTCCACATCATTGTGAAAGCCTGTCAGTTTCAGTTGCAGGCTATCGCCGTCCGACAGCAGGTTTTCATGGCGGAGGGTGAAGCCCAACTCGACCGAATCTGCTTCCTCTTTGGCCAGACCCACGCTTGCCAGCCGTTCCGGCAAAGTGCTTGCGGCTTCTGTCGAATAGCGTTCGTCCAGCGTCGGCATCCGTTCAGTATGCGCCAGTGAGCCGAACACCGAGAAGCTATCGTTGATCTTGTACATCATCGCCAGTTTTGGCGAAATCGCGGTGTCGTCGGTGTCCAGACCGCCCGCAATATCGCCCGCGCTGAACTGGCCGAAGTCAATCCGCACGCCGGGGATCAGGGTCAGGCGTTCGCTGTAGACAAACTCGCCTTGCGCATAGACGCCGACTTTGGTGTCGGTGCCCTGCGGATGGAAGCTGTATGGGCCGAGGCTGGAATGGGCGCTGCGCTCTTGCTGCGACAGTTGCACACCGGTGATCACCCGGTTATCCCAGCCGCTGCCGCCGAATTCTGCGGTGTTTTCAACCTTGAGCGTGGTGGTGGCATAGCCGAAATCACCTGCGCACAGCACTTGGCTGGACCCGAGGCGACAGCCAGCGCCGAGCGAGAAGTTGCTCTTATCGACGGTGGTGTTGGTGTAGGAAAGTTGCACCGACAGGTCGAGCAGCGGGTTCTCGGCAAAGCTGTTGTTCCATCTCAGCGACACGGTGTCGTCCACCGAATGGATATCTGCGGTGCCGAAGAACACCGCCGCAGCCCCTCCGGTTTGTGCCAGCAGCGTATCGTCCAGATCGGTATCGGTGCGCGACAGCGATAGGGTCAGACTTTGGTCGTCATCCTGCCCCAGCGTCCATTTGCCTTTCAGCAGGCCCGACAGGCTTTCATGCGCGGTGCCCGCCAGCACAGTGCCGCCGCCATCTTTGATCTCACCACCGCTGGAATAGTTCAGTGAGCCCAAGTATTCGGCATTGCCCTGCTTGGTGGCAAAGATAATGCCCAGCTTTTTCGTGTCGCCGTTGCTGTTATAGCCGGACTTAAAGCGCAGGGAGGTGGTCTTGCCCTCTTCGAGGAAATCGCTGGCATCCTTGGTGGTGAAGGCAATCGCGCCGCCAATCGCACCCGCACCATACAGCGTGGACGAGGCCGGGCCGCGCAGCACTTCGATCCGCTTGAACAGCTCAAAATCACCGAAGAACGAGCCGAGGCGGTATTGCTCGAAAAACTTGGGTGCGCCATCGACGCTGACCGCGATGCGGGCTTCGGATGCCGTTTGCTCGGTATTGCCGATGCCGCGAATGTTGAACGCCTGACCCATGGGCCGCGCAGACGATCCCGTGGCCTGCACGCCGGGGATGCCCTTCAGCACATCGCCCATGGTGTTGGGCTGGGCGCGGTCGAGATCGGCTTGCTCGCGCGCGGTGACGGCCTGCGGCGTGTCGATGGCAACCTTGGCCGTACCTGCGCCGAAGATGATCCGGCCCAGCATCTGAAACATGCCTTCATCCGTCTCTTGCGCGGCAACGGGCGCGGCGATCAGCG
This sequence comes from Cypionkella sp. PAMC25878, assembly GCF_058135695.1. Lineage (NCBI taxonomy): Bacteria > Pseudomonadati > Pseudomonadota > Alphaproteobacteria > Rhodobacterales > Paracoccaceae > Cypionkella > Cypionkella sp. PAMC25878. Next base: position 117,157 of record NZ_CM176871.1, on the reverse strand, counting down.
CAATCGCAAAGGTGGATAACAGCAGTTGACCGCGCAGAGCGGCGGGGCGGCGAGGCAGCATTGGCTTTCCTTGTTTAAGGTCTGCGAATGGCTGGCCTTGCCGTCATGGCGGCAAGCTGGCGGGCAGAGTTATATTCCGACTTGATCTGTCAGGAATAAGCTCATAGAAATCCAGACTATAACTGTCAAGTATATCTCTGCAGATATGTTTTGACCCTTGCGCTCCAGCCACGGCCCGATGGCCTGCCAGATCCGCGCCCCCTCGTAAAACTTAGGATTCTGGCATGACCCATACGCATATACCCGCACAGATTCGCGCTTTGCGCGCTGAAAACCCGAAGGCGCGCGCCCGCGATTTTGCGGCGATGCAGGGAATCACCGAGGCTGAACTGGTTGCGGCTTATGTCGGCCATAGCGCCACGGCGATTGATGCGACCCCCGACGCCTTGTTTCCGTTGATTGGGGAACTGGGCGAAGTGATGGCGCTGACCCGCAACGAAAGCTGTGTGCATGAGCGGCGGGGGATCTACAAAGATTACCACTCCGGTCCCCACGCCGCGATGGTGCTCGGGTCCGAGATTGATATGCGGATGTTCCCCAGCCATTGGAAATTCGGCTTTGCGGTGGTGGAGGCGGGCGAAGATGGCCCGAAGCGCAGCATTCAGGTGTTCGATGCGGCGGGCGACGCGGTGCATAAGGTGCATCTGAAACCTGAATCCAATGTGGCGGCGTTTGACGCTTTGGTCGCCGCTTTGCGCTTGCCCGAGCAGGCTGATCAGCTGACTCTTGTTCCCCGCGAACCTGTCGAGGCGCCAAAGGGTGATCCGGCCCGCGTCGCTGATCTGCGCGCCGAATGGAAAGCGATGACCGACACGCATCAGTTCCTGAAACTGACGCGACGGTTGAAGTTCAACCGTTTGGGCGCGAACCGGATGGTCGGCGCACCCTATGCGGTCCCGGTTGCGCGCAATGCGATCACCCAAGTGCTGCACGCCGCTGCCGATCAGAAAATCCCGTTGATGATCTTTGTTGGCAATGCAGGTTGCATCCAGATTCACGGCGGGCCGATTGAAAAGGTGGTGCCGATGGGGCCATGGATCAACGTGATGGACCCGCGCTTTAACCTGCATCTGCGCGGGGATCACATCAGCGAAGTCTGGCGCGTGACCAAGCCGACCCAGCGCGGCGATGCGATCTCGGTTGAGGCATTTGATGCCGAGGGTGGTTTGATCCTGCAAATCTTCGGCTATCGCAAGGATGCCCCGCCGCTGGCTTGGGATGCCTTTGTGATGGCGCTTCCGGCGCTGGAAGCGGAGATGGCATGATGCACGCGATGAATTCTCTGCGGGTTGGTCTGGCGCTGGTTTTGTCAGTCGTCCTGACCGCCCCGGCGGGGGCCGAGGACGCAAAGCGCGTCGTGACGCTGGGCGGCTCGGTCACCGAAATCGCCGTGGCGTTGGGCGCCGGGGGGCTGTTGGTGGCGCGGGATTCGACCTCGAACTATCCGGCGGAAATTACCACTTTGCCGGATGTCGGCTATATTCGTTCGCTGTCGCCGGAAGGGGTGCTATCGGTTTCCCCCGATTTGATCTTGGCCGAAGCCGATGCAGGTCCGCCCGCTGCGGTGGACGTCTTGACTGCCGCAGGCGTGCCGTTCCTGCGGATGCCGGGCGATCCGACACCCGCGGGTGTGGTGGCGAAGATCAAGGCGGTGGCCGGGGCTTTGGGTCGTGATGCGGAAGGCGAGGCTTTGGCGGCATCGGTTCAGGCTGGGTTGACCGAGGCTGAAGCCCGCGCCGCCGCCGTCACCGATAAAAAGCGCGTGCTGTTCGTGCTGTCGCTGCAAGGCGGTCGCGTGATGGCGGGGGGCGAGGGGTCTTCGGCGGAAGGCATCATTGCGCTGGCGGGCGGTATCAATGCCGCGACCGGGTTTCAGGGTTACAAGCAGATGACGGATGAAGCGGTTCTGGCCGCCACGCCCGATCTGATTCTGATGATGGACCGCGAGGGCGATCTGGCCATCGGCAATGCGGATGTTATGGCGCACCCGACGCTGTCGCAGACTCCTGCTGCACAAGCCGGGAACATTGTGCGGATGGATGGGATGATGCTGCTGGGCTTTGGCCCTCGCACACCGGATGCGGCAAAAGCGCTGTATGACGCGCTCTATCCGCAGGCTGGCTGAGATGCTGTCACTCGCCTTGGGACGCAGCCGCAGCACGGGTGGCGAACGTGAGGCCCGCGCGGTTTTGATGCTGCGCGCGCTGATCGGACTTTTGCTTGTGGTATCGGTGCTGTCCTTGGGCACCGGAGCGGCGGGGTTGAACCTTGCTAACTTGGCGCATGCGGCGATCAAGGGCGAGCTTTCGACACGAGATCAGGTGATCCTGTGGAACATCCGCCTGCCGCGTCTGGCGATGGGCCTGCTGATCGGGGCTGCCTTGGCGGTGTCGGGCGCGCTGATGCAGGGTCTGTTCCGCAACCCTTTAGCCGATCCCGGTATCGTCGGGGTCGGTGCTGGCGCGGGGCTTGGTGCGGTGTTGGCGATTGTGGTGGGCGGGCTGCTGCCCGCCGGGATTGCGGTGCATTTCGGCGGCCAACTGGTGCCAGTGGCGGCATTTCTGGGCGGTTGGGGCGCGACCTTGCTGCTTTACCGTCTTGCGACACGCGGCGGTCATACCTCGGTCGCCAATATGTTGCTGGCGGGTATCGCGCTGGGGGCTTTAGCGGGGGCATTTACCGGCATCCTCGTCTATCTCGCCGATGACAAACAACTGCGCGATTTGACGTTTTGGAGCATGGGGTCACTGGCAGGCGCGGGCTGGGGCAAGCTGGCAACCGCTTTGCCGCTGATTTTGCCCGTGCTGCTGTTCTCCCCCCTGATGGCGCGCGGCCTGAACGCGCTGGCCTTGGGTGAGGCGCAAGCGGCGCATCTGGGCATCGAAGTCGAACGGCTGAAACAACTGATTATCCTCGGCGTGGCGGCGGCTACTGGCGCTGCGGTGGCGATGGCGGGGGGTATCGGCTTTATCGGCATCGTCGTGCCGCATCTTTTGCGCATCTCTACCGGGCCAAACCACCGCTACCTTTTGCCCAATGTCGCTCTGCTAGGGGCAAGCCTGCTGGTCGGAGCCGATATGATCGCCCGCACCATCGTCACCCCCGCTGAACTGCCGATTGGCATCGTGACTGCCGTGCTGGGTGCGCCGGTGTTCCTATGGATTTTGATGCGCCGTCAGGGCCTTGTGGGGATTTAGACGATGCTTCAGGTCGAAAATATCTGTGTGGCCTTGAACCGCCGTCCAGTGCTGCGTGGGGTCAGTTTAACCGCCCGCCCAGGCACGCTGACCGCGATTGTCGGGCCGAACGGGTCCGGCAAAACCACGCTTTTGCGCGCGATAACGGGCGAGGTTGCCTATCAGGGCAAGGTCACGCTGAACGGGCTTGATGTGGCGCGCGCGAAGGCATGGCAGCTGGCGGCGATCCGCGCAGTGATGGTCCAAGAAACCCAACTCGCCTTCCCTTTTACCGTGTTAGAGGTGATCCGGCTGGGCCTGAGTATGGGCGAAAATGCCGACACCCGCGATCTGCCGCAGCGCGCTTTGGCCGAGGTGGACCTGCTGCACCACGCTGCCCGGAATTATCAAGATCTCTCGGGCGGCGAACGCCAACGCGTGCAACTCGCCCGCGCTTTGGTGCAAGTCTGGAACCCGTTAAGCGCAAGCGGCGCGCGTTGGTTGTTTCTGGATGAACCCGTGGCCAGCCTTGATCTTGGCCATCAGTTGCAAGTGATGCGGCTTGCGCGGCGCTTTGCCGATGCGGGCGGTGGTGTGGTGGCGGTGATGCACGATCTGAACCTGTCCGCGATGTTCGCCGACAAGCTGGCATTGCTGGCTGACGGGGCTTTGGTCGCCGCAGGCACGCCCGATACCGTGCTGACCGACACATTGCTGTCAAACGCCTACGACTGCCCGATTCGCACCAACGCGCTGCCCAGCCACGGCACTTGGCTGCTGCCCCAGGCGGTGGCCAGCTGACGGGCGTTACAGCCCTGCCGCAGCGCAGGGGTCCGCTAAAGATAAGTAAAAGAATCAGGTTTTATATTCCTGACAAATTTGCTAGGTATAGGCCATCGCCATGCCACCCGCCTCTGGGAAGCCGGTCTTTCAGTGCCAACCCTAATCTCTTGCGGAGCGCAACATGTACGAAACTCAAATCCTGACCCCTCAGTTTCTGGCGTCGCAAGCCGCTGCCGAACCCGTATCCGCAGACCGCACCCTCCGCTACGACGCGCGGGCGCTGACGGGGGGGGCGGGCACCGCGCTGATCGAGTTGGACGGGCAGATTTACACCCTGCGCATCACCAAATCGGCAAAGCTGATCCTGACCAAATAGGCGCAAAGCCTGCCTTGCGCATGACGCAATCTTGGGTTGTGGCCAAAAAGCCATGGCTTGGGTAATTTGCACCAGCGGACGGAAATGCGCAGTATTCTATGGTATATGTACGACATTACCTCCCTGTTGGACCTCCCGCCCGGCCACATTGGCTGGGCGACTTTTTGTGTACTTGCTGCTCAGCCTATCGTCGCGGGCTTTGCCCTCTTGAGAACGCGGGCGGCGCAGCTTAGGCTGATTGCTCTGGATCAGGAGCAGCCCATGACCTTCACCCTCGCCACTTGGAACATCAACTCGGTCCGCCTGCGCGAAAGTCTGGTGGTCAAGCTGATGGCTGAGGAAGCCCCCGATGTGCTGTGCCTGCAGGAATGCAAAAGCCCGGTCGAGATGATCCCGGTGGAGCAGTTCCGCGCGCTTGGCTATCGCTACATGGTGGCACGCGGGCAGAAGGGTTATAACGGCGTGGCGATCATCTCCAAGCTGCCGCTGGAGGATGCCGGGGGGCGTGATTTCGTCACCATGGGTCATGCGCGGCATGTGGCTGCCCGGCTGGAGAACGGCGTGGTGATCCACAACTGCTATGTGCCTGCAGGTGGCGATATTCCCGACCGGGCGCAGAATGTGAAGTTCGGCCAGAAACTGGATTTCCTAACCGAGATGCGCGATTGGTTTCATGGCGAGAAGCCCGCGAAAGCCATTCTGGTCGGCGATCTAAACATTGCCCCGCGTGAGGATGACGTGTGGAACCACAAGGCGTTGTTGAAGATCGTCAGCCATACGCCGATTGAGGTGGAGCATTTTGGCGCGGCGATGGAGTCGGGCGCTTGGGTCGATGTCACCCGCGCCGACATTCCGACGGGCAATCTTTACAGCTGGTGGAGCTATCGCTCGCCCGACTGGGACGCCGCCGATAAGGGGCGTCGGCTGGATCACATCTGGGCAACACCTGATATTGCCAAATCCGCGCATGGCAGCCGCATCCTGCGCCCGGTGCGCGGATGGGAACAACCCTCCGACCACGCCCCAGTTTTCGCGACGTTTGATCTGTAAGACGATTTCCGCGCGGAAATCGTGCACGGAATTCGCGCGAATTCCGCTTTACCGGCCACGGCTCCAGCCTTTGCCACGCTTGAGGCGCACCGCTACGGAAACGGCGGCATAGGTGGTGAAGCCGATGGGATCACGCAGCGCGAGGTCTAGCAGGCGAGCTTTGGTCAGCGGCGCTTTCGCTTCCCGCGCCAAAAGTCCGGGATAAAGCCGATTAATCTCAGCCACCCCGGCATCCTGTCTCCGTCGCACTTTGGTCAGGGCCGCGAAGCCCTCGATCATCGGCCATTCGTAGGTCGCGGAGAACTGCACCCGCTCGTCAGACTCAAATTGCAGCCGCACGAAGGTGTCGTCCGAGATGATGCCGGGAAACTCCGCCCAGCGCGCGCGACCAGCGGCATTGGTGGCGAACAGGCCATGGCCGGGGGCCGGGCTTTGCGCGAAGGGCAGGCGTTGCCAGAACCTTGCATAGGCGCGGGTGACGGCGCTTTTGGCGCGGGGGATATGGGCGGTTCCGGTTGCATAGAGCGGGGTAACGCCGTCAAGTGCTGCGAACAGTTGCGCCATCAGATCGGGCGAGACGACCACATCCGCATCCAGATAGGCCCGCATCGCAGCCTTGGCGATCCGGTCCCCTGCGTTCAGCGCATTGGGTTTGCCGCCTTGCGGTAAGTCCAGCACCGTCAGCGCCCAACCCGCCGCCTCCGCCTGCGCCGTAAATCCCCGCGCCACCGCTGCGGTGGCATCGCGGCAGCCGTTGGCAACGACGATACATTCCGCATTGATCGGACCGGACGCAAACAGCGCCGTCAAACACGCGCCGATATACGCCGCCTCATTGCTGGCCGGAATGATCACGCTCAGCCGTGGGGTCAGCATGTGATGCAGCCCTTCGCCAAAGCGTCCCAGCGCGGATTGCTATCGCCCAAATGCCGCAACGCGCCCCAGCTCCCCCATTTTCCGGGCCGATACACATCGACAAAGGCGTTGAACGGCTGATCCGAGATCATCTGCCACCCCGCCAGCAATTCGGCATAAAGCGCACCCATTTCTGGCGTGAAGTTGAGATGGGTGAAAAACGCGGTCAATTCCTCATCATCGACCTCTGCGCCATAGCCCACCACATGACTGCCGCCCTCGTACATCATCAGCTTCAGCCCCCGGTCTGCAGCGATGGCGGCATGGTAGGGCAGGGTTTCGGCCAACATTTGCGTCAGGCTATTGGCTGGATTGCCTGTGACCGAGCCGTCGCGCAGCTCTTGGCCCGCCAGTTTATCGGCCAGATCATAGCGGTGCGTGGCTAGGTAAGCGTTGGCTGCGGCTCCGGTCAGGCTCTGTGCTGCGGCATCCTTGCGCGCCGCCTCCGCTGATTGCTTCAGCCAGTCTTTCACGGTGGTGAATTTCTGATCTCCACCCAGTTCAGCGCTGAAATAGCCCGTCACCGCATAGGCGTCGAAACTTGCGACGGGCGCGGGCAGCCCCTCAGCCACCACCAAGGGTGCGTCCAAAATCTGTTCCTCCAGCCCCAGCCAGCCGGTTTGCACCGAGACAATCCGGGTCAGGCGGGTGGGGGCATCTTTGAACACCTCTGACCAGATCGCCATCACTTGTGCGGCGCGCAACCCGTAGAATTGCACCCAGGTTTTATCCTGGCCCCAACGTGCAATGCCCTGTTCTTCGGCCCAGCGGGCTTGGGCGAATTGCCAGTTCCAGACCTCGTTGGAGTATTCGACTTGTGCATGAAGGCTGGGGTCGAGTTGGTCGTGGGTGATCTTGGCGTAGGTGCGGATCAGCTCATCGGTGGCCAGATGCGGCAGGGTGAACCACGGGTCGGCTTTCAACTCATTTGCCAGTGCCACCATCGCCTCAATAGGCACCCCATTGCGGGCATAGGAGTAGTCTGTGGGCTGCGGGCGGTCTTTGACCTCTGACAGGGTGGAGTCGTTGGTCATCATCCAATCCATAAAGCGGATGCCTTTCACGCCACGAATCCGGGCCAGCCAATCGGGGTTGAAGATCGCGCCATCGGCCAGCATTTGCGCGCGCGATGCCCGCACCACCACGATGTCATGGATCGGATCGGCAGCGTCCAAGGCCAGCAGGGTGATCGACACCAAGCCTTCGCCGGGTGTGTAATCGAACTGCACTTGGCCCGGAGCCTCGGTCACAATCTTCACGCGGCCTTCGACTTTCAGCGTGCCTTTGCCTTGGTAGGTCAAAATGTAGCGGCCCGCGACGCCTGCGGCATCTTCCGGAAGATCCGTCAGGATCAGGGTGGAGATTTTCGCGAGTTCGGGCGGGATTTTCACCGGCCAACCATGCGGCCCCAATGCCCCCGCTTTGGCCAGATCAGCCTCGGTCCAGCCGCCGAACTGGTCGGGCAGATGGCCGATCCAAGGCCGCGCGGTTTTCATCAGGTTCAGGAACGGCTGTTGTACCGACCAATCGTTGACCCCAGCCAGACCCAAGGCGAGATGGGTGTTGGTGATCTGTTTGAAGGCGGGGAACGGCGGGTCTTGCGCGTCTGGAATGGTCCCCAAAGCAGGCTCCGGCGCAACAGGCACCACCACAGGTGCAATCTGTGCCGCGATTTGGCCGGGAACATAAGCCTCCAACGCCTCCCAAGCGATGCGCTGAAACACTTGCGCCTGTTCCTGCGTGATCACCGCATCGCGCGACGTCCAAGCGCGGGTGACTTTGGCAGGCACACCCTCCGGGCTTTTGCCGACAATCGCCGCCGCCTGCACCATGGCGACAAAATACAAACCTTTGCCATTGGGATGGATGTCATCGACGAACATCTGTTTGATATCGCTGAGCCCCGGCACCCGGCCTGCCTTGATCTCATCCGCCAGATGCCCCATCGCCTGACCGACGGGCAGCAGCTTGACCTCATGGCCCGCCTTGGCTGAGGCATCGGCCACAACACTCTCCCACAATGGCAAATCCAGCGCGATGCGTTCGCGCCACGGGATGCCCGCGTCGGGGTCGTCTTTGGTGATATTGCCGGGACCGGAGTTCAGGCTGGGCCAAGTCTCATAGACATAAAGCCGGGTGTGGGGATTGGCCTCCAGCGCGAGGCCTGAGAACTTCGCCACATAGCCCGAGGTGTCGTTATATTTGATCTGTCCCGCCAAAGGCTGCGCTTCGGTCATGACCAGCACATCGGTGGGCTGCCGCTTCAACCGCGCTTTGGCGTCGACGCCTTCGGCATTGGCGGAATTATCCCAGTTATAGGCCAGAGATGAGCCATTGATGATCTGTGCCTGCACCACAGACGGCTGACCCATCTCGCGCAATGTCGCGTCCAGCACGGTCGGCAGGGTGGGGCCAACCAGCGAATGCCCAATGAACAGCACATCGGTCAGCAGGGACAACAGGGACATGACGCGCCTCTTTGAAACAGATTGCGGTGACGATAGCCGGAACGCCGCGGCCTTGCCACGTTGACTACGCCGCAGTTTGGGCGAAATTCGGGCCATGCGGTCACGCCCCCCCTGTTCCTTGCCCCCTGATCTGGTATTCAGCCGGGAAAATGGCACAGCGCGAGGGATTGGCATGACGCATCTTTGGGTCCGGGCAGAGCAGCGCCCGAATGAGGAGCGCGTCGGCCTGACGCCGGACGGAGCTGCGGCGCTGATCAAGGCAGGCATCCGGGTGACTGTCGAGGAAAGCTCGGTCCGCGCGATTGGGATCGAGGGTTATCGGGCGGCTGGGTGTGAGATTGCGGCGGAGAATCTTTGGCCGCAGGCCCCGGCGGATGCGATTATCTTTGGGCTGAAAGAATTGCCCGAAGACGGCACGGCCCTGACCCATCGCCACATCATGTTCGGCCATGCTTATAAGGGTCAACCTGCGGGGCAGGTGTTGCTCAAGCGCTTCAAGGCGGGCGGCGGTACGCTGTTTGATCTGGAATATCTGGTGGGTGCGGATGGTCGCCGGGTGGCGGCGTTCGGCTATTGGGCGGGATATGCCGGGGCGGCTGTCAGCTTGAAATGCTGGGCGGCGCAGCAACGGGGCGGCATTGCCGGACCCGTGACGAAATATCCGGGTAAGGCGGCGTTGCTGGCGGATTTAGAGGCGGAACTGGCAGGCTTCCCACGCCCCCGCGCCATCGTGATCGGCGCTTTGGGCCGGGTTGGCACCGGGGCGTCGGACCTGTGCGCGGCGCTGGGGGTTGCGGTGACGCAATGGGATCAGGCCGAAACCGCCAGCGGCGGGCCGTTCCCGCAAATCTTGCAGCACGAGATTTTCCTGAACTGCATCCTCGCCCGCCCCGGTTGCCCGGTGTTCGTGGCGGCTTCGGCCAAGGAAGATACTGCGCGGAAACTCACGGTGATTGGTGACATTGCTTGCGACCCGACCTCGGATTTCTCACCGATCAAGGTTTATGACCGGGTGACGGAATGGGATGCGCCGGCTTTGCGGGTGGCGGAACATCCGGTGCTGGACGTGACGGCTATTGACAACTTGCCGTCCCTGCTGCCGGTGGAAAGCAGCGAAGATTATGCGGCGCAACTGTTGGCCTCTTTGGCGATGTTGGGCGATCTGAATTCTGGGGTTTGGGGACGTGCTGCGGCAGAATACGCCCGCCACACGGCCAGCCTGTAAGGGGAGAGAAACTATGACGATTCATTGGTGCGGCACGGGGTTGTCCTCGGCTCCGGGTTTGCGGCGGCTGATTGAGAACGGCCATCAGGTGGTGGTGTGGAACCGCACGGTCGAGAAGGCGCAGGAAGCGGTGGGCGATCTTGGCGCGGATATTCGCGCCTACTCACTAGAGGCTTTGGCCGACGCCTTGCAGCCCGATGACATCGCGATCTCGATGCTGCCGGCCGATCAGCATGTGGCGATTGCCAAGACCTGTCTGGATAAGGGCGCGCATTTTGTGTCGTCGTCCTACATTGCACCCGAGATGAAGGCGTTGGACGAAGCCTTCCGTGCGGCGGGTCTGGTCTCGGTCAATGAGGTGGGCTTAGACCCGGGCATTGACCATCTGATGGCGCATGATCTGGTGGCGCGCTATCGTGCATCGAAGGCCTATCACATTGATAACGTGATATCTTTCACCAGCTATTGCGGCGGCGTGCCGAAAATCCCGAACCCGTTCCGCTACAAGTTTTCTTGGGCTCCGCTGGGGGTGCTGAAAGCCCTGCGCTCGCCGTCGCGGTCGTTGCGGAATTTTTCCGAATTGCGGGTCAATCGGCCTTGGGACGCGATCACCAAATATGACGCGCCGCTGCCGGTGCCGGAAAGCTTTGAGGTTTATCCCAACCGCGATTCTTATCCGTTCATGGAGGATTACCGCTTTGATCCCGACTGGAAGGTCAAAGATTTCGTGCGTGGCACCATCCGCTTGAATGGCTGGCAAGAGGCGTGGACTCCGGTGTTCCGTGAGATTGAAACACTGGAAGGCCCATCCGGCGATGCGCGGTTGGCCGAGATGGCGACGCAGTTTGTCGCGGAAAATTCCTACGCGCCGGGCGAGCCGGACCGGGTGATCTTGTTCGTATCGCTGAAGGCCGAGCGCGATGGCCGCTCGGTGTTCCACGAGACTTGGGCGATGGACGCCTGGGGCGATGCACGTGGATCGGCGATGGCGCGGCTGGTGTCGACGCCGGTGTCTTTCGCGGTGGAATCGGTGATGAAGCGCGAGATTGCGGTGGGTGTGCATGGCGCACCGCATGATCCGAAGCTGCTGGAAAGCTGGCTGGGGCAAGTGCGCGGATTGGCGCAGTATATGGAGCGGGTGCAGCACTGACCCAAACCGGGCTGCCACCTTGGCCCCCATCGAGGGGGCACGCGGCGGCTTTGGCGCGGGCGGATAGGCCGGGTGTGATGCCCGGCCTTTGGCTTTGCATCGGCGGTTGAACGCTCCGCGGGGAGTATTTCAGAAAGAGCAATCGCCGGGGCGGGTGACAGGGCAGGGCCTTGGCGCTATGCTGTGCGCCAACGATCCGCGCACAAGCGGGCTGGCAGGTTACAGGAACAGGATGAAACGCAAACCCGGCAAGGCAAGCCTTGGCAATCGGCTGGCAATGTGGCGCGCTTTGCGCAGCCCCGCTGCGACCGGGTTTGTCTCGCAGCCAGAGCCGCGCTCGGTCGGGCTTTATGCGCGCGGGCGGCAGTTGGTGGCGGGGAACTTTCAGTTCGCCGGGCAGTTGGTTGAGGCACCGGGGGCCTCGATCTGGGATGTGGCGCTGGATGATCCGGGCGCGCCTGCCGAGACGCAGGGGTTTTTGTGGCTGGATGATCTGGCGGCTTTGGGTGATTTCGCCGCCCGCACCCGCGCGCAGGAGTGGACTTGGGGTTGGATCACCCGGTTTGGTCGCGGCCAAGGGCCGGGCTGGACGCCGGATCTGACCGGGCGGCGGCTGATCCGCTGGATCAACCATGCTTTGCTGCTGTTGCAGGGCCGTGACCGGATGCAATCGGTTGCCTATTACCGCAGCCTGTCAGCGCAGGTGGTGTTTTTGTCGCGGCGCTGGCCACATGCCGCCCCTGGACTGCCGCGGTTTGAGGCACTGACAGGCTTGATCTACGCGGGCCTTGCGCTGATCGGGATGCAGGCGCGCGTCGCCCCTGCTGTAGCTGCCCTTGCGGTGGAATGTGGCCGTGAGATCGACGCGATGGGGGGGATACCCACCCGCAACCCTGAGGAATTGCTGGAGGTTTTCACACTGCTGACTTGGGCCGAGCAGGCTTTGTCCGAGGCGGGGCATACGCCTCCGCCCGCGTTGGTTGCGGCGTTGGAGCGGATTGCGCCCAGCTTACGCGCTTTGCGTCATGCCGATGGCGGGCTGGCGCGGTTTCATGGCGGTGGGCGCGGCATGGAGGGGCGGTTGGATCTGGCGCTGGCGGCGACGGGGGTGAAGCCGGGGTCAAGCGTGGGGCTAGGTTTGGCGATGGGGTTTGCGCGGCTGGCAGAGGCCCGCACCACGGTGATCGTTGATGCGGCCCGCCCGCCGGGGGGGGCTGCGGGGATGTGGGCGCATGCCTCGACCTCGGCGTTTGAGCTGACCTCGGGGCGGCGTCCGGTGATCGTCAACTGCGGCTCGGGCGCGCCGTTTGGGGCGGAGTGGCGGCAGGCCGGGCGGGCGACGGCCTCGCATTCGACCTTGGCGGTAGAGGGGTATTCGTCCAGCCGTTTGAAATCCGGGTCAAGGCTTGCCCTCGCGCAAGATGCCTTGGTTGATCGCGCACAGGTGACCTCGCTGCGACAGGGCCACTTGCCCGATGGGCTGCACCTTTACATGGCGCATTCCGGCTGGTCGGCGACGCATGGGCTGACGCATTCGCGCGAACTTCTGCTGTCCAAGGATGGCCGAAAATTGGTGGGCTTGGATGCGCTGACCGCCCGCAGCCAAGCCGAGCGCGCCCGGTTTGAGCGGCTGATGAATGAGTTGCATTTGCAGGGCGCAGGCTTTGCCGTGCGATTCCATCTGCACCCAGATGTCGATGCGGCGCTGGATATGGGCGGGGCGGCGGTGTCGCTTGCCTTAAAAAGCGGCGAAATCTGGGTGTTCCGTCATGATGGTTTCGCGACTTTGACGCTGGAGCCATCGGTTTTTCTAGAAAAAGGTCGTCTGAAACCGCGTCCGACGCGGCAGATCGTCCTTTCGGCCCGCGCGACCGAGCTAGAGACGCAGATCGGCTGGACCTTGGCGAAAGCACAGGATACTCCGCTGGCCATCCGGGATTTGGACCGCGACGAGATGCCGGTTCCGATCTGACCTGAAAGGGCTGCCATGACCAATCTTGTTCCCATCGGCCGCGCGCTGATTTCCGTATCCGATAAATCTGGCCTTTTGGACCTTGCCCGCGCTTTGGCCGCGCAGGGGGTGGAGTTGATTTCCACAGGTGGCACCTCTGGCATGTTGCGCACCGCAGGGCTGAAGGTGCGGGATGTTTCTGATGTCACGGGGTTTCCCGAGATGATGGATGGCCGCGTCAAAACCCTGCACCCGAATGTGCATGGCGCGCTGTTGGCGCTGCGCGATGATGACGAGCATCTGCTGGCGATGGCGGCGCATGGCATCGAGCCGATTGATCTGCTGATCGTCAATCTTTACCCGTTTGAGGAAACCGTCGCCAAAGGTGCTGACTACGACACCTGCATCGAGAATATCGACATTGGCGGGCCTGCGATGATTCGCGCGGCCTCAAAGAACCACCGCTTTGTGACGGTTGTGACCGATCCTGCCGATTATGCCGGCCTGATTGATCAGATGAAGGCACATGACGGGGCGACAACTTTGGCGTTCCGGCAGAAGCTGGCACTGGCGGCTTATTCTCGCACTGCTGTCTATGATACCGCTGTGTCGGGCTGGCTTGCCGGGCAGTTGGGCCAGCCGTTCACACGCTCGAAATCCTTCGGCGGGGTGCTGGCGCAGGGCTTGCGGTATGGCGAGAACCCGCATCAGGCGGCGGCGTTTTACACTGATGGCTCGAAGCGCGAAGGCGTGGCGACGGCGAAGCAATGGCAGGGCAAAGAGCTGTCCTACAACAACATCAATGACACCGATGCGGCGTTTGAACTGGTGGCCGAGTTTGCGGGCGCGGGTCCGGCCTGTGCGATCATCAAGCACGCCAATCCGTGTGGGGTGGGCAAGGCGGCATCGCTGAAAGAGGCTTATTTGCGCGCTTATGCCTGCGATCAGACCTCGGCCTTTGGCGGTATCGTGGCGCTGAACCAGCCTTTGGATGCTGAAACCGCTGAGGAGATCGTCAAGATTTTCACCGAGGTGGTGATTGCGCCGGGAGCGTCTGATGAGGCGAAAGCGATCTTCGCCAGCAAGAAAAACCTGCGCCTGCTGACCACCAAGGGCCTGCCGGACCCCACCGAGAAATCGTTGGCGTTCAAGCAAGTCGCGGGGGGCTTCCTTGTGCAAGACCGCGACACCGACAGCATCACCGCCGCTGATCTGAAAGTGGTGACAAAGCGCGCACCAACTGAGGCCGAGCTTGCCGATCTGATGTTTGCATGGAAAGTTGCCAAGCATGTGAAGTCGAACGCCATCGTCTATGTGAAAGATGGCGCGACCGTGGGTGTGGGGGCAGGGCAGATGAGCCGGATTGATTCGACCCGCATCGCCGCGCGCAAGGCGGGCGATATGGCCGATGTTTTGAGCCTGCCACAAAGCCCCACCGTGGGGTCGGTTGTGGCCTCGGATGCGTTCTTTCCGTTTGCCGATGGCCTGCTGGCTGCGGCAGAGGCGGGGGCGACGGCAATCATCCAACCCGGCGGCTCCATGCGCGACGATGAGGTGATTGCGGCGGCCGATGCGGCGGGTCTTGCGATGGTCTTCACCGATCAGCGGCACTTCCGGCACTAAGATGCGCGCGCTTTCCCTCACCGCGATCATCGTCTTTCTGCTGGACCAGCTGAGCAAAATCGGCGTGATCCGCCTGCTTTCCCTGCGCGAGCGTGGGGAGATCGAGGTGCTCGATCCGCTGCTGAATTTCCGCTGGGCCGAGAATCGTGGCGTAAATTTCGGTTTGTTCGCCAATAGTGCCGAGTTCATGCGCTGGGTGCTGATTGCGGTGGCGGTTGCGATTTCAGCTTGGGTACTGATCTGGCTGCGGCGCGAACGTCCGGGGCGGTGGTCGATGATCGCGGGCGGCTTGCTGATCGGCGGCGCTTTGGGCAATGTGGTGGACCGGATTGCCTATGGCTATGTCGCCGATTTCCTGACCATGTCCTGCTGCGGCTTTGAAAACCCCTATTCGTTCAACATCGCCGACATCGCAATCTTCGCAGGCGCCTTGGGTTTGGTGGTGTTTGGTGGCAAATCCGCCAAGCCAACCCGCGCGAAGCGGCGAAAGACCCCGTGACGCGGGCGGGATCATAGGCTAAGACGACGATGGTAAGGCTTGGTGGAGGCAGCAATATGCGATCAGCAAAGGTGGTTCTCGCGTTCGCGGGCGCAGCGTTGTTGACGCTTGCGGCCTGCAGCGACAAAGCGCCTGATCTGATGAACCTGCGGTCTGACAGCAACGGCCCGGATGAATTTGCAATCCTGCCGCCGAAAGCCTTGGAACTGCCGACCTCGCTCGCCGATCTGCCCGCCCCCACGCCGGGCGGTGCCAACCTGACTGATCCACATCCGCAAGATGATGCGATCACAGCTTTGGGTGGCAAACCCCCGGCCACCAGCGGCGTCAGCGATGCGGGGCTGTACAACTATGCCACCCGGCAGGGCGTGACCCCCGGTATCCGCCAGGTTTTGGCCTCCGAAGATCTGGAGTTCCGCAAAAAGAACAATGGCCGCCCGCTGGAGCGCCTGTTCAACCTGAACGTCTATTACAAGGCCTATGCCAAGCAGTCGCTGGATCAGCACGCCGAACTGGCACGCTGGCGGGCCGCAGGCGCGCGCACGCCCTCCGCGCCGCCGCCGAAAAAAGGCGAGTGATCACAACCCCGTTGCCCCGGCTTTCGGCGGACGGGCATTGCGGTTAGCGTGCGCCCTGTAATCCACGGAGGACCGCGATGTTTCGCCCCCTTGGCCGCGCTATGCTCGGCCTTTTCGCCCTGTCGCTGCCCAACCTGCCCCTGGCCGCAAGTGCCGACACGGTCAGCAGCTTCACCCTAGATAACGGCCTACAGGTGGTGGTGATTGAAGATCACCGTGCCCCGGTTGTCACCCAGATGGTCTGGTATAAAATTGGCCGCGCTGATGAGGTCGCAGGTCATTCCGGCATCGCGCATTTCTTTGAACATCTGATGTTCAAAGGCACCGCGAAGGTTCCCACGGGTGAGTTTTCGGCCACGGTCGAAAAGCAAGGCGGCGATGACAATGCCTTCACCACAGAAGATTATACCGCCTTCTTCCAGAGGGTTGCCGCTGATCGGCTTGATCTGATGATGCAGATGGAATCCGATCGCATGGTCAATCTGAACATGTCGGAAGAAGACGTGACCACCGAGCGTCAGGTCATTTTAGAAGAGCGCGGCCAGCGCACCGACTCTGATCCCGGCAGCCTGCTGCAAGAACAAATGTCCGCAGCACAATATCTGAATCATCCCTATGGCATCCCGGTGATCGGCTGGCGCGCTGAAATCGCCGGCCTGACCCGCGACGACGCCATCAACTTCTATCGCGCTTACTATGCCCCCAACAACGCCATCCTGATCGTCGCGGGCGATGTGAAGCCAACTGACGTGTTGGCTTTGGCCAAGAAATACTACGGTCCGCTGCCGCCTTCGGATAAAATAAAGCCGCGCCACCGGCCCGAAGAACCGCCGCAACTGGCCGAGCGTCGTTTGGTGCTGGCGGATGAGCGTGTCGCCCAACCTTATGTCGCGCGCAGCTATCTCGCCCCCGAGCGCAATCCCGGCGATCAGAAACAAGCCGCTGCCTTGGCCGTGCTGGCCGATCTTCTGGGCGGATCTGGCACCACCTCGGTGCTGACCAAGGCCTTGCAGTTTGACACCCAAACTGCCGTCTATTCCTCGGCCTATTACGATGGTGTTTCGGTTGATCCGCAAACCTTCGGCCTCGTCGTGGTGCCTGCCGAGGGTGTCAGCCTCGCCGATGCCGAAGCCGCGATGGACAGAGTGATCGCGAAATTCATGAAAGACGGCGTCAACTCCGACGATTTCGCCCGCATCAAAACCCAAATCCGCGCCGGTCAGATCTATGCCCGTGACGACGCAGGCGGCTTGGCCCGCACCTATGGCGAGGCCCTCGCCGTCGGGCTTTCGGTCAAAGATGTGCAGGACTGGCCGGATGTGCTGCAAGCTGTGACGCCCGAAGATGTGATGGCCGCAGCCAAGCTGGTCTTCAACCGCGACCAAGCCGTGACCGGCTGGTTGACCACCAAGGAGGCTGCACAATGAACCCGCGTATGATCTGGCGTGCCGCGGCCGTGTTGTTCGCTTTGGCCTCGCCCTTGCACGCTGAAATCAACATCCAGCCCGTCACCTCTCCGGGTGGCATCAAGGCCTGGTTGGTGGAAGATCACGGCATCCCGTTTACCGCGCTGGAGATTCGCTTCAAAGGTGGCACCTCCCTGGATGCACCAGGCAAGCGTGGCGCGGTCAATCTGATGACCGCGCTGATCGAAGAAGGTGCGGGTGATCTCGACAGCCAAGGTTTCGCCGCCGCCCGCGATGGTCTTGCCGCCAGCTTTCATTTCAGCAGCGATCAAGATGGCGTTTCCGTCTCCAGCCATTTCCTGACCGAGAACCGAGATCAGGCGACGGCCCTGCTGCATGACGCCCTGACCAAGCCGCGCTTTGACCAAGACGCGGTGGACCGGGTGCGTGAACAGGTGCTGTCCGGCCTGCGGTCGGATGCCAAAGACCCCGGTGCGATTGCTGGAAATCTGGAACGCGCTCGCAGCTTTGGCACCCATCCCTATGGCTCCGACGGGTCCGGCACCATCGCAACCGTCACCGCCCTGACCCGGGATGACATCCTGCAAGCCTTCAAAGATGCCATCGCCCGCGACCGCATCACCGTCGCCGCAGCGGGCGATATTTCCGCCGCCGATCTGGGTGTTCTGTTGGATAAACTCCTTGCCGACCTGCCCGCCACAGGTGCGCCGCAACCCGGCCCGGCGACGTTGCAGACCAAGGGCGGCATCACCGTGCAAGACTTTCCCGGCCCACAGTCGATGGTGATCTTCGGCCAAGGCGGTTTGAAGTTCTCCGACCCCGACTATTTCGCCGCCAGCCTGCTGAACGAAATCCTCGGCGGCGGTCGGTTTTCTGCCCGCCTGATGACCGAGGTGCGTGAAAAACGTGGCCTCACCTATGGCATCGGCACCAGTTTGGCGGCCTATGACCATGCCGAAGTGCTGGTGGGCCAGTTCCAAGCCAGCAATGAAAAGGTGGCCGAAGCGATCAAGGTGATCCGTGCAGAATGGGCGAAAGTCGCCAAGGATGGCGTCACCGCAGACGAATTGGCCAACGCCAAAACCTATATGACCGGGGCCTATCCTTTGCGGTTTGACGGCAACGACACGATTGCCTCCATCCTCGTCGGGATGCAGGATCTCGGCCTGCCGCCCGATTATCCGAAAACCCGCAACACCCGCGTTGAAGCCGTCACGCTGGAAGATGTCAAACGCGTCGCTGCCCGCCTGATCAAACCCGATGATCTGCATTTCATCGCGGTCGGCCAACCGACAGGTGTTGCGAACGAATAGCGAATCTGTGGAGGTTTGCGCCACAGGATGCTAGAACTGGGGGCATGACGCTGCATGCCCCCAACATACGCCCCATCATTCGCGCTTTGGATGAAGCCGCCATCAACCGCATTGCCGCGGGAGAAGTGGTGGAACGCCCGGCCTCTGCCGTCAAAGAACTGGTCGAAAACGCTTTAGACGCAGGCGCTAAGCGCATCGCGGTCGAATATTCCGCAGGTGGCAAAGTCCTGATCCGCGTCACCGATGACGGTTGCGGCATGACGCCCGACGACCTTCCCCTTGCCATAGCCCGCCATGCCACCTCGAAAATCGACGGCTCTGACTTGCTGAACATCCGCTCCTTCGGCTTCCGGGGCGAGGCGCTTGCAAGCCTAGGTTCCGTAGGCCGCCTCACCCTCACCTCCCGCGCTGAGGGATACGACGGTGCCAGCCTCACCGTCTCAGGCGGTCGCCAAGCCGAAGTCCGCCCCGCCGCAGCCTCCCGTGGCACCGCTGTTGAGCTGCGCGACCTTTTCTACGCCACCCCGGCTCGCCTGAAATTCCTGCGCACCGACCGCGCCGAGGCGCAAGCCATCGCTGAAGTGATCAAACGGCTTGCGATGGCAGAACCGCAAGTCGGCTTCACCCTGACGGAAATCGCCGAAGGCGATGCCCCCCGCACGATCTTCCGCGCCGACCCGCTCTCAGGCGATTTCTTCGACGCCCTGCACAGCCGCCTCGCCCATGTATTGGGCCGAGATTTCATCGACAACGCCCTGAAAATCGATGTCGAGCGCGACGGCCTGCGCCTGACCGGTTACGCCGCGCTGCCCACCTATTCACGCGGGTCTTCGGTGCAGCAGTTCGTCTGCGTCAATGGCCGCCCGGTGCTGGACCGCAACCTGCTTGGTGCCCTCCGCGTCGCCTATTACGATTTTCTCAGCCGGGATCGCCATCCCGCCGCCGTGCTCAACCTGATCTGCGACCCCGAGCGGGTGGACGTCAACGTCCACCCCGCCAAATCCGAAGTGCGTTTCCGCGAACCCGAAGCCGCCCGCGGTCTGATCATCACCGGGTTGCGCACCGCCCTGTCCACCGCAGGCCACCGCGCCAGCTCCACCGTCGCCGACGCCACCTTGGCCGCAATGCGCCCCGAAACCCAGTCGCAATACCCGCGCATCTATCAAATGGACCGCCCCAGCACCGCGAGCCTAGGCCGTGCTTACGCCTATCAAGCCCCAGAACCGCAAAGCTTTGATCCGCAAGGCTTCGCCGAAACCCCCTCCGCCCGCATCGAACCCGTTCTGCAAGACCCCATCAACACTCCGCTGGGTGCCGCCCGCGCGCAGGTGCATGAGAACTACATCATCGCCCAAACCGCCACGGGGATGGTGATCGTAGACCAACACGCCGCCCATGAACGCCTTGTTTATGAGCGCCTGAAACGCCAGATGGTCGAGACTGGCATAAAGGCGCAAGCCCTGCTGATCCCTGAAATTGTTGAACTTTCCCCCTCCGATGCCACCCGCTTGCTCGACATAGCCCAAGACCTGACCGCCCTCGGCCTCACCATCGAACCCTTTGGCGGCTCTGCCATCGCGGTGCGGGAAACCCCCGCCATCCTCGGCAATACCTCCGCCGCCGCCCTGCTCCGCGACGTGCTCGATGAACTCACCGACCTCGGCCAAAGCCAGAGCCTGCAAACCAAGATGGAGGCGATCCTGTCCCGCATGGCCTGCCACGGCTCGATCCGATCTGGCCGTCAAATGCGCGCCGAAGAGATGAACGCCCTGCTGCGCGAGATGGAGGCGACGCCGCATTCCGGCCAATGCAACCATGGCCGCCCCACCTATGTGGAGTTGAAACTCCACGATATCGAAAGGCTTTTCGGGCGCAGATGATCACCCTTTTCGGCCAAACCTACGCGTGGAACGCCCCCGAAGTCCTGCTGATCGGCGGGGCTGTTCTGGCGCTTGCCCTCCTCCTCATCCTGATCCTGCGCGCGGCTGGTCGTTCCGCCACCATGGCCGCCCCTTTGATGCGCGAAATGGGCTGGCTGGGTCAACGTGTGCAAGCCCTAGGCGATGGCCAAGAACGCCTCGCAGGTGGGCTGCATCATGTCAGCGAGAACCAAACCAACGCGCAAACCGCGATGCTGCAACTGATGGAAAAGCGTCTCGCCGAGGTGCAGCGCGCGATGGGGGAAAGCCTGCACGGCACCGCCACCCGCACCGCGCACAGCTTGGGTGAGTTGCAACAACGCCTGCTGACCATCGACAAAGCCCAAGCCAATATCGAAAAGCTGTCGGGTAACGTGCTGAACCTGCAAGACATTCTTGCCAACAAGCAAGCGCGCGGCGCGTTCGGTGAAATCCAGCTGAATGACATCGTGCAAAAGGCGCTGCCCTCGGACGCCTATACGATGCAGGCGACGCTTTCGAACGGCAAGCGCGCCGATTGCCTGATCCACTTGCCCAATCCGCCCGGTCCCATCGTGATCGACGCCAAGTTTCCCTTGGAGGCCTACGAGGCTCTGCGCCGCGCCGACAACCCTCGCGCGGTCGTGGAAGCCCAAGCGCAACTGCGCAGCGCCGTGCGTGTCCATATTAAGGCGATCTCGGAAAAATACATCCTCGACGGCGAAACCGCCGACGGCGCGCTGATGTTCCTGCCCTCGGAAGCTGTTTATGCCGAGTTGCATGCCAACTTCCCCGAAGTCGTGCGCGATGGCTTCACCGCAAGGGTCTGGATCGTCTCGCCCACCACCTGCATGGCCACGCTGAACACCATGCGCGCTGTGCTGAAAGATGCCCGGATGCGCGAACAGGCAGGCGCGATCCGCACCACGTTGCGCCAGTTGCACCGAGATGTGGAGATCGTGGTCGAGCGCGTTGACAAGCTTTCCACGCATTTTCACCAAGCCCGCGCCGATCTGGATGGCATCACCACCGCCGCAGAACGTGCGGGCAAACGTGCGGCGCGGTTGGATAATTTCGATTTCGAAGAATTAGAGCGTAACGAGCCGACGCCGATCCGGGCAGCCCCCACAACACCGACGCGAGCCGCAGAATGATCCGCCACCTGACCCCCGCCGATTACCGCAAGATGCCTTGGGCCAACGGCAAAGGTGTGACGGTTGAAATGCTGAAGCTTGACGATAACGGCCATCTGCTCTGGCGTTTGTCGCGCGCCTCGGTGGTGGAGAACGGTGATTTTTCAATCTTCCCCGGCATCGAACGCAACCTGACCGTGATCACCGGCCCCGGTTTCGACCTCATCGGCGACGGCCTGCACCTGAACGCCAAACCGCTTGCGCCCGTGGCCTTCGCAGGCGACACTCCCATTCGGGCCGAAGCCGTCAGCGCCGCTAGCGACGATTTCAACGTGATGACTGCTCGCAGCCTGCCACGCCCCGACGTGGCCGTGATCACAGGTGCTGTGCAGTTGCGCGGCGGTGATATGTTGGCGATTTTTGCCCTCGTGCCCAGTAGGGTGAATGGCATCGCTCTGAACTGTGATGAATTGATCCTGACAGACGAACCTGTAACGCTCAGCGGCCAGATGATCACGGTCAGGCTGTATCGGTAGGGTGGGTGCAGCCCACCGCTGGCTGCGCTTAAATCCGAAACAACGGCTGCAACAACCTTGGGATCAACGCGCTGAACCGCAGCGGCGCATCGGTTGCAGCCAGACATATGCAGGCCTCCCCGGCCTCAGCCACCGGGGTATGCTCCAACTCTTCGGTCGCAATCTCAACATCCCCCGGCCCGAAGCGATCTGTGGCATCGCGAAACGCGCCGCGCAAAACCAACGTTAACTCGGTACCGCGATGGCCGTGATCCGGCACCGCTTGCCCTGCCGGGATGTACAAAAGTCGCGCCGTCGCGCCCTTGGCGGTCGGCAAAATCGCTTGCCGCACCCCCATCCCCAAACTGCGCCATTTCACCGCGGCAAGACCGCCGCCGACGTAGTCCTGCAACGGAGCCGGAAGTTCGTTCTGTTTTAACTTGGGCCGCGCCAATGGCTTAGCAGCCTCGGGCGCACCCAGCCGCGCCATCGCAGCCTCTAGCGCCCTATCCGCCATCGCCACCACTTCACCATACATCACCGCCCCGCCCACAGCCTCAAACACCGCCAACTGTGCGCGGCAGGCGTCACACATCGAGACATGCGTGGCCACAACCAGCCCAAACGCTTCGGGCAAATTCCCAGCCGCATAGGCGATCAATAACGGGTCAGACAGATGATGCCGGATACTCATGTCAATGCCTCAACTCATGCTCTGGCGCAGACGGTCCAGCGCCAGCCGGATCCGGGATTTGATCGTGCCCAACGGCAGACCGGTCTCGGCTGCGATTTCCGAATGGGATAACTCACCGAAATACGCCCGCTGGATCAGTGCGCGCTGCTTTTCCGGCAGATCGGCCATCGCCGCCACCAGTCGCGCGGTTTCTTGCCCGGCTTCATAGATATCTGCCTGATCGGGCTCCGTCTCTGGCCCCCAATCCAACGCCTCAGGCTCCGGCCTGCGCGCCTTGCGGGCGACATCAATGCGGCGGTTGCGTGCGATGGTGAACACCCATGTCGCCACGCTTGCCCGCGCCGGATCATATTGCACAGCCTTCTGCCACAGCACCGCCATCACATCCTGCGCGCAATCTTCCGCCAAAGCCGCATCGGTGCCGGATTTCATCAAGAACCCCTTCACCCTTGGCGCGAAATGCTGAAACAGCGCCGCAAAGGCCGCCCGGTCCTGACGATCCCGCACGGCCAGCATCAGCGCCGTAAAGTCGACCTCGCCCTTCGCTTCCGTCACGCTTTTGCCCACTCCACGCCGCCCCACCCGCATCGGCGGCAGTATAGGCCCATAGATGGGCGCGTGGAGGGCAAGGTCAAGCAACATGAAACGTTTACGCAAGCCCCGTGCATCTGGATCACAATAAAAGATGATCCACCCCCCGCTCATCTGCGTATCAGTTTAGACACCACGACAGGACTGCACATGCCCTTCGAGACCTTTGCCCAAGCCCCTCGCCGGATTGCCATTGTCGGCGGCGGCATCTCTGGCATGGCCGCGGCGCATCAGCTTGCCCCTGACAATGCCGTGGTGCTGTTTGAGGCCGCGCCGCGTTTGGGCGGCCATGCCCGCACCGTTCTTGCTGGAAGGCGCGGCGATCAAGCGGTTGATACTGGCTTTATCGTGTTCAACAAGGTGAACTATCCGCATCTTGTGAAGCTTTTCGAAAGCCTCAACGTCCCGATAGCCCCCAGCAACATGAGCTTCGGCGCCTCGATCAACGGCGGTCGGCTGCAATACGCCCTGCGCGATCTCGACAGCCTGTTTGCGCAGCGTCGAAACCTGCTGCGCCCTGCCTTCCTGCGCATGTGCCGTGACATCACCCATTTCAACAAACACGCAGGCGCTCTTGCCCAAAACCCCGATCTGACCATCGCCGAGCTGCTGCAAACCCTGCGCACCGGCCCCTATTTCCGCGATTACTACATCCTGCCGCTGTCAGGTGCGATCTGGTCCACCCCGCCGCAAGACATTCTCGACTTCCCAGCCCAAGCCCTAATCTCGTTCTTCCAAAACCACGCATTGATGCAAATCTCTAACCAACACCAATGGTTTACCGTGCAGGGTGGCTCTGTCCAATACGTCAGCCGCCTCTCGGACCATCTGCAACGCCATGGCGTCGAACTCCGCCTGTCCACCCCGATCGCGGGGATCAAACGCCTGCCCGACGGCGTGCTGGTACGCGCGCAGGGCGGTGAGTGGGAGCTGTTTGACGATTTGATCCTCGCCACCCATTCCGACGATTCGCTGCGCCTGCTCTCCGATCCAACCCCAACCGAAACCGCAGCGCTTTCCGCCGTGCGCTACCAGCCCAATCAAGCCACTTTGCACGCCGATGCCAGCCTGATGCCAGCTTTGCGCAAATGCTGGTCCAGTTGGGTCTATACCGAACCCAAAGGCCCCCGTTCGGACAAGATCGACCTGACCTATTGGATGAACTCACTGCAACCGATCCCGCAGGACGATCCGCTGTTTGTGACGCTGAATGCCAACCAACCGATACGGCAGGAATTGATCTATGATCAGGTCACTTTCCGCCATCCGGTCTATGATCACGCTGCCCTAAACGCGCAAAAGCAGATCAAAGCGATGAATGGCCAACTAAATACATGGTATTGTGGCGCGTGGATGCGCCACGGCTTCCACGAAGACGGCTTTGCCAGCGCCGTCGATGTGGTCGAGGCGATGCGCGTACAGGTGCGGACCGAATGAACGATGTCGATTACATCGCAGGCACCACTTTTCACGGGCGGCGCGGCGGCGTTGGAAACCGCTTCAATTACCGCGTCGATTATCTGCTGCTGAACCCGGAAACTGCGCGCGGGCCTGCCTTGTTCTCGCGCAATCGCGGCAATTTGACCGCGTTACATGATACCGATCACGGCGGGCCGCCCAAACAAGGGCGCGGGGTGGCATGGGTGCGGCAAGTGCTGGCCGAGCAAGGCCTGCCAATGGCGTCTGAGATTCTGCTGTTCGCCCAGCCGCGTGTGTTGGGTCATGTTTTCAACCCGGTCTCCTTTTGGTTATGCAGCGATGCGAAAGGCTTGCGGGTGGTGATTGCCGAGGTCTCCAACACCTTCGGTCAGCGCCATTGTTATCTGTGCCACCGCGAAGATCTCGCCCCCTTGACCCGCGATGATACCGTCACGGCGCAGAAAATCTTCCACGTCTCGCCGTTTCAGCCGGTGGAGGGCAGCTATCGTTTTCGCTTTGATATCAGCGCCGACAAGATCGGTATCTGGATTGACTACAGCGTCGGTGAGGCTGGTCTGATCGCTACCCTGACCGGCCCGCGCGTGCCGCTGACCAATGCCGCGATTCTGCGAGCCTGTCTGCGCCGCCCGTTTGGATCGCGCCGGGTGCTCGCCTTGATCCATTGGCAAGCGTTGAAGCTGTGGTGGAAAGGCGCGCTATACCGCAGCCCGCCTGTGCCGCCGCACGACGAAATTTCACGCTAGGGGATGGCGGTGCATTTCGCGGGCAAACGCTATTGGCTGGTCGGGGCGAGTGAGGGTCTCGGCCTAGCACTGGCGCAGGCTTTGGCGGCGGAAGGCGCGAAGGTGATCTTGTCGGCGCGCGATCCTGCACGGCTGGCCGAGGCTTGCGGCAAGGTGCCCCGGGCTTCTGCCGTGGTGGTGGATGTTGCGGATGCGGCTTCTATATCGGCGGCGGTGGCGCAGATTGGCGTGCTGGATGGCGTGGTGTTTCTCGCCGGGGTGTATTGGCCGATGACTGCACATGGAGTGGATGCGGCGCAGTTGGAGGCGATGTGTGATGTGAATTTCACCGGCTGCGCGCGGGTTGTCGGCGCGGTTCTGCCCGCCATGGTGGCGCGCGGAGCCGGGCATCTGGTGATCACGGGGTCTTTGTCGGGGTTTCGGGGGCTGCCGGGGGCGCTCGGATATGCAGCCAGCAAGGCCGGGGTGATGGCTTTGGCCGAAAGCCTTTATGCAGACTTGCGCGGCACTGGGGTAAGGGTGCAGCTGGCCAATCCCGGCTTTATCCGCACAAGGTTGACCGCGAAGAATGAGTTTTCTATGCCGTTTTTGATGGAGCCGGAACAGGCAGCGGCAGAGATGCTGGCGTTGATGAAATCGCGGCGGTTCAAAGCCAGTTTTCCGACTGTGTTTTCATTGCTGTTCCGGGGCAGTCAGTTTTTGCCGGATTGGCTGTATTACCGCGTCTTTGCCTCGATAAAATCACGCAAGCCGCCGGAGGCAAGGGTTAAGGAAAGATGAATGTGGTTACCTTAACCCATTGAAATATATATAGTACACTCCTTGTCCACGCGTGGACACGTGCTAGCTGCGCGTCAAAACAGCCATGAAAAATCCATCCATGCCGCCGATTTCGGCCCAATAATCGGGGCGCAGCCGCAGGCCACCTTCCGGGGTGATCCAAGCTGGATCAAGGCCGGGCAGCGCTGGGATTTGCACAGTGAGGCCGGGATGGCGGGAAAGGGCGGCGGTCAGTTGCACCTCACCCTCGTCGGGCAAAAGCGAGCAGGTGCAAAACACCAGCCGCCCGCCGGGTTTGAGAAACATCAAAGCGCGGTCGATCAACGCCGCTTGCAGGGTGGTGAGTTCTGCGAGTTCTGAGCCGTCTTTCAGGAACGGCAGTTCGGGGTGGCGGCGAATGGTGCCGGTGGCCGAACAGGGGGCATCCAAGAGCACCGCATCAAACAGATGCTCAGGCTGCCAATGCAGGGCATCTGCGACCACCAGTTTGGCTTGCAGGCGGGTGCGCGTGAGGTTCTCGCGCAGCTTTTCCATCCGAGGCGCGGAAATATCCAACGCGGTGACATGCGCACCAGCGGCAGCAAGTTGCAGGGTTTTGCCGCCGGGCGCTGCGCAGAGATCAAGCACCTTCTCGCCGGGCTTCGCGGCCAGCAGCGGTGCCGCCAATGCGGCAGCGGCGTCTTGCACCCACCAATCGCCAGTAGCGAAACCGGGGAGGGTGGAGACTTGGCCGGGCTCAGTCAGGCGGATTGACCCGGTGGGCAGGGCGTTGCCTTCCGGCAGGGTTTGGCCGCGCGGGGTGATGTCCAGCGGCGGGGCTTTGGCTTGCACGGCCTCAATCGCGGTGACGACCTCGCGCCCGTAGGCATGAACGAGGGGTTGTCGCAGCCAGCGCGGCATCATCTGCGCGGGGCCAGTTAGGGGGGCGCCTTCGGGGATTTTGCGCAAAACCGCATTGATCAGCCCTGCCATATGGGTGGTTTTCTGGCCTTTGCGGGCCAGTTCAACAGCGGCGTTGACCACGCCATGCGCGGCGGTGCCCTCGTGCAACTCGGTCACGGCCAGCCGCAGGATGTTCATCACCGCCAAGGGTGGGGCCTTGCGCAGGTGCGGTTCCAGCAGGCGATCAATCGGTTCCAGCAGCCGGATGACTTGCAGGGCAAGGCGTTGGGCGCGGGCGCGGTCTTGCGGGCCAACGCCTTTCAGCGCCCCCGCCTTGTTGGCCAGCACGACCGCCATGGTCTGGCCTTCTTCCATAATCGCCGACAGAATTGCCAAGGTGGCGGCCCGTGCTGCCAAGCCTGCGTTTGCCTCTGCCATGTGCTGCCTCTTGAGAATGTGTCGATTGGCCGTATATCAACAAAGATGAAGCCGCAAGGAAACCGCGATGAATGATCACCCCGAACTGCCCGCCGCCACTCTTCCGGCTGCTGCGCTGCGTGCCTTGGCCGAGGCTGAGGAGCGTCGCCCGTTGGCCGATGCTGTCGAGCGTCCGGTGGAGTTAGGCGGGCGCAAGGGGCCGGAGCCTGTGCGCTATGGCGATTGGGAGAAGAAGGGGCTGGCGGTCGATTTCTAAGCGGATTGAGGTGAGCTCGGCGCTTCCTTGCGTTCGCTTCTGGCGCGCGAAGAGGCACCGTCAGGGACCGATGAGCAGCAGGTCAGATCCCCAGCACGTCCATCATGTCATAGCGGCCCGGTTTTTGGGATTGCCCCCAAAGGGCAGCTTTCAGCGCGCCGCGCACGAAGATCGAGCGATCGGTGGCGAGGTGGCGCAGGATAATGCGCTCGCCGTCGGCGGCGAACAGCACGTCATGCTCGCCGACGATATCGCCGCCTCTGATCGCGGAGAAGCCGATATCGCCACGTTTGCGCGCGCCAGTGATGCCATCGCGGCCTGAGACTTTTGCAGTGTCGAAATCGATGCCACGGCCCGTCGCAGCGGCATGGCCGAGCATCAAAGCGGTGCCCGATGGGGCATCGACCTTCATGCGGTGATGGGATTCGATGATCTCGATATCCCAATCTTCATCGAGGGCGGCGGCGACTTTTTGCGTCAGGCGGGTGAGAAGGTTGACCCCAAGGCTCATGTTGCCGGCTTGGATGATCACCGCGTGATGGGCGGCCAGATCGAGTTTGGCATGGTGCTGCAGTTCCAGCCCGGTGGTGCCGACGACATGAACGGCGCGGGCTTGGGCGGCGAGGCCGGCGAATGCGACTGATGCGCTTGGGGCGGTGAAGTCGATCACGGCTTGCGAGATCGCGAAGGCTTCCAGCGGGTCGTCGGTGACTTTGACGCCCAAGGCGGGGCCGCCCATGCAGAGGCCGATGTCTTGGCCGATCCACGCATGACCGGGGCGCTCAATGCATCCGACGAGCCGCGCGTTAGGATGGGCGGTGATGCCTTTGACCAGCATTTGACCCATGCGGCCTGAGGCGCCGGTGACGGTGATGCCGGGGGTGTTGGTCATGGGATGCTCCGAAGTTTTGTGGGGTTTAGCGGTTTTGTAAGGGGCGTGAAAGCCTGCCGTTGCGGGCCGGGGCGGTTTGGCGTAAACGGCGGCATGGCAAACACACGTTCCTATTCGGCCAAGGGGCCTTCGCAGCGTCAACTTCGGGTTGGCGAATTGATCCGGCGCACGCTGTCGGAGATTTTGGCACGCGGCGAGGTGCATGATCCGAGCTTAAACGACATGTCGATCACGGTGGGCGAGGTTTCGGTCTCGGTCGATCTGAAGGTGGCGACGGTGTATGTGATGCCGCTGATGGGCGGGGCCACGGTGGAGCAGGCGATTGCGGCGCTGGCGAAGAACGCTTGGGAGCTGCGCAAGCGGGTCTCGGCGGAAATGACCCTGCGGCATTCGCCTGAGTTGCGGTTCCGTCCGGATGATACGTTTGATCGGCTGGAAGAGGCACGGCGGCTGTTTGCCGACCCGAAGGTGCAGGCGGATATTGCCAAGCCGGATGATGCGGCTGCGGACGACAAGGCGCAGGAATAATCATGTGGCGGCTGGCATTTATGCTGGCTGTTTGGGGCATGGGGGCCTTTGCGGGCTGCCGGGACATGGCGTTCGAGGGCGCGTCTTATTCCATTTGCGAGGTGAGCGCGGGGGCTGATCTGCGGCTGTTTCATTCGGGGCCGGATGGGGCGTTGGGCAGTTTTTCGGCACTGGACAAAATGCTGGAACCGCAGGGCTTGCGGCTTGATTTCGCGATGAACGCCGGGATGTACCACCGCGATCTAAGCCCGGTTGGGCTTTACATCGAGGACGGCGCGCAGGCGACGCCGTTGATCACACGGGCGGGGCCGGGGAATTTTGGGCTGGTGCCGAATGGGGTGTTTTGTATCGGCGCGACTCTGCGGGTGATCGAGACTTTGGCGTTTGCGGCTGAAAAGCCGAGCTGTCGCTATGCGACGCAATCGGGGCCGATGCTGGTGATTGGCGGTAAGCTGCATCCGAAGTTTTTGGCCGATTCGGATTCGTTGAATATCCGCAATGGCGTGGGGGTTTCGGCGGATGGCAGCCGGGCCGTGTTCGCGATTTCGAATGATCAGGTCAATTTCTATACCTTCGCGCGGTTGTTCCGCGATGGGCTTGGGCTGCCGGATGCGCTGTATTTTGATGGCTCAATCTCGCGGCTCTATGACCATGACAGCGGGCGGCATGATGCCGGGTTTCCGATGGGGCCGATGGTGGGCGCGGTGGTTCCGCGTTGACGGGGGGCTGGTCGGGGGCTATCGGGCGGTTTGCAACAGGAGATCGTCATGGCGCGCGGCAAAAAAGGTAGAGTGGTTTCGGGCTGGCTGGTGGTGGACAAGCCTGCCGGGATCACCTCGACCGCCGTGGTCAACAAGGTGAAATGGGCGATGGACGCGCAGAAGGCGGGCCATGCGGGCACGCTGGACCCTGCGGCGACGGGCGTGCTGGCGATAGCTTTGGGCGAGGCCACCAAGACGGTGCCTTATGTGACCGATGCGCTGAAATGCTATCGGTTTATGGTGAATTTGGGTGCTGCGACGACGACAGACGATGCCGAGGGAGCGGTGATCGCGGAATCTGCGTTGCGGCCTTCGGATGCTGAGATTGAAGCGGCCTTGGCGGCGTTTCGCGGCGATATTCAGCAGGTGCCGCCGCAGTTTTCCGCTGTGAAGGTCGATGGCGAGCGCGCCTATGATCTGGCGCGGCAGGGCGAGGCGATGGATTTGGCGGCGCGGCCGTTGTGGGTGGAGCGGCTGGAGGTTCTCTCGCGGCCCTCGGCGGATCAGGTTGAGTTGGAGATGGTGTGTGGGAAGGGCGGCTATGTCCGCTCGATTGCCCGCGATCTGGGGGAAGCTTTGGGCTGTCTGGGGCATGTGGCTTGGTTGCGGCGGGAATGGTCGGGGCCGTTCACGGCGGTTGAGGGGATTTCGCTGGAGCAGATTGATGCTTTGGCGAAGACGGCGGAGTTGGATGCGTTTTTGAAGCCGTTGGAACTGGGGCTGGCCGATTTGCCGGAATTGCCCTGCACGCCGGAAGGGGCGGCGCGGTTGAAGAATGGCAATCCCGGGATGGTTCTGGCCTCGTCGGTTGGCTATGGCGATGAGGCTTGGGCGAGCTATCAGGGCCGCGCGGTTGCGGTGGGGATATACAAATCGGGCGAGTTGCATCCGAGCCGGGTGTTTAACTGATCTGCTCTGTCCACGCGTGGACAGACATGATTGTACAGCAATATCAATATGTTGACTTTTCGCGTTCAGAAAGTGTTAAGCTTTGGAACGGCACGCTGGCTTGCGAGTTGAAGTCTCTGGCGGGAGTATTTTGAAAAGAACAATGCGGGGGCGTGTTGTGTTTCGGGCGGTTTGGCGCAAGGTTTGCAGCGTTGGGTTTAGGGGCGGGTTATGATCACGCGGCGGTTTCTGAAGGGCGATGCGGAAAGCGTGGCGGTGTATTCGCCCTGTGAGGCCTATCGCTATGCTTTGACGCGGGAATGGCAACCGGGGGGGCGGAAGGCGTTTTTTGTGATGCTGAACCCGTCTACCGCAACCGAGGTGCAGAATGATCCGACGGTGGAGCGTTGTGAGCGCCGCGCGCGGGCCCTGGGGTTTGGCGCGTTTCGCGTGGCAAATATCTTTGCTTACCGCGCCACCGATCCGAAGGTGATGCGGGCGCAGGTTGATCCGGTTGGGCCGTTCAACGATCAGGCGATTGCCGAAGGGGCGGCTTGGGCGGATCAGGTGATTTGCGGCTGGGGCAGCCATGGCGCGCATTTGGGGCGGGGTTCGGCGGTGGCAGAATTGCTGCGTGGCACGGGGGTGCCGCTGTATCATTTGGGGCTGACCTTGGCGGGTGCACCGAAACATCCGCTGTATATTGGCTATCAGGTGCAGCCGGAGTTGTGGCGTTAGGCGGCTTGTAGGCTGATGCTGCTGAGATCGAGGTTTGCGACGGATTGCAGAGTTGCGAGTGGGACGCCATCCAGCAGCAGGGTGGTGGTGCCAGAGTCAGAAGTTTCCAGCGTAAGCTGCGGATCTGGGTGTATCGCGACATCATACATTACCACCAGTGAATCTTCATGTGGGTTGAAATCGGTGATCTGCATTGGCGGGTCACCCGCGCCAATATCGAGCAGATGGAAGCGATCTTCACCCTCACCGCCATTGCCAGAATCGCCCGCGCCAAGCATCAGCGTGTCATCGCCCGCTTGGCCATTGAGGAAATCGGGCGTGTGATCAGGGTCGTCTTCGGTCTGGCCCCAGATCGTGTCATTGCCTGCGCCGCCGTCAAGGGTGTCGCTGCCAGTGCCGCCTGTTAAAATATCATTGCCCGCGCCGCCGTCGAGTGCGTCATCGTCCGCGTCGCCGTGCAGGCTATCTTCGCCTTCGCCGCCGATGAGGTTATCAGCGCCACCGCCGCCCGACAGACTATCATCGCCGTCGCAACCGTGCAGGGTGTCGGCGTCAGTGCCGCCCTCCAAGGTATCATTGCCGGCGTCGGCGTGGAACAGATCGGCCCCCGCACCGCCCGTCAGGCTGTCATCGCCGCTACCACCGCTGAGTGCATCGTCGCCGTCATCGCCATTCAGGCTGTCATTTCCGTCATATCCGGCCAAGGCGTCGTTGCCGTTTTGGCCCGCCATGTGATCATCCCCCGCATCACCGCGCAGCATATTGGCAAGGTCATCGCCGTTCAGCCAAAGGTCTTCGGAGGTTGGCACCATCACGTCATTGGAAGAGATTACGCCGTCTTGTTCGGGGTTATCGCCTTCAATCGGGCCTTCGTCTGAAGCCGCTACGCTGGCATCGCGCGACGACAGCAGGTGGAAGATGTTGCTTGCATCGCCACTGTCGTCTTGGGTTGCGTCTGGGTGATCATCCGCCACCTCTGGGCCATCATCCGGCGTACTGAATGAATCGGCCATGACGCCAGCGAATACCGCCCCGAGCAGACCAAGCAAACCAAGCATGACAAAGACCTCCGGGCACGGGGAATAGGTGATGTTAACATTTTGTTAACCATATTTTCCCGTTAACCATTTGGTTATATGGGATATTTATTGTATGAAGCTATCACAGAATCGGTTTGGCTTCAAAAGCTGTTTGGGGGGCGGAGCAGCTAATTCAGGCATTGGTAAATAAAAGTTGCCGACGTGTTGGGTGGTGTTACAGACCACGAATCAGCTTCCCTTTGCGCCAGAACCCACCTATACGCGCGCATCCGTCAGCGATGGCGGTGTCATTGGCCCTGCTGGACGACATCCCGGCTTGCGCCGCAACCCTCTTAACAGGAGATCCCGATGTCGATCACCGTCGAAGAAAAAGCCCGCCTTATCAAAGAATACGCGACCAAAGAACATGACACCGGCTCGCCGGAAGTTCAGGTTGCTATCCTGTCGTCGCGTATCGCTACGCTGACCGAGCACTTCAAAACCCACAAGAAAGACAACCACTCGCGCCGCGGTCTGCTGATGCAGGTTGCTCAGCGTCGTAAGCTGTTGGACTATCTGAAGGCCAAAGACGAAGCCCGTTACGCTTCGCTGATCGCACGCCTCGGCCTGCGTCGCTAAGCTTTACGCCTAGTTTTGTCGGAACGCCCGTGGTGAGAACTGCGGGCGTTTTGCGTTGGGCGGCGGCGAAATTTGTCTTTTCATTTGGAACGCGAGTGCTGCGAAGGGGTTGTCCTTGTAGAACAGCAATGAATGAAAGGCGATTTTCATGACCGACCTGAAGCAAGAATTCTGGACCCGGATGGGCGATGTGAGAGCGGCGATGCTTGGCGTCAAAGGCCAGGGCAAGCTGGTGGCGATGTCGCCGCAACTGGATGATAAATTCCCGCAGACGATCTGGTTCATCACGGCCAAGAGCACCGATTTGGCCAAGGCGGTGCAGAGCGGCACGCAAGATGCGCAAATGGTTGTCTCGGATGGCGGCGCCGGGCTTTACGGCGATATTGACGGCAGTCTGGCGCAATCGACCGATCAGCAAGTGTTGGACGACGTGTGGAGCTTTGCGGCGGACGCTTGGTTTGAGGGCGGCAAGAACGACCCTGACGTGTGCTTGCTGCGGTTTACGCCAAAGGGGGGCGAGATTTCGGTCACGCCAACCAGCGGCGTGAAGTTTTTGTATGAGATTGCAAAAGCCAAATTCACCGGTGACAAGCCAGATGCAGGTGAGCAGGGCGTGGTCACGTTTTAAGATCTACAGTTCGGCTGTACGGCGCGCGTCTGCAAGGACGCGCGCTTTGTCGTTCGGTGATGGATGGTGGGAGTTGCAAGACCATACTTCCCAAACCCCTGCTTTTCCTGTAGACGCGCGCAATCTGCGATATGAGGCCTGCCCCCGGCCGCATGCATCAGGATAGGGGGCGGCGGCAATGGGGCCGCTATGCAAACGGGAGACACGACAGGGGTCGTGGGTGCTCTCATACAGGGAACGATAGATGTTCAACGTGACTAAAAAATCAATCCAGTGGGGCGAAGAAACGCTGACGCTGGAATCGGGCAAGGTTGCCCGTCAGGCTGACGGCTCGGTCATCGCCACTCTGGGCGAAACCAGCGTCATGGCTAACGTGACTTATGCGCGCGCGCCGAAACCGGGGCAGGATTTCTTCCCGCTGACCGTGCATTATCAAGAGAAATACTACGCCGCTGGGAAAATTCCGGGCGGCTTTTTCAAACGCGAAGCCCGGCCCAGCGAGAAAGAGACGTTGACCTCGCGTCTGATCGACCGTCCGTGCCGCCCGCTGTTTGTCGAAGGCTTCAAAAACGAAGTTCTGGTGATGGCGACCGTGCTAAGCCATGATCTTGAGAATGACCCGGATATCGTCGCGATGATCGCCGTTTCGGCGGCTCTGACGATTTCTGGCGTGCCGTTCATGGGGCCGATTGGCGCCGCGCGGGTTGGTTTCTCGGGTGGCGAATACAAGCTGAATCCGTCGGTTGATGACATGCATCAGCTGCGCAACAACCCGGATCAGCGCTTGGATCTGGTCATCGCCGGCACGAAAGACGCCGTGATGATGGTGGAATCAGAAGCTTACGAGCTGACCGAAGAAGAAATGCTGGGTGCTGTGAAATTCGGCCATGCTGCGATGCAGCCGGTGATTGATCTGATCATCGACTTTGCCGAAGATTGCGCCAAAGAGCCGTTCGACTTCCATGCGCCTGATTATTCCGAGCTTTTTGGTCGGGTGAAAGCGGCTGGAGAAGTGCAGATGCGCGCGGCTTTCGCTATTCGCGATAAGCAAGAACGCACTTCGGCGATTTCGGCAGCGGTTTCGGCGATCAAAGGTGTGTTGTCTGACGAGGACAAGGCCGATGCGAACCTTGGCTCGGCGATCAAAAAGCTGGAAGCCTCGATCCTGCGTGGCGACATCATCAATGGTGGCGCGCGTATTGACGGACGTGACAACAAAACCGTGCGTCCGATCGTGTCGGAAACCGGGATTCTGCCGCGCACCCATGGTTCGGCCTTGTTCACCCGTGGCGAGACGCAAGGTCTGGTTGTGACCACTTTGGGCACTGGCGAAGATGAGCAGATCATCGACGCTTTGCACGGCAACAGCCGCTCGAACTTCCTGCTGCACTATAACTTCCCTCCCTATTCGGTGGGTGAAGTGGGTCGTGTGGGCTCGCCGGGCCGTCGTGAGATTGGTCATGGCAAACTGGCATGGCGCGCTTTGCAGGCGGTTCTGCCGGCTTCGACCGATTTCCCCTACACCATCCGTTTGGTGTCGGAGATCACGGAATCGAACGGCTCGTCCTCGATGGCTTCGGTCTGCGGTGGCTCTTTGTCGATGATGGACGCGGGCGTTCCGCTGAAGTCGCCGGTGGCTGGCGTCGCTATGGGTCTTATCCTGGAAGACGACGGCCGCTTTGCTGTTCTGACCGATATCTTGGGTGATGAAGATCACTTGGGCGATATGGACTTCAAGGTTGCAGGCACCGCCAACGGCATCACCACGATGCAGATGGATATCAAGGTGGCTGGCATCACGCCGGAGATCATGGCGCAGGCTTTGGCTCAGGCCAAAGACGGGCGTCTGCATATCTTGGGTGAGATGAACAAGGCGCTGTCGGCTCCGCAAGGCTTCTCGGAATACGCTCCGAAGATCGAAACCCTGCAGATCCCGACCGACAAAATCCGCGAAGTGATCGGCTCGGGCGGCAAAGTGATCCGTGAGATCGTCGAGCTGTCGGGTGCCAAGGTTGATATCAACGACGACGGTATCATCAAGATCGCTTCGTCGGATGCGGCGTCGATCAAGAAGGCCTATGACATGATCTGGTCGATCGTGGCAGAGCCGGAAGAAGGTCAAGTTTACACCGGCAAAGTGGTGAAACTGGTCGATTTCGGCGCATTCGTGAACTTCTTCGGCAAACGTGACGGTCTGGTGCATGTCAGCCAAATCGCCAACAAGCGCCTGAACCACCCGAATGAGATCCTGAAAGAAGGCCAAGAAGTGAAGGTCAAGCTTTTGGGCTTTGATGATCGCGGCAAGGTCCGTCTAGGCATGAAGATGGTCGATCAGGAAACTGGTCTGGAAATCACCGAGACCAAAGACGAAGCTGCAGAAGCGTAAGCTTTTCTAAATCTGCGAACGGCGCCAGCAATTCTGGCGCCGTTTTGCATTGGCAACACTTGGCTTGATTTGTGGTCCTGCCCTTGGCCTACGTGCTGCGCTGGGATATGAGGTGGCGAACTGCAATGTGGGTATGAGTGGGTTTTGCAATGCTGCCGATGTGGAAAGTTAAACGTGAAGTTCTGCGTGCCAAAGACCATGTGCGATTTCCTTTTATCGCATTGTCTGGGCCGATGCGCCGTGATTGGCATGATCTGCACAAAAGTCAGACTTCGCGATACACAACTGGGCAGTTGGCGGTGGGGCCAAATGTAGTGCTTTACCTACTGTATCAACCCAAGGGGCTTTTAGCATCTTCGGTTGAGACCTGCCGTTATTTCGCAACAAAGGGTTTTTCGGTATTTATCGTCTCAAACGCGCCGCTTTCCGACGCTGATCGCAAGACGCTCTGCGGGCTTAGCTTTGGCGTGCTAGAGCGCGAGAATTTCGGCTATGATTTCGGTGGCTACAGGGACGGCATTTTGCATCTGCTCGATACAGGCTCGCAGATGAATAAGCTATTGATCATGAATGATTCGGTGTGGTTCCCGACCTTTGCGGGGGAGGACTTTCTTGATCATGTTCTGACGGCAAAGACCGATCTATATGGTGCGGTGCTGTCGCAACGAAAGCAGCATTTGGAGCAGCGTCATTTGCAATCCTATGCGGTGTCATTTGGAAAGAAGCTGTTGGCAAGCCCAGACTTTGCACAGTTTTGGCGCAAGTTACTGCTGAGCAGCAACCGTGAATGGACCATTCGCAACTGTGAAGTGCAACTGACCGTGCATTTCCGCAAACTGGGGTATTCGCTTGGCGCACGCTGGGGATTCGAGAGTTTGGGCGCGGTGCTCGATCAGCTTTCTGATGCGGAGTTGAAAGATTTGCTGCGGCTGGAGGCTGAGTTGGAACGCAAGCGCGCACCTACGATCAACGCGCTGATCGCAACTTATGGCAGTGAAACTTGGCGATCTAAAGTGACCGAGTTTGTCGACTCGCGCAAGTTTCGTAAGCAAATCATGCTGCTGCATCCAGCCGCTTTGTCTCAGATGAACTTCCCCTTCATGAAGAAATCGCGAGAGCCTTTTTACAGTGTACTCAGGCCACTTTATGCTAAGTGGCTGGCTGATAAATGCCAGCCGACGACTTTGAAAGAGTTGTCAGATTGGGATTGAGGGCATAGGGCGGCACCCGAGAGACGCCGCCGTACTGATCTTACTTCGGCTGCTTCGCGAACCGCAGATAGGGCAGTTTGATATCCAGCGCGCCGAACTTCTCGGTGGCCTGTTCGTTGTTCAGGCTCAGCGCGACAATCACGTCCTGACCGGGCTGCCAGTTAGCCGGGGTGGCAATCGGCACGCCATCGGTGGCCTGCACGGCATCCAAGGCGCGCAGGATTTCGGCGAAGTTGCGGCCCACCGACATCGGATAGGTCATCGACAAGCGGACCTTTTTATCCGGCCCGATGATATAAACCGTGCGCACGGTGGCGGTGTTGGCGGGAGTGCGGCCTTCGGTCGGCAGGTAGTAATCGGCGGGCAGCATGTCGAAAGCTTTGGCGACGGTCAGGCTGGTGTCGTCGATGATCGGGAAATCGGCGGGGGCACCCCCAAACGCCTCAATATCGCGTTTCCATTTGCCATGATCGGCCACCGAATCGACCGAAACGCCGATCACCTTGGTGTTGCGCTTTGCCCATTCGGGGGCAAGTTGCGCGACTGCGCCGAATTCGGTGGTGCAGACCGGGGTGAAATCGCGCGGATGGCTGAAGATGATTGCATAACCGCCCGCCAGCCAATCGTGGAAATGGATGGTGCCAGCGGTGGATTCGGCGGTAAAATCGGGGGCTACATCGTTGATGCGGATAGACATGAGTTCTCCTGCGGCTGTCTGATGCGGCTTATGTAAGCGATTTGGAACGGAATTTCACTATCCTGTGTGACTTTGCCGTCAGAAGGGAAGGAAATTCTGTCTAGGTCCGCAGGGAAGGAAAGCGGCCCTGCTTTGGGAGACAAGTTTCGCGACATTTCCTGTCGGGCTTATGGTTGTGCAGACGGGTTTCCGCTGCCATATTATGATCAAATTCAGGAGGCTGGCATGATCATCAAACGCGATTTCTATATCAACGGCACATGGGTCGCCCCCGTCACCCCACGCGATTGCGAGGTTATTGATCCTTCCACCGAAGAACCCTGTGCCGTGATTTCGCTGGGATCCGAGGCGGATACCAATGCAGCAGTGGCGGCGGCGAAGGCGGCGTTTCCGGCTTGGGCGGCGACCGATCCGGCGGTGCGGCGCGAGGTTGTGGTGAAGATTCTGCAGCAATATGAGCTGCGTCTGGAAGAGCTCGCCCATGCCATAGCGATTGAAATGGGCGCGCCGATTGACATGGCGCGCAGCAGCCAAGCGCCCTGCTTGCCGTGGCACGCGACCAACTTTTTGACGGCGTTTGACGCGCTGGAATGGGTGCGCCCGCTGGGGCCGCATGCACCGAACGACCGCATTGCGCTGGAGCCGATTGGCGTGGTGGGCCTGATCACGCCGTGGAACTGGCCGATGAACCAGATTGCTTTGAAAGTGATCCCGGCGATACTGGCGGGCTGCACCTGCGTGCTGAAACCGTCGGAGGAAAGCCCGCTGAACGCGCTGTTGTTCGCCGAGTTCTGCCATGATGCGGGCGTGCCTGCTGGCGTGTTCAACTTAGTGAATGGGGATGGTCCGGGGGTTGGGGCCGTTTTGTCGTCGCATCCAGATGTTGAAATGATTTCGTTCACCGGATCGACCCGTGCGGGGCGGGCGATTTCTGCCGCTGCGGCGCAAACCCTTAAACGGGTGACGCTGGAACTGGGCGGCAAAGGCGCCAACCTAATTTTCGCCGATGCCGATGACAAAGCGGTGGAGCGTGGCGTGCGGCATTTGATGAACAACTCGGGACAAAGCTGCAACGCACCGAGCCGGATGCTGGTGGAACGTCCCGCCTATGACCGCGCGGTGGAGATTGCGGCGCAGGTAGCGAATTCGATCAAGGTCGGCTCGGCGCATGACGCGGGAAAGCACATTGGCCCGGTGGTGAATAAGCGTCAATGGGATCAGATTCAGGGCTTTATCCAGAAGGGCATCGACGAGGGCGCGCGTCTGGTGGCGGGCGGTCCAGGTCTGCCCGAAGGCTTCAACCGTGGCTATTACGTCAAGCCGACGGTGTTCGCCGACGTGGTGCCGGGGATGACGATTGAGCGGGAGGAGATTTTTGGGCCTGTACTGTCAATCATTCCTTTCGATAGCGAAGAAGACGCGGTGCGCATCGCCAATGACACGCCCTATGGCCTCACCAATTATGTCCAATCCAGCGATGGCGCGCGGCGCAATCGGCTGTCGCGGTGGCTGCGGTCGGGGATGGTTGAGATGAATGGCAATTCGCGTGGCGCGGGATCGCCTTTTGGCGGGGTGAAAGCGTCGGGCCGGGCGCGTGAGGGCGGCCATTGGGGGCTGGAGGAATTCCTGGAGGTCAAGGCGATCTCGGGTTGGGATTCTGATCTGGGCTAAGTTTGGTTAAGCGCTGAAACGCCGCCGCTTGTTGGCGGTGTTTTGCGTTTCTGGGCTCGAAACGAAAACTTGACACATATGTCGATTCGAGTTTTGCTGCGGGCAGCCACTGCAGGAGCCAATATGACCTCGCATCTCCGCCTTCTTTCGCCGTTGCAGATGCGCGGCCAGACCCTGCGCAATCGCATCGTGTTCGGCGCGCATACCAACAATATGGCGGATCAGGGCCTGCCGGGCGCGCGGATGGAGGGCTATTTTCTGGAGCGCGCTTTAGGCGGCGCGGGCATGATCGTGACAGAGCCGGTGCCTGCACATCGCACCGGCGTGCTGACCCGGGGCAATATGCTGCATGAGTCAGACAAGGTTATTCCGCATTTTCAGCGGATTACTGAGAAGGTGAAAGACGCAGGCGCGGTGATCTGCCAGCAGATTTACCATGTCGGGGCGCATGGCGATTCGGACCTCAGCTTTGCACCGCATTGGTCGCCCTCGGGTGGGCCGTCGTATCACGACAGCGACGGTTCGCATAAAATGACCGAAGCTGAGATTGAGGAACTGCTGGCGGCGCATCTGGCGGCGGCGGTGCGGGCGCAGAAATCGGGCTTTCAAGGGGTCGAGGTTTGGGCGGCCTACCACTCGCTGCTGGATCAATTCTGGACGCCGTGGTCGAACCAGAGGGATGACAAATGGGGCGGCTCGCTGGAGAACCGCACGCGGTTTTCGCGAACGTTGGTCGAAAATATCCGTCGCGTCTGTGGGGAGGATTTTATCGTCGGGATGGCGGTTAGCTATTCCACCGCCTATTCCGCGACGCTCTCGGCTGAGAGTATGTGTGAAATCATCGCGTTACATGATGCGACCGGGCATCTGGATTATGTGACGGTCGGCGCGGGCAGCTATCTGGAATTTGACGCGATCATCCCCCCGTTCACCCATGGCGAAAAGCTGACAACGCCCCTGACAGCGCAGCTTAAAGCTTTGGCGAAGAACATTAAAATTACCTCCGAGGCCGGGGTACGGACGCCAGAGAATGGCGAGCAGATCATTGCCTCGGGTGAGGCTGATCTGGTGTCCATCGTGCGCGGGCAGATTGCCGACCCACACCTAGCGCGCAAAGCTACGGAAGGTCGGGCGGAAGATATTCGCGGCTGTATCTCGTGCAATCAAATGTGCTGGGGGCGGCGCAGCCGGGATTATTGGATTTCCTGCTTGGTGAACCCCTCGGTGGGGCGCGAGTTTGAATGGGGCGGTGATCGGTTTCAAGCCACGGCTGTGCCGAAATCGGTGCTGGTGGTGGGCGCTGGCCCGGCTGGTCTGGAGGCAGCGCGTGGGGCGGCAGAGCGCGGTTATCGCGTGGAGATCGTGGAGGCTTTGCCGGTGATTGGAGGGCAATTCCGCCTTGCGGGCATGCA
Organism: Cypionkella sp. PAMC25878; assembly: GCF_058135695.1. Classification (NCBI taxonomy): domain Bacteria; kingdom Pseudomonadati; phylum Pseudomonadota; class Alphaproteobacteria; order Rhodobacterales; family Paracoccaceae; genus Cypionkella; species Cypionkella sp. PAMC25878. Next base: position 75,723 of record NZ_CM176871.1, on the reverse strand, counting down.
GCCGCGGCGGGCGCAGATTTTGGAGTTGATGGATTGGTATGAGCGGCAGTTTGTAAAGCTGGGCGTGACGTTGCGGTTGAACACCTATCTCGACGCTGATGAGATCGCCGCGAATCCTGCGGATGTGGTGGTACTGGCGACGGGCTCTTTGCCAGATGAAAAAGCGTTTCAACGCTGGTTGCCGCATCTGGAAAGCCTGCCGGGGTTGGAGCTGGGCGGGGTTTGGTCGCCCGAAGACGTGATGCGGCGTGAGGCCCGGTTGGGCGATGCGGTGATCGTCTATGATGAGGGGTCAAACTGGCGCGGCGTTGGCACGGCTTGGGCTTTGGCCGAGGCGGGCAAGCAGGTGACGATTGTAACGCCCGAGGCTTTTGTCGGCAAAGAAATCGCGCGAACGGCGGCGGATGGTGCGGCGCGGCGCAGGATGGCGAAATTGGGGGTGGTGTTCAAAACTGAAGCTTGCATCGCGCACTGGCATGGCAATGGTGCTTCGGTGTTGAACCTGCTGACCGGCGAGGAAGAGGTTATCGCTGCCTCGGGCCTGGTGATGGCCACGACGAACCGGGCGTTTGATCCGTTCCCCGAAGATTTCGCGGGTAAAAAGGTGCTGCGGATCGGCGATTGTGTCGCACCCCGGCTTGCAGCCTATGCGTTTCACGAGGGCCGCAAGCTGGCGCTTGACCTCTAACCCACCCGCGCGAAACTGCTGGCAGAGGACAGCGCCCACGCGTCGCGGAAATGCGGTGAGGACGCGGGGTCGGCGAGCAGTTGACCGGGTTTAAGTTGCTCATATTGCTCGGCAAAGGAGATCACCTTATCGGACGAGGCTCGGCGCTGGAAATGATGCGGGCGCAGCTCTTGCGGATGCGACAGTCCTGCGGCGGCGACCAGTTCGGCCAGTGCATGCAGGGTGTTGTGATGGAAATTCGTCACCCTTTCGGCCTTGTCGGGCACCACGATGGCGCGCTGGCGAGCAGGGTCTTGCGAGGTGACGCCAGTGGGGCACAGCCCGGTGTGACAGGATTGCGCCTGAATACAGCCGACCGCGAACATGAAGCCGCGCGCGGCGTTGCACCAATCGGCCCCCAAAGCCATCACCTTGGCCATATCGAAGGCCGAGGTGATCTTGCCCGACGCGCCGATCTTGATTTTGTCGCGCAGGCCGACGCCGATCAACGCATTGTGCGCAAAGGACAATCCATCGCGCAGCGGCATCCCGACATGATCCATAAACTCCAGCGGAGCGGCCCCGGTGCCACCTTCTTTGCCGTCAATGACGATGAAATCCGGGGTGATGCCGGTTTCCAGCATCGCCTTGCAGATCGCCATAAACTCCCATGGATGGCCGATACAAAGCTTGAATCCTGCGGGCTTCCCACCCGACAATTCCCGCATCCGGGCGACAAATTCCAACAGGCCCGCGGGCGTTGAAAACTCGGAATGGCTGGCGGGCGAGACGCAATCCTGCCCCATCGGCACGCCCCTGATCTGCGAGATTTCCGCGCTGACTTTCGCCGCTGGCAACACGCCACCGTGGCCGGGTTTGGCCCCCTGCGACAGTTTCAACTCGACCATTTTGATCTGAGGATCGGCGGCAGCCTCGGCAAACAGCGTGGCATCAAATCCACCCGCCAGATTGCGCGCGCCGAAATAGCCCGAGCCCAATTCCCAAACCAGATCGCCGCCGAATTCGCGATGATAGGGCGAAACCCCGCCTTCGCCGGTATCATGAAAGAAGCCGCCAGATTGCGCGCCTTTGTTCAGCGAGCGGATCGCATTGGCGGAAAGCGCGCCATAACTCATCGCGGAAATGTTCAGAAGCGAGGCGGAATAGGCGCGCGGGCCAAGGCCGATGTCGACCCGCATCGCCTCAATCGCGGCGGCAGGCCGCGGCGCAATCGAGTGGTGCAACCATTCGTATTGTTCCTGATACACGTCATACATCGTGCCGAACGGGCGCTTATCCAACTCGCGCTTGGCGCGTTGATAGACGATGGCGCGCTTGTCGCGCGGGAAGGGCGCACCATCCTTCTCGCCTTCAAAGAAATACTGCCGCAGTTCGGGGCGAATATCTTCCAGAATGAAGCGCATATGCGCCACGATCGGGTAATTGCGCAGGATGGCGTGGCGGGTTTGCCGCAGATCATAGACCCCCAAAGCCACCAGCCCTAGCATCACCACGGTCAGCAGTTCCAGCACATCGGCATAGGCCAGCCAGCGTTGGCTGAGGGCGGCAAAAACTACGGCAAGCACGACACACAGCGTCATTGCAGAATAGCGAGGCTCGAACGGATAGCGCAGAAATTGCATTATGATCCCTTGGGCAGCACATTGACTGCCATCTAACGCCGCATAAATTTCTGTCAGGTTAACGCTGGAATGTCACAAAGTCTTGTCACATTAAAACGGGATCGGGGCGCTGAAGGTGATCCAGTCTTTCGTTTCGGGATGATGCAACGACAGGCTTTCGGCATGGAGCATCAGGCGCGGAAAATCGCGCGCCTTTCCCGTGGCATAGATCGGATCGCCGAGGATCGGGCAGCCCTGCGCCAGCATATGCACGCGCAACTGATGACTGCGCCCGGTCAAGGGGAACAGGCGGACGCGCGTGGACTCGGGGGTACGGCTGATCACTTGCCAATCGGTCTGCGCGGGGCGACCGTGGACGTAATCGACCATCTGGCGCGGACGGTTTGGCCAATCGGCGCAGAGGGGCAGGTCGATATGGCCGTGATCGGGCGTTAACGTGCCGTAAACTTCTGCGATGTAGGTTTTCTTGGCGCGCCGTTTTTCGAATTCCTGTCCCAGAAAGCCCTGTGCTTGTTTGGTGCGGGCAAAAATCATCACGCCAGAGGTGTCACAATCCAGACGATGCACCAGCAGAGTATCCCAATGCGCCGCTTGCAGGCGGCTGACGAGGCAATCCTCGCGCCCTTCCAGCTTGCCCGGTACTGACAGCAGGCCCGCAGGCTTGTTCACCACGATGATTTGCGCATCTTGGTGCAGGATATCCAGCGGCACATGTGGGGGAGTGTAGATAAAATCCGGGATCATACGATGCTGTGGCCTGCGGCTTTCAGACTGGCGGCAAGGTGGCGGATATGGGCGGGGCCAACCTCGCAGCAGCCGCCGACGATGGTGGCACCAAGGGCGATCCATTCCATCACGAAAGCGGTGTATTTCTCGGGCGAGAGATCATGGCGGTGGGTATAATCGGGGGCGGCGACGGTATCGGGCAGTGGCAGGCTCGAGATTTCGCTGAAACCGTTGGCATAGGCGCCGAAAGGCAGGCCCATGGTGGAAAGTTCGCGCAGCGCGGCCAGCATCGCCTCGGGCATCGAGCAATTTGCCAGCACGGCGGCAGTGGGGTGTTCGGCGATTAGATCGCGCAATCCGTCAATCGGTTCGCCCGAACGCAGGCGGCTGCCGTCGCGGTCATGCACCGAAACCGACAGCCACACGGGCAGACCCGCCGCCTGTGCGCCCTGCAAAGCACCCCGTGCAAGGTCCAGAGAGGACATGGTTTCCAGCAGGATCACATCGACATGCGGGGCCAGAATGCGAGCTTTTTCGGCGTAAAGCGGTGCTGAGACCTCAACAGGAGGGGTTAGGTCGGGGCGATAAGATTCGCCCAAGGGCCCCATCGAACCAGCGATCATCCCACGGCCAGCTTGGGCTTTCGCCTCATGCGCTTCCATCAACGCGCGTAGGTGCAAAGCGTGATAGAGCGAATCCAGACCCACACCCTGAAGCCGATCATGCAGGATGTTATAGGTGTTGGTGGTGGCCACCGAAGCGCCCGCCGCAAAGTAGTCGTCGTGGATGGCCTTCACCAAACCGGGATGGTCGATCATCACGCGGGTCGCCCACAGCGGGGTGGGTTCGTCGCCCGAGCGCGCGACCAATTCCTGGCCCATGCCACCGTCGAGAAGGGTAATTTGCATCATTCACTCCGTGATCAACCGGGCCGCCAGACCCGCGAAAAGTACCGCTGCGAGCTTGTTCAACAGGCCCATGCGTGCGCCAATAGCACGACCCGCGCGCCCTGCCAAATAGCCATAGCCGACGGTGATAATCGTGCCGGTGATGCCAAAGATCGCGCCGAGCAGCAGAATCTGCAACCAGACCGGGCCGAGGCCGGGGTTCACGAATTGCGGCAGGAAGGCCAGCATGAACAGGATCGGCTTAGGGTTCAGAATGTTGGTTAAGGCACCTTTGCGGAAGGCGGCCCAGCCCGTGCGTTGGCCCTTGCCGGGGGCAATTTCGCCGCTGTCACGCCAAGATTTCCAAGCGATATAAAGCAGATAGGCGGCGCCGGTGTATTTGATGGCGCTTAATGCCGCGGGGTTGGCGGCGATCAGGGCCGAGAGGCCAAGCGCGGATAGCGCCACATGCCACAAAGCCCCAAGGCCGACGCCAAGCCCCGCCATAACCCCTGCACGCGGGCCACCTTGAATGCCCGAAGCGGTGGCAAAGAAAACATCCTGCCCCGGTGTCAGATTCACCACCAAGCCTCCACCGATAAAGGCGAGCAGATTATGCAGGCCGATGCCATTGATGATATCCCACATGGTGTCTCCGGGTTAAGGCGTTGGAATGTCGTAATAATCGCCCTTGTCTTCGACGCACCAATGCTGGGTGATTTGCAGCCCCGTCGCCCCCTCCAGCGCGCCTGCGGCGATGCTGATGCGGGCCTCCCCCACCGGCTCCCAAAATAGGCTGGAGCCACAAGTTCCGCAAAACCCGCGCCGCGCTTGGGGCGAGGATTGGAACCAGCGCAGGCCAGTGGTTTCGGTCAGGCGGAAACGGTCCAGTGGCACGGAAGTGGCCGCCCAGAAATGCCCCGAGGTTTTGCGGCATTGTGAACAGTGGCAGGCAAATACGTCGCGCAACGGCGCGTCGGCCTCAACCCGGACTTGGCCGCAGAGACAACCACCTTTCATTGCGCGCTCCTGAACACTTCGGCCAAGAGCGGTACCAGCCAATCCTCATCGGCCTTCGTGAAGGCGGCGGGGGTGTTGCTGTCGATGTCCAAGACGCCGAGCAGCTTGCCCGCGCCGTTCCAGACCGGAAGCACCAGTTCGGATTTGGTCGAGTTGGCGCAGGCGATATGGCCGGGGAAGGCATCGACATCCGGCACGTTCTGCACTTGGCCGGTGCGGGCGCAAGCACCACAGACGCCACGCGAAAACGGGATCACAAGGCAACCGTGACCACCCTGATAGGGGCCTATTTTCAAAAGGTTAGGTTCAGTCACGCGGTAGAATCCCGTCCAATCGGCGAAGGGGTGGGCATGGTGCAACTCGCACGCCACGGTGGCCATCAGCGCCACGGTGTCGGTTTCGCCATGGGTTAGCGCGCGGATGGATTCGGTGATGTGCTGCATATCAATATCCCAAAGCGCAGCCGTCTTTGCGCGGGTCAGACGCGCCAATCAGAATGCCAGAATCATCAATCAGGATGCTTTGCGCGCCGCCAATCGGCTCGGGCGACAGCGACACCTGATGCCCCATCTGCGCCAGTTCGGCGCGCACTTGCGGCGCGTAGCCGCTTTCCGCCAACATACCCTCTGCCCCCGAGAAACAGCGCGGCGCGTCGATGGCGGCTTGGGCCTGCAAACCGTAATCAACCATGTTGGTGACAAAGCGGGCATGGCCGCAGGGCTGATAGGCGCCGCCCATCACGCCGAAGGGCATGATAACCTTGCTATTTTTGCGCAACATGCCGGGAATGATCGTGTGCATCGGGCGCTTGCCGCCGCCAGCCTCGTTCGGATGGCCGGGCTGCAGGCTGAAACCCGCGCCGCGATTCTGGAAGTTGATACCGAATTTCTGCGAGGCGATGCCCGCGCCAAAGCCCCAGAAAATCGAGTAAATCAGCGACACCGCCATGCGGTCGCGATCGACAACCGTGATGTAGATGGTGTCTTTGTGGACGGCCTCGGTCAGGGGGGCCGCCGCTGCCATTGCGCGCTTAGGGTCGATCAGGGCGGCAAGTTTCGCTGCGGTTTCCAATGAGAGCATGTGATCAAGGCGCGGCGTGGCTTCGGCAATAAAGCGGTTGCGGGCGTCATAGGCGAGTTTGGCGGCCTCGGCCTCGATATGCGCGCGCTGGGTGCCGAACGGGTCCATCGCGGCAAGGTCGAAGTGTTTGAGGATGTTCAGCATCAGGATTGCCGTGGCCCCTTGGCCGTTTGGCGGATGCTCAACCAGTTCGACGCCCTTATAATCGCCCGCGATAGGGTCGGTGTAAGTGCAAGCGGTGGCTGCGAAATCTTCCAGCGTGTGCAGACCACCCATGGCTTGCAGTGAGGTGACCATGTCTTCGGCCACCTCGCCCTCATAAAATCCGGCGCGGCCTTCGCGGGCAACGCGGCGCAGCACTTCGGCTTGGCCGGGGGCGCGGAAAACTTGGCCGATTTTTGGAGCCTGACCATCCAGCAGGTAAAATTTGCGGGCATCGCCGCTGAGTTCCGGGCCGTCCACTGCCCAGTCGAGGGCGACACGCGGCGCAACCGGGACGCCCTCATCCGCATAGCGGATCGCGGGGGCCAATACGCGGTCTAGACCCAACTTGCCCCAATCGGTGGACAGGCGGCAGAAGGCATCCATCGCGCCGGGCACTGTCACCGGATCAACGCCACGGAGGGGGACGGCATCCAACCCACGATCCCGCATCGCCTGCGCCGCATAGGCTTTCGGCGCGCGGCCCGAGCCGTTCAGCGCGACAATGCGCTCTTCGCCAGCGGGCTTGATCAGCGTAAAACAGTCGCCGCCGATTCCGGTCATCTGCGGCTCGCAAATCCCGAGCAACACCGCACCTGCGATGGCGGCATCCACCGCATTGCCGCCCGCCTCCAGCACCTCAACCGCGACTTTGGCGGCCAAGGGGTGCGAGGTGGCGCAGATGCCATTGCTGGCATAGATCGCCGAGCGGCCTGGAGCCTGAAAATCGCGCATGAAAAACCCTCCTGTTGGCGGCAAGCCTAGGGAGTTGTTGCAGGACTTCCAAGAGAGAGATGAACCTCGACGTCACGAACTGGGTGGGGGCAATATCCGCAGCGCCGAGGGAAGCTTTATGCAGCTACAGATTCAATATCTGCATTATCGGCGGCTGTATTAGGGGGGAATTTCGGCAAATAGGTGGCGGTTCTCACGAAGTTAGAACAATCGCAGATCAAGCGGGCGATTGTTGCGTGTCTAACCGGAAGCTGAGCAGGTTGCGCCCGCATTCCCGACGATAGGCGAGGTCTTTCGACAGGCTTCGAATCAAATGCCAGCCGAATCCACCTTCGGGCAGATCGGCAAAATCCGCCAGCGGGGCGAGTACGCCTGCGGGCAACTGACCGCCGGGCATCGGCTCGCCGGTGTCCGAGATCATGCACAGCAATCCGTTCCGCCGCAGTTGCAGCGAGATTTCGATCTCGCCATCATGATGGGCATAAGCATGTTCGACGATGTTGTTCAACGCCTCTGCAAGCACAATTTCGGCGGTGCCACGACCGTCTTCAGGTAGGCTGCGCAGTAAAAGCGTGTCCAGCAGCGCGCGCAGGCCATCGCGCACGGCAGTCTGTCGCCCCGGAATTGTCAGCCGCGTGCTGGAGGAGAAGTCGACAGCTTCGGCATTCATCGGCCTACCCCACCTGCCGCAAATCGTCGGGGAGGTGATCATGGATGGTGAAAATACTGTCCATGCGCGTCAGCCGAAACACCTTTTGCACCGTGGTAGTCAGGCCGGAAAGTTCCAGTTTCCGATCGGGCCCCAAAGCCTTCATCACCGCAACCACCGCGCCCAGACCGCTGCTGTCCAGAAATGCCACCCGCGACATATCCAAAACCACCCGCAGTGACGGTGTTTGGGTAAGTTCGCGCATCCGGTCTTTGAACTGAATCGCGCCTGCGGCGTCGATACGGTCGCCCAAGGCGCTGACCACAATCATTTCGCCACGGTGTTCTGCCACAAGCTCCATCTGCTTGGCCCCTTTGTTGGAAAACTGGGGTTAGATTAGGCGCAAGAGGTTACTGATCCGTAAGCGGCGGCGGATATGTGGGGAATTAATTCAGCTGGAATTGCAGCGGATAGCGGCCATTCTCAAAATCGCCGAACAGATCGGGCAGATCGGGATGGGTTATCGGCTCGCCTGTCTCATCCGGCACAAGGTTCTGCTCGGAGACATAGGCGACATAGTAGCTTTGGTCATTCTCAGCCAGCAGGTGATAAAACGGCTGATTGCGCGAGGGACGGGCGTCTTCGGGAATGGCGTAATACCATTCCTCGGTGTTGGAAAACATCGCGTCCACATCGAACACCACACCGCGAAACGGGTGCTTGCGATGACGAAGCACCTGACCGATGTGATATTTGGCCGCAGTCTTCAGCATAGCATATGTGCCCCCATAAGGGTTAGTAATCCGTTGCGCAGGCGGTGTCTATTCCACAGGCGCGCCGCGAGGGAAACAGTCTGTGTTGGGCTGCGGCCTAGTCTGGCTACATCTTGCCGATCCGAAATTCCGCCGAAACCGGGTTTCGCACGGGATTGTCATGTGAAAACGCAGACATGCCCATTTCCACGGCACCGATTTTCTCGTATCCTTGCGACAAAATAAGAACGCGAGGGGCAAATGAGCAGAACTCTCCGTGCGTCGATCCTGTTGTTGGCCCTTGCATCTTGCGGGGGTGGAAACTCATCGGCGCCGAAAAATATGGATGACGCCTGCGCGATTGTGCGGCAGCGTCCGGCGTATTTCAGCGCGATGCGGGCGACCGAGCGGAAATGGGGCGTGCCGGTGCATGTGCAGATGGCGGCGATTTATCAGGAATCGAAATTTATCGGCAATGCGCGCACCCCACACCAGTTTGCGCTGGGGGTGATCCCGATGGGGCGGCAATCCTCGGCCTATGGCTACAGTCAGGCGCTGGACGGCACTTGGGAAGAATACCAAAAGGAACAGCGCCGCCATGGTGCCAAACGTGACCGGATCGGCGATGCGACGGATTTCATGGGCTGGTACATGAGCGAAAGCAGCGACAAGCTGGGGATTTCACGCGGCGATGCCGAGGCGCAGTATCTGGCCTATCATGAGGGTCGGACGGGTTACGCCAACCAATCCTATCTTAACAAGCCTTGGCTGGTGGATGTCGCCGCCGCGATTGGGCGGCGCTCGACCATGTATGCTGAACAGCTGAGCTACTGCCGCCGTTAACGGTGGCGGCGCTCAATCTCATCGGTGATGTTGAACAAGCTGGCGCTGTAGTTGCCGCCGGTCTTCAAATCGCCCAGGATCACCGTGGTTTGCTGGCCGAGATCATCGGTGATCACCCATTGCCGCAGGGTGATTGGGTTGGCGGTGAACACCAGCGCGATCTGGCCGTATTCGGGGTGCTGCGGATCTTGCGCGACGACTTGGGTGGCGTTCTTGTCCTCGGTATGGGCGACCACGGTTTTGGCGCTGCCGAGATCGACGTTGGCGGCGAGGATCAGGTTCAGCGGCGTGCGCTTCAGCGGGTATTGTTCCGGAGCTTGGTTTGATTTCGCATCAAAGATCGCGACATTGCCGCTGGAGGCCAGCACTAAGGATTTGTCTGGCGGGGCGTATTCAAAGCGCACCCGGCCGGGGCGTTTGATGATCAGCTTGCCAGTGGCAATCGAGCCGTCGGCGTTGACTTGGGTGAACGGGGTTTCCACCGAGGTCAGGCTGTTCAGGTAGGCCGAGAGATCCTTCAACGTGATTTTATCGGCCCAAGCAGGGACAGCCAGAAGGATCAGCGCGAGCGGGGCGAGGAGGGGGCGAAGCGGTTTCATGGGGTATATATAGGGCATCCGAGCCGCACCTGCACCCCCCTCGCGTTCACTTGGCGGAGAGGTGCCGAAGCGGGTTTCGTGATGGGTCCCAACTCGGGACCATTGTTTTCTATGGATTAAATTGTGGCAAAAGCCCTGATCTTCATGCTTTGTTAACGCGCGCGTGCTGCGCTGTTGAAGCCTCCGGCGGGGATATTTAAGCCAAGATGAAATCTGTGCAGTTTCATCTTGGCTTAAATATCCCCCGCGGAGCGTTCCGCGTTTTCAGCCGCAGCGCCCCTTGCCCGTGGGGCGATAGCGGATACAATGCGGCAACCCCAGCCAAGGACGCATCCATGTCGATCAACGCCCCGGAAACCCAGATTGTCACCCATTGGAAAATCGCTTGCGATGGCGGTGAGGCGGCTTTGGGCCATCCGCGCGTGTGGCTGACCATCCCGGAAGATACCGGCTTTGTCGAATGCGGCTATTGCGACAAGCGTTTTGAGATCGACCGCGCCCATGCCCATGATGATCACTAAGGCCTGAGGGCTTGCGCGCGCGGTTTTTGATCCGGGCGGCGACGGGGCTCATTTGTTTGCCATTGCTGTATTTTGGCGCGGGGTTTGTCGGAGCGGTGATCCCCGGCAAACATGCTGATCTGGCCCCCGGTACCGATGTGCTGATTGGCCTTGCCCGCGCGCCAATTCATTATGATTTTCTGCTGCCGCTGTCGCCCGAGTTGCGCGCCCGCTATGGCTTTGCCAAAGGCGCGGGGGTGTCTGTAGATGCGCCGCAAGCCGAATGGTTGCTGGTCGGTTGGGGGTCAGAGGCATTTTACACCAGTGCTGGCAGTTACGCCGATATTCAGCCGGGGGCGGTGTTTACCGCGGTCACTGGCGATAAAGCGGTGTTGCATTTGGATGTGGCGGGGGATGTCGCCTCGGTTGAGGGGATTGATTATTTCACCCTGTCGGATGCGCAATATCAGGCGCTGCTGGCCAGTCTGGACGCGAATTTTCAAAGGGATCAGACCGGGGCGCCGTTGGCTTTGACCGCGCATTTCAATGATCACGATGGGTTTTTTGCCGCCAAGGGTGATTTCAGCATTCTGCATCCCTGCAATGCTTGGTTGGGTGAGACTTTGCGCGCGGCAGGGGTGCCGTTTGGAATTTGGACGCCGACGCCGCAAGCGGTGGAACTGTCTTTGCGCTGGCATCAAGGCTAGAACGCCACGCCGCTTCGTGGCAATACTGCGCCCTGAAGCGGGAAAAAGGGCGGGCAGATCATGGCATTCGGCAAGGGCAATCACCTGCATCTGATCGACGGCTCGGCGTTTATATTCCGGGCCTATCATGCTTTGCCACCGCTGACGCGGAAGTCGGATGGCCTGCCTGTGGGGGCGGTGGCGGGGTTTTGTAACCTGCTTTGGGGGGAGTTGACCTCGACCCGGAAAGAGACCGCGCCGACGCATCTTGCGGTGATTTTCGACGCCGGATCGAAGACTTTCCGCAATGAAATTTATAGCGCGTATAAGGCGAACCGCCCGGAGTTGCCCGAGGATTTACGCCCGCAGTTCGCCTACACCCGCAAGGCGACACAGGCGTTTAACGTGCCTTGCATCGAGGTTGAGGGCTATGAGGCGGACGATATTATCGCGACGCTGGCGCGGCGGGCGCGGGAAGCTGGCGGGACGGTGACGATCATCTCGTCGGACAAAGACCTGATGCAGTTGATCGGCGATGGCGTCGATATGCTGGACCCGATGAAGAACAAGCGGCTGGGGCTGGATGAGGTGTTTGAGAAGTTTGGCGTCGCGCCGAACCGAGTGGTCGATGTGCAGGCTTTGGCCGGGGATTCGGTGGATAACGTGCCGGGCGCGCCGGGAATCGGCATCAAGACGGCGGCTTTGCTTATTCAGGAATATGGCGATCTGGAAGCGCTTTTGGCGCGGGCGGGCGAGATCAAGCAACCGAAGCGGCGCGAGGCTTTGGTGGATAACGCCGATCTGATCCGCATCTCCAAACGTCTGGTGCAGTTGGATGGGGATATGCCGTTGGACTGGCCGTTGGAGGGGTTGGAACTGCGGGCGGTTGAAGCCGATGTGGTGATGGGGTTTCTGCAAGAGATGGAGTTTTCCACCCTGACCAAGCGGGTGGCCGAGCGGTTGAAGGTTGCGGCTCCAGCGGCGGACCCTGCACGCGCGTTGCATGTTGAGGGCGCGCATGATGCGGTGGAAACCGTGCAGGTGGCGTTTGATGTGGCGGGCTATGAGAAGATCAACACGATGGCGGCGCTTGACGCTTGGATCGCGCGGATTGTTGAGGTTGGGCATGTGGCGGTGGATACCGAGACGACCTCGCTCGATGAAATGCAGGCGGAACTGGTGGGGATTTCTTTGTGCGTCGATGCTGGCAAGGCCGCCTATATTCCGCTGGGGCATAAGCAGGGCGGTGGTGATCTGTTTGGGTCGTCGGAATTGGTGGCGGGGCAGCTTGGGCTTGATGAGGTGTTGGCGGCGTTGAAGCCGGTGCTGGAGGATGCTTCGGTGCTGAAAATCGGCCAGAACATGAAATATGACTGGAAGATTTTCAAGCGCTATGGGGTGGAGATTGCGCCGTTTGACGACACGATGCTGATGAGTTCCGCGATGCAGGCGGGGCTGAATGGGCATGGCATGGATGCTCTGTCCGAGAAGTATCTGGGGCATGTTTGTATTCCGATCAAGCAGTTGATCGGCTCGGGCAAGTCGGCGGTGACGTTTGATCGGGTTGGGGTCGATGATGCCGTGAAGTATGCGGCGGAGGATGCGGATGTGACGCTGCGGCTGTGGGCGCTGTTTAAGCCGCAGTTGCATCGGGCGCATGTGACGACGGTGTATGAGACGTTGGAGCGGCCCTTGGTGCCCGTGCTGGCGCGGATGGAGATGGCCGGGGTGCAGGTGGACCGGGATACTTTAAGCCGGATGTCAAACGCCTTTGCGCAGAAGATGGCGGGGTTGGAGGCGGAGATTCAAGAGGTGGCGGGACAGCCATTCAATGTGGGCAGCCCGAAGCAGTTGGGCGAGATCCTGTTTGACAAGCTGGGGCTGCCGGGGGGCGAGAAGGGCAAGACCGGGGCCTATGCGACCGGGGCGGATGTGTTGGAGGATCTGGCGACCGAGCATAAGCTGCCGGGGCTGGTGCTGGATTGGCGGCAGTTGGCCAAGCTGAAATCGACCTATACCGACGCGTTGCAGGATCATATCAATGCCGAGACGGGTCGGGTGCATACCTCGTATTCGATCACTGGGGCGGTGACGGGGCGGTTGGCTTCGACCGATCCGAATTTGCAGAACATTCCTATTCGGTCCGAGGAGGGGCGGCGGATTCGCGAGGCGTTTGTGGCACCGAAGGGCAAAGTGTTGGTGTCGTTGGACTATAGCCAGATCGAGCTGCGGATTCTGGCGCATGTGGCGGATATTGCCTCGCTGCAGCAGGCGTTCAAGGATGGCATTGATATTCACGCGTTGACGGCGAGTGAGATGTTCAACGTGCCGCTTGCGGAGATGACTTCGGATATTCGGCGGCGGGCGAAGGCGATCAACTTTGGGGTGATCTACGGGATTTCCGGCTTTGGTCTGGCGCGGAACTTGCGGATACCGCGGGCGGAAGCGCAGGGGTTTATTGATCGGTATTTTGAGCGGTTTCCGGGGATCAAGGAGTATATGTCGGATACTGTGGCGTTTGCGCAGAAGAACGGCTTTGTGCAGACCTTGTTCGGGCGGAAGATTCACACGCCCGAGATCAACGCCAAGGGGCCGGGGGCGGGCTTTGCCAAGCGGGCGGCGATCAATGCGCCTATTCAGGGCACCGCCGCCGATGTGATCCGGCGGGCGATGATCCGGATGCCTGCGGCGATTGCGGATATTCCGGCGACCATGCTGCTGCAGGTGCATGACGAATTGCTGTTCGAGGTTGAGGAAGGCTCGGCGCAGGCGCTGATCAAGGTGGCGAAGGATGTGATGGAGGGGGCCTCGCATCCGGCCGTGCAGTTGAAGGTCCCGTTGACGGTAGAGGCGGGCGTGGGCGCGACTTGGGCGGCGGCGCATTGAGGGTGAAGGCTGGGGGTTTTCCACCCCCAGACCCCCGAGGATATTTGAGCACAGAGGATGACCTAAGTGATCCAGAACTGGGGGGAGTTGAAGGCTTTTGCTTTGGGCATGGATCTGCCCGAGATCACCTTGGCCACGCCTTGGGGGCATGAGGCGCTGAAGGCTTTTGGCAAGATGTGGTGCTATTGGTCGTATTATGAGGATGCGGCGGTGTTCAAGGCCAGCCGCGATGAGCGCGAGATGTTGATGGCCGCGGAGCCTGCGACATTCTTTCTGCATCCGCATTATGCGCCACATAATCTGGTTCTGGTGCGGGCTGGGCGGATTGATCCGGGCTGGGCAAGGGCTCGGCTTTTGCAGCAGTGGCGGGATGCGGCACCGAAGCGGTTTTTGAAGGGCTGGGACGCGCGATGACGCTGCTGGCTTTTGCCACGCCCGCCGAATGGCATGACTGGTTGGCGGCGAACCATGATCGCGCCAGCGAGGTTTGGGTGTTGTATCACAAGAAGGGCTCGGGGGTGGCCTCGGTCGATTGGCAACAGGCGGTGCTGGAGGCGCTGGTTTGGGGCTGGATTGACGGGGTGCGTAAGACGCAATCTGAAACGCAATGGATACAGCGCTTTACGCCGCGCAAGGCTGGTTCTGCATGGAGTCAGATCAACCGTGCCCATGCCGAGCGCTTGATTGCCGACGGCCGGATGCAGGCGGCGGGGTTGGCGGCGGTGGAGGTTGCGCGCGCCAATGGGCGGTGGGCGGCGACCTATTCGGGCGGCAAGGGGGCAGATTTGCCTGCGGATTTTCTGGAGGCGCTGGCGGCGGCTACACAGGTGGCGCGGGATCACTTTGCCAGTTTGGATGCGAAGAACCGCTATGCGATTTACTATCGGCTGACCACAGCGAAGCGCCCGGAAACCCGCGCCAAGCGGCTGGCGGAGTTCATCGCAAAACTGACGCAGGGCGAGGGGCCGCTTATCGCGTCCTGACGGGCGCTCTGCGCTGGTGGCAGCGCAGAGGCCTGTGAGGGCCGAGAAGCGATCAGGCGCGCTCAACCCGGAGTTGGTAGCAGTTGTTGCGGGCGGATCTGATGTGGACATAGGCGATGCGCGGGTCGGTCAGACGGCTTTCCGCCTCGGCGGGGATCGTCGTGGTGGGGACGACGGCCCCGGTGCCGTAGACGATGCGGTTCTCGGCGGAATAGCCCCGGATGATGTACTCGGGGGAGGCGAGGATTTCGGGGATTTCTGCGCTGCCGCCTGCTGCGCAAGCGTTGGCGCAAAGAAAGATCGGACCGAGTTCGGCATAGGGTTGCGCCGAGGGGAACGGGCGGTGGGCGAGGATCAGCATGCCTGCGCCCTTAGGGATCATCTGCAGACAATGGCGGCAGGGGTTGCCTGCGCCATCGGAGATGTGGTGCTCGGGTTTTTGGCCGTTGGCGTCGAGGCCGCCGGCTTGGTAGGCGCGGGCGGTTTCGGTGGAGATGGGCGCGAAGCGGATCATGGCAACCTCTGGGTTAGGATTGGCCCAGATAGCGCAGCGAGGAGGAGTCAAGCGACCCGAAACCTGCTGTTAACGCATTGGCTTTATGCTTGATCAGAGTTCTGCCCAGAGAGGGCGTATTTTGAGGGTCGTTCTGAAACGCAAACCGCCTTAACGCTGGATCAGCGGCCCCATGACTTTGCCGCCCAAGATATGCAGGTGGTAATGCGGCACCTCTTGCATGCCATGCGGGCCTGCGTTGGTGATGGCGCGGTAGCCCATGCCGGGGGCAACGCCGACAATCTCACAGACCTTGGCACAGGCGCGGTGGAAATCGAGGATTTCCTCGGCCGATGCCTTGGCGGCGAAGTGATCGAAGGTGGCGTAGGGGCCTTTCGGGATCACCAGCACATGCACCGGGGCATGCGGGGCGATGTCGTGGAAGGCGAGCGAATGCTCGGCGTCCAGCACGGTTTTGTTGGGGATTTCCCCGCGCAGGATGCGGGCGAAGATGTTTTGCGGATCATAGGTGTAGGGCATCGGTCAATCCACAAACAGATAAGCGGTGGCGGCGATTTCGCGCGCCTTCTCGGAGCTTATGTCAAGAAATTCGGCCAGAGGCACGGTGTTTTCATCGATACTGGCGCTTTGCCGCACGCGCAGCAGATTGGGGAAACCTGCGTCGCGGATGCGGTCGCCTTCAAACTTCACATCATAGCGGATGGTGGGCAGCAGACGGCCGATGGTGTCTTTGGGGGTGGAATCGCTGGCCAGACCGACGCGCTTGGCGTGGCCGATCAGATATTCATCGGTGAAATCACATTCGATTTCTAACAGCCGGACCTTGGCCTTGTCGTTGTAGAAATCCTGCATCAGATCGACGTTGGCGGGATCGATGCAGATCACCAACTGATCGGTTTGCCAGTAATCGAACAACACCCGCATCAGGGCGCGGCGGTGGCGGGTGCGTTTTTCCAAGGTCGATTGGATGCCGCCAAGATCGGGCAGCGGGGTGGAAGCCTCATTAAACAGATAGTCCAGCGCGGGTAGGTTGGTGACTTGGCGCACGCGTTCCACCAAGCGCTTGGCGACGTGCCATTTCTTGCAGGTGACCATCATCAGGGTGCGGTGGCGGCCAAGCGAGCTTTCGGTTTCCCAGAATCGGGGGGCGAAACGGCGGCCCACACGACCGCGACCCGAGATGAATTTGAACAGGCTGCGGCCTTCGTTTGAGATCGCAAAGCGTACGCCTTTGGCGGCGTAAAGCTTGCCGAGGCGGTCTTTCAGATCGGTGGCGTCGGGACTGATTTTGCGGGCGAACAGGTAGTCTTGACTGATCAACAGATCGTAATTGTCGTTATAGAAGGTGACCGGCATGCCGTAATCGGTGAACATCAGAAAGGTCAGGGTGCGGGTGCGTAGTTCCGCCTCGGGGATCAAATGGCGGACGATGGTTTGAAAAAACGTCTCGTCGGGAATCCAGGTGGTGCGGAAGAACCGCATCACGTCGCGGCGTTTCTTGGTGAAATCCAGCACGGATTCGACGGTGCGGCGGCGCAGGCACCACCATTGGCTGCCGATCTGCATGGCGATGTCGGCGGGGACGTTGCGGGTCAGGCCGAGTTTATCCTGCCATTTCATCGAGGCGTAAAACAGCGCCTTGTGGGTGCGCTCGTTGAAATAATGGCGGTAGATCAGGCGTTCTTCCTTGATGCCGGTTTTGATCCAGTCGGAACTGAAGAAATCGAAGCTTTCGATGTAATCGACTTCCTCGCGGTCGAGGAACCTATGGGCGAATTCGGCGGATTTGATCGGCATGCAATCGCCGGACAGCATATAAAAATGGGTGGCGCGCGGGAAGGCTTCTACGGCAGCCTCGACGGCCATCAGGGTGGCTTCGACCAGCGACCATTCGCCCCAGCCACATTTGGCGCGGCGTTTGGTGAAGGTGACGTTGGGGTTGGCGGTGAGCACAGAGCGAATTTTGTCGAAATCGGATGGCTTGGCGCGGCCGTCGAAATGGATGGCGACATAATCCCCCACCGCTGTCAGGCGTTGGGCCTGAGCGATGATCCCCTCGGGATCTTTGTGGCAAAGCAGGATGTAGGCGATTCTGGCCATTTGGTGGACATTAAATCCTTGAACGTATCATTGTTTCTCTAAATACCTTGAAGACACATTGAAAAGACAGAGTTTGTTTTGAGATTTCACAAACTCTGTCTTTATACTATTAAATCAACGACTTAACTCTTATCGTTTGTATAGTGCCCACTGTAGTGGGTCAGTTTTGCGCAGACATCAGTCGTCGGGCTTTGCCAACAACGTCGCCTGTCTCAAGATGGGCGTACTTTTCCGACATTGAAGCCTGCGTGTGGCCAAGAAGTTTGGTGAGTTCATAGAGACTTAATCCGTTCTTGAGTAAGCGTGTTGCGTATGTGTCTCTGAGGCTATGGATGGTTGCCCTGCCACGTTGCTCGTTGATCCTTTGGTTTTGGTTGCACACCAGATTCAAACCGTCTCGGATGTGTTTCTGTGCACCTACAAGTTTACCAAATGGTTGAGGCTGATTGTGCCGCTTCTGTAAAAGAGTCAGCACCCTTTGCGACAAGGGTACAACCGAGATAGTTTTGGTTTTGGTCCGATAGACTTCGAAGGTGCCTGTTGTAAGGTCCAGATCGCCCCATTGAGCTTCCGCCCCCTCGTTCAGCCGGACCCCAGTATCAATGAGAAAGGTCATGAATTCAGAGGCGTCTTTTGCTGCCTTGCAGGTCAGACTTCCAAGGTAGGCTTGGACTTTTTGCTCTTCACTTTCTGTAAGGTAGCGGGTCTTCACGAAAGCCCTCGGTGCAGCGAAAGTCAGATCGGGCGTTGCCGAGTAGTCCCTGCGAATGTAGTTGTAAGTCAGGCTCAGGACACTCAACTCTATCCCAATCCCGGCAGCAGAAATCCCCTCAATCTTGCGTGCGATCAATAGGGACTCGATATGAGCCTGCCTGAGACTTGACATGGGCATCGTGGCTTTGAAGTGCCAAGGCTGAGTAGCAGGCTTCCTCGGACCTGTCAGCGGCATACCGATCATTTTGCGGCGGGCGAGGTCGTAGACCCTCAGGGTGGAACCGTTGTAGCGTTTCAATGCGAGAGCGAAGGCGTCAGCGATGGTGATTTCAGGTTTAATCCCGAACTGAATTTGATTGAGCTTTTCTTGGTATTGTTTGACCAGAAAGGCTTCAGCTTCCTTCCTCTCGGTGATCGTTCTTTTAGTCGAACCACGGAAGCGTTCCGTTCCGATTGAGAAGTCATAGTGTAGGAAATTGCTTCCCGTTCTGGTCAGAAGTTTCATTGGAGTTTTCCCCTGTATATATATATCGTCCGTCTAGTGTCACAGATGCTAGTTTCATGGATACATACTTGATGGCAAAGGTATTTCTCCGTTGGACTGATCCAATGGAGCCGCTTGGCCCTTAGTCTTGGATTCCTTTATCCAATTTCGTGAGTGTAGCCTTGACCTCTGCAACGCTCTTGTTGCCGAAGATTGCGGTGAAGACTTCTGGTTGGATTGATCTAAGACAGGCCAAAACCCAGCTTGGTCTGTCGAGCTTCAATTTGTCCGCAATGGGTGACCAAAGTGCGGGGGGAATCGAAATATATCCCAATTCCATTTGGCTAATCATCGTGTAGTATTCAATGCCCAGCGCGTCCGCCAAAGCCTTTTGCGTGTAGCCTGCCGCAACCCTTGCATCCTTGAGCCGTGTTCCCAAGCCTTCGTGGTTCTTTTGGCGTCGTTCCGGTGACAGCACTGTAACACCCTCCTTTGAGGCTTGAGAAAATACTAACAATATCAGAGGTTAGGGTTCGTCTTGCGATGTGTTTGTCGGTGCCTTGGGCTTCACGCTCCTTTGTGCGTCAATACCCTTGAAATCCGCTCTACCGATGATGGTTTGTCCTGTCTAGGGGGTACATATGCTCTTCTCAGTGGGCACAAGACCTTGCCAGAAAATCCAATAGCGCGGTTGGAATGCAGGCTGATCTGCCGATGTTGAGCGCAAAAATGAGCAAAATTCCGCAATGCGGACAGTAAACGGACGTATCAGTGATAACTCAATGTATTTACTCATTGTGTTTACTCAATGAGTTCTAAATGTATGTACCTACACCTAGGGTCCAGACTCATTGATCGTCAAAGCCAGAACAAGACGGTTGCGGCGAGAGCGACGGCGGAGAGGAAGACTTTTGGGCATCTGTCGTAACGTGTTGCCACCCGCCGCCAGTCTTTGAGACGGCCAAACATGATCTCAATCCGATTGCGGCGTTTGTATCGGCGTTTATCGTATTTGACAGGCTTCGCGCGTGACTTCCGGCCGGGGATGCAAGGCGTGATCCCCTTGTTTTTCAGGGCGTCTCGGAACCAGTCGGCGTCATAACCCCGGTCAGCCAGCAGCCACGTCGCTTTGGGTAAGCTGCCCAGTAAGGCCGCAGCGCCGGTGTAATCGCTGACCTGACCTGCGGTCATGAAGAAGCGGATCGGTCGGCCGTTTTCGTCAGTGACGGCATGCAGTTTGGTATTCATGCCACCTTTGGTCCGGCCAATCAGACGACCGCGCCCCCCTTTTTCACCCCAAGGCTTGAAGCCGTGCGGTGCGCCTTGAGATAGGTCGCGTCGATCATCACCGTCTTCGGGACCGCCGCCTCGGAGGCCAACCCTTCCATCATCCGGGCAAAGACGCCCATGTCGCCCCATCGCTTCCAACGGTTGTAAAGCGTCTTCGCCGGGCCGTATTCCTTCGGCGCGTCAGACCAACGCAAGCCATTGCGATTGATGAAGATAATGCCGCTCAAGACCCGACGATCATCGACACGCGGCACCCCGTGGCTCTTGGGAAAGAAGGGTTTAAGTCGAGCCATCTGCTCGTCCGTCAGCCAGTAAAGGTTGCTCATTGCTCAGTCTCCTTGCGGAGCCTGAATCACGGCTGCGTTGCAAAATCAATAGGTCCTGACCCTAGGGTTCAATCGACTGGTGTTGTCACCTCGCGCGATGATTTTATTATAGCCGAAGATCGGGAAAAAATTGCCCGACGGGTTTCTGAATTTTCTGACTCGACAATATCAGATGCAATATTTCAAGCTAAGTATGTGCTTGGTGAGAACTACCAGTGGAAGATTTCAGAACAGCGCCGCTTATCACCACCCTTCGATGCAGACCTAATGCAGCGGATCGACTATCGCCTATTCGATCAAAGGCATATTTACTATCAAGATAACCTTGTTTTCCGGGCGCGGCGCGAAGTGTTCGGAAACTTCCTTAGGGTCAGGACCTATTGATTTTGCAACGCAGCCGTGATTCAGGCTCCGCAAGGAGACTGAGCAATGAGCAACCTTTACTGGCTGACGGACGAGCAGATGGCTCGACTTAAACCCTTCTTTCCCAAGAGCCACGGGGTGCCGCGTGTCGATGATCGTCGGGTCTTGAGCGGCATTATCTTCATCAATCGCAATGGCTTGCGTTGGTCTGACGCGCCGAAGGAATACGGCCCGGCGAAGACGCTTTACAACCGTTGGAAGCGATGGGGCGACATGGGCGTCTTTGCCCGGATGATGGAAGGGTTGGCCTCCGAGGCGGCGGTCCCGAAGACGGTGATGATCGACGCGACCTATCTCAAGGCGCACCGCACGGCTTCAAGCCTTGGGGTGAAAAAGGGGGGCGCGGTCGTCTGATTGGCCGGACCAAAGGTGGCATGAATACCAAACTGCATGCCGTCACTGACGAAAACGGCC
The DNA here is from genome assembly GCF_058135695.1 of Cypionkella sp. PAMC25878. Taxonomy (NCBI): domain Bacteria; kingdom Pseudomonadati; phylum Pseudomonadota; class Alphaproteobacteria; order Rhodobacterales; family Paracoccaceae; genus Cypionkella; species Cypionkella sp. PAMC25878. The sequence continues at coordinate 54,601 of NZ_CM176871.1, read as the reverse complement.
GACCGATCCGCTTCTTCATGACCGCAGGTCAGGTCAGCGATTACACCGGCGCTGCGGCCTTACTGGGCAGCTTACCCAAAGCGACGTGGCTGCTGGCTGACCGGGGTTATGACGCCGACTGGTTCCGAGACGCCCTGAAAAACAAGGGGATCACGCCTTGCATCCCCGGCCGGAAGTCACGCGCGAAGCCTGTCAAATACGATAAACGCCGATACAAACGCCGCAATCGGATTGAGATCATGTTTGGCCGTCTCAAAGACTGGCGGCGGGTGGCAACACGTTACGACAGATGCCCAAAAGTCTTCCTCTCCGCCGTCGCTCTCGCCGCAACCGTCTTGTTCTGGCTTTGACGATCAATGAGTCTGGACCCTAGAGGTGCAAATATCGGCCTGACTACAACGCGAATGACAGCGGATGATTTCGGCGCGTTTGTTTCCAACTGCATGATTTCAAACAAATTCGCCTCACGATACGATCAAAGCTACTCATTCCCCCTTTACCTCTATCCCTCCGAACAAGACCTCGATCAAACCCGTCGCATTAACTTTGACCCCAAACTGTACAAACACCTGCAAAGCCTTGCCAAACACCCCACCCACGGTACCCCGGATGAGGTGGTGGTCTTTGATTATATCTATGGCGTGCTGCACTGTCCCGCCTATCGCAGCACCTATGCCGAGTTTCTCAAGGTAGACTTCCCCCGCATCCCGTGGCCAGCGACCCCGGATGAATTCTGGGATACTTCCGCCAAGGGCAGTACCCTACGCAAACTCCACCTGATGGACCCAACAACCATCGGCCCCGCCCCATACCCATTCAAAGGGGAGGGCAATGGCATTGTGGAAAAGACCGAGTTCCGCAACGGCAAGGTCTGGATCAACGCCACCCAGTATTTCGACAACGCCCCCGAAGTCTCATGGGGCTTCGACATCGGTGGCTACCAACCTGCCCAGAAATGGCTGAAAGACCGCAAGGGCAGAATGCTCTCCTTCGATGATGTACGTCACTACCAACGCATCCTAAAAATCCTGTTCGAGACTGACCGCATCATGGCTACCATCACCATGACTTTTGACAAAGCGACCGGATGATGTTGGGCATGTCGCTCCTTTCTTTCGCCGTTTCCATACCCCGTTGAAAATTCACACTTCTGAGACAGTCATAGCAACAAGCAACAACGGTAGGACTTGCCTTGACCCATGTGCCATTTTTGTGCAGAACTCCCCGAACACCACATCTTGTGAGTGACAGTCTGGTTGAGGCATATTTAGCTAAGATGCTGATTTCAGACGGTAAGTATTGCTATGTTTAGTGGTTACATACTCGCGGGAACGAAGACAGAGTTTGTTTGCTTTTTTGTGCTGGATTGAGTTTGTGCCGCATAAGGCGCGGGCGTTTGGGAGGGTGCGGATGGGTTTCCCCGGAACTTGGATGACAGAGTCGGAATCGGTGGTCTACCGGGTGGTGCCGAAATGCGCTTGCTCGACCATCGGGCAGATCATGTTTTATTCCGATCATGGCAAGTTTTTCGATGGTGATATCCATGATGCGACCGGGGGCATGCACAAATGGGCGATTGAGGCGAGCCAGCCGCTGATTGAGCGCAATGTGAAGACGCATAAGTCTTACGCCTTTACCTGCGTGCGCAACCCCTACACGCGAATTCTATCTTCGTTTTTCGATAAGATTTGCGGGATTCAGCGCAACGGCAAGCGCTATCGCGGCAATCTGGTGCCTTTGCTGGTGCAGAAATACGGCGTGCAGGTCGGCGGGGATGATGGGCAGGGCGAGTTTGACCAGATCGAAAGCTTTCGCCGGTTTCTGCTGTTTGCGCGCGACACCATCCGGTTCAAGAAACCGATGGAGCCGGACATTCACTGGTCAGCTATGGCGGGGCATGTCTCGACCTATATCGTCAACGGCGGGCGCTACGACAAGATTTTCTTCACCGAGAAATTCGATGAGGGCATGGGCGCGGTTCTAAAGAAAATCAAGGTAAAACATAAGGTTGATCTGAAGAAGATCCCGAAGTTCAATGAGAGCGAAGGTCATGGGCCCAAGCGGTTGCACCCGGTTGAAGACTACTTCGACGATCTGTCGCGGCATCTGATTTGGGAGATCTACAAGCGGGATTTCCAGCTGTTCAAGTATGATTTCGACAATCCGGGTAATAAGATGCCGCTGGCCGAGGTGGATCTGGATGAGGTGCATGCCAAGCTGGGCGATTGAGGTTGACCTAAGGCTGGGGGTTTCACACCCCCAGACCCCTGTGGGATATTTGCACGCAGAGGATGACAATTTTAGATAAATTGTTTGGATTTTCTGCGGTTTAATCCGGTATTTTCATCACGATTTTGCCGATGTGACCCGAGCTTTCCATCCGCCAGTGTGCTGCGGGCGCTTCTGTCAGGGCGTATTCGCTGTCGATCACCACACGGAATTTACCCTGCGCGATCAGCGGCCAGATGTGGGTTTCGACTTGCTGCGCGATCATGGCTTTGGCGGCATCGGATTGCGGGCGCAGGGTCGATCCGGTCAGGGTCAGGCGGCGCATCATCATCTCGGCGAAATTCAACTCGACCTTGGCGCCTTGCAAGAAAGCAATCTGCACTAGACGGCCATCATCGGCCAAAGCGCGGACATTGCGCGGCAGGTAGGGACCGCCGACCATATCGAGGATGAGGTCGAATCCGCCGAGTTTTTTGGCTTCTTCGGAAAAGTCGGTCGTTTTGTAGTTGAAGCAGGTCTCTGCGCCCAAAGTCTTGACTGCAAGGCATTTCTCATCACTGCCTGCGGTGGCAAACACCCGCGCACCCAAGGCGGCGGCGATTTGAACTGCCGTGGTGCCGATGCCGGAGGAGCCGCCGTGGACGAGGAAGCGCTCGCCTGCTTTGAGTTTGCCGCGCGTCACCATGTTCGACCAGACGGTGAAGCAGGTTTCGGGCAGGCAGGCGGCTTCGCGCAGGGTCAGGCCATGGGGGATCGGCAAGGCATGGGACTCGGCGCAGGCGACGTATTCGGCATAGCCGCCACCGGGCAACAGGGCGCAAACCTTGTCGCCGATTTGCCAGCGGCTGACGCCGGGGCCCATGGCAACGACGGTGCCCGCGCCTTCTAGGCCGGGTAGGGGCGAGGCAGAGGCGGGCGGTGCATAAGCGCCTGCGCGTTGTAGCGCGTCGGGGCGGTTTACGCCTGCATAGGCGAGGTGGATGATGATCTGGCCGTGACCGGGGACCGGGACCGGAAGCGATACCGGGGTCAGCACATCCGGGCCGCCGGGGGCAGAGATTTCCATCGCCAGCATCGAGGAGGCCAAAATTGAGGGGAGCGTCATTCAGAGAGCCTCTTATGGTTTGTGATGGCCGGGCAGGTCATGTGGTTGCGGCGCTCGGATTTTTTCCAGCAGTTTCAGCGGACCCGCCAGCAGGGCTTTGGCGACGGGGTTATTGCCGATCGCGGTCTTGGTTTTCTCAAACGCGGTGACATTGGCAAGGCGGCGGTCAAGGAAGGCCCAAGTGTCTGCATTGTTTTCGGAGTGATCGCCCAGCCAGAACAGCACGGTGGCGGTGTAGACGGCGGAGAGCGTGGCGCGTTTGGAATACCAGTTCAGGTCGTTCGAGGTATCGCCAAGCGCGCGCCAGATCGCGTCGGCGGTGGACCAGATCAGCTTGGCCCCTTCGGGGGCGTGGTGTGGCAGGCTGAACAAGGTGGTGCCCCGGCGGACGAGTTCTTTGTCGGCATGGCTGAGGCGCTGTTTGATCGCCAGCGCCACGCGATTGGTGTAGCGCAGAGGGGTGAGGTCGGTGGTGGCGAGGGCTTCGGTCATCGCGCTATCGCCTGCCTGATGGTAGGCGACGGCAAGGTCGATGCCGCCGCGCGGGAATAAAGCCCGGCCCAGACCGAGGGCTATGCCCGAATCGGTCAGGGCGGCTTGCAGCGTGGTTTCAGACCAGCCGTCAAAGGCGGCGTGGGGCAGGGCGGCTTGCAGAATAAGGCTTTTGGCGGCGTCCATGCTGTGTTCCGAGGTATTTTTATTGTCCATTTCGGTCCCCTTCCCTGCACACGGTAGACAAAGCTGCGGGGCTTTGCTATGCGCGCCAAGCCTGCACATTCAGTGCAACTCTAACTTAGGAAGGTGGTGACAACCACATGCAGGTCAGCGTCCGCGATAATAACGTTGAGCAAGCGCTTCGCGCCCTCAAGAAAAAGCTCCAGCGCGAAGGCGTGTTCCGCGAAATGAAGCTCAAGCAACATTTCGAGAAACCCTCCGTCAAGAAAGCTCGCGAATCCGCCGAAGCCGTGCGCCGTGCGCGCAAGCTCGCCCGGAAGAAGCTTCAGCGCGAAGGCGGGATGTAATTTTCGGGTTTCCGAAGATTGCCAAACGTTAGCGACACTGGAGGAGCGATCCTCACCCCGATTGACCCCCGCCCGCAAGGACGGGGGTTTTTCATTTCGATTATATTTAGAGCATATCGTCTATTTTGCGGGCATCTTCGGCCTATTCACCCAGAGGCCCGGCCATTCGCAGCAATCTGGCAACCGAAAGCGGGCAGCGGCGTTTAGCTGGAAACGATCACAGCGAAAGGGCTGTCTATGCTTTTGAGGTTTGGCTACGACATCTCCGTGTCTTGTGGGCAAGAAACGCCGATGATCTGCATGATGTCGGTGCGCGATGAGTTGCGCGAGGCTTTGCGCGTGCAATCGGCGATGGTGACGACGCCAGCGGTGCCGACGACCGTTTATCGCGATCTGTTCGGCAATACCTGTCGGCGGATGGTGGCGCAGCCGGGGCTGTTCAGCTTGCGCAGCGATTGCACGATTGAGCTTAGCGGGTTGCCCGATCCGGTGATGCCATGGTTGCAGCCGACGCCGCTGGCGGCACTGCCAGATGAGGTTTTGATCTATCTGGTCGGTAGTCGGTATTGTGAGACCGATAAGCTGAGCCAGATCGCGTGGGATATGTTTGGTCATATCGCCCCCGGTTATACGCAGGTGCAAGCGATTTGTGACTATGTGCATCGCCACATCCGGTTTGATTACATGAACGCGCGGGTGACGCGGACGGCCTATGAGGGCTGGCAAGAGGGCACCGGGGTCTGCCGCGATTTCGCGCATCTGGCGATCACCTTGTGCCGCTGCATGAATATTCCGACGCGTTATGTGAACGGCTATATCCCAGATATTGGCGTGCCGGTGACCGGGCCGATGGATTTTGCGGCCTGGATGCAGGTTTACTTGGATGGCGGCTGGCACACCTTTGATCCGCGCAACAATGTGCCGCGGATTGGCCGGGTTGAGGTGGCTTACGGGCGGGATGCGGCGGATGTTCCGCTGATCCACTCGTTCGGGCCGCATGTGTTGCAGAAGTTTACGGTTTGGGCGGAAGAAGTGAAAGCTTAGGCGTTGAAGGAGAGTCCCCGCCCACCCGCATTGCAGGTGGGCGGGAAGCGTTGTCAGCTGGCGACTTCGGCACCGTCGTTGCGCTGGATCGCAACAACAGCTGGACGCGGCAAACCGCCTTCCTTGAAATCGGGCCAGAGCGTTTCGGCTTTGTCGAGCGTCTCTGCATTTCCCGCCGGATGCTGGACCGAGATGAACAAGGTGGTGCCATCAGGCGTAAAGCACGGGCCGGAGGCCTCTGCGCCAATCGGGCAGGCGAACAGCAGCTTGGGCAGACCGCGCGCCGGGCCCTCGGTATCGACACCATACACCCCGTCGGCGATGTCAAAGTCATTGGCGCCATCGGTGGAGACGAACATCCGGCCTTTGGGGTCGAAGGTCAGGTTGTCGGGGTTCACGAACCAGCCGTTCTCAGAGGTATCCGGGCTAAAGGTGGAACTGGTCGCCGGGTCTTTCGGGTTGCCCGCCAGAACGAAGAGATCCCAGCCATATTTCTCGGCGGTATGGTCGGCATCAACGCCAACACCACCCGGTGGGATCATCTCGACGATATGGCCCCACAGGTTTTCCGGGCGGGTGTTGGCGGGGTTCAGCTTGTCTTGGGTGATTTTCTTGTTCTTGGTCATCACAGCGTAAACACGGCCCGTCACCGGGTTGGTTTCGATATCTTCCGGGCGGTCCATCGGCGTGGCCCCCAGAACGTCCGCCGCCAGCCGCGCCTTGCGCACCACATCGGCTTGATCGGCAAAACCTGCCTCTGCGGTCAGCCCTGCGGTGCCGTGGGTCAGCGGCAACCATGTCATGCTGCCATCGGCATCATAGCGCGCGACCGAAAGCGTGCCCGCATCCAGCAAATCCTTGCCCGAGGCCGGGTTGGCCGGATCATATTTCGCTTCCGTGACAAAGCGGTAGACGTATTCAAAGTAATCGTCATCGCCCATGTAAACCACCACACGACCGTCTTTGTTCAGCACAACGGTGGAGGCCTCATGCGACATCCGGCCCAAAGCGGTGCGCTTGACGGGGGTGGAGTTGGGGTCGTAGGGGTCGATTTCAACAACCCAGTCAAAACGGTTCGGCTCGTTCGGTTCTTTGCCCATATCAAAACGGGCATCAAACCGCGCGCGGCCGTAATAATCCGAGCCGTCATAGCCGTAGCGTTCCAACGCAGCCGCCTCGGGGTTGCCCTCGATCGAGCCGCCAAAGGTATCCGACGCGCCTTCTTCACAGGTCAGCACGGTGCCCCACGGCGTCACGCCGCCCGAGCAGTTGTATGTGGTGCCCTTGGCCATCGTGCCGGTTGGGTCATAAGAGGTTTTCAGATGCGCGTTGCCAGCCGCAGGGCCGGAAATCGTCATCGGCGTGTCCAGCGTGATGCGACGGTTCAGCGGGCTGTCTTGCACAACCGACCACACACCGTCCTTGCGGATGATTTCCACGATGGAATGGCCAATCGCCATGTTGCACAGCGCAACCTGCGCTTCGGTCATCTTCGCGCCAGCGTCATCTTCGGTCATGTCGGCGAACATCACGTTCGGCGAGACATATTCGTTGTTCACACACAGCAGTCCGTGATCCGAGGTCTGCGAGCCGCGCGGCAGCGGCATGAAGGCGATGTAATCGCAGTTATAGCCGAATCGGCCGGCCTGCGCTGCGGCGTCGATTTTGGCCGGGTCGAAGGCGTCTTGCCCGGCCTTCATCGCATCGCCCCAAGCGACCACAACATCGGCCTTATAGCCCTCGGCGACATGGTGCATCTTGTCATAGATGCGGGTCAGTTCGGTGAATTGCAGGCTGGATTGCGCGGCCTGCGCATAGGCTTGGGTGGAAAACAGCGAGCCGACAAAACCTTGCGCGGCCACAGCGCCAAGGGTGGCCCCGGCGCTTTTCAGAAAGCTGCGGCGGGAACGGTCGGCAATGATGTCGCGCATCGGTGTGTTGCTGGCGCGGCTGTGCAGATTTTCAGGGGTTTTGGTCATGACTGGAGATTCCTCTGGCTGTGCAGCCTGAGGCTAGCGGAGCAGTGTAACGCGTGGGTGATGCGCCGCGGCGCGCAGGGTCTGGGGAAGGTTCGCGCGGAAGGGGCGTTTGGGGTCAGACCGCGAGGGCGGTGGTTTTGACCACGGTACGCAGCGCAAAACTGGATTGCATCTGGCGCACACCGGGCAGGCGCGACAGGTGTTGGCGGTGGATGCGGGCGAAATCCTCGGTATCTTCGGCCATGATCTTGATCAGGTAATCGGCGGTGCCTGCCATCAGGTGACACTCCAAGATGTCTGGCACCTTGGCGACTTCGCGCTCAAAGGCGTCGAGCAGGTCTTCGGCTTGGCTCTGCAGGGTGATCTCGACAAATACCGTGGTCGGCTTGCCCATGCGGCGGGTGTTCAGCAAAGCGACATAGCCGTCGATATAGCCGGCTTCCTCCAGCAGTTGCACGCGGCGGTGACAGGCCGAGGGCGACAGGTTTACCCGTTCCGACAGATCGGCATTGGTGATGCGGCCGTCTTTTTGCAAGACCCCGAGGATGCGGCGGTCGGTGGCGTCTAAATCGGCGGCCATGGTGAAAATCTTTCTCAGATCGGCATTTATTCGCAGAATCTACCACGAACCGCGCAGAGTGTCAGTAAAATTTCAAAACATTTGCAACGGTTCGGGTTCAAGCTGAGGCACAGGGACGCAGAGTCCATCAGGGAGAGAGCTTATGAAAATCGGATGTCCGAAGGAAATCAAACCGCAAGAATTTCGTGTCGGCATGACCCCGAACGCCGCGCGCGAAGCGGTGCTCGCGGGTCATGCCGTGATGATTGAAACCGGGGCCGGCAATGGCGCGGGCTTCACCGATGCGGATTACATCGTGGCGGGGGCTGCGATTGTGGGCACGGCAGAGGAGGTCTTTTCCGCCGCCGATATGATCGTGAAGGTCAAAGAGCCGCAGCCCATCGAGCGGGCGCGGTTGCGGGCGGGGCAGGTGTTGTTCACCTATCTGCATCTGGCCCCCGACCCGGATCAGACGCGAGATTTGCTGGCCTCAGGCGTCACCGCGATTGCTTATGAGACGGTGACGGATGATCGCGGTGGGCTGCCGCTGTTGGCGCCGATGTCGGAGGTGGCGGGGCGGTTGGCGCCTCAGGTCGGGGCGTGGACCTTGCAGAAGGCCAATGGCGGGCGCGGCGTGTTGATGGGCGGCGTGCCGGGGGTTTTGCCTGCGAAGGTTCTGGTGATCGGCGGCGGGGTGGTTGGCACTCATGCGGCGAAGATCTCGGCGGGCATGGGCGCGGATGTGACGGTGCTGGATCGGTCGGTGAACCGGTTGCGCTATCTGGATGATGTGTTTGGCGGGCAATTCAAGTGCGGCTATGCCGATGCGGCGACGACGATTGAGTTGGCGCGGCAGGCTGATCTGATCATCGGGGCGGTGCTTATTCCGGGGGCGGCGGCTCCGAAACTGATTTCGCGCGCGCAACTGGCCGAGTTGAAGCCGGGCGCGGCTTTGGTCGATGTGGCGATTGATCAGGGCGGTTGTTTTGAAACCTCGCGCGCGACGACACATCAAGACCCGATCTATGAGGTTGATGGCATCATGCATTATTGTGTGGCGAACATGCCGGGGGCGGTGGCGCGGACCTCAACGCTGGCGTTGGGCAATGCGACGATGCCGTTCATGCTGGCTTTGGCCAACAAGGGCTGGAAGCGGGCCTGTGCCGAGGACAAACATTTGCTGGCCGGGCTGAATGTTCACGCGGGCAAGCTGACCTATGCGGCGGTGGGCGTGGCTTTGGGGTTGCCGACGATCTCTGGGCTGGACGCGTTGTCGATCTGAGTTCTGGGTTGAAAACAGGTGGGTTTGCGGCGGGCATCGAGCCTGCCGCAAACGCGCTGCCGGGTTCGCTTGGGCTATGGTGCGATGCAAAAGGCCCCCGCTGCGCGCGGGGGCCTTTTGCATGGGCGTTTGCCGAGCGCGTTACTTTTTCACAGCAACGAGGATTTCTTTCAGAACGTCCAACTCGGTCGGACCCGCTGGAGCAGCGGGGGCTTCGGCCTTTTTCGGCATGATCTTGTTCATGGATTTCACCAGCATGAACACCACGAAAGCGATGATCAGGAAGTTGATGATGGCGGTGATGAACGCGCCATAAGCAAACACGGCCGCGCCGGATTCTTTCGCGGCGGCCATGGTGGCCGGGTTGGTGCCGGAAAGGTCAATGAACATGTCCGAGAAGTTCACGCCGCCTAGGATCAGGCCGATGATCGGGTTGATCAGGTCGCCAACAAGGCTGTTGACGATGGCGGTGAAGGCGGCGCCGATGATGATACCCACGGCGAGGTCCATCACATTGCCCTTCATGATGAAGGCTTTGAACTCGTTGATCATTCTAATGTCCCGTATTTGGTTCCGCCATTTTGGCGTGCTTGGATGCCTGCGTGCCTACGCATGACACCGGGAGTATGCCACAGGTTTTAGCACCTGATCAGGGGGAATTTTTTGCGAAGCGTGAACAATTTGGGGGAAATCCGGGGGGTTAGGCCCGGATTCTGCTGTAATCACTCGCCGTAGGGCACCCAAATGGTTTTCACCTCGGTCGCAGCGCGCAGGAAGGTGCGGCCTTCGCCCTCGGTGATCCAGTCGCGGGATTGGCCGTTGTTGACCCATGTGCGCTTGATGTTTCCGGCGGATTCTTTCTCGATCAGCGCGGAGAGCGGGGTGGAGGAAAAGCTCCACATTGCGTCAATATCGCGGTGGCCTGCGAGGGGTTTGGCGAGTTCGGCATGTGGCCCGGTGACGATGTTGACGACGCCTGCGGGCAAATCTGAGGTGTCGAGCACTTGGTAGAAATCGGTCGCGGCGAGGGGGAACGGCTCGGACGGGACGAGGATGCAGGTGTTGCCCATCGCGATGGCGGGGGCCATCAGGGAAATCAGACCGAGCAGCGGGGCATCGTCGGGGCAGAGCGCGCCGATCACGCCACAGGGTTCATTCATCGCCAGCGCCACGCCGCGCAGGGGGACGGATTTCACCGCGCCGTCGAATTTATCGGCCCAAGCCGCATAGGTGAACAGGCGGGCGATGGAGGCTTCGACCTCGGCCTCGCCGGAGCGACCGGTGAGATCGCGCAAGCGGCCCGCGAATTCAGTGGCGCGGGCGGAGAGGTTTTCGGCGATGTAATATAGAATTTGCGCGCGGGCGTGGGCGGTGGTTTTGGCCCACGCTTTGGCGGCATGGGCGGCTTCCACTGCGTTGCGGATGTCTTTGCGGTTGCCAAGGCCCGCGTGGCCGAGCAGCTTGCCTTTCGGCGACCAGATCGGTTGCGAATAGCCGCCGTCGGGGCGGGCTTGCTTGCCTGCGATGTAGAGCTTGGCGGTGCGGTCGATGCTGGAGGCTTCGATGATGGCGGGGGCGTCGATGGCTTTGATCGGGCTCAGCGGTTTGGTTGCGCGGGTGGGTTTGAGATAGGCCATCAGCCCCTCCCAGCCGCCCTCACGGCCAAAACCGCTTTCGCGCACGCCGCCGAAACCAGCGGCGGCGTCGAACAGGTTGGTGGCGTTGACCCAGACCACGCCGGCTTTGATTTTGGGGGCGACGTCGAGGGCGAGGTTGATGTTTTCCGACCAGATCGTCGCGGCGAGGCCGTATTTGGTGTTGTTGGCAAGATCGACGGCCTCAGAGGGGGTGCGGAAGGTCATGGCGACCAGCACCGGGCCGAAGATTTCTTCCTGCATCAGGGTGGAGGCGGCGGAGAGCCCGGTGATCAGGGTCGGCGGGTAAAAGCAGCCTTCGGGCACGGCGCAAGCGGCATGGTAGGTTTCGCCGTCTTTGTTGGTTTCCACGAGGCCTTTGATCGTGGCGAGTTGCACCGGGTCGACGATGGCGCCGACGTCGATGCATTTGTCCAAGGGGTCACCAAGACGGAGGCCGTCCATCCGGCGTTTTAGTTTTTGGTAGAAGCGGTCGGCGATGCCTTCTTGAATCAGCAGGCGTGAACCTGCGCAGCAGACCTGGCCTTGGTTGAACCAGATCGCATCGACGAGGCCTTCAATGGCGCTGTCAATATCGGCGTCGTCGAAGACGATGTAGGGGGATTTTCCGCCCAATTCGAGCGTCAGGGCTTTGCCGGAGCCTGCGGTGGCCTCGCGAATTTTGCGGCCCACGGCGGTGGAGCCAGTGAAGGCGATTTTGTTCACATCGGGATGGTTGACGAGGGCCGCCCCGGTGTCGCCGTCGCCGGTGACTATGTTCAGCACACCTTTCGGCAGGCCCGCTTCACGGGTCAGTTCGGCGAACAGCAAAGCGGTGAGCGGGGTGTATTCGGCGGGTTTCAGCACCACCGTATTGCCTGCGGCGAGGGCGGGGGCAACTTTCCATGCCAGCATCAGCAGCGGGAAGTTCCACGGGATCACCGCGCCGCAGACGCCAAGCGGGGCTTGGCCGGGGAGTTCGGAGTCGATCAGTTGCGCAAGGCCGGCGTGGTAATAGAAGTGGCGGGCGACGAGGGGGATGTCGATGTCGCGCGATTCGCGGATCGGCTTGCCGTTGTCCATGGTTTCCAGCACGGCGAGCAGGCGGGAATGTTTCTGCACCAGCCGGGCGAGGGCGTATAGATATTTGGCGCGGGCATAGCCGGGGAGTTTCGCCCATTTGGGCTGGGCACGGCGGGCGGCTTTCACCGCAGCATCGACATCAGACGCGCTGCCTTGGGTGATCAGGGCGAGCGGCTTGGCGGTGGCAGGGTTTTTCGTCTCAAACGTCTCGCCGGGTTTGGTGAAGGCGCCGTCGATCCAGTGGCCGAAGCTTTGGTGTTTATGCAGCCAAGCCATGACCTCGGCATTGCTTTCAGGGGCGGGGCCATATGCCATGCTGTCGAAGATCTCGCGGACGGTGGGTTGGGTCATGGCTTTGTCCTTTGGCGGGGCGGCAGGCTTTGGGCGGGAGCGGTTGGGGCGGGCGTGCGCCACCGGCGGGGATATATTTGCCAAGATGAAATCGGCATGGGCTTATCCCATCGCGTGGCGGTTGGACGCCGAGTATTGGCCTGTCAGGTGGTGTTCCAACTGGCGTTCGATGTCTCCCAGCAAGGACGAGGCGCCGAAGCGGAACAGATCGGGCTGCAGCCAAGGGTGGCCGAGTTCGTCTTTCATCAGCGCCAGATACAGCAGCGCGTCTTTGGCCTTGGCGATGCCGCCTGCGGGTTTGTAGCCGACTTTGATGCCGGTGCGATCCTGATAATCGCGGATGCAGCGGATCATCGTCAAGGTGACAGGCAGGGTGGCGTTGACGGGTTCTTTCCCGGTCGAGGTTTTGATGAAATCGGCCCCGGCCATCATGCAGACGAGGCTCGCGCGGGCGACGTTGCGCAGGGTGGAGAGTTCTCCGGTGGCGAGGATGGCTTTGACATGGGCTTCGCCACATTCGGCGCGCATCTCGCGCATTTCGTCATACAGCGCCGGCCAGTTTCCGGTGAGGACATGGCGGCGCGAGATCACGATGTCGATTTCTTTCGCCCCGGCGCGGACGGACTCTCCAATTTCGGCGATGCGCAGGCGGTAGGGCGAGAGGCCAGCCGGGAAGCCAGTCGAGACAGCGGCGACGGGAATGTTGGTGCCTTCCAGCGCGCGGACGGCGGTTTCCACCATCTCGTGATAGACGCAGACCGCCCCGGTGGTCAGGCCTTGCAGCCCGAGTTTGTCGAGCATCCAGGGGGCGACGGGCTGGCGCGCCTTGGCGCAGAGGCGTTTGACGCGGCCTTCGGTGTCGTCGCCCGACAGGGTGGTGAGGTCGATCAGGCTGATGGCTTTAAGCAGCCACGCCGCTTGAAACTCTTTTTTAACAGAACGTCTGCCGCCCAAGGTATTGGCGCGCCGCTCAATGGCCGAGGTGTTGGCTTGCACCGATGCCACCCAATCCAGATCCAGGGCCATGCCGGGGTTGCGGGTGTGGGTCAGCGTCGGCAGTTGGCTTTTATTCTCGGTCAGGGTTTGCATCGGGGCCTCACCTAAAGGGTTGACGGCAGAGTGCGCGGGGAAGGCCGGGGTGGCAAGGGGGCTGTTGCACGGTTTCGGCGGGATTTGACCGAGGGGTTAAATTCGTGGCGGTTCAGGGCTTGGGCGGGGTCTCGCCCGCCCATGGGGCTTTGGTGCCGGTGGGGGGCAGGTCAGGGCGGCTGAGGTGGCGGTGCGCCTTGGCCAACATCAGGCCCGACAGCGGGGCGGTGAGAAACAGGAAAGCCGCGACCATCACGCCTTGCCAACTGGCGGTGCCGGTTTGCCACAGCAGGGTGAGGGCGGCGGCGATCAGCGAGGCTCCGACGCCGACCGTTGTGGCCTTGGTGGGGGCGTGCAGGCGTTGCATCGGCTCGCGCAGTTTCAGCAGGCCAAAGCTGCCGATCAGGCCGAAGCTGCCGCCGATGATCAGCAGCGCCGAGATCAGGAATTCGGCGGTCAGGTTCATTCGATGATGCCTCCGCGCAGCAGGAATTTGCAAAAGGCGATGGTCGAGATGAAGCCGGTCATCGCCAGCAGCAGGGCGGCGTCGAAGACAACGGTGGAATGGGTTTGCACGCCGTAAAGCACGATCAGGGCGATGACGTTGATCACCATGGTATCGACGGTCAGGATGCGGTCGGGCATCGTCGGCGCGGTGGCAAGCCGCCACAGGTTCAGGATCAGCGCGAGCGCAAAGCAGGCGATGGCGAAGGTGAGGGCATAGGTCAGCATCAGCGGAAAATCCTTTGCAACCGGGTCTCATAGCGGGATTTGATCTCGGCGCGGGTGGCGTCGGGGTCGGGCGCGTGCAGGGCATGGATCAGCAGCGCCTTGTTATCGGCGGAAAATTCAGCGGTCAGCGTGCCGGGGGTCAGGGTGATGGTGCCTGCCAGCAAGGCGATGGCCTCGGGGCAGGGCAGATCGACGGGCACGGTGATCCATGCCGATTTGATCTGGTCGGCGGGCATGAACAGGATGATGCGGGCGACTTGGATATTGGCGATGATCACGTCGTAAAGTACGAGGGCGATGTAGCTGATCAACCGCAAAGGGTGGCGGATTTTCGGGCGGCTGGGCCAGTAGGCTTGGGTGGCAAGCGGGATGAGTGTGGCAAGGAGGGCGGCCATCAGCAGGGAGTTTATTGCGGTGCTGCCGGCAAGGAGAAGCCATGCGAGGAACAGGGTGGCGGAGAGCATCGGGTGGGGGAACAGGCGGTTCATTTGGTCCCCCCGAGGTGGTTGGCGGCGATATAAGCGGTGGGGGCATGGAGGGCTTCGGCGGTCAGGGTCAGCCAACTGGTGATCGGACCCGCGGCGATTGTCAGGGTGGCGAGCGCTGCGAGGCAAAGCAGTATGGCGGTTTTGCTTTCGGCGGGGGCTTCGGTGCTGGGGGATTTCCAGAATAGGTCGGAGCCGGTGCGGGCGAGGCCGATCATGGTCAGGAGGGAGGCGATGAGGATGGCGGCCCATGCGATTGCGTCGCCGCGCAGGGCGTCGAGGATCAGCAGTTTCCCGACAAAGCCGGACAGCGGCGGCATCCCGGCCATGGCGACGGCGGCGGCCATGTAGAGTGCTGCGGTCATCCCGTCGCGGCGGCAGCGGGTGAGGTCGGCGATCAGGAACAGCGCGGCAGTCGCGAGGGTGGAGTGGAGTGTGTAGTAAAGCGCGGCGGCGGTGGCTTGCGGGGTGAAGGCTGACACTGCCAACAGGAGGGTGCCCATGGAACCAATGGCGGCGAAGGCGATCTGACGCGGTAAGCTGCGGGTGCCGAAGGTGCCCAAGGCTCCGACGGCGATGGTGGCGAGAGCTGCGGCGTAAAGCAGGCTCGCCAGCAGGGTGTTGGTGGCGGGCAGGTCGGTGGGGAACACCAAGGTGCCAAAGCGGATCAGCGCATAGGCCCCGACTTTGGTCATCACCGCGAACAGGGCAGCGATGGGGCCGGGGGCGTTGGCATAGGTGCCGGGCAGCCAGAATTGCAGCGGGACCAATGCGGCTTTGACCGCGAAGACCAGCATCAGCAACACGGCGGCCACGCGGATCAGGGCGGTATCATTGGCGGGGATTTGCGGCAGTTTCTGCGCGAGATCGGCCATGTTGAGCGTGCCTGTCGTGCTGTAGATCGTCGCCAGCGCGAACAAAAACAGCGTCGAGCCGAGCAGGTTGAACGCGACATATTGCACGCCCGCGCGGATGCGGGCCTCACCGCCGCCATGCACCATCAGGCCATACGAGGCGATCAGCAGCACCTCGAAGAACACGAACAGGTTGAAGGCGTCGCCGGTCAGGAAAGCGCCGTTCAGGCCCATCAGTTGGAACAGATAAAGCGCATGGAAGTGGCGGCCCTTTGTGTCCCATCCGGTTCTGATCGTGTGGATCAGGACGATCAGCGCAAGCGTTGCGGTCAACAGCAGCATCAGGGCCGAAAGCCGGTCCAGCACCAGAGCGATACCGAAAGGGGCGGGCCAGTTGCCGAGGAAGTAGCTTTGGGTTGGGGCTTGGATGAGCGTGATGGCCAGCGCCAACAGGGCGATTGTGCCAAGGATCGAGATTGCGCGTTGGGCGTTCAGGGTGTTGCGGGCAATTAGGATGATCGCACCGGCCAAGATGGCGGGCAGAATCACGGGCAGGATCAGCAACTGGCTCATGCCTGATCCTCTGGGTCTGCATCGGTATCAACGCGGTCGTGGCCTGCGGTCAGGTAAGCCCCCAGTGCCATGATCACCAGCACCGCGGTCATGCCGAAGGAAATCACGATGGCGGTCAGCACTAAGGCTTGCGGGAGGGGGTCGGTGTATTGGCTGCCCTCGCCGATGATCGGGGCTGCGTTCAGTTTGATCCGGCCTGAGATGAAGATGAACAGGTTGACGGCATAGGACAGCAGCGACAGGCCAAGGATCACCGGGAACGTGCGGGCGCGCAGCATCAGGTAGAGGCCGCAGGCGGTCAGAGTGCCGATAGCGATGGCGATCAGGATCTCCATCAGCATGCATCCTTTGCCGTTTGGGGCTTTGCCAGACGGGCGAGCGCATCCAGCGCCAGCATCACGGCTCCGAGAACGCAGAGGAAGACGCCAAGGTCGAACAGGGCGGCGGTGGCGAGTTCGAAATCCTGCAAGGGTGGCAGGTGGATGTGGGTGTAGTTTGAGGTCAGGAACGGGCGACCGGCAAGGAACGAGCCGACTCCGGTGAAGCTGGCCACCAGCACGCCTGCGCCGATCATCGCGTGATAGGGGATGCGGCGGCGGGCGGCGGCCCAGTCTTGGCCGCTCGCGATATATTGCAGGACAAATCCGATGGCGAAGACCAGCCCTGCGACAAAGCCGCCGCCGGGTTGGTTATGGCCGCGCAGGAACAGATAGCAACCGACCAGCATCGCCATCGGCAAGATCAGCCTTGTGGCGGTTTGCAGCATGATCGGGTGTGGGTCGCCCGCATCGCCAGCGCTTTGATCGGGGCGGGTGGTCCATTTCGTGCCAAGCAAGCTTTCTGTCAACGCGAAGATCAACAAGGCGGCGATGCCGAGGACGATGATCTCGCCATAGGTGTCGTAGCCGCGGAAGTCGACGATGATGGTGTTGACGGCGTTGTGGCCTCCGGCCCCCGGCAGCGATTGCGCGAGGTGGAAGGCTGATATGGGCGGGAAGATCGCTTCGCGCATCATCAGGGCATAGGCGAGGGCGGCGGTGGCTATGCCTGTCCCGATGGCGAGGGATGCGTCGCGCAATTTGCGCAGGCGCGGCGTCTCGTGTGGGGTGGTTTTGGGCAGGAAGTTCAGCGCCAGCAGCATCAGGGCTACGGTGACAACCTCGACCGTGATCTGCGTCAGGGCAAGGTCAGGGGCGGAAAGATAAGCGAAACTCGCCGACAGGATCAGCCCTACGATGCCAACCAGCAACAGCGCCAGCAGGCGTTTGCGGTGCAGGGCGGTGGCGGCGAGGGCGGCGGTGATCATCAGGGCAAAGCCCACGGCGGGGGCTGCGGCGATGGCGGCGAGCGCGCGGCTGCCGGGCAGGCTTTCGGCGGATTGGTAGGCGTAGAGGCCGAGGGTGAGGATGGTCAGCACGGCTGCGGCGAAGGCACGCGACAGGCTGCCGTTGTGCAATTTCGCGGTGAGGGTATGGGCGGCTTGGGTCAGGGCGGTGAGGCTCGCGTCGAAGATCACTTTGGCTTGCGGCTTGGGGGTGGCATCCCAGACACGACGTAGGGCGGGGTAGAGGCCGAGGGTGACGAGCGCTCCGCCGATCGCCGCAAGCGACATCCAGAGAGCTGGGGTTTCAAGCCCATGCCAGAGCGCGATATGGGCGTGGATCGGCTCGCCCGTGGTGGCAGAGGTGGCCGCATCAACCAGCCATCCGGCAAGTGGCATCGGGGCCGCGCCGATGGCTACGACAAGGGCAGCAAGAATCGTGGGGGGGAGCCAGAGGCCTGGGGTGGGATCGTGCGGGCTGTGGCTGTAGGCGGGGATGGGACCGAGGAAGGTGTAGGTGAGAAAGCGTAGGGAATACGCCACCGAGAGCAGAGCGGCGAGGGTGGCCAGCACCGGGATGACCCATGGGGCGGTGTGAGCGGCTTCCTCCAGCATCATCTCCTTCGACAGGAAGCCGTTCAGTGGCGGGATACCTGCCATTGAGAGCGTTGCGATGGTCGCAAGGCCGAAGGTGATCGGCATGGCACGGCGCAGGCCGCCCAAAGCGCGAATGTCGCGGGTGTGGGTGGCGTGATCGACGATGCCCGCCAGCATGAACAAAGCGGCTTTGAAGGTGGCGTGGCAGAGGATGTGAAAGATCGCGGCCGTTGCGGCGGCTTTGGTGCCAAGGCCAAGTAGGAAGGTGATCAGGCCGAGATGGCTGACGGTGGAATAGGCGAGGATGGCCTTCAGATCATCCTT
Organism: Cypionkella sp. PAMC25878; assembly: GCF_058135695.1. Classification (NCBI taxonomy): domain Bacteria; kingdom Pseudomonadati; phylum Pseudomonadota; class Alphaproteobacteria; order Rhodobacterales; family Paracoccaceae; genus Cypionkella; species Cypionkella sp. PAMC25878. Next base: position 36,338 of record NZ_CM176871.1, on the reverse strand, counting down.
GAACAGCGCCACTTTGGCGGCAAAGGCCATGGTGATCAGGCCCGCAGAGGTGACGATCCAGAACCATTCCGGCGTGCCCGATAGCACCGGCCACAGGCGGGCGAGCAGAAACAGCCCGGCTTTCACCATGGTCGCCGAGTGGAGGTAGGCTGACACTGGGGTGGGGGCTGCCATCGCATGCGGCAGCCAGAAATGGAACGGGAATTGCGCGGATTTGGTGAAGGCTCCGAGCAGGATCAGGATCAGCGCGGGCAGGTAAAGTGGGCTGGTTTGGATCGCGGTTTTCTGGGTTAGGATCGTCGAAAGGTCATAGCTACCGACGATATGCCCCAAGATCATCAGGCCTGCGATCATCGCTAACCCGCCTGCGCCTGTGGTGGCAAGCGCCATGCGGGCACCTTGGCGGGCTTGCGGCAGGTGGCTCCAGAACCCGATCAGCAGGAACGAGGACAGCGAGGTGAGTTCCCAGAACACCAGCAAAAGCAGGATGTTGTCGGACAGAACAATCCCCAGCATCGCGCCTTGGAACAGCATCAGATAGGTCAGGAAGCGGGCGTAGGGCTCGGTTTTGTCGAGGTAGAAACAGGCATAGGCCTGGATCAACAATCCGATGCCGAGGATCAGCAGGGCGAACAGCAGGGCAAGGCCATCCAGTCGGAAATTGGCGTTCAGACCAAGCGCGGGCAGCCAGTTGATCTGGGTCGTGACCGTATCGCCCACCATGATCGCGGGCAGGTGGTACAGGATCAGCGCCAGCGCTGCGGCGGTGAATAGCGCGACGGTGAGGGTGGCGATACTGCGGCCGAACCGTTGGGTGAGGGCTGGGGTGAGGGCTCCGAGGAAGGGCAGGGCGGCAATCAAGGCAAGAGACATCGGTTTGCCCTTCTGGCGCTGGATTGCAAACCGAGGTTTGCTGGACTGCGGGCGATGGGGGTTCACACCCCCACGGCCTGATGTGCTCAGGGCACATCCGACCTTCCCCCCGTGGGATATTTGAGCAGAGAGGATGACCTTTGAGCCCGCCTATCTGGTTCAAAGATAAGGACTTTGGCCAAGGGATCAAGATGAAAGCAGTAGGCTTTGCCGACGGATCGCCGCAGATTGGCGGCGCAATGGGGGTTTCACACCCCCACGGCCTGATTTGCAAAGTGGCAAATCCGGCCTTCCCCCGTGGGATATTTGTGCGCAGAGGATGACAATTTTAGACAAGTTTTAGATAATGGCGTGAGTTCAGCGGATCGAACGCAACACGCTCTAGCCCTCACGCCCTGCCGCGTTCTGGTCGATCAGATAGCGCTGCGACAGCGGGATCGCGGCGGCCCCCAAGGCACGCGCCTGTGCGCCGAGGCTGCCTTCGCGGATCACTGGCGGGTCGATGCCGTCAAGGTCCAGCGCGTGGAGGGCTGCATGGGTGCGGCGGGTGATTTCGGCGCGAATCTCGGTCGGCATCCAGCCGTCAATCATCACCGCCTCGATCTCCAGCAGCGAGGCAGCGGTCAGCGCTGCCCAAGCCAGACCATAGGCGGCTTGGTCCATCCAATCGGACAGAATCTGCGGCGAGACATTCCAATGCTCGTGCTGTTCAAACAGATGATCCGAGGGCTCCCCGGCGGCTTCCATCGCGGCGGCGAGGGTTGACATAGAGGCGGCGGAAATCAAACGGTCCATCTTGCCATCGCGCCCCGGCACCGGCATCGGCCCGACGCCTGCGGCATTGCCAGAGCGGCCTAAGAACAGCTGGCCGTTCAGCACCAGACCGCCGCCTACAAAATAGCCGAAGTAGAAATACAGGAAATCCTTTGGCCGCTCGCCCGTGCCGAACACCAATTCCGCACCACATGCCGAAGTCGCATCATTTTGCACATAAACCGGCAACTGCGTCACGGCGGCGAGTTCGGCCTGAATGTCAGCGTGGCGCCATGCTTCCATATCCGCTTTCGGGGCGCCGATCAGTTCGACCCATGACCACAGTTGAAACGGCATTGCCACGCCCATACCGCTGACCCGCGCACGCTCAGGTGCTGTCAGGGTGGCGACCACCTCGGGCAAGCTGCGGGCGACAAAGGCCACCACGGCGCTGGGCGAAGGGTAGCGGTAAATCTGCCGTTTGGTGGCGCGCACCCGGCCCATGAAATCCACCAGCGTCAGATCGACCGAGCGCCGCCCGATCTTCAGCCCCAGAAAGAACGCGCCCTCGGGGTTGAGGAACATTGGCACCGAAGGTTGGCCGATCCGCCCCCGCACCGGCGCCCCGCGCAAGAGCAGCCCGTCTTGCTCTAGGGCCCGCATGATCACTGAAACGGTCTGCGCCGAAAGCCCGGTTTTGCGTGCGATATCGGATTTCGCAAGCCCGCCCTGCTGGCGCACCAAGGACAGCACCAGCCGCTCGTTATGGTCGCGCATCCCCGATTGGTTCGAGCCGCGCAACCCGAGGTCGTCGCTTGGTCGATCTGGAAGGATATCAGCGCCCGAGGGCATATTTGGACCTATACTGTGGCAGAGGCAGGCAGGGCTGCCTTGCGCAAGATGACATTGGCGAAAAGTTCGGATTCAGACGTGGCAACAATGGCATAAGCCGCTTTGATGCGCGGGTAAAGCTGATCGCCGCTGAGTGAGGTTAGGGTGAAGTGCTGACCGCAGGTGTGGCAGAGATCATCTAAACCATGATGGATCACCCCGCGCTGGGCGGGATCATTGTGCAGGCTGGAGCGAAACGCGGCTTCTACCGGCAGGATTTTCAGCACCGCGCGCAGCATTGGCATCAGCAAGATGCCATCGGCGCGGATCAGGCGGCGGGCGTGTTCTGCGGCGGGATAATTCCCATCGACCAAGGCGATTTCATCGCCATGGCCCATTGCCCGTAGCGTGTGCAGCAACTCTGGCCCCAGCAAAGGAGAGATTCCGATCAGCATGAATGACAGCCTCCCCCCGAGGAAAATCGACGATTCCACGGGCATTTTCGCCCGCATTTGATCGCAGACTGCGGCTTGGCGGCGGTACTGTCAATAATAAATCACTCTGATTTATTTATCTTGACGCAGGGGGTGGAATCAGGCGATGTAACGCCATCGCCGGGCAGGAGAGGCTGTGGCGAAACGCTTTCGACAGGGGAATAAACCCCGAAATCCTTGGGAGGACGACCAATGAAATTCACCACCAAAGCCCTGCTGGGTGCTGCTGCTATTGCGCTGATGGCAGGCTCTGCTTCGGCGGCCGATCTGGCTTGCCTGATCACCAAAAACAACACCAACCCCTTCTTTGTGATGATGAAAAAGGGCGCTGAGAAAGCCGCCGCTGATGCGGGCATGGATTTCCAAGCCTATGCTGGCGAGAAAGACGGCGACGCGGCCCCGCAGATCACCGCGATTGAAAACTGTGTCGCCGCTGGTGCCAAGGGTATCCTGATCACGCCGTCGAACGACTCGGTTGGTCCGGCCCTGAAAGATGCCCGCGCCGCTGGCATTCTGGTGATCGCGCTCGACACGCCCTTGGCAGACAAAGACGCGCAGGACATGACCTTCGCCACCGACAACTTCCAAGCCGGTCTGCTGATCGGTCAATGGGCAAAAGCCACGATGGGCGACGGTGCTGCCACCGCCAAGATCGCGATGCTGGACATCAACAAAGACAACATCTCGGTTGACGTGCAGCGCGACACCGGTTTCCTGAAAGGCTTCGGTATTGAAGTGCCGGATCTGGCCGTGATGGGTTCGGAAACCGATCCGCGCGTCATCGGCCATGAAAACTCGGACGCGAACCCAGAAGGCGGTCTGCGCGCGATGGAAACTCTGCTGGCGAAAGACCCGGATATCAACGTGGTTTACACCATCAACGAGCCTGCCGCTGAAGGCGCTTACCAAGCCCTGAAAAACGCAGGCAAAGAAGCCCAAGCGATCATCGTTTCGGTTGACGGCGGTTGCCCCGGCATCGCAAGCGTCAAAGGCGGCACCATCGGTGCAACCTCGCAGCAATACCCGCTGCTGATGGCGGCCAAGGGTGTGGAAGCCATCGCGGCTTTCTCCAAAGACGGCACCAAGCCGACGGCAACCGAGGGGCTGACCTTCTTCAACACCGGGGTGAACCTTGTCACTGACAAGCCCGCCGCTGGTGTCGAGTCGATCGACAGCACCAAAGGCACCGAGCTCTGCTGGGGCTAAGCCCAAGGCCGCTTGATCAAGTGGCTTGATTAACAGAAGGGCGGCTTTACAGTCGCCCTTCTTCATAAGCGAAACCTGTGTCTAAGGTTTCGAGGATCATCACCGGAGGGGAAGCCGAAGCGATGAGCACAGATGCAGCACCAACCAAAACCATTTCCGACTTTGAGGCGACGCTGACCAAAGCCGATATGGCGGTCGCGGCCTTTGAGCGGGACGATAAATCTTTCATACCCGTGTTGCGCGGCTATCTGCGCAACTACCCGACGATGATCCCGGCGCTTGTGCTGCTGATCTCGGTGATCTGCTTTGGCATCATCGCGCCGCGCTTCTTGGGCATCGGCGCTTTGTCGACCGTGTTGAAACAGGTCACGGTCACGGGCTTTGTCGCATTGGCGCAGACGCTGGTGATCCTGACGGCGGGGATTGATCTGTCGGTCGGCGCGATCCTTGTGGTCTGCTCGCTGATCATGGGCAACCTCGCGGTGGTCACCGGCTTGCCGGTGGGGCTGGCGATCCTGATCGGGTTGTTCTTTGGCGGTCTGATGGGCTTTATCAATGGCGTGCTGGTGGCCAAGGTCAAACTGCCGCCGTTCATCGTCACCTTGGGCACGTTGTCGATCTTCAACGCGTTGAAGCTGTGGTATTCGCAGTCGGAATCGATCCGTAACGTCGATATTGATGCCAAAGCCCCGGCTTTGCTGTGGTTCGGCAAGGGCTTTAACATGGGCGGGGCCTCGATCTCTTACGGTGGTATCACCTTGATTTTGCTGGCGGCAGTGCTGTGGTATGTGCTGAACCAGACCTCTTGGGGCCGTCACGTTCATGCGATTGGCGACGACCCGGATGCAGCGATGCTGTCGGGGATCAAGGTCAGCAACACGCTGATTTCGGTTTATGCGGTGGCGGGTCTGATTTGCGGCTTCGCGGCGTGGATCGCGATTGGCCGGGTGGGCTCGGTATCGCCTATCGCGTTTGACACGGTGAACCTTGGCTCCATCACCGCTGTGGTGATCGGTGGCACCTCGCTGTTCGGCGGGCGCGGCTCGATCATCGGATCGGTGCTGGGGGCGTTCATTGTGGGCGTGTTCAACACTGGCCTCTCGTTGGCCGGGGTGGACGATTACTGGCAGATGTTCGCGGCAGGTTGCCTTGTGATCATCGCCGTTGCTTTGGATCAATGGCTGCGGAGGGCTTCGCAATGACCACGGGTACTCCTATCCTGCGCGCACGCGGGTTGATGAAACGCTATGGCACGGTTGTCGCCATGAACGGCGCGGATTTCGACCTGAACGCGGGCGAAATCGTCGCGGTGATCGGCGACAACGGTGCGGGCAAATCGACCTTGATCAAGGCGTTGTCGGGGGCTGTGACCCCTGACCACGGCACGATCGAGCTTGATGGCCGCCCGGTGAACTTCCGTGGCCCCGAGGATGCGCGGGCCGAGGGCATCGAGACGGTGTATCAGAACCTTGCGATGTCCCCAGCACTGTCGATTGCCGACAACATGTTTCTGGGCCGCGAATGGCGCAAGCCCGGTTTCATGGGCAGCGTTTTGCGCCAGATGGACCGTCCGCGGATGGAGCAATTCGCCCGCGACAAGCTGTCTGAACTTGGCCTGATGACCATTCAGAACATCCATCAAGCGGTGGAAACGCTGTCCGGTGGTCAGCGTCAGGGCGTGGCGGTGGCGCGGGCTGCGGCGTTTGGCTCGAAAGTGGTGATCTTGGACGAACCCACGGCAGCCTTGGGCGTCAAGGAAAGCCGCCGGGTGTTGGAACTGATCCGCGACGTGCGTGCGCGCGGCATTCCGATCATCCTGATCAGCCACAACATGCCGCATGTGTTCGAGGTCGCCGACCGCATCCACATCCATCGCCTTGGGCGGCGGCTGTGCGAGATCAACCCGAAGGATTATTCGATGTCCGACGCGGTGGCTTTCATGACCGGCGCGAAATTGCCCGAAGGCGTGACGGAACAGGCATGACTCCGGTTGAGCTTGCCGAAATCATCCGGGCTAAGGCCCAAGGCAAAGGGCGGTTTCTGACCGCCCTTGCTGGCCCGCCGGGCGCGGGCAAATCCACCTTGGCGGCGGAATTGGTGGCCGCCTTGGGGCAGGGTGCAAAAGCCGTACCGATGGATGGCTTTCACTACGATGACGCTGTGTTGCTGGCCCGAGGTGCGCGAGATCGCAAAGGCGCGCCCGATACATTCGATGCGCAGGGCTTCTTCCATCTGCTGAAACGCCTGCGGGTCGAGGAGGAAGTGGCGATCCCGCTCTTTGACCGTGACCTCGAAATCTCCCGCGCTGGGGCCGACATTGTCACCGCCACAGATCGCCTGCTGGTGGTCGAAGGCAACTACCTTTTGCTGAACGAGACCCCTTGGCCCGAGGCCGCCCCGCTGTTCGATCTGACGGTGTGGATCGACGTGCCCGAGGCTGAACTCGACCGCCGCCTGCAAGCCCGCTGGGCGCATTATGGCAAAACTCCTGCGGAAGCCCGCGCATGGATCGACAGCAACGATCTGCCCAACATCCGCCGCGTGACGCAGAACAGCCGGGCTGCGGATTTGGTGATCAACGGAGTTTAAGGCCAGATTACCAAGCGACGGTTTGCTGGATCAATTCCCTTGCGCGACGGCTTTCAGCCTTACATGCAACGAACCGGAAAACTCTGCCCCTCAGAGTTTTCTTTCGGTTCGAAGCGAGGGCCTCACCCCTGCGGCGTCATCGCTTTACGGCCCTTGGCGCGTTCCAGCCCCAATTTCCGCTCGCGCCAGATGATCAGGATTCCGGCGGTGATCACCAGCCCCGCCCCGATCAGCATGGTCCGCGTCGGCACCTCGTCAAAGGCAAAATAGCCGATCAGCAGCGCGAACAGCATTGAGGCATAATCGAAGGGTGCGACCAAAGACGCATCGGCCTCGCGGTAGCTTGAGGTCAGCAAAATCTGCCCGACCCCGCCCAACAGCCCGCAAGACACCAGCAGCGCGGTCTCCAACGGCGTCGGCACCACCCAGCCAAACGGCAGCGTGGTCAGCGACAGCAAGGTTGACGTCAGCGAAAAGTAAAACACAATCACGGCGGTCTTCTCATTATGCACCAGCTTGCGCACAAACACCTGCGCCAAAGCCGCGCAAAACGCGCCGCACAGCACCAGCATCGCCCCAAACGCCTCGCGCGTGGACGCCGCATCACCCGACACGATCGTCAAGCGCGGCGACAAAACCACCATCACCCCGGCCAGCCCCAAGGCGACCGAGGCAATGCGGAACAACCGCACATCCTCGCCCAGAAACATCGCGGCGAACACCACCACCAGCAACGGCGAGGCATAGCCAATCGCCGTCACTTCTGGCAGCGGCAGATAGGCAAGGCCCGCAAACCCCAACCCCATCGCCATCGTCCCCATCAACCCGCGCCAGAAATGGCCAAACAGATTATGCGCGCGAAACCCGGTCGCCAACTCGCCGCGCATCGCCAGCCAGCCCACGATCACCGGAATCGCAAAGAATGACCGGAAGAACACCGTCTGCCCCGGCGGCACATGCTGCGCTGTCACCTTGATCAGCGACGACATCAGGATGAACACCACGACCGAGGCCAGCTTCAGGGAAATACCGCGCAGAGGGCGGGCAGGCGGATGACCTGTGGCATGGGTGGGCTCTTGCATGACAACCTCGGCATGAAGGACTTTCCAGCAATTCCGCACTGGACGAAGCCTGTGGCATAAGCTTCCCTATTCAAAAGGAGATTACCATGCCGAAAGCACCTCTATCTGCGCGAATTGATCAGGGCCGCGGGATTGTGCCCGCCGACATCGTGCTGAAAGGCGGCCTCGTCTATGATCTGATCAGTGGCGAGTTGGTGCCATCCGACGTGGCGATCTGCGGCGATTGCATCGTCGGGGTGTTTGGCGACTACACAGGCAAGGTCGAGATTGACGTGTCGGGCAAGGTATTGGTGCCGGGGTTCATCGACACCCATCTGCACATCGAATCCTCATTGGTGACGCCGTTTGAATTCGACCGTTGCGTATCGCCGCATGGCGTCACCACTGCCATCTGTGACCCGCACGAAATCGCCAATGTCTGCGGTCTGACCGGGATCAACTATTTCCTCGAAGCCTCCACCCGCACCCTGATGGACATCCGCGTCAACCTGTCGTCCTGCGTGCCCTCGACCCATATGGAGACGACAGGCGCGCGGCTGGAGGCGGCCGATCTGGTGCCGCTGATGCACCATCCCCGGGTGATCGGGTTGGCGGAACTTATGAACTATCCAGGTGTGCTGTTCAAAGACCCCGGCTGTATGGCGAAGCTGGAGGCGTTCAAAGGGCGGCATATCGACGGCCACGCCCCCCTGCTGCGGGGAAACGATCTGAACGGCTATATCGCGGCGGGGATCAGGACGGAGCACGAGGCAACTTCGTATGACGAGGGTTTGGAGAAACTGCGCAAGGGGATGCGGGTGCTGATCCGCGAAGGTTCGGTGTCGAAGGATTTGCACGCGCTGGTGGGCCTTTTGACCGAGCGCCACGCGTCGTATTTGTGTTTCTGCACCGATGATCGCAACCCCCTCGACATTGGTGAGTACGGCCATCTCGATTACCTGATCCGCACTGCGATTGCTTTGGGTGCGCCACCTTTGGCGGTCTATCGCGCGGCTTCGTTGTCGGCGGCAGAGGCGTTCGGCTTGAAAGATCGTGGTCTGATCGCACCGGGCAAGCGGGCGGATATTGCGGTGATCGACAGTCTGGAAAGCTGTCAGGTGGCGCGGGTGTTTACCGGCGGGGTTGAGATTACCGACGCGGCTTTTGCGGCGCGGCAGTTGATCCCCGAGGTTGCACGCCATTCCGTCAAAGCCCCCAAGATCGAGGCGCATCACTTCCGCACTGGCGGCAACCGGGTCGAAACGCCGGTGATTGGCATCCTGCCGGGCAAAATCATCACCGAGCATCTGACCTTTGATATCGCCCCCGAGGATGGCGACAAGCGGCCCGACATTGCCCGGGATCTGGTGAAGATCGCGGTGATCGAGAGGCATGGGGTGAATGGGAACAGGGCGACCGGGTTTGTGAAGGGGTTCGGGCTGGCACGCGGGGCGATTGGCTCGACGGTCTGCCACGACCACCACAACATCGCGGTGGTGGGGGCGGATTATGATGATATGGCGCTGGCGGTGCAACGGCTGGGCGAGATTGAGGGCGGGATTGTGGTGGTCGAGGCGGGTCGCGTGCTGGCCGAACTGGCGCTGCCTGTGGCGGGGTTGATGAGTTTGAATTCGTTTGAAGAGGTGCGGGCGGATCTGGTGGCCCTCAGGGCGGCGGCGGCCTCGTTGGGGGTGACGCTGGAGGAGCCATTCTTGCAGCTGGCTTTCCTGTGCCTGCCGGTGATCCCGCACCTGAAGATCACCGATCATGGCATGGTCGATGTGGATCGGTTTGAGGTGATGCCGTGAGAGGTCCCAACTCGGGACCTTTTATTGTTGTGGAATTACAGACGCTTGGGGTGGACGTTTTAACGGATTTTTAATGATTTTGCAGTTTTTCCACCGCCGGGCTTTTTAGGGGCTTGAAGCTGTGGCGTCGAGATTGTGCAAGGGCCGGAGCCTCCGGCGGGAGTATTTCAAAAAGAGCAATGGCTGGAATACGCCTCTGCATGTCGGTCTAGGTGTTGCTTTGCATCAAAGCTGCGCGCGATAGTTTGGCAACTTGGGAGGGATTTCAGATGACCAATACATCGCAAACACTGTTTGAACGCGGCATGAAGGTGCTGGTCGAGGGGGTGTCTTCGGCCTCACGCGGGCCTGCGACCTTTGGCGGGGCACCGCGCTATATGAGCCACGGCGCGGGGGCGCGGCTGTATGATGTGGATGGGCGGGAATATATTGATTGGATGATGGCGTTTGGGGCGTTGCCCTTGGGCCATGCGCATCCGGCGATTGTTGAGGTTGTTTCCCGCGAGATCGCGCGCGGCAGTCATTTTGCCACCGCTTTGGAGGTCGAGGTTGAGGTGGCCGAGATCCTTGTCGGCCTGTTGCCGCATGTCGATAAGGTGCGCTTTGCCAATACCGGGACGGAAGCCTGTATGGCGGCGTTTCGGTTGGCGCGCGGCCATACCGGGCGGCGCAAGATCATCAAGTTTGAAGGGCATTATCACGGCTGGGCGGATAATATTCTGCTGAACACCAACCCGATGCCACTGGCGGCTTTGGGGCATCCGAATGATCCGATCCGGATTTGTGACAGCTCGGGAATACCGCCCGAGGCGCAGGCAGATACGATTGTCTGCCGCTGGAATGATATTGAGGCGCTGGAGCGGGTGATGGCGTTGCATGGGGCGCAGACGGCTTGTGTTGTCACCGAAGGGGTGATGTCGAACATGGGGGTGATCCCACCGAAGCCCGGCTATCTGATGCGGATGCAAGAGCTGTGCCAGCAGCATGGCGCGCTGTTTTATCTCGATGAGACGGTGACGGGGTTTCGTCTGGCGGCGGGCGGCTGTGCGGAGTTGTATGGCCTGACGCCGGATATTGTCACCTACGGCAAGGCTTTGGGGGGCGGTTTGCCGATGGCGATGATCGGCGGGCGGGCCGATGTGATGGCGGGGCTGGAATGGGGCAAGGTCTTGCACTTTGGCACCCATAACGCCGGGCGTTTGGCGCTGCATGTGACCAAGGTGATGTTGCAGACCATGCTGGCCGATGATCAGTCGGGCTTTCGGCGCATCAAGAACCTTGGCAAGGCGATGGCGGATGAGGTGCGCAAGGTCGCTAAGCACTCGAACCGCCACAAGATCGTGGTGCAGGGGGTGAATTCGATGTTCCAGATCTTTTTCACTGATCTGGAGGAGGTCACCGATTACCGCGACTTCTGCGGCCATGTCGACCGGGCGAAGTTCCGGGATTTCGCGCTGCGGCTGATGGATAAGGGCATCTATATGAACCCCTCGGCCACTTTGCACTCGCTGTCCTCGGTGGTGCATACCGAGGCGGATATTTCCGCGACCAGTGCGGCGATCGCGCAGGTGTTGGAAGAAATGCCATGAAGATCGGTATTCTTGGCGTCGGGCATCTGGCGGAATATCTGGTGCAGGGGGCAAGGAGGGCGGAGTCTGGGGGAGTGGAGTTTGTGCTCAGCCCCCGATCCGGAGACAAGGCGGCGCGGCTGGCGGAAACCTATCGCTGTGGCGTGGCGGAAAGCAATCAGGCGGTGGTCGATCAGTGCGATATGGTACTGGTCTGCCTGCCTGCGGCGACGGGGCTGTCGGTGCTGGAGGGCTTACAGTTTCGTGACGGGCAGTCGGTATGCTCGGCGATGGCGGGGGCGTCGATTTCGGCTTTGCAGGCAGCGGTGGCCCCGGCGAGTGCGTTTTGTGCGATGATGCCGGGGTTTGCCAATGCGTTTTCGGCTGGGCTATCGTTGATCCATCCGGGTGATGATGACTGGGAGGCATTTCTGGCGCTGCTTGGTCCGGTGCACCGCTTTGCCGACCCGCAAGCATTTGAAACAGCGGCAGTGTTTGGCGCGATGTCGGGCGCGTCGATCTTCTTGCTGCGCCATCTGGTGCGTTGGTATGAACGGCAGGGGTTGGACGCCGTGACCGCGCGGCGGCTGGTGGCCGAGACGTTCCGCGGCAATGCCGAGGTGTTGTTGCAGGCCGAGGCGGACTTGGATGAGATTGCGGTGGGGGTGACGACTCCGGGGGGAATTACCGAACAGTTGGTGGGCGTGCTAGAGGCGCGCGGGGCTTTTGCGGCTTGGGATGAGGCGATGGACGGTGTGCTTTCGCGGATGGTGCCGGGTCGGGGTTAGGGTGAAGCGCCGAAAGATGCGTATTTGAAAAAGAGCAACGCGGGGCACGTTAGGTTAGGATGAGGCCACCTTCGCGTTCTAAAAAGGCCACCACGTCTGTGATGCCTTTGCCGTTGCGCAGTTGTGCGAGGACATAGGGGCGGTGGGCGCGGGCGGTTTTTGTGTCGGATTCCAGCAGGGCAAGGTCTACGCCGACATAGGGGGCGAGGTCGGTTTTGTTGACTACCAGCAGATCGGACCTTGTCACGCCGGGGCCACGTTTGCGGGGAATATCCTGCCCAGCGGCGGTGTCGATGACGTAAATGGTGATATCGGCGAGTTCTGGGCTGAAGGTGGCGGCGAGGTTGTCCCCGCCCGATTCGATCAGGATCAGATCGAGGTCGGGGAAATTCTGGCGCAAGTCGGCAATGGCGGCAAGGTTGATGCTGGCATCCTCACGGATCGCGGTGTGCGGGCAGCCGCCGGTTTCGACGCCCCTTATGCGGCTGGCGGGGAGGACTTGGGCGCGGGTCAGGTAATCGGCATCCTCGCGGGTGTAGATGTCATTGGTGATCGCGGCCATCGAGCAGCGCTTGGCGAGGGCGCGGCAGAGATGTTCGGTGAGGGTGGTCTTGCCCGCACCGACGGGGCCGCCGATGCCGACGCGGAGAGGGCCGTTTGGGTTGCTCATCTGCGGAAAATCCAGAGATATTAGGGTCATGTGCGGAAAATCCGCACCGGAAGGGTTTCGTGGCGCATGGCTGCGATGTCGGCGCGGATCGCGCTGGAGTGCAGCGCCGAGAGCGGCGCTTCGGCGTATTCGGCGGCCAGCGCCGTGATGCGGGGGGCGAGTTTTGCCAGCACCTTTTGCCCATCGGTCTGGCCCAGAGGCACGAAGCGCACGGCGGCAGAGGTCAGTTGGGCGGCCAAGCCCTGCAGCCAGAGGGTGAGGGTTTCTGTGGTGGTGACGTTTAGGTCGGCGGTGGCGGCCCCCACGGCAATCGGATAGGGGCGGGCGGGGTGATCGGCTCCGGTGATGGCGCTGATGGCAAGGGCAAAGGCTTGGCCTTGCTCGCGCAATTCGGTGACGCGTTCCGCACTGGGGGCGAGGGCGAGGATCAGATCGGTCAGGCTCGCCAGATCGGCACCGGGTTTGCGGGCATGGGCCAATAAGATCGCGTCAATGCGACCGGATCCGTGGCGCAGGATGGCGGCGATCCATGATTCCAGATCGGCGGCGGTTGTGATGTCGCCGTCGCTGATCGCCACCTCAAGCCCTTGCGAATAGGCGAAAGCGCCGATCGGGAAGGCGGGCGAGAGCCATTGCACAAGGCGGAGGTGGTCGGTTGCGTCAGCCATGTGCACCACCAAAGTTCAGTGCGAAATGGCCTGCGGGGCCGTGATCATGGCCCATGGTGCGGCCATGGCCATAAGCGCCGCCTTCGGGGCGGAAGGCGGCGATGTGCAGGGTGAGCGTCGCGCCAAGGCCCTTCAACATCGCCTCAATTACCGGGTCGCGGCGGATCACCAGATGATCGCTCGCCACTTGGCAAGGCGTGTGGCGGTTGCCGATATGCCAAGCCAGCCGCGCCAGATTACCTGTCACCTGCACCACGGGTTCCTCTGCCGCCACCACCGCGACCTTGCGGCCATCGTCGAGCAGGAAGGCATCGCCATCTTCTACCGAAATCGTCTCGGCCAGATCTACCATGAAACTGGCACCACTTTCGCAAGTCAGCCGTTTGCGGCGCAGGAAGCGTTCATCATAGGACAGGATCACCCGATCAATCGCGTCCGCAGAGGCATTTCGCAGCAAAGATCGGGCGGGGAGCATGGGTTAGCCTTTCGGGGTCAGGGAGGTCAGGCCAAGGTCGCGGCTGGCATCGCCGATACGATCAACCACCTGAGTCTCAAGCCCAAAACCGAGGTCGGGAAAGTAAACCCAACGGCGGGTGAGGTCTGTGGTCTTGTTGAGAAACACCGCCTCGACGGTTTGCACGCGGTAGGTGCAACCCGACAGCTTGGCGGTGGTTTCCGCCATGAAGCGATAGTTGACGGTGTAGCTGATGCGGTCGCGTTGCGAAATCGCGACGGGACCAAGTTTGAAGCGCACTGCCTGCGCGCCACGCTCGGTTACGGTGGTGTCCCATGTCGTGCCAGCCTGCGGCATTGGCGGTTGGGTGGCAAACCTATAGCTGAACGTCCCGCCGGGCCCGCCCTCGGCTTGATAGGTGTCAGTCGGCACCCATGTCCATTCGGCATCGTAAATCCCCAGCCACGACTCGCGCTTATCCTGCCAAGCGGTGTTGGAATTCACCGCATAATCAATGGCAAAGCGTTTGCCTTCGGTGTGGATAAGGCCTTGGCGGCCATCCTGACGCGTGAAGCTGACGCCATTGGCAAGGCTGGCGGGCGTCACACATTCGGCCAGCGCGGGGCTGGACAGGCAAAGGCAAAGCGCAAGCGCGCGGGTCAGGGTCAGCATGGCAACCTCACTATTGATCTGAGGCTGTTATACTGCGTTGGGCGAAGATGCCTCATCCCAAAACCGTTAAAACAGGAAATAGCGCTGCGCCAGCGGCAGTTCGCTAGCGGGTTCACAGATCAGCAACTCGCCATCGGCGCGGACTTCGTAGGTTTCGGGGTTGACGGTGATTTCGGGGCGGGCGTGGTTCAGGATCATGTCGGCTTTGCCAATCGTGCGGGTGTTTTTCACCGCAAGGATGGTCTTGCCGAGGCCAAGTTTGCCGCCGACATCATCGGCCAAGGCGGCTTGGCTGACGAATGTCGCGGTGCTGGCCTGCATCGCACGGCCCAAAGCGCCGAACATCGGTCGCGAATACATCGGCTGCACCGGGATCGAGCCGTTCGGGTCGCCCATCTGCGCCACCGCGATCATGCCGCCCATCAGCACCATCTCGGGCTTGGCCCCGAAAAACGCCGGGTTCCACAGCACCAGATCGGCGCGTTTGCCCTCGGAAATGCTGCCGATATGGGCGGAAATCCCGTGCGCAATCGCCGGGTTGATGGTGTATTTCGCGACATAGCGGCGGGCGCGGAGGTTGTCGTTGGCTCCGGTTTCATCCGAGAGCCGACCGCGTTGCAGCTTCATCTTATGCGCGGTCTGCCAGGTGCGGATGATCACCTCGCCAATCCGGCCCATTGCTTGGCTGTCCGACGACAGGATCGACAGCGCCCCCATGTCGTGCAGGATATCCTCGGCGGCAATCGTTTCGCGCCGGATGCGGGATTCGGCGAAGGCGACATCCTCGGGGATGGATTTATCAAGGTGATGGCAGACCATCAGCATATCCAGATGCTCCTCCACCGTGTTGCGGGTGTAGGGCATCGTTGGGTTGGTCGAGGACGGGATGATGTTGGCATGGCCCACCACCCGCAGGATATCGGGGGCATGGCCGCCGCCCGCTCCCTCGGTATGAAAGGCGTGAATGGTGCGACCTTTGATCGCCGCTAAAGTGTTCTCAACAAAGCCGGATTCGTTCAGCGTGTCGGTGTGGATCATCACCTGCACGTCCATATCGTCGGCCACCGACAGGCAGCAGTCGATGGCGGCGGGGGTGGTGCCCCAATCTTCATGCAGCTTCAGCGCGCTTGCCCCGGCCTTGACCATTTCCACCAGACCTGCAGGCTGGCTCGCATTGCCCTTGCCGGAAATCCCAAAGTTCATCGGGATAGAGTCCAGCGCCATCAGCATCCGCCCGATATGCCACGGGCCGGGGGTGCAGGTGGTGGCCAAAGTGCCATGCGCGGGGCCAGTGCCGCCGCCGAACAGGGTGGTGACGCCGGAATGTAGCGCATCCTCGGCCTGCTGCGGGCAGATGAAATGGATATGCGCATCCATGCCGCCGGGTGTCAGGATACGGCCCTCTCCGGCGATGATCTCGGTCGACGGGCCGATGATGATATCGACGCCCGATTGGGTATCCGGGTTGCCTGCCTTGCCGATCTTGTGGATCAACCCATCGCGCAGGCCAACGTCGGCTTTGTAGATGCCGGAGTGATCCAGGATCAGCGCGTTGGTGATCACGGTATCCACCGCGCCGCCCGCCCTTGGAATTTGCGATTGCCCCATGCCATCGCGGATCACCTTGCCGCCGCCGAACTTGACCTCCTCACCATAGGTGGTCAGATCACGCTCCACCTCGATGATCAGATCGGTGTCACCCAGCCGGATACGGTCTCCGGTGGTCGGGCCATACATGGCGGCATAATCGGCGCGGGCGATGCGTGTGGCCATTAGAGGTCTCCCATCACGGCGGAGTTAAAGCCATAGACGCGGCGCAGGCCGCCGTAGGGGGTCAGGCGGACTTCGCGCGATTGCCCCGGTTCAAACCGCACAGCGGTGCCTGCGGCGATGTCGAGGCGCATGCCGCGTGCGGCGGTGCGGTCGAAACTCAGGCCGGGGTTGGTTTCGGCGAAGTGGTAGTGGGAGCCTACCTGCACCGGACGATCCCCGGTGTTGGCGACCATCAGGGTGATGCTGGGCTGGCCTGCGTTGAGTTCAATCGTGCCTGCGGCGGGGAAGATTTCTCCGGGGATCATCGCGACCCCCTTACGCGAAGGCGAGCGCGAGGCCCGCCAGTGCAGTTGCGGCACCCAAAGCGCGGGCAATCCGCCCGTTCAGCGCCAATCCAAGGCCTAGACCTGCGCCGTGCAAAAGCGCGGTTGCCGTCAGCATGGCTGCACTAAAGGCCAGCCCGTTGCCGACCATCTCAGCCCCATGCGCCGCGCCATGCGCCAGACCGAACAGGCCGACCAGCGGCAAAGCCAAGGCCAACGGCGCGCGCAACGCCAGTGCGACGACTGCGCCGAGCAGGATCACCGAGGCGAGAATTGCAGGCTCCACCGCCGCCGCAGCTGGCCCGAGCCCAAGGTTCATCGCCAAAGCGCCGCCTAGCGTCATCATGCCAAGAAACCCCGCAGGCAGCGCCCAACGCGCCCGACCGCCCAGGATCGCTGCCCAAAGGCCAACGCCCACCATCGCCAGCAGGTGATCGGTTCCGGTGAACGGGTGCAGGAAACCGGCGTGAAGCCCAAAGCCATGGCCGGGATGCGCGAGGGCGACAGAGGGGGCAAGCAATAGCGGAAGAGCGGTCAGAATACGTTTCATATCAGCCTCTTATCGAATGGGGTGGTGGACGGTCACCAGCTTGGTGCCATCGGGAAAGGTTGCTTCGACCTGCACGGAATGGATCATCGTCGGGATGCCATCCATGCACTGATCGGCGGAAATCACATGCGCACCGGCCTGCATCAGATCGGCCACCGTGCGGCCATCGCGCGCGCCTTCGACGACGAAATCGGTGATCAGCGCCACCGCCTCGGGGTGGTTCAGCTTCACACCGCGCGCCAGACGGCCCCTAGCCACCATGGCGGCGACCGAGATCAGCAGTTTCTCACGCTCTCGCGGGGTCAGGTTCATCGCATACTCCTAGATCTGCCAAACACGCGGCAGCGGACCGATCCGCAAAGCCGCCAGCGCTTGGGCTATTTGTTGTCTCAGAGGCCAGCCATCGCGGGCCACAATTCGGGCGATACATTTGCCATCCCAAGCCGAAGCCGCAGCCTCACAGCCCGGATGGGTCAAAGCGGCGCGCAGACGCGGCAACGCATCCTCGGCCCCCTGCGCGATCAGCGCGATCACCGCAAAACCGCGCGCTTGGCCCAATAGGGCCGCACTGGCGTCAGCCAAAACCGCAGGCTCAATCCGCACCGTCTCGGCCCAAACCGGACGGCCCATCCGCCGCACCATCCTCGCATCCGTCAGCCGCGCATCTGCCAAGGTTTCCCCCATCGCATGACGCCCGAGGATCACGGTTTCGCTCAGCAAACAACTGGCGTCCGCCGCCAGATCGACCTGCGTATCCCGCGCCAAGTGACTGGCCTCAAACAAGATCGTCTCTTGCGGCAGCCAGTCGAGATGCCCGCCCGTGCCCACCGTCGCACTCACCACAGCCCGCGCCGCAGCGCCCCGGCTGGCATAGACCCGCTCGGCGGTCTGCGTCGTGCCTGTCACCCGACAGCCCGCCGCCAAATCCAGCCGATACGACAACACATCGCCATCGGTCAGCCCGCCCGAAGTGTTCAGAAACACCACCTCCGGCACGCCCGACACCCGCGGCAGCATCGCCTTGGCCGAGCCGCTTTGCGCCAGATCCAGCAGCCGCGCGCGGCCATCCAGACAGCGAAAGCTGGCGAAAGCCGAGCCATGGCTGCGCTGCATTGGGGTGGCCGGGGTCGCGAGCATCGGAGTCTCCTCGATCCCGACTACAGCACCGCGTCAGGGCCGCGAAAATGTGCTGGCCGTAGATGTGCGGCAACGCCGCGCATCTACACCCCGGATTGCCTAAAATATAACCATGAAGCGCAAATACTGGGCGGTTTGCCAAGGCCTTCTGCCCCATGCAAGGCCGCCCTACCGCGGCGGTGCCGTCGTGTCGCGCACCACCAACCGCAGCGGCAAAGTCGCCAGCGCGACCGCATCCCCCGCGATCCGCGCCGCCAACTGCGCCACCGCCTGCACGCCAATCTGCCGAAACGGTTGCGCCTCCGTGGTCAAAGCCGGCAGGACATAGCGCGCTTCTGGCAGGTCATCGAACCCGATTACCGAGACATCATCCGGCACCACCAGCCCCAAGCCAATCGCCGCATGAATCGCGCCAATCGCCGCAATATCGGTGGTGCCAATCACTGCTGTCGGCCGATGATCCACGCTGCTGCCCAAGATTCCCAGCGCCAATTCCCGGCAGGCATCGAAATCATGCGCGGACCCCAACACCACCTGCGCCGCCAAGCCAGCCTCGGCCAGCCGCTCTGTCGCGCCCTGCACCCGCGCTTGCACCGGCGGGCTGTGCTGCGGCGCGCCGATCACCGCAAAGCGGCGATGCCCCAGACCCAGCAAATGCTCGGCCATCATCCGGCCCCCGGTGAGATGATCTGCGGCCACACTGACCGCAGCCAGCCCCGGCAAAGCCCGGTCAATTGCCACAATCGGAATCCCGGCATCGACCAAGCGCTGATACTGCGTGCTGTCTTCCAGCACACTGGCGGCCAGCACGCCATCGACCTGCTGCGACAGCAGCATCGAGATGTAGCGCGCTTCTTGATCC
Organism: Cypionkella sp. PAMC25878; assembly: GCF_058135695.1. Classification (NCBI taxonomy): domain Bacteria; kingdom Pseudomonadati; phylum Pseudomonadota; class Alphaproteobacteria; order Rhodobacterales; family Paracoccaceae; genus Cypionkella; species Cypionkella sp. PAMC25878. Next base: position 17,258 of record NZ_CM176871.1, on the reverse strand, counting down.
GGGCTTTCATTGGTGCAGCAGATTAGCGCTTGCAGCCCGCGCCGGAACAATTCCTGCTCGATCACATGCGCTAGGATGCCAAAGAACGGCACATCCAGCGCGGGCAAAACCACCCCCACCATCAGGCTGTTGCCGCTGCGCATCCGCCGGGCGTTGGCGTTGGGGGTGAAGGCCAACGCCGCAATCGCCTGCTCGACCCGCGCCCGCGTTGCTGCACTGACATAGCCGCTGTTGTTGATCACCCGCGACACCGTGGTCACCGAGGCCCCGGCCAGTTTGGCGATGTCGCGAATACTGGTCATAGGCCGTGGGTGCCCCGCTGTCGAATATGTCGATCTGTGCTAGCCACATATCCGGCTTGTGTCAAAGCTATCGCGGCTCTATCGCTTTGCGCAACGCCCTCTCATTCCTGCCAGAATCCCCCTGCTACCAGACCGGAGCCTGACCCGATGCAGACCCTGACCCGTCTTTCCGCTCTGCTGGCCATCGCCTTGACGCTGGCGAGCTGTCAGGTCGGCTCTGGCTTTACCTCATCGCGCGCCGCCCCGGTGCTGGGAGGCGCGCTGCAAATCGGTGTGCCGCCCGGCTATTGCATCGACGGTAAAGCCAGCCGGGAAAGCCGCGATACCGCCGTTATTCTGATGGGGCGCTGCTCGGATGCGATGAAGGCTATCCCGGCGCTGATCACGGTGTCGATCGGGCAGGGCGGCTCGGCGGGGGTGATGACGGCGGGTGGTCCGGCGCTGGCTTCGTTCTTCGCCTCAAAACAGGGCCGCGCCACCTTGTCGCGGTCGGGCCGCGCGGGGGATGTCAAAGTTATTGCGGCTTTGGGCTCGGGCGATGCGTTTCTGTTGCATCTGCAAGATCGCAATGTCGGCGAATATTGGCGCGCGGTGATCGGGGTGAAGGCGCGTCTTGTCACGCTGTCAGCGACGGGCACCGATGAAGTGCGGCTGGACCCGGCTGAGGGCCGCAAAATCCTGGAAAAAGCCCTAGACGCCCTGCGCGCAGCCAACAAAGCGCCCGTGTAAAGCTGCGACCGCCGCAGATCGTGACAGTTCTTGGTAGCGCACCGTGCTTTTGGGTGGAGTATTAAGATTTTTGCAGCGATAACAGCATAGTTTCCATATATTCAACAATGCACCCTCAAGGGAAAATGCGGGAAGGTTTCATGGCGGGGCGAATGTCAGGTTTTGTCGATCGGGTGTTGCACAAACGGGCGTTGCGCCGCTGGGGCGATGCCGCGGATGGGGCGCCCGCTACTGATCTTGACGGCTTGCGTTCCTTGCGCAGCCGCGCCCGCGCTTTGCGCCGCAATCTGGATCGGGTGATCCACGAGGCTGATCATCGCCTTGCTTTGCCGGTGATCGGCTCTAACATCATCCGCAAGCCGCTGGGTACCGATTGGGCATGGCGGCCGCAATTGTGGAAAGGCTCGATCCCGGTGCCGGGGTTTGCGAGCGTGCCCGGCAAAGCCCCGATCTACGATGGTGCTACGATTTTCCACGATTGCCGCCGCTCGGAACTGACCGTGCGCCAGATCCGCAACACGCGTGAGGCCGACATTGCGCCGTTCGGCTTTCGCATGGACGTGTTCCGCTTTGATGGCTCGTTCCTGTCGCTGGTGGTTGATCTGCCCGAAGATGCCGCGCGGGGCCTGAAGCAAAACCACGTCATCCGCATGGATGTGATCGTTGAGATGGAAAAGCCGCTGGAAATCTTCGCCCGGCTGAACATCAAACACGGTCCGAACATCGAACAGATCGTCCGCGAATTGCCGCTGAACGAGGAGGAGGTGATGGTCGAATTTGACCTCGCCTATTCCAAGATCAACGAAAAGCGAGTGGAAAAACTCTGGGTCGATCTGATCTTTGAAGGTCCGGAAATGAACCAGATCATTCTGCGCGATGTGACCTTCTCGCGCCGCCCGCGCGCCGAACTCTGAGGTTTTGATGCCCGACACCACACTCACCAAAACCCGCATCCGCGCTGGCATCTGGGAAGGCGTGCTGACGGGCACTGCTGGCATCCCGGCGTTGGAGGTGTTGCACCTTGAGCAACCCATCGCGGGTGTCACCGTTGCCGCAATCCCCGACCGTCCCGGCGAATTCGCCGTGCAGGTGCCGATCCCGGCGGAACTGCTCAGCGAAGGCGTGCAAACCTTCCTGATCCGCAATCGCGGCACCGGGCAAACCCTTGCACATTTCACCATCATCACCGGGGTGGCGATGGAAGACGATGTGCGCGCCGAGTTAGACCTGCTGCGCGCTGAGCTGGACATGTTGAAACGGGCGTTTCGCCGTCACTGCCTTGAAACCACGATGTAAGCTAACCATCTGATTGTGAAAGATTGCTGCGCAGCGAAACCGCAGCATTTTCACCGCTTCGCTGCGCAGCAAATCACACCGCCAGCACCGCCGCCGCAACCGTCACAGCACCTTTCAACGGCAAATCCAACGCCGATTGTCCAACCTCGACGCCATAGCGCCCGGCCTCGACCACCCAAGCCCTCCGCTCGACGCAGAACCACGCAAAGTCGCGCGCCGTCAATCCCAGCACCAGCCGCCGTTCGGCGCCAGCCGCCAGTGCAACCTTGACAAATGCTTTCAACTCGCGCGCAGGCCGCGCCACAGCACTGGCCACCGGGGTCACATAAAGCTGCACCACCGTACTGCCTGGCTGCGCCCCGACATTGCGCAGGGTCACTGAAACCTCTGTCCCGTCCACCGTCAAATCCGCCAGATCAAACCGCGTGTAGGACAGCCCGAAGCCAAACGGGAACAGCGGCGGCACCCCGATCAAGTCGGCATGGCGATAGCCAATAAACACGCCCTCCTCATAGCGCACCCGGCCCTCCAGCCCCGGATAGATCTCGGGGTCCTGTGTCTGCGTCACGCCATCCGACCAACGGGCGGGGAATGTCTGCGGCAACCGCCCGCCGGGTTCCGCGCCCAACAGCACATCGGCAATCGCATTGCCCGCCTCTTGTCCGGGATACCACGCCTGCAAAACGGCGGCGACTTCGCCCAGCCAAGGCATCTCGACTGGCCCTCCGGTCTGCAACACCACCACGGTGTTCGGGTTCACCGCCGCCACCGCCGCGATAAGTTCCGCCTGCCGCCCCGGCAAAGCGATCCCCGGCAGATCGGCGCCCTCGGTATCCCATGACGCATCGCGCCCGACGAACAGCACCGCCACATCTGCACGCGCCGCCACCGCCACCGCCTCGGCAATCTCGGCATCGCCAGAGGGCAGACCCAGACCCACCGCCAAGGCCGAAAATGCCAGAGTGTCCGAGGCTTTCGAGGCAAATTCGATCACGATGTCATAGCTTTGCCCCGTCAGCATCGGCAGATAAGCCAAAACCTCGTCGCAGCCTTTCTCGAAAAATGTCGTGCCACGGGTCCAGCTTTGCCAAGCCTCTACCACTTCAACCCCATCAACAAACACCCGCGCCAGCCCCGCTGCGCGCAGGCCCAGCCGCCACACCCCTGTCGCCGTCGCCTCAAATCGCGTCGAAATCCGTGCCGAGAAATGCGCCGCATCGACGCCGCCCTTCAACTGACCAAACCAGAATCCAGTCGCCTCGGGCAGTTCATCGACCGCCGCAGGCTGACCCGCAAGTTCACGATTGAAAAACATTTCCATTTTCAATGGGCCCGGCAAGACAGGTTGGAATTTGCCATTGTCGCAGCCATAGGCATAGTCCACGTCCACCCCTGCCGCGACCAAGCCATCATAGGGCGTGACCCGGTAATGCGCGTTCAACTGCGCCGATCCGCCGCCCATAATCTGCGCCACCTTGGCATTCGGCCCAATCACCGCCAGCTTGCCACCATCAAGCGGTAACACACCGTCATTCTTCAACAAAACCGCCGCTTCCGCCCCGGCACGCCGGATCAATGCCCGGTGTTCGGGGCGATCATCGGCGCGCTCCGCCCATTCGGAATGATCCTCTAGCGCACCCGTCCGCGCCATTAACCGCAGCACGTTCAAAGCACGTTCGCGCACCAGCTCTGCCGAAACCTCGCCCGCCTCAACCGCTGCAATCAGCTTTGCCCCCCGGTCGCGCGACGGCCCCGGCATCTCCAAATCCAAACCCGCATTGACGGTTTCAATTGTGGAATGGCTGCCAAACCAATCCGACATCACCACCCCGTCAAAGCCCCAATCGCCGCGCAGCACGGTGTTGAGCAGCCACGCATGTTCGCTGGTGAAAATCCCGCCCAAGCGGTTGTAGCTGCTCATCGCCGCCCAAGTGTTCGCCCGCTTCACCGCTGCCTCAAACGGCACCAGATAGACCTCGCGTAAGCTGCGTTCGTCAATTTCAGATGAGATCGAGGTGCGCTCAATCTCAGATTCATTGCCGACAAAATGCTTGATCGTTGCCGCCACGCCCTGCGCTTGCAGCCCGGTGATATAGCTGATCGCAAGCTCTGCCGTCAGGATCGGGTCTTCCGAATAACACTCAAAATTCCGGCCATTGGTCTGGCTGCGCTGGATGTTCACCGTTGGCGCCAGCAGCACATGTGCGCCTTTCGACTTTACCTCCTCGGCCAAAGCGCCGCCGATTTCACGCAGCAAATCCGGGTTCCACGTCGCCCCCAGCGCGATCCCAACCGGAAACGCCGCCGATTTCACCCCGCCAATCAGGCTGCCGCCCCCCCGCGCGCCATTCGGCCCATCAGTGACGCGCAGTTTCGGGACGTTCAGCCGTTCGATGGCGGGAAGGCTCCAGAAATCCGCGCCCGACAGCAGGCTGACCTGCTCGGCCAGCGTCATGGCATCGACAAGATTGGTGATGCGCGCGATCTGGGTCATCATATCCTCCGGGTTGCATGCCTAAGGATTGCAGCCGAGGATGCGAGGTTGCAATGTGATTGTGCGGCGTAGTGGCCAGACGTGAAGAAAGTGTAAATGCGCCCTCGCTAACGTGTTGATTTTGCTTAGCGGAAAATCTGTCCACGCGTGGACAGTGCCAAGCGTGACGCCGCGTTTTCAATGACAAACCGCCAAATCACCGCCATCCTGCGCCGAACTCGGAGGACCAAGATGCCCTATCCCCACCTGCTCGCCCCGCTTGATCTGGGCCATATCACCCTAAAAAATCGGGTGCTGATGGGCTCGATGCACACCGGGCTGGAAGAGACCGGCGACTGGAACCGCGTCGCGGAATTTTATGCGACGCGGGCGCGGGGCGGGGTCGGATTGATGGTGACGGGCGGCATGGCCCCCAACCGCGAAGGCGGCGTTTTCCCTGGGGCGGCGGGCCTGTTCACCCTGCAAGATATTCAGAACCACCGCATCGTGACGGACCGAGTTCACCAATCCGGCGGACTGATCGCCATGCAAATCCTGCACGCGGGAAGGTATGCCTATTCGAAAGACTGCGTCTCCGCCTCGTCCATCAAATCCCCGATCTCTCCCTTCCCGCCGCGAGAGCTTGATGAAGCAGGCATCGAAAAACAAATCGTCGACATCGTTACCGCCGCCAACCGCGCCCGTGAGGCGGGCTATGACGGGGTCGAGGTGATGGGGTCGGAAGGCTATTTCCTCAATCAGTTCCTCGTCACCCATACCAACCACCGCGAGGATCGCTGGGGCGGCAGCTTTGAGAATCGGATGCGGCTGCCTGTCGAGGTGGTTCGTAGGGTCCGCGAAGCTGTGGGGCCAGATTTCATCCTGATCTACCGCATCAGCCTGATCGACCTGATCCCCAATGGTTCCACTTGGGACGAAGTCGTCACTCTCGCCCGCGCGATTGAGTCGGCCGGGGCCAGTATCCTGAACACCGGCATCGGCTGGCATGAGGCTCGCGTGCCGACCATCGCCACCTCGGTCCCCCGCGCCGCTTTCGCGCCCCTGACCGCCCGGTTACGACCAGAGGTGTCGATCCCGGTGATCACCTCAAACCGGATCAACACGCCGGAAGTGGCCGAGGCTTTGCTGGCTTCGGGGGCGGCAGATATGGTTTCGATGGCGCGGCCGTTTCTGGCCGACCCGGATTTCGTTGCCAAAGCGGCGGCGGGGCGGGCGGATCAGATCGCGCCCTGTATTGCCTGTAATCAGGCGTGTCTAGATCATACCTTTTCGGGCAAGCTGACCTCTTGTCTGGTCAACCCGCGTGCCTGCCATGAAACCGTGCTGAGCTATGATCTCGCCGATATTTCGAAGCGGGTCGCGGTGGTCGGGGCGGGGCCTGCGGGGCTGATGACGGCACTGGTCGCGGCCAAGCGGGGGCATCGGGTAACGTTGTTTGACCGGGCTGATCGGTTGGGCGGGCAGTTGAACCTCGCGCGCTTGGTGCCGGGGAAAGAGGAGTTCAACGGATTGGTGGACTGGTTCGCGGCGAGCGTGGCTGAGGCCGGGATTGAGGTGAGGTTGGGGCAGACTGTTGGGGTTGATGATCTGCGCGGCTTTGATGAGGTGGTGGTGGCCACGGGGGTTAGCCCGCGTGATCCGGGGATTGCGGGGCAGGGGCGGGGGTTGAGTTATAGTGAGGTGCTGCGGGGTGCCCCGGTTGGGCGCCGGGTTGCGGTGATCGGGGCGGGGGGGATTGGCTTTGATGTCGCGGAATTTCTGGTGGCGGGGGGGTATTCAGTGACGGAGCATCCCGAGGAATGGCGGCGCGAGTGGGGGGTGGGGGATCCGGGGGTGACTGCGGGCGGGCTGGCGGAGCCGCAGCCGGAGTCACCCGCTCGGGAAGTTTGGTTGTTGCAGAGGAAGGCGGAGAAGCCGGGGCGGGGGTTGGGGAAGACCACCGGCTGGATTCATCGCGCCGCTTTGCAGATGAAGGGGGTGAAGATGTGGGGTGGGGTGAGTTATTTGGGGATCGAGGCGGGGGGCTTGCGGATTTCGAGGGATGGCGTGGAGGAAATCTTGGCGGTGGATCAGGTGGTTCTTTGTGCCGGGCAGGTGCCCGAGCGGGGGCTGGCGGATCGGCTCGCAGAGGTCGGCATTGCCGCCCATGTGATCGGGGGGGCGGATGTGGCGGCGGAATTGGATGCCAAGCGGGCGATTGATCAGGGCGCGCGGTTGGCGGCGCGGCTGTAGGTGTCCACGCGTGGACACCTACAGGTGTCATATGATTTCAATGGCTTAGCGGGGGGCTGTTAACGGCTTGTTAAGACTTTCCCGCCGGCAGAATAGCGTCGATTGCGTCTTTCACAGCCTCCATCGGCTGCGCGTTGGACCCCCAAGCCTGCACGAAATTGCCATCCGGGCCGATCAGCACTTTGTTGAAATTCCAGCCGGGAACAAAGCCGATTGTGTCGCTGATCCAAGCGTAGAACGGATGCACCTCGCCCGCCGCGACATGGGCGATGGTGGTCATCGGCAGGGTCAGGCTGTAGTTCAACTCGCAGAAGTCTTTCACCTCGGCCTCGGAGGCAAGTTCTTGGTTGAAATCATCCGAGGGCACCGCCAGCACCACGGCCTTGTCGCCGTAGTGGTCTGACAAGGCTTGCAGATCGGCAAATTGCGGAGTGTAGCCGCAGAGCGAGGCAGTGTTGACCACCAGCACCGGCTTGCCGCGCCATTTCGCGGTGTCGTATGTGCCGCCATCAATCGCGGTGAACTGGAAACTGGGGGCGGGATCGGCGGCTTCGGCCATGGGAGTCGCTCCAGGTTGGATCACCAGCAAGAATGCTGCCAAGAGCGTGCCGAATGCAAGTGGGCGTTGCTGGATCATGCGGGCCTCCGGTGCGGGTTTAGCTGGATACGCATTGGGCGGCGGTTTGGATCAATTGCTGGCGGGATGGGTTCAAGGGAACTGACTTGAGCCGTGGCACACCATGCTCCAAGGCAGCGGATTAGGAACATTGAGCCGATCCCATTGCAGACTCTCACGCTATGTCGCACTCTGTAAAAGCATGACCGATTGAGAGGATTTCATGGTTATGATATCCGATACGGAACTCGCCAAAAGGATGTTGCAGAGCCTGCCGGTGGGCTCGCGAAGAAAGATCGCGATGATCGTCAGTCTAGCAACACGCGATCTTCCTGATCTAGAAAACCTAGACAACTCCGCCGCCTGCGGCATCGTTAACTCGGCATTAGACTTACTGGCAGCAAATTCCGACATCCGATCCTTTGGTAACATTCAAAACTGGCGCTATTCTGAAATGGCAAGAGTCCCGTTTCGCATCCAACAACTGGATTAGCTGCCGCATCACAAACTAAGGCAGGGGGCGTTATCCCACAAACTTAAGTGTGAAAAGTCTGACCCGAAGACGCCTTAGCCGCGAATCGTGTCGCCTTTTTGCAGGGTCGGGAACAACTCGATCACCTCGCCGCCGATGGTGCCGGAGGAGTGTTTGCCCGCGATGATTTCGGCGGCAACGCGGCCGATTTCCAGACGGCAGGCGTCCATTGTTGCCAGTTTGCGCGGCAGACCATCGAGCAGTTCGACACCATTGAAGCCCGCCAAACCGATCTGCCCCGGCACGTCGAGGCCCTTGTGCAGGCAATAGAGCAAGCCGCCCGCGCCGATCATGTCATTGGAATAATATAGGAAATCGACCTGCGGGCTACGGGTTAGAACGGCCTCGGTCATCTCGCGGCCCTTGAGCAGGGCCGATCCGCCGGAGTAAAACTCACGGTCCACGAGGCTTAGGCCCGCCTTCGCAAGGGCTTCTTCAAAGCCTTCCAGCCGTTTGCGGGCACGGTGATCGTGCGGCATCATCGTGCCAAGGAAGGCGATGTTGCGATAGCCAGCGGCGATGATCGCTTCGGCCATTTGTCGTCCGGCGCGGCGGTGCGAGATGCCGACGGCAGAATCGACTGGAGTGCCGTCGATATCCATGATCTCGACAATCGGAATCCCGGCTTGCGCTAGCATGGCTTGGGCGGCATCGGTATGCTCTAACCCAGCGATGATCACGCCTGAGGGCCGCCACGACAGCATTTCATACAGCACGGATTCTTCGCGGTCTGGCGAATAATTGGTAACGCCAACAACGGGTTGCAGGCCAGTGTCTTCCAGCGTGTCGGAGATGCCCGTCATCACTTCGGGGAAGACCATGTTGGACAGCGAAGGGATGATCACCGCCACCAGATTGACGCGCTGGCTGGCCAAAGCCCCGGCGATTTTGTTCGGCACATAGCCCAAGCGGCGGGCGGCTTCCTGTACCCGCTCACGGGTGCTGTCCGAGACATCCCCACGATTGCGCAGCACGCGGCTGACGGTCATTTCGCTGACGCCTGACGCCTCGGACACATCGCGAAGGGTCAGAGTGCGGCGCGGCTCGGGGATCGGGGGTTTGCTCAAGGGGAATGGCCTGTGAAATGGTTTCTTCCTTGTTATCGTCTATTCCGCATATGTCCAAGCCCCCGTCCAAATCATTGGCAGAACTCTCCGCCGATGGGCGGGACTGCGCGGCAGATCTCCCAAGATAATGCTTGTTCTGTGGGCGGGGCTGCGATATGTTAGCGGTAACAGCATTCGTGCTGGCGATATTCGGCGCGTCCTGCAAGCTCTCAACCCAGACGCGACGGACCCGAGGGGGAGTGGTGGGCCAAAAGTCACTCCCCCTTAATTTCCCCTTCCTGTGCTGCGCCAAGCCTGTTGCATCTGCGCAGGATTTTTCGCATGTAGGGTCGCGTGACTCCGTAGCTCAGCCGGATAGAGCGACGGTTTCCTAAACCGTAGGCCGCGTGTTCGAATCACGCCGGGGTCACCATTCCTAATCAGCACAGGGGCGTGGCGATGCGCGACAGGGTTCTCAGCGATTTTCTGCAGGCTGCCGAGGCGGGGCTTGCCGTGACCACGGGGGCTGCTGCAGAGCTTGCTGCCGTGGTGGTGACGCGCTGGCGTGGGTCGTGCGGGGTGCCGCGTGTTGGGGCAGAGCGGCTGCCGGTTTGCGATTGGATCGCCCCGGCTGTGGCGGATAATCCGGGGGCTTTGGGGCAGAGTTTTGCCAACCTTGCGCCCGAGTTGCGCTGGCAGCGGCGGGCGTCGGCTGATCCAAGTGATACGGCGTTCTGGAACGGGCACGCCAATGCGCTGATCCTTGGGCCGGGGGGGATGGAAGAGCGCGATGATGTCTGGCTGGGGGTGACGGTGATGGCACCGGGCACGCTTTATCCCGACCATAGCCATCCGCCCGCCGAGGTGTATCTGCCGCTGAGCGCGGGGGAGTGGTGGAACGCTGGGATGGCGTGGACCGATCCGGGGCCGCAGGGGTTTATCTATAACCCGCCAGGGATTTTGCACGCGATGCGGGCGGGGCAGGTGCCGTTTCTGGCACTGTGGTTTTTACCGATCTGACCTGGCGTTGGTGAGGGCCCGCTGCGGCGCGGGCCCCTGATTCTAGGCGTCGAGGTGTTCCACGTTCAGCGCGTTGGCTTGGATGAACTCACGCCGGGGTTCGACCACATCGCCCATCAGTTTGGTGAAAATGTCGTCGGCTTCGGCGAGATCATCGATCTTGACTTGCAGCAGGGTGCGGGCTTCGGGGTCCAGCGTGGTTTCCCAGAGTTGTTCTGGGTTCATCTCTCCCAGACCCTTATAGCGTTGCAGGGTCAGGCCTTTTTCACCTTCCGCCAAGATCGACTTCAGCAGGTCAATCGGGCCATGCACCAGTTGCTCGCGATCTTTGCGGGTCAGGCGGGCCGGGTCGCGGTAGTGGTCGCGAGTTTCGCGCGAGATTGCGGCGAGGCGGCGGGCTTCGCCGGAGCGCAGCACGGCCCCGTCCAGAGTGCGCAGTTCTTCGACGCCGCGCAGCACACGGGACAGGCGGATGCCGTGGTCTTGGGTGATCCGACCGCTCCAGCCTTTTTCATATTCCGGCGCGATCAGGTTCAGACGGTTGGCGACGGTGGTGGCGACGGCTTGCAGATCGGCGTCGGCCTGGCCTTGGTCGAACGCGCCTGCGAGGGCGGCTTGTTCGAGAATACCGCGCGGGTAGTTGGTGGGGAAGCTGTCGAGCACGCGGCGGAACTGGCGCGCGCCGTCGATAACGCGGCGCAGGTCGGCGCCAGCGATTTCTTCACCCGTCGGCAGGGCCAGAACCGCCCCTTCGACGCCCATGTCGATCAGGTAATCTTCAAGGGCGGCTTGGTCTTTGATGTAAACTTCGGACTTGCCACGCGCGACTTTATAGAGCGGCGGTTGGGCGATGTAGAGGAAACCACCCTCGATCAGCTGCGGCATTTGCCGGAAGAAGAAGGTCAGGATCAGGGTGCGGATATGTGCGCCATCGACATCGGCGTCGGTCATGATCACGACCTTGTGGTAGCGTAACTTCTTGATATCAAACTCATCCCGGCCAATGCCGGTGCCGAGTGCTGTGATCAGCGTGCCGATTTCTTGGCTGGCGAGCATCCGGTCAAAGCGGGCGCGCTCGACGTTCAGGATTTTGCCTTTCAGCGGCAGGACGGCCTGATTGGCACGGGAGCGTCCCTGCTTGGCGGAACCACCTGCGGAGTCACCTTCGACCAGAAAAATCTCAGCCTTAGAGGCGTCTTTTTCCTGACAATCGGCGAGTTTGCCGGGCAGGTTGGAAATATCCAGCGCGGATTTGCGGCGGGTGAGTTCGCGGGCCTTGCGGGCGGCTTCGCGGGCCATTGCGGCTTCGATGATCTTGCCGACGATGATCTTGGCGTTCTGTGGGTTTTCTTCAAACCACTCGGACAGCTTTTCGTTGACCATGTTTTCGACCGCTGGACGCACTTCGCTTGAGACCAGTTTGTCTTTGGTTTGGCTGGAGAATTTCGGATCGGGCACCTTGACCGACAGCACGCAGGTCAGACCTTCGCGCGCATCATCGCCGGTGAAGTCGATCTTCTCGCGCTTGGCGATGCCAGACGATTGCGCATAGGCGTTGATGGTGCGGGTCAGAGCGCCCCGGAAGCCCGCCATATGGGTGCCGCCATCGCGCTGCGGGATGTTGTTGGTGAACGGCAGCACCATTTCATTGTAGCTGTCGTTCCACCACATCGCGACTTCAATGACGATGCCGTTGCGTTCGCCAATCATATAGATCGGCTCGGCCATGATCGAGGTTTTGGAGCGGTCGAGGTATTTGACGAATTCTTTGACGCCGCCGTCATAGTAAAGCTCGGTGTGCAAAGGCTCGGCGGGGCGGTCATCTTCGATGATGATGCGCACGCCCGAGTTCAGGAAGGCCAGTTCGCGCAGGCGGTGTTCCAGCGTTTTGAAGCTGTATTCCAGATTGGAAAACGTGCCGTCCGGGATGTTGGTTTTGGCAGCGGCCAAAAAGCGGACCTCGGTGCCGCGCATCCCCGGCGCGGGACCGACCTCGTAGACATGCACCACACATTCGCCGTGTTCAAAGCGGGCACGGTATTCGATGTCGTTGCGCCAGACGGTCAGTTCCAGCCATTCCGACAGCGCATTGACCACAGAGACGCCAACGCCGTGCAAGCCGCCGGAAACCTTATAGGCATTGCCGCTATCGTCGGTGTTGTTGAATTTGCCACCGGCGTGCAACTGGGTCATGATGACCTCGGCTGCCGAAACGCCCTCTTCCTTGTGGATATCGACCGGGATGCCACGGCCATTGTCGCGCACCGAAACCGAGCTGTCGGCGTGGATTTTTACCGTCACTGCCGTGGCATGTCCGGCCAAGGCTTCGTCAATGCCATTGTCGACGACTTCATAGACCATATGGTGCAGGCCCGAGCCATCGTCGGTGTCGCCAATATACATGCCCGGACGCTTGCGAACAGCCTCTAAGCCTTTGAGAACTTTGATAGAATCTGCGCCATAGGATTCAGGCTTCTTGGGCTCAATGGCCATGTGGTTTTCACCCCTTGAATTGTGCCCGACTTATAGCGGCTTGGGGGGGGGATGTCACGCCTTGGGCACAAGATTTAGCGGTTTGACGCCGCAATCACGACGCCGACGCCGATCAGCAAAATGCCCGAGATCAGGTTGAGTTTGCGGATGCTTTCAGGGCTGGAGAGCAGCTTGCGGGCGCGGTCGAGAAACAGTGCAAGGCCGAGGTTGCCGAGCATTGGGACGGCTGCGGAAATCAGCAGAATGGCGGCGATGTCGGGGGCTTTGACGCGCGAGAGATCGAAGAACCCCGGCAGCACGCCCATGTAGAACAGGATGGCTTTCGGGTTGCCGATCACCGCCGCCACCCCCACCGCAAAGCCCGCCCACATGCCGGGTTTGGTCATGCGCCCGTCAGTTGTGGGGGCGACGGCGGGTTTGCGGATCAGCAGGATGCCCATGACGACGAACACCACAGCGGCGACCCAGCGCAGGGCGTGCAGGGAATCGGCATAGACCGAGACGATCCATGTCAGGCCGAAGATCGCGGCCATTGGCCAGATCAGATCACCCAAGGCGACGCCGATGGCGAGCGGCCAGGCGCTGGCAAAGCCGCCCGACAACGCGCGGGCGGTCAGCGCCACCCATACCGGGCCTGGGATCACCCAAAGCAGCGCCATGCCGCCCGCGTAAAGGAGGAGTTCGTAGAATGTCACGGTCATGGCGCTGGCTTTCTGGTGGTTAATGCGGGGCGGCGGGTGGCGCGCTTAGGACCTGCGATATGCCACCCGTCTCGGTCACGGTAAAGCACTGCGCGCGGGGGCCGAGGCTGTCGAACAGCGCGGCTTCGGTGCCGGTCATCAAGGCTTGCGCGCCCAAGGCGCAGAGTTCGTCATAGAGGGCGGCGCGGCGGGCGGTGTCGAGATGCGCGGCGACTTCGTCCAGTAGCAGGATGGGGGCTGCGCCAAGGTCGGCCGCCAGCGCGCGGGCATTGGCGAGGATCAGGCTGATCAGCAGCGCCTTTTGCTCTCCGGTCGAGCATTGTTCGGCGGGCACAGATTTGGCGGCGAAGATCGCTGACATATCGGCGCGGTGGGGCCCGATCAGGCTGCGGCCCGCGGCCATATCGCGGCGGCGGTTTTCCGACAGGGCTGCGGCCAGATCGTCGGCATCTTCGCCCGTCAGGGTCAGATCGGCGCGGGGGAAGGCGGTTTCGGCGTTTCGTTGGGCTTGCCTCAGGCGGGTCAGGGCGGCTTGGCGGTTGGCGGTGATCTGCGCGCCTGCGGTTGCCATCTGGGATTCCAGCGCGCCGTACCAATGCGGGTCGGTGATCTGATCCTTCAGCAAGCGATTGCGGTCGCGCATGGCTTTTTCATAGGCGAGCACCGCCTCGGCATGATCGGGGGCGAAAGACAGCGTCATGCGGTCAAGGAAGCGGCGGCGTCCCTCGGCGGCCTCTATCCACAAGCGATCCATTGCGGGCACCAGCCAAAGCACACGGGCGATGCGGCCTAAGGCGGTTTGGGTGGCGGCCTTGCCGTCGATGCGGACAGATCGCGTGTCGCCACCTTCGGCCCAAGTTTCGACCTGATGATCGGCGCCAAAACCATGCAGATCGGCGGTGACTTTCCAGCCCAAGGCTTCGGGCTTACGGGCGATTTCATCGGCCGTTGCCCGCCGCAAGCCGCGACCGGGCGACAGCAGTGACACCGCCTCTAGGATATTGGTTTTGCCCGCGCCATTGGGGCCGACAATCGCCACCGGACGGCCATCAAACACCAGCCGCACGGTTTTATGGCTGCGGAAATGCGACAGGGTCAGCGCGGTAATAGCCAGACCACTCACGCTTTGATCATCCTCTGTGCTCAAATATCCTGGGGGTTTGGGGGCTAGCCCCCAAGCGCCTTTTACACGCGCATCGGCATGACGACATAGACCGCCGACATGTCATTGCCTTCGCGCATCAGGGTCGGATCACCGGAGGAGTTGAACAGGAACACGGCGTTTTCGCGATCCACTTGGCTGGCGATTTCCAGCAGGTATTTGGCGTTGAAGCCGATTTCCAGCCGTTCATCGGAATAAGCTACGGCAAGTTCTTCTTCGGCGGCCCCGGAATCGGGCGCGTTCACCGAGAGGATCAGGCGGTCTTCATCAAGCGACAGTTTCACGGCGCGCGAACGTTCCGACGACACCGTAGCGACACGATCGACGGCTTTGGCGAATTCGCTCGCGTCCACTTCCAGCCGCCGGGTGTTGCCAGTGGGGATGACGCGGGTGTAGTCGGGGAAGGTGCCGTCGATGACTTTCGAGGTCAGGGTGATCAAGGGTGTCGCAAAGCGGACTTTGGTTTCCGACACCGAAACGGCGATGATCGCGGAATCATCATCGAGCAGTTTCTTCAATTCATTCACGGTCTTGCGCGGCACGATCACGCCGGGCATGCCCTGCGCGCCTTCCGGCAGCGGGGCGTCGATGCGGGCCAGACGGTGGCCGTCGGTGGCCACGCAGCGCAGCACGGCACCGACATCGCCGGTTGAGACGTGCATGTAGACGCCGTTCAGGTAATAGCGGGTTTCCTCGGTCGAGATCGCGAATTTGGCTTTGTCGAACAGGCGGCGCAGCACCGGGGCGGGGGCTGCGAAGTTCGAGGAATATTCCGAGGTCGCCATCACTGGGAAATCCTCGCGCGGCAGGGTGGCGAGGCTGAAGGTGGAGCGGCCTGCGGCAATGGTCAGACGGCCTGTAGCGGCGTCTTCGGTCAAAGCCACCAGCGCGCCATCGGGCAGTTTGCGGATGATTTCGTGCAGCATCACCGCCGATACCGTGGTGGCCCCGGCGCGTTCTACCATGGCAGGGGCGCGGTCGACCACTTCGATATCCAGATCGGTGGCGCGGAACGACACCGTATCACCCTCGGCCTCGATCAGCACATTGGCGAGGATCGGAATGGTGTTGCGGCGTTCCACCACCGATTGCGCCTGCGCCAGCGCCTTAAGCAGAGTTGCGCGTTCGATGCTGATCTTCATGTCGTTCCCCTTGGTGGCGCCCCCATGCAGGGACGTCGAAACTATCCGGTTTTGGCCGGTTCACAAGCATTTTCGGGACTTTGAGGGCGATTCTGGGGCAGGTCAAGCCCGCCGGGACCGCCTTAAGCCTGCAACTGGCGCCGCAACAGTTGCAGATCGTCGGAAAGCTGCGAATCGGTGCTCATCAACTCTTCGATTTTGCGCACGCCGTGCATGATCGTGGTGTGATCACGCCCGCCAAAGCGACGGCCAATCTCGGGCAGGCTGCGCGAGGTCAACTGCTTGGCGAAATACATCGCCACCTGACGCGGCCGCGCGATGTTGCGCAGGCGTTTCGGGCCGATCATATCCGACAGGCGGATGTTGTAATGCTCGGCGACTTTGCGCTGAATCTCTTCGATGGTCAGCTTGCGATCGGATGCGCGCAGGATGTCGGCCAGGCAATCTTGCACCAGTTCCAGCGTGATTTCGCGGCCAACCAGCGAGGCAAAAGCGAACAGGCGCGTCAAGGCGCCTTCCAGCACGCGGACATTGGTGGTTATGCGATGCGCGAGGAATTCCAGAACCCCGGTCGAGATCGCCAAGCCTTTGTATTGCTGGCGGTAATACTCGGCCTTTTGTTGCAGGATGCCGAGGCGGAGTTCGTAGTCGGTGGGGTGAAGATCGACGACCAAGCCGCATTGCAGGCGGGATTTGATGCGGTCTTCCAGATCTTTGATCTCACCCGGCGCGCGGTCGGCAGAAATCACGATCTGTTTGTTCTGATCAATCAAAGCGTTGAAGGTGTGGAAGAATTCTTCTTGGGTGGAGTCTTTGCCCGCGATGAATTGCACATCATCGACCATCAGCACGTCAACCGAGCGGAACAGTTCCTTGAAATCCATGATCTGTTTGTCGCGCAGGGCTTGCACGAAGCGGTACATGAATTGCTCAGCCGAGAGATACAGCACGCGCAGCTGCGGCTGGCGGGCCTGAAGTTCGTGGGCAATGGCATGCATCAGGTGGGTTTTGCCCAAGCCGACGCCACCATAGAGGAACAACGGGTTGAAGGTGACCGGGCCACCTTCGGCAACGCGGCGGGCAGCGGCGTGGGCGAGTTCGTTGGGTTTGCCGACAACGAAGCTGTCGAAGGTAAAGCGGGCGTCCAAGGTCGCCCCCGGCAGTTCATCATCGGCGCGGTGACGGCTGGGCTTGGCTGCGCGTGCGGGCTTGTCGGCGGCGAGCGGGGCCACCGGCGCGTTGGCGGCCTGCGTCATCGGCACGAAAAACTCGGTGCGGCCCGCCGCATGGCCTTCGGCGTTCAACAGGCCAAGGATATGGTCGGAATAGTTGCGCGACACCCAGTCGCCGAAAAACGTTGTCGGCACTTCGAAACGTGCGACGCCATTGGTCAGACCAGCCCAGCGCAAGGGCTCGATCCAACTGGTGAAATTGTTCTTGCCGATCCGCTTTGCCAGCGTCTCGCGTACCTTGCCCCAGGCCTCTTGCGTCAT